>JAFLCN010000017.1 GCA_017303555.1 Planctomycetota bacterium
AAATTCGGTCGCCGGAGCACCCAGATGAGCCTGTTTTTACGCACATTCGGATTCGCGGCCCTCGGCTGCATGACCGCCGCTTCCTTCGGTCAGAGCCTTCCCTATCCCGCCCATCCTCTCTTTACGAACCCGACGGCAAACGAGGTCCTTTGCCAGATGCCTCTCCAGGTATTCGACGACCGCAGCCTCTGGGCGACCAACCTCTGGCCCGGCGGGATCGTCCCGTACACCATGAACGCGAACGTCAACGCGACCAACGCCAACCGGCTCCGGATCGCCATGAACGAGCTCGAAACGGTGTGCAACGTGTCGTATGTGCCGCGAGTTGCGCAGGCCAATTACATCATGGTGCAGGACAGCACGGGGAACAACTCGTTCGTCGGGCGGATCGGCGGGTCGCAGACGGTCAACCTGGTGAGCTGGTCCAGCCGCTACGTCATCTGCCACGAGCTCATGCACGCGCTCGGCATCTTCCACGAGCAGCAGCGCTCGGACCGGGGCACGTTTGTGGTTGTGAATCAGGCTAACATCCAATCTCAGTACTTCAACGCCAACTTTCCGGTGAACAACGCGACACCGCAGGGCACGTACGACTTCGAGAGCATCATGCACTACGACGAGTGCTCGTTCTCGGTCTGCTGCCCGGCGGGCTCCTCGTGCGCCTGCCCCGCCAATTGCCGCGCGATCGATGCCTTGCCCGCGTATTCGCAGTTTGCCACGTCGATGGGCAATCGCAGCTACATGAGCCAGGGCGACAAGGACGGATTGGTCAGCCGCTACGGCCCGCCGGTGGACGATGCGTTCGCGCCGAACGCGACGCTCGCAACCGCAAAGCAGATTGCGCTCGGCACCTCGTACAACCTCAGGCTGCTCGCCACCAACGACTATTTCAAGGTGACGCTTGGTGAATACCGCACCCTCACGGTGGGCGCGCAGGCCGACAACATCTGGGCGCAGAGCAACGCCAGCGTCCGAATCCTCTCCGCCGGGGGCGGACAGATCGCGCTGGGCTTCTTTGTCTTGAACGGGGCCACCTACGAAGCAAATTTCTCGAAGGCGCTCGCGCCGGGAACTTATGTGATCCAGGTCACGCGCACGCAGCCCTGGGGCGGCAACTACGCGCTCAAGGTCTCTGGTTCGTGCGCCACATCCGACTTCAACAGCGATGATCTCGTCAACGACACCGACTTTGTCGTTTTCGCCCAGTCGTACGACCTGCTCGCGTGCTCCGACCCGGCCATGCCTTTGGGCTGCCCGGCAGACATCACCAAAGACGGCGTCGTTGACGACTCGGATTTCCTTTACTTCGTCGCGGCCTACGACACCCTGGTCTGCCCGTAACAACGCCGCCCACCGCTCTTCATCCGCCAGATCGCACCAGCCCCCTGCCAGCTTGGCAGAGAATCTGTGCGTTTTGCGGTTCTGGCCCGCGTGCGGGGGCCAAAGGGGCGTTGGTAGGCTGTAGCGAGATTCCTGAGCGTGCATCCAAGTTGAAGCGAACGGCACGCCCTGTGCAGACGATACAACCGATGCGGCTTGCCGCGATCCGCGATGGAGGCTTGGAAGGTCCCGTGAGGGTGTTCCGGGCCGAAAGAAGGGATCAAAGGCAGGGGCGTTGCCGAGGATTCTTCAGGTTCTTTTTCTGTCCTATTCCCTTTGTTGACAGGCAGTAAGAGCTTTCGACCCAAGCCCTTCCCAAACCGGCCAGAAGCCGGGGGGCCTTGCGGGGCGAAGATAATGGAAGGCGAAACCCCCAAAACGCCTTCCGGGAGTGCCAGAGATGTTTGAACGCTTTACCGATCGGGCACGCAAAGTGATGGCCCTGGCCAACCAGGAAGCCCAGCGCTTCAACCACGAATACATCGGGACCGAGCACATCCTGCTCGGCCTCGTCAAGGAAGGCTCCGGCGTCGGCGCCAACGTGCTGAAGAACCTCGATGTGGACCTTCGCAAGGTCCGTCTCGAGGTCGAGAAGCTCGTCAAGGCCGGCCCCGAGATGGTGACGATGGGCAAATTGCCCCAGACACCCCGCGCCAAGAAGGTCATCGAGTACGCCATCGAAGAGGCACGCAACCTCAATCACAACTACGTCGGCACCGAGCACCTCCTGCTCGGGCTGCTCCGTGAACACGACGGCGTGGCGGCACAGGTTCTCATGAACCTCGGCCTCAAGCTTGAAGAGGTTCGCGAGGAAGTCCTCAATCTTCTGGGCGCCGGCAACGAGCGTTCGGAAGAGATGGAAGGCGGAGTCGCGGGTTCGGGTGCGGGCCAGGGCGCTCAGGCGTCCGGAGGCGGCAGCGCCGCGGCATCGGCAAAGGGCGGCAAGAGCAAGACCCCGGCCCTCGACAGCTTCGGACGCGACCTGACCGAGCTCGCGCGTGAGAGCACGCTCGACCCGGTCATCGGACGCCAGATCGAAATCGAACGCGTCGTGCAGGTTCTCTGCCGGCGCACCAAGAACAACCCCGTGCTGCTGGGTGAAGCGGGCGTGGGCAAGACCGCCATCGTTGAAGGTCTCGCCCAGCGCATCATCAGCGGCGACGTCCCTGAAATTCTCCACGACAAGCGCCTGGTCGTGCTCGACCTCGCGATGATGGTCGCCGGCACCAAGTACCGCGGCCAGTTCGAGGAGCGCATCAAGGCCGTCATGAATGAAGTGCGTCGCGCCAAGAACGTGATGCTCTTCATCGACGAACTGCACACGCTGGTCGGCGCCGGCGGCGCGGAGGGCGCGATCGATGCGTCCAACGTCCTCAAGCCCGCGCTCGCCCGTGGCGAGATCCAGTGCATCGGCGCCACCACCTTCGACGAGTACCGCAAGTACATCGAGAAGGATGCGGCGCTCGCCCGCCGATTCCAGGCCATCACGGTCGATCCGCCCGGCGACGAACAGACGGTCGAGATCCTCAAGGGTCTGCGCGACCGCTACGAACAGCACCACCGCGTGAAGATCACCGACACGGCACTGAAGGCCGCGGTCGATCTCTCGGGCCGGTATATCACGGGCCGCGTCCAGCCGGATAAGTCGATCGACGTGATCGACGAGGCGGGCGCACGCGTCCGCATCAAGAGCATGACCAAGCCGCCGAACCTGGCGGAAATCGAAGGCGACATCGAGCGTCTTTCCGTCTCGAAGGACGAGGCTGTCAAGGCCGCGGACTACGAGCGTGCGGCAGAGCTGCGCGATCAGGCCGAACAGCTCCGCCGCAAGAAGGAAGAGCTGCAGAAGGAATGGCGCACCAAGGCGCAGGCCGTGGACGGCGTCGTGGACGAGGAAGTGGTGGCGGAGGTCGTCAGCAAGATGACGGGCGTGCCGCTCCAGCGTCTTGAGAAGAACGAGGCGCAGCGCCTGCTCGAGCTCGAGAAGGAACTGCACAAGAAGGTCATCAGCCAGGACGACGCCATCAAGGCGATCGCCAAGAGCATCCGGCGTGCCCGCGCGGGCCTGAAGGATCCGAAGCGCCCGATGGGCTCGTTCATCTTCGTCGGTCCGACCGGCGTGGGCAAGACGCTGCTCGCCAAGGCGCTCGCGGAATTCATGTTCGGCGACGAAGAGGCGCTGATCCACCTCGACATGTCCGAGTACATGGAGAAGCACAACGTCTCGCGGCTGGTCGGCGCGCCCCCGGGCTACGTCGGCTACGAAGAAGGCGGACAGTTGACGGAGCGCATCCGCCGCCGTCCGTACTCGGTGGTCCTGCTCGACGAAGTCGAGAAGGCGCACCCGGACGTCTTCAACATGCTGCTCCAAATCATGGAAGAAGGCCGGTTGACCGACTCGTTCGGACGCAACGTCGACTTCCGCAACACCATCATGATCATGACCAGCAACCTGGGTGCGGACCTGATCAAGGGCGGAGCGGGCTTCGGCTTCCAGAAGCGCACCGAAGCGGGCGACTATGACAACATCAAGGTTGTGCTCGCCAAGGAGATCGAACGCTTCTTCCGGCCGGAGTTCATCAACCGTCTGGACGATGTGATCGTCTTCCGGCCGCTGACCAAGGCCGACATCACCAACATCATCGATTACGAGGTGGCGAAGGTGAGCAAGCGGCTGAAGGCCCAGAAGATCGAGATCGGCATCGACGAACTGGCCAAGGACTTCCTGATCGAGCGCGGCTACAACCCCGAGTACGGCGCACGTCCGCTGCGTCGCGCGATCGGCCAGTTCGTGGAAGACCCGCTTTCGGAGATGCTGCTGCAGGGCGACTTCACTCCCCCGTGCAAGATCACCATCACGCACAAGAAGCCTGCGGACGGTGACACCACGGCGAAGGCCGACGATCACCTCTACTTCCAGACCGAGCAATTGCCGGTGCCGGAAGCCTCCGCGGAGCCGAAGCAATCGAAGCCCGAGGCTGCCGGTCAGTCCACCTGAGCCGGAGAATTGATTGAGATCTCAAAGGCCCCCGCCACACGCGGGGGCCTTTTTCTTGCTCAGCCGGATTCACTTTTGTACCGAGTTGTGTACATAGAATGGCTGCTGTCTTCACTTGCTTCAAGGATTTCCCATGAAGCCGATCGCGATTCCGTTCTCTGAGTTTCGGCGCAATCTTGCGAAGTTCCTCGATCGCTGCGCGGTGCGGGGTGAGCGGCTGACGGTGACGCGGCACGCCCGGTCGGATGTGGTTCTGCTCAGCCGCGCCGAGTGGGATGAAATCGCGGAAACGCTGCTCTTGCTGTCGGATAAGAAGCTGGTTTCTCAGATTGTGGATTCGCGTGATGACCTGAAACGCGGGCGCCACCGCCCCGCGTCGGAAGTCTTTGACGCCCTTACGAAGAGGAATTCGACCAAGGGTGCGACCAAGAAAGGGCGCTGAGTGGCCCGCTCACGCTACGAAGTTCGGATGACCGCATCGGCCGAGAAGATGCTGAAGGGACTTCAGCGAAAACGGGGCCGCCAAGCCATCGAAACGCTCCGATCGATCATCATGGATCTTGCGGATTCCCCACTGGAGAAAACGCAGCCTCTGACAGGCGCGCTCCGCGGCCTTCGAAGCCTGCACTCCGGTCGATTCCGCATCGTGGTCCGCGTCGTCGAGCGCACCGTGCAGGTCTTTGTGGTCGGAATCGGATGGCATTCCAGCGGAGACCGTGACGACATCTATCAGGTACTCCAGCGTCTGGCTCGCTCCGGCCGTCTGGACAGTTGATCCGCGGCCATTTGCCACCCGCCCCACTATTCTCCTTCTGTGGCAAAGCCCCTCGTCATTCAAACGGAAGACCTCGACGCTGCTCCCGCGGCATGGCTCTCGGAACGTTGCGAGCTCGTCCGCTGTGGAGCCGGCGACAAGGGCTTCGATCTGCTGCTCGCTTCGGCGGAAGGCATGGTCGTCCGAACCTACACGAAGGTCGATGGAGCGATGCTGGCGAAGGCACCCAAGCTGAAGGTGATTGGGCGAGCAGGGGTTGGGCTGGACAATATTGACTTGGAAGCCTGCCGCGGCAGAGGGGTGCGGGTGGTCAGCACGCCCGACGCGAACACGCAGGCGGTTGTGGAGTTTGTGTGGGCTCTCATCTTCGATGCGCTGCGGCCCCGGCTTTTTCTGAGCGAGGCGCTCGAGAAGGCCCACTGGGCCGAGGTGCGGCGCGAACTGCGGGCGGAGAAGCAGATCAACGAACTGACGCTGGGTGTGTACGGGCTTGGTCGCATCGGCAAGCGGATGGCAGCCGTCGGCGCGGCGCTTGGCATGCGGGTGATCTACAACGATCTTCTCGACATCCCGGTCGATCTGCGGCACGGGGCGACGCCGGTTTCGCGCGACGAGCTGCTGGCGAGCGCGGACATTCTCACGATCCACGTCGATGGACGAGCGTCGAATCGGAACCTGATCGAAGGCGCGGCGTTTGCGCGCATGAAGCCCGATGTGATTTTGGTGAATGCCGCCCGGGGCTTCTTGATGGATAATCGCGCGTGTGCCGCGTTTTTCGGGGCGCATCCGGAAGCGATGGCGCTGCTCGACGTGCACGAGCCCGAGCCGTTCGGATCGAACTATCCGCTGCTGGGGATGGAGAATGTGCATTTGTCGCCGCATCTTGCCGCGGCAACGGACAAGGCTCAGGAAAACATGTCGTGGGTGGTGCGGGATGTCTGGCGGGTATTGAACGGCGAAACGCCGGAGCACGAAGCTCGGTAGAGCGAAAGACGTACGCGGAGTTCGCGGAGAGGGCGGAGTCGCGCGGAGAAGAGCAGAGGGAGAGAGAAAAGAGAGGCAGAGGGAGAGAGACATGCCGATGGGCACTGCTCTGATCACGGCGGATGCTTTGTGATGGGGCGCGCGTTTCCTGTGCGGATGCCAACGTTTCCCCTCCGCGCGCCTCCGCACACTCTGCGACCTCCGCGTTCTCTCTGTTCGGCGTTTCCGCTACACTCGCCACCATGCGATTCCGTCGGCAGGCCTGGCATTACTCGCTGCTCATCTTCACGCTCGGCGTGATGGGCATGCTGCTGGTCTATCCGATTTTTCTGACGATCCAGGGCGCGTTCGAGAAGGTGCAGGGCGACGGGCTCGGCCGGGGCTTCTCGAACTTCACGCTCGATCATTTCCGGTTGCTCTTCGAGAACCCGATGTTCTTCCGGTCGCTGGGGAACTCGGCCCTGCTGGCGGTCGCGACCACGACTGTGGCGACGATCATCGCGCTGCCTTTGGCGCTGCTGGCGGCGCAGTACAAATTCCCGGGGAAGACCTTCTTCAACGCGGCGGTGCTTGTGCCGATGATCCTGCCTCCGTTTGTCGGAGCGATCGGAGTTCGGGCGATTCTGGGGCGGGAGGGCGCGTTCAACGCGCTGTTCGGAACGCATTTCGACATTCTGGGCTCGGCCAAAGTGTGGGGCGTTGTCGGCGTACAGGCGCTTTCGCTCTATCCGATTATCTTTCTGAATACGACGGCGGCGCTCGCGAATCTGGATCCCGCGCTTGATGAGGCGGCGGAGAACCTGGGCGCGGGCTGGTGGAGGCGGTTCTTCAAGATCACCTTGCCTCTGGTGAGGCCGGGCATCTTTGCGGGCGCGACGATCGTCTTCATCTGGGCGTTTACCGAACTGGGTACGCCACTGATGTTCGACTTCTACAACGTCACGAGCGTGCAGATCTTTTACGGGCTGAAACAGGTCGAGACCAGCGCAGAGCCGTATGCGCTCACGCTTGTGCTGCTGGCGACGGCTGTCGTGATGTATGTGCTGGGTAAGTACTTTTTCGGCCGCGCGGGGCACGCGATGTATGCGAAGGCGAGCCGTGCGGGTGGCGAGATCGAGCTGAAAGGGATTGCGGGCTGGGCGGCATCCGGCGCGTTCTTGCTTGTGTTCCTGCTCGCGATCCTGCCGCACGTGGGTGTGGTGCTGACGAGCTTCACGGTGCCGGGGCAGTGGTACAACTCGGTCCTCCCCACTGCGTGGACGACCAACCACTACCAGGAAGCACTGACGGCACGGGACAGCTTCGGCGCGATCGTGAACAGCCTGAAACTCTCGACTGCCGCGATGCTGATCAGCATGGGGGCGGGTGTGGTGATCGCCTACTTGATCGTTCGAACCACGATCAAGGGCCGTGCGCTGCTGGACGCGCTGTGCATGCTGCCGCTCGCGGTTCCGGGGCTGGTCATGGCCTTCGGCTATGTCGCTATGAGCCTGCGCTGGCCGTTCGGCAAGGAAGGCCCGCTCGGCGATTTCGTCAGCGTGCTCGCGGCGAATCCGAACCCCGTTCCGCTGCTCATTGCGGCGTACGCGATCCGGCGACTTCCGTACATCGTGCGTTCCACCGTCGCCGGTCTCGAGCAGACCAGCGGCGAACTGGAAGAAGCCGCAATGAATCTCGGCGCTTCGCGCCTCACGGCGGTCCGGCGCGTCATCATCCCGCTCATCATGGCCAACCTGATCGCGGGCGGCATGCTGGTCTTCAGCTTCTCGATGCTGGAAGTGTCCGACTCGATGCTGCTGGCGCAGCAGAAGCATCAGTATCCGTTGACGAAAGCCATCTTCGCATTCACCGAGCGGCTCGGCGATGGCGTTTACATCGCCAGCGCGATGGGTGTCTGGGGGATGGCGCTGCTCACAGTCACGCTCTTCTCGGCGTCGATCTTGCTGGGCAAGAAGCTCGGATCGATCTTCAGGGTGTGAAAGATCCGCCTATCGGTCTCGACCAAGTACTCCAAACTCAGTTTGGTAGACCGGGGGACCTTTGGCGTCGGCGGGAATAGGCCCGGTCGATCCGTAGCCCCAAGAATGGGTCACTCCGGGGAGCAACTTGGCCATATTCTCGAGCGAAGCGCTTTGATCGGCCCAGAGAATTGCTGTTTGAACGCCACTGGAGCAACAGCCATGCACACCTTCCGGATGACCGGGAATGGTGTAGACAATTGTTTGCCACAACATGCCCTTTGCTGAAGGGAAAGCGACAGAAGACAACGTTTGCGCGTGCCACTGAGTTGGTCCGATCTGGCGATCGCGAGTCCAGAAATCTGGATCAGCGTAAAAGACGTCGGCGAGCTTAAAGTCAGAAATGAGGGCGGTGGTACCCGAGTGTAGATGCGCCTTGAACATTCTCTTCGGCGCGCCGGTCGCTCGAACCAGCGTTGTCGGGACAACCGGATCGAACGCCAAGTGAAACATGCCTGCATTTGAGAACCAGGAGCCAGACAGCGTTTCGCCGCGATAAGCGATCTGGAGTTCGGGGATATTGAGCTGCCGATTCACAAAAACCGGCGGAAAGATCACGGGCGGGAAGTCCTTGAAGTCGCCAGCGTATGCGACCACAAGCGAGCCAAGCTGTCGGATCTTGACTAGGTCCGACAGGTCGCGAGCGGACTGCCGAGTTCGCACCAAGCCGGGAACTGCAAGAGCAATTAAGACAGCGATGACGCCCAGAACGACGAGGACCTCAATTAGGGTGAAGGCCCGAGCCTTGCCGCAGCTTCCGACAGGGCCAGGTTTCGACCACTTGACACATAGACGGCCGGACCTTACTCTGCCTTGCATAGACAACGTTTGGTGCAATACACGTCCACACTTTCTCGGGAGGTTTCTATGGGTCATCTGAATCGATTCCTTTTGGCATCCTCCGCCACCATTCTAGCGGCCGCATTCGTGCTTGCGGATGAGTATTCTGATCCGCCGGGCGGCTGCGAGGAAGACCCGCCGTGCTACGATATCACAAGCGGCGACGAACAAACCGGGGGGACATGTAAGCACCGCTATTGTGCCGCCCCCTATTCACCGACCCGTGCCGTGTCGGGCAAAGAGTTTCTCACGACGATCGTTGCCCATTCGGGCGTGAGTTGTCATGTGCAGATCGGAACGTGGGACAGCGTCAACAAAGTTTGTGTTTCGCTTCTCGCGCCTACGTCCGTCAGCATGGACTTGATGCAAGGTGATCAGGGATGTCCCGCGCGATGCGCAGAAATGTAAACATCTGTTTCCAAGTTCTTTTTGCTCTGCTGACCCAATCCGTTCTGGCGGTTCGATTGTGCCAAGCCCACAACGAGACCGTCCCATCGGAGGTGGACACGCAGGCTGTGGTGGCTTTGCTCGAAAAGTCCTATGGAGAGATGACGCAACCCAGCCGCACCGTGATCGAGATCCACTGGGTCGTATCGTTTCGGGAAGATTTTTCGGCTTTGGCGACCCGCAGTGAGCTTCCGCAGTTCGGGCACGCGACGGACGAGATCGAACGAGAGAATGGCGTTAGCTGGATTCGCTACGACGGCGACTGGCGCCGGGAATCGCAACCTGCAGGAAAAACCAGAGGTCCGGCCTCGCTGATCACGAGCGTCAGCATTTGTTCTGCGGACTTCGTCATCGATTCACGGAGCCTGCGGGCCCCACTGGTAACACTTCAATACCAAACCGACGATCGGATAGGAAAGCGAGGGCTGTCCGCCAACTCGGTCATGAACACGGGTCTTGTGGCACGTGCTTTGAGAGAAGACATTCGGCGAGGCGTGCGATTCATAGTTGAATCGCGCCATTCAGATATTTCTGTTCGGTCGGTGGACCCCGGCGATCTTGATGTTGTGATTGATGCACGCACCGGAACGATCCAAAGACTTTCCACGCGGATGTCCGAGGATGTTTATCTCGATGCAACATACTCGGGCTCGCTTGCTGGAAGCACGTATCCGGCTCCCCAGCCCGCTGAGATGCTGCTCCAACTTCGCAGTCGTGCCAGTTCTGGAGCGATTACCTGTTCTCGGTTTCGATTTCTCCGCGCCACTATTGCGGAAGAGCAGCCAGGACGTTTTGACTGGTCCGAAATCTCACCGCTTGCTCATTGGCAGGGGTCTGAATCAGTTTTCGGAAAGGATGGCGCGGTTGATGCTGGAGCGAGCGCTCGACTCGCTTCGCATAGCGCTGAGGTGGCGAAGCCGACCCGGGAGAACTTTGAGTACTCCTTGAACCAGCCGCCGAGACTGATCGACCACTCGATCAATTGGCGAGCTTGGATTTTGTCGCTCGGAATTTCGCTCTTGGCAACTGCTGGGTTGATTGCGTGGCGACGACGGTAAGTGCGTATCTATTTTCGCACGCTCTCACGCAGAGACGCTAGTGCAGCATCTGTGGCAATAAGCCACGCGATGATCATGCAGACGCATGAGCCGGCTGCTCTTCTCCACATCCAAACCGCATCCTGCATCGACGGAATCGACGGCGGCAGCACCATGCCCAGCCACCAGATTGCCGCGGCGGCGATTCCAAGCCGACGCGTGCGGTCGCTTTGACCGGTGATGATCACAGCGCCAATCAGGAATCCGAGAGGCATCGCGTGCACGAGGTGACGCGAATTGGTCTGCGGCGAAAACGCGAGTGCGACGACGATCAGGCCGGTCCACTCGACGAGCAGAACCGGCCAGCGAATTTCTTCCGCGGCACCGAACCGCCCGAGCCACATCGGCTGCTGATTCCGGCGATAGACCCACCACGCGGCAAGGAACGTCGCCCCCATCAAGAGCGCGGCAGCGGGCAGCGCGAGCTTTGGCTGACCGAGCGAATCGGCGGTTCGCACAACTGCGGTCGTGATCGAGATGCCGTACTCGCGGGTGTTCATGACGCGGGCTTGCCCCGCATCGGTCTTCCAATCTCCGTCACCGGCGTGGATGAGCCCGGAGGTCGCGCCACGCCAGAGGTCGGCGTTCATCTGCCAGCCGATGAACGCGGCAGGGATGAGGGCCCAGAACACCACGCCGCAGACGAGGCCCACCACGTGCTTCATTCGGCCACGCACCGCAAAGTACGGCAGAGCGACGATCGGCAGGTATTTGATGCTGAAGCCAAAGCCGAGGGCCAGGCCCGAGATGAGCCAGTGCCTGCCCAAACCCCACATGCCGATCACCCAGCACGTCAGCATGAGGATGTTGGACTGCTGCATCTTCATATCGCCGAACAGCTTGTCGGCGAGCAGCGCAAGCCCGATGAACGTGATGAGCGGCGCCGCTTTGGGCACGCCCAGGCGTGTTGCGACCGTCCAGCCACCGAGCCATGCGGCAAACGCCAGCAGGAACGCATTGAGTATCAGCCACACCAGCCCGGCACCGGCGATGCCGAGTTTCACCAGCGGCATCAGGAGCGTGGCGAGCAGGGGCGGATAGATGTAACCGAGCTCGCCCGCGGCGAAAACATCGGTGCCCTTCACCAGCGCTTCGGCTCCGCTGTAGAACTCAAAGAAATCGCGGAAGCGCCGATCGACCGGTTCGTTGCCGGTCATGATGCGGTAGCTCGCGTTGGTGCCGTACAGCACGATGGCGAGGCTGCCGGCGTGTGCCGCGGCGCGCACACCGACCGAAGCCCACCACGGGTGCTTCTCGCTTTTGCTCTCGACTTGCGATTCGATCATCACTTCAAGCCGACGAGTTCGATCTCAAAGACGAGATCCGCCTTCGGCGGGATATCCGGCGGTGCGCCGGCAGCGCCGTACGCGAGCGCCCAGGGAATCGTGAGTTTCCGCTTCCCGCCGATCTTCATGCCTGGGATGCCCTCTTGCCAACCGGCGATGAGATCTTCGAGGGGAAACTCGATCGGCCTGCTCCCCTTGGTGGAATCGAAGACCTTGCCATTGGATTTGAGTGTGCCGTGATAGTGAACGACGACGATGGAATCGAGCGAGGCTTCGCCGCCCTTTCCTAGGGTGATTTCCTCAATCTCGACGCCGCCGGGGGTGGTGGGCATGTGCGATTCCTTCGAAATTACTTGCTCGGCTCGACAACCTGAATGAGCTCGATGATAAAGACCAGGTCGCTCTTGGGCGGGATGACCGGCGGCTTGCCGGCTTCGCCATAGGCGAGTGCATAGGGGATGGTGAGGCGCCGGATGCCACCGGGCTTCATGCCCGGAACGCCCTGCTGCCAACCCTTGATGAGCTTGTTGAGTGGATAGGTTGCGGGCTGCTTGCCGCGGGTGGAATCGACGAGCGTTCCGCCCTCTTTGAGCGTGCCGTGATAGTTGATGGTGACGATCGCGCCCGACTTGGCATCCGCGCCTTCGCCGATCTTCAGTTCTTCGATGACGAGGCCATTCTCGAGTGTCTTGGTGGAAAGTGCGGGCGCCGTATCGCTATTCAGGAACGTCACTGCCGGCTTGGGTTCGGGCTTTGCTTCGGTTCTCGATTCGGGCTTTGAGGCCGGTGCCGCGGCATCGGGCCCGGTTGCGGTTTTCGTTTCGGTCTTCGCTTCGGTCTTGGTTTCTGGCTTGGGCTCGGGAGCGGGTGGCGTGACCTGCTGAGCTTGAGGAGGGGGCGCGTCCGCCAATTGACGGTTGGCCGCGGCACCGGCAGCGGATTCGGCTTGCGCCTCCGCCTTGCGTTCCAGTTCGGGCGCATTGGCGGCGGCCATCTGTTCCGCAACGTGCGATCCATCTCCGTCCGCGGGCCGATTGGTGGGCGTGACCTCGCTGGTTCCGGTGTTGCAGGCCGAAAGACCGACGAGTGCGCACGCGGCGAGTGGAACGAAGGCGATGAAGGGCAGATTCAGTGCGCGGCGAGTTCGCATGCATGGCTCCGAAAGGTGTGCATGATGCTATCAGCGCTGGCGGAGCCAGTGCGAGAAGGTGGCACATTGATCGATCACAGACCGCCGGGCGATCAGCGAGCCATGTCTTCCTGGACGGCCCAACCTTCACCCTCGGAGGGGCGGTCGGTCTCGGTGACCTGGCTCTGTCCGGCGCCGTTGCAGCCGGCGATCGCGCACGCCGCGAGCAAGGCAAGAGCGCCGATGAGCAGAAGGGGCTTGCGGGAGTGCGAATGCGTCCGAGTATCCATTGACTGTCTCCGGAAATTGTCCGCGAGCGTACCACTTTTGACGTGCCGTTGCCGCGCCAGTCGGCATAAACGGCATCGCCCGTAGAGGATACCCGCATTGGCGGGAAAGTGGGCTTCCGGGAAGGCCGAAACAAGTTGTGTGCGTCGTGCGGGGGCGGCGCTCGGGGGGAGCACCATGAACCGACTGGTCAATGTCGTTGCGGCGATCACGCTTCTCTTGGGCGTGATGGTTGTGGGCGGCTGGCAGTACGAGCGATTCGTGACCGGTGGCCAGGAAAGCGAGCTCCGATCTGCGGCGGTGCGCCTGAAACGGGAGATCGATCGGCGTGCGGCGATGCTCGAGACAATCAAGGGCGTCGAAGGCTGGCCGAAGAAGGTGGATCCGGAGTGGTTCGGCGACAATCCGCCCCGGAACATGTGGATCGCGGGCAAGCGGCCGTGGATCGAGATCGCATCGTCGGACCAGTTGTACCTGCAAGACCCGGTTGTGCGCGCGGTCGATGCACGAGTGGGTGCGGAGCTGGCGGAATTCTGGTACAACCCGGCGAACGGGAACATCCGCGCACGCGTTCCGACCGGCGCGAGCGATCGTGAGACGCTCGCGCACTACAACCGGGTGAACGCAACGTCGCTCGACTCGTTGTTCGAGTCGCCGAAGTGGCGGAGCGCGAGCGCAAACGACAGGTAGAAGTCGATGCGCGCACCCGCGCACGGCGCGCTCGATGTGGAAAACTTTCATCCGCATGAGATTTTGACTTGCACTCTCAAGAGAAAGTTGTCACACTTCCGATAATTCATCGTGCGTCCGCTCGGGCCTATCGCGTGTCCGACCGGTCAAGGCGCACGAACATCATGTTTGAGGAGATCTCTCTCATGGCCAAGAAGAAAGCTAAGAAGAAGGGCAAGAAGAAATCCAAGCGGCGCTAACGCGCTGCTGGGACCGAAATATCCCCAGCGAGAGGTATAGGGAGGCCGCGGCGGTCCCTGCCAAATAGCCGCGGCGCACAGCCCTCTCGCAATCGACCGTTTGCGTTCGTGAACGGTCGGGCCGGTCAACCCGGCATGTCCTGATCCGCATTCAAAATTTCGCGATCGTTCGCGGGGCCGCTGTGCGGCCCCGCGGTCGTTTTGGCCCTGTTTCAGGCTGTTTTTCACGCCATTTGCATTTCCGCTCCGCTTCGTCCAAGATGCAATCGTGACACACGCCATTGAAACAGCACCGGCCGACGATCCGGTTCGATTCGTGCGCCGGTACTTCGGCGCGAGCTTCACCGTGGACGATCTGCCGCACGTGCGCAACTTCGTGATCGACCCTTCCACGGGCGAGATCGTCGCTTCGCTCCCGCCGTCACTCAACGATGCGGAGCCCGTGGTGATCCACATCCCCGAAGAGTCGCACTCGTCGCTCCAGATCATGGCGGAGATGCGAGCGCTCGATCCGAATCGCGACGCATCGTGCGATCGGTTGCTCATCTATCACGGTCGGTCGGAGGGCGCGAAGATCGCCGCGCTGCGCCCGATTGACGTGAAATGGCCCCTCGGATCGGTTCAAATCGAAGATTTTTTTCTGACAAACCCGCTCGCGAAGGACGAACCCCGGATCTGCCGGATGATGAACTCCGATCCCGGTGCGTTGGGATCGCTTGTTCTGAAATTGTCAGGCAGGAGCACGATCGAGCCGCGCGTGGTCGGCGTCGACAGCATGGGGCTGGATGTGCGCACCCGAACCGGTGTGGTGCGCATCGAAGTTCCGGTCGGGGCTGCGCCGGATCAGGCCGCTGCAACTATTGAAACATGGATGCGCAAGTCTTGAATGTTCAATCACCTCCGCGCAGGCTGCGCGAAGCCCATGCGCACCTGCCGTGGCTGGGCCGCGCGCTCGACATGCTCTCGCTCGAAGACTGCAAGAGTGCCTCGGAGGCGATCGATCGGCTGGCGGCCCGCGCCGCGGCAACTCCGCCCGGAGCCTGGGTGCAGGCGCACTCGGCCAGGGTCGCGGGGTGGTCCGAGGGGGGGTGGTTCGACCGCTCAGAACTCGACCGAGTGACGGGCCAGACCCCGACACTCGCCATGTCGTTCGATCATCACGCCGTCTTTGCCAATTCTGCCGCTCTTTTGCGGGCGGGAATCGGGCCCGGCACACCCGATCCGGCGGGCGGGATCATCGCACGCGACCGGAACGGGGAACCGACGGGACTGCTGCTCGAGGCCGCGGCATTCTCGACCTGGGCGCTCGCACCCGAGCCCCCGGAGTCATCCCGCAGCGAGCTCATCGCACGGGCGGCGGCGCATCTGGAGGGATTGGGCTTTGTCGAGGCGCACGATTTGTTCGCGCCGGACTGGCTCGGTCCGCTGCTCGCCGACCTTGTGCGAAGCGGGCGCACCGGCCTGCGCTTCGGGCTGTATGTGCCGCTCGATGCGATCGAAACCGCGGACGCGGGGCGAAAGGCCTGGGAATCGGATCGGCTTCGTCTGCTCGGCGGCAAGATCTTTACGGATGGAACGCTGAACAGCCGGACGGCCTGGATGCTCGAACCCTACCTGGATGCGCCGCCGGGGCTCGAGCTCGGCAAGCCGCTGATGCGGGCGGGCGAGATTGCAGCGGCCATCGAGCGGTGCTCGCGGCTCGGACACGGCATCGCGATGCACGCGATCGGCGACGGCGCTGTTCGCGCGTGCCTGGACGGCATCGAGATCCGGCAGCGGGCTGCGGGGGCGCGCGGGCTCAAACCAGATGTTCGCATCGAGCACTGCGAGTTGATAGCGAGGAGCGACATCGCGCGGTTTGCGGACCTCGGCGTGATCGCGAGCGTGCAGCCGTGTCACCTGCTGGCGGACATCGAAGCTCTGCGCGCCGGCGTGGGTGATCGGCTGGATCGCGTGATGCCGTGGCGCGACCTGCTCGAGGCGGGGCTTGAACCCGGAAAAACACTTCTCTTTGGAAGCGATGTGCCTGTGGTCCGTGCGGAGCCTGAAGACTCGATCCGCGCCGCGGTCGCGCGGCGGCGCGCCGGCTCGGAGCTCGCGATCGCGCCCGAGCAGGCGATCGGCGAGCCGGATGCGTGGGCGTGTTTCGGGGGCACTGCTCGGGCGTGAAGTCTTTTTCATTTCAGAGCTGCCGATTGAGGGCTGCCGGGGTCGAACATGTCACGGTTCTGAGACTTCCTATTTAGATAGAGCGGCGGCTCTGCCCAAACTTCTTGCGAACACGAGTTCGCCGAGCGGATTTTGCTTGCGTTCTACGGAAGCCGAGAGGTAGTCTCTGTGCCGGGAGACAAGAGATTCCGGGCATCCGGGCGACAGGTGTTCCGCGCCTGCCGCGCAAACCGGGATGAGGAATCAGGGAGCGTGCGTCAGAACGCGCGCAGGGAGGAAGACCGTGATGCTGCGCGCGATGCTCGACCGACTGCGCCGGTTCCTTTTGGGGCTGGTGGCCGGAGCGCAGCCCGCTCGCGCTGCGCAACCCGTTCGGGCGACACGATCTAGCCGTACATAAAGGGGCGCATCGCGCCTCTGACCTGGCGTGGGCCGCAGTCATTGCGGCCCATGCTATTTTTGCGAGCATCCGGTGCGTGGGGGGTGAGGGGTGGATGGCGCCCGAACAAGCAACAGAGATCCGCTGGATACAGTGCCGCAGCAAGGCCGAATGAGGTCGCCCGGCACGGAGAGGCTCATGCGCCACGAGATTCGCTACAACAACATCATCGATTCGGAAGAAGCGCGGCTTGCGCAGGCGTGCGCCGACCGTGCGCCGGAGATGCATCATCAGGACATCGATGCCGACAAGTTCTACATCACGCAGAACTACACCAAGTACACGGCTCAGGATCACGAGGTGTGGCGCGATTTGTTCGACCGGCGCTGGGGCGTGCTGGAGAAGCAGGTGAGCCGGCAGTTCATCGACGGGATGAAGATTCTTCGGCTCACGCGGGACCGGCTGCCGCTGCTGGACGATCTGGTGCTCGATCGAGAGATCGAGATCGCGGGCGGGGCGAGGCTGGCCAAAGGCACGAAGATCGACGGGATCAACAAGTTTCTTCGGGCGCAATCGAACTGGGCCTCGTTCGGCGTGCCGGGCTATCTGCCGGCGAAGGCGTTCTTCGCGTGTCTCGCGCAGCGCGAATTCCCGACGACGGTGCTGATCCGCCCGCGCGAGGTGATGGACTATCTGCCCGAGCCGGACATCTTTCATGATGTTTTCGGGCACGTGCCGTTGCACGCGCTGAAGGTCTTCGCCGATTTTCTCCAGACGTACGGCAAGGCCTCGCTGCTGTGCGATGATGAGGAGCACATCAAGCGGCTGGGTCGGCTTTTCTGGTTCACGGTCGAGTTCGGGCTGATCAAAGAAAACGGCCAGGTGAAGATCTACGGCAGCGGGCTGGTGAGCAGCCACGCCGAGAGCGAGTATGCGCTGAAGGGATCCTGGGAGAAGCAGGGACACTCCGCCCCCGACTGCCTTGAGCGCCCGGTGGCGGAGTGGCGGCCGTTCGACATGGAGCGCGTGTGCAACACCGATTTCGAGATCGACCACTTCCAGCCGATCTACTACGTGCTGGAAAGCTTCGAGCAGCTGCGCGACGCGATGAGCCGCTACGCGGAGCAGGTGCTCGGGAAGGCGTGGGAGCAATCGGCGGGGCCGGCGCTCAGCCGGTAGATCGAGCGGGTGTGGTTCACCGCGTCGGCGTGGTCGGGATTGGCGTCACAATCCTGCGGTGCGCCCACCGTGCGATGACACCGTGCCGGGGCGAGGCGATCGCTGCGAGCACGAACAGCCCAAGAGCGGTCGTGGCGATCATCCCGGCGACGGAAGTGTTCAGTCTGACCGCGAGCGCATAGCCGAGAACGGCGCTCAATCCGGCGATCGCGGCCGACCACCAGAGCATCCGACCGAGCTTGTCGGTCAGCAGGTGCGCCGTCGCCCCCGGCGCGACGAGCATCGCCACCACCAGGATCGATCCGACCGCCTCGAACGAGGCAACCGACGTCGCGGCCACAGCGGTCATGAGCCCGTAGTGAACCGCGGTCGCGCTGATGCCCATCGTCGTCGCCAGGTACGG
Source organism: Planctomycetota bacterium (assembly GCA_017303555.1). Classification (GTDB taxonomy): domain Bacteria; phylum Planctomycetota; class Phycisphaerae; order Phycisphaerales; family UBA1924; genus JAFEBO01. The sequence goes on from JAFLCN010000017.1 coordinate 18,302, forward strand.
ATCGAAGCAGACGATCTTGAGCTCCTTGAAAAAGACCGCGATGAGCGTGACGTTGATCGCGAGAACGATGAAAAGCCAGACGAACGAGCGTGGAAGCTCCAGGCCCAGCAGCCTGACGGTATCGAACGGAGCGAACTCGATCAGCCCGTAGAGCACGCAACCCGGATCGAGATCGACATCGCGGGCCACCAGCGTGATGAGAATCACACCGAGCGCGAACAACGTCGTGAACACCACGCCCATCGAGGCATCCTCCGGCACTCGCCCCCAGCGGTTGAGGCCGGTCGAGATCAGCGCCGTCAGCACCCCCACCACCATCGCGCCGGCCAGCATCGCGATCGGCTCGCGGGTGCCCGTGAGGAAGAACGCCGCGGCAAGCCCGGGCAGGATCGCGTGCGAGATGGCGTCGCCCAGGAGTGACATCCGACGCAGCAGCAGGAAGCAGCCGACCAGGCCGCACGCGATGCAGCAGCAGATGGCGATCGCGACGGTCCACAGGTCGTCGCTGCGGATCGGATACGAGCCGAGGCTGAACCATGCGTCCGCGCTCGCGAGCATCGGGGCTGCGCCGCTTTCGATGACGACACGCGTGTTCTCGTGCCGGTTCGCCTCGCCCCCGGCCCGCGCGTCGGGAACGAACGTGAACGCGCCGAGGAACACCGCAAGGAACGCGATCAAGAGCGACGCGCCCCCCGGGGAGCGCACCGGCGGAGCGATCGGATGAGGCGACGCCGGAACGGGTTTGTCCACCACGGGACTCTGCGGACGAACCTGCTCTCGCTCGGCGAGTCGGGCTTCGAGCTGCGCGATCATCGCCGGAGACAACACGTGTTCAAGCTGGTCGGCATCGCGATCGACGTGGTCCGGCGCGATATCGGCCTGCTCGATCAGGTAGAGCTCCCAGAGACGGTGCGCACGCACGACCCGGACCGCGGCATCGCGACCGGCGGGCGTGAGCGTGTACTCCGAGTGTCGCGCGGCGACCAAACCTTCACGCAGGGCGCGCCGCAGTCCCAGCGTGTGCGACGATGCGGGGCGGACGAGCTTCTCCGGATGCCAGCCACGCTCCAGGTCGCCCATCGGCTCCACCGTTTCGTACACATCGCGCAGCAGATTCTGGACGGCGATGCGCCGGCGGAGCGCGTAGCGCCTGAACAGATCAGCGATCAGCCCGCGCTTGGGCGCACAGAGCAGCGAAACAATGAAGATGAACGCCGCGGTCAGCACGATGAGCGGGCCGGTCGGCCAGCCGCGGCTGAGCGCCCCGGCGGGCGTGGGCACCGTGGCGCTCAGGATCGTCCCGAGAAGCCCGGAGGCCCCGCCGAAGATTGCCGCGAGCACCAGCATCACGCCCAGCCGGTTGGTCCAGAACCGTGCCGCAACAGCCGGAATGATCAGAAGCGCCACCATGAGCACCACGCCCACGGCGGGCAGGCCGACCACCGTGCAGATGCACACAAGTGCCATCAGGAAGAGATCGAGCGCAACGGTCGGCCAGCCTTGCCCCGCGGCAAAGTCCCGATCGAAACACAGCAGCTTGAACTCTTTGTAGAAAAGAAGAGTCGCGCCCAGCACGATCGCGGCGACAGCCAGGATCAATTGGGCATCGGCCGCGACCATGCTTGCCGCCTTGCCGAAGATGAAACTGTCGAGCCCGGCGCGGTTCCCGGCCGGCTGGTTCTGGATGATCCGCGAAAGGACGATGCCGAGTCCGAAGAACCCGCCGATGGCCAGGCCGATGGCGGCGTCTTCCTTCACGCGGGTCCAGGCCGTGACGAACGTGACAAATGCCGCGGCGAGCACGCCGAAAAGCAGCGCGCCGGCGAGAAACGCCACAAAGTTCCGCTCGCCAACGACAAAGTACGCGGCACACACGCCGGGAAGCGCCGCGTGCGCGACGGCATCGCCGACGAGCGATTGCTTCCGGAGCACCGCGAACGACCCGACCACCGCCGATGCGATACCCAGCAGCATCGTGCCGATGAGCACGATCCGCGTGTTCGCATCCTGAAGCGTGATGAGTCGTAGAAATTGATCCATGGTTGACCGGCGCCTAGCTCGACGGCCCGCCCCTCCGCACCGATTCGATCGCCTCGTCCAGGATCGTGAGCCGCCCCCCGTAGGTTTTCTGCAGGTTGTCGCGGGTGAACGTCGTCGCGACGGGTCCGGCGGCAACGAGCCGCATGTTCAGCAGCACGACGTGATCGAAGTACTCCGGAACGGTCTGCAAGTCGTGATGCACGGCGATCACGGTCTTGCCGGCGGAGCGAAGTTCCCGCAGCACGCCGACGATCGCCTTCTCGGTCGCGGCGTCCACACCGGCGAACGGTTCGTCCATGAAATAAATCGTGGCGTCTTGAGCGAGTGCCCGCGCGAGGAAGACCCGCTGCTGCTGCCCGCCCGAGAGCTGGCTGATCTGGCGCGCCGCAAACTCTTCCATCCCCACTTTGCGGAGCGCTTCCATGGCGGCATCGCGGTCGGTCCGGCCCGGCCGACGGATCCAGCCGAGCCTTCCGTACCTGCCCATCAGCACGACATCGAGCGCATCCACAGGGAAATCCCAGTCCACGGTCTCGCGCTGCGGGACGTACCCGATGAGCGATCGCGACTGCTTCAGCGGCTTTCCGAAGATGCGGACCTCGCCGCTCGCGAGCGGCACGAGACCCAGGATCGCCTTGAGCAGCGTGGACTTTCCCGCGCCGTTGGGGCCGACGATCGCGATCAGGCTCTGTGCCGGGAGCGAGATATCAACATCCCAGAGCACGGGCTTGCGCCGGTACGCGACCGTCACATCGTGAACCTCCACGCTGACCGGATCGGACCAGGATTGCACGTCCGGCGTGAATGGGGCGCGGCGGGGGATGCTCATCGGCGATGATCTCCCGCCGGTTTTTCCGAGCGCCCGGCGAGGTACTCGCCCAGAACGCCCGGTTTCTTCTCCGGCACCGTTCCTCCGAGCGCCCTCGTGATCGTGTCCACGTTGTGAATCACCATGCCGATGTAGGTTCCGTCGAGCGTTCCGTCCTTGCCCATCGCGTCGCTGAAAAGCTCGCCCCCGATCGCGACCGTGTGGCCGCGGCCCTTGCAGCCTTCGACCAGCGCATCCACCGTCTTGCGGGGCACGCTGCTCTCGATGAACACCGCGGGGATCCTCCTTCTCACCAGTTCATCCACCAGCGCGTTCATGTCCTTCAGGCTCGCCTCGCTGTCGGTGCTGATCCCCTGGATGGCCTTCACCTCGAGCCCGTATGCGCGCCCGAAGTACCCGAACGCATCGTGCGCCGTGACCATGACCCGATGATCCTCGGGGATTGTGGCGATCGTGGCCTTCGCGTACTCGTTCAGCGCCGCGAGCACTTCCGCGTACGACTTCGCGGCAGCGGTGTACGCATCGGCGTTCGCCGGATCCTTCTCTCGAAACGTGTCGCGGATGCGATCACCGACCCGCATCCACAGACCGACATCGAACCAGACATGCGGATCGAACTGCCCTTGAAACTCCGGCGGCTCGCGCAGCAGCTTCTCGTCGATCGCGTCGGTGACCTGCGCCACGGTCCGGCGACCGGCCATCTTGACGATGACATCCGCCATGCGGCCTTCGAGGTGGAGCCCGTTGTACAGGACAACGTCCGAATCCGACATCGCCCGCACATCGCCGGGCGAGGCCTTATACAGATGCGGATCGACCCCTTCGCCCATCAACGCCGTGACGCGGACGTGCCCGCCCCCCACCTCACGCGCGACGTCGGCGATCATGCCCGTGGTCGCGATGACCTTGAGCGGAGGCTGCGGCTCCGCGGGCGCCGCCCCCAGCGCGCCGGCTACCAGCGCCAGCAAGGTGAAAAGCCCGAACGAGTTCCATCTGTGTCGATCCATTGCCCGTTCCTTCACGCTTCCAAGCTGCTTCTCTCGCTCGAAGGCCGAAAATCCGCTCAATACCGAACCGAGATGCCGCCGAACACACCGAAATCTTCCGAAGCCTGCGTCAGACCGATCCGAATGCCCGCATCGAGTTGCACATCGGGCGTCGCGCCGTAGGTGAGGCCCGCATCGAAGCTGGCCCGGTAGCTGTGCCCCCCGCTCAGGCTCGCGAAGCCCGCGTACTCGATGAAACCGTCGAGATCTCCGACAATCGGGCGCCCGATGGTGGCCGTGTGCACAAACTCCACATCTTGCCCGTCGCCGTCCTCGTCGCGGACGAAATCGAACTCGGCCATCAACCCCAGATTGAAGCCGTGCGGCAGATCAGCCCCAAAGGGTGCGATGATGCCGCCTTCCACCTCGCCGGCGCCGAGATCGTTCGAAGCGGTCGGGAACGTGACGAACGGCATGAGCGCGAACGCGGTTTCACCCTCGTCGTTCCCCCAGAGATTGACCTTGAGCCGCAGCGCGATGTCGCCGAATCCCTGCGCCGTTTCGCTCGCGCCTGCCGCCCGGTCGGTGGTTCGGATCCACGTATACGGATCGAGCCCGAGCTGGAGATCGACCGAATTGAGCAGCCCCGCTTTGAGAAGCATCGGCGCGGCGGCGACGCCCCGCGTCGTCAGCGAATCCGGGCTGTTGCGATCGTACGAAAAATCCGCGAACGACATCTCGAGCTGGAAATGCCCCGCATCCACGGTGTGCGGACTCTCGGTGATATCCGGCCGATCGGTGCTCATCTCCCGCATCTGATCCCGGGGCGTCGGATTGAAGAGCGTGTAGCCCGATTTGCCCGGGCCCTGGGCGGGGGCGTCGCAGCACAGGCAAAGCCCGCCCGCCGCCCGCCCGAAAATTCCAAGAACCCGTTTCATCCGCGCCTGTCCTTCGGCCGAACCAAAAGTTTGAGTCATCAAACTGTACAGTTTTGTCGATGAAAAGTCAATCCCGGCCCCGGTGCGGGTATGATGGGTCCGTTCGGGAGCCCGATTGGCAACGGAAACGGTCGAAAACTACCTGAAAGCGATCTACGCCCTGAGCCGCGAGGCCGCCGCGGGCGAGGCCGCCATGTCGCGCATCGCGACGGTCGTGGGCGTCACCACCGGAACCGCAACGACGATGGTGAAGAAACTCACCGCGGCCAAGCTGGTTCGCTACGAACGATTCGGGGGGGTGAAACTGACGAGCAGGGGCGAGAAAGCCGCCATCGACATCCTCCGCCGCCACAGGTTGATCGAGACCTTCCTCGTCGAGACCCTGAACCTGGATTGGAGCCTCGTGCACGCCGAGGCCGAGCGGCTCGAACACGCGATTTCACCGATCGTGCTGGAGGCGCTCGACCGGCACCTCGGGCACCCGAGCGTCGATCCGCACGGCGACCCGATTCCGGATAGCAAGGGGGGCGTTCGCGAGGGTGTCGGAAAGTCGCTGACGGGCTTCGCGCCGGGCGCCCGCATCCGCGTTTCCCGCATCGTCGATCAGGATCAGCAGTTTCTCGCGTTTGTCGCCCGCCACGGCCTGAAGCCCGGCGCCCTCGCTCGAATTGTCGCGGCGGACGCACCGGCCCAGTCCATCCGGATCGAGGCCCGTGACCATCCGGGTGTCTCGCTCGCGTTTGCCGCGGCAGAGAAAATTCTTGCCGAACCCGTTGGGGCCATTCCGGCCTGATTTTCCGGCCCTGTAAGCACCAAACACCCACCGATCTGTCTGCCTTCCGAGGCGATTCCTGACCCCCAATCGCCTACGCTTCTCCCCCTATGGGCAAGACTCGCGAGATCAAGAAGCGGATCAAGGCTGTCGGCAACATCCGGCGCATCACCAAGACGATGCAGATGATCGCGACGGCGAAGTTCTCGGCAGCGCAGCAGCGCTCGGTCTCCAGCCGCCCGTACACCGACGCCCTCTTCGAACTGGTCGCCAGCCTCGCCAAGGGCCTCACCGATATCAAGCATCCGCTGCTCACCAGCGGCCCCGCTAAGCCGGGCGCGAAGCCCCTGCTGCTTGTCCTGACGTCCGATCGCGGCCTCTGCGGCCCGTACAACGGCAGCATCCTGCGCACGGGCATGCACTTTGTCCGCGAGAATCCGGCGAGCCGCGCCGGCTTTATCGAACTGGTCGGAAAAAAGGGCGCCGGCTTCCTCAAGTACAACAAAATCCCCGTCTCGCAGCAGCACAACCAGTTCGGCGACAAGCCCACCTACGAAAAGGTCGAGGAGCTCGCGCAGAACTACATCGACCGCTTCACCAGCGGCGAGGTTTCCAGCGTCCACGTCATCTACATGAAGTTTGTCTCCGCGGGCAAGCAGATCCCGACGGTGATGCAGCTCCTCCCCTTCAAAGCCGACGAAGCCGAAAAGAAATCCGCCGCGGCCGAGACCAAGAGCGGAGCGACCACGCAGTACGAGTTCAGCCCCTCGGCCGAAGAGCTTCTGGGCGAGTTGCTGCCGTCCGCCGTCAAGGCCGTGCTCTTCCAGGCCTTCAACGACGCGATCGTCAGCGAGCAGGTTGCACGCATGGTCGCGATGAAGGCCGCGACCGACAACGCCGGCAAGATGGGCAAGCGGCTGACGCGCGTCTTCAACCGCGCACGTCAGGCGCAGATCACGACCGAGCTCACCGAAATCGTCGCCGGTGCCGCGGCACTCGGCTGATCCGGCCGAGGAAACCCGGAGCATTCGCCCCCGATGAACGCCGCGCGTTCGATCCTCTACCTCGCGCCGACGTTCCTTGCCGACCGCACCCGCAAGCAGATCCGCGGCGTGCAGGTGATGGACTTCCAGATCCTCAAGGACCTTGTTTCACTCGGCTTTCGCGTCTGCGTGCCGATCGAACGCACCTGGAAGGCACGCTTCGCCGAGCAGATGGGGGCGCTCGCGGGCGCAGCGAATCTTGAGGTCGTCGCCGTCCCCGCGTTCCGCAAGCCGCTCTTCACGACGATCGCCGCCGCGATCGCCCTCCGCAAGCGGAAGTTCGATGTCGCGTTTGTCGGCAACGTTGCTCGCGGGATCGTGCCCGGCATCAACATGATGCTGCGCCGTGGCGTCTTTGATCGCATGGTGATCCAGGCGAACGCGGCGCCCAAGCCCGAGTTCCTGAGAGCGCTCGCACGCTGGCCCGCGCGCGTCGTCGCCGTGAGCCGGCACGTGGCCGACGCGTTCCCCGCCGGTTCGACCGCAACCCCCGTCGACGTGTATTACGGGATCTGCAATCCGGCGGATTTCTTTCCCGCCCCCGAACGGCAAACCGGGCCGGTGCGGTTCTGCATGCTCGGCAAGCTGGATACAGCGCTCAAGGGCGTGGACGGCGTGGTGCGGGCGTTCGCATCTCTCCCGCCCGATATCCGCCCCGGCTGCGAACTGCACCTTGCCAGCTTTCCAGTGCTTCCAGAAGCGACCACGCGTGCAGCCTGGGGCGCCGGAGTGATCGCGCACCCGTGGATGCCCGTTTCAGAGGTGCCGGCGTTCCTCCGCACGATGGACGTCCTGATCATCGCGTCCGCATCTGAAACCTATTCGCAGGCGTGTGTTCAGGCGATGCTGACGGGGATTCCCGTGCTCGGGAGAGATCTGCCCGCGATCCGCGAGAAGCTGGCGACCGGGGGCGGGCTCTGCTTCGCAACCGATGCGGAGATCTCCTCGAAGATGGCGATTCTCGCGCGCGATGCGGCGCTCCGAGCCGACATGGGCCGCGCCGGTCGCGCGCACGCCCTCAAGCACTGCATCTGGAACACTTCCGAGTTTCTCGATCGCTTTATCTTCCCGGCCGATCGCGGCCGGGCGTGACCCTGTTCAGGGCAGGATGACCCCGCGTTCGTCGATGCGGATCTCGCCCCGAGCGGAAAACTGCCGCACGCCCTCGTATGCCGCGGCACACACGGCGGTCGCGAGGTTGAGCCCGCGCTCGCCCTCGACCATCGGGAATCGAAGACACGAGTCAGGGGGCGCCGCCCGCAGGATGGACTCGGGCAAACCGGCGGTTTCTTTCCCGAAGACGAGCCAATCACCCCTTTGAAACTCGGCGTCGAACACGCTGCGCCGGGCGTGTGCAGAAAAAAACCAGAGCCGGGAGGGCGACTGTTCCGCGTGGAACGAAGCCCAGGAATCATGGTGTTTCACCCCGAGCCTGGGCCAGTAGTCGAGCCCCGCGCGCCGGCACGCCTTGTCGCTCGTGTCAAAGCCGAGCGGCCCGATGAGGTGCAGCGAACAACCAAGAACGAGCGCCGTGCGCCCGATGTTGCCGGTGTTGTTCGGAATCTCCGGCTCGTGCAAGACAAGATTCAGAAGCGGGAGCGTACCGGCACTCACTTTTTGGGTGCTTCCTGGGGTTGCGAGCCGACCGCGCCGTTGCCGGTGCTGCGCAGGTATTCCGCCTCGGCCTTGCGCCGCGCCTGCACGCCGGGGTCAACCTCCAGCACACGGTCGAGAGCGCCCTTGGCTTCCGGCGAACCGACGAAGCCCCACCACCTCGACATGCCGTCGGATGAAATGACGGCGACGTACGGCAAGGGAATCTCGTTCTCGGAAGTCACGGTCTTGAGGACCGAACCGGCGAGATCGACGACCATGGCGTGCTCATACTTGCGCGCGGTCTGGAACTCCTGAATCCGCTTGAGCGCCGTCTCCGGCGTCAGAACCTTCTTGGCTTTTTCTTCGTCGGTCAGCTTGTCGTTGCGCTGCCCGAACGATTCAAAGTCGCTCAGAACGCCCACGACAACCAGATCGCGCTGGTACTGACGCTGCATCAGGTCCGCGAGACGCTGCATCTGGTCGTACGAGGCCGGCACGCCCGGATTCCAGAAGTACAGCAGCACCGCACGCCCGGTCAGCGGCGGCTGGTTCGGCGACCAACCCGCGTTCGGCAGCGTGATTTTTCGCGGTTCGTATGTGGTGGTTCCGCGTTCATCGGTCGGCAGCTTCGGCCACTTCGCCTGCGCGTACGCCTCGGCCGTCGGTGCTGGAAATGTCTGTTCCGGCAGGTTGCGCAGCAGATCGTTCTGATTGTTGATAGACGACGTCTTGGCGTCCTGCGCCGCCTTGGCACGCTTCGCCTCCGCTTCCTTCTGATTCAGGTTTGCGGCGTCGTCCCGCTTCTCGGCGATCAGGAACTGGATCGTTTCTTCCACCGATTCGTTCGCCACATCCGCAAAGCGGAGCTGCCCAGCCCGATCGATGAAGTAGAAATTCGGATCCTGAGCGCTCAGCAGTGCCTTGCGGAACTCGCCCTTCTCATCGTGGGCAAGCAGCATCGTCCCGCCCGTCGGGGCCTCGGGCTTCGCGGCGTCCTTCCAGCCCTCCGGGTTGTGCGCCGCAATCACGACCAGTCCGTCCTTGCCGTATGTCTCGGCTGCGCGCCGCGCGACAGCCAGTGCCCGCGCCGCCGGACGGTACCAATCCGAGTACGTCACGATCAGCACCACCTTGCCATCGAGTGAAGCCGGTGTGGGCGCCGCGCCGTTTTTCCAGTCCGACAACTTCGTCAGCAGCGTCCAATCAAACGGGCTTCGCTCCATCGCCGTCAGCTTGGTGCGATTCTCGCCCGCGCCCTTGCGGTTGGGGTCGAATCCGGCGCCCGTCACGCTCGTCGCGATCCCCGCGATCACGGTGAACACAAGTGCCGACTTGAAAGACGCGGAAAGTAGCTGCCGCATTGCTGGCTCCTGCAAAGGCCATGGCCGAATCACGGAAGGGGAGAACCTCCGTCCACCCATCATACGGACAGGATGCGAACGAGTTCACGCCCGCGGAAACTGCTTCCGCAACGGGTTGGACGGTTCAAACCGGGCCGGGTTTCCGACTAATCCGCGCCGCCGGTCAGGTGGCTCGGCAGGTCCTTGTCGTCGACGCGCCGGATGCTGGCTCCGAGAGAGGCCAGGCGGTCCTCCATCTTCTCGTACCCGCGATCGAGGTGGTAGACCCGGTTGAGCGTCGTGGTGCCTTCCGCGGCCATCCCCGCCAGAACCAGCCCGGCGCTCGCCCGCAGGTCGCTCGCCATCACCGGAGCTCCCACGAGCTTCCGCACCCCGCTGACGATCACCGTCGGCCCCTGACGCATCAGGCGGGCCCCCATGCGGGAAAGCTCCGCAACGTGCATAAACCGTTCCGGGAAGATCCGCTCGGTGATCACGCTGTTCCCGTCGGCCAAGGTAAGGGTGGCCATCATCTGGGCCTGCAGGTCGGTCGGGAATCCGGGATGGGGCTGTGTCGTGAACTCGACGGGCTTGAGCGTGCGAGCGCTGGTGACCCGGACGGTCGCGCGGAGCAGATCGTTCCCGCTGACGGCAAGGTTGATCCCCATCGCGTTCAGCTTATCCTTCACGACCAGCATCGCATCAATCGGACAGTTCTCGAGCGTCACATCGCCGTTGGTGATCGCCGCCGCGAGCATGAACGTGCCCGCTTCGATGCGATCGGCCATGACCGTGTACTCAACGCCGGAGAGCTTCTCAACGCCTTCGACGATCAACCGCGGCGAACCGTGGCCGGTAATCTTCGCGCCCATCTTGATGAGCAGGTTGGCCAGATCGACGATCTCGGGCTCGCATGCCGCGGACTCGATCACCGTCGTCCCCTTCGCGAGCGTCGCGGCACACAGCACGTTGGCCGTTCCGAGCACGGTCGAACCGAACTGGCCGCCCAGGAAGATCGTCGCCCCCTGCAGGCCCTTGCGGGGCGCCTTGGCGATGATGTCGCCGCCATCGAGCGTGATCTCGGCACCGAGCGCCGCCAAACCACGCAGGTGCAGATCGACGGGCCGATCGCCGATGGCGCAGCCGCCGGGCATGGAGACCTTCGCATAGCCGCGCTTGGCAACCATCGGGCCCAGGGTGCTGATGCTGGCCCGCATGGTGCGGACGATTTCGTAGCGGGCGTGGCTCTTGGTCGGATCCTGCGTGTGGAGACGCATCATCCCGGGCTGCTCGCCGGTCTGCACGCAGCCGAGCTCGGCGAGCAGGTTCCGAAGGCTCCGGATGTCGGCCAGGTTGGGCACGTCCCGCAGGGTCACGGGTTCGTCCGTCAGCAGCGGTGCGCACATCAGGGGAAGCGCTGCGTTCTTGCTCCCGTTGATCCGGAGCTTGCCCTCCAGGCGCCGACCACCCTCGATCACGAACGTATCCATTCCCGATGCCTCCCTGCGGCAGCCTCTCCGGCGCGCGAATCGTATATCGGTTGACGCCCTTTGCCCGCACCAAAGGCCGCCTGTTTCAGCGGTCGAGCACCAGCATCGCGTCGCCGTACGAGTAGAACCGGTATCGCATCCGGATCGCTTCCACGTACAGCGCGCGCAGACTCGAGATCCCCGAGTCGCCCGCACCGGCCCCGATGAACGCCCCCACCATCGCCAGCAGCGTGCTCCGGGGCAGGTGGAAGTTGGTCATGAGCCCCGTCACCCAGCGCCATCGATACCCGGGTGTGATGAGGATGGACGTGTCGATCGATTCCGGAAGCCGCTCAATCGCAGCTGGTGCTCCCTCGCCGCTCCCAGGCAGTGCGTCGAACGCCCGGGCGTAGCTCTCCAGGGTTCTGGCGCTGGTCGTGCCGATCGCGATGACCCTCCTCCCCTCCTGGGTCGCCCGGAGCACGCGGGCAACCGCCTCCTTCGACATCGAACAGCTTTCGGTGTGCATCGGATGCTGCTCGACCACATCGACCTCGACGGGACGAAAGGTGCCTGTTCCGACGTGCAGGGTGACATCCACCCGCTCCACCTCCATCTTTTCGAGCGCCGACATCAGCTCGGGCGTGAAATGCAATCCGGCAGTTGGCGCCGCCACCGAGCCTTCCGAACGCGCGTACACCGTCTGGTACCGGGCGAGATCGGTCGCTTCGTCCGATTGCCGGTGCGCGTGCTCACGGGCCTTGATGATGTACGGAGGCAAAGGCGTGTGCCCGGCACGCTCGAGTGCGTCACCCCCGGCAGCGTTCTCGACACCGACCGCCCAGGCCCCCGCTTCACCTTCGACCCGGCCGATTGCCGTGAGGACCACTCCGCTGGGTTCGCCAAGCCGGTTTTCCAGCGCGAACCGCAAACCCGGACGGACCTTTTTCGCACGGAGCAAGGCCACCCACCGTTCAGTATCGCCCTCCCGCGATCGCGAAAGGAACAAACCCTCCATCGCGCCGCCGGTGTCTTCGCGCGTGCCGACGAGCCGCGCCGGAACGACTTTGGTTGTATTGAAAACAAGTACATCCCCCGCCCGCAGGAATCGGGGAAGGTCTCGCACCTGCGCATGTTCCAAGATCGATCCGCGTCGGCGATCGACCGCCATCAGCAAGGCGCTGTCGCGAGGAGACGCCGGTTCGATAGCGATCCGGTCTTCCGGCAGGTCGTACTCGAGTTCCGAAGTTCGAAGCACGGGCTGATCTTTGGAAGTGTCGCGTGTTGTCAACGTCCTACTCCGGACGTTTCCAACCCGCCACAGGCGGCACAGACGGAACCCCCTGGTCGTCCGCGTCCGAGTCGAAGCCCGCTGCATTGCCCGAAAACCGGCGGATTATCGGTTCTGTCCTCCCGGCTCGGTGCGTGGCACATCGGTTGAATGACAGTTCTCCGTGCTCCCGCCGGTGAACAGAGTTGAACAGGGACCGACGTACATTCCGGCCGTCATTCGAAATGACGGCACGGCGACGCCGGTATTGACTCAAGGTGCACAAGCTCCTTTCGATGTGGTTCTGCTCTCGCAGAATCAGTATCTCCGGGCGCTACTGACCAACGGCCCACCCACGCCCTTCGACCTCTACCTGACCAAGCAGAATCGGGAATACAGCCAAGCCGCCGCCCGGCTCGCGCAGCAGGTGGCCTCGATGCCGGAAGTTCCCGATGTGGTGCAATCCGAGCGCAAGCTGCGTGCGGAGGGAGCAAGGCTCTTCCGTGCCGCCCAGCTCTACACGTCGTACCAGCAGACCAACAAGATGCTGGAAAACATGAACCGCTCTGCGGATCAGATCATCCAGGGCATGGTGATCGATCTGCTCGGCTGATTGCCACGGGCCGCTCAATACGCCTTCATGGTTCCCGCGCCGGGGTAAAAAAGCTTCATCATCGCGGGCCAATCCCAGCCCTTCTCTGCCATTCCCTTCGCACAGTACTGGCACATCCCGACGCCGTGCCCGAAGCCCTTGCCGCCGATGACCACTTCGCCCGAAGCGAACGACATCTCCAGGTTGCCGCTGTAGACGCGAGTTTCCTTCGTGATCTCCGGGACGCCCGGGGTCATGAAGTTGCAGGCGTTCCGCAGTTCTTCGGCGTTGATCTTGAAAACCTGCCCCCGATCGTCGGTCAGTTCGTAGCGGATCGGCCTGCCCGTGACGTTCCGGTCGAGCGCCTTGCACTCCGTCACGCGGCCCACGCCCTTGACCGGGTGCCCGGCGTTGGTTCCCCACGCGCGGATGCGTTTGGAAAGCTCCATGTCGTTCCGGCGCACGCCCCAGCGATACCGGCCCGCGCTCTGGCAGAAATGCGCCCGCTTCTGGGCCTGCAAGGGCTTGGCCAGGTTGAAGGCGCTGGCCCCGGCTGTCGGGAAGACATCCTTGGCTGAGGCCTGCTCGCCGCCGCACGTGGACGAGTAATACGTCCGGAGCAGCACCCGCGCCGCCGGCCCGCTCACCCCTTCGGTCATCACAACACCCCGGGTCGCCCGCGTGGCTTCCACCGCGACCGTCAGGCTGGAAAGCCCGCCGAACATCTGGTCGCTCGTGTTGCTCTCGACATCAAAGTACTCGGCGGCACGCCGAGATCGATCCCGCTCGTGCAGGGCGTAACTCCGCGCCGCGACGGCCTGGCACTCGAACGTCTGCCGGGGCCACGTCGAAATCAATTCGTGGCTGATGACACCAGGAACGTACGTCTCGATCGGCATGACGCCGATCACATCCAGCACGCCCCCATCCCCCGACTTGGAGTGAATCAGCGCAAAGCCGGGGTGGGTATCGCCGTCCACCACCAGTGCGTCGCCCGGGCGGTATCCATCGCTCGAGCGGCGCTCCGCGTCGGTCATCTCCCGCGGCAAGACCTCAACATCGGTCCCGGGGGCAAACTCCCGCTGGTGCCCCGTTCCGTCCGTCATCACCATCCCGTTCACAGTCCCCCGGAACGTGAGCGGCCCGGTGACCGCTTCCGCTCGAACAACCGTCGTGGGCCGGATCACCATGTGGCTCGGGCCCTCGATCCGGGTCTGCAGAACGTTCTTCTTGATGCGGACACGGATGTCCGGCTCCTCCCGGAACGCGACCGGCCGCCCCGTCGGTTTGCTGTCGAACGACGAGCAGCCGCCCAACCCAACCGACGCAACCACGGTCAAAGCAATCAGCCCGAGGCGGGAGACACACGCGATCCTGTGGCGAGACATGGCTTGACGACTCCGGATTGAAACAGGCAGATTCCGCGCGATCGAGTCGTTCTTTCGGCCGCGTGCGTGCGGCCACCGGTTACGATCTTCGCGCATGGACAGCATCGTTCCGATGACTCGAAAAACTCGCAAAGTCGTTGCCGCATTCGGCGCGGCACTTCTCACACTCACGCTGGGCGCCTGCGGCCCCGGCCGCTTCATTCCGGAGAAGACCCCGAACGCATGGAGCGGCCCCACCGTCTGGATCGAATCCAGCCCGCAGTGGACCATCGTGGCGCAGCCCCCGATCGGAGGTTGGACCGTTTCCCTTGATCAGATCATGGAGGAACGGGGCCGCACCGAGGTCTTCGTCTCGCTCTCGCCTCCCAACCCCAGCTTCGTCGTGACGCCCAGCCCCGTCGAGCAACGCGTCTCGACACCCATCCGCAACACCGTCCCGATGTGGGTCTATGCCCGCCAGCTCAGTTGGCAGGGTCAGCCCCCGTGGCGTCCCGCAACGGGCCCGTTCTCGCTCGCCGCCAAGAGCGACGACGCCAAAGCGCCCCAGCAATTCGAGAACGTTCCCGCCAACCCCGAGGCCGCCGACCCGAACTGACGCCCGACCACCGGAATCTCTTTATGGCGAACATACTCGTCGTCGGCCCGCACCCGGACGATCAGGAACTCGGCATGGGTGGCACGATCGCCCGACTCGCCGATCAGGGGCACAGCATCCTGATTCTGGATATGACCGACGGGAGTCCAACCCCGATCGGCGACCGAGAAACACGCCTGGTCGAAGCGCGTGCCGCGCTCGACGCCCTTCAACCGGGGGAAGGAAAGCCCCGGATCACGCGGACACTCCTCGACCTCCCGAATCGGCGGGTGCAGCACTCGATCGAAACCAGGCACCTCGTCGCCGGACAGATCCGCGCGCATCAGGCCTCGATCGTGTTCTGTCCGCATCCGCTCGATGCCCATCCGGACCACATCGCGACAACGCGGATCGTTGAAGACGCCCGCTTCGATGCGAAACTCACGCGCCAACCCATGCCGGGCGATCTGGGCAAGCCGCCTGTCTATCCGAAATGGTTGATCTACTACTACTGCACGCACCTGCGCCGGGTGCCCGACCCCACCTTCATCCTCGATATCGCCGGTTATGAATCCAAGAGGCGCGCCGCGATCGGCGCCTACCGCACGCAGTTCGAGCTCAATCCCGCCGCGAAGGGCCAGCTCGAAAGGCTGGACTCCGCCGTGGTCTTCATGGGTTCGCGGATCGGAACCGCGGCGGGCGAGCCCTTCTTCACGCACGAGCCGTTGGGGCTGAAGAGCCTGGGCGATCTCGTGCTTTGAGTCCTTTTTGCAGACCGGGCGGTTGCGGCCCGTGGCCCGTCGTGCTTTGATGAGCCTGTGAATCTCACGGCCGAGCTTCTGGCCCCCGATATTGCCGCGCTGATCAAGGAGGGAGCGTTCTCCGAGGTCCGCAGCGCGCTGCACGGGTTGCCCCCGGTCGACGTCGCCGACATCCTTTCGAGCTTGGAGCCCGCGGACGCGGCCCTGGGCTTCCGCTTCATGCCCCGGGATGCCGCGGCCGAAGCCTTTGCGTATCTCTCGCCGGAATTCCAGGAACGCCTGATCAACGAGCTCGGCGCCGAGGGCGCCGTGCGCGTGATCGAGGGCATGAGCGCCGACGACCAGGTCCGCCTGCTCGACGAACTGCCCGAATCGGTCGCCGAGCGCGTCGTCGCCAGCCTTTCGCCCCAGACCCGCGCGACCACACAGGCCATCCTCGGCTACCCGCCCCGCACGGTCGGCCGTCTGATGACGCCCGACTATCTGAAGATCCGGCCCGACTGGACGGTCGCGCAGGCACTCGATCACGTCCGCAAGCACGGCCGCGATGCCGAAACCATCAACGTCGTCTACGTGGTCGATGAATCGGGCAAATTGATCGATGACCTTCGGCTTCGCCAGATCTTCCTCGCCGATCCTTCGGCAAAGATCGAAGACCTGATGAACCGCAACTTCGTTACCCTGCGGGCCGATCAGCCCCAGGAAGAAGCGGTGCAGCTCATGGCCCGCTACGACCGAACGGCGCTGCCCGTTGTCGATAGCCGCGGAAACCTCATCGGCATCGTCACCGCCGACGACGTTGCCGACGTCGCGCAGCAGGAATTCACCGAGGACATCCAGAAGGTCGGCGGCATGGCCGCCCTCGATGAGAACTTCGCGCAGGCGAGCGTGCGATCGCTCGTGCAGAAGCGTGCGCCGTGGCTCGCGCTGCTGTTCCTGAGCGAATTGCTCACCAGCAACACCCTGCGTTTCTTCGACGACGAGATCCAGAAAGTCGTGGTGCTCTCGATCTTCGTGCCCGCGATCATCTCTTCCGGCGGCAACTCCGGCTCCCAGAGTTCGACGCTCGTGATCCGCGCACTCGGCACGGGCGAAGTGCTCGTCAAAGACTGGTGGCGGATTCTCCGCCGCGAGCTGATGGTCGCCACCGTGCTCGGCCTGATCATCGGATCAATCGGCTTCGTCCGCGTCGGCATCTGGGGGCTGATGGGCTGGTGGGTCGATACCCGCAAGGATGCAGCAGGTATTGAATATGTCGACTCATCAGTGCAGGAGCACTACGTTCGGCTTGCCGCGGCAATTTCAACCAGCCTCTTCGGCGTTGTCTTGTGGGGCTCGGTGATGGGCGCTTTGCTGCCGTTCGGATTGAAAAAGCTCAAACTCGACCCGGCCGGATCGAGCACGCCGTTCGTCGCGACGCTCGTCGATGTCACCGGCATCATCATCTACTTCACGGCCGCCATCCTCATCCTCCGCGGCACGCTGCTGTAAGCAAGCTGTCTCGCAGGGCTGACGCTCTCCATATGTCTCGCACGCGCAAAGAAAAGGCCCGGCATTGCCGGGCCTTCGAGGAAGTGCTTTGTTCTGCGATGCGTTACGCCGTGGCGGGCTGTGATCCAGCCAGACCACGCACCGATGCCGCACGACGCTTGAGCGCCGGCTGCACATTCTCGGTCGAGGCAAAGCTCTCGCCGAAACGGAACAACCGGAAGCTGTTCGCCAGGACGAAGATATCGCCCAGGAAGTGATACAAGCCGGCCAACGGCAGGCCAAGTTCGCCGGCGCGATTGAAGTTGCCGGTCGCCGCGAGCACGAGGCCCACGATCGCAATCAGCACCGACACCGCGATGTTCTGCGCGATGATGGAACGCGTGCGCCGTGAAAGCTCGATCAGGAACGGGATGCGTGAGAGATCATCGTTCATCAGTGCGACGCCGGCGGAGTTCGCCGCGATGTCGGAGCCGGACAATCCCATCGCGATTCCAACATCGGCCTCGGCAAGAGACGGACCGTCGTTGATGCCGTCGCCGACCATCAGCGTGCGATAGCCGAGCTTCTTCAGCCCGCGGATCTGCTCGTGCTTTTCTTCGGGAAGGCACTCGGCCTCGATCATGTCCACGCCCACGGCCTGACCAACCCGCGTCGCAACGCTGAGCCGGTCGCCCGTGAACATCGCCACGTGCTTGACACCATTCTCGCGCAGGTTCTGGATCACCTGGCGGCAGTTGCTGCGGACCGTATCCTCAAGCCCGACCGCGCCGAGGTACCGGCCGTCACGCATCACGTGCACGCCGGTCATGCCCTCGATCCGCCTCTCCACCTCTTCCATCTCGTGCGCGATGCCGGGATTGCCCTCGGCAAGCCAGCTCCCGCGCCCGACGCGGATCTCGCCGATCGATGTCCGGGCGATCACGCCACGGCCGTGAATTTCTTCGTAGTTTTGCGTCCCGTCCACCTCGACCCGCGCCGCCTTTGCTGTCGTCAGAATCGACTGCGCCAGCGGGTGGTTCGAGTGCTGCTCGCCGTTCGCGGCAGCACGGAGCAGATCCGCCCCGTCCACGCCCGGCGCCGGGGCCAGCTTGGTCACCTGGAACTTGCCCGTGGTGATCGTGCCCGTCTTGTCGAGCACGACCGCCGTGATGTCGGCCGACGCTTCGAGATAGCTCGGCTGCTTCACCATGATGCCCAATCGCGCCGCCGCGGCAAACGCCGCCAGCATCGCGCTCGGGCTCGCCAGCAGAATCGCCGATGGGCACGCCACCACGAGGACGACCACCGCCGTCTTCATCGCATTCTTCTGCACATTCGGATCGTCCGACTGGCTCATAAAGAACCAGACGATGAACGCCACCGAAAGAACCACCGGCACAAAGAAGCCCGCGACCTGTTCGATCAGAAGCTGCCGGGGCGTGCGGCTGCTCTCCGCCTGGCGGATCAATTGCGTCACCTTGCCGATCGTCGTGTCGGCGCCGATCTGCGTGACTTCGATATCGATGCCGCCGGTGAGGTTGCTTGTGCCGGCGTACACCTGATCGCCCGGCTGCACCTCCACGGGAGCGGCTTCACCCGTCAGCGAGGCCTGGTTGATCGTCGAGCGGCCCGTCCGCACCCTGCCGTCCACCGGCAGGTTCTCGCCGGGGCGAACACGAACGAGCGAACCGACCTTGACCTGTCCGAGCGGCACATCGCGCTCCGCACCGTTCTCGACAAGGCGGGCGACATCGGGAGTCAACTGAACCAGCTCCGCGATCGCGCGCTGAGCGCCCGTCGCGCTCCGACGGACGAACTGACCGAAGATCACGAGGATGAACGCGAGCCAGCCCGCCATCTCGTACTCGCCGATGGCGATTGCCGCGATGATCGCGATCGCCGCGAGCGACGAACTCGAAAGGTGTACCGCCCAGACTTCCTTCCACGCCGCGTACAACAGCGGCAGCGCCAGCAGCACCGCGCCGATCATGGCGGGAATCTGAACGATCGCGGGCGAGATGCCCAAAGGCAATACCCGGGCCGCCGTGGTGACAAACACCAGCACGCCGCCCAAGAGCGACAGGTTGATGTACCGCTCGATCTCGATCTCGTGGTGCGAACAACACACCAGTTCGTCGCTGGCGTGATCGTGCGTGTGGGAGCCGTGATCGTGTGCGTGGGGGTGGGGGTGTGAGTGGGAAGCCATAGTTCTCGGGGGGTGAAGGAACCGACAAGCAGTCAAGACACACCGGGCAAACCGCGACCGCAAAACCTTGCTCGACGCCTTGCTCGGCGCCATAACTCGATCGATATCTCGCAAAGTCCAACGCGCCAATGCCGGACAGAAAGCCCGGCCCGCCGGACGAACGTTCCGGCACGCCAACAATACGACGTTCCCGCCCGACCGGTTCGGACCGCAACCGGGATCAGAGAAGCGCCCTCACCAACGGCCCGCCGCGTGCAGACATCCCCAAACAACCCCACCCTCGCCACCGTTGCCATCCTCGGAATCGGCCAGATGGGCCTTGTTTGCGCCTCGGTGCTTTCCGCAGCAGCCGAACAGCCCCCTCCCGGGCCCGAGCTCCTGCGGCGGCCAGTCAACGTTCGCCTTTGGGGCCGCAACCCGTCCGAAAGCGCTCAGCTCGCTCAAACGCGCCGCAGCCCCAGGCTGCACCATTTCCGCCTTCCCGAAACTGTCCAGGTTTGCCTCTCGCTCCAGGATGCGCTCCGCGGTGCCGACGTCGTGGTGCTCGCGATCCCGGTGCAATTCATGCGCGTCGCCCTCGAGAATGCCGCCCCCCTCCTGCCCGACGGCGCCGGCATCGTCTCGGTCTCCAAGGGAATCGAAGAAGGCACGATGCTCCGGCCTTCGGAGATCATCGCCGATGTCCTGCATCGCTCCGGACGCGACAACCCGGACCGACGCCCGCGCCCGATCGGCTGTCTCTCCGGGCCGACCATCGCGGCAGAGCTCGCCCTCTGTCTTCCCGCTGCCATGGTCGCCGCGAGCGACGACCCGGGATTCGCCTGCCAGATTCAGTCGATCTTCACCGCTTCCTGGCTCCGCGTGTACACCAGCAGCGACATGCTCGGGATCGAACTCGCGGGCGCCGTGAAGAACGTCATCGCGATCGCGGCCGGCGTCCTCGACGGGCTCAAGGCCGGCAACAACGCCAAAAGCGCCCTGCTCTCGCGAGGCATGGCCGAGATCGCACGGCTCGGCGCTGCCATGGGCGCATCCACCCAGACTTTCGCCGGTATCGCCGGCGTGGGCGATTTGGCCACCAGTTGTTTCAGCCCCGAGGGACGCAACCGCTCGTGCGGCGAAGCCATCGGCCGCGGCGCGGATGTCGAGCAGTATCTGGCCCAGTCGCCGTTCGTCGTTGAAGGCGTGTACACGACTCGTGCCGTCCTGCAATTGGCGGAGAAGTACCGGGTTGATGTCCCGATCACCCGCGCGGTCCACGCCGTGCTGTTCGAGAAGGTCGATCCGCTTGCCGCCATCGGCTCGCTGATGTCCCGCGCCGCGCGCCCGGAGCGCGATGACGAGCCCCACCGCGACTTGTTCGTTTCCTGAACGGAGGCGTTTTCCTCATCGCGCCGTGATGCCGCGCCACACCGCTCGGATTCTTCCCCCGATTCGCGCAACACCAGTCTTGACGCGCCTCGTGTTTCTCGGGAAACTACCCGAGTCCGGCGCGGGCCGGGCTTTGGAGCGGCGCGGTTTCCGCAATTCATCGCAGCGCGCTCCGGAGAGGGGCGGGGCAGGATGCACCGCCAAGTTCATCGTGGCTCGGCCGATCGAAAGCGATCGGCCCGCTTGGGTTCCTTCCTGGAGTTCCAACATGCCTCGTACTTTGGCCTTCCTTTCCTGTGCGGTCGCGTTCATCGCGGGCAGCGTTTCTTCGCTTGGTGCGGTTCAGGGAATCGTCAACCGGGAGATCAAGTGCCACGGCGACCTGCTCGCCACCATCAACTTCGATGTGCCCACGACGTACATCAACGGCGCGACAGGTGGCATCACGGTCAACGGCAACGCGACCAAGACCGCGAACTTCGCCGGCGAAATCCGCTGGCTCCAGATGATCAAGACCAACCAGCCCCTCAACACCAACACGCCCGCCGGCACGCCTTACTTCGATCCCGGTGAACTCGATCCCACCGGCAACGATTTCCCCTTCTACTGGAACGAGAACCTCAAGGGGCGCGACGGAAACAACTATCCGAACCTCTGGGTTCAGAACAAGTTCTCCAACGGCGGCAACACGCTGAGCTTCTTCGATCAACCCAAGCGCACGTGGACCGGCGCCGCGATCGACTGGACCGCCGAGCTCAGCCTTGTCTGCTGGAACAAGCTGACGGACCAGATCGGGGTGCTCTGGACCGGAAGCTACGGGTTCAACATCACCGCCGGCGGGGTCATCTCGATCAACGGGATCACCGAACTGGCCGCGGGGGGCACGTTCCTCACGCAGGCCGCGATCGATCAGCGATTCGGCGACATCTACACGATCAGCACAGACTGCGAGACCTGCAACATCCCGGCACCGGGCGTGAGCACACTCGCGTTCGTCGGCATCGTCGCGATGGGCCGTCGCCGGCGCTCCTAGTTTCCGCGGGCAACCGATTCAAGAACACGCAAGGCGGGCGAAAGGACCATTTCGCCCGCCTTGTTTCGCGTTTGTTCCACGAATCCGTCCGCCACGGCGGGAGTGCATCCACGTGTTTCATTCCCCGGCGTGGGGTGCACGCGGGCCCCGAGGGGCCCCGGGCCGGAATTCGCTACGCTATTCGCGTGCGAAACCCCACTTTGTACCTCGTCGCGCTGATCCTTTCCTCCCCCGCCGCCTTCGCCTGGGATGCGCCCGGCCACCGGGCCATCACACGAATCGGCATCGAGCGCTTCGAAGAGAAAATCGCCGACTCCGGCGCAACCTGGATCGGCGAAGAGGACTGGTCGATCCAGATCGCCGACCTGGCGACCATGCCCGATCGCTGGCGGAACATCAAGAACCCGTTCCTCGCCCACCTCAACAACCCGGACCACTACCTCGACGTGGAGGATCTCACAGATCTCGGCCTCTCGCTCCAGACGATCCAGCCGCTGCGTCACGAGTTCGCGGCACAACTCCGTCTCGCACGCGATTCGCACCCGAGCGCCGGCCGCCAGTCCAATCCGAAATTCGACACGGCCAAGACCGACGCCTACCCCGGCTTTCTCGCGCAGGCGATCTGCGAGAACTACGCCAAACTCCAATCCAACTTCAAGACTCTGCGCTGCCTCGAGAAAATCAACGACCCCGCTCGGCGCAACCAGGTGCAGGCCGTGCGCATGGCGATCGCGATGTCGATGGGCTCGCTTGCCCACTTCGTCGGCGACTGCGCCCAGCCCCTGCACACCACGCGCCACCACCACGGCTGGATCGGCGACAATCCGAACGGCTACTCGACCAGGAAAGAAATCCACGGCCAGATCGATGCCGACACGCTCCGCGTGCACAGCCTCGGCGAAGCCGCCATCCGCGCCCGCTTGAAATCGAACCCTCCCGCAACCAACACACCCGACCCGACCAACCCGTGGGGCGCGACCATCAGCCAGATCGAACGCTCGCACGCTCAGGTCGAACCGCTCTACATACTCGAAAAGTCCGGCGACCTCTGGAAAGCACCGGGAGCGGAGTTCATCGCCGAACGGCTCGCCGACGCCTCCGACTTCCTCGGTGCCCTCTACATCGCGGCGTGGGAATCTTCCGCCCCCGGCGACGAAGACGTCGCAATCTTCGTGAAGTACGACGGCTTCGCGCCGCAGCAGCCCGAAGCGCCGGGTGGGGCGCCCGCCCGTTAGACTCCGGCGTATGGACCCGATCACGCACCTCGAAACCGCCGCTCGAATCGCCGCTGCGCTTGGGCTCGGCGCCGCGATCGGCATCGAACGCCAGCTCGGCAAACACCCCGCCGGCTTCCGCACCATGACCCTCATTTCGATCGGCTCCGCTGCCTTCGTCCTCATCGTCCTGAAGGTCGGCGCGGGCGGAACCGCGCTCGGAAGCGACTCCGCTGCTCAGGCGACCAGCCGGGTCCTGCAGGGCCTTACGACCGGCATCGGATTCCTCGGCGCCGGCACGATCGTCCGCGCGGAGAAGAGCGTGCACGGATTGACGACCGCCGCCGCCGTCTGGTGCGTCGCGGCGATCGGGGCGGCGTGCGGCCTGGGCGAGCTCGTGCTCGCGTCGATGCTCACCGCCGCGGCGCTCATCACGCTGATCGTCCTCAAGCTGGGCGAGAAGCCCTTGCGGACACTCGGGCCGACTTCGAAGGATTCCGATGCGCCGCAGACCCCGGCACCAAACGGACAACCCAATAGCTGAAGCACCGCGAAGCGGAGCCGACTTCTCGGGGGGATCAGGGCAGTGTCTTTCCCGCGATCGGGCGCCGCACCAGCACGAACGACTGGAAGATGGATCGCGCGCGAAACTGCCTTTCGCAAAGCCCGCTGCACCCAAAGCCGCTCTAGAACGGAACGCCGCCCACCGAATCGTCGCCCTCATCGACCGGCGCTTCGGCTTCGCGTTCGGGCCCTCCGCCGTCGCGGTGGTTGTCGATCGGACCGGTTTTTCGGGCCGGGGCGAACGCCGATCTCGGCGCCGCCTCGACAAAGCCCTGAGCGGCGCTCGACGGCGACTCGTATCCGCCGGACTGATTCCCCGCATCCGCGAACGCGCCGTTCCCGCCGCCGGCAAACTCCGGAGGGGGCTGAATGTTCGCGCCCGCGTAGTTCTTGAACCGGGTGGTCGATGAATCCCACGCCAGTTTCACCACGCCCGTCGGCCCGTTCCGCTGCTTGGCGATGATGAGCTCCGCAACGCCGACCTTGTCCGGATTGTCGAGCGACCACTCGGGATTCTGCGTGTGGTAGTAATCCTCGCGGTGGAGCAGGATGACGACGTCCGCATCCTGCTCGATCGAGCCCGATTCGCGAAGATCGCTCATGCGGGGCTTGTTGCCTTCGCGCTGCTCGCTCGCGCGATTCAACTGCGAAAGGCAAATCACCGGCACGTTCAGTTCGCGCGCCAGCGCCTTGATGTTGCGGCTGATCGCCGAGACTTCCACCTGGCGGCTCTCGCGCGCCGCGCCCGGCGAGGTCAGGAGCTGGAGGTAGTCGATCATGATCGCCTTCACGCCGTGCTGGGCGACAAGCCGCCGGGCGCGGGCGCGCAGCGCGAGCACCGTCATGTTCGGCGTGTCATCGACAAACATCGGCGCCTTGGCAAGCTCATCGCACGCAGAAAGCAGCTTGCGGTACTCACGATCGGTGAGCTTGTGGCCGCCACGCAGGTTCTGCGAAGGGATTCCCGACTTGGCGGAAATGAGCCGCTGCGTCACGGCGCTCTTGGACATTTCCAGGCTGAAGAGCGCCACCGGATTTGCGCTCGCCGGCTGACCCGCAAGGCTGACGCCGGTCGCCATCTGCTCCGCGATATTGAGCGCGAGCGCCGTCTTTCCCATGCTGGGACGGGCCGCGACGATCACCAGTTCCCCCGGCTGCATGCCGCGCAGCAGATCATCCAGATCGAGGTACCCCGTCGGAACCCCGCTGATCCCCTTGCCTTCCTGGCTTTCGATCCGGTCGATCTCGAGTTGGAGCAGGTCCTTCAAGGCCTGCGGATCCGCGAGCTGCTGCTGCTGCGCAATCTCAAAGACCGCCATCTCCGCCTTGTCCAGCACCTCGCGCGCACCGTCCGGGCCCAGCTCGCCCGTGTGGTACGCGTCATACAGAATAGTTCCCGCCGCATCGATCAGCTTCCGCAGCTTCGCCTTCTCCGCGACGATCCGCGCATAGTGCGGCGCGTTCACCGCGCTCGGCACGCTCTCCGCCAGCTTGACCAGGTATTCCGCGCCCCCCACCGCTTCGAGCTGCCCCTTGTCCTTGATCGACTCCACGATCTGCACAAGGTCGCCCGAGTTGAAGCGGTCGTACACCTCCACGATCGACTTGAAAATCGTCGCGTGCGACTCGGCGTAGAACTCATCCGCCTTCCGCACGATCGCCAGCACATCGCTCAGCAGCCTCGGATCGAGCATGATCGACCCGAGCAGGCTCATCTCGGCCTCGAGCGAGTGAGGCGGCAGCCGGTCAAACAGTTTCTCCGTCGAGACCGGGGGCCGGCGCTCCCGCCACGGCTTGCCCCCACCACCTCCCCCTTCTTGTCCGCCGAAACTGCTCATCGCCCGGACGGTATTCCGCACGCCCCCGGGCAATCCCCCAACTGCCAAGTCATCCACACAAAGATCCTGCGGTGTGAACAACTTTTCGATCGCCCCTATCCGGATCTAGAGTTCCCAATGCCGGAAATCGACCTTTCTGCCATCTTCAGCCCGCACAACACCCTTCCCGATTCGCTCCCGGCCGATCCGTGGCCCCTCTTCCGCGCCTGGTTCGACGAGGCCGCCTGCGGAAAGGTCACGCCCAACCCCAACGCCTTCACACTCGCCTGCCTCGATGAAAACGGCATCCCCACGGCCCGCATCGTCCTGTGCAAGAAAATGCTCGATGCCGGGGCCATCGTTTTCCACACCAACTACCTCAGCAGAAAGGGAAAGGGCCTGACCGCCCACCCGCGTGCCGCGGCAGTTTTTCACTGGGATTCGCTCGAAAAGCAGGTCCGCATCGAAGGCCCCGTCGTCAAAAGTCCCGCCTCCGAGAGCGACGCGTACTTCAAGACTCGTGGCTGGGAGAACCGCCTCGGTGCGTGGGCGAGCGATCAAAGCCAGCCCATCGAATCCCGCGAAGCGCTGCTCTTCAAAGTCGCCGAGGCCATGGACAAAGTCGGCGTCTCGATCAAGGACATCATGGACAAGGGCAATGACGTCGAAATCCCGCGCCCGCCACACTGGGGTGGATGGCGACTCTGGGCCGAACGCGTCGAACTTTGGCTCGGTGGCCCTGGACGCGTGCATGATCGAGCAGTCTGGACGCGCACGCTCAAAGCGTCTTCCAACGAAGCTGAGTTTGAGTGCGGGCCGTGGGCATCGACGCGCCTGCAGCCCTGATCACGCACGTTTGCCGGTTGATTCACGCAGAAACTGTGACGTCGACAAGCTTCCGTTGACGGATGTGCTCGCTGCCGAGCTGACCGCACGCGCCCATCAGGTCGCGGCCCTTGGTGCGCCTGCGCTTCGCATACACGCCCAGCTCGATCAGCTTCGCGAGGAAATGCTCGACCTTTTCCTCCGTGGGCGCGGGCCACGGTGAAACCCGGCGCGGGTTGTACGGGATGAGGTTGAGCAGCGTGCGGGGCGTGCTCGCGTTCTTCTTGACGCGATAGTCGTTGTTGATCGGTGCGAGGAACTCCGCGATTTTGCGGGCATCGTCGTCGGTGTCGTTCACGCCGGGGATCAGCACATATTCGATGCAAAGTTTGCCGCCGCCATAGACGGGGAAGTCGATCAGCGCCTGCTGCAGATCCGCAAGGTTCCATTTGCGATTCACGGGCATGATCCCGGATCGAATGGTGTCGTCCGCCGCGTTCAGCGAAATCGCCAGGTTCAACCGGTGCCAGCCATCCTGTCGCACACGATCCGCCAGCTTCGCGATTCCATCCACACGCCCCACCGTCGAGATGGTGATCTTCGAGATCGGAATCGACGGCCCTCGATGATCGCGCAAAACATCGATCGCGCCGAGCACGTTGTCCAGATTGTCCATCGGCTCGCCCATGCCCATGAACACGATGTTGCGCACCGGTCCTTCAAGGCCCTGAGGCGTAATGACCGGCTCGGGAATCTCCGCGTGCTTCAGCAGGTGCGTGGCGGCATACCACTGCTGAACAATCTCTTCGACCGAAAGCGAGCGGATCAACCCCATCTGCGCCGTCTCGCAGAACGTGCATCCCATCGCGCAGCCCACCTGCGATGACACACACAGCGTGTACGTCCGCACGCGCCGCTTCCCGATCATCGGGATCAGCACACTTTCGGTGCGCAGCTTCTCAACCTGACCAGCGAGCTTCGTCTCGCTCGCGTGTACTTCCTGCGTGAACTTGAAGATCTTGCCCTCGGCACCCTCATCGATCACGACGCTGGTAATCGGAGACACCGATCCGCCGGAATCCGCGGCACTCCAGAAGAACGAGCGATAACACTCGAGCGATCCAGGTCGAGCCAAGCCGTGCTGAAGCTTTGCGTGCGACGCGAAAGCCTCCGCCGAAAAGCAGAGCGGCGACAGCAAAGCAGGTTGTTCGGAACTCTCTGGCAACACGAAGTTTATGTCGAAGAATCGGGCGCCGTCAGCCGCACTTTCCGCGCGTCTGAACTCAGTTCCGGTCCGGACAATCGGCACGATTCGAGCTGCGGCTGCTGCGCCGCCCCGCCGGTTCCGCAAGCCCCGCTTCGCGGCACGCCGCGAACGCGCTGCCCAACTGGGCCGAGCAGATGCGTTCAGCACCGAGTGCGATCTCGTGATGCAGCACATCGCGATAGTGGCGAAGCCGCGCTTCGGGGTCGTTCAGGATCGCGCCGAATGTTCTGTTCGGATCGTTGTAGATCAGATCCACCGGGATCTCGCGCACGCGCAGACCGTGTGCCGCGGCACGCGCCCAGAGCTGCATGGGGAATGCGTAGCCATCCTCCGAAAGTTCAAGCCGATTGGTCGCGTTCACTCGGTGCGCTTTGAAACCGCAGAATGAATCGGTCAGTTTCGTTCCCAGGCGTTGCGCGAGCAACGCATTGATCTCTGCGGTGATCAGGCCGTTGATGCGACGGCGATCTCCGGGCGCGAGCGCGAGAGCCTCCTGCGTCGGCGCACGCAGATAGCGGCTGCCGCTGATGATGTCGGCGTCGTTCTTTTCGATCGCCTCGAAGAACTCGGGCAATCGCTCGGGCTCGTGCTGCTCATCAGAGTCCATCGTGATGACCCAGTCGTAGCGCTCCGAATCGGCGAAACGGAACGCGTCGATGAGCGAGCGTCCATAGCCGCGATTGACGCAGTGGCGGATGACATCGACGGGCATCGAGGAGAGCAATGCCGCGGAGTCGTCGGTCGAGCCGTCGTCGATGACCAGCACGTTGCCGGCGTGCTCGAGCACGCGGTCCAGAACGGCCCGGAGGTGACGAGATTCGTTGTAGACGGGGATGGCGACAAGTGTCCGCAAACTCGCTCCTCCTCGACCGACGCCCAAAGCGTGGGCACAGGTCCGATTTTGGAACAGGCCCCACAGGGGAACATGTCCCATAGGACTCATACGACCCATCGGACCCGGTCGGATCCCTCCGGTCCCCCGGGATCGGTTCGATGCCCTGACCACCCATGGGATACCCCGGATGGGCCAAAAAGAAAAACCGGCCGCCCGAGAGGGGCGGCCGGTGAGACAACTCGTTCGGACTGCGCGAGTATTTTCACACTCGCGACTCGGTCAGGACCAGTTCAGCACCTTAGAACAGGAGCTGGAACTGAGCACGGACCGCGACTTCGCCAGCGTTCGGGCTGCCGAGGACGCCCGCGTTGGTGTTCGGAGCAGCGAGGGTGCTGCCCGGAACGAACTGGCCGGTGCCAGCGTTGCCCTGGAAGTTGATGGACTGAAGGTTCTGGCTCTTGTTGAGGCCGATGACCACGTCAGCGCTGATCTTGGCCGTCTGGGACTCGGGGAAGAGGTAGTAGTTGACGCCGAAGTCGATGAAGTTCCAGCAACGGGGGCTCACGCCGCCAGCCGCCTGAGCGTTGCCCAGGGAGTTGTTGGCGTAGAGGCCGTCGTAGCGACCGAAGATTTCGATCTGCTGGGTGGCGAACCAGCCGCCCTGGATCTGCCAGCCGTAGCTGTTCAGATTCGCACCCGCGCCGGCCGCGGTGTTGAGCGTGCGGGCGTTGCTGCCGATGAACGCGCCGTACAAGTTCCAGCCGTTACCCTTGATCTGGCCGTCGATGGTCCAGAGGAGGTAGTTGGCCTGGTTCAGGTTGGTCACGGCATCCTGCGGGGTGCCGGTACGGCCACCCTGCTGCCAGTTGACCGCACCGCCGAGGAAGGCGGCGAACTGGCTGTTCTGCCAGCTGCTGAACTGGTTCCACTGGTTCCAGTCACCGGCGAACTTGCCGTCAACGCGGAGCGTCACGGCGTAGTCCGACTCGTTCGGGCTGTTGAAGTCCGTGTTCGCCGAGCGCCAGCCATCGCTGAACGCACCGAGGACGCGGAACACGTCGGCCGTGTAGCCGACCTGGATGCCCTGGCTGCGCTGCTGACGGTAGACGTCGGTGACGAACGAGCGGTCGATCGACTGCTGGTAACCGTCGCCGATGAGGTCTTCGGTCAGGATCGGGAGCTTGAACTGGCCGAAACGAACGTCCCAGTTGTTATCGAAGGCGTACTTGATGTACGCGTCTTCGAGAACGAAGCTGCCGTTGTTCGAGGTGTAGCCCGCGTCGTTCGCGTTCACAACCGAGTTCTGGTTCGTCGAGGTCGACGAGAAGTTGCCCTGGATGTAGTAGGTCAGTTCCGGGGCGCCAGCCATGCCGGCGAAGTAGATCTGCGTACGGGGCAGGCTGAAGCCGATCGTGGCCTTGTCCTGACCGGTGACGCCCGAACCACCCGGAGCAACCGGGGTGGGCGGATCGGTGTCGCCGACGCCGCCGGAGCGGAAGTCAGCGGTGTAGCGGAACTGGATCAGGCCGCCGATCCGCATGCTGAAGTTGCCCGAACCATCGGTGATGGTGAGGCCCTGGCTCGCCTTGCTGGCAGCCAAGCTCGTGCGACCCGCCGCATCCGCCGTCAACTCGCTGTTGTACGCGCGGCTCGTGTCGGTCGACTCAGCGCCCATCGCGGTGCCCGCGAGGCCCAGCGCTGCGCCAGCGATAATGAACATCTTGCTCGTGTGACCCATCTCGTAAGACTCCTTGTACCCGGGCGAGCCGTCTCAAAGCTCGCCCACTTTCAAGTCCGAACGAAAGAGAGGCCCCAAGGCCAGTCTTCCGGACCACGCTCACTGAGCCGCGGACCGCCCACGACTCTTTTCGATCAACCGATCAGCCATCCAGGCCGTGAACCGCTCCGCGGCTCATTTCGTCGATCGCTCCCCACCTCCAACAAACTTCGTTCACGGGACTGCGTCCCAGAATCCGAACCGGGCGGGAACCGGAACAGTACCCCCCGGATATTAGCAAGTCCAAACTCTCTTTGCACTTTTTCGGTCGCACCACCCCCCTCTTCAATTGTTTTCGTACCCCCAACCTCACTTCTCCTGAATCTTTATACCAAACAAAAACCTTCTTCTCGCCCGGTTCGGCATTCTTCGCGCACTCTCAACATTCACTTCCCTTCCGGTCGGCCCCCTCGGCGTTACGCTCTGTGCTTCCTTTTCCCCCGTTCGCAGGCTGTTGGTAGCAGGTGCCCCCATGATGGCAGACCGACCCCACATCCTCATTGTCGAAGACGAACGCGATCTCTCCGACCTGCTGGTCTACAACCTCAAACGGTCTGGTTATTCGACCGCCACGGCTTCCGCCGGACGTGCGGCACTCGATGCGGTCGCCAAGCATGCGCCCGACCTCATCCTGCTCGACGTCATGATCCCGGAATTGCCGGGTACCGAAGTCGCCGCGAGACTTCGCGCTGAACCCGCTTCGGCTTCCATCCCCATCATCATGCTCACCGCCAAGGGCGAGGAGACCGACCAGGTTGTCGGTCTCAAGCTCGGTGCCGACGACTACGTCACGAAACCGTTTTCAATGAAGGTGCTGCTCGCCCGCATCGAGGCGCTGCTCCGACGCAGCGGCCGTTTCTCCGGCGAGCGCGGCATCATGAAGCTCGGC
The DNA here is from genome assembly GCA_017303555.1 of Planctomycetota bacterium. GTDB lineage: Bacteria > Planctomycetota > Phycisphaerae > Phycisphaerales > UBA1924 > JAFEBO01. The sequence continues at coordinate 49,168 of JAFLCN010000017.1, forward strand.
CCGATCGAGATCAACACCGACACGCACCAGGCGGCGCTGCACGATCAGCCCATCAAGCTCACGCTGACCGAGTTCCGCATCCTCGCTTCGCTGGTGCAGGCCGGCGGCCGCGTGCTCTCGCGCAACGCGCTCATGACCCGTGCGATGGGGCCGGGCGTCACCGTGACCGAACGCACCATCGACGTGCACGTCACCAGCATCCGCAAGAAGCTGGCCGAATCGGCGCACATCGTCAAGACCGTGCGGGGAGTCGGTTACCGCTGTTCGCTCAGCGTCGATGAAGATTCGGCGACCGACCTCGACGGCGCGGCTTCCTGATTCCGCCAAGCCGCGACTTTCTCTAGGATGCGACATGCCACCTATCGCCCCGACGTCGGGGTTGAATCGAGACATCGCGCTGCTGTGCGCCGGAGCGATCGCCACCGGCGTTGTCGCGTGGCTCGGCCTTCCGGGCTGGGTGGCGCTCGCGCTGGGCACCGTCACGCTGGGCTTTGCAGTCGCATCGCTCCGATCGCACGCGGGGTTACAAGCATCGGGGCCCGACATTCACCCTGCCGCCGGGAACTCCGCGGAACGCGAGGTTCGCGCCGTCCCTGCCCGCGATCACGCATCGGACCTGCATCGGGCCGCGGATGCGAGCGACGATCTCATACTGGTGTTCTCCGCGGCAGGACCGGTGGCCTCGGCGAACATCGCGGCGAACGATTTTTTCGGCGCCGGGGGCATCGGCGTGGTCGGTCGCTCGCTCGAAGATCTTTTTCCGCAAGCCGAGATCCACGAGATCCACGGGTCGGCCCGTGCCGGCCAGAAGAAGGAAGCCGAAGTCGCCATCACCGGGCGCGATTCTCGCCGCATCTTTCGGGCAACCTGTTCGCCCCTTCCGTCACCGGATGGGCAGGCGGCCTCCCCGGTGCTCTTGCGGCTGCGCGACGTGACGGCGGTCCAGTCGGCCTTGCGACTGGGAGGAGACTTTGTCGCCAGCGTCAGTCATGAACTGCGCACCCCGCTCGCGTCCATCAAGGCGGCGCTCGAGACATTGGAGCAATCCGTCCACGACGATCCGGAGATGACGCACAAGCTCCTGAAGATGATCGACACCAACGTCGATCGGCTCGAAGCGCTGACGGCCGACGTGCTCCGGCTTTCGCAGCTCGAATCCTCGGGCCAGGCGCCGGATCTGAGCGAGATCGATGTCGCACCCGCGCTCGAATCCATCGGCGTGCTGCTCGATCCTCTCTTTTCTGAGCGGAGACTCCGGCTCGAAATCGCGATCGAACCGGAGCTGGTAACGATCCGGACCGATCCGAGGCTCTTCGAGTTGATCTTCAAGAACCTGATCGAGAACGCCGGCAAGTTCGCGTTCGAGAACACCGCAATCACCGTCACGGCCGGAAAGGGGCATTCGCCCGAAACTTCGGTCTGGCGGGTGACCGACCGGGGGGTGGGCATTCCGATCCATCACCAGCCCCGGGTCTTTGATCGCTTCTATCAAATAGATAGCGCACGGACCGGCGCGCCCAAACGCCGCGGCACGGGGCTGGGCCTCGCCATCGTCCAGAACGCTGTCCGCGCGCTCGGCGGCGGCATCCGCGTTGAATCCATCTGGCAGCAGGGAACGACGATGATCGTCGAATTGCCGATGACCCGAGCGGCTAGTTCCCCCAACCCCCCCAGCTTGCCGGAAGCGGCTTCGTCGTGAACGGCCCGACAAGGTCCCCCAGACGTGTCCGGATGTCGTCGATCAGCTCCTGCTCGCGCTTCGAATCTCCGAACCGCCCGACCTTCACCTCGATGCTCATCGCGATCGGTCCTTCCTGACTCAGCCGAACCGAATGATCGGGCGGGAATGAGCGGGTCACATTCACAGTCACCTGCTCGCTTTTCACGGTCAGCAGTTCGAATCGGAGCGTGGTTTCGTCGGGCTTGGATTCGGACTCGACCACCATCGCGCGATGCTGGGCCGCGGCGAGCACGGCGGCGTTCACATCGATCCAGTCGCCGGTCGCCATGGACGATGTGCCCTCAATGGTGAAAAGACCGCCCCCGGACCCGCCGGAAGAGGCGCACCCACCAACCGAACCGAGAAAAAGTCCGATAACTACTGCTACAACGAAGTGTTTCGGATTGATGCGGTGCATAAGGACTTCCGATGGTGAGGTGGAGGGATCCGGGCGCGGCGTGAAGGTGGCCTCACAAGGCGGTCGATCGCCGGCCCGTAGACTTTACCGGCCGGAGCGGGCCTTTGCCTCTCCGCCCCATGCCGCCCGATTCCAATTTTGGATAGACCACGACTTGCCCCAGACTGATCGAATCGAGGTTTCCGTTCGAGTCCCCACCGGCGCCCGGCGTGTGGGTGTGGTCGGCTCGTCGGAACGGAACCTGAAGATGATCCGCGAGGCGCTCGGCGTCAATATCACGTCGAGAGATTCGACGGTGTATCTCCGGGGAGATCGGACGCCGGTGCTGATCGCCAAGCGGGTGCTCGAGCGGCTCGGCGAGGCGACCGACGAGAACGCGGCACTCAGCCGCCAGCAGGTGCTCAATCTGATCTCCGACGAGACGGTTGCCGAGGGCAAACGGAGCGGACCGAGCGAGCTGGTGGATGATCCGAACGTTTCGGGTCCGGCTTTGGACGAATGGGATGGGCGGTTGGCGGTGTTTTCCGCGGGCAGGCCGGTTCGTCCGAAGACGGGGAACCAGCAGGCGTACATCGAGTCGATCCGCGACCACGACCTGGTTTTTTGCGTCGGGCCGGCGGGCACGGGCAAGACCTACCTGGCGGTCGCGGCGGCGGTGCATCTCTTGAAGACCGACCGCTGCCGCAAGCTGATCCTGGTGCGTCCGGCGGTTGAGGCGGGCGAAAAGCTGGGTTACCTGCCGGGCGATTTGCAGGCGAAGGTGAACCCGTACCTGCGGCCGCTGCTGGATGCGCTGCACGACATGATGGACTTCGGCACGATCCAGCGCTTCATGGCGAGCGATGTGATCGAGGTAGTTCCGCTGGCGTACATGCGTGGTCGGACGCTGAACAACGCGGTGATCATCCTGGATGAAGCCCAGAATACGACCAGGGGCCAGATGAAGATGTTCCTGACCCGGCTGGGGCACGGGAGCAAGATGATCGTGACGGGCGACACGACGCAGATCGACCTGCCCGACCCGCGTGAGAGCGGGCTGATCGACGCGGCACGGCGTCTCACGCGCACACCCGGGATCGGATTCTCGCAGTTGACAACGGTGGACGTGGTGCGCCACCCGATCGTGCAGCGGATCATCGAGGCGTACGGCGAGGATGATGCCCGAAGCGCCGGGCCGAACGGGGAGCACGCCTGATGGCGCAGGACAACGGCAAACCCGCTTCGCGCGCGGAGATGATCCGGCAGCGGCATCGGGCATCGTCGCGTTGGCTGGACGCGATCGGCTCGACGCTTTCTCCGCTGTTTGCGACGCCGCGGATCACGCACGCGATCCTGGTCGCGATCTGTTTCGTGGTCATCGCGACGGCGCTGGCGGTGTGGGCGCGTCGGCAGCCGATGGTGGCCGTCGATCGCGTGATGATCGACACGAGGCTGGTGCGGGTGCCCCTGGCGCTCGAAGACTTGGAAGCAACCAAGACCGCGAAGGAAGCGGCGCGCCAGCGGACGCCCCGCATCTTCGCGGCGGACATCACGGCGCTGCAGGAGCTCAAGAGTTCGCTCGAGAATCTGCCCAGGACGCTGGCCCGCGTGCAGACGCTCGACCAGGTCGAGCCTGGGATCCGCGAGCAGTTCGGGCTGACGGCCGAAACGCTCGCGGCGGTCAAGAACGAGGCGACGAACGGCGAACCCTCGTCGCAGTGGCTCGCGATGGTGAGCGAACTGATGAACGGGCTGCGGGCGATGCCGCTGCTGGATGCCGCGACGTGGCAGCGTGCGACGCAGGAGGGTTTGCACACGCAGATCACGCTGACCTTCGAGGAGCCGGGCTCGAAGGGCCCGGCGATGGTCGAGGGCGTTTCCCGGCGCGAGGTGATGGATCTGGCGGACAAGAACAGCCTGCGCCAGAACATGATGTCGCTGGCGCGTGAGGCGGGCTTCTCGCCCGCGCTGCGCCAGGTGATCGTGGAGCGGATTGCGCACTTCAATCGGCCGACGTTCCGGTTTGATGCGAACGCGACGGCGCTCGCGCAGGATGCGGCCGCCAATGCCGTGAGCGCTGTCGTGACGGAGAGCCCCAAGGGGCAGGTGATCTTCCGGCGGGGCGACCAGCTCAAGGAATCGGAACTGTCTCTGTACAAGGCCGAGATGGCGGCGTTCCAGCGTGACACGGAGAAATGGCGTGTCTGGCTGCGGGACGGCGCGATCGCGGTCATTATCACCGGCATCACGCTGGCGATGATCGCGTACACGGCGCTCTTCGCGCAGAGGCTCCGCCGGAGCAGCGGGCGGATCATGGGCGTGTGCGTGCTGCTGGCCGGCGCGATGGCGACGGCGGTCATCGGGACGGCACTCCGGCCGGAACTCGCATCGACGCTGACGGTTCTGCCGACGCTGCTGGTCGTGATCGTTCTCTGCATCGCGTACGACCAGCGGATCGCGCTGGCGTTCGGCGTTCTGCACGGGCTGCTGGTCTGCCTCGCGCTCAGCCAGAGCAGCGGCTCGTACGCCGTGATCATGCTCGGCGTCTGCTGCGCGGTGTTCATGCTGAAGGATCTGCGCGACCGGGCGACCGTGATCCGGATGTCGCTGGTGACGGGGCTTGCCGTCGGCGCCGCGACCGCGCTGGTCGGCTTCATCGAGCGGCCGTTGAATCCGACGGGGAGCAACTCGACGGTCGCGATCTGGCAGATCGTCTGGGACGCGATCACGGCGGGCGTCGGCACGGTGGCGCTGGGCGGTTCGCTGCTGTTCTTCCTCCCGTGGATCGAGCGCGCCTTCGACGTGACCACCGGCATGACGCTGATCGAGCTGCGCGACCCCAAGCATCCGCTGCTCCGCGACATGCAGATGCGGGCGCCGGGAACGTACAGCCACAGCCTCGCGGTCGCGAACCTCGCGGAGTCTGCCGCGGATTCGATCGGCGCGAACGGGCTGCTCGCGTACGTGGGCTCGCTCTACCACGACATCGGGAAGATGAACAAGCCCGAGTACTTCGTGGAGAACCAGGGGGGCGGGCCGAACAAGCACGACAAGCTCACCCCGGCCATGAGTCTGCTCGTCGTCGTCGGCCACGTGAAGGACGGCATGGAGATGGCGCGGGCGTTCCGAATCCCGCGTTCGATCCAGCACTTCATCGAGAGCCACCACGGGACAACGCTGGTTGAGTTCTTCTACCACCGCGCCCGCAAGCGTGCGCTCGACCAGGCGAGCCGCGACGGGGCGGACGAGCAGGATGTGCACGTTCCCGACGAGATCGAGTATCGCTACCCGGGCCCCAAGCCCCAGACGCGCGAGGCGGCGATCCTCATGATCTGCGACGCGGTCGAGAGCGCGGCCCGCGCCCTCTCCGACCCGACGCCGGCGCGCCTCGAGGCGCTGGTCAACACCATCGTGAACAAGCGCCTGCTGGACGGCCAGTTCGAGGACTGCGAGATCACGCTGCGCGATCTCTCACGCATCGCCGAAAGCGTCGCGCGGACGCTGGCGGGCATCCACCACAGCCGGATTGATTATCCGGAGCCGGCGGCGGTGGAGCCGAAGACGGGAGCGATCAAGGCAGTTTGATTTCTCGTGTTCGGGGACGATCTTGCAGAACCTGTGCTAAGATCGGATCGAAGATCTCTAGAACTACCCCTACGCCTCGGCGTAGGCCGCGAAGCCGCTCTCACGGGCGGCTTCTGCTATTTTGAAGCAGTGAGAACCTCAGTCTACGTCGATGGCTTCAATCTTTACTTTGGCGCGGTCCGAGACACTCCGCGCAAGTGGCTCGACATTCCAGCCATGTGCCGGATGCTGCTTCCCGAACACGAGATCGTGCGAATCCGTTATTTCACCGCAATTGTGAGCGCCCGCGAATCCGGTGATCAGTCTCCGGTCAATCAATCGATGTACCTGCGAGCGTTGCGAACCTGTCCGATTCTCACCGTCCACCTGGGGCATTTTTTGACGCACGTGAAGCGGCTCCCTCTCGTGAAACCGATCGGTGACCAAGCGTTCGCGAAAGTGCTGAAAACCGAGGAAAAAGGCTCGGACGTCAATCTCGCGTCGTACCTGCTGCGTGACGGGTTTCGAGATGAGTACGAGGCTGCGGTTTTGATTACCAACGACTCCGACTTGCTCGAGCCGGTCAAGATCGTCAAGCATGAGCTGGCACGCACGGTCGGGATTCTCTGCCCGCACAAGCATCCTTCGAAACAGCTTCTTGCGCACGCTGATTTCATGAAGCAGATACGACGCGGGGTGCTGGATCTCTGCCAGTATCCACCGGTGCTAACAGACTCCAAGGGCTCATTTCATAAACCCGAAGGTTGGTGACTACCAAGCGTGCACTTCCGACACCCGTCGCCAATCCCCAATGGCCTTCACGGCGATCTTTTCAATCGCACCCGCTCCGCATCCGGATGATGCGTACTGAACCGCACACCAAACTTCCGCATCAATCGGGCCGCGTGCTTCTCGCTCCACGTTCGAGCGCCGTCGGCTGAAGTCTCCGGCGGGCCCGAGAGCATCGAGCCGTTCACAGCAACCGGCAACGTGAAATGCTGAACCGGCACCGCGCGAGGCTTTTCCCTCGCCGCGACCACCCTTTCAGAACTTCCACCCGAGCAGAACAAAGTAGTCGATGTCGTTCGGGTTGCTGTTCGGGCCCGGGTTCGAGTCGTAGCGGTCTTCGAAACCGATGTGCAGGTTCAGCCCCAGCTCCGGATCGACCACGATCTTCAACCCGCCCCTTGAATTCACGCGAAACTCGCCCGAGGTCGAGATGTCGGGCAGGAAGTCCACACCCGCGTAGATGCTGGTGCGCTCCGTGAGCTTGTGCTCGAGAGTCGCGCCGAACAGGCCTTCGGGCGTCCAGTTCTCGTCCGCTCCTCCCCACCTCCGGTTCGCACCGGCACCGACGCGCCCAACGAGCTTGGTTTCCTTCGAATCCACGAAGGCGTAGCCCACGCCGGCGTTGAGCGTGAGCCGCTGGCGCCAGTCCTGAAAATCGTCGTACTCGTACGTTCCCGCGATGAACATCGACCAGCGTGAGGTTTTGGAAAACCTCTGCACGTGGCGTCCGTCGGCAACAAAGCGATTCGCGTTCACGTCGCCCTCATCGGCCGAACGCCGATACGTGAGACGGAGCATCGAGTCCGCGAGCCCGACCTTGCGGTTCAAATCCATCGCCGCCCGCATGTTGAAGTTCTCGGTGTTGCCGTCGGAACCGCTCAACCCAAGCTCGACCGCGCCGCTCCATCCTTCGGGCAGCCCGAGCGGATTCGGTTTCTGCTTCTGAGGCAATTCACCGGAGCGTTCTTCGGCGGGCGCAACACTCTTCGTCGCCGGAGCACTCTCGGCGAGCGGAGCAACCTCGGCGATTGCCGCCTCTTCCGCAAGCGGCCCGAAGACTTCCGGCTGAACCGGCTGCGGACCGAACGAGCCCGGATCGGCGAGAACGCTCGCCGCGAACAGCGTCGAAGCAATGGCCAAAGCGACACCGCGGGTGGGTGTTCTCATCACGAATCTCCGGCTTTGCTCACTCCGGCCTCGAGGAGCCGATGCGAAGGGTGGCCACTATCTGGGCGACACGCCTCCGACCTCGACGGGAGCAGTTGCCGCGGCACCGGCGCCCCGCTCGCCGTAGTAGTCGGACAATACGCGATTCCAGTCGTCAAGATCGCCGACACGGACAATTCTCTTGTGAACTTCATCCCGTTGAGGATGATGCACACTGAACCGCACACCAAACTTCCGCATCAATCGGGCCGCGTGCTTCTCGCTCCACGTCGGCGTGCCATCACTCGACGATTTTGGCAGCCCCGGCCTCATCGTTCCGTTCACCGCAACCAGCAACCTGAAGTGGTCGTCCAGCACCGCCCGCTGCTCCGCGATTGTCGGCGGACGCGAAGGCTCCCCACGCATGAGCGCACGGGCCTGCGCGAAGATCCACGGATTCCCGATGCAGCCCCGCGCCACGCTCACGGCGCTCACGCCCCCGTATTTCATCATCAGGAAAATATCTTCGGCTTTCCACACATCGCCCGAGCCGAAGAAAATCTTCTCCGGGTGCCTCGCGCGCAGCTCTCGAAAGAATGTCCAGCGGCTCGGGCCGACGTACCGCTGCTCGACCGTCCGCGCGTGTACCGTGGCCCACGCGTAGCCGATGTCGTACGCCGCGGCAAAGATGCGCTCGAAGTTCTCCGCCATCTCCGGCGTGTCATCAAACGCCCGGCGCAGTTTCACGGCGCACGGAATCTCCTTCGGAACAGCTTCGCGCACGGCCTCCAGAATCCGGATTGCGCCCTCCGGCTCCGCCAGCCAGTGCCCGCCCCGCGCCTTGCTCTTGATTTTCTTCACGGGGCAAGCGAGATTGACATCGATGACTTCGAACGAGGCGAATCGCTGGGGCGGAACCAGCGGCCCGGATGCGCCGGCCTTCTTGCCGCCCACGCTCAGCCCCCGTCCGACCTGGAATCCTCCGGGCAATCGCAGATGCTGCTCGGGATCGGGGAACTTTCCGTCCTCGTACGCGAGTTCGCGGTACGCGCGATCGGAGCGCTGCCCCTGCTCGATCATCTTGACGGCCGATGCCGCCATCTCGCGCGGATCGCTCCCCATGATCTGGCCCGCGAGCGGATGGTCTTCGGCGCCGCCCGGGACGTTGTCGGCGATCTCGCCCAGATCGGCCTTGGCGAAGCCCCGGCCGCCCGCGAGCAGAGTGCGATCGAGCAGCGCCTCGGTCACGCAGAACGGGCAGCCGTGCCGCCGCGCGATGATGCGCATCGCGGCATCGCTGTAGCCGGCCAACCCGGCCTGAAAAAACGGCGCATCGAAACCGGGAACGAGCGCGGGAATACGCGGGTCGATGCCCTTGCCGCTGTGTGAACGTGCGATCTCGACCGCGGCGGCACGGGCATCAATGGATTCGATCCCCGGCGCAATCGCGGGCGACGGACCGGTCGCGTTGCCGCCACCTTCGCACGATGCGAGCGATTCCTCGCCGCCTTCGCAGGAAACGTCGTCCTCTCGCGGCAGGTTGTTCGGCAGACGACTCACCCGGCATACTCGATGGTGAAAGTTTCGCCCGTCGCGATCGAGCCTTCTTTCAGCACGCGCGAGTAGAGGCGCGATTGGCCGGGGTGCAGATCCTCCCGCACGCGCAGGAACTCAAGATCGCGGAAGGAATTGCGGATCTTCGAACAGGGGTTGCTGTACGAAACCACTTCGAGCTGCACACCCCCCGAGAAGTTCAGACGCGAACCGGGAACGAGTTTCGCCCAGCCCTCCGCCGCGATGCCGGCGAGCGTGAGATTCTCGCCGATGGTTCCCGGCGCGATCGGGTGACCCTCGGCGTTCAGAAGTTCGATCAGCGAAAGAGGAAACAGACAGACCGCGCGATCCGGGCCCCCGTGGTATCGGCGATCGTTCTGCCAATCGCCCTCGAGGCCCTGGAGCGAAACCCTGGCGGAAGGAACGGGTAGCTTCGGGACGCCGCCGTTTGAGATGCTGATCTGGTGGACAGTCGCGGGCATGGCGGATTGTTCGCGAACCAGACACTCCGAGGCGAAGCATGCCCGCCCGAAGGCGGGTACTCTCTGGCCTGGGCATGAAACTCTGTCGCTCGCGAATCCTGCATCGGTTCACTCGCCTTGCCGCGGCGGGCGTGCTGCTCGCCCCTTTGGGTGCGTGCACGTCGCTGCCTGCGGTCGATTACGCCCGTCCCTACCCGAAGGAGCTTCCGGCGGGGCAAACGGTGGATGTGCAGGTCTTCCGGCGCTCCAAGACGCTCGATTTCACGAACACCACGGCGACGCCGCTGGGTCCGGGCACGATCTGGCTGAACCGGCGATTCAGCCGCCCGCTGAAGGATCCGATTGGGGTGGGCCAGACGGTGTCGCTCCCCCTGCGGGAATTCCGGGACGAGTTCGGCGATCCGTTCCGCGAGGGGGGCTTCTGGGCGTCGGACATTCCCGATGCGCTGGTTTTGTGCCAGGTTGAGCAAACCCCGGCAACCGGAACGGAAGGCGAAAAGCCGGTGATCATCGGGCTGGTGACGGTGCAGAGCTTCGCGGAATAGGTTCCTGCTTCGTGCTTGCCCCCCCCAACAGTTGAATAGCCTTGCAAGCATGAAACTCAATCTGCTTGCATTGTGCTCGCTCTTTGCAACCATGTTGCCGCTGGTTCAAACCGTCGAAGCAGCCCCGGTGGAATCCACCGTTGCCGCGGCCTTTGCAGAGCAGGTGCTTTCCGACCCCGATTCCAAGCTTGATGCGCTCGTGCTTGTCACCGAGACTCTTGGAAATCCGCCCGAACGCGAGCAGCTTGCGAACACGCTGCGCCGATCTTTGACACCTCCCGGCGCGACTCTGACGCCGGAACTTCTTGCTCGCATCGAGAGCGACGTCCAAAAGAACATCGCGGTGTTGCATCCGCTGATCTCGAACCCCCATCCATCCATGACCCGGTTCCGCTCGGCCCCGGGCATCTTTCGACTAGATTCTGTGACCAGGCTCGATGGATCTATTCCCAACGAGAAGGACCCTTTTCAGTTCGTCACGATCGTTCGCAGCGATGCAACGGGAAGGGTCATCGAACACACGGTCTACGACCTGACAAGCAAGTCGAAAACTCTCCGCCCTGTGGATGCCGCGCCGTCCGCGCCCAGTTGGACGGATTTCCAGCAATTGCCAACGCTGGTGCGCACGGTCGTTCGACAGATCGTGGCGACCGAACTCGGGCTTGAAATGCCCGCTGCTTCGCACCTGGACGCGGCCCGTGTTGTCGAAGTGATTACCCGTCCGGACAACCTTCGCAAAACTCTTTGGCGATTTGAGCAAGGTTCTGGTGAGAATGGCACGGTCTTTCTTGAGATCACCAAGCCCAATATGGCCAAACCGATGCTCCGCCTCGAGTTTGCCGATGGACTGAAAAGTGGTCGCGATCTGCGATTGACCGGCGTTGAGTTCCGCGACAAGAACAGCGGCGCGATGCTGTTTTCGCGGCGCAATCTCGGCTTTGATCAGAACGCGCGTCCCAACGCATTCAGCTTGACCGAGAACGATTTGAACGGAAACCTGCTCCGGCGCTTCGATGTTTCCGTTGATCGCTTGACGTTCGGCAATGAGGCCTCGGACGATTTCTCGACCGTGCAGGGCTTGTTCATGGAAACCGACGTGCGGAACGCCAGCAAGTAACCCACAGGCCCAGCGGACCGCACCGCGTCCGGTAATACCCGAGCTGGCGACCCCGCACATCCGTCTCGCGAGGACGCGGGTTGGAATCCCTTTCACTCGAATCCGAACAATCTCCTAGAATCTGGGGCTGAACGTGTTCGATGCAGAAACGAGGCGGGTCGTTCGGCCGTACAACCCCGGGGTTCACGATCTGGAAGGACGAGCCATGCAGCACATCAAGGGCGCGGTGCGGGCGGCGACGGTTCGGTTGTTCATCGTGGGGTTTCTGGCACGCTTCGTCAAGTTGGTGACGGCGGCGGTCGTCGCGCTGTTCCTTGCGACCTTGCTCGATCGTCTGCTGGGTGTGGCGATCGACTGGAAGATCTGGTTTGCCGCCGCGGCGGGCGCGGCCTTTGTCATCGCGCTGGTGTGGTCGATCGTCCAACGCCACCGGGAACTGGGCGCCGCCCGCGTGCTCGATGAGCGAGCGGGCCTGCGCGAGTCGCTCTCGACCGCGCTCTGCGTGTCGAACAGCCAGGATTCGTGGGCCAAGGCGGTCGTGCTGAACGCGGAAGAAAAAGCCCGGGGCCTCCGCGTCAGCCGCGCCATTCCGATCGAAGCGCCGCAGCGCTGGTACGTCCCGGTCTTCGCGGCGCTCGGCGTCGCGATTCTCTGGATGAGCCTCCCCCGCTACGACTTGCTCGGCATGTTCGCCAAGCGCGAAGAAACCACGGCCCACACGAACGAGATCGTGCAGGTGAAGGCCGAAGTGAAAGCCAAAGAAGAAAAGCTCGCCGAGATGATGGCCAAAGCCGGGGTCGAATTGAAGAAAGAAGGCGAGGACGATTCCGCGCCCAAACCCACCAACGACATCAACCCCGACGAGATCCGGCGCGCCGCCGTCAAGCGTCTCACCGACGTCAACGATCGCCTGAACCAGCTCCAGAACAGCGAGCGCCAGCAGCAGCTCCAGGGCCTGCAGGATCAGCTCAAACAGCTCAAGCAGCCCGGCCCCGGCCCGCTCCAGGAGCTCACGCGGAATCTCGCCAAGGGCGACTTTGCCAAGGCGCAGCAGAATCTCGCCGAGCTCCAGAAGAAGCTCGAAAGTTCGGCGCTCTCTCCCCAGGAAAAAGAACAGCTCAAAGCACAGCTCGATGGGCTCGCAAAGCAGATGCAGGAGCAGTCCGCGAAGCAGGAAGAGCTGAAGAACATGCTCCAGCAGGCGGGGCTCGATAAGAAAACCGCGGAGCAGCTCGCCAAGCAGGCGGCACAGAACCCCGAGGCCGTCAAGAAAGCTCTTGAGCAGCTCAAGAACATGCCGCCGGAACAGAAGAAGAAGCTCGTCGAGTCCGCGATGTCGGCTTGCAAGTCGATGGGCCAGTGCGAGAACATGGGCAAGTCGATGAGCCAGATGGGCCAGGCGATGTCGAAGGAAGGCATGAGCGAGGCCGGACGCTCCGCGATGCAGCAACTCGGCGAACAGATGAGCGAGATGGAGCAGATGGCGCAGGAATCGCAGGCGCTCGCGGCGGCCGCCAGCGAGGCCAAGCACCAACTGAAAGAAATGGGCGGCCAGTGCGAAAACCCCGGCGAGTGCGAAGGCTGCAAAAAGGGCGGCCAATGCAAAGGGGGCAACTGCAAGAACGGGATGTGGCACCTGAGCGACGGGGATGGAAAGGGCGGTCGCAAGGCCGGCACCGGCAAGGGACACGGCGAGGCCCCCGAGCAGGCCTCAGACTATCGCACCGAGAAACGCAAGAGCGAAAGCAAGTCGCAGGCCGGCCCGATCATCGGGACGCGCCTCGTGTACGGCGAGCAGGTGCGGGGCGAATCCGCAGCGGAGTTTGCCTCGGCCGTTGAAACCGCGAAAGGAAACGCCGCCGAAGCGCTCGAAACGATGCGCGTGCCACGCGAATACCAGGATGCGGTGCAGAGCTACTTCGGAACGCTCGAGAAGAAGGCCGCGGATTCCAAGTCCAAGGCGCAGGGATCGAACGAGAAGCCCGCGGAATCAAAGCCCGCCCCATCGAGCAAGTGAGCAAAGGCCGCCCGGACCGGCTTTGTTCGTACTTCAATCGCATCGCGAGAGCGCGGGGGGTGGTTCGTGAGAACGCTCTTTCGATCGTCGCGCCGTGCCTCGGGGGGTTCCACCATCACTTTTCAGCGATTCTGTTGCGTTCGCAGCCGCAGTCGGGTAGCTTGAAAGCACGCCCGGTTCGGGGGTTGCTCGTTTCACGCGGGCGCGAGCGGGGCGTTTTGCCGGCGCGAGGCGGGTCGGCCTGAGGAGTCCAACCGATGAATCGCATGTGTGCTGTTGCGGGTGTTGTCTCGTTCGCGGGTCTGGCATCGGGAGCGGTCCCGGTAGGGCTCGTCAGCTATCAGGGCCGGTTGTCCGACGGTGGCGGAAACGCGAACGGAAGCTACAACATGACTTTTCGTCTGTTCGATGCGGCTTCGGCGGGCAATGAGATCATGGTTGAAGTCAAGTCCGGCGCGAACGCCGTCGCGGTTTCGGGAGGCGTCTTCTCGACGATCCTGGGAACCGGCGGCGCGGTTTCCGACGGCTCGGGCCCCGGCACCTATACAAGCTACACGACCGCGTTCAAGGACTTCGCATCGGTATGGGTGCAGGTGGAAGTCAATGGCGTCATCCAGACTCCGCGCCACCGCCTCACATCCACGCCGTTCGCGATCAACGCGAACCGGGCGAACAACCTCGACAACGTGAGCATCGAAGACGCCAGCCTCTGGACGATTGGCGGGCCAGCAGCAACTCTCACCATCGACGGCCTCAACATGAACCTGAACCTCGGCACCAGCACGGCAGACACCGTGTTTGCGGCGGGCGATGTGAATATCGCCCGGCAACTCAACGTCGTCGACGACGTCACAATTGGCAATCGAATCTTCGTGCGCTACGGCGCGGCGGCCGATGGCGACGGCATCATCTACTTCCACGAAGGCGGCAGCGACTCGGGCGAAAACTTCCGCTGGGACGATTCCGCCGGTCGATTCTCGCTTTCGGACGATCTCGTACTCGGGCAGACCGGAATACTCGAACTCTCTTCGGCCGCTTCCGGTGCAACCGACGGCGTGGGCGAGGTGAAGAGCGTCGGAGGCGTCTCGATCCGCATCGACACCGATAACGACGAATCCGGTCCCAATGCCGGCGTCTTCGCCATTACCGCCAACAACCTTGTTCCGCTCCTCCGCCTCCAGAGCAGCGACGAGGCCAACCTCGAACTCGACAACGGCGTCGTGACCGATGCGTTCGACTTCGCCGAGGCGTTCCGCCCGACCGCAGGCGAGGAAATGATGGAAGAGGGAGATGTTGTCGCCCTCGCCGTCGGCGGCGCGAACAAAGAGCACGTCGAACTCAGCACGCAGCCCGGCCAGGCCATGCTGCTCGGCGTCGTCTCGACCAAGCCCGCGTACACCTGCGGCATGGGCATCAGCTCGGTGCAGGAATCCGATCCCGAACTCGCCTCGCTCCAGCAGACCATGTTCGACTCGGGCGATCAGTGGTCGGTCGAAACCATCGGCTCCATGCTGAGCGAGCGCGTCAAGCAGGAGTGGCGCCCGATCGCCATGCTCGGTCGCGTGCCCTGCAAGGTCGATACCAAGTACGGAACGATCCGCGCCGGCGATCGCCTCACCAGCAGCCCGACCAAGGGCCACGCGATGAAGCAGATCGGCCCGGGCATGTCGCTCGGTATCGCGATGGAAGATGCCTCGCAGCCCGGCAAGATCCTGATCCTGGTCCGTCCGATGTGGTACGGCGGCTCCGCCGGTGAATTCGGCGATGTGCTCGGCAACGCAGCGCCCCGCGCGAACATCATCAACGCCTCGCACACTCCCGCGCAGGCCGGCTCCGATTCGCCCCGCGTCGCGGAACTCGAAGCAGAGACCCGCGATCTCAAGGCCCGGCTTGCCGACCTCGAGCGCCTCGTCACCTCTCAGATGCAGGGCAACAAGGTTCTGACGGCCCGCTAAGGCATCGCACATTCGAACACGGATACGCGCAACCCCCGGCACTCGCCGGGGGTTTTTCATTGCCCGTTGCCGACATCGCTCTCCCACTCTTCGATCGTGCGGGGCCAATCGTCCTTGAGAAGCCGCGAGAGCGAGCGGTCGGCAAGCACCTTGCCTCCGGTCTGGCAGGTCGCGCAGTAATTGGTCTCATTCTCGGCATGCACGATGCGCTGGACCGGGCTGCCGCAGACGGGGCAGGGCTTGCCGTACTTGCCGTGCACAGCGAACTCGGGGCGGAACGCCGTGATCTCTCCGACGCCGGGAAAACGGCCTGCAAACTCGGCGTGCAGGCGTGCAATCCAAGTTTTCGTCACGCGAACCGTCGCTTCCTGCAGGCGTGCGACTTCTTCGGGCTTCATTGAACTCGTCAACTTCACCGGGCTCAGCTTCGCCTCGTGCAGAATCTCATCGCTGTAGGCATTGCCGATCCCACTGAAGGCGCGCGGATCCGTGAGGCGGCGCTTCAACGTTCGATTCTCGGCGGCAAGCACGGCCCCAAACTCGCCGGGCGAGCACGCGAGCACATCGATACCGCCTCGATCCTGTGCCGCGAGCGCATCGCGTCCGCGAATCACATGCAGCGAAGCACGCTTCTTCGGGCTGGCCTCCGTCAGCAGCAGAACACCCGAATCGCCGAAATCAAAGCTCGCAAGGTCGATCTTGCCCGTCGGCTTTGCTCCGGCCGCTTTCCAGAGCAGCCGCCCCGCGATCATCAGGTGAATCACAAGAAACAGTTCGTCTTCCATCCCAAGCACAATCCGCTTTCCAAGCCGCTCGACGGATCTGATGCGCTTTCCCTCGACAGCATCCACCGGCGGCTCAAACGTCCGGAGCAGGAACGGCCCTTTGATCAAAGTGCGTGACAGCACGCGATCGACCACGCGTGGCCGCATCGCGCCGAGATACGCCTCAATGTCCGGCAGTTCGGGCACGGGTTCAGCCTACCGCGCTCGTGCGTCTATTACTGACCTTTGCCCTCACCCGCGTTCACGAGCGTGCGGTCCGCGACGATGCTGATCGGAATGACCATCTCGCTCACGCCGCCGCCCACGCGATCACGCACGATCACCTTCATGCTGTACGGCCCCACCGTCAGCGTGCGGGGCAGTTCGATCATCTGCGTGATAAAGAAATCACGCCGCTTGTTCCGCGACTTCTCGATCACCGTCTCTTCCGGCTTCCGCCACGCCAGCATGCTGCCGTCGGCGTTGTACAGCCGCAATTCCTGCGAGAGCTCGACAGACCACCGGTCGCCGCTGGTGCCGTTGCCGGATGCATCACCCTGCAGATCCCGGTAGGCGTACTTCTCGACCTCGGTGTACACAATGACGCGGTTCGATTGCCCGGCCAGGAACTGCGTCCCCTCAAAGGGCTTGAACCTTCCGAACGCCTCCACCTTGCTGCACAGTTCCGCCCGCGAGATCCGCACGTTCTGTGCCCCTGAAAGCGCCTCCATGCTGCGCGCAAAGAGTTCCGCCACCTTCTGCGGATCACCCGCCGCTGCCGGGTCTCTCGCGAGGGCTTCCAGAAGCTCGCGCACCGAGTTCACCGCCTGCTTTTCCTTGTCCGTCAGCTTGTCGAGCGAGGGAAGCGCCAACGAATCCGCCCCGATCCCTTGTTCGCTCGCCGCCAGCATCTCGAGCATCGCGAGAGCGAGGTACCGCGGCATCGCCCCCTCGGGATCGTCCGCCTTCTCGCCGATCGCCTTGCGGAGCTCGGCCGCCAGCGCCTTCACGCGGTCCTGCGTCGTCGCCTCGTTCTTGCGCAGCTCGGCGTTGAGCGCCAACCCCGGCGCAGGAGCTTCCGAAGCTTTCGCTTCTTCCGTCACCGGCGTGGTCGCTTCCGGTTCGGCCGCCTTGTTCTCGGGCAGATCCGCCTGCGCCAGCTTCGCCGCCGCCAAACGGCGTTGCCGCTCGAGCTGCGCCTGCTTCAGTTCTTCCATGTCTACCGCGGACTGCTCGATGAACTTCTGCAGTTCTTCCTGCGTCGGCTGCTCACCCTTTGCCAGCGCGTTCAGGCCGGCGTTCACGTCGCTCGGCTTGTTCGCCTGGGCCTTGGTTTCGCCCGTGCTGCCGCAGCCCCCCAGCCACAACCCCGCGGCACACACTCCCCCCGCCAGCCACACTTTCAGCTTCGCTTCTCGCACGCGCACACACTCCAACGAGGCTCCGCCCCGCTTTCGCCCGGCGCGGCTTCCGGCGCAGTCATCGCGCGGAATCCCCGTCTGGCTTCAGGGCCTCTTATCGGCTGTTTCTGCGCGGCACGTCCAAAGGATTGACCCGCCGCCTTCGTTGCCAACCCCATCACCCGATCAGCACCGGTTGATCCTGCACGCAGCTCGTCACCACCGGTCCCGTCTTCGGATCGACGTACATATTGATCTCGTTCCGCACCCCGAAGCTCGGCGTCCCCGGCCCGCACACCTTTTCCGCGGCTTCCCGAGACAGGTACAGCCCGGGCTCGATCGTAAAGCCCGTATCCGCCAGCATCTCGCGCGTGTCGTGCGTCTCGAAGTTATCGAGGTTCATGCCCATCCCATGCACCAGCGGGCCCGGACTCAGGCTGTGCCCGGTTCGATGCTTCACGTACGCCAGGAACCCATCGCGCTCAAACACCCCTCGCGCGGCGTCGTCCAACTGCCACCCCTGAATCGCCTTTCCCGCCTTCCACGATTCCTGTGCAAGCCGGATCGACGCATCCCGCGCGTTCCGCACCGAATCGAAAACCCGCTTCATCCCCGCCGGCACTTCCTTGCCGACGTAGCCGGTCCACGTGATATCAGTGTAGACGTTTTCTTCACCGTCGCTTTCCCCTTTCACGCGCGCCCACATGTCGATCAGAACCCAGTCACCCTGCTTGATCTGCGTGGGTGTCCGCTCGCTCGGCTCATAGTGCGGGTCCGCGGCATGCCCGTTCACGCTCACGATCGGTCCGTCCGGCCACTCAAGCCCCCTGCTCTTGAACTGCGCACGGACCCACTCGGCCACTTCCAATTCGAAGACTTCCTTCCCCGCGCGCACGCGCTCGGCGATGAACGCAAACGCGCCCGGCATGACCTCGCCCGAATGCTTGCTCGCAATCGCGTGCTTCTGGAGTGCCTGACTCCCCCAGCGTGCAACCGAGACTTGCACGAGGTTCGCGCTCGAAACGACCTCAACGCCGAGCGACCGGACCAACTCGACCACGCCGCCGGGCGCGAGATCCATGACGGGCAGCGAATCGCCCGGCGAGTAATCCATCGCCACTCGTCCGAAACCACCGACCTCACGGGCCAGGGTCGCGTGAAGGTCTTTCCAGCCCGAATAAACGACGCGAGCGAACCCCCTGGTGGCATCGCCTGAGGCAAAGGCCCCTTCATCCAGGCTTTGCGTGATCAGCTTCACATCGCCCTTTGCGGGCAGGATTGCAAACGATCGTCTGGTCACGTGCCGCTTGCCGGGGAACAGCCGCAGGAACACAGGATTGGTGTTCCGAAAATCATGCAGGAGCCAGGCGTCGATGCCGCGGGAAGTCATGAAGGCTTGCAGCGTGTCCAGCGTCATCATCCGCTCCCATCCACCCGTCCGAGAACTCCGCTCATCCAAAATGCGAGTTCGCGCTTGCTTCGGGCGACCTGTTTCGGACAGAATAGCCAAACCGGACATGGGCCCGACGCCGGGCCTCGATTTGCCGCGGAGGGATTGGATCATGAATCAACTTGTTGCGTGCTGCGTTGTCGGCGCTTCCGCCCTTTTGGCTCCTGTTGCTTCGGCTCAGATCGCCATCAATCCGGACTTCGGCGGCTGCTACGCCCTGCGTGAACTCGGGCAGGTTCCCGGCGTCCCCTTCAACTACGGCGGCATCGCCTTCAAGCACGATGACCCCGATGTCCTTCTCATCGGCGGCAACGCCAACGGGTTCAACGCTGCCATCTATTCCATTCGTGTGACTCGAGACGGCGAAGGGACAATCAACGGCTTCGTTGGGACCGCAGCGTTCTACGCCAACGCGCCTCAGATCGACGGCGGCCTTGCCTACGGGCCCGGCAACGTGCTCTTCTTCTCCACCTTTAGCAACAACACCGTCGGTCAGATCATGTCGGGCTCGATCAACCCGGACAAGGTCACCGGCATGAACACGGTGGTGCAGCCCTCGCTCGGCTCGCTCCAGTTCGTTCCGCCCGGCTTTCCCGGCGCCGGCCGACTCAAGGTCGCCTCTTACTCGGCAAATCAGTGGGCCGACGTCTCGTTCTCGCCCGACGGGGTCGGCACGTTCAATCTCGGCGCCACCGCCAACAGCCTCGTCAGCCTCGTCGATGGCGGCGGCGGCATCGGACCCGAAGGAATCGTCTACGTTCAACCGGGGAACCCCGGCATCACTCAGCACTCGGTCCTCATCTCCGAGTACGGCCGCGGCGCCGTTTCCTGCTACAACCTCGACGCCATCGGCGATCCGATCATGGCAACACGGCGCGTGCTGGTCTCCAACCTTTCCGGTGCCGAAGGGGGCACCCGCGATCCGCGCACCGGCCACTTCATGTTCTCCACCTTCGGCGGAGGCAGCAACGTCGTCCTTGTCACCGGCTTCAACATCAACTGCCGCCCCAACATCAACGGCGACTGCTACACCGACGACGCCGACTTCGCACTCTTCGCCCCGATGTACAACATCCTCGACTGCGCCGACCCCGCCATGCCGTTGGGCTGCCCCGGCGATTTCAACGACGACGGAATCGTCGATGACGCCGACTTCGTGATCTTCGCCCTTGCGTACGACCGGTTGATCTGCCAGTAGCAATGCAGTCCTGAGTCCTTTGGTACTGGGTCCTGAGTCGCGTCTTCCTGCGGCGCGCGGGGTACCAATTCGTCCGCGTCGGTGCAGAACCCGGGATTTGACGGCTGCGAACGGGTCGCTTCGAACTTCGCGGTGCAAGGCGCGTATGATTTTCTGCCGCGTCACCCCCGCGGCAAACACACATCTCACACCGGCCAGGGGGGCTTGGCCAGAATCCGGCGAATCGCGCCGAAGGGTTCTCATCATGGCAAAGAACGCCCCCAAGTCGTCCTGGACCAAAAAGCAGCTCCTCTCCCGCCCCATCGAGCACATCGACATCACCGGCTTCGATGCCCGCGTGATCATCGACAGCTACCGCGACATGGCGTACAGCAGCCGCACGCTCGCCAATGCCGCCGACATCTACTCGATGATGCTCAAGGACAAGGACTGCGCCGTCATCCTGACGCTCGCAGGCTCGCTCGTCTCGGCGGGCCTCAAGAGGGCGATCATCACGCTGCTCGAGAACAACATGGTCGACGCCATCGTCTCGACCGGCGCGAACATCGTCGATCAGGATTTCTTCGAGGGCCTGGGCTTCAAGCACTACATCGCCCCCGGCTCGCCCGAGGCGCCGCCCGTTGACGACATGACCCTCCGCAACTGGATGATCGACCGCATCTACGACACCTACATCAACGAGGACGATCTCCGCGACTGCGACGATGCGACCTACGAGATCTTCAACAAGTTCGCGCCCGGCGCGTACAGCAGCCGCGAGTTCATCGAGGCGATGGGCAAGTACCTCGTCGACAATCACCCGAAGAACGAGTCGCTCGTCAAGACCGCCTATCAGAAGCGCGTCCCGATCTTCTGCCCCGCCTTCAGCGACTGCTCGGCCGGCTTCGGCATCGTGCTCCAGCAGACCGAGGCGATCGAACAGGGCCGGGGACAGGTCGCCTTCGACAGCGGCAAGGACTTCCGCGAACTCACTGATATCAAACTGGCTTGCAAGGACACCGGCCTCCTCATGCTCGGCGGCGGCGTCCCCAAAAACTTCGCGCAGGACATCGTGGTGGCCGCGGAACTCTTGAACGAGCGCAAGGGCGGCAAGGCCCGAGGCGACATCGGCATGCACAAGTACGCCATCCAGATGACCGTCGCCGACAGCCGCGACGGCGCACTCAGCGGCTCGACTCTCCGCGAAGCCTGCTCCTGGGGCAAGGTCGACGTCGTCCACGAGCAGATGGTCTTCGGCGAGCTCTCCGCCCTCTTCCCAATTCTCGCGAGCGACGCCTACCACCGCTCCGAGTGGAAGAAGCGCAAGCCCTTCAAGTTTGCCGACCTCTTCGAGAAGCAGGCCGCCGAACGCCTGATGACCGAGATCAAGACCAGCCGCGTCAAAAAGACGCTCGGCAAGGTCGGGGCGAAGCAGACCGCCGGCCGCTAATCCGAGTTCTTTACGACATTTTTCCCAAGCCCCGATTTTTCGGGGCTTTTTCTTTGCGCCTTCCCTCGCCGTTCTCGTGATTTGTCCTGTGGGGGCAGATTCGCCCCTCCAAATCCGGAGAAACCTCATGACCGCAGCCACTCGCTCGTATTTCACGTTCCTTGCCGCCGGGACCGCGTTCGGCTTTGGTGCTTTGGCCCGCGCTGATGCGGGAGCCAGCCTTTCCGACGGGGCGTTCAATCTCGCCGATTGGACTCTTTCAACGCTCGTTACGGGCGACGGCGGCCCGGTGACCGTTCAGCAGGTTGGCGGAGGAAATCCGGGCAATGCGGTTCGGTTCGATAATCCGCCTTCGACCTTCGGCGTGTCGTACGCGATGTATGTGCTTTCTTCCGCGAGCCTGAACCCCGCGGATGGCGCTGCGATCTCGTTCGATTATTCGGTGGAATCAAAGCCGCTGGGCTCTGGTGTTAAGCGGCAATTTGCCTTTGTGCTCGAACAGGGCGGCGTGCTGTACTGGCGTGACATCAACGGAAACGTGTCTCCCGGCACCTGGAACATTCTTGATGCCTCCCTCGTGCCCGAAGACTTTGCCCGTGTGGACGGCCTGCCCGGCTCGCCCGATTTCTCGCCCGCCGGAGAACCCGTGCGATTCGGATTCGCGCCGAAATACCACAATGCAACCCCAACCACGCAGTCGGAACTCTGCGACAACTTCTCGGTGCTGATCCACCGATCGAGCTTCAGCACGACGCTCGCCGACTTCCCGGATGGAAGCATCGAGACGCTTTTCGCTTCGACCGATCCCGAGACGGAAACGTCGGCGTCCATCGTGGAAGACGGCGATCACGGACGCGTGCATCAGATTGCGATTGTGCGTCCTGCCTCGCCCGAAGATCGGCCAAGCGCGAACGCGCACGCGGTGAGTCTGCCGCCGTCGCATTCGATTCTTCCGAGCGTGGATGCACCCAAGGTCATCCGCATGACGATCGACTCGCGCGACGTGAAGCGGACGAGCCCTGAAATCGAAGCCAGGGTCGCGATCGCGCTCGAGCAGGACGGGGTGCAGTACCGCCTGGCGACGCCCGTGGTTTTGCCGATCTCGGAAACGTGGACGACCACCGTGCTGCCGCCAGCAAAGAACTCTGACTTCGTCCGCGTTGATGAGCAGGCCGGCAAGCCCGACTTCTCGGCCGACGCGCCGCCCATCAAGACCGGCTACGCCGTGAGCGTTTCACTGCCTCCGGTCTCGGCGCCGGAGACCGGCGATCGATTCGCGCTGCGAGACGATGAAGGCCAGCAGATCGTGCTCAACTTCGACAACATCACGATCCGGACAACCAACACGACCTGCGACGGCGATCTCACATTTGATACCTACGTCGATGATTCCGACTTCGTCCAGTTCGCTGGGGCCTATGACATCTTCGATTGCACCGCCCCGGAAATGGCGGCGGGGTGCGTGGCGGACATCAACGCCGACAACTTTGTGGATGATTCCGATTTCGTGCTGTTCGCGCAGGCGTACGACCTGTTTACCTGCAACTGAATCCAAAGACCCCAACCGCCTTCCCGCGTGTGCGGGTGGAACCCCGAGCCCGGAGCACTTCGCTCCGGGTTCTTTTTTGCCACAACCATCTGCTTTTATTTGAGGTTTGAGCTTTTCGCTTTGAGCTTTCTGCCCTTACTGCGTGATCCCCAACTGATTCAGAATCCACGCGTACCGGAACGCTTCTTCCTTCATCCGCTCGTAGCGCCCGCTCGAGCCGCCGTGCGCCGCTTCCATGTTGATCTTGAGCAGCACCGGTTTGCCATCCGGGTTCATCGCCCGCAGCTTCTGCACCCACTTGGCCGGCTCCCAATACGAGACCTGCGAATCGTGCAGTCCGGTCGTCGCGAGAATCGTCGGATACGCCTTCTTCGCGACGTTGTCATACGGCGAATACGTGATCATGTAGTCGAACGCCGCTTTCTCGTTGGGGTTGCCCCACTGCTCGTACTCCGCCACCGTCAAGGGCAGATCCTTATCGAGCATCGTGTTGATCATGTCCACGAACGGCACGTCGGCCACAACGGCCTTGAACAAGTCGGGCCGCATGTTGACCACGGCGCCCATCAGCAGGCCACCCGCCGAGCCGCCCCGGATCGCGAGTTTTTCGGGCTTGGTGTAGCCCTTGGCGATGAGAGCTTCTGCCGCGGCAATGAAATCGGTGAACGTATTTTTCTTGTGCATCATCCGGCCGTCTTCATACCACTGGCGCCCCTTGTCGCTGCCGCCCCGGATCTGCGCGATGGCGTACACCACGCCGCGATCAAGCAGCGAGATGTTGCTCCCAAAGAACGCCGGCTCGGTGTTGATCCCGTACGAGCCGTACGAATAGAGCAGCGTCGGATTCGTTCCGTCAAGCTTCAGGTCCTTGCGATGCACCACCGTCACCGGCACTTCCGCGCCGTCCGGGGCTTTCGCATAGAACCGCTTGCTCACATACTTCGTGCGGTCGTACCCGCCCAGCACCGGCTGCTCCTTGAGCAGCGTCAGTTTCCGCGCGTTCATGTCGTAGTCAAAGACGCTGATCGGCGTGATGAACGAGGCGTAGCTGAGGCGCAGGTCCTTGGTGTCGTACTGGGCGTTCGAGCGCGGGAAGACGGAGTACGCCTCCTCCGGAAACTCGATCACATGCTCCGAGCCGTCCGCAAACTTCCGCACGCGGATCGTCCCGAGTCCGCCCGTGCGTGCCTGCACCACCAGGAAATCCTTGAACGCGATCATGCCGGTCAGGTGGACATCAGGATCGTGCGGGATCACCGTCTTCCAGTTCTCCCGCCCCGGCGAGGCGATCGGCGTCTCCACCAGCGTGAAGTTGATCGCGCCATCGTTGTGCCGGATCAGGAACTTGTCGCCGTGATCGACAACCGAATACTCCACACCCTGCTTGCGAGGCTCGATCACCCGGAACGTCCCCGTCGGATCATCCGTCGAGAGAAAACGCACCTCGCCCGTCTTCATGCTCTGCGAGGGCAAAAAGATAAACCGGTCGCTCAGCGAGCGATCCACCTCAACATTGAACCGCTCATCCGGTTCATCGAAGATCAGCTCCGCCTTGGTGTGGTCCGCGCCGAGCTTCGATCGGAAGACCTTTGCCGCACGCAGCGCGTGATCCTGCGTCGTGAACACAAACGTCTTGCTGTCGTTGAACCACGCAAAGTCGCCCGCCGAACCCTGGATCTGATCGGGCAGGATTTCCCCCGTGATCAAGTTCTTGAACCGGATCGTGATGATCCGCCCGCCCGTCGGGTCTTCGCCGAACGCCAGGATCGTGTTGTCCGGGCTGACACCCATCGGCGTGACAAACAGCGTCGGCTTCCCCTCCGCCATCTGGTTTACATCCAGCATGATCTCTTCAGGGGCATCCAGCGAGCCCTTCTTGCGGCAGTACAGCGGGTACGCCTTCCCCTCCTGCGTCCGCGAGTAATAGAAATAGCCGTTGTCGCGGTTGGGCACCGTCAGATCGGTCTGCTTGATCCGCGCCAGCATCTCGTCGTACAGCTTCTTCTCCAGTTCGCGCTGTCCCGCCGTCATCGCCTGCGTGTACGCGTTCTCAGCCTTCAGATGCTCGATGACCTTGGGGTTCTCGCGATCACGGAGCCAGAAATAGTCGTCGGTCAGTTTCTGGCCGTGGATCTCCGTGACGTGCGGCTGCTTTTCCGCGATCGGAGGGGCAATCGAAGGCTTGGGAGCATCTGCAGCCACCGACACGCTCATCATCGCCCCCATGGTGCAAAGCCAGCCGCTCAAGATCCCCACACACTTGGTCTGCATCTTCGCTGCTCCTTCGGTCGAACTCTTCTCACTACCGCACCGTGCTTCCAGGGTTGCGTCCGATCCGCCACCTCACGGGACAATATTGCATCCGAACCCCCCGCGATTCCGGCGGCTCTGATCTTGCCGGCGCAAATGCAATCGCCCACCTCGTTGAAGAGATGGGCGATCGGCGCACCCGCGAAGCAGGCCTCCAGGCCCTGAGTGCAGTCGTGTTTCCTAGTTCCGACGCCGACGCGCCGCGGCCAGCCCGCCCATCGCGAGCAGGCCCGCAGCACCAGGGGCCGGCACCGCATCGGTAATCACCCGGATCTGCGCCACTTCGCCCAGCGACGAGATCGCGGCCAGATTGAACGTGATCGTGTTCGCATTGATCGAAAAGAACGAAGGGATCGACGTGTTCGTTCCGCGAAGCGGATACCCGGTCGGGTACGACGTTCCAAACGCACCGCACGTGAAGTCTGAATTATCAAGCGTCAGCGGCTTGACGATGACCCCGACGATGTTGGTCGCAAACGTCACCGTACCCTGAGCGCTGATCACGCCCGGAATGCCCTCGAAGTGAATGAAGTGGCTGTCGTAGGTCCCGCCGAGCAAGCCCGGAATCATGAACGCGCTGGTGCCCGGGTTGTTGGTCATGTCCACTGCCAGCGTCGCCAGCGTGATGTTCTGCTGCTCATCCCACGCGTACGCGTTGAAGCCAGTCAACGCGCCCGGCCAGCACGAGACCGGGGGAGACCCGAGCCACGTCGTCTGACCGCTCACCGAGGTGATCGCGCCCTGCGCGCCCGAAACCAGTGCCGCCATACCAACTGCCGCAACCGAAACTTTGGAGAAGAGATTCATGACTGGAGATCCTTGAAAAAGTGTTTCGCGAGTTCGTGTCAGAAGAAAGAGAGACTGCGTGTTGTGCGTCTGATTCACGCCCGACGCCGACGCGCCGCGATCAAGCCGCCCATCCCAACCATCGCCATCACGCCCGGCGCCGGCACCACATGCTCCGTCAGCACCCGCAGTTGAAGGATGTCCGGCGTCGGAATCGGCCCATCAAAGTGGAACGTGAGCACGTTGTTGTTGATCGAGAAGAACGACGATGCATTCAGCCCGCGCCAGCCATATCCGGTCGGATAGATGGTGCTTGGAGAGCCGAGCGGGATGTCGGTGATATCAAGCGTGTTCTGCATGAACATCACGCCACGGATCTTGCCCGCAAACGTCACCTGTCCGTTCACCAGCGTCGCGGCCGTGTTCTGCTGAAAGTGAATGAAATGGCTGTCAACGTTGCCGCTCACCAGCCCGAAAACCGGCGAACTGCTGTTGCCGGGGTTGTTGGTCAGATCGCACATCACGTTGGTGACGAACAGATTCTGCTTCTCATCCCACGCAAAGGCATTCGGGCCAAGCAGCGAGCTCGGGGTTGCCGCGGCAGGCGGCGTGAGCAGCCACGTCGTCTGCCCCGCAACACCCGTGATCGCACCGAATGCCGACACCGAACCCATCGCACCCGCCATCAACGCCGCCGCCATCATCATTTTCGAGTTCATCATGACATTGCCCCTTTGTGTTTCGCTTTGAGATTGCAAACGTTCATCTCGTGAATCGCCGGATCACCGGCGCCGACGCGCCATCACCAGCCCGCCCAGCCCCAGCAGCGCCATCGATCCCGGCGCCGGCACTTTCGTCAGCACCCGAATCTGCACAACTTCCGCCACCGGCGAAATCGCCATCAGGTTGAACTTGATCTGATTGCCCAGGATCGAGAACGACGACTGCGTGCTCAATCCGCGGAACGGGTAGCCGGTCGGATAAATCGTGCCGCCCGCTCCCCACTGCACATCCGTGTTGTCCAGCGTCGTGTTGATGAAGATCACACCCACGATCGTGCCGCTGAACGTCACCGAACCCGAGAACGGCCCCGCGCCCGAGTAATCCTCAAGGTGAATGAAGTGGCTGTCAAAGTTGCCCGAGATCGTCCCCGCAATCGCGCCGCTGCTCGTGCCCGGGTTGTTCACCATGTCCACATTCACGCCCGATGTGCTGACGTTCTGCTGTTCATCCCACGTGTAGACCGTGCCGCCCATCAGAAAACTCGGCGAGCAGTTGACCGGGGGAGTGCCGAGCCAAGTCGTCGACCCGGTCACACCGGTGATAGCCGCCGAAGCAGCCCCCGCACCCGCCGCGATCGCGAGCACCATTCCCATCACGTTCACACTGGACAGACCGATACCGATGTTGCTGCGATTCATGTGTAAATCCCCAGTTTGTCCGCCGCGGCACACCGCACGCAGACATCAGGAATTGCCCGCAGCATCGGGAATCTTGCAGCGATTCTCCGATTTTCCTTGCGGCCTGGTTTCGTCGAGGTTTCCGAGAGCTTGTACGCTAGAAGAATGGACCGCGCCCGCTTCTCCGCCCTCGCCCACACTTCTCACTCTTACTGCAATCCGATCTCCTCCGAATCCATCGAGCACGCCCTCGATCTCATCGCCGCTGCGCACTCTCTCCCATCCGCCCCGCCGCTCGCCTCCGCTCTCGACATCGCCTGCGGCAAGGCCGAACTCCTCATCCGCCTTCTTGAGCGCTTCCCCGCCCCATTGCGTTCACTCGGTCTCGACAACTCCCATTTCATGCTCGACGAAGCCCGCGCTCGCGCAAAGGCCCGCAACGTCGCCGATCGCCTCAACCTCCGCCTCACCGATGCCGAGCACGTCGTCCCGCTTCTTCCCGGCGCGAGCTTCGACTTCGTCAGTTGCATCGGCTCCTCGCACGCACTCCACGACAAGCACCGCGCCATGGAACAGATGGCCCGCCTCGTCACGACCCGCGGCCACATCCTCCTCGGCGAAGGCTACTGGAAGAAAAAGCCCGATCCCGCTTACCTCGCTGCCTTCGGCGCAACCGAAGATGAAATGGAAACGCACGCAGCCAATCAACAACTCGGCGATGCGCACGATCTCAAGCTGATCTGGTCCACCATCGCATCCGAAGCAGACTGGGACGCCTACGAAAACGCCTACGCCGCCAACATCGAGCGCTTCGCCGCCGAGAACCCAACCGATCCCGACACCCCCGCCATGCTCGAACGCTCGCGCAACTGGCACGGGCTCTACAAGCAATACGGACGGACCACAATGGGCTTCGGGTTGTATCTCTTTCAAAAAGCCGGTTGATCGCCCGCAGTCCTCTGCCGTTCGACAAACACCCGAGATCGACCGGAAATTGAACAGCAGCTCACGGCGTCGCTTGCTTCGCCGCTGAACCGCCGACCGGCAACTCACTCTCGCGATCCAGCAACTTCTCAAAGTCCCACACCCGAATCACCGGCGCCTCCGTCGGCGTCACACCCAGCATCGCACCGATCCACGCCGGTGAGACCTCCCGCTCCTTCCATCCTGCCGCAAACCGCCCGTCGCTCGATCCGACCGCCCACATCCCCTGCGCCGACACCAATATCTGCCCCACTTCCCGAGCCGCACCCTTCATGGACATGATCGGCACGACGCCGTTCTGCGCAAATCCCGGCATCCGCGGCCCCGCCCGATCCTGTTCCTGCCGATTGCCCTCCAATGGCACACGCGCCAAATCTTCACCCGTCTGTAGGTCAAACGCCTTCGCCGACCTTGTCATGAAATCCGACACGATGCACGCGCTCCCATCCGCGCTCAAAGAGACTTGCAAACTTCCCGAGGCCGATCCCTCCACCTTCTTCATCTTCGTTCCATTCGCCTCCCACCGCAGCGTCGTCTCTTCGCCCCTTCCCGTCGCGTTCCGATCGCTCGACTCGTGAACCCACGCGATCCCATCCGGTGTCTCCCTGAATTCAAAGCTCCGCGTGTTGTACACACCCGGGGTGCGAACCTCCGGCGGCAACTCGACCGACGCGATCGTCTCAAACTTCCCGGTCGCCGGCTCAAACACCAGCAGCTCGTGCAGATTCCCCGAATCGCGGAACGTCGTCGTTTCCACGAACACGCGCTGACCATCAACTGAAAACCGCTCCATCGAGAAATACGAACGCCCGTCCGCCTTCGCCGAGAACTCCCTGCGCTCGCCGGTCGTGAGATCGATGACGAGCAGCCTTCGCCCAAGCTCCACCGGCGAAACCGCGAACCGCCCGTCCGGCGAGACGAATTCGCGATAGCCATCATTCCACGTATCGATCGGCCCGATCACTTCGGTCACGCCCGTCCGCGGATCAATCCTCCACAGCCTCGTCGATTGCACCTGCATCGCGCTACTTCTTCGCTCGAGCGCCCACGCACCAAACACCTTCTCCAGCCCCAGCGTCGGCCACGTTCCGCCTCCCCACCCGCTCGCCCGATAGAAGCGCAGCGTCGCAAGCATCGTCAATCCGCAAACAAACACGACGACGGGCGCCACCAGCAGCACCGGCAGCATCCGCGTAAACCGCAGCCGCCCGCGCACCGGCCCGCGCTTGTGCCGCACGCCGCACTCCGGACACTTCGATTCCGCATCCGCCCACACCGCCCGCTTCTTCTCATTCAGCATCAACTGAGGCTTCGCCAACTGATGGTTGCACCCGCGGCAGTACATCCGCCCCACCTGCCGAGGCCGCTTCCACACCCGCCTCACCCACCACGTCGCCACAAACAGCGTCACCAGTAACACCGAAGTTGCGATCGTCGGCGCGTGCCACCCAATCCAACGCCCCCACGTCGCATTCCAGACCGGTTCGGCCACATACAACATCGGTGGCGAACCCGCAAACATCACCCCCGGTTCTGCAACGCGCCCGCCGGGATTCGCGTCCGGTGGGGCTTGCAGTTCGAAAACAAAGGATGGTTCCAGAATCGGGGGCATGCAGGCCAGACTACCCAACTACACACGCCTACCGGCCCGCTCTCCCCGGCTACCCTTCCATCCCTAACGAAAGGAATCACCAGATGCGCCTCATGCTTGCTGCTCTTTCCCTCGTCCTCGCTTCCGGTCACGCCCTCGCCGCCGACCCCAAACCCGTCACGGCCAAGCCGACCAACCCCCAGCAGGCCACGCAGCAGCAGGCGACGCCCGCCGCCGCTCCCGAAGGCGATGCACTCCCGCCCCCGCCCCTCAAGATCGCCCTTCCCGAAGGCCCCGTCGTCAACCGCCAGGAACTCGAAGGCGGCCTCATCATCGAAGACATCAAAATCGGTGACGGCTACGAAGTCAAGCCCGGCGGCGCAGTCGTCGCCCTTTACCACGGCACGCTCAAAGACGGAGGCAAGGAATTCGACTCCGCCTTCCGCCGCGGCGAACCCGTCGCCTTCCCGCTCAACGGCGTCATCGAAGGCTGGCAGAAGGGCGTCCCCGGCATGAAGATCGGCGGCATCCGTCGCCTCACCGTCCCCGCCAAGATGGGTTACGGTGAACGCGGCGCCGGCGCCAGCATCCCGCCCAACTCTGATCTCATCTTCATCATCCAACTCACCGATGCGCTCCAGATCATCGATGAGAAGGAAGGCACCGGCGAAGAAGCCGCCGGCCAATGCGTCGCCG
The DNA here is from genome assembly GCA_017303555.1 of Planctomycetota bacterium. Lineage (GTDB taxonomy): Bacteria > Planctomycetota > Phycisphaerae > Phycisphaerales > UBA1924 > JAFEBO01. Next base: position 80,011 of record JAFLCN010000017.1, read on the forward strand.
TGACCACCCACACCATCACCGGCGCCGATGGCAAAGTCATCGAGACCGTCACCGCCGAAAACCCCTACATCTGGATCCCCGGTGAACTCCAGGCCATGCAGTTCGGCATCGAAGGCATGAAAGTCGGCGGCAAGCGCAAGCTCATCGTCCCCGCGCAGATGAACAAGGTGAACCCCCAGGCCAACAGCACCCGCGTCGGTGATGTCCCCTGCACCATCGAGTTCGAGCTCGAAGCCCTGCGGAACCTCGGCCCCAAAAAGGCCAAGTAAGCCGGACAGGACAATCCAGCAGCCCTCCCAAGGCGAGCCTCCCGGCTCGCCCTTTTTCTTTTCCGGAGCCCCCTCCCCGAGGGAGGGGGTTGGGGGTGGGAGCCAGAGGTTGAAGCAACGTTCAATCCCGAAAGCGGCTCCTATCCACCGCGCAACCCCCTCTCCCCCCACGACTTCCAGAATTTTCACAAAACCAATCAAAAACCAAACATTTTCGTTCGGTTTTTGGTATTATGCACGACGTCGCGTCACCCGCCGCCCCTTCCGCAACCCCTACCGGAGCTTTCCCATGCAGCCCGCTCAGTTCTCCACCGACTTGCTCACCGACGTCCTCGAAGGCAACGCTTCCCTCCCCGAACTCGCCAGGAAACTCAAGGTCACCCTCGCCGACTTCCTCGACTGGTTCTTCACCGAACCGGTCCAGCAGTACGTGCACATGTACAAGGCCGCAAACTTCCTGATCGCAGAAGCCCGCATCTCCGTCAACGCCCCTGCGCTCATCGACCGCCTTCGCGAGCAAATGGGTCATCCAAGCCCGAGCCTCAGCATCCGCGCATCCAACACGCTCGCCGATTTCGTTCTTCGCGAGATGCGCCCCCCTTCCCGCAAGTCCGCAACGGAATCTCGGAAAATCCAAGGCGCGCCCCTCCCCGATCAGTCCGGCTCCGCCGCACCCAAACCTGTCACGACCGCGCCGTCCGTTACTGCACCGACCCCTCACACTCACCCCGCGCAATCGCATCCAGCACCGCTCGATGCCACGCCCCAACTTGCTGCATCTCCTCCGACCCCGGATCAACCCACGCAACTTCAAAGCCCGGCTCCAGAGCCCTTGCTTCTCCAGCCTCCGGACCCGTCGCCCCATCACACCCGCGATAGAACCACGCCTCACCCCGAGGCGTGCGCAGCGTAAATACGCGCTCGATCGCCCCAAGCACAAAGCCAAGTTCCTCCATCACCTCGCGCCGAAGGCACGTCTCCGCATCCTCATGCGCCTCGCGCCCGCCCCCAAAGCACGTGAGCTTCCCCGGCGCATCCGCCTCATCCTGCGGCCTGCGCTCAAACACATACCACCCGCGCGAATCCGTCAGTATCGCGCAGCAGTATCGGGGTTCATCGATCATTTCAGTACCATATCGCGCTACACGTACCGTCGGAACCTCCGCACTCCAAACCATGCGCTTACCCACACGCTTCATCTTCGTACTCGCAGCCTCGCTGATATGCGGCGCAGTCACGAACGCCGTGGTTGCTTGGTCGCTCGTCCTTCGAAACGAGCAAACTCACCGCGTCGGCTCAGGTTTTACTTCGTATGCGCTGCAGCTCGACGGCTCGTGCAAGTCCGAATCGTTCGACATCATGCTCGGAACACGATGCGGCGTCGAAACTTTGGAGTTGGACGAATACCACACGGCCCCCTTCATCGACGCCGAATATGTTCGACGCGGATTGGACGAACACGAGCACTGCGCCGAACTGTGGCCCCAGTGGATGCCCCGCCCGCCAGCAGATGGTTCCCAGTACACGCGCTGGGAAGGCCGCGCCTGCGGCTGGCCTTGGCTCGCATTTGTAACGCTGAATTGCCCCAGGGTAAACGCGCCTTCGACGAGCATCGCCGGGCAGATTCGCATATTCAGTCCCAGTTCGTACAACTCGTCCAATTGGGGTGAGGACCGAAACCTGGGAGCAATCCCAATTCAACCACTCGTCTTCGGCTTCGCCGCAAATTCTCTCCTCTTCGCACTCCCCTTCGCCATCATCCCGCTCTCCTTCACGGTCATCCGCCGAATGAAACGCCGCCGCGCAGGCCACTGCAATTCCTGCGGCTACTCCCTCGCCGGTCTGGCTGACAGTGCGCCATGCCCCGAGTGCAGCGCGATCACACAATCAATCTAGAGAGACAGATATGCGCGTTCATTTTCGCATCATCTTCATCTCTGCCGTGTGCCTCGCTTGCGGCATCATGGTCAACGTCACCGTTGCATGGTGGCTTGCGCTTCGTTCCACGCCGATAAGTTCTATCGGCATTCCCGCCACCGTGAACATCCGACCCGACGGCGAACGCATTTACGTGGATGGCTTTCTCGCAACCTTCCTCTTTCGAAATGGCTACGTCTGCGTCCGAATCGGCGAATTTGGCAATCGTGCCTTTGATCAGAGAATCGCGGAGCGTATCGCCCGCAAAGTCGAATCGACCTCGAAAACCCACCCCTATCCCAGCTACATCGGCCCGTTTCGCACTGTCAAGGTTCCGCCTCTCACCTGGCCGAGTTGGATGCCATTTCCTTCCGCCGATGATCCGCCAATCTCAGTCTGGGAAGGCCGCGCCACCGGCTGGCCCATGCTCGCCCTGACTTCTCTCGTCTACGCCCGGGACTCCGAAGTCTTTTCCCATTCGCGCTGGCAACTCACCAATCAGCCGCTTGCATCCTCAGCGGTGGCCCAACGCACACCCACCTTCATTCCCCTCCGCCCGATTCCGCTCGGCTTCACTATCAACTCGCTCCTCTTCACTCTCCCCTTCGCCCTAATCCCGCTTCCCTTCGCGCTCATCCGCCGAATGAAACACCACCGCGCTGGTCACTGCAAGACCTGCGGCTACTCACTCGCGGGTTTACCTGAAAGTGCGCCATGCCCTGAATGCAGCGCCAAAGCCCAATGAGTTATCCTCAACCCCGAACCGCTCACGATTTTTCGTCGTCGCACGAATCGATCCCGAGAATTTCGAGTTGTTCGATCAGTACCGGAATATGCACCGTCGCGACCTTCCAGATCGTCGAGTCATCGATCGTCTCGTACTCGTGAGCGATTCGATGCCGTTGCCCCACGATTTTGGGCCACGGTATTTCGGCGTGACCATCCTTAAACGACTTCGACACCTTCCGCGCCGCTTCACCCACAACCTCAACGGAGCGCTCGACTGCGCGTCGTAGCAACAAATCCTTCTGGTAGTCATCCCATGTTTTCTTCTGCACAAAGAACGCGACTTCTCGCGCCGCCTTCAGCATCGTCCAAAGCAGCGCCGAGTCCCTCTCTTCAGGCCGCATACAGCACTCGCCGCGATTCCGCGATGCTCTTGCGCAGAAATGGATTCCGGACAAACCTTGCGTTGATCACGTCCACCGGCTTTCCGCACAGCGCGCTCAGCTCATTCTCAAGGTTCGCGTACTCGTCGAAATCGAGAACCACACCCGCTTGCAGCGAAATCAGGAAATCGACGTCGTTCGCTCGAGCCAGGTCGCCCGTTGCGGCCGACCCAAACACCGAGCACTCCACAATTCCGAACCTGCGGCAAATATCCGCAAGTCCCGCAATCGGAATCGAGTTCGCCGTTTCCATGGCTCAATTCTACCAGCCCTGTAAAGTCTCTAGCGAATCCGCTTCAACCACCCACGCTGATGGAACGAAAAGAAATTCCGCTCCCACATCGCATCGTCGCCTTCAAACTCCGGATGCGCCCGAAGGAAACTCTCGGTCGCTTCCAGCGGCCCCGGCCCGTGCTTGCGGAACACCGGATGCCCGTGCACATTTGTATCTTCCACCACGAGGTACGCCCCAACCTGAACAAGATCGTGGTACACCTCGAGTTCCGCGCGCACATGCCGCTCGCTGTGATCCGAATCGAGCACGACCAACCCCGCGCCCGGCCCAAGCAGCCCGCGAGCCTGCTTCACGACGTCCGCATCCACCGAACTCCCCTCGATCATCCGGATCCGCGGATGCGAAATCCCCTTCGTTTCCGGGCGCAATTCGATGTCGATCCCGACCACCAGCGCACTCGCCGGCGCGCCGATCAAGTCGAGCAGCGACGCAAAGTACACCAGCGACCCGCCCGAGAAAACACCCGTCTGCAAGATCCACGCCGGCTTCTGCTTGAAGATCAGTTCCTGATACAGCTGCAGATCAAACGGACACTGCTGAATCGGATGCCCCAGAAACGTGTTCCCGCGCCACGTCGTCTTCGACTCATACCACGACTGATGGAACGCATCGACAATCGTCCCCTTCATCACCTTCCGAACCCAACGAGGCAACCCCATGCGCAAGCTCCAAAAGTTCCTACAACCGAAATCGCATCACGCAAGCGTCCACAACCCTGCGTCGCGCAGCGCCTTCAAAGGAAAGGGTTGCAGGGAAAACCTTGGTTTTCCCTGCACGAGCGCAGAATCCTGTTGGCGTCGCGGAAGACCTCAACCCGCTATCAGTGGTCTTAGCACTCGCTGATACTCACCGCCACCGCCAATCCACCCTCCGCCGTCTCTTTGTACTTGTGGTTCATGTCCTTCGCCGTCTGCCACATCGTCGCGATCACCTGATCAAGACTCACCTTCGCGTTCGCCGGGTCGCTCTCGAGCGCCACATTCGCCGCCGTGATCGCTTTGATCGCGCCCATCGTGTTCCGCTCGATGCACGGAATCTGCACCAATCCCCCGATCGGATCGCACGTCATGCCCAGGTGGTGCTCCATCGCAATCTCCGCCGCCATCAACACCTGTCCGGGCGAACCGCCCAGCACCTGCGTCAACCCGGCGGCAGCCATCGCGCTGCTCACACCAATCTCCGCCTGGCAACCGCCCATCGCCGCGCTGATCGTCGCGCCCTTCTTGAAGAGGCTCCCCACTTCTCCCGCCGCCAGCATGAAATCGATCGTCGCATCATCGCTCATGCTCTTGAAGCAACTCGCATACATCATCACCGCCGGAATCACGCCGGCAGCTCCGTTCGTCGGCGCTGTGACAACACGCCCAAAGCACGCGTTCTCTTCATTCACCGCCAGCGCAAACGCGCTCACCCACTTCAGGATCGATTCAAAGTCCCGAGCGCTCACCGCGACTCCGCCCATCCACTCATCAAAGTCCGGCAACTTTCCCGCACTCATCGCCTCTGTTTTCAGCAGCTTCCGGCTCATCTTCGCCGCACGCCGCACGACATTCAGCCCGCCCGGCAACACGCCTTCCGTATTACACCCGCGCCAAATGCACGACTGCATCTCCCGCCAGATGTGCAGCAATCCCTCGCGAATCTCCGCACCATTCCGCCACGTCAGTTCATTCCGACCCACGATCTGCGGAATGCTCGCATCCTGCATCCCGCAGTACGCCAGTAACTGCGCCGCGTGCTCGATCGGGAAAGGAAGAACCTTCGCATGACTCCCGCTCGGCGCTTCACCTTCCTGCACGACAAACCCGCCGCCCACGGAGTAGTACGTCTCCGAGTAGACCGATCCATCATCAAACGTCGCCGTGAACGTCACACCATTCGGATGGAACGGCAGCGCCGTATCCATATGGAACATCACATCGCGCGCAAAGTCGAAATCGATCGCGTGCTTCCCCGCCAGTTGAAGCAAGCCCCGCTGCTTCGTCTCCTCAACTCGTTCGGTCAGCCCCTCCACCACGCACGTCACCGGATCTTCGCCGCTCAGCGCGAGAATCACCGCGAGGTCCGTCCCGTGTCCCTTGCCGGTCTTCGCGAGCGATCCATACAGATCCGTCCGCACGCGCCGAACCCGCGGCAGCTCCGCGCGCTCCGACACCGCGTTCAAAAACCTCTGCGCTGCGCGCCACGGCCCCATCGTGTGACTGCTCGACGGCCCCACGCCAACCTTGAAAATGTCAAAGACCGAAATCGATTCCATGGCTTGTTCATTCTTGCTACGGACCTGAACCGATCCCGGATCGCGCATCTGGTCCGACGTCTGCGGCATTACCGCCAGCGTAGCCGATACCAGCCCCATGCTCTCCAAACGCGGCTCCGACATCCTCTTTCTCGCCCTCCTCATCCTCATCGCCGCCGCCTGCTGCGCCCTCGTCCTCTCCATCGCCTGGTTCGGGGTCGATTCCTACCTCTTGGCGCGCACGCTGAAGGCCACCGCCCTCGGCTGGCTCGTCGCCTTCCCCGTCACCCTGCTCCTCAGCGGCAAAGTGCGAAGTTTGACAACGGCACTGGCGCGTTGACGCCCTTCCGAAGCCCCCTCCCCGAGGGAGGGGGTTGGGGGTGGGAGAGCAATCGCGCCGCAAATTTGAAATGCTCGATTTGCCCCCATTCCTTCTACTCTTCTTCCTTGCGCGAATCCGACCTCCTCTCCGCCATCGCATCCCGCTCCGCAAACCTCGGAGCCCGGTTCCCCCACGTCCTCACCGGCCCCGGCGATGACTGCGCTGTCGTCCGCATCGGCACCACCGATTGCCTCCTCACCGTCGATCAGGTCATCGAAGATCGCCACTTCAAAAAGGGCACACCCCTCGACCTCATCGCCCGCAAAGCGATCGCCCGCTCCATCTCCGATATCGCCGCCATGGCCGGCACACCGATCTGCGCTCTCGCGACCGGCGCGTTCTCGAAAGACTTTGATCAAGCCCACGCCGACGAACTCTCCGCCGCGCTCAAGCGCTGGGGCGAATACTGGAATTGCCCGCTCGTCGGAGGCGACATCGCCTCGCTCCCGCGCGAGACCGATCCGCTCACCCTCACCGTCACCGTGCTCGGCAGCACGCACGCTGCCCGCGGCCCAATCCTCCGCTCCGGCGCACAGCCCGGCGATTCCATCTACGTCACCGGAAAACTCGGCGGCTCTTTCGACCCCGCCACCGGACTCGGCAAACACCTCACGTTCGAACCCCGCCTCGCCGAAGCCCGCGCACTCGCCGATGCGCTCGGCCCAAACCTGCACGCCATGATGGATCTTTCCGACGGCCTCGGCCGCGATGCTTCGCGCATGGCCGATGCCTCACGCGCGCACTTCGAGCTCCAGGCCGACCTGATCCCACGCAACGCCCCCGATTGGCACCGCGCCGCCTCCGAGGGCGAGGATTACGAACTCCTTTTCACGGCCTCCGGCCACGTCCCCGCAGCCGTTGCAAACAGTGCTGTCACCCGCATCGGAACCGTCTCTTCCGGTTCGGGCTGCTTCATCATCGAAAGCACCAACTCCATCAACGCCCGCGATCTCGGCTGGGATCACACCTGAACGTCCGCCCACGAAAAAGCCTCACCGTGCCCACCATCCACCGAACCAGCACCAGCACCGAATACACCCGGGCGCTCGCCGCGGGTCTCGCCTCGACGCTCCGAGGCGGCGATCTCCTCCGATTCGAAGGCGAGCTTGGTTCCGGCAAAACCACCTTCATCCGTGGCCTTGCCCAAGCGCTCGGCGTCCAGCGGGGACTGGTCAGCAGCCCCACCTTCGTCCTCGTCAACGAATACCCGCTCCTCGCCGAACGCGATGGCATCCGCCGCCTCGTCCATGTCGATGCGTATCGCCTGACATCCGGCGACGATCTCGATGCGCTCGGCTGGGACCGATACATCACCCCGTCCGGCCGACCTCAATCCGATTGCGTCATCCTGATCGAATGGCCCAGCCGAATCGCCGAGGCTCTCGCTTCACCCGCTTCGGCCATCACCGTCCGACTCGGCCACCTGGAAGAAGCATCTCGAGCAATCGAGATCGACCTTCCCGACTCCCTCGCTTCGCGCCCCGGGCTCATCGAATTGATCGAGCGCGAACCCACTCGCTGCCCCATCAGCCGGGCCTGGGTCGAACCCACCCGCCCCAGCTACCCGTTTGCGGGCGAACGAGAGAAACTCGCCGACCTCAATAAGTGGTTCACCGGCGCTTACAGCATCGGCCGCCGTGCGACCGAAGCCGACTTCGACGAACTCCCGGACCAGCCCCCTCACCCCCCCCCCCCCCCCCCCCCCCCCCCCCC
>JAFLCN010000018.1 GCA_017303555.1 Planctomycetota bacterium
CAACCACCTGCTCGACCGCGGCCCGCTTGAACTCATCGGAATAGACCTGCTTGCCCATCGTGACACTCCTTCCCGCAGGCTGTTGTAGCCCGCAGGGGTTTGTGTCAACGGATCGTGGGACGGGTCACTCCGAAGGTGGAAGCTTCCGTAGAACGGTTCACGATTTTGATAGGCCGAAGGAGCAAGTCCCGCTTCGTTGGCCATCGTTGATGCATCGGTGCAAGCATCTGGCCGACGCGAGCATCCTGCTGGCTAAACTCGTCGTTGCAATGCCGATGGGCTGAAAGGATTAGCGGCGATCTGCGATCAGCGACTGCAAACATCGATCGTGCCAACGCATGATCTTTTGTCTGGGCAGCTGGATCATTCGGCGACAATGGCGCAGACGAAAATGTGTTGCCGCAGATATAGCAAAACGACAAGTTTTGCACGCTGCGAAGATCGCGATCGGACGCTACGAGACGGCCCATGAACTAGCTTATCAGTCTCGATCGCCATGCCTTTCCGTCGCGTTCCACTCTTCGATACAACGTGTCGCGTTCCACCGGCTTGAACCCCGCTTCGCGAATCGCCTTCTGCAGCGTCCAGACGTTGACTTCCTGGTGCGTGCTGCTGCCGCCGACTTTGGTGATGTCGTACCAGACGACGGTGCCATCGATGTCGTCGGCGCCGGACTGGAGCATGAGCTGCGCCATGGGCAGCGTTTGCATGATCCAGAAGGCTTTGACGTGCGGGAAGTTGTCGAGCATCAGGCGCGCGATGGCGAGCGTGCGGAGATTTTCTAATCCGGCTGGGCCGGGCAGATGCTCGAGCTCGCTGCCGTCGGGGAAGAAGGGGAGCGGGATGATGGTTTGGAAGTAGCCGCGGGGAAGAGATGGAGAGACGGAGAGCGGAAGAGACGGAGTGTCGGAAAACGCGATGTGTTCGGGAAGTGGCGTGCCGGGGCGTGTCAGCGTGATGATGGGAACTTCAGAGCCTTCATCGCCGGAGTAGCCGAGATGGCCGCTTTCACGGAGCGCTGCATTGTCTTTGCTGATGCCAGTTGTCTGCTGCCCGATGCCTTCGTATCCCATCTTGGCCAGCGCACGGTCCTGCGCTCTTCGCAGCATGTCCATGTGAACGAGGCGATCGTGGCGCTGCTCGATGTGGCCGTAGAGGATTGTGGCGTTGGTGTTCAGGCCGAGATCGTGCGCGACGCGGTGGACATCGAGCCAGACGTCGGAGCGGATTTTGCCTTTGTAGGCCTCATCGTGGACGCGGTCGTCGAAGACTTCGGCGCCGCCTCCGGGGAGTGAGCCGAGGCCGGCTTCTTTGAGTTTTTCGAGGACGTGGCGGATGCCGCTGGTGCGGTCGTCGGCTTTGTAGACCTTGGCGATCTTGGCGAGGTGGACGATCTCGACAGCGGTGAAGGCTTTGACGTGCAGCTCGCTGCCGAGCTCTCGGGCAGTGTCCCGGATGGTGCTGACGAGATCGGTGTAGTAGCTGAATGGTAAATACGGGTGCAGGCCGCCGACCGAGTGCATCTCGGTCGCGCCGTTCTCCACGGCTTCGCGCACTTGCTCCTTCACGTACGCCATGTCGCGGGTGTACGCGCCGGGCTCATCCTTCTTGCGATAGAACTCGCAGAACTTGCAGGAGAGTGCGCAGACGTTGGAGTAGTTCAGGTGGCGGTTGATGTTGTAGAACGCGGTGTCGCCATGCAACCGGCGGCGGACCAGGTCGGCGAGCTCGCAGACGGTCCAGATGTCGGGCGTGGTGAAGAGCAGTTCACCATCGGCGAGCGACAGGCGTTCGCCCTTTTCGATTTTCGCGCGGATGGGCGCGAGCGAGTCATCGAAGAGGGGGCCGCGGGAACCGGGAAGCGGAGTTGGGCGCTCAAGCGTGGCGGACATTGCAAGGAAGCGTAGAGATGCCGATCGGAAGTTTCAAGAAAGAGTGAAACTTGCAAAATCGCCTGATTTCAAGGTGAATCTGGGTGCCCGTGGTCGCTATTTCAAAACGAAGACCTTGACAAGGATGTCGCCGATTCCGATGAGCGCTGCGCCCGCGATGAGGCCGGCGCAGATCGGTTCGTGCGTATCGATCCAAAGCTTGTGGCCGAAGCTCTCTTTGCGGGCGTGGTAGATCTTGTGCATGAGCCAGAAGAACGCGGCACCCGCGAACATGGCCATTGTGGATTCGGGAGGCACAACGACGCCGAGGCCGATCGCGAGCGGGCTGAGCGGGAACTTGCCCTTGGACTTGATGCGCCAGATCTCGAAGACGAGTCCGACGATTCCGGCGATGATCATCGACCAGAGAATCGACGGGGTCAGGAGCGACTTATCGCTCGCGCCGCCGAAGATGGACGTGACGAGTTCGGAGACTCCCTTCCATTGCAGCGCGGAGGGGAAGCCGAACTGGCCGTTCTCCGGGGCCATGAGATTCTGGATGTAGCCGGGCGGGTGCGATCCGCCGGGAGGCGGCGCCTGATAGCCGCTCAGGAAGAGCGCGTAGAAGAGCGGGGTGCTGGCCATCGCACCGGCAAAGATGCCGATGGTGTGGCCCCAGGCCTGCTGGCGGGGCTTGGCGCCGAGCATGTAGCCGGGCTTGATGTCCATGAGCAGGTTGCTGGCGTTGCTCGCGACTTCCACGCACATGACGCCGGTCATGAGGTTGGTGGGGGGGTGTTTCGGGTCGAGCGCGCCGTAGGTGAACTGCGGGATTTTCGAGAGCGCACCCGTGGGCGTCGTGCCTGTGAGGGCGGTGCTGCTGGCGGCGATGAGCGTCAGCACGATGATCATCGGGATCGCCGTCGCCCCGTAGATCCACGAAACGCCGAACCAGTCGTGGGCCATCCAGACGCCGATCGCGCCGACGATCGGGATGCCGACGAACGAGATCCAGAGGGGCAGTTCGATGTGCTTGACCACATCGACCGATTCTTTCTTGCGACCGGTCAGGCCCTTGAAAGCCTCGACAAAAACCTGCGGTTTGGCGAAGAGCGCGGTGAGCGAGGCGACCACCATGATCACGATGCCCCACCAGAGCGACCAGTTGTTCAGGATCCAGACGCGCCCGAAGACGGCGGTTCCGTCGGCAAGGCTTCCGCTCTTGGGTTCAAGGCCGCCGCGGTTGATGACAATCGGAACGATGATGGCGTAGTTGATCAGCATGCCGATGAGCAGGCTGCTGGCGGACTTGATGCCCATGAGCGCGCCCGCGCCGATCATGGTGAGATCAAGAGCCGGCGTGAGCGCGAGCTGCTTGAGCGGGATGCCGCCGATCTTCGGCTCCATTCCTTTGGTCGCCATCCACGCGTACAACCCCTCGACGTTGTGGGGCAGGTGCCAGGTGCTCGCGAGCTTTTCCTTGTAGTCGGCCAGCACCTTCGACCAGCTATCACCGGTGCGGAACATGATCATCAAGGCGTTCAGTGCCTTGAGGTAGCTGTCGCCCATGAGGAACGTGAGCAGGCCGGCGCCCGCCGCGGCAAACGCGAGGGCCTTGGCCTTGAAGATGCCGATCTCCGCGGAAGCGGTGTAGAGCGTGTCGAGGACGACGCCGCAGGCGCGGCCTTCGGGGAACGGCTGCTGCTCATCGTTGATGAACCGTCGCTTCATGGGGAACGCGACGAGCACGCCGAGCACCGAGAGCACGACGTTGAAGAGGAGCATCTGCCACCAGGGCATGAGCGCGTTCTGCACCCACATGTACGCCGCCATGCCGCTGATGAGCGGGCCGGTCATGTATCCGGCGGCAGTCGCGATGGACTGGCTGGCGTTGTTCTCGAGGATGGTCATGTCCTTCGCGCCCATGCGCGCGAAGACGCGGAAGAGCGCGAAAGAGAGGATGACGCTGGTGAGCCCGACGCCGAGGGTCCAGCCGGTTTTCGCGCCGACGTAGAGATTTGTCGCGGAGAGCACGCCGCCGAGAACAAAGCCGGTGAGCGCGGAGCGCAGGGTCAACTGCGCCATGTCGCCCCGGAAAACGGTCGAGAGCCACCACCGGTCCTTCTGTTCGCGGGACCATGTACGTACTTGTTCGTCGGTGAGTGAGGGGATAGCCATGGGCGCGGGAGCGTACCCGAAAGAAGGGGGCCGGGTTGCGGAGTGAGCCGCAATTCAGGCGCAAACACGGGAAACAAACACGGGGAGCGGACACGGAGGACCTGATCCTTGCGGGTCAGGTCAGATACCCGGCGGCGATCAGCAATCCGACGACGGTCGCCGTAATCGCGAGCCCCGCGGACATGAGCGATTCGCCGGCGATCAGTCCCGATGCGATCGGGATGTTGTATTTCTCGGAAGACTTGGGAGAGACCTTCGCCCAGATCAGCGCGATCACGGCGCCGACGAAGAAGGAGAAGGCGTTCTGGAAGGGCATCACCCAGGCCAGCCCCATGCCGGTCGCCGAGGGCATGTACGCGCGGTACTTCTGCGGGAGGAGGCGATCAATCACCGGGAGCACGACACCGATGGCGGCGCCGATGAAAATCGCCCAGACGGCCGACGGCGGCAATTCCGAAACGCCCTTCACGAGCACACGCGCAACGGCCTCCCACGCGCGGGTGGACGGGAGCGCGAACGACTCGAGCTTCTCCCGGTTCGGGACCATCAGGTACCAGATGGGAACGATGGCGACCGTTCCGAAGAAGACGCCGAAGAACTGCGCGAGGAACTGCTTGCGCGGATTGGCGCCGAGGAGGTAGCCGGTCTTCAGGTCGGTCAGCAGGTCCGCGGACGAGGATGCGCTGTTGGCCGCGATGCCGGCCGACGCCAGGTTGGCGCTGATGTTGGCGGGAGCCAGGCCGGCGAACATCAACTGCATGACCTTGCCCATCGCCCCGATGGGCGTGGTATCGGTCTCGCCGGTTGCGCGGCAGGCAACAAGCGAAAGCACGAACGACATGATGACCGCGATCACACCCGCATACCAACTGACCTGGAACGCCTGGTGCTGCAGCCAGATCATCGCGATCGCGATCGGGACCATGCCGATGACCATCCACATGAACGGCACTTCGATTTTCGTCAGGTCGCTCCGCTCGTGGATTCCGGCTTCGGCGCGCTGGCCGCGGAAGGCGCGGACGAGCGTCTTCCATTGGAGCGCGACGGCCATGAGCGAGGAGAAGACCATCAGCGCCGTTCCGCCCCAGAGCGACCAGCGGGTGATGACGATTGTTCCGTGTCCCCAATCCCAGATGAAGTTGGGCTGGTAGCGGAGCGTGTTGAAGGCGGCGGTCCGGGCCTTTTCGACATCGACTTCGGTTGCGCCGCCCGCTTTGGCTTTGGCCGCGGCTTCGTTGCCGGCCTTGATCGCGTCGCGATTCGCGAAGTTGCTGGCGGCGACGCGTGCCGCAGCGTTGCCGATGTCTGTTGCGAAAGCCTTGAGCTGATCGGCCATCTGCGCCTCGGTCAGCTTCGGGGGTTCGCGATTCTCGGCTTTGGCCAGCTTGGCGGCTTCGGCGTCGGCCTTGGCGAGTTCCTCGAGCGAGATGTTCGCGACATTCTGGGCGGCGGCCAGCACCGGGCCGGGTTCGAGGCCGAGTTTTTCCGCAGCGGTGCCGGTCGCGGCGACTGCCGCGGCGGCCAGTTGGCTCGGCGAGGTCGCCTTTGCCGAAGTTTCGACGGCGGCATCGAGCACGGCCATCGCCGGAGCTTCGAAGTGCGCGGCATCCATCGCGGCGAGCTTGGGCCCGACCACACCGTAAAGCAGCAGCGAACTGAGCAGCAGCGAGACGCTGATGCGCATGCCGACGATCATGCCCGCGGCGATCAGCAGTGCCGAGGGCTCGAACGCGAAGCCGGCCGGGTGCCGCCCGCCCGGGTAGAGGCGGTTGATGACCGTCATCTCGATTTCGCTCGGGATCCGGATGCGGTTGCCGAAGAAACCGAAGAACCGGCGGAGGAACCCGACCTTTTCGAGCACGTCGTTCCCGACGCGGAGGAATCCGATCAAGAGGCCCAGGGCCAGCGCGATGACGAGCGCATACGCCTTATGAATTGCTTCGACGCTTTTGCTGTAGAGGCTGCGGAGCGTTTCGGCGGCGGCAATGCCCGAGGGGAAGGGCAATTGCTCGTGGTTGATCATCTGGCGCTTCATCGGGATGGCGAGGAAGACGCCCATGAGGCCGGTGCAGAACGTGAAGAGCGTGAGGATGCCGGGTGTGCCGCCGGGAACTTGCCAGGTCGGCATGTCGGCGGCGGTTTTGCCCGCGGGGATTTCCTGGAGGAGTGCGAGCGCGCCGAACATTGTGGCGATGGTCGAGCCGGTCGAATAGCCCGCGGCGGAGGCGCAGCTCGCCATGCACGCGTTTTCGAGAACCGACATCTGGCTCACGCGCTTGCCCGAGCACAGCACGACGAAGTTCCACATCACGAACGAGAGCACGCACGCCGTGATCGCGATGCCGAAGGCCCAGCCGATGGAGAGCGTGGTGTAGAGGTTCGCGGCCGACATGAGCATGCCCAGCACGCCGCCCACGATGACCGCGCGCCACGTGAGCTGCGGCATCTTGTCGCCCTGATAGACGTTTTTGAACCAGTACTCGTCTTTCTGCTCCGGCGTCATGTTGGTCATGTCGGGGAGGCCGGAGACTTCTGGTTCGCGATCGCTCATGATTTTGGGGGGTTGGTTCGAGAAGCAGGTCGGGGAAGGGGCACCTTCGGAAGCGGACGCGTCCAAGATAGCACGAATTCGAGCGGGAAACCGAGGAGTCTCTTCAGGAAACCGCCCGTACCCGAACCTGGTTTGCCTCGACGTGGACCACCCGGACACGGGCCCCGGGGTGGAGGAAATCGCTGTCGCAGAGCGCATCGTGGCGGACGCCGTCGATCTCGATCAGGCCCACCGGGCGGAGATCGGTGATGACCACTCCCTCCTTGTTCAGGAGCTGCATGCGGGAGCGAACGAATGCGTCTTCCTTTGCTGCGCTTTCCGCGACCTGCTCTTCGGAAGGAATACCGATCATCCGGCGACCCAGAGGGGTGTTGCGCCAGAGCGAGACCCCGGAATAGAGGACGCCCGGCACGGCGACGAGCATGCCCATCAGGCCGAGGATGCCCCAGGTCGGGCTGAATTTGAAGAGGCAGACCAGCCCGGCGATCGCGCACCCCGCGGCGAGCACGGCGATGATGCCGGCGCTTGGGACGAAGAACTCCATCAGGAGCAACGCAAGTGCCGCGACGAGTAGACCAATGCCCCAGAGCAGAAGCGGTTCCATTGGTGAGAAGCGTAGTGGGGAGGTGAAGGGGTGTGGGGGTGTGGGGGTGTGGGTAGGGGATCGGCAAGCGACTAGGAGTCGCGAAGTTCGTCGACACCGATGCGGAACGGCGAGACGCTGACGATTTTCACACGTTTCCCGGCGTCGATGAAGCCGAACTCGGCCACGACATCGTGCAGGCGGCCGTCGATGTCGATCTTGCCCGCCGGACGGAGCGGGGTGGTCGCGATGCCGGTATCGCCGACACGGAGCTCGTCGTCGATCATGGCGGCGAGCATCGACCCGCCCGTGCCCGCGCCGTCGAACTCCGGATTTCGGAGCACCATTCTCCGCAGCGCGGGGATATTGGTGATGTTCCTATACAGGAAGAACAGTGCCATCCAGGTTGTTGCGCCCGCGAGGAGCATCGTCGTGACGCCGGTCGCAAGGCCGGCGCGGAAGTCGGCGGCGGTTGCACCCGCGCCGCTGGAACCCGGGATGAACACGCCGATCATGCCGACGAAGAGGGCGAGCAGACCGACAACTCCCGCGACACCGAATCCCGGGAGGATGAAGATCTC
Source organism: Planctomycetota bacterium (assembly GCA_017303555.1). GTDB lineage: Bacteria > Planctomycetota > Phycisphaerae > Phycisphaerales > UBA1924 > JAFEBO01. The sequence goes on from JAFLCN010000018.1 coordinate 7,765, forward strand.
TGCCGCGAGAAGCAGAACTCCGACGCAGATTGCCGCGAGCTGCCACCACATCGCCATGCCGACGATGAAGGTGGGGAGGAAGATACCTCCGAGGCAGAGGACGGCGATGATGCCGGGCAGAGTCACGCCCGGGGAGAACATCTCGATGAAGATGCAGATCAGAAAGACCGTGATGAGGATGCCGCGTATCCATGCGGAAGACATGAATCGCGCAAGACCCTCGGACCAGTTCTCGTCGAGGCGCGTGAGCGATGAGGCGCCGAGAAAGCGGGCAAGATCGGCTTCGGAATTGATCGGATCAAGCTGGCGCGAACCGTCGGCGCCGAGTGTCGTGTTGGAGGCGAGGGCGAAGAAGGCCATCTCGTGCTCGTGGAGCACGATCGCGCCGTCGCCGTTGGAGATCTTGGCGATCAGCGTGTATCGGGCGTTGTGGTTGGAGGCGGTCCGTGGCCGGAGCGAGGGCGTCGCGCCCGCGAGGTCGAGGGCTTCTTCGGTCTTGGAGCGGATGTCGGAGAGCGATGGGGCGGCGGGCTGGAAAGGTGCTTCGTCGATGCGCTCTTCGGATGGGGCCTGCTCGGACGGGTTGGATTGAGGATCGGGCGTTGTCGCTGGCGTTGCTTCGGCGGGCGCCTGTTCCGGCGGGAGTGGACGAGCCTTGCGCGCGGCGCGCGTGGCGGTTTCGTTGCTTCCGACCGACGCCGTGGCGAGGATTGGCTGGAGCACCGGGCGGTCGGGGAACAAACGCTCGAACTCGGCGCGGTCCACCGCGAAACGGACGCCGGTCTTGTTGTCCTGCACCCACCAGAGCTCGGCATCGGTCGCGACGATCGCTTGAACCAGCAACTCGTCCCATTGATACGCACCGGCGGAGCGATTGTGGCGACGGGCGGAATCAACAACATCGGCGAGGAGCGGCGGGAGAAGCTTTTGTCGCTCGGTCTCGTTCATCCCGCGGAGCTGCGTGGAGAACGAGGAACGATCGACGTGGACGACCTTGGCGTCTCCGAATCCGGAACCATCGGAAACGACAATCTCGCGGCAGGCGAGTGCGATGATCGCGCCGCCGGAATAGGCCATCGGATGGATCCAGGCGATTGAATTGCGGATCGGGCTCTGCTTGATGGCGTTCGAAATCTCGAGCACCGCGCCGAGTTCGCCCCCGGGGGTGTTGAGCTCCACGACGATCGCATCCGCCTTGAGCGCGACCGCCTCCTCGAGCCGGCGACGGAAACTCCGCGCCATGATCCCGTCGATCGGTCCATCAATGGTGATCACCGCGACGGCGTTTGCCTGCCTCGCGGCGGAGACCGACGTGGGTGCCGCGGGCGACGGGGCGGAGTTCGGAACCGGCACATCGGCGCGCAGCGGCATCGGGAAAAGGGAGACAGCCACCGCGAAGGCGCAGCTCAGGGCGGCGAACCACAGTCGGAGAGGGATGGAGCGGAGCGCACCGTTCATGGTTCATTCTAGATTCGTAGAGAGGATTCGTTGGTTTCACTCTCGATGTGCCCGGAGCGGCCGGATCGCGCCACGAAGCCGGAAACTCGCCCGATTCCGGGTGTTGCCGTGCAAGGTTTGCGGGTGAGCGGTGAATCCTGACAGCGGGATCGTGCGGCCAACTGCCGAGAGCGATCCCGCTTTGGGAGAACGAACAATGCGATCCGTACTTTGTGGCATCGTTGCGATGGCGGCGGGGACATCCTGCCTTGGGGCGGTTGTGAGCGTAACCGGCGCGGGCCAGATCGTGGCACCGCCTCCGTCTCTGGCTTCGGGGGCGTTCACCAGCAGCACGCAGGTCTTCGCGATCAACGAGAAAACGAATGTGCTGTTCAATGGGTGGGTGGACCGGTACCTGCCGCCGGTTGGCGTGCCGATGGTTCTGAGTTCGGCGATGCCGTTCAATCCGGGTCCGATCCGCGTGAACAGCCATATTTTGCACTTCGACAACCGGTTCCGACCGCAGGCCGGGCCGGTGACGGGCACGGTGACGTTCGACAAGGCGATCGTCGGCGTGATCTTCACGGCGGCGCGCCTGAATGCGAGCGATGCGGCGCTCGGAAATCCCGGCACGGTCTATCCGTTTGGGTGGGCGAACCGCGGGTTCAGCAGCGTCATCGACACGTTTACGCTGCTGAATCCGTTCACGATCCGATTCACGTTCGCGAACAGTCACGAAATGGACCAGCTTCGCGTGCTGACGGTGCCGGCGCCGGGCGTCGCCGCCTGCGGAGCCGGTCTGATCGCGTTCTGCGGTCGCCGTCGGCGCTGAGGCGCGTCAAAGCGCCGGTGTTTCCTGCTGCACGTTCCAGGTGAGCGTCTGGCCACGGTCGCCGACGCACTCGATATGCACGGCGAAGTAGCCGGGGCGGCCGCCTTCACGAAGCGGCTCGTGCTTCCAGACCAGGGGCCAGATGATCTTGCGGTCCGATTCCGGGATCGGGAGCGATTCGATCTGATCGCGCCGGAACCAGTCGAGCCTGCCTTCGGGCATGTCGCGGGGTTCGACCCAGACCGGGCCGAGCACGCGGTAGTAAAAAAGGAGCCAGTGCCCTTTTCCCTCGAAAGAACTCTCGCTGATCAGACCGGTGAGGTGGAGCCGGTCGAGTGGGACGTGGATACCGGCTTCCTCCTCGATCTCGCGTTGAGCGCAGCGCGCGGGGGACTCGCCGTGCTCGACATCCAACTTGCCCCCGATGGGTGAAACCAGGCCTTGGTTGGGGGCCTTGGCGCGTTTCAGCAGGAGCAGGCGACCATCCTTATCGCGGAGATCGCAGAGGCAGGCGAGGCGGTAGGGGAGCGGGCCGCCGGGCGTGGAGGGTTTGGCGGCGTTGACTGCGTATTCGGCCATGTTGGAGGGTATGGAGCGCCGGCTTGCGGATCGGCCGGAGGGCGGATCGGGAGGGGAGTTCAAGCCGCGTTCCGGGTCGTGCAACTCGCGCATCGTTCCTTCACGGCAAAGACTTCGCTCGGTCGATAGCAGCGGCCATGTCCACGCTGCCAATTTCGTCGCTGGGTGTCGGTGCGCCGTCGCTTAAGATCGATCTGCCGCCGCTGAGGTATGTGCCGAGCGGGGTTCGAGAGGAGCTTCGCGGGCCCTTGAAGTTTACAAGCACCAAGCAGGACCAGCCGTCGGAGCGGCGGCTCGATGTCGCCGGGAAGAACCTCTACCTGATCGGTATCGGCGGGTGCGGGATGAGCGGCCTGGCCCGCATGCTCCGGGGTCGCGGGGCGGTGGTGCGTGGCTCGGACATGAATCCGTCGGACGTGACCGATGCGCTCGGGGCCGAGGGGATCGAGGTGGGATTCGAGCAGTCGAAGCGGTGGCTGCCGGATGCCTGCGACATGGTGATCTGCTCGGCAGCGATCCGCCCCGAGCACCCGCAGGTCGCCGAAGCGGTGCGGCGCGGGATCCCGGTGCTGTTCTATGCCGAGGCGCTTGGGTTGTGCATGATCGGGCGGACGGGCGTGGCCGTGGCCGGAACGCACGGGAAGAGCTCAACGACGGCGATGCTTGGGACCGCGCTGACTGATGCGGGGATCGATCCGACGGTGATCGTCGGCGCGACCTGCACGCAGCTCGCGACTGGGTCATTGAACACCGTTCCGCGGGAAGCGGGAGCGCAGATTTCGGGCTTCCGGCTCGGTGCGGAACAGGTTCCGACGGGCGCGATGCGGGGCAAGCCGGGAGTGCTTGTTGCCGAGAGCTGCGAGTTCAACCGCAGTTTCCACAATCTTCATCCGATGGTCGCGAGCATCAGCAGCGTCGAGGCGGATCACCTGGATATCTACGGCTCGCTCGACGCGGTCGTGGAGAGCTTTCATGAGTTCGCGAGGCTGATCCCTTCGGCGGAAGAAGGCGGCAAGCTGCTCATCGCGCACGAGGGCGCGCACCGGCGCGAGGTCACGGCGGGCGTTGATTGCGAAGTGCAGACGATCGGGTTTACTCCCGCGGCGGACTGGGTTGTCGCGTACGACCCGGAAACGCGCCGTGTCTCGCTCCAGAATCGCGGGCAGGATGTCCAGGAGTGGACGATGAAACTGCCGGGCGTACACAACGCGATCAATTCGGCAACGGCAATGGTGCTCGCGATCTGGCTGGGGGCAGATCCGGCGCGCGTCGGCCGTTCGCTCGCCTCGTTTGCGGGCGTCGATCGGCGCAATCAGTTGCTGGGCGAGCGGAAGATCGGCAACGGAACGGTTCGCGTGTACGACGATTACGGGCACCACCCGACCGAGATCGACGTAACGCTCCGGGCGCTCCGCACGTTCGAGAAGCCGGAGCAGCGCGGCGGCAGATTGATCTGCGTGTTTCAGCCCCATCAGCATTCGCGGACTCGTCACCTGCTCGAAGAGTTCGCGCAGAGCTTCAGCGGCGCGGATGTGGTGTTCGTGCCCGACATCTACTTCGTTCGGGACAGCCAGGAGGAGCGGGCGAAGATCGGCGCGGGCGATCTGGTGAACCGGCTCACCGATCGCGGGGTCAACGCGAGCCACATCCCGACCTTCGACAAGATCGTGGAGAAACTCGATGAGATCTGCCGCCCGGGTGACTTGGTTGTGGTGATGGGCGCGGGCCCGGTTTATGAGGTTGGGCGGAGTTTTCTTGCCCGCGGATAATCCATGCTCGTGACGGATGCACCGGCCATTTCGAGTCTTGCACACGTTCCGACCTGGTTCGGAATCGGCGGCGGCGCGGATCGATTCGCGCCGGTTCAGACCGCGGAGCAACTCGCGCGGGCAATCGAAATCGATCCGGCGTTGCGCGTGCTCGGCGACGGGGCCAATCTGCTCGTCGATGACGATGGAGTTTCCGAGCTTGTTGTGAAGCTGGAGGGTGAACTTGCATCTTGGACGATCGATCCGGTGCGCGGAATTGTCCGGGTGGGCGCCGGGGCCAATCTTCCGAAGCTGATCAACGAAACCGTGCGTCAAGGGCTTGCGGGCCTTGAAACACTGGGCGGAATTCCGGCGAGCGTCGGCGGCGCACTCGTGATGAACGCCGGAGGCAAGTTCGGCGAGATCGAGCAGTACGTGGTGCGTGTGCACGCGCTGGATCGCTCGGGGCGTGAAGTCACGCTCGAACACAAGGACGCGGCGTTCGCCTATCGACGCTCGGGCCTCAAGGGTTTGCTTGTGACTTCCTGCGAACTTCAGCTCGCGCCCGACGACGCGGGCGCCGTGCGCAAGCGACTCAAGGAAGTCATGGCGTACAAGAAAACAAGCCAGCCTATGGCCGAGAAGAGCGCGGGCTGCACGTACAAGAATCCGACGCTCGATCACGACATCATGGATTTGTTCGACGCCAACGCACGCGCCGGAAGGCGCGTTCCCGCGGGCTTGCTCATCGATCGCGCAGGGCTGAAGGGCCTCGCCGTGAACGCGGTCTCCGTGAGCGATGTTCACGCGAATTTTTTCGTCACGCGCGAGGGAGCGACGGCTGGCGACGTCATCCGCCTGATGAACGAGGTCGAGCGGCGGGTGCTCGATCGCTACGGCGTCCAGCTTGAACGCGAAGTTGTTGTCTGGTCGCGCCACCACAGGGGAAGTCGCCCATGAGCACAAAGACCGTTCTTGTGCTCGGTGGTGGACCCGACGCGGAGCGCGATGTCAGCCTGGTCAGCTCCAAAGCGGTCGCCTCTGCCATCGATCGATCCGGAACGTTCCGGGCCAACTATCAAGTCATCGATCGCATCGGCGCGACCGAGTTGAAGGCGATGGACGGCGACATTCTGTTCCCGGTGCTGCACGGAGGTTGGGGAGAGGGGGGCCCGCTTCAGGATCTCCTGGAGCAAGACGGGCGGCCCTTTGTCGGTTGCAAGGGCAACGCGGCCCGGATCGCGATGGACAAGCTCGCAACCAAGCTGCTCGCGGGCCGCCTCGGCGTTCCGACGCAGCCCGCGGCGGCGTTCAACTCATCGGATTCGGCGTGCCCGTTTCAGTTTCCGGTGGTGCTCAAGCCCGTGCACGAAGGATCGAGCGTCGGCGTGCACATCTGCCGCACGCAATCGGATTGGGAGAATGCGATCACCAGAGTGCGCGCGGATGTCCGGCAGCATCCGACGCGGGTGTACATGATTGAACAGGCCGTCCTGGGCGGGGCCGAATTGACGGTCGGCATGCTGGACGGCAATCCGCTACCGCCGATCGAGATCAGGCCCAACGTCGCGTTCTACGACTACGAGGCGAAGTACCACCGCAACGACACGCAGTATGTGGTGGACCCGCCTCTGCCGGGGGAACTTCGAAAGACGGTCCAGGAGCTTGCTCGGAAGATGTTCGAGGGTCTTGGCGCGAGACACCTGTCACGGGTGGATTTTCTTCTGGATGGCTCGGGAAAGCCGTGGCTGCTGGAAGTCAATACGCTGCCTGGGTTTACAGACCATTCGCTCCTTCCTATGGCGGCAAACAGGCAAGGATTGCCGATGGAGAAGCTGTGCGCGGCGCTGGTTCAGATGGCTCTGCGTGATGCCGGAATGATGTAGCGCTCGAAAGGGTTATGGACGAGAACGCGGTCAATCTCGAGAATTCTTCCGGCGGTGCGCCCGCGGCGCTCAGCGCCGGTCGCTTCGACTGGCGGGCATTCTTCGCCCACCTCACAACTTTCCTCAGCGTCGCGATCGTGGTCGCGCTCGGTCTGGGCTTTCTGCTGCTTCGCGGGACGATCGAGCAGCGAGCGGAAACGGTGGTTGCCCGCGAGCCCGCACGCCTCCGAATCGAATGGCCCGAAATCAAGGCTCGCTCCGCGGGCGAGAAGACTCAAACGTGGCTCGCTCCGCAGTTTCAGGAAGAACTGATGACGGCGGCGACCCGGGCGCTTGGCGCTCATCCGGATCCGCTGTCGCGCGAGCCCCTGGATGCGATCAGTGCTGCGATGGAAGCTTCCGGCTGGTTTGACGGTCGCCCCAGCGTCTTTCGCCGGGACGAGTCGGAGATCATCGTTCGAGGGACTTGGCGGATTCCGGCAGCGGTGATCCGCTCGGAACCGGCCGAGGCCAAGCCCGGCGATACCGCTCCTCGCAACGACTACCTCGTGAGTTGGGACGGCCGTCCGCTGCCGGTGATTTATCCGGAGGGCAAGTCGGGTCTGTATGTGATCAAGGGGTGTTCACAAAAGCCGGCCCGGACGGCCTCGGGCACGCTCGACTATTCGAAGGCCTGGGGCGGAGATGATTGTGCCGCGGGCCTCGAATTGCTGCGATTGCTGGTCAACCAGGATTGGCGTGCGCAGGTCGCGGGAGTGGACGTCGGCACGTTCGGCGATTCGCGTCTGCTCGTGATCGATACGGTTCACGGGACCAAGCTGGTCTGGGGAGGGCGACCTTCCAAGCCCTTGTCGGGAGAGTGCGCGACCGCCGCGAAGCTTGGGAAGATCGCGGAGCTCAACACGCTTTCGAAGCGCATCGACGCCGGGCACAACGAGCTCGAACTTTGGTGGCCGATCAACAAGCCGCTCGAGATCGACCGCAGCGCAACCGCGGAAATCGAGAAACCGGCGACCGCCAGCGCCGAGCCGGCTCGCCGATAAAGTTGCTTGTGTGTATGGGCGAAGATTCGCAACAATCTGAGCAGCCTCCCGTCGTGGCTGCGCCGGCTTCGGAGGGCGTTCCGGCGTCGAGTGGTCGGCGCCACCGGCGACCGATGGAGTGGTTCAAATCCGAGTTTGCGATCGCGCGGGGAAGCGAGCACGACAAGTGGGCGCACCGGCGCGGAGAGCCCCGTAACTTTGCTTTTCTCTGGGCGATCTACCTCATGCTCGGGTCGATCATCGCGCTCGGGGTGGTGCTCGCCGGCGGCATCGTCACGCTCGACGCGTACCAGCCACTCTCGCGCGGCCTGGTTGTCACCCTTGCGATCGGCGTCATGATCTTCTGGCCTCTCCTGCGGCTGAGCCAGGCGGCCCCCAACGAGAGCGCTCCGATCGCCGTTCTGAAGGATCTGGCGATTGTCCTGATTCCGCTCCAGGCGGTGGTCTGGCCTCAGATGGTTCTCGCGAGATGGACGCCCGACATCGTGCTCGCGACTTCGCTCGCGATGATCGCCTGGGCGTTTCTTGTCGGCGGCGTGCTGGCGATGGGTATCCGCTCCGACGCGACGTGGCGCAGTTGCTGGATGGCGCTCATCATCGCGATGGTCTTGGGTGGCGCGACGATCGCGGTGCTTGCGGGCCAATCATCGCCCGACCTTCTGCGCCCCCGGAGTGCGGCGGCGGCTCCGGTGCTGGTTCTTGCGTCCGGCGCCGGGCTGGTTGCCGATATCTCGGCCGACCGATCCTGGTCCGGCGGGTGGGCGCTGGCGATGCCCGAACATTGGCGTGCCATCTGGAGTACATTCGCCGTCGGCACGCTTGTCTGGATCGGAGCGGCCCTGGTCGCGCGGGTCCGGCGGCTTCCGGATTCGTCGAACATTCTGGATGCAGACTTGTCGAACGCTCCGGACTTACAATCGAGTTCGGGCCTTGAATCGACCCTGGAAGAAACAAGCCCCGGGCAGGCCCCGAGCGGCAGCATGAGCGAGAAGTCCGATCCGGCGGCGAATGGGAACTGAGATGGAACTGCTGAGCAAATCTGAAAAACAGCAACTCGACCAGCGACTGGGCGACCTCATCGCCAATCGCCCGGTGATCTCCAAGCGAATCGCGGAAGCGCGGGAGCTGGGCGACCTGAAGGAAAACGGCGACTACCACGCGGCCCGCGAGCAGCAGGGGATCGAGGAGGCCGAGATCCGCAGGCTCGAGCAGCGGCTGGCGCAGGTCAAGGTCATCGATGATGCGATGCAGAAGGCCGCGGGGGGCACGGTGTTCATCGGTTCGAGCGTCAAGATGAAGGACCTCGACGACGACGATGTGGATATGTACAAGCTCGTCGGCGAGGCCTCGGGTGCCGCGGATTACGTCGAGGTGACGGCCAACAGCCCGATGGGCGAAGCGATGATGAAGGCACGCGTGGGCGATGTCATTCGCGTCAGCGCGCCCCGTGGAACCAAGCGGTTCGAGATCCTCGAGATTTCTTAACTGGGCACTGACTGGGCACTAACTGGGCAGACGCTTATTCGCCCAGGAACCACTTGCGGCGCGGCGCGGCTTTCTGGCGCTTCGCGCTCTCCTCGACGCCCTGCCAGAGCATCGATTCGACCTCGTCGGGGGAGTCGGTGATCGAAAAGAGGTCGATGTCCTCGGGGTTGATCGTGCGCCCGTCGATCAGGCGGCACTTGATGAATTCGATCATCGGATCCCAGTACTTCCGGCCCACGAGCACGAGCGGGAACTTCTCGACCTTCCTGGTTTGAACCAGCGTCAGCACCTCGAAGAACTCGTCGAGCGTGCCGAAGCCGCCCGGCAGAATCACGAAGCCGTATGAGTACTTCACCAGCATGACCTTGCGGATGAAGAAGTAGCGGAAGTCGATGAAGCGATCCACGTACGGATTGGGCTTCTGCTCGAACGGCAGGATGATGTTGCAACCGATGCTGCGCCCGCCGGCTTCCCTTGCCCCGCGATTCGCGGCTTCCATGATGCCGGGGCCGCCGCCGGTCATCGTTGTCAGTCCGAGCCCGGCGATCTTCGCCCCAACCTGGCGCGCGAGCTCGTAGTACATGTGCCCGGGCTCGAACCGGGCCGAGCCAAAGACCGTGATGCACGGGCCCACGAAGTGGAGCGCCCGGAACCCACGCAGAAACTCCATCCCGATGCGTCCGATCCGGAGCAGCTCCTCGGTTCGGCTCAGGGGGCCCGAAAGGAACTCCCGGGCGTCGCGGGTTGAGGGGCTCTTTCCCCACGGCGTACCCGTTGCCGGGGCTCCCAGCGGGGCTTGCCCCGAGATGACGGGTTCGGGGACGTGGGGGAGGGATTGCAGCAGGTCGGGGTTTTCTGGCATTTTCAAAGTTCCGGGAAGCAATGTAGCGACGGGGCGAACCGGCGGGGTTGCCCGAGCGAAAGAACGGGGGTATGTTTTTGAGAATGAATTCTCATTTTCGACAAGCGGAGGGCGGATGCGTGCGGTCGGGCACGCTCCGCGGCTTCACGCTCATCGAATTGCTGGTGGTGATCGCCGTGATCGCGGTTCTGATCGGCATCATGCTGCCGGCCCTGGGTCAAGCCCGAAAATCGGCCCGCTCGCTTGTCTGCCTGAGCAATATCCGCCAGATCGAAGTGGCGCACGCCCTCTACGCCGACACCTACAAGGGCGCGTTCGTCGATGCCGGGCTGACCCATGGCGGCCCACCGAACACCGCCTCGATCAACGCCTCGTGGATCAACACGCTCAAGCCGTTCTACGGCGGAACCGTGAATGTCCGCTCGCCCCTGGACAAGAGCGAATTCTGGGCGACTTCGCAGGGTGGCCAGGATCCGGGCTACACGCTGGACGAATTCACGGCGCTCGCGGCGGCGGGCAAGGCAGTTCCCCTCACCAAGCTCGCCCGCTGGACCAGTTACGGATTGAACGACTGGCTCACGACACGAACTGCGCCGGGGCTCGAGCCGCGCGAACCGTTCAACAACCTGAGCAAGATCGAAGCGCCGTCCGCGACCGTGCACTTCCTTCAGATGACGCAAACGCAGACAGCAACCGCCAAGTACGCCAAGAGCGATCATGTCCACAGCGCGGAGTGGGGCGACGGCCCGCCGAACTCGGCACCGGCGATCGCTTCGACTCAGCTTGATCTCGCCGTGCACGGGGGCAAAGCGTCAACCTGGAACGGGCTTTCCAACTACGGCTACCTCGACGGACACGCGGCGACCCAGCGATTCCGCGAGGTGTACACGGATTACGAGAAGAACAGGTTCCTTCCGCGGGTCGCGCGGTAGAGGAGATGGTGCACAGATTCCCGAAGCGCAGCGCGAGATTGGAGAAGCGTGATGAAGTTTCAGATTGCCGCCAAAAGCACTTTGGTCCGAACCGTTGCAACAACCGCCGCGATCACCGTCGGCTGCTCGGCACAGGCCCAGCACCTGATCGATATGGCGATCGGCCAATCGCAAGGCAGGATCGCAACGGGCGTATTCCAGTTGCAGGGTGAGAACGTGGTGCCCCTGCTCTCGCAGCGGGTCTTCATTTCCGAGTTCGGCACATTCCCGGGCTTTACGAACAACCCCGGCTGGGATTCGATGGTCGGCGCGTTTCAGCCTGCAAGCCAGATCGGCTTCAACATCCGCAAAGCGCTTCGCAAGTGGAACGGGACCGCATTCCCGCCCGGAGAAGCCGGCATCCCGGCGGAACAACTCCAGATCAAGCTGGGGCCTGCCGCCAACACGCGTCTCACGCCCCTTGCGGACGAAACTGTGACCGGGTTCTCGCTCGCGGTCAACGGTGCGGGAGAGTTTCACCATCACCCGGGATACACACTGCTCGATCCCGCTTCGGATGGTCTCTATTTGCTCGAGCTCGAATTGTGGTCAACACAGCCCGGATTGCAGGCGAGCCTGCCGTACTGGACGGTCTTTTCGCAGAACGGGTCGGAAGACGAACTGCGTGCCGCGGCAAGCTGGGTGCGGGCGAATGTGTGGCAACCGACCTGTCCGGCGGATCTCAACAACGACGGCCTGGTAGACGATGCGGACTTTGTCGCGTTTGTTTCTTCGTACAACTACCTGCTCTGCGATCCGCCGGGGTGTCCGACCGATTTCAACGGTGATTGGGTGACGGACGATGCGGACTTTTCGATCTTCGCGGTCGGGTACGACGCGCTTCTCTGCCCCGAATGACAGAAACGAATCAGGAACTTCCGGGCCGCAACGCTGCGAGGGCCCGGGTGGCGCTGGGCGAGCGCGGCACATGGAGTTGAGAGATGGGTCGAGCATTTGTAGTCGGCATTGCAACCGCGGGTTTGCTGACCGCGCCCTCTTGGACGAGAGCCGAGGGCGACATCGGATTGGTGATTTCCGGCGGGCAGTTGGTCACGACCAAGATCAGCGAGGGGGGTGATCCGCTGGGGCCCGACCGGGTCTTCAGTGCATCATTTTCCAGCATCGGCGGCGCGTGGTACACCGACGAACCGGGCCTGCAGATCGGCGCCGGAACGCTTTCGCCGGGATCGAACCTTGGGATGTTCTTTACGCGGGCGCTGCGCCAATGGAACGGGGCTAATTTCGACCTCGTCTCCGGTGGGCGTGTGAGTTCGACGTTTGGGCCGCCCAGCAACTCGATCTGGACGCCCCTGACCGACGTGAACACCGGCAGCATGCTGTTCCCGGTCGAAAGTTCTGGGGGTCTGCACGACCACCCCGACTGGGTTCTCGAGAACTTTGATCCCGGGGCCGACCCGTTCTATTTCCTGGTGGAGGCGCGCTTCACGAGCGATCAGGGCGGCCTTGCCGATTCTCTGCCGTTCTACATCGTTTTCGGGGTCAATGCGGATGAGAGCGACCTCGAAGCGATGGAAGGTTGGGTGCGGGAGAACATCATCCCGTCTCCGGCTTCGCTCGCTCTTTTCGGTTTGGTGGCGTGGGGTCGAACCCGGCGTTCTCGCGCGATGAGCGTGCGTTAATGCCTGCGGGCTTCGGGAGGGAAGCCCGTTCATCAGCGTGAGTGTCCCGCGTTCGGACCGCCCAGCCCCGAACGCGGGATTACTCTTTTCGCCCGTGATCATCGCAGAACGAAACCGGATCCATGCATGCCGAACACCGAAACATCAGCCCCCGCGCTCGAGATCGAGAACGTGCGATTCGCCTACGGCGGCTCGAATTCCTTCGAGATCGTGATCCCGAGTCTGCGGCTCGAGCCGGGAGAGCACGTGCTGCTCACCGGGGGTTCGGGAACCGGCAAGAGCACGGTGCTTCAGATCGTCGCCGGGCTTGTTGATCCGCAGGCCGGAAGCGTCAGAGTTGCGGGTTCGAGAATCCACTCACTTCACGGCCCCGCACGCGACCGCTTTCGTGGTTCGCACATCGGCATGATCTTTCAGACCTTCAACCTTCTGCAGGGATTCAGCGCGCTCGAGAACGTGCTGGCGGCATTGATGTTCAGCGCACTCCCAAAGTCCGAGCATCGCGAACGAGCCTCTGCATTGCTCGCCACGCTTGGAATTCAATGGCCGGATTCTCCGGCGGAGCTGCTCTCGGTGGGGCAGCAGCAGCGTGTCGCCGTGGCGCGTGCGGTCGCCTGCCGCCCGACGCTCGTGCTGGCGGATGAACCGACCGCGAGTCTTGATCCGGAGAATGCCGCGGGCGCGATCGAGTTGATCCAGCAAACTTGCCGCGAGAGCGGTGCGGCCCTTCTCTGCACGAGTCACGATCCGGCGATGCGGGCGCGTTTTGGCAGGGTTGAGAGCCTCGACCAGCTCCGGGCCGGAGTGCAGGTCGGTGCAGGAGCCGGCGCATGAACGACGCGACGATCATCCGGCGGAGCCTTTCTGCCCGCAAGCTCAGCACGGTCTTCACCTCGCTCTCGGTCGCGGTGGCCGTCGCGCTCATGCTCGTCCTGCTCATGATGCGTGAGAGCGGGCGAGCGGCGTTCGAGCGCGGCAGCGGCAACATGCACATGCTGCTGAGCGGAGACAGCGACCCCTTGACGGGGATTCTGAACTCGGTTTATCTCGCAGCGCCGCCGCGGCGGGCGCTCGAACACGCGAAGGTGGAAGAACTCGCGGCCAAACCGTTCTGGGCATTCTTCATCCCCACGCAGATCGGCGACAGCTATCGGGGATTGCCGGTGTTCGCGACGACGGGCGATTTCTTCTCGCGGTTTCAACCGGGGGAGAACGAGCAGTGGAGCTTCAAGGCCGGCCGTGCATTTGAGAAGAATTTCGAGGTTGTCCTCGGTTCGCGTGCCGCGCAGGAGACGGGGCTGAAAATCGGCGACAAGATCGCGCTCACGCACGGGATGCCCCAGCCCCGTTCCGGCGGCAACGAAGACAAGGGCGATCAACCGGCGCCGCACGTCCACGACGAGTACAAGTTTGAGGTGGTCGGGATTCTGGAGCCGACCGGCGGCGCGCACGACCGGGCGATCATCACGAGCATCACGAGCGCGTGGATCCTGCACGCCCACGACCGTCGGGAGAAAGCAGAGCATGATCACGACCACGCCGACCATGACCACGATCATGAACACGCGCAGGAAACGATGACGACCGAGGCAGACTTGACGGACGCCGACAAGAAGGTCACCGGAATCTACGCCCGTGTCGTCAGCCGCCCGGGCTCGAATGCCTCCGCCCTCATCCCGGTTGTCTTTGAGCAGATGCGTTCCGACAAGTCGATCACGGTGGCTCAACCGGCGCAGGAGATCAACAAGCTTTTCGCGATCGTCGGGAGCGTCGATCAGATTCTGATCGCGATGGCGGCGGTTGTTGCCGCCAGTTCGGGTATTTCCATCCTGCTCGCGCTCTACAACTCGATGGAGCAGCGGCGCAGGCAGATCGCGGTGCTCCGGGTGCTCGGAGCGAGCGCTGGGCGTATTTTCCGGCTCGTTCTTGCCGAGTCGCTGGTTCTCGGCGCGATCGGGGCCGCGGCCGGCGTGGCGATCGCCTGGATAGGGCTGCGCATCGTCGCATCCGAAATGAAGGCACGTCTCGGACTGGTTATCGAGCCGGCGATTTCGTGGCAGTTGGCGTTGGGGGTGGTCAGCGGGGCCTTGTTGCTGGCCGGGGTCGCCGGGCTTTTGCCCGCCATCGTGGCGTATCGGACAAGTGTTGCGAAGAATCTCAGGCCGCTTGGTTGATGTGTGCGAGGATTGTGCGGGCAAGGTGCGGAGTCATTCCATGAAGAACATCCTGTGTGCTTCGGCCTTCCTTCTGTGCAGCGCAGCGCTCGCGGTTGCTCCATCCGACACGCCGGGTGCCACTCCGGTCAGCGGCGTGCCCGCGCCGGCAGCCTCGATCCGGGCGCAGGCCGAAGCGGCAACAAACAAGCCCAAGCCGCCGGACGTCAAGCCCGAAGCGAAGAAGGAAGAGAGCAAGGACGCCAAGGGCGCTCAGCCGGAAGCGGCCCCCGCGCTCGCACCCGGTGCGGTGGGCGATCTCGCATCGCTTCAGAAGCACTTTCCGAATCTGAAGTCGTCTGTCAAGGCGGATGGAACACTGATCGTTGACGAGCGCTTTCCGATGAAGGGCAAAGGGACGCTCGAAGACCCGTTCATCGTGTCGTGGGATCAACTGACGGCGGCGTCCGAAGTCTACGACCCGCGCAAGGGGCAGAAGAAGATCCCGGACTTTGTCCAGGTGCTCGACGGTCAGTACGTCTCGGTGACCGGCTACGTCGCGTTCCCGATCTATGTGAAAGAGCCGAAGGAGATGCTCTCGATGCTGAATCAGTGGGATGGCTGCTGCATCGGCACACCCCCGACGCCGTACGACGCCATCGAAGTGCACCTGAAGGACGTCGCGACCAAGGAGCAGAAGATGGCGACGTTCGGTACGGTTGCCGGGCGATTGAGCGTCAAGCCGTACCTCGTCGGCGATTGGCTGGTCGGGTTGTATGTGATGGACAGCGCCGTGGTCAGCAAGCCGAAGCAGGGCGGTTCGGGGAGCTGAGTACACTCCGGGTCCTATGCCACTGACCCGCGACCAGATCACGCAGCGTGCCGCCAAAGAACTTCGGGACGGGTTCATCGTCAACTTGGGGATCGGGATGCCGACGCTGGTGGCGAACTATGTGCCGCCGGGCATGGACATCTGGCTGCAATCGGAGAACGGGCTGCTCGGCATGGGGCCGTTTCCGAGTGAGGCCGAGGTGGATGCCGACCTGATCAACGCGGGCAAGCAGACGATCACGGCGCGCCCGGGTGCGTCGTACTTTTCGAGCGCTGAGAGTTTTCAGATGATCCGGGGCGGGCACGTCGACCTGACTATCTTGGGAGCAATGCAGGTGAGCCAGGAAGGCGACTTGGCGAACTGGATGGTGCCGGGCAAGATGGTCAAAGGAATGGGTGGCGCGATGGACCTCGTCGCGGGCGCGAAGAAAGTCATCGTGACGATGGAGCACGTTGCCAAGGGCGACGCGGCAAAGGTCGTCAAGCAGTGTTCGCTGCCGCTTACAGGGAAAAAGTGCGTGGACATGCTCATCACCGATCTGTGTGTGATGGAGATGGACCCGGTGAAGCGCCGGTTTGTGCTGACGGAAGTCGCGCCCGGTACGACGGTCGATGAGATCAAGCAGAAGACCGAGGCCGAGTTCATCATCGCGCCCAACGTACAAACGGTTGCCGTGTGAGCGTCTTCTTTGATTCCCACCTCGATCTCGCGTACCTCGCTGTCAACCGGCGGGACATGATGGCATCGGATCCGCTCGAATCCGGCGGCCCGGATCAACCCGGATGCATCACGCTGCCGTCGCTCCGAGCCGGGAACGTGCGGTTTGCGCTCGCGACGATCTTCACGGAACGCGATGGAAAGGGCCCCGAGGGCTACTCCGATGCGGCGCGGGCCCACGTCGTGGGCAAGGCGCAGCTCGAGGTCTATCTGACGTGGGCCGATCGGGGGTTGATCTCGATTGATCTTTGCGATGCTCTTCACATCGATCCGGACCTGGGCGAGATTCGCGGCGGGATGGGTGTCAGCCGCGTTGTCGCGCCCGGCATGCACACGCGCGTCCGCCAGCTCGTTGAATCCGAGCGGGCTCCGGCGTTGCGCATCGGAATCCTGATGGAAAACGCGGATCCGATTCGTTCGCCCCGCGAGCTCGAATGGTGGGCGAGCGAAGGCGTCGTGGCGGTCGGCCTGACGTGGGCGAAGAGTTCACGCTACGCGACCGGAAACAGCGAAGATCCTGGATCGAACAAGGTCGGCGTGACGCAGGCCGGGGCCGAACTCGTGCGGGAGATGGACCGGATCGGCATCGTGCATGATCTCTCACATTTATCCGATCGCGCCACCGACGACTTGCTCTCGATGACCGACAAGCCGGTGATCGCTTCGCATTCAAACTGCCGCGTGATCATCGCCGCAAGCCCCGGTGCCCCCACGAACCTTCAGCGCCACCTCACCGACGAAACCGTTCGGGAGATCGGCAGGCGTGGGGGAGTCATCGGGTTGAACCTGCTCTCGCAGTTTCTCATTCCCGGCGGCGGGCGGGATCGACGCGCCACGATCGACGAAGCCATCGCGCACGTCGAACGCATCTGCGAACTCACCGGATCGCGCGGTCACGTCGGCCTCGGCTCGGATGCCGACGGCGGCATCAGCCGCGAGCGGCTGCCGGCCGGGATCAACCTGCCCGCCGATTTCGCGTCTTTGAGTGAAGCGCTCTCGACTCGGGGCTGGTCCGAAGAGGATGTCGAGGGCTTTACGCACCGCAACTGGTGCGAATTCTGGGGCCGGCGCGCTTCGCTGACAAACTAGTGGTGAGCAAGGCCGACGCCGAGCATCCGCGCATCGGGCAATAGCGGGAAGGGGTTGCCGTCGTCCTCGGCCTTCGTGCCGATTCCCGCGGATGCGAGCGCATCGTCGCGCACCAGCGCCGCGAGTTTCGGCAGGAACTGGGTCTTGAACTGCTCCGCGTTGAGCTTGTACTGCGGGTTGTTCTGCGTGTACTTGTAGTCGGTTTCGATGATCTGCTGGATGCGCTTGATGCGGGTGTCGGGAATGGGGTGGGTCGAAAGGAATTCCGGTTGATTGGGCGTGCCCGCTTCTTTCTTCAGGATCTCCATGACCTGGAGCTGCCCGATCGGGTTGTAGAAGATCTTGACCATGTAGCGCATGCCGAGCGTGTCGGCCTCGTTCTCCTGGTCGCGATCGAAGCTGAGCAGCGTGACTTGCACGGCCTGCCCCGCCAGCCCGCTGATCGCGTCGCCCCCGCCCCCGATGACGGCGCTGAGGATCGTGATGCCGACCGAAGCGCCCGCCTGCCGCGTCACGCGTTCGTTGATGTGGCGTGCCGTGACGTGACCGATCTCGTGCCCGAGGACGCCGGCCATCTGCGCCTCATTGGTCATCTTGATCGCGAGGCCCTTCGAAACGAAGACCTTGCCCCCCGGGAGCGCGAAGGCGTTGATCACGTCGCTGTTCAGCAGCGTGAATTCCCACGGCAGCGACGGGTTGTCGCCTTCGGTCTGGGCCGCGAGCTGCTTGCCGAGGTTGGTGACGTATGCGCGGGCATCCGCGTTGGGCACTTCGCCCCCGTATTCCTTCAGCATCTCGGGCTTCGAGTCGATGCCCATCTTGATCTCGTCGTCCCTCGAGAGCATGTCGAACTGCGTGCGCCCTGTCGTTGGGTTCGTGCTGCACGCCCCAAGCCCGCACACCAAAGATGCCAGCAGAGCGGATGCCCCGAACGTTCCAAAACGGGCTTTGAGCGGACGGGATGCGACGGGCGCCATGCGAATCTCCTCGAAAAGGGAGCACAGAACATCGGCGAGACGGCACATTCTTGTCAACGTGTCCGCCGCGGGTTGCCGCAGGAGAAATACCATGCAGCGGAGTGCCGGCCCTCAAACGCAGCTGAAAAATGACTCACCCTTCCACGATCCACACGAAACCATCGGGCGCCTCGGCCTGGAACCAGCAGGAGCTGGCCGCCAACCCGCATGAGAACGCGGAAAAGGCCGGCAAGGTCCGCAGCATGTTCAACGCCATCGCGGGCAGCTATGACCTGAATAACCGCCTTCATTCATTCGGACGCGATCAAGCCTGGAGAAAGCACGCCGTTCGGACCGCGCAGATCAAGCCCGGCGATCGCGTGCTCGATGTCGCCTGCGGCACAGGAGATCTGACCGAGTGGTTCGCCCGGTCGGCCGCGACAGAAGTCATCGGCCTTGATTTCACGCGTGGAATGCTCGACGTCGCCAGAGAGAAGCGTGCGAGCAATCTCACGCACGAACAGGCTTCCAAGGTCTCGTATGTCGAAGGCGACGCGATGAACCTCCCGTTCGAAGCTCAATCGTTCGATGCACTCTCGATCGCATTTGGAATCCGCAACGTCGCGTCGCCCGCAAAGGCGCTGTCCGAGTTCCAGCGCGTCCTTCGTCCCGGCGGCCGGCTCATCGTGCTCGAGTTTGACCGGCCGGCATGGTTCCCCATGCGCCAGTTGAACGATTTCTACTGCGGCTGGCTCATGCCCCGGACCGCATCGCTCATCGCCCGCGACCGCTCCGGGGCCTATCGGTACCTGCCAAAGAGCGTTGGGTCGTTCCTGAATCGCCATCAGTTGCAAGAAGCGATCCAAAACGCCGGGTTCCGCGATGTGAAATCGCGTGCATTGACGTTTGGCATTTGCATTTGCCATCGCGCCGAGCGGATTTGACCGTGAAATTAGGGTGGTTTTGCGGGTTTTTCGGCTGTGCCGAAAGCGCGGGTGCTGCGCAAATGAGTTCTCGGACGTTTCCAAAAACAGCGGTTTTCGCTGCTCAAGCCGTCCCAATCGAATACTTATAGGACTTATAAGACTTATAGGACCTATTTCGGATCCGCGATCAATGTTCACGCATTGAAATGGCGGGGCTCGATGACTGCAAGCCGGACGAGAAGGCTCGTCCGCCCGCCGGGGACCCGCGGGATTTGAACAGCCAGCCGCCAATGCCAGGATGGCCTTGACGGAAGTAGGGGCCCGCAGGTTCGCGGCACCCCCAGCCCACCCACCCCTCACCCCACGGCGGAGAAGCACTTCATGGCTCAGGAAATCCTTGTCGAGCGTCTGTTCGAGTCTCTCATCAACGGCGATCGCAACGCGTCCCGTGCGATCGTCGAAGAATCGATGCGGAACGGCGCCAGCCCGGCCCTCGTCCTCACCAACCTCTTCTGGCCGACCCACGAATTGATCGAGCGCATGCACCGCGCCGACCAGCTCGGCCGCATCGGCTACCACATGTCCACCCGCATGCTCCGCGTGCTGATCGATCAGACCTCGGGCCGCCTGAACCGCCAGCCGTTCAACGGTCAGACGGTCTTTGCCTGCTGCGGCACGGCGGAAGGTGAAGAGCTCGGCGCGCAGGTCGCGGTCGATCTGCTCGAAGCCAGCGGATTCCGGGTCACCTTCGGCGGCGGCGGTATCCCCTCGGACGAAATTCTTTCGCACGTGCAGGAAACCCAGCCGAACTATCTGGTCATGTTCTGCTCGGCCGCGGCAGACCTGCCCGGCATTCGGCAGTTGGTGGATCAGCTCCGCGAGATCGCGGCGTGCAAGAAGACCCAGATCGCGGTTGGCGGCGGCGTGTTCAACAGAGCGGAAGGACTGGCTGATGAGATCGGCGCCAAGATGCACGCGGGCAGCCCGCTGGATCTGGTGCAGCTTCTCATTCAGCCGGAAGCCTTTCTCGCCAAGCGAGCAGAAACCGAGCAGCGCGAGGCGACACGAGCGATCCTGGCCCGTGCGGAGGCTCGCGCGGCGATGAAGAAGCGTCGCGCCGCCTGATCGCAGCCGGACCAAAACCGAAAGTTCGGCGGGCTCCGCGAGCGTGCGGAGCCCGCTTTGTTTTCCGGCGGAGACTGCTATTTCAACGGATGCAGGCCCCGCCTTTCGCGGTTCCGGTTCCAGTGTTCAAAGGCGGCCGGATGATCCTTGACGAACTTGATCAATTGGCTCGCCGAACACGATAGCCGGAGCGCTGCAACCTTGGGGTCGTATCCGCTGACCTCCACCACATCGAGCGCTTCCGCGAGGAGCGACGGGTAGTCGGCGTGATCCGGGCTGCACGTGATCCGACCGTCGCGGCAGCGGGACCGCCAGAGGTCGCTTGTGACGTCGCCGAAGGAATCGCGGGGAACCGGAGAACAGCGGTGCTGCGTCGCGAGCGCCAGGCGCAGCCTGCGAATCGCCACCTTGCGATTCTCCTCGGCGCTCCGCCTTTCCGAAGCGTGGGTCTCGATTCCGGTCGGCGTGTGCAGGAGGGTGATTTTGGTCTCAACCTTGTTGCGGTTCTGGCCGCCCGGTCCGCCGTCGCGGCCGCGCGAAACGCGGACCGATTTCAGCAGTTCGGCCTCCGGCCAGCTTGCCGGATGGGCTCCGGGTTGAGGCGATGCACCGGACGGCGATTGAGGCCGGAGTTCGTGCATCAGCAGGCCGTTGTTGGAACGGGTTCGAGCGTGAGTTCGTGCGAAAGCCCGGCGGCGTGCAGCCGATCGGCAAGACCCGCGATCATCGCTGCGTTGTCCACGCAGTACCGCAACTCGGGAAGAAACAGGCGGAGTGAACTTCCGGAAGCGAAGACTTCGAGCTCGCGCCGAAGGCGCGAATTGGCCGTAACTCCGCCTCCGGTCAGGAGCGTGACCGGACGAACCCCGCGTTCCCGCAGTTGCAGCAGTGCGCGTTCCAGCTTGAAGGTAATCGCCCGGACCGCCGTTCGCTGAAAGGTCGCGGCCAGATCGCGCCGTCGTGTTTCGGTCAGCGGTGGTGGGGGCTGGTAGCGTGAATCCGCCCGCCGGTGCGCCGGGTGTGCCGGCACGCCCTTGACTTCATAGAGCATCGCCGTCTTCAGGCCGGAAAACGAGAAATCGAGCGAGTCGGGCGCGAGCCGGCTGATCGGCAGGTCGGCGGCGCGATCGTCGGCTCCGGCGGATTGAGCAAGGCGGTCCAGATTGGGCCCGCCCGGGTAGGGCAATCCGAGGATGGTCGCGGCCTTGTCGAACGCTTCCCCGAGTGCATCGTCGATCGTCGCGCCGAGCCGCTCGAGCTTCGTCCACGAGTGCAGGAGGTAGATCGAAGTGTGCCCGCCGCTGACGACAAGCCCCAATGCCGGGAAGATGTCCGGCGAGTCCGCGCCCGGCGCAGCGGAGAGCAGGCCCGCGAACAGGTGTGCGTGAACATGGTCCACGCCGATCAATGGTTTGCCGAGCGTCCAGGCAAGGGCCTTTGCCGCCGCGACGCCGACGAGGAGCGAACCGATTAATCCCGGCCGATGCCCGACCGCAACGGCATCGACCTGATCGTGCGAGATGCCCGACGCCCGGAGAGCCGCTTCGACCACCGGAAGGATTTTCTCGCAATGAGCGCGGCTAGCGAGTTCCGGGACAACACCGCCGAACTGCGTGTGGACCTCGTGCTGCGCCGCGACGATGTTGGAAAGGACCTGGGCACCGTCGCGCACGACCGCCGCGGCGGTTTCGTCGCAGGAAGTTTCGATGCCCAAGACGATCATCGCTCACTTGTTCTGCGGCGCGTTCGGCGAAACGGGCGTCGGGTTGGAGGCGACGGGCTTGCCGCCCTCTGCCGCTTCGGGCTTCTTGACGTCGGCATCGAGCAGCCAGCGCTGCAGGTTGTTGCCGGTGATGTCGAGGGTGGCGATCACCTTGCCGTCCTTGTCGGTGATCTGCATCTTGCCGCCGGCGAGTTCGGCGTCCTCGGGCCAGAGATCCCCGGGCTTGGCCTTGGCAAGGTCGCCCGAAGCGGTTTCGAGCGCTTCGATGCGCTTCTCGACGCGGATCTGCTCGCGCGTGAGCTGTTGCTGCAGCCTGCGGGCGCGATTGAGTTCATCGGTCGCGATCTGCGCGCCGGCGACGCCTTCCTGCCCGGTGGGTTTCCATTCACCGGTGTCGAGCTTGGCCTGGACGGCCTTCACGGCCGCGGAAAGCTGCGGATCTTTGAGATACGTGAGAATCCACTCCGGATTGCTCCAGTCCTCGGTCTCGCCATTCTTCCCGCTGGCGCTCCGGATGATCTCAAGGTCGCGGCGCACGCGGTACATGTCGATGAGTTCTTTGTCGGCCATGGGCACGAAGAAGCCCTTGGACGGGTCCACGCCCCATTCAGCGCTGGTGTCCTTGCGGGTGATGCTGCGGCCCGAGGGCAGGTAGTAGCCCTGCTCCGTCACTTTCAGTTCCGCGCCGCTGCCGTTGGGCAGCTTGCGAACGCTCTGCACGCTGCCCTTGCCGTAGCTGCGCGTGCCGATCGCGATCGCGCGGTTGTTTTCGACCAGTGCGCCCGCGAGCACTTCGCTCGCGCTCGCGGACGAGCCGTTGATCAGCAGCACGAGTGGAACATCGGGGAGCGTGCCCTTGTCTTGCGCTTTGGCGATGCGTTCGGGGAAGTTGCGGCCGCGGGTCGAGACGATGGTCCCTTCGCGCAGGAACATATCGCCGATCGCGATCGCTTCTTCGAGGACGCCGCCGCCGTTGTCGCGGAGGTCGAGAATGACGCCCTTGAGCCGCTTGGTCGGATCCGGGTCGTTGATGCCGGCCGCGATGAGCGCGTTGAGGATTTCTTCGGCGCATCCCGGGGTGAACTGGGTCAGGCGGATGTAGCCGACATTTCGGACCGGGTCGATCCGGAAGTCCCACTTTTCGGCGTCTTCGGCGGTGCGGTGCACGCCCTTGACGCTGCGGGTCTTGATCGCGGCGCGGGTGAGCGTCATGGGGATTTTCTCGCCCTTGCGATCGATGATGATGTTCACCGGTGTGCCGGCCACACCGATGAGTTTCTCGATGCACTCCTCAACGCTCAGGCCCTGCGTCGTCTTGCCGTCGATCTCGATGATGCGGTCGTCGGCCATGATGCCCGCCTTGTACGCGGGCGAATCTTCGAGCGGGCTGACGATGGTGAGCCAGCCGTCACGCGTGTTGACCGAGGCGCCGATGCCGACGTATTCGCCGGTCAGGTCCTTGTTGAACTCGCGCACCTTGTCGGCGGGGACGTAGATGGTGTATGGATCACCCAGCGCCTCGACCATCCCGTTGATCGCGCCGTCCTGCATCTTCTTGAGCTGCTCATCCGTCAGCTTGTCCACGTAGAGGCTGCCCAGCGTGCTCTTGACGTCGATGATCGGGTCGAAGAACTGCAGCTCCGCCGGCTTGCGGGCGAGCGCCAGCGTCGAGCCGGCGACCGCGAGACCCAGCACACCCACCAACGACAGACGGAACCATTTCGCATTTGCGCTCATTCCAGGACTCCTCCAGACGTGCGGCCAGATGCGCCAATCCATCGTCTTTCTTTCGTTCCCGAGCCGAACTATCATTCCGTCACGATGGTAGGGTCGCGCGCGATGTGCGCTGCCCAACAGCATGTTCCGCTTCCGGAGCGTGGAGGTTCGAGCGCAATGGTCCAGATCTGACGGTTCACTCGATTGTTCGGCCCACGCTGCCACAATGGCGGCGGGGAGGCCGATTTCCGGGCCCGCCCTTGAGCTTTCCTCGGGTGGATCCCCGCCTCCGACGCCCCCAGGACGTTCGGACGCGGCCGTCAGGACCTGTTCGGATTCTTACTCCTTATGCCACAACCAACTGAACGCGAAGGTATCCAGGTGCGCTCGGAGCGCGCGGTGCTCGCCGCCGTCCGCTTGCCCGACTCCCGTTTCGATCACGCCGATCCCTTCGGCGAACTCCGCTCGCTCGCGGAGCAGGGGGGCGCCGTCGTTGTCGCCGAATTGACCCAGAACCTCCCCAAGCCCGTCGCCGGGACGTACATGGGTGCCGGGAAAATGAACGAGTTGAAGGCGCTCTGTGAAGAGACGAACGCCTCGACCGTGATCTTCGATCACGACCTCTCGCCGAAGCAGATCGCCAAGATCGAATCGGCGGTGGGGCGGAAGGTCATCGATCGATCCGAGCTCATCCTCGACATCTTCGCCGGACGCGCCACCAGCGCCGAGGCGCAGCTCCAGGTCGAGCTCGCCCAGCTCGAGTACACCTTTCCGCGCCTGCGAGCCATGTGGTCACACCTGGAGCGCATCGTGGGTGTCGGCGGCATCGGCGGGATCGGAACCAGAGGCCCGGGTGAACAGCAGCTCGAAATCGACCGCCGCCTCGTTCAACGCCGGCGCGACGATCTTTCGAAGCAGATCCGCGACATCCAGTCGCGGCGCCGGCGCGAGGTGCAGGCCCGAAAGGCCGAGCATTTCACCGTCGGCATCGTCGGTTACACCAACGCCGGGAAGAGCACGCTCTTCAACACGCTCACCACCGGCGGCGCGTACGCCGACAACCGTCTCTTCGCGACTTTGATGACGCGCACACGCGATTGGGACCTGGGCGGCGGCCTGTCGGTCATGCTCTCGGACACCGTTGGCTTCGTGCGCGATCTGCCCACGAACCTCATCGCCGCGTTCCGGGCAACACTCGAAGAAGCCACGCACGCCGATGTGCTGCTCATCGTCCTCGATGTCTCCGATCCCGCGGCAGAGCTCCAGTACGATACCGTCTGCAAGACGCTCGACGACCTGCTCAAGGAAGTCGCCGATTCGCGGGAGGAAGTCGGATCCAACTGGACGCCCCCGAGGCGCATCGTCCTCCTCAACAAGGCCGACAAGCTCAAGGACAATCGCGAAGTCCTGATCTGGCAGCAGCGCGTGCCCGGCTCGCTCCCGATCTGCGCGCTCCCGCCCGAGAGGGGCGAAACTCCGCTCCTCGGTCAGGCCGCGCTCGCCGATCGCGTCCGCGAACTGGCGAAAGGCGCGATCGAGGAACTCCGCCTCACGCTCCCGCTCAGCGAGAGCCGCCTGATCACGATCATCGAGAATCAGTCCGAGGTCGTCTCGCGCGACTACGAAGATTCCAGCGTGACTATCCGCACCAAGATCGGCCGGCAGCAGCTCGAACGCCTCCTGGTCGGTCGCCCCCGCATCGAGATCCGGGACAGCAAGGGCAAGCCCTGGCGGCCCGACAATCCGCACCTCCGACCGACCGAACCCGTCTGGCTCGCGCCCGCACGCCCGGAACCGCGTTCGGAAGCGGGAATTGCCGCCCCGAAGGTCAGATCAGCGTCCAAGAAGGCTCCCAAAGTGGAAAAGCGGGGCGGGAAGGCCGATACTTCAGGCTCGTGAGTTCGGTCGGGGCCAAGCCCCCGCCGGCCGCCGAAAGGCGTGCTTGCCACCTTAGCTCAGCGGTAGAGCGATGCTTTCGTAAAGCATAGGTCCAGGGTTCAAATCCCTGAGGTGGCTCCATGCGCGCTGCTTCATGCGAATCCTGAAATTCGGAACACCAAACGCGGTTTGGTGTCGAATAGGTGTGTGCGGGTGGTACATTGACGTTTGAGGGGTTTCGAAGGTGGGCGGGCGTGCGAGGGTCAGGAGCGACGCGATGAATTTCAGGCAGGGTCTCGGTGCGGCGGCTGTTGTTGGTGTGCTCACTCTGGTGCCGGTGACGGGGCTTGCCCAGTCGTCGAGCGTGGCTCCGCAGAGCGCGGCGACGCTCGCGGCGCAGCGCCAGGCCCTTTCGCTCATGATGAAACCCATGAGCGTGGACTATCAGCAGGTCCGACTCGAAGCGGTGATCAAGAACATCGCCGATGTCACCGGCGCCCCGTTCGTCGTGCTCTGGCAGGATGATCGGAACCAGCTCGGGCTCGACAAGGAAGCGATCATCACATTCGGCGCCGTCGATCAGACCGCGCTCACCGTTCTGGAAGGCGCGCTCGCGCAAGCCGGGTCCGCGACCACCGGGGGCGGCGCGACGTGGCAGATGACCGAGGGCGGCATGATCGAGATCGGGCCGAAGGAACGTCTCAACCGCACGAGGCGGCTTGAGATCTACGACATCTCCGATCTGCTCCTGGAGATTCAGGATTACAACAGCGTGCCCCAATTTGATCTGAACAGCGCACTCCAGTCCGCCAGCAGCGGCGGGGGAGGCGGCAGCAGCCCGTTCTCCGGCGGCAATCAGCAGAACACGCTCGCCACCGGCAAGACCGTGCAGGAGCGAGCCGACGAGGTCATCCGCCTTGTCACCGAGATCGTCGAGCCGGACCAGTGGACCAACAACGGCGGTGCCGCGGCGACGGTCCGGTTCTACAAGCAGCAACTCCTGGTGACAGCGCCCGACTACATCCAGCGTCAGATCAACGGCTACCCGTTCTGGCCGAGCGAGCAAACCAACATCACGCAGGGCAAGAACAGCCGGAGCGTGACGTTTCTGCCCGGTCGTTCGTCGCGCGTTGTGCAGACCGCGAGCGTTCCGAGCGCTCCCGCCGCGAGCGCGACCTCCAACGCAAACCCCAACGCAAACCCAAGCACGAATGCCACCCGGCCCGTGACGGCTCCCGCGAGCACCGACACCAAGTGACCCGACCACCATGACCACCGATCCCGACACTCTGGTCGATGCCGCCTCGGCGCGATCGGAATTCGAAGCATCGATCATGGTGGAGGCGCTGAAGGCCCGCGATATTCCCGCGTTCGCCATCGCGAACGCCGGCATGACTCTCCAATGGGAGGTTGCGGCCACCAACCCGTTTCGCGTTTCCGTTCGGCACAAGGACCTGGAGGCCGCACGCGAGATTCTGGGTTCGGTGAAGGCTGATTCTGTGGATATCGACTGGTCGGAGGTGGATGTCGGCAAGAGCGAGGATGCGAAGCCGGCGACGACGGATGTCTCGACGCGGCCGATGTCCTTCTTTGCGATCCCCGTCTTGATCCTGCTCGTGCTGCTCTGGGTGCTCTGGCGTGCCTTCGCAACGCCCGACCAGTAACGCGCCCGGGGCGATTTACATCTCTTCGCCCAGTTCCGGCGCAAAGCCCCGGCGCAGCGTGTTCTCCGCGATGGCCCGGGGCTCGACAAATTGCAGCAGATAGTCCGAGCCGCCGGCTTTCGAGCCGACGCCCGACATCCCGAATCCGCCGAACGGGTGGCGTGCCACGAGCGCGCCCGTGCACCCACGATTGATGTACACATTGCCGACGCGGAACTGGCGCTTCGCAAGCTCGATGTGACGGGGTTTGCGGGTGAAGACGCCACCCGTGAGCTTGTAGACCGATGCGTTCGCGATCTCGAGCGCCTCCGCAAAGCTGCCGGCGTGCATCACGGCCAGCACGGGGCCGAAGATCTCTTCCGTTGCGATGCGCGCTGCCGGCGCGACATGGCTGAAGATCGTCGGGCCGACAAAGTCACGGCCTGTTTTCGCTTCGAGCCCGGGCGGCACTGATAGCGTCAGTTCGTGGCGCGATTCGGTCTTGCCGATCTCGATGTAGCTCTCGATCTTCTTCTTTGATTCGGCATCGATCACCGGGCCGATGTCGGTGCCGCTCGCGACCGGATCGTTGATCGCGAGCGCCTTCGTGGCCTCGACCAGTCGCCAGGTGAAATGCCGGATCGCCGGACCATCGGGGCCTTCCGGATCGACGACGATCACGCGCGAGCACGCGCTGCACTTTTGCCCCTGGAAGCCGAACGCGCTCTGGCGAACGCCGAGGATCGCCTCGTCCAGGTCGGCGCTGGTATCGATGATGATCGCATTCTTGCCGCCCATCTCGCACACCACTTTCTTCACGTGGTGCTGAGCGTCCGGGGTGAGGCCCGCCGCCTGGATGATGTCGAGGCCGACGGCCTTGCTGCCGGTGAAGGCGATGAGCGCGACGCGAGGATCGCGCACCAGTGCCGCGCCCACGGTCTCGCCCGGGGCGGGGCAGAAATGCAGAACGTCGTTCGCGAGCGTGCCGGTAAAGCCCGCCCCGCGGAGCGATTCCTGGAGGATGTCGAAGAAGATGCTGGCGATGCCCGGCGTCTGCTCCGCCGGCTTCATGATGACGGTGTTGCCCGTCACAAGTGCCGCGCTCGTCATACCGGCGAGGATCGCCAGCGGGAAGTTCCACGGGCTGATGACCGCCGCGACGCCCCGCGGCTGGTACAACTGCTCATCGAGTTCGCCCACAAAGCGGCCGAGCCGTTGACGCGAGAAGAGCGAGATCGCTGTCCGCGCGTAGTACTCGCAGAAGTCGATCGCCTCGCAGACGTCGGCGTCGGCCTCGCGCCACGGTTTGCCCGCCTCGCGGATCATCACGCCGGCGAGACCATCACGCTGCTTCCGCATCGCGGCCGCGGCGCGGATGAGCACGTCCGCCCGCTGCTTCGGGTCGGTGTCGCGCCAGGCGTCGAACGCCTTTGTTGCCCGCCCGACCATTTCGAGCGCTTGCGGCACGGTTCGGTCGTTGGCGACCTTGGGCACCGTGGCCCGTGCAACGGCCGAAGCGAACGCGCTGTGCTGCTTGCCATCCGAGAAATCCCGGACGGGCTCGGTGAAGAAGGGCCGACCATCGCCCACGCCCGGCACGGCCGGACTCAGCTTGTGGCGCTCCGGCGCGGTCGCGAGTGCATCCGGCGGCACGGTCGCAACCGAACCCAGCCCGCCCCCTTGCGGCGCGGGCGCGCGCAGCAGCGCGCCCGCATCGGCGTTGTCCATGAAGCCGGCCTTGAGCCAGCTTTCGTTGCTGGTGTTCTCAAGCAGGCGTCGAACCAGGTACGCCATGCCCGGGATCATCTCTCCCACCGGTACATATTCCCGGATGCGCAGGCCCAGCTCCGCCGACGCGTGCTTGAGCTGGTCGGCCATGCCGTGCAGCATCTGCAGTTCGAGGGCTTCTTTCGGGATGCCCCGCGATTCCATCCCGGCGAGTGCCGCGGCGATCGACCGCACGTTGTGGCTGCCGAGCGCGAGCTTGATGCCGCCGCCGGACACATCGGCGCGAGTCCTGGGCATCGCGTCGAGAAAGATGTCGGTCATGCGCTCGAAGCACGCATCGGTCTGCCACTTCTGGGGCCAGACCGGGCAGGGCCACCCAAGCAGATCGCTCTTGATAGTTTCCGCGTCCCAGTACGCGCCCTTCACAAGGCGAACGGTGATCAGACGCCGGCTCCGCCTTGCCCAGTCCACCATGCGCCGGGCATCATCGGGGCCGCTCTTGAGATAGGCCTGCATCGCGAGGCCCGCCTGGAAATCGACCTTCTCGCAGCACCGCTGGAAGAACTCGAGGCTGAAGTCCTTGAGCCCGAAATGCTCCATGTCGAAGTTCACGAACACGCCCCGGTCGCGGGCGGTTTCGAGGATCGGCACGATGCGTTTGAAGAGGTCGGCCATCGCGCCTTCTGAGTCGATCGGATCGGTCCGCGCCGACAGCGCCGAGATCTTCACGCTGACGTTTACGCGCGGGATCGGTCCGAGATGATCGGATTCGAGGCGGGCGTTCGCCGGCCACGAGGCGACCTGCGCCGGCAGATTCTGGATCAGGTCGAGGTACTTGCGGGCGTAATCATCGGCTTCCATGTCCGAGACGCACGTCTCGCCCAGCAGGTCAACGCTGAACGCGATGCCGTGGTCCCACATTTTGCGGAGGCCGGGGAGCGCACTTGCGGCATCCGTTCCCGCGATGAACTTGCCCGCCATTCCTTCGATCTGCTTGCCGATGGTGGCCGCCGCGGCGCCTTTGAGCAGGGAGCCGGCCTTGAGCGCCGCGCCGATGACCGGCGGCACGCTCACCCCGGGCTGGCTGAGGTAATCGGTCAGATGGTCGTGGACGCTCTCCGCCGAGCGGAGCATCGGGAACGTATCGACGAAGCGGAACATCTGGACTTTGAACTCGGGGTCCTTCATGGACCATTCCATCAGGGCGTCGGAATAGAACTTCGCCGAGAGCAGGCCGGTCTTGTGACCCCGGGCGCGTCGGAGCAGGTCGGCGCCGATATCAAAGATTCGCGCCTCCTTGCCCGATGGGTTGCTCGAAGCAATTTCCGCACCGCTGGAAACGACCACGCGTTTGTCGGCAGCGGGGGTTGACCGATTCATCCACGAGAAAAGACCCATGGCACATCCTTTGGACTGAGCGGGCTGCGGGATCCGGAGCAGAAGAGAGAGCCGGAGCTCAACTGTAGATGAGACCTTTCGGCGCGTCGAAACGTCCGCGTTTAGAGCGAAGGATCGGCCTTTTTGCGGGCACACCAGTCTCGCCAGGCCTGCCTGTAATGGGCTTCGAGCCGGCGCGTAAATCCGACGTGGTCGCACAGGACGCTGGAAGTGACCATCTCGCGGAGCTTGCCCCGAAGCTCGATCCGTTTCGCCTGATCCGCGGCAAGCGCGGCGCACTTCTTCAGATAGTCCGCTTCATCCGAGGCAATCAGCTCGGGCGTGCCGACATTGGAGAGCAAGCTGACACCCACGCGCGAAACGTGGCTGTTCCCCGCGATCGTCACCACCGGCACACCCATGTACATCGCCTCGACCGTGGTGGTCGTGCCGTTGTACGGCCACGGGTCGAGCGCGACATCGATCCTCGCGTACATCTGCATGTGCTCGCTCTTGCCCTTGGTCTCGCCCTCGAGATCGACGCGGGCACGCTCCACTCCGCGCGCGCCGAGGTAGGCAAAGACACGCTCACGCGTCGCGGGCATGGCGAGCGCCATCGACTTGAGGAAGAGCCTCGAGCCCGGCACGGCGACCACAAGCTTCGCCCACAGATCGAGCACGTGGTTGCTGATCTTGGTGTGCGTATTGAACGATCCGAAAGTCACGTACCCGTTCTTCACGCTCGGCGGGGGCGCGACGTCGCCCGCGTGCGGGGGGGGCGTGTAGCAGAGGAAGCTCCCCTCCATGCGCACCAATTTCTCCGTGGCCAGGTGGTCCGAGCCGGGCGGGTCGGTGAATGCATCGACGATGCGGAAGTCCATCGTCGGCAGACCCGTGGTGTTCGGGTAGCCCATGTAGGTGTACTGGATCGGCGCGGGCTTGAGCACGAAGGGAACGATGCGTCCCATGCCCGTGTGCCCGCTGAGATCGACGAGAATGTCGATCCGGTCGTTCCGGATGAAATCGACCATCTTCTTGTCGTCGATGCGGTGAGTGTCGATGTACCTCGCCGCGTGCGTTCGCAGGCGCGCCGTCAGCTCGTCCTCGCTGATCATGTTGTGATAGAGCGTGACATCGAACTTCGACTTGTCGTGGTTCGCGATGATCGGTTCGATGAAGTGCCCGGCGGAGCGGTTGCGGAAATCCTGGCTGCAGTAGCCGATCCGCAGCGGCCGCTCCGGGTCCGGCACGTTGGCGTGGGGGCGGTTGTCCGCCGGTGCCATTTCGCTGACGAGCTGGCCCATCCGAACGTGGTGCTGGAAGACGACCTTCGGGTCCACGCCGTGCAGCCGCGTGAGGGGGAGCAGCAGCGCCGAGAGCACCGCCGCGTCGCTCGGCGCGCGCTCGAGCGCGAGCAGCAGCACCCGCACCATCTCGTTCAAGTCGCCCGAGAGATCACAAAAGCCCGAATACAACGCGATCGCTTTCAGGTCGCCCGGGCGGGAGTTGTAGAGCTGGCGGGCCGTTCCCATTGCCTCTTCGAACTTGCCGTCCTGGTACATCGCGATGCACCCGGCCCGCAGAGGCTCGATGTCGGTCGGATCGATCTCGAACGCTTTCCAGAAGAACTTTGCCGCGGCACCGAACCGCTCGCGCTGCATCTCCACGTCGCCCGCGAGCATCATGTACTTGCGGTCGATCGGCGCGAGCTTCGCCGCACGCTCGACAAGGAACGCCGCCTGGTCGAACTGCTTGGTCTTGCACAAGAGATCGACCGTCTTGTCGAGAAAGACGTAATTCGCCGGGCTTTTGTCGAGTGCGCGCCGCAGGATAGCCAGCGCCTGCGGGTATCTTCCCGCCGCCACGTGCGGAGCTGCCTGCATCAGGATCGGATCGTACATCGGCTGGATCGTACCTCGCTGAGATCGTGCCCCGGGGTCGCCCGATTAGTTGCTGTACTCGCTCATCGGCGGGCACGTACACACGAGATTGCGATCGCCGTACGGATTGTCGACTCGCCCGACGAATGGCCAGAACTTGTTGTCCCGCACGTACGGGAGCGGGAATGCCGCGGATTCGCGTGAGTACGGGTGTTTCCACTCGCTCGCGCTGATCATCCCCATCGTGTGCGGCGCGTTCTTCAGCGGGTTGTCGACCTTGTCCGACTTACCCGATTCGATCGCCCGAATCTCTTCGCGGATCCCGATCATCGCGTCGCAGAAGCGATCCAGCTCCGACTTGGGCTCGCTCTCGGTCGGCTCGATCATCAGCGTGCCCGGCACCGGCCACGACATGGTGGGGCCGTGGAAGCCGTAGTCCTGAAGACGCTTGGCGATATCTTCGACCTTGATGCCCGCGCTCTTTTCGAACGGGCGGCAATCCAGGATGAACTCGTGCGCACACCGCCCGCCCGGACCCTTGAAGAGCACGTTGTAATGCCCTTCCAGCCGCTTGGCCATGTAGTTGGCGTTCAGGATCGCCACTTCCGTTGCGCGGGTCAGCCCGGCGCCGCCCATCAGCGCGATGTAGACGTACGAAATGGGGAGGATCGATGCGCTGCCATACGGAGCCGCGGCAACCGCACTAACCGACTTGTCCGTCGCGACGCCCGGCTTGACGACGGGGTGCGAAGGAAGGAACGGCGCAAGGTGCTTTGCCACGCCGATCGGCCCCATGCCCGGCCCGCCGCCACCGTGCGGGATGCAGAAAGTCTTGTGCAGGTTCAGATGGCAGACGTCCGCACCGATGAAGCCGGGGCTGGTGAGGCCGACCTGCGCGTTCATGTTCGCGCCGTCCATGTACACCTGTGCGCCCGCTTTGTGCACCATGTCGATGACTTCGCGGATGCCGGGCTCGAACTTGCCGTACGTGGACGGGTACGTGACCATCAGTGCGCCCAGCTTGTCCTTGTGTTCGGCGATCTTCGCGGCAAGGTCATCATGGTCGATATCGCCGTTCTCCTTGTTCGCAACGGCAACGACTTCGAACCCCGCGCACACGGCGCTGGCCGGATTGGTGCCGTGCGCGCTGTCGGGAATCAGACAGATATTGCGATGCCCCTGCCCGATTGAACGCAGATACTGACGGATCACGATCAATCCCGCGTACTCGCCCGCGGCACCCGAGTTCGGCTGGAGCGAAACCGCCGCGAAACCGGTGATCTCCGCAAGCCACGTTTCAAGCTCGCGGAACATCTTCTGATAGCCCTTGGTCTGATCCGAGGGGGCAAACGGGTGAATCCGGCCAAACTCCGGCCACGTCACCGGAATCATCTCGCTCGTCGCGTTCAACTTCATCGTGCACGAGCCGAGCGAGATCATCGAGTGCGCGAGGCTCAAATCGCGGCCCTGCAGCTTGAAGATGTAGCGGAGCATCTCATGCTCGCTGTGATGGCTGTTGAACACCGGGTGCGTGAGATAGCCGCTCTGGCGGGCAAACTTTCCGGGGATCTCCGTCTTGGTCAGCGCAAGCAGCGTGTCGATATCTTCGCTTCCGCCGCCGAAAGCAGCAAGCACATCGTGCACCATCGCACGATCGGTCGTTTCGTCGAGGCTGATGCCGATAGAACCCGCGCCCAAATCGCGAAGATTGACCTTCTTGGCGCGGGCCGCGGCGATGATGTCCCCGGCGTTTTTCCCCGCCGGTCTGACGCGAAGCGTATCGAACACGAGGTCCGAGTCGTCAATCGCATGTCCGAGCTTCTTCAGTCCGGTTCGCAAGGCCAGCGTGTAGGAGTACACACGCAGCGCAATCCGCCGCAACCCCTCCGGCCCGTGATACACCGCATACATCCCCGCCATGATCGCAAGCAGCGCCTGCGCCGTGCAGATATTGCTTGTCGCCTTCTCGCGCTTGATGTGCTGCTCACGCGTCTGGATCGCCATGCGCAGCGCCGGCTGACCCTGTGAATCACGCGAAACGCCGATGATGCGTCCCGGCATCTTGCGGATGTGTTCTTCCTTCGTCGCGATGAACGCCGCGTGCGGCCCACCAAATCCCATCGGCACGCCAAACCGCTGCGCACTCCCGATCGCAATCTCCGCGCCCCATTCGCCCGGCGGACGAAGCAGCGTCAACGCGAGCAGATCCGTCGCCGCGATCACTGTGACGTTCTTCGCGCGGGCATCCGCCGCCAACTTCTCGTAACACTCGACCCGCCCATCGGTGGTGGGGTACTGCACGATTACACCGAAATCATCCTCGCTGAACGAAACGTTCTTCGGATCGACAACGCGAACCTTGATTCCCAGTCCATCCGCACGCGTCTCGATCACCGCCAGCGTCTGCGGGTGAACATCCTGCGCGACGATGAACGACTTGCGCGTCCCCTCATGCCCGCCCGCGATGCCAAATGCCATCGCCATCGCTTCTGCCGCGGCAGTCGCCTCGTCCAGCAGCGATGCGCCAGCCAAGGGCAAGCCCGTCAAATCGCTCACCATTGTCTGGAAGTTCAGCAGAGCCTCAAGCCGCCCCTGCGCGATCTCCGCCTGATAGGGCGTGTACTGCGTGTACCAACCCGGATTCTCCAGGATGTTCCGCAGGATCACGCCCGGCGTGATGCAGTCGTAATAGCCCATGCCGATGCACGAGCGGAACACCTGGTTCTGCGTCGCCATCGCGCGGAAGTTCGCCAGCATCTCCGCCTCACCCAGCGGATGATCCGCTTCGCCCGTCAGCGTCAGCGGCTTCTTCAGTCGAATGTCCGCCGGAACCGTCGCATCCATCAACTGATCGAGCGACTGGTACCCGATCGATTCCAGCATCTCACTGATATCGGCCTCGCTCGGCGCGATGTGGCGATGGGCAAACGTGTCAGAAGCATTCAGAACCGTCCCCGCCTTCGAAGCGGTCGCCGCGGGGGTGGGGGGCTTGGCAAAGGTCGTCATCGAGGAGGGCTCCGGAACCGCGAAAAATGGGTGTCGGCAGCGGCAAAGACGCGTTTTCCGCGACCATTGCCGATCCCCGCTCCAATACTAGGTTCCGCGTGCCCGTGTTCTTGTACGCTGGCACGCCCGTTCGTGGAGATTTCACGCATGCAAAGCAGCCGTGTCCCGTTGGTTTTGTCGCTGTTCTTCGCGGTCGCCGCATGGGCTGGGGATCATCCCTCGACACCCGAAAACACGGCACCCGCCGCGAGCACGCTTCCCAGGCAGGTCACCGCCGCTGGTTCCGCCGATTCACTCGCGGCAGACCAGCTTCTCCTCCGCGATCACCTCACGACACTCGCAAACCCGTTTTTCGAAGGCCGCTACCCCGGCTCCCGAGGCGGCAAGCTCGCCGCCGACTACATCCAGTGGCACTTCGAGCACCTGGGCCTGCAGCCCGCGTTCAAGGACGCGGACGATCCGACGAAGCCCACATTCCGCCAGCCCTTCCCCGGCCCTTCACACAACGAGATCGCGAAGCAGGGCTTTGAGTACACGGCCAACGGAAAGGGCATCACGCTCGCGCCCGGCAAGGACTTCAACGTACTCGGCCTTTCCGGGAATGGCACCGTAACCGCTCCGCTCGTCTTCGTGGGCTACGGAATCACCCTGGGTGAAGACGGCTACTCCAGCTTTCCCGATTCTGGTCCGAGCCTCGAGGGCAAGATCGCGGTCATCCTCCGCTTCGAACCCATGAACGAGGACGGTACCTCGAAGTGGTCAAAGGACGGGTGGTCCTTCTCCGCAGGGCTTGAACCCAAGATCGGTGCCGCGATCCGGCGCGGGGCAAAGGGTGTGATCTTCGTCAACGCGCCCGGAGCAAAGGACGACCGCATCGACAAGCTCGAAACCGTCAACAGCATCACCTCGCGCGAGCCGTACGAAGCCCCGGTCATCATGGCGACGATCGATTCGGTGGATGCGCTGGTCCGTGCCGCCGATCCGGAGGGCCGATCGCTCCTGGATTTCCGCAAGCTGGTGGATGAAAAGGGCGTGGTCGTCGACCTTCCAGACGCGTCGGTGACCATCGACACCGAGATCAACAAAGTCCGCCCGCTCACCGACAACGTCGGCGCTGTTCTCCCCGGCGTCGGTGCGCTCGCCGATCGCTACATCGTCGTCGGCGCTCACTACGACCACCTCGGCCACGGGCAGGTCGGCGTGCGATTCCCCAGCGACCGAGGCCAGATTCACCCGGGCGCCGACGACAACGCCAGCGGCACCTCCGGAATGCTCCTCATCGCCAGGCGAATCGCCGATCAGGTCGCCAAGCTGCCGCCGGATGCGCCCCGCCGCAGCATTCTCTTTGTCGGCTTCTCGGCGGAGGAATCCGGCCTGAACGGCTCGCGCTACTACACCCAGCATCCGATCGTTCCGATCGAGAATCACGACTTCATGCTCAACCTCGACATGATCGGCCGTCTCGGTGAGAAACCGCTCGAAGCCGGGGGCGTCGGCACAGCCGAAGGCTTCGCCGATTGGCTTGCTCCGTACTTCGAATCCAGCAGCCTGAAAATCGCCGCCAAGCAGAGCGGCATGGGCCCCTCCGACCACGCCTCGTTCTACGCGGCCAAGGTCCCGGTTCTCTTCCTCTTTACCGGCATGCACCCCCAATACCACCGCCCGACGGATATCGCGGCGCTCATCAACTGGGAAGGTGCTGCGAAGGTCGCCGACATGGCTTACCGGATCGCGCTCGACGCCTCGCTCCGGCCGGAACCGTTCGTGTTCACCTCCCCTTCCAACGTCACAACGACCGAAGGCGATCAACCCCCGCCCCCGGTTCGAGGCCGCATCCGCTTCGGCATCTCGCCCGGCGATTACTCCGGCGAGGAAAAGGGCATCCTGGTCGGCGAGGTGCTGCCGGAGACTCCTGCCTCAAAGGCCGGATTGAAGGCCAACGACCTGATCATCAAGTGGAACGACAATCGCGTGGCAAGCGTTGAGGAGTGGATGCCGTACTTCAACGCCGCGAAGCCGGGCGATGTCGTGAAGGTCACGCTGCTCCGCGAAGGCAAGGAAATGAACTTCGACGTCACGCTCGAAGCGCGGGGCGGCGCCCGCTAGGCTCGGTCGCCGGGCTCACTTCCCGTCGTTCTCGATGAACCAGCGCAACTTCCAATTGGAGCCTTCGAGCTTCATGTCGAAGCCGCACCACGGCATCGCGTCTCGGTCCACATAGTGCTGGCGCACCCGCATGATGTTCTCGCCGACCATCTCCATCCGCACCCCGGGGCTCAGTTCCGCGGCCGGAAGCAGCTTGAACATCTTCTCCAGGTCTTCCCGCCTCCGCTTCATCTCGCGGAACGCCAGCTTGGGGTCGTAGCCCCGTTCGTAGAACTCGTTGCGCGTCATCTCGCTCAGCACCTGCTCGGTGAACAGCTTCTCGTCGTCCTCGCGCATGCAGGTCGCGATGTGGAACATCAGGTCGCGGCCGTTTTTCGAGATCAGCGTCTTTGTTCCATCCGGATTCTCGATGACCGGATTGGCCGTCGGCTGCGCCGTCAGGGGCGAATTCGAGACCCGCATCGACGGGTCGTAGACGGTCGGCATTCCCGTCTGCGCGCCGGGCAGCGAAGCCAGCGGCGGGTTGTATCGAACGACCTTCGTTTCACAGGCGCCCAGCAGAAGTCCGAAAGCCGCGGCCTCCACAAGGATGCACGGAAATCGGCGCAAAGTCCGGATCACACCAAAACTCCGCCCGCACTGCTCGGTTTCGCCCCCGCCAGCGGGCTTGTCCGGACTTCGGGCTGCCCTCTGCGACGCAGATCGTGCGCTTCGAACGCAGCCTCGGATCTCGGAAAATCGGTGCGCGTGTGGCACCCGCGCGATTCCTCACGCCACTGTGCCGAATGCGCCACCAACGAGCCGACCAGCAGCATGTTCTGCACTTCCCAGCCCGCCGTGTCGTCGAAGATCTTGTCGAGCGTGTAGCGCGCCCAGAAGTCGAGCATGTCGCAGACATCGTGCAGCTTGCCCCCCGAACGCTCGATGCCCACGTTCTTCCACATCGCGCTTCGCAGGCTCGATCGCACGTCCGCCAGATCCAACTCTCCGTGATCGCTCGGCCGGATGTCGCTGACCACCGAGATCGGTGCGGGCCGCGCGCTCCAACCGGCCGGCCGGCCCGGCACATTGCCGGTCGCCTTCATCTCCGCGCACACTCTTCCCGCAATCTCGCCCATCACCAGCCCTTCCAGCAGCGAATTGCTCGCCAGCCGGTTTGCCCCGTGCAATCCCATCGACGCAAC
Source organism: Planctomycetota bacterium (assembly GCA_017303555.1). Lineage (GTDB taxonomy): Bacteria > Planctomycetota > Phycisphaerae > Phycisphaerales > UBA1924 > JAFEBO01. Next base: position 46,287 of record JAFLCN010000018.1, read on the forward strand.
CTCGCCCGCCGCGTACAACCCCGGTACGTCGGTGCGGCAGGAAAGATCCGTCCGCACGCCGCCCACCATGTAATGGGCCGCCGGATGCACCGGAATCAGGTCTTCCGTCGGATCAAGATCAAACTTCTTGAGTAGCGCCGTCATCCCCGGGAAGCGCTCCGCAAACCCGCGAACGTGCCGGCAATCCAGCCAAACATGGCTCCCGCCCGCGCCCGAAGCCTGCTTGGCAATCTGCCTCACAATCGCGCGGCTCACCACATCGCGCGGCGCCAGTTCCGCCAGCGGATGTACATCCACCATGAACCGGTGCTCGCTGCTGTCGAGCAGATGCGCGCCTTCGCCCCGCACCGCTTCGGTGATCAACCAGCGCGCCGCACCCGGCAAATACAAAGTGGTGGGATGAAACTGCACAAAGGCCATGTCCGCCACGGTCGCGCCCGCGCGATACGCCATCGCGATCCCGTCCGCGGTTGCCAGTGGCGGATTCGTTGTTTCGCGGAAGAGTACACCCGCGCCGCCGCTGGCCAGAATCGTCGCCTTCGCCCAGATCATCTGAAGCCCGTACTTCGGATGATGCGTGATCGCGCCCATCACCGGCGCGCCCGGTTCATCGCCCGGCGTGATCAGGTCGAGGACGAAGCAATTCTCGAACACCCGCACGCCAGCTGTCGTCCGAATCTTCTCCGTCAGGCAACGCTGCAACTCGCGTCCCGTCGCGTCCCCATCCGTGTGCACAATCCGGCTCGCGCTGTGCCCGCCCTCGCGTCCGACGGCCAATTCGCCCTCGGAGTTCGTATCAAGCCGCATCCCCCAGCCCATCAACTCGCGCAATCGCGCCGGACCGCTCTCGACGATTTCTCGAACAGCGCCTTCTTCGCACAATCCCGCCCCCGCAACGAGCGTGTCCTGCACGTGCGATTCGACCGTGTCACCTTTGGTCAAAACCGCCGCGATCCCGCCCTGCGCCCAAGCCGTATTCGTGCTCTTGAGATCCCCCTTGCTCAGCACGATCACATCACCGTGCTCGGCCGCGGCAACCGCCGCCCGCAATCCAGCCACCCCCGCACCAATCACCAGCGTGTCGGTGAAAATCTGCGGTAGCAGCGTCGAGCGAAACGGAATCAGGTAGCGACGTTGATCAAAGAGGCGGTCCATAGGAAATTTCACGCCGCCTTGCTAGTGCCCTTTCCCGCCGCAGCAACCGCCGGACGAGCCCGCGCCCGCCCCAACCGGCTCTTCGACACGCCCCAGCATCAGATCGCACTTGAGCTGCAAAAACCGCGAGTGATGCTCCACGTGCCAGATCGAATACGACAAGATGTCGCGCACGCGCTGCTCGCCCCGCTCTGGATGCAACGCGATCCGGTCAAACTGCTCGGCTTTCAGCCCCGACAACCACTGGAAGCTCCACATCCGCATCGTGTGCATCATCGCGACCGATCCGCCGATCAGGCTCGCCGGGTCGCCCTGCTGCACCTCGCGCGGGATCTGATACAGCCCGCTGTCGATGAACGCGTTCTCGTCCCACACCGCAAGCACCGGACGATCCTCCGCGATCGCACGCCGCATCCGGTGCACAAACGCCAGCTCCGCATCTGCCATGTGCCCGACCAACATCCTCACCGACCAGCGTCCGACATTCGCATCCGGTAGGAACGCGCGGTCCATCTGCTCCGCATCGAGCGAAAACACCCGCGGGTCGTAGTTCCCCACGCCGCGCCGATAGCGAGAGAGCATCTCAGAAATCGGGAGCGCGGCAATCTCCTTCGCCGTCCCGGTCGGAATCACCAGTTGCTGCGGACCGGTCTTGCAGCCGCAGCCGCCCCCCGCCGAGGCCTCGCCCGACCCCTTCTTCCCGCCGCAGCAGCCGCCCGAATTTCCTTCGCTCATGACAGATTCCTTTCGTCGCCTCATCGTAGGAGTTGCGGGGCGGGCCTCTACCAGGTCCAAAGTCGCCGCTTCCCGTGCTACGGTCGGTCATGACCCAGTCCCCGCAGCGCCGCCTCGCCCTTCGAGTCACCACGATGCCGCGCGATACGAACCACTACGGCACGATTTTCGGTGGCGTCATCCTTTCCTACATCGACCAGGCCGGCTTCGTCGAGGCCTGTCACCACGGCCGTCACCGTTGGGTCACCGCCGCCATCGACCGGGTCGAGTTCAAAGCCCCCGTCCTGGTCGGCGAGGTCGTCAATTTCTACGGGACGACTACCCGTTTAGGAACCACCTCCGTCACGGTCCTGGTCGAAGTCGAGGCCGAACGAGAAAAGGACGGGAAATTGGTCCCCGTGACCGCCGCCACCCTCGTCATGGTCTGCGTCGATCAACACGGCAAGCCGATCCCGTTCCGCCAGCCCCCGACCGCCTAACCGTGCCTTTCGTGGCACCGCTTTCCAGTGCCGTGATCCGGCACACTTTGCACTCTTGCTTCGGGTACACTACCGACCCATGTCCCAGAGTTCCTTCGTCACCAGCGGTCTTGTCGGCAACGTGATGGTCGCACGCCTCGAGCGCGAGAAGATCACCGAGCACGAGTGTCAGGTCATCCTCGCCGAATTGACCAATGCCGCGGCACAATGCCACAACCACCTCGCGGTCGACCTCAGCATGGTCACGCTCATCGCCTCCGCCGGCCTCGGCGCGCTCATCACGCTCAACAAGACGATCAAGGGCAAAGGTGGCAAGGTCGTCTTCTTCAACATGAGCGACGACCTCATGCAGGTTTTCAAACTGACCCGCCTCAACACGCTGCTCTCGATCGTCAAAGATCGCGATGCCGCCGTCAAAGCCGCGCTCTGATTCCAGTCTCCCGCGGCAGTGGGGCAGGAATCCGAACATGCAATCCCTTGAGCCAAGCACGCCCCGCCTCGCCGTGATGATCTCCGGTGGCGGGCGAACGCTCCTCAATCTCCTCGATCGAATCGCAAAGGGTGAGCTGCGGGCGCAGGTCGCCCTCGTCATCGCTTCGTCGGAATGTGCGGGCGCTGAGAAGGCGCGTGCCGCGGGATTGCCCACGCAGGTCATCCCCGGGCGCATCCCCGCGCAGAAACTCGAAACAGTCCTGCGCGAGCACCGAATCGACTGGGTCGTGCTCGCCGGATATCTGAAACTCGTTGACATCCCGCCCGCGTTCAACGGGCGTGTGGTGAACATTCACCCCGCACTCCTTCCCAAGCACGGCGGCCCGGGCCTGTACGGGCATTTCGTGCACGAAGCCGTGCTCAAGGCCGGCGACAAAGTCTCCGGCTGCACCGTGCACCTCTGCGATTCCCGCTACGACACCGGCCCGATCGTGCTTCAGAAAGAAGTGCCCGTTCTCGCAGGCGACACCCCAGATTCGCTCGCCGCCCGAGTCTTCGAGGCCGAACGCGAAGCCTTTCCGCAAGCTCTCGGCAAGTTGCTTTCCGGGTGGCGACCGTGAACTCAAGCGCCGCAATCGCGCAATGCAGGAGCCCCTTCCTAGCGAGGGTTATGCAGCAAGACGGGAAGAGTTCACCACAGAGTCGCAGAGGACACAGAGAAAGCGGGAAGATTTGGAAATGGATTGGTCGCCACCAAGAGAGCGTCAAACCGCCAGTCCAATTCTCGCCTTTTTCTCTGCGATCTCTGCGACTCTGCGGTGAATGTTTCTTGTCGGTGCATAACCCCCCAGTGGGAGGGGGTTGGGGGTGGGTTGAAAAGGCGCGATCGTTTCGTTGGCAAACAAGAACCAAAGCCCTCCGCCTCTTCCCAACTGCCTTCGTCTCTCCCCTCTCTCTTCTCTTCCTCCTCTCCGTGCTCTCCGTGTTCTCCGTGGTGAATTGCTTTGCCGTCGAACCCGAAACTCCCGCCGAATTCGAAGCCAAGACCAACGAAGCCCTCGCCAAACGCGACTTCGCACAGGCCGAACCGCTCCTCCGCCGCCAAATCGAGCTGCAACCCCGCGAATTCGTCCCGCTCTACAACCTCGCCTGCGTCCGCGCTGCGCAGGGCGATGGCAGAGAAGCCGGCACTCTCCTTGTCCGCGCCGTCGAAAACGGTTTCGACGACATCCGCAAACTCATCCGCGATCCCGATCTCGCCGGCGCACGCGACGACGCCAACTACAAGAAAATCGTCGCCAACTGGCCCACGATTCTCGAGGCCCGCAAACAGTCCAACCTCGATCAGGTTCGCCGCATCTTCTCGCACCCGGATGATGGCGCCGAGTACACCGAGGTTGTCGATGAAAAACGCCGCCTGATTTACCGATCCGCCTTCGACCCCACCGAGTTCAAAAAAGCCCGCGAAGAGATCGAAGGCCTCGCCGACTGGGCTGAAAAAACTGTCTTCCCCGGCCTGTGGGATCCCACGGAACTCGCGCTCGATCCGTGGGTCGTCATCGTGCTCCCCAGCCGCCGCGATTTCACAACGTGGCAGATCGTCACCTTCGGTCCCGGAGCGCGAACCGGCTTTTCCACCATCGGCGGCGCCTACATCCACGAACAAAAGCAGCTCGTTTCGCAGGATCTCGGCTCGACCCTCCGCCACGAGTTCTTCCACGTGCTCCACTGGCGCGACTGCACCCGCAAGGGTCAAACGCACGAGTACTGGGTGCAGGAAGGTCTCGCCAGCCTCGTCGAAGATGTCGATGTCCCGGCGGGCTCTTCGTACGCCAACCTCAAACCCGTTCCCTCCTGGCGCACCAACATCGTCCAGCGCCGCGACCGCAGCAACACGCTGATGCCGCTCGAAAAATTCTGCACGCAGCCCCGCGACAAGTTCCTCTCTTCGCAGCAGCTCGCCAACTACGCCGAGGCCCGCGCGATCTTTTTGTACCTGTACGAGAAGAACCAGCTTCTGCCGTGGTACACCGCGTACGGGCGCGAAACCATGTCCGAGGCCGGACCAGACAAAGCCGGACTCAAAGCCGGAATCAAGGCATTCGAGACGGTCTTCGCCCAACCCCTCAAAGAAACGGACAAGGAGTTCCGTTTCTGGGTCCGCAAGCTCCCCGAAGTCGCGGAGGAAATCCGCGAAGGCATGGCAAGTCTGGGTGTCGAGGTCGAGACCGGCACCGGCGATGGCGTCACCGTCACCTCGATCATCGAACCGCCGGGCAAAGGCGGCCACGCGAACATCATCCCCGCCCTCACCCTCCGGGGCATCAAGGGCGAAATCCGCATCGGCGATGTCATCACCGCAGTGGGGGGCCAGGCCACGCGCGATGTCTCCGAACTCGTGCGAGTCCTGAGCACAAAGAAACCCGGCGACGAAGTCGTCATCTCGTATCGCCGAAGGTCCCAGCCGGGCGAAGCCACGATCAAGCTGATCCCAAGACCGTGACGATTTTCGGCTTCTGCGAAACCGCCCCGTACCGCGCGTCGAATACTATGGTACACATAGTGTGGTCCCCATAGGTCCTATAGGACCCATGAGACCTATCTGCTCGCTCCTCCTTCTTCAGGACTCTCCCCCATGAAAATCGAACGCGAACTGATGCGAGGCGCCGGCCCTGTTGCCGTGCTCAAGCTCCTCAATCGCCGCGAGATGTACGGCTACGAACTCGTTGAAACTCTCGCGGAGCGCACCGACGGCGCTCTCGCCATGGGGCAATCCACGCTCTACCCCATGCTCTACAACCTCGAAGCGCAGGGCTTCATCGAGGGTTACTGGAAAGAAGCCGGCACGAAAGGCGCCGACGGTTCCCGCGACCGCAAGTACTACCGCCTCACCGACAAGGGCAAGAAGCGCCTCGTCGACGACTCGAAACAGTGGGAGGCCGTCACCAAGGCGATGCAGGCGATCGGCGTCATATCGCACGCTCCCGTCCTCGCCGTCTGAAGCCCCCTCCCCGAGGGAGGGGGTTGGGGGTGGGCTGTGTTGACGCAGCCGGTACCCAAGGTACTCAGCCTGATGTTCCCGCATTCCTTCTGTCTCTTCCACGTTCGCCAAAAACAAAGAGCGCAGACGCCATGATCCCAACCCCATTCACTTCCACATCAAGCACGCCGCAAGCTTCTCCCACAACTATTTCTGCCGCCTCCCTCCCTCCCGATCTCCGCCGAGTCGTCGATCAGGTCCTCAAAAAGAGCGGCCTTTGGCCCGCCGAACGCGCCGACGTCGAATCAGAACTAGCGGCACACTTCACCGACGGTCTCGCATCCGGTGCATCGCCCGAGCAACTCGCCATCGACTTTGGCGACCCCGCTGCCGCGGCCAAGCTCATCCGCCGGAGCAAGATTCGTAATCGTTCGTTTCGATGGAAAGTGCAGCGTGCAATACGTCTCGGCGTGATCGGGACAACAGTCCTCGTCGTCGGTGCTTACACGCTCGTCGCGATCCGTTTCTACATCGGCTCGCCCACCATCTCTCGCAACATCCGCAACGAGCTCAACGCACCGATCCTCGCCGTGCCGAAGGCGCAGCGTGCCTGGCCCGTCTATCGCAATGCGCTCAGCGTGATGGTCAATCCGCCATCTCCCGGTCTTGACAATTCCGATCCCGCGGCTTCCCAGCGAGCCCCGATCTCGCCGTTTGTTTCGCCCGCCGGTGCGAAAACAAACCAGGCCGCGCTGGCCGAGATCCGCCGGGGAGCGTCGCTCCCCGCACTCGGCGCGATCCTGAACGATCCCGAAGACCGCGTGCAAGCGCAGCACCTCGCGCGCCTGTCGGGCCAGAAAAACTGGGAATCGACCGAGTACCCGCTTCCCCCCGACGACTCGCCGGCGGTCCACATTCTGCTGCCGCAGCTCGGCACGCTGCGCTCCTTCGCCCGGCTGCTCGCTCAAGATGCGCGCGATTCTTTTGCCGCCGGAAACGGCCAGCAGGGAGGCGAAGATCTGGTCGCCATGGCACGCATCGCGATGCAATCCCGCGAAGCCGGCTTCCTGATCTCGGATCTTGTCTCGCTGGCGATCGGCGATCTGGCGATGGCGAATATGCGTCGGGCCTTGACGCAGACTCCCGAGTTGCTCAGCGACGCGGCACTCGGCGACTTCGCCGCCGCGCTGCGCTCGATGGGCCCGCGTGAGCGCCTCGTGCGATTCGACAGCGAGCGGCTGAGTTTCGAGGATTCGCTCCAGCGCTCATTCACCGATGACGGCAACGGCGATGGCCGCCTCACACCCGCGGGTGTGCGATATCTCGCGAGCCTGATGGAGTTCGGCCCAGATTCCCCGAACAGCCCCGCCAATTCCGAATTCGTGTCCGCTCCCCTGCAGGCCAGCATCGGGCCCGGACGCAAGGCGATCCGCGAGCAGTACTTCGGCATCCTTCAGCGGGTGGAAGATTGGGGAAAGGAGCCCGCGTGGCGCCGATCGGAACGCCCCGTCGTCGATTCCAAGCCCTGGTCGGTCGCAAACCCGCTCAGTTTCATATCAGTCCTGCTCCCGGCGATTACAAACGCCGTCGAAGCCGCCGATCGCTTTGATACCAGCCGCGAGGCCACGCTCGCCATCATCGATATCGAACTCTTCCGACGCAAACACGGCCGGCTTCCCGAACAATTGGCCGAGGTGTTCGGAGATTTCAAACCCAAGCTCCCGCTCGATCTCGCGGACGGGCAACCCCTTCGCTACAAACGCGTGGGCGATTCCTACACCCTCTACTCCCTCGGCTCCAACAAGCAGGACGATGGCGGCACTCCGGCGAAGAACTCCTCCGAGGAATCTCAGATCAGCAGCTTCCGTTATCTGCCGCCTCCGGCGGGTATCGATTGGGTTTTCTTCCCCTGGATCGAACCTGTCGATGCGAGCCCCACGGCGTCCGGTGTCACCGGCTCCTGATTTCAGCGCGGCGAGTCGATTTTCTTTCGCCGTCGAGGCAATCTCGCCGCTCCGATTCTCGCCGTCGCTATCCTGCGATCATGGCGGAGCCATCCATCAAAATCGCGTCTCAGAACGGAATCGCATCCAACTCCGGCGCAACCGCCGATCCCACGCGGGCTTCCGAAGCGCCCGCGCCCGTTTCCGTCGAAATGAAGCCCAAGCCCGGCCCCGACGGCATCATCCGTTCCGCCCCCGAAACCCCCCTCATCGACATCATGGGCGGCAGTTCCCGCCACCAGATCAACGTGCTCGACCACGGCTTCATCGCCCTCGTCGATTGCATGCCGCGGCTTGTTCCGCAAGGCCAAACCGCAGACGCCGCCATCGTCCAGGCCGCCCGCGTTTCCTATGGGCAGGGCACCAAGAAGCTCAACGAAGACCGCGGCCTGATCCGCTATTTGCTCCGCCATCGCCACACCACGCCGCTCGAGATGGTGGAAGTGAAGTTCCACGTCTGCATGCCGATCTTCATCGCCCGCCAGTGGATCCGGCACCGCACGGCCAATGTGAACGAATACTCGGCCCGCTATTCGATCCTTCCCGATCGCTTTTACACGCCCAATCTCGATCAGGTCCGCAAGCAGAGCAAGGCGAATCGTCAGGGCGGCGAAGAGCTTTTCCGCGTCCACGACGATGCGCAGGATCTCAAGACAGCCCAGGAGTTTGTGAACTACCTCGACGATGTCGAAGGCTTTTACAAGCGGTACTTGGCGCTGACCGAGCAGGGCGTCAGCCGCGAGATGGCCCGGATCGGCCTGCCGGTCAATATGTACACCGAGTGGTACTGGAAGTGCGATCTGCACAACACGCTGCGGTTCCTGGCCTTACGCATCGATGCCCATGCCCAGGCTGAAATCCGCGTCTTCGCAGAGGCGATGCTCAAGCTCATCGAGCCGCTGGTCCCCGCAACGGTTGAAGCCTGGCGGGATTACGAACTGGGCGGCGTCCATCTGAGCCGTCTCGAAGCCGAGGCCCTGAGCCGCCTCGCCTCTGGCGGCAACCCCGAACTCGCGTGCGACAACGCACGCGAGCGGGCCGAATGGGCCACCAAGCGTGAAAAGCTTGGCTTTGGCAAGGGCTAAGCAGCGTAAGCACCACGCAACGAAACGGAAATCCGCATGCTTTTGTACCAGACCTCTTCCAGGGGAGGTCCGGCGGTAAGTTATTGCCTTTTCTGAGCTTGGGACGGGGTATTCCGGCCTTGCCGACGGGGTAAAAAAGCCCGGCAAAACCGAAAAAACCGACTTTTCCGCCAACTTCGCTGGCAACGCGCAAAACACGAGGCAGATTTCACTACGGCTCCGCGAGGTGTTCGTGCGAGCCAGTGTTTGTCTTCCTTCGAGATTTGTGAGGAGACCGAAATGATGAAGTCCATGATTGCTGGTGTGGTTGCGGTTGCTGGTCTCGCTGCTGGCGCAAACGCCGCGTGGGGCCTCAAGTTTGAAGTGTGGGACGGTTCGGCTTGGACCTCGAGCGTGAACGTCGCCGCGAACTCGGTTGTCAAGTTCCGCTTCGGTGCGTACTTCGATGCCGATTCGGCCCCGGTGATCACGACGGCTGACGGCACGGGCACCGCCCAGGCCCTCACCCGCTTCACGGGTTCGAACCAGGCCACCGGCTTCGCCGCTGGCGACGTGTTCCAGAACGTGACCCGCACGATCTCGAGCGGCAACCCCGCCCTGATCCAGGTCGCTGGCGCCACGATCGGCACCTCGGCCGTCACGAGCTTCGGTTCGCAGCTCTTCCTGGCCGACATCCCCTTCGAGACGTACAAGGAAATCTACATCGGCGAAGTCAAGATCGGCGCTGACGGCACCGAGCGTCAGATTCAGATCAAGAACAAGACCTTCGGCTCCGGCAACACCGCTGGCCTGACCTTCTACAACACCGCTTCGCTCGTCAACAAGCAGTCGGGCGCTCCCCAGACCAGCGGCCCCGGCCGTCTCGACCTGATCGCCTCGATCAACGTCGTTCCGGCCCCGTCTGCTCTCGCCCTCATCGGCCTCGGTGGCTTGGTCGCCGCCCGCCGCCGTCGCGCCTGAGCGATCGCGAATAGCTTGAGAAACCGCGGCTAACCCCGCGTCCTCCAGCAAGTACATGAACTCATCGTCCGCTCCGATCTCACCGTCGGAGCGGATTCTTTTTTGTGACCGGGGGTGTTCCTTCTCAAAGCTCCGTGCGGGTTCAAAGGAGTTCGGCGCAATGAAGACTTTTGCCTGTGCGTGCTTGGGAATTGTCGGTCTCTGCAACGGCGCGTCTGCCGCGTGGGGTCTGAGATTCGAAGTTTGGAACGGCTCCGCCTGGACTTCGATCGTGCACGCTACCCCCGGCGACGTGATCAAGTTTCGCTTCGGTGCGTACTTCGATGCCGATTCGGCCCCGGTGATCACCACGGCCGACGGCACGGGCACCGCCCAGGCCCTCACCCGCTTCACGGGTTCGAACCAGGCGACCAGCTTTGTCGCCGGAGATATGTTCCAGAACGTGCAGCGCACGATTTCGAGCGGCAACCCCGTGTTGACCCAGATCGCGGGCGCGACGATCGGAACCACCGCCGTCACGAGCTTCGGATCGCAGTTGTTTCTCGCCGATGTTCCTTTCCAGACATACACGGAAATCTACACGGGTGAGGTCAAAACCAGCACTGACCGGACATTGCGCGTGATCGAGATCAAGAACAAGACCTTCGGCTCCGGCAACACGGCGGGCCTCACCTTCTACAACAGCGCGTCGCCATCGAACAAGCAGTCCGGCGCTCCGCAAACGGGCGGCCCAGGGCGTGCCGACCAAATCGCGTCAATCTGGTTGATCCCGACACCTGGTTCGTTGGCACCGTTCGCATTCGCAGGCGTTTTCGCCGCCCGCCGACGCCGCGGGTAGTCAGTTCCATCCGCAAACGCGATCAGAAGCGAACACCGTTCTTTCCGCAAAAGCAAAGGCGAAACACTCCCGCCCCGGACCCACTCCCGGGGCGGCTTTGTTTTTGGCCGTTTACCGAGCTGGGTGGCCGGCTTGTTCGGCGGACATTGCACGCGGAATGAGGCGAGAAGGGCGAAAAGGCACTCGGGCTCCGTGTTTTCGAGCAAATCCCGGGTGAATGGGCCAAAAGGGGGCTCAACCGTGCCGCTCCGAGGGTGAAAACAGCGGCCCCGTCGGACGCCGATCCGGGTGCTCGCAACGGCTTTCTATGAAACGGTCAGGGGAATTGCTTAGTAACAGCGCCGGCACAGGTCGGATAAATGTCACAGACTACCGTACAGGGCACTATTTTTGGGACGTGCAACCCTACAGGCGGAAAAAACTGACAAAAAACGAGGAAAACGAACTGAAAGGTCTTGAAGCACCCCCCGACCTTGATGTACATTTCACCGGTCAGGAACGAACCGCCCGTTCCGTGGGATTTTTATTCAGAGGAGAAGAGAGACATGAAGAATTTCGTTCTGGGCCTCACGGCCATCTGTGGTATCGCTGCCTCGGCCAACGCTGCTTGGGGCTTCAAGTATCAGTTCAGCACCGACGGCGGCGCCACCTACGGTGCGCTTCGCTCGGTCGATGTTTCGGGCGGTGACGTGAACGTGAAGTTCCGCGTCGTTGCCTACGCCGATGAAGGCACCACGACGACGACCCCCAGCGGCACGGGCCCGGTCGTTGCCTACGGCCGCTACACCGGCTCTGAGCGCATGTCCAACTGGGGCAGCGCGGCGACCGGCGACGCCTTCGTTGGTCTCATGACCCGCGGTCAGCTGACCAGCGGTGGCACGACCTACCTGAACAGCAGCTTCTCGGCCGGCAACACGACCCTCGGCGGCACGACCGCCACGTCGTTCGCCTCGCAGCTCCTGCTCTCGGGCGCTCTCGCGGCCTACTGCCCCTCTTCGGGCGGCACCCCCCAGCTTGAGTGGGTTATCCGCACCGGCGAGATCAAGGTTGGCCAGCTCGGCGGCACCCGCACGATCACCTTCGGCAACAACCAGCGCACCCAGAACACCTGGTACCATGACGTTCTCGTCAACGGCGTCCAGGACGTGACCACCGGCACGCCGGCTGGTTCGGCCACCGACATCGGCGGCACTCTCGAAGTCGTCCCCGCTCCGGGCGCTTTCGCTCTGATCGGTCTCGGCGGCCTCGTCGCTGCCCGTCGCCGTCGCGCCTGAAATGGCTCGACTGCACGGTTGAGAGATCCTCACAATCTCACGTGAACACCAACCACGCTCGCCTCTCGGCGAGCGTGGTCTTTTTTGCTTCCGATAGCCTTCGAGTCGACGTCCGAAGCGGCCCGCGCTTCGGTGCGTTCACATGCGCCGTCGGTGCAGAAGCGGTCGGTCGTGCCAGTGAACGCCGGTTCGCCGGAGTTCCAGTTTGCGACGATCGAGGTGATTCCGGCTCCGGCGGGTGCTGCCCTGCTGGGCCTGGGCGGTCTGGTCGCCGCTCGTCGCCGGCGCGATTGAGTTCGCAACGTTTCTGCCCTTGCTCCGCATCCGCCCACCCTCCTCGGGCGGGTGCAGCCTTTTTTTCGAGCGTCTCGCGGGTGGCTTTTTTGGGGCGGGGGGAGGGTGGGGGTGCGAGAGAACCGCCTGCCGCGGCGTTCAAAAGGGTGGTTCGGATCGGAATTCGAGCCTGGCCGCTCCTCCCGGTTCTAAGAAACTCAGGTAGGCAGCGTGCAGCATGAGGCGTCCGGAAATCGGCGAGTCGCTCGAATACAGCGGATCGCCCAGGATTGCGTGGCCCAGTCCGTATCGGGCGTGGACGCGAAGCTGATGTGTGCGTCCCGTGACGGGTCGAAATTCGATGCGTGTGCGGTCGGTCTCTCTTGCCAGGACTCGATAGTGCGTCACGGCGGGCCTGCCGCGTTCGTGGTCAACGATCTGGAAGGGGCGGTTGTCAATGTCCAGGCGCATCGGCAGATCGATGGTGCCCTCGTCCTGATGGACGAGTCCGGCGAGCAGAGCCACATAACGCTTCTCGGGTTTGCGTTCCTCGAACTGGAGAGAAAGCTCGCGCTGAGCATCCGCATCGAGCGCGACGACCATGAGTCCGGAAGTGTCCATATCAAGCCGGTGCACGACGAGTTGCCCCGGACCTCTTGGGGTGTCATCCGCATCCTCGCGATAGAACGCTCGATGAATCCGCGTGACGACGCAGTCTGCCTTTTCCGGGCCGATGCCGGGGACGGAGAGGACGCCGGTGGGCTTGTCCACGACGACAAACCGCGCCGTGCGGTGCACGATGCGGATGCCACGGAGAATCGAATCGTCTGGGTCCATCATGCCGGCGCAAGCCGGTGTGATTCTTGCGTGCGAACAATCGCCCGGCACGAACGACGGAGCTCGCAGATGTTGATACTCGCATGGATTTTGGGGTTTGCGTTCGCGGGCCCGCAGGAGGCCGGCTCTCCTGCACCCGCGCCCGACTGGAGACGGGATGAGGCGAGGCTGCTCGACCTCTGGTCGCAGTTGACATTCCGGCGCGACTTCGTGAAGGCCGGAGAGGCCTACTTCAGCCCGGATGGTCGGCGCATCATCTTCCAGGCCGTGCCGGTGCCGGGCGCGGGCCAGGAACCGGATCAGCACTATTCCATGTATGTCGCGAACCTGACACGCGATGGCGAGGGCGGACCGGTCGGGATCACCGACCCGGTGCGCATCAGCCCGAAAGGCAGCGCGAACACCTGCGGCTGGTTCCACCCCAAGAACCCGAACCTTGTGCTTTTCGGTTCGACGATTGAAGCACCGAAAGCTCCGAACAAGCCCGGATTTCAGGTCGGGACGAACAAGTACATCTGGTCGTTCCCCGAGAACATGAAGATCGTGACGCTGGATCTCTCCACGCTCAAGCCGGGCGAGGAACCCAAGCCCGCGGCACTTTTCGAGCGGCCGGGTTACTGCGCCGAAGCAAGCTGGGATCCGTCGGGCCGGTACGTGCTGTATGCCAACGTCGATCCGGCGAAGCAGACGGGCGAAAAACCGGATGCGGACATCTTCGTGTTCGACACGATCACGAAAACACACACGCCGCTCGTGGTCGCGCCGGGATACGACGGCGGCCCCTTCTTCTCGCCGGATGGCAAACGCATCTGCTACCGCTCCGACCGTGCGGGTACAGACCTGCTTCAGATCTACGTCGCCGATCTGCGGATGGCGAAGGCCGCGGATGGTGCCCCCGCGATCAACGGGATCGAGCGCGAGTGTCAGCTCACATCGAACGAGCACGTCAACTGGGGCCCGTTCTGGAACCCGGGCGGCGAGTTTCTGGTGTACGCCACAAGCGAGATGGGGCATCGCAACTACGAGGTCTTCGCGCTGCGGGTCGATCCCGCGGTGCTTGAAGCCGCGGCGAACGTCGCGAGCGATCGCGTGGCATCGGTACAGACCGGCGCCGAGCTGGTCGGAGCGCCGAGTGTGATCGTTCCGAATGTGGCGCACGCGAGGGTGACTGCCGCGAACGGCGCGGATGTGCTGCCGGCGTTCAGCCCGGATGGAAAGTGGATGATGTGGACAGCGCAGCGGGGCGAAACGATCGAGGGCGAGACCAGGCCGTCGAGCCAGCTCTGGATCGCCCGGTGGCGGGGGGATGATCCGTTCACCGCGGCAGCTCCGCAGAAGTAAGGCGCCGGGCCCGTCCGGGCGAGTTTGGTTCCGGGAGTGTGGATTGCTGGTCGGAATGGGGGTGGGGGCCGGGATGATTCCCCGCGGGTATCCTGTCGTCATGGAGACGCGCAGCCTCCGCTCGTTGCTGGGCGGATTGATTGACTATGCCGGGCTTTTCCCGCCCGCCAAGCTTGCCATGCAGCCGGCGGCAGAGGCCTATTTCCGCGCTCTCTGCGGCCAGCAGGAGTGGATGCTGAGCCGGTTTGTTTGTCCGGCGGCCAGGCTGGACGAAATGAGTTCGGCGGCGTCGATGCTGATGCCGGGGACCAACGCAACCAGCGGCTACCGAGAGTTTGCGAGCGCGGGTGAACCGTGGCGGATATCGGCCCTGGTTGAAACGCCGGAAGAGCTCGACCTCATCGAACGGTTCAACGAGCGGCACTCGCGCGAGGATCAGGGGCTGGCGAACGTGGATGTGATCGAGGTGAAGGTGGAGGGTGCGGATCAAGTCGATGATGTGCTCGACGCGGTTGCGGAGGACATCTTTCCGTTCTTCGAGGTGCCTCCGGCGGAGAAGCTTCCCGGGGGCGATGCGCGGGGATTTCTCGCGGCGCTCGCGGGGAATTCGTGCGGAGCCAAAATCCGAACCGGGGGCGTCGTTGCGGGAGCGTTCCCGACGCCGAAGGCGATCGCGGAGTTTTTGATCACGTGCCGGCAGGTGGAAGTGCCGTTCAAGGCGACTGCGGGCCTGCACCACCCGGTGCGGGGCGAGCACGCGCTGACGTACGAAAAAGGATCCGCCAGATGCACGATGCACGGGTTCCTGAATCTGTTTATTGCGGGCTGCTTCGTGTTTACAAAAGGTTTCGATGCGCACGGGGCGGAGGAAGTGCTGTACGAGACGGAGGCGAAGGCGTTCATCTGCACCGATCAGGGCCTGACGTGGCGGAATCACGTGCTGGACATCACCGAGATCGCGCGGGCGCGGGAGGCGTTTGCGCTGAGCTTTGGGAGCTGCGCGTTCGATGAGCCGGTGGAGGATTTGAAGAAGGTGGGGCTGCTTTGAGAAAGAACCGAGATAAAGGCATTCACCACAGAGACACAGAGGCACAGAGAAGACAGAGGCTTTTGAAGGAAGGCGATTGATGTGCGGAGTTCGAATGCCGCCGGGTCTCTCTCTCTCTCTCTCTCTCTCTCTCCAACACACCCGCCCTTGCCTTTCTCTTCTCTGTGCCTCTGTGTCTCTGTGGTGAACGCCTGTGAATCTGTCAAGTCGAGACTGCGATGAACATCACACCAAACGAAACGCACAATCCGAACCTCAAATCCTGGGTCGAATCCGCGAACGACCCGAACTCGGAATTCCCGATTCAGAACTTGCCCTTGTGCGTGTTCGCCGCGACGCATGGCGAAGGGACGGAGCAGCACACGCACGCGCATCAGGGCGTCGCGATTGGCGATCAGATTCTGGATGTCGGCATGCTCGGCGAATCCGGGTATCTGGAACGCGAGGGTTCGAGCGAGCTTCTCGATGCTTTGGAGCAGGGATATTGGTTTGGCTTTGCGGAATCGCCGCGGCTGATGGGGGAGCTTCGCACGATTCTGCAGAGATTCCTCAGCGAAGAAGGCGGCGGGCAGGGGATTCGGCGATTGCGCGACAAGGCGCTGCGGCCGCAGAGTGAAACGCACTTACTGCCACCGCTGCCGATCATCAACTACACAGACTTTTACGCGTCGGTGCATCACGCAACGACGGTGGGGGCGATGTTCCGGCCGGAGCAGCCCCTGCTGCCGAATTACAAGCACGTGCCGATCGGCTATCACGGGCGGGCGTCGTCGATCATCCTGAGCGGGTCGAAGATCACGCGCCCAAGCGGGCAGCAATCGCCGGCGGAGGGACAGTCGGAGCCGACGTTTGGCCCGTGCAAGATGCTGGATTACGAGCTTGAAGTGGGCGCGTACATCGCGCGAGGCAATCAGCTCGGCGAGCCGGTGCCGATCGGCCTGGCGCACGAGCACTTGTTCGGCCTTTGCCTCGTCAACGACTGGTCGGCTCGCGATGTGCAGAAGTGGGAGTATCAGCCGCTCGGCCCGTTCCTTGCGAAGAACTTTGCGACCAGCATCTCGCCCTATATCGTGACGATGGATGCGCTCGCGCCGTTCCGGCGCGCCGCGATGGAGCGCCCGGCGGGTGATCCGAAGCCGCTGGCGTATCTCTTCGATGATGAGGACCAGAAAAACGGCGGATTCGAGATCACGCTCGAGGTCTATCTGCTCACGTCGCAGATGGCGGAGAAGAAGATGGCTCCGCACCGCTTGAGCCGAGGCAGCTTCCGCGATATGTACTGGACTTTCGGCCAGATGCTCACGCATCACACGAGCAACGGATGCAATTTGCTCTCGGGCGACCTGATCGCGAGCGGCACGGTGAGCGGCAAGGAAGCTGATAGCCGCGGTTGCTTGCTCGAACTGACGTGGGATGGAATGGGCGAAGGCGGAAAGCCCAAGCCCCGCAAGCCGATTCAGCTGCCGAGCGGCGAGACGCGGACGTTTCTTGCGGATGGTGACACGGTGATCTTCAAGGGATTCTGCGAGCGTGAGGGATATCGCAAGATCGGGTTTGGGGAGTGCTGGGGGAGGATCTTCGCCGCAGGAGGTGCCTGATGTTTCTGGTCTTGGTCGTTTTTGGTTTGTTCGCTGGAGTTCTGGCTTTGCTGATTCTGGCAAGGCGATCGGCAGTTCAGCGGCCATTTGGGCGAAGCGCTTTTGAGATTCTCGCCGCTTTCGGCGCCGTTGCAGTCGCAACATTTTTCGTCGCTGATGCGGCCACTGGATTTCGGCAGGGTTTGCTCACCCATGTCGATCGAATCTTCGCGATCGTGCCTGCGTTTGTCGTTGTGTGTGTCTCGGCTCTTTTTGCGAGCAGGCGGCTTTCGCCGCGGCAGTTTCGCATCTTGGGCGGAAGTTGCTTGCTGCCATTTCCATTTGGTCCGATTCTGTTGGCACTTGATCAACAGGACGCGGTTGCGGGAAATCCAGGTGTGTCGGATGGGCCGGGGCAGTTTGTCGGGCTGATGTTGAGCCCGATCATCACGTTGGGCTTAGTCGGTTGGATCGCTCTGATATGTATTGTCGTGTTTGCTGTTCAAAAACGCTTCGATCGAGAATTGAATACGGGGGATGCTGCGACCATCTCGCCGAACCGGGAAGGGGTTGGGAGTTAATCGATGCACTGGCTCTACCTCATCATCGCAATCGTTTTCGAAGTCGGCTGGGCGCTGGCCATGAAGAAGTCCGACGGGCTCACGAAGCTGCCGTGGACGGTCGCGTTCGGCATCATGTATCTGCTTTCCGCGGCATTTCTTGCGCTCGCGACCAAGAAGATGGACATCGGGCTCGCGTACGCCATGTGGGCGGGCGTGGGGATGGCGCTGATCGCGGTGTTTGGAATTGTGTTCCTGAAGGAGCCGGCGGGTTGGTTGCGGATTGGGTCGCTGGCGCTCGTCTTGATTGGAGTGGTGGGGTTGAAGTTGTCGGCATTTAGCTCGCCGCCGAGTGTGCCGGTGGAGTCGGTGAAGCCGTAGAGCGATTGCGACGAGGAGAGTTCCGAAACCCCCTCCGTCATCGCTCCGCAGAGCCTGCGCGATGCCACCTCCCCCTTTGGCAAAGGGGGAGGACTCAATCCGGTAACTTCGAGGTTTGAGGCGTCAGTGATCCGAGTGCCGCTGTGCTTCCTGATTCGCGCTCAATGGCGCGGGAGCGAAGAGCAGGTCGTGGATGCCGAGTCTGCGACTCAGCGCTTCCGCCGCGAACTGGACCATCGTGCCCACGACGCAGCCCGCGATGACGGTGATTGATCGCTCGACCGCGGAATACACGACCGACGACGCGATGTTCATCGAGAGCACAATCACAACCGCGATGCACGCGATGCGGAGGCCATCTTCAAGGCGGAGCATCTGGCAGAGAACGACAACGACGACGATGCCGACCAGCACCTGCCACGGGCCGATGCCGATTGCAAGGCCGAGCCCGAGACCGACGAGCGCACCGACGATATTGGCCACGATTCGCGTGAGCGAGGCGGTCAGCGACTGCTGCAGCCCGGGCTGAATCGCGATGATCGCGGAGATGATGGCCCACGTGACCGCGAGCGAATCGGTGAAGGTGTAGCCGATGAAGAGAATGAGCGACGCGACGATTGCCTGCAGGCTGTACGACGCCGCGAGGAGCAGATTGAGCTTCCACGGCTTTGGGCGTGCGAATAAGCGATTGGCGATCCGGCCCGTGGAGCGTGAAGCAGAACTCGCGGCGTGATGATTGATTGAAGATTCGTGGCTCATGGTGTGCGTTGCACCACCAGATTACCGCCTGCGGATCGGTGGTGTGCCGCGGCCGGCGACGACGGTGGTCAGGCCGAAGTGCACGAGCAGTTCATGCATGCGTGCCGCATCGTTCTCGTCGAACGCACCGATCGCAAAGCTATCGATATCGAGCACGCCGAAGCTCTCGCCTTTTCCATTGAAGAGCGGCACAACCAGCTCGCTCTGGTCCTTCGGATCGCATGCAACGTAATTGGCGCCGAGGGTTTTCACATCGTCAACGACGTACGACGAGGCATCGACCATGCCTTGCCCACAAAGTCCGTGCAGGCCGATGGGCGAGCACGCGGGCTTGGGGCGGCGATCGATGAGGATCATCTGTGCCGCGTCTTCGGGATCGCGCTCGTAGAAGCCAATCCAGGAGATCGTCTTGCGATCGGCAGAGGGATTCTCATCGCCGAAGGCGGACCAAGTGAGATCGAGGAACGCCCGCATGGCGGAAGCGCGGTCGCCGCGGGCCGGAGTGGGGGAGCGGAGGAGATTGGAGTAGTCGCGGAGAGGCATGGGCGAGATCAGCAGATTGGCAGATAGGCAGAGCAGCAGAGAGGAATCGCGGTTGAGACTACTTGAACAGTACGGAAGAAGCCGGCGCACGCTCCAAAAAGAAAACAGCCGCGATGAACGCGGCTGCTTTGAAACTCTTGGCTTCGCTGAGAGCTGATAGCTGTCAGCTGAAAACTGACTTACAGCGTCGCGCTGGTGTACGGCAGCAGGGCCATAAACCGGGCACGCTTGATCGCCTGGGCGAGCAGACGCTGCTCCTGGGCCGAGGTGCCGTTGCGCTTGCGGGCGAAGATCTTGCCGTTGGGCGACATGGTGCGGCGGAGGTTCTCCACGTCCTTGTAGTCGATGAAGATGTTGCCCTTGGGGGTCGTCTTGGTGATCTTCGGCTTGGGCTGGGGGCCGGCGCTGAACTTGGCGAACTTGCTCATGGAAAACTCCGTCGTGGACCTGTGGTCCCAGTCATGGTCTAGCGGCCCGGGGTCTCAGGAGAACGCTCCCGTCCGGGCGACTTGTTCCTCGCCAGAAGCCCGAAAAGGGTTCCGGTGGGGTCAAGATATTAGGCGTTCAGGCTTTGGAAGGCGAGGCCGGGCCGGGTTGATCGTGGCTCGAATTCGCGCTTGTTTTGCAGGCATTTCCGTCCAGGGCCAGGAAGCCGCCCCCGAAAACAGCCACCAGCAGCGTCGGAAGCAGGATCAGGGCGTTCTCTCCGACTTTGCACCAGGTCATCTTGTCGTGCGGGCAGAGGAGCGAGAACTTCCCGAAGCAGCCGCAGGTGAGGCTCATGTTGCGAAGGAGGACCGAGGCGACGGCGATGGTGAAGGCGATCAGCATGACCGAGAGCAGCGTTGCCGCGGCACGCGTCCAGAGTCCGACGATGAGCAGCAGGCCGCAGAGCACCTCGATCCACGGGATGACGCCGGTGGCGAGCAGAACCAAGTGCTCCGGCAGGATTTTGAAGCTGTTGATCGACATCGCGAACTTCTGCGGGCCCGATTCGGGTGCGAAGAGCTTCTGGTATGCCGCGAAGAGGAAAAGCGCGGCAACCGCGAGACGGCAGACGAGCAGAAGAAAGCGGCCCAGGGCGATCACTTGCTCACCTTCTCGATCGGATGTCCGGCCTTTTCCCAGGCGGGGAAGCCGGCTTCAAAGATGTGGATGCGCGTGTAGCCCGCACCCTGAAGAAGGATGGCGAGGTTCTTCGATGCGTCACAATCACCCCCGCCGCAGTAGATGACGATCGGCTGCGCGGGATCGAGCGCCTTCATGGCGTCGTCCGCCGCCGGGGTGTTGAACATCGCGGAGGTGAGCTGGAAAGCCTGCGGCACGTGCCCGGCCTTGAACTCTTCATCGATGCGGGCGTCGAGGAAAACGACGCCGGTGTCGAAGAGTTCCTTCGCGGCCTTGACATCGATCATCAGGCCGAGCGGCGACGGAGCGGCGGGCGGGTTCGCTTGGCTCGATCGAGAAAACTCCGATTGCGGAGCTGCTTTCGCTTCCGCGGGCGGGGCCGGCGAAGCCGCGTTCGTTGTGGAGGTGGTGTTGGAAGAGGACGATTGCGGGAGGAGCGAAATGGTCGTCGGGCGGATCCACGAATCCGCAGCGCCGAGAATGACGCCGAGCCCGACAATCGCCAGGATTCGCTGGAAGAGAAGGCAGTTCATCGCGGCGCTCCTTGCCGACGACCCGGATCGCCGAACACCACTCAGCGGACGACGAGATAGACGCCCATGCGCACGGATTCTTCGCCCGGCACATCGGTCAGAACGTCACAGTCGATGACGCCGCGGTACATCTCGTTCGGGGCCTTGCCCGAGATTGCGATGGTGTAGGTGCTGAGGTCGCCGTCCTTGGTCGGCTTGAATTCGAAGTCGAGCTGCGGATCGACACGGCCGGCCGGAGCCGCGACCTGCTTGATGCCGAGGATCTTGAAAGGCTTGTTGCCGCGGCTGGTGATGGTGGCGGTGTTGCTGAACTCCGCCGTGCGTGCGACGAGGCCCATGGTGACGCGCTGGGGCTTGGTCTCGACATCGCCGACGACCTCGCCGAGCACGGGCAGGCGGGTTTCCTTCTCGCGGGTGTCGTTCGTTGTGACGATCATGTTGCGGTTGAAACGCTCGATCTTTTTGGCGGGCGGATAGATGACCTTGACGGGGATTTTGTACAGCGTTTCACCGTTGATCGTGATCGGCTCGGACTTGCCGATCTCGGCCTTGATGTCTTCACCCTGGCCGTCGAACTTGATGTCGGTGATCGTGAAGCCCGGGATGCGGCCCGTGACCGCGAGGTCCACGGAGCGGGATTCGCCCTTGGCGAGCTGGTTGAAAGCGATGATCTTGGGTTCGATGGTCACGATCGGCTGAACATCGGCTTCGATCATGAGCGAGGAGGTGGGGGAGGTCGGGTCGTTTGAGATCACGGTGACGCGCTGCTGCACGGGGCCGGCTGCCTTGCCCTTGGGGTCGAAGATCACCTTGATCTCGCCCGCCTCGCCCGGTGCGTACTCCATCTTCGAAAGCTGGGGCACGGTGCAATGGCACGAACCCGAAGCGCTCGTGATGATCAGGTTTGCGTCGCCGGAGTTCTTGAACTTGAAGACGTGCTCGACCGAGTTGGACGAGAGAATCTTGCCGAAATTGAACGACTTTTCGTCGGGAGTGAAGCGGCCGGAGGGGCCGACGGGCTGCGCAGGTGCGGGCGCGAGCTGGCCCGGGCGCGGCGGGAGGCGGTCGCCGGTCGGCGTGTTCTGGACGGTGGTTGGAGAGGGCGCCTGCGGCGCGGCTGGCTGAGCCCAGACCGTGGTGATGGAGACAACGGCCAAACCCGAGACAGCAACAAGAACGCGTGTGGACTGCATAAGAAGCTCCCGACGAGGCTTTGGTGTTGTTGAGCGAGGAGGCGAGTCGATCGGTTCGGAAAAGGACCAAGTTTTGGCAGGGGGAAGCATAGCGGATGTGTTTGCGCTTTGTGCGGTGGCGTTGCCGAACGCCGGCTACTTTTCCGGACCATTCAGGCTTCGGCGGCTTCGGGCTCGTAGGCACCGCCGCGAAGGCCGCCGGCGAGGAACTCGTCGAGGCGGACGGAGACCTCGGACGGGGTCTGGGCGTTGCGGATGGCCTCTTTGAGGGGTTTGACGCCGACGATGCGGCCCCGGGAGTCTGTGGTCATCAGACGCTTGGCAAACCAGGTCATGCGGCGGCGAATCTGGACCATGGCGTAGTGCTCGCCACGGTATTGGACCATGAGATTCAGGTAGCGCCGGACCGATTCGATGATCTCGCACTCGGGGGGTGGGGGCGGGGTGATGCCGGTGGCTTGCAGGGCCCACGCATCGCGGAAGAGCCACGGCGTGCTGAGGGCACCGCGCCCGATCATGACGCCGGCGCAACCGGTCTCGCGGATCATCCGCACGGCGTCCGGGGCTTCACGCACATCGCCGTTGCCGATGACGGGGATCTGGCCGTTGACCGATTCGACGACGCGCGCGATGCCCGCGAGCTGCACTTCGCCTGAGAACTTCATCTCGGTCGTGCGTCCGTGAACAGTGACACCCACCACGCCGACATCGGCAAGCATGCGCGCGAGGTGGGGCGAGCAAGCGGTGCCCGCGTGATAGTCGGCATCGCTCCAGCAGAGGCGCATCTTGCAGGTGAGCGGCACGGGAAGCCGGGCGGCAGGCACGGGCAGGGACGCATTCCCCAGCCGCCTCGACCATTCTTCGGGCGAGAGCGAGCACGCTTCGAGTTCTTTCACAACTCGGGCCGCGATGGAGACGGCGCGGTTCAAGTCGGTCAGCAGTTTGCTCCCGCCGTCTTTCTTTGTCACCTTATCAACAGGGCAGCCCATGTTGATATCAACGAGCGTGGAGCCATGCTCGACCGCCCAGCGTGCGCCCTGGGCCATGATCTCGGGGTCGCTGCCGTAGAGCTGCATGCCGACGGGCTTGTCGAAATCGTTGGTGGCGGCAAGATCGAGGCTGGAAGATGTGCCCCGGAGAAGGCCCTGCGGGCTGAGCAGATCCGTGCAGGCGAGGCCGACTCCGATGCCGACACCACCCGGGTGCGTGGACCATTCGCGGACGATGGTTCGGAATGCGAGATCGCAATAGCCGGCGATCGGCGCGAGGAGCAAGTTGCTCGCGAGGCGCAAGGGGCCGAGTTGGAGAGGAGCGGCGATCAAATGGATTCGCCAAACTTCACAAGGAATGGTCCGGCGACGCGACGCACTCGTTCGGCCGCCGCGAAAGCAAGCTCTGCTTCTATCTTTGTCGCGGATACCCCCGGGTAGCGATAATCGACAGCAGCCGGGACGAGCACTTGCAGGTCGAGAGGATCTGACTTCCAGCTCGCGTCTGCAAGCACGAGCAATCGATCGAGTTCAAAAAGGTCGTGAGTCTTCGGTGCCTTCTGTCCATGAAAAATCAACAGGGCCTTCATTAGTTTTTCAACGCATTGCTGAGCGTGAAAGCACACGGCATCGGGGTTGTAATCCTGCGTTGCAGCGGCTTCGCGACGTGCGGTGACCCAATCAGCCTTTGCTTTCGTGACAAATTCGCGTGCGACGCTGCTCATGCCGCCTTCCGGAACAGCACAATTCCGCTCTCGATCGCTTCCTGAAGGATTGGGTCGCCATCGGCGAGCCGCATGGAGACTTCATCGCTCCGGCGAACGACGATATCGACGGGAAAATCGACGCAAAGCGATGCTCGGATCTTGCCGGAGCGGAGATACGGACTCCCGGCGAAGTTGCCGATGACCAGCAAATCGACATCCGACTGAGGTGTGGACCGCCCGGTCGCTCGTGAACCGAACAACACGACAGAGTCCGCGCGAAATTCACTTCCGATCTGGTGCGCGAGAATGCGAAGTTGTTCGATGGTCGGCTCGATACAAAATCATATCACACGTCTGGCGATGGCTGGAATCTCGAGATTCGCAGTATTTCGCGAACGGTGCAACAAGCTCGCATCCGAGCGAATCGAGTTGCGATCCGGGCGTTCAAGACGCGAGCGTGCCTTGCACCGGACGATCTTCGAGCGCTGTCGCGTTCGTCGGCCCAGTCAGCACCCGCTCGCCCTCCATCGGGCTGTAGCGCGAGCCGTAGAGCGGGATGCGGGCGTTGCTGGCGGTCTTGGGCATCAGCGGCAGCGCGATGAGAATGACGAAGAACATCGCCACGTTTGCGCCCAGCAGCGCGAGCAGCGAGGTCTGGCCGAAGTACACCATCACGCTGGTCACGATCACAACGAACAGCGAGATCGGGATCGCGCCCTGCCAGCCGGTGGTCATGACCTGGTCGTAACGCAGGCGGGGAATCGTCCAGCGGATCAGCATGCCGAAGCAGATGAGCAGGAACGTCTTGCCGCCGAACACGGCGATCTTCGCGATCATGCCGAGCGTTGTGACGTTTTCCGGGCTGAGCAGGTGGTTGCTGCCCAGGAAGCCCAGGGGCAAGTGGTAGCCGCCCAGGAAGATCATCGCGAAGAGTGCGCTGCCCGTGATGAGGTGCGCGTATTCCGCGAGCGGGTACAGCGCGAACCGCATCGACGAGAACTCGGTGTGGAAGCCGCCGACGAGCTCCTGCTCGCATTCCGCGTTGTCGAACGGTGCACGGTTTCCTTCAGCGAGCGCGGTCACGTAGAACAACGCCGCGGCAATCGGCTGGCTGAGGATGAGCCAGCCGTGCTGATATTGCCACCGGATGATCTGTTCCGGAAGCAGGCTGCCGATCGTCAGCAGCACGGCCAGGAGCGAAAGACCCATCGGAATCTCGTACGAGATCATCTGCGCTGTGGCACGCAGACCACCGAAGAACGAGTACTTGTTGTTCGAAGCCCAGCCCCCCAGCGTGATGCCGTAGACGCCCAGCGATGCCGCGGCGAGCACGTACACCATTCCCACACTGATGTTCGCCCCCGCGACGAGCACAACCGCCGGCGGCAGCCAGCCGAGGAACGGAATCGGCAGCCACGGGGCTTCCCAGCTTCCTCCCCACGGGATGATTGCGAAGGTGACCAGCGGCGGAATCACCACGAGCGCCGGTGCCAGGGCGAAGAGAATCTTGTCCACGCGTGCGGGCGTGTAGTCCTCCTTCAGGAACAGCTTGAGGCCGTCCGCGAGGAACTGGCCCAAGCCCCACATGCCCTTCAGGAAGGCAAGAAAAGGCAGGCCGAAATCAAAGCCCACGCGGTTGGGGCCGATGCGGTCCTGGATGTACGCCGAGATCTTTCGCTCGAGGTAGATGCACATGCCCGCACCGCCCAGGATCACGTGGAAGACCACGAGAAGCACGGCGACGGAGACCAGAAGCTGCGAAGTCAGAAACTCGGGGATGTGCATGCGGCCAGAGTGTAGTGAGCGCGGGGCCGTTTGTGGAGTTCCGGACGGCCACCCGCCGGTTCAAAAAAAGAAGAGGCGGCGGGAAACTTCGTCCTCGCCGCCCGGGTCGGGGTTGATTGAAAAGGGCCGGTTCAGCGCCGGCGACGGCGGGCCGCGAGGATCAGGCCCAGGGCACCGGTCGCAACCGAGCCGGGAGCGGGGATCATGGCCGAGATCACGATGACCGAATCGTTGTAGTCGTAGTCCGCGCCGCCCGCGATGCGGTCTTCCCAGAAGAGTGCCCAGGTGGGCGTCGAGAAGCCGGCGCCGGTGAGGCGGTAGGTCACGAGCTGGCCGTACGCGTTGCCGCCTTCGACGTTGTCGGAGACGCGGCTGGTGAATTCGCGGCCGGTCGAAAGATCCTGAAGCGCCCAGCGGAAGGACGAGCTGACGTTGAAGCTGCCGCTGTTGCCGATCGAGCCGGTGTTCGAAACCGCGGAGAAGAAGCCACCGTTGGTGTCGTCGCGCCAGCCGAAGACGGAGTTGTCGCCCGCGTACTTCGCCTTCACTTCAAAGCCGACCTGCGAACCCGACCAGATCTGGCCGTCGGAGGTGCTGAGCGTGCCGACCGATGCGGTCAGGCTCATCGGGCCGCCGACGTTGCTGTCGGCGATGCGCTGGGCCGTGATCGAGCCGTTCCCCAGGTTCAGCGACCCGGGTCCGCCGACGGTATTGAATGTGCCGCCAAAGAGAATGCCGAGGATGCTCGAGACATCCTGCTCGCCGCCGGGCGCGGCCTGGATGGTGTTGTACACGGGGGCGGCGTTTGCGATCGAAGCACAAGCCAAAGCGATCGCGGAACCAAAGGCGGTGTTGCGAATCTTCATGTTTCTCTCTCCCTGAGAATGGCCGAGAATGGCGCCCTTGCGAGCGATCCGTCACTCCAGGTGAAACATGCCACGAGATCGGGGCCCCGGCCGGGTTTTGCACCGTTCGGCTGCGAGACTCGGCGAGTCGGCGCGGCACGCGCGTCACGACCGTTGCATCCGCGAACGGACGGGAACAGATCGTGCAAGAAGACGGGAATTACCGGTCGCCCGAGAATTGCACGACCTGGTCGAGCACATCGCGCGTGTTGGCGCAGCGCGGGCACTTGTGCTGTCCACCCAGCTTGCCCCGGGATTCCAACCATCGGTGGAAAGCGCCCGGGCGCAGGGGCGTGATGGTCGGCAACGCCATGCCCACGCCGTCGGTCCGCTTTGTCGTGTAGTCCACGTTCTGTTGTTTCAGGCTTGCATCGAAGGCGTCTCGGAAGCTCTCCAGCGTTGCCGCCGGTGAATCCGACTTCGATTCGATCTCGATCGCGAGTTCCAGGCCGGCCCGTCGCTGGCCCGCCGGGTACACCGGCGCCGCGGTGAACTCGCCGACAAGGAGATTGGCCGCACGCGCCGCCGCGGCGACCGCCGTCTCGATGTGCTCGACGATGAGATTCTCGCCGAACGCGTTCACGAAATGGCGGTGGCGACCGACGATGCGCATCCTGCTCGGGCCGGTGCCCGTCGTGTGCGGGCCGTCGCACACGCTGTCGAACTCGACCACGTCGCCGATGTTGTACCGCCAGAGGCCCGCGCAGGTCGTCAGGATGACGCAGTAGCGCTGCCCTTTCTCCACCCGATCGGCCGTGAAAGCTTCGGGGTCCGGATCGTTGATGCGTTCGAGCGGAACAAACTCAAAGAAGTTGCCGAGATCGGCGTTCAGGCGCAGGGAGGGGTGTGTCGAGCCCGGGAGCGCACCGACGGGATTCGGAGCGTCCTGCATCGCGATGAACGCTTCGGACGCCGGATAGAGCTCGAAGCGGTGGGGGATGTCCGCGCCCGAAGCGGAGCCCGAATACATCTGACGCACCCGCGCATCGAACGGCTGATAGCGGACTCCGCCGTGGACGAACACGGTGAGATTGGGCCAAACCTGCCGCAGCGTCGTGATCGGCGCGCCGTCCTCTTCCGGGATGCGGCTGGTGATTCCGCGCGCGCGGGCCAGTTCGATCAGCCGCTCGGCGAGCACCATCGCCCAGCTCGGCATGCCCGAGATCATGCGCACATCTTCGTTGATGCAGCGGAGCGCCATCGCCTCGATCTTGCTGGGCCAATGGCTCATCAGCGCGACTTCGGGCCCGGGCAGATAGATCCTCGAGATCGGCCAGCGGATGAGCGGGGTGACAAGGCCGGAAAGATCGCCGGTGCGGATGCCGTGGCCGTTGATGTCAAGGTTGGTCGAACCGCCCAGAAAAAGGCACTTCCCGCTCAGCATCCCCGCGAGGCTGATGCGCTGATTCGCGAGGTTGGCGAAGATATCGAGCGACGCGCGGAAGTTGGATCGCATCATCTCCGCCGAAACCGGGATGAACTTGTCGCCGGCGGTCGTGCCGCTGGTCTGCGCGAAATCACGGACCAGACCGGGCCAGAGCACGTCCGGCTCCCCGCCCTCGCGCATACGCGCGATCTCGTCTTTGAAGGCGTACCAATCGCGCACGGGCAGGGTCTTCCGGTACGCGCCGATCAGGTCCGCATCGCTCACGCCGGCGAGCCGCGAGAACCCGCGCTCGCGTCCGAACGAAGTCGCCGCGGCCGTCCGCAGCAGGGAACGCAGGGTTTCCCGCTGGAGCGCGTGGGTCGAAGACTGCCAGTACTTCGTATCCGCGAGCTTGCGTGCGCGCCCGGACAAGTAGGTCCGAAGCCCCGCTCCGATCAGCGATGTCCACGATGCCCCGCTCCGGAACCGGCTCGGTCCGCTCGGAAGATCCGGGGGTAGTTGGATCGTCGAACCCATCAACGCAGCCCTGTCGGAAATCTGTCGAAAAACTGCCGGCAAAACGAAGGATGCGGACCTAGCTCTTCAGGTCCCCGGTGAAACGCAGCATCGCATCGGCGAACTGCTCCGGACATTCGATCATCGGCGCGTGTCCGCACTTCTCGAACCACACAATCTTGCTCCCCGGGATCGCGGCCCGGAATCCCTCGGCCGCTTCGGGGGGCGTCACGATGTCTTCCCGCCCCCAGATGAGCAGCGTCGGTGCCTTGATCTGTCCGAGCTTCGCTCCGAGATGGTTCCGGCGTGCGGAGCGGCTGAGTTTCACCATCGCCCGCGCCCCCGAGCGGCTCGAAAGCTCGCTGAACGCACGCTCGATGTCGTTCTCGCTCAAGTGTTTCTTGTCGAAGAAGAGCTCGCCGATCTTTCTTCGCAGCCACTCGCGGCTCGGGCGGATCTGCACATCGCTCACCATCGACTTCTCGATCAGGCCGGAAGAGCCCGCCAGCACGAGCGCACGCACCAGATCGGGCCGTTCGATCGCCAGGCGCAGCGCCACATGCCCTCCGAACGAGTTGCCCACGAGCGCGACGGGCAACTGCCGTTCCGGACCGAAATGCGCTTCCAGGAATCGCGCCGTCAGCGTCGAGACGCCCTGGATGGAGCAGTCGTCGCCGCTCAATTCGAGGAGCGGAATCTGCAGCATCACGCAGCGCACGTGCTCGCTGAAACGCCGCACCACGTTCTCCCAGTGCTCGTTCAGGCCGACCAGTCCGTGCAGAAACACGAACGCCGTTTCGGTGCGCGGCCCGACGTCCACGATCGTCGCCGGGACGTCCCCGTGCGCACCCCGAATCGAGAGCTTGCGGGGCGTCAGATCGCGCTTCGAAGCATCGAGACGAACCCTCGCTCCGGGAATCTCACCCGGAACGTGGGCCGCGCTGTCGATGGTGCTTGCGGACGATCGTGGCATGGTGGGTGGAAGGCTCGAAAACGGTGACTTTGGGCACTCAAAATATAGTACCTGCTAGTGTCGGCAAAAAAATCCGATCTTGACGGATTCTGAAAGGTGCCGGCGACGATTCCGGCGCGAAAACAAGCCGGGTCGATCACCCGCCCTGCACTCTGCCGTCCACCAGCCGCACCACTCGATCCGAACGGGCGGCCGTCGTTTCATCGTGGGTGACGATGACCATCGACTGCCCTTCTTTGTGGAGCCGCGTGAACAGATCGAGGATCGAGCCGCCGGTCACCCGATCCAGGTTGCCGGTGGGTTCATCCGCGAGCAGCAAGTCGGGTTTGTTGATCAACGCGCGGGCGATGGCGACGCGCTGGCGTTCGCCGCCCGAAAGCTCGGCCGGCCGGTGCGCGATCCGGTGCGAGAGTCCGATGCGATCGAGCAACTCGCGAGCATCCGAACGGATCTGGCCGCGCTTCCGCCAGTACTCGAACGTGCCCATCGCGGTCATCGCCGCGATCGTCACATTCTGGAGCACCGTCAGTTCCGGCAGCAGGTGGTAAAACTGAAAAACAAAGCCCACGCGTCTTCGCCGATAGTCGTCGAGCTTCCGTACCGAGACCCTGGTGAGATCCTGCCCGCGGAACATGATCGAGCTCGCGGGTTCGCTGCCGCTCGCGCGATCGACGGTGTCGAGCCCGCCGAGCAGGTGGAGCAGCGTGCTCTTTCCCGAACCCGAAGCGCCCAGGATCGCGACCGATTCGCCGCCGCAGATGCTGAGTTCGACCCCCCGCAACACCGGCACCTTGGTGCGACCGAGCTGATACGTCTTGCGCAGATTGGTGGCGTGCAGGATCGCTTCGGTGCTTCGGGCACCGGTTCGGATCGAGGATTTGGAGGAGGCAACCGCCGTCACTGGTTCATTCTCGCCTTCATTCAAATCGCAGGGCTTGCACCGGGTTCATGCGGGCGGCGCGTGCCGCGGGCCAGAGGGCGCCAAGGCAGCTCGCGAGCAGTCCGCCGCAGAGCACGATGACGACGTGGGTCGGATCGAGCTGGCTCGGAATCCGCGTGAAGTAGTACACACGCGGATCCCAGATGTACAAGTTGAGTTTCTGGCCGAGCCACTCGTGGATACCGTTGATATTGGTGACGACCAGATACGCCAACGTAAACCCGATTCCCGAACCGACCAGTCCAATCGCCAGTCCATAGAGCAGCCAAAGTCCCGCGACGCCCGACCGCGAAGCTCCGACTGCCCGCAGCACGCCGATATCCCGCGTCTTCTCGCTCACCATCGCCCAGAAGATCGCAAGCACCAGGAACACCGCCGTCAGCGAAACAAAGCAGAAGATGAAGAGCACGAGCGCCGTTTCTTTCTTCACGGCCGTGATCATCGTCCGGTTCTGATCGACCCAGGTCAGAATGCGGATCGAAGAAGGCTCTGGAACTTTGCCCGCGTGTGCTTCCGCAAACTCGCGGTAGATATCGGCAACGACAACGGCAAGCCGGTCCGCGTCCGCCGTGTCGTACGACTCCCGCTTGCTCCGCACGAGCACGTTCGTCACCCGCGCAGGGGCCTCGCTCACCACAACGGGCGTCACGAACTCTTCTTTCGAAGGATCGTCCGAAATCACGACCGTCGGACCCGAGCGATCGATCGTCTCGGCGCGGTTCATCTTCAGCATGTCCTGCAGCGCACCGAGCTGGACGAACACCGTCTTGTGGTCGATCTCGTAGAGGCCCGAGTGAAACTCGTTCGCGACAGGGAACGTCCGCGCCACCATCTCGATCGCGCGCCCTTTGCTGTCCATCGGCAGCACGTTCAGCGTCACCGTTCCATCCACCGGAAGCATGAACATATCGACCGGCTTCTTCGCGCCCTCGGTCGTGCGGATGAACGGCAAGCCCGGATAGAAACCCCAGGGCTCGCGGAAGTTGAACCCGCTGACCGAAATCCCCGGAACAACCGCGGGGCGATCGATCGGTTTTCGATCGGACTTTGAGACTTCGGTCCGCACGAGCCGCTTGCCGCCCTCGAAGAGCTGCTTCCACAGGTCGTGCTTGCCCAGACGCAGATCTGCACGCGTCGTGTCCTTCTCGGTCGGGGTATTGATCGGCCGCCAGTAGAGCGTGTCCTCGAATCCCGTCACGCGCGAGAACGAAGGCCCGTCGATCCCCTTGATCGAAACGGTTTCCGTGCGTCCATCGGGCAGCCCGATCAATCCGTATGTCTCGATGACCGGAGCCGCCGCCGCGATTTCCGGGTTTGCCTCGAGCCGCTTGATCAGCTCCTCGTAATGCGCAAAGCCCGTGATCGGCCACGAGATCGACACATCGCCGGAGAGCGTTCTCCCCGAGTTGATCAGCATCACCAGAAACCCGCCCATCACCGACCACACGACGATCACCATCGCCGTGCAGAGCGCGACCGCGAGGGCCGCGAGCAGGGGCATGATCTTGCTGGTCAGATACCGCTTTGTGAGGAGCAACTGGTACACGTGCGGGTGAGGGTAGCGGGCCTTCGGCGCGTGCCGCGACGGAAATCAGGCGAGCCAGCGCCCGCCATCGACGCGGACGATTTCGCCCGTCGTGTATCGGGCATCAAGAGCGAGCCACCGCACCGTTTCCGCGGCATCTACCGGCGTCCCCGCGCGCTCCAGGGGCACACGCGAGAGATACTCCCGTTGAAAACTCGCTCCCGATTCCGAGCCTTGCTCCGGCCACGCGACGACACCGGGCGCTACCGCGTTCACTCGGACTTTCGGCGCAAATTCGCGGGCCAGCGAGCGGACGGCTTCGGCCAGCGCCGCCTTGCTCATCGAATACGCAAGCAGATCCTTCCGGGGCCGGCCCAGGATGTGCATGTCCACCATCGCCACCACGCCCGCGCCTCCCGGATGACCCGAAGCCTCCAGTTGCCGGCGTAGCGACTGCGTCAGAAGGGCCGGTCCGAACGCGTTCACATTCATCGCGTCCGACATCTGCGAGAACGTGAGAGTTTCAAGAGGCGATGGGTCGTAGTTGCTCGCGTTGTGAACCAGCGCATCCAGAGATGGGTGCCGCCCCGCGACCCGCGCGGCAAGCGAGGCGATGGAGTCGGGAACGCCCGGATCCAACCGCTCAAGCTCGATCCGCGCCCCCAGGCCCTCCAGCTCCTGTTTCGCACGGATTGCTTCATCCGAGCGCGGGTCGCGGGTCGTCAGGATGAGGTTGGCTCGCGCCGAAGCAAACGCCCGTGCCGTCGCGAGCCCGACGCGCCGCGTTCCACCCGTGATGAGTGCGGTGATGTTTGCTGGCTGCTCTGTCTGCACCCGCCATTGTTCGGCGCGGGTCCGCCCCGAGCCGGAGGGGGTTTCAGAATTGATCGGGCTTCTTCGGCTTGCGGCGTCGTCCGCGCCCGCTGCCGTCGTCCGACTCGTCGGGGCCTTCATCCCCGAACTTGGGCGAGTCTTCGATCCGCGTGTCGTCCTGGTCAAACCCGCTGGCGCGATAGAGCTCTTCGGCCGAAGGAATATCCGTCCGTTCGGCGCTCACACGCCAGGGGTCTTCGGCCCGGCGCTGCTGTGTTTCCTTCGCCAGATTGCGGAGGCGTGCCCTTCGCCTCGACTGAATCCCGAGCACCAAAGCCGCCATCAGGACGATCAAGCCGAGGCACAGGAGCGCGATCAAAAACACGCCCCGGCCGATCGACTTCGCCTGCGATGCATCCGCCGCGTTTGCCAGCACCTCGACCACGAAAGCTCCTGTCTGTTCCCTTTATTGCAGCGGCTTCAACTGGCCCTGCGGTTCGAGCTGGGCCATCAGGGGCAGGATGTAGTTCTGGTTCCGGTACGTGTACACCCGGCCCGTCATCACGATGTCCACGCTCCCTGTCCGCGCCGAGATTGCGTTCTCCAATCTCTCGAGCGCCTTGGAACGAATGATGTACATCGCCGGTTCCGCCGGCGTGTTCGCATCGCCATCGAACGCGATCCCCAGCCGATCACCGATCCGCACCAGCCGCCCGCGCCGATCCGTAAAAATCGTGCCTTCGGGCACAAGCGAACGCGAAGCGTTTGAGCGATCGTCCGCCGCCGTGATCGAGCGGCCCTCTTCATTCTTCGATCCGTCCTGCATCACCCCGCTGATCGGGGGCAGCGCATCGCTCCGGCGGCTCTCGAGCTGGCGGATGATGTCCGCCACTTCCGGATCGTCTCCCGGCCGTACCGAAGTCGGTTCGCCCGGTTCGGTCGGCGCCGCGGCAGCGCTCGCGGGCTTCTCGGCGGGCGCCGCCGGAGCGGCCCGAACGATCGTGAAGATCGTCGGCAGCAGTTGCTGCCGCTCGCGGTAGACAAAGAGCTGACCCGAAACCTCCACACGCGTTTCTTCCGGATTCGCGCTCGTCGCGATGGAAGATTGCAATGCCGCGAGCGTCTGCGATGGCAGCAGGATCATCGGGCGTTCGCCCCGCCGCCTGGCATCGCGGGGCGACGGCATGTCCGGGATGAACACCGCTTCTCCGGTTTTTAGAATCCGCACCGTCCCCGTCCGGCGCACGAGAAAGGTTCCTTCCGGAAAGTACCGGCCGGGTGGCACGGTGAACGTCTCCGGGCTGAGGCCGGGGATCGAGGTCCGAGCCTTTTCTGCTGGCGCGTCGGCAGCGGCCGCACCCTGGGTCGCCGGCTGGGTTTCGGTCGCACCGGGCACGGAGGTCGTGATAATCGGCTTGTCCGCGCGGACCAAGAGCGAGCCGGTCAGCACGAGAGCCGCACCTGTCCATTTCCATCGACCATGCCCGCGCATCCGTGTCTCCTGCGGTTTGTCCGACCATCGAAGCGTAACCGTTCATCGGCCTGCGCGGGGGGGCCTCCGGAGTTGAGGACCGGGCACCGGTTGACCCGCGGGCTGCAGGGCTTAGTATCCCTTCTTCCGGATGACATCCGGAAGCCCGTGGCCGGGTGCCAGAGTGGTCAAATGGGACGGATTGCAAATCCGTTGCGAAAGCTTTCGTGGGTTCGAATCCCACCCCGGCCTTTCCTGAAAGCGCACGTCCAAAGGCTGTGGCGGCGCTCTCGGTCGATCCCCTCGAAAACCCGGCTTGGTAGTCCGCGCTGGTTATACTCCGGCCGCGCTCCTCGGTGCGCATCTACAAAGGGGAAGAAGCCATGGGCATGATCAAAGAGTTTCGAGAGTTCGCCCTCAAGGGCAACATGCTGGACCTGGCCGTTGGTGTCATCATCGGCGCCGCGTTCGGCAACATCGTCAACTCGCTCATCAAGGACGTGATCATGCCGGTCGTCGGCATGGCGGGTGAGGTCGATTTCACCAACCGCTTCCTTGCGCTCGGCTCTCGTGTGCGGGATGAAGTCGCAAAGAACCCCAACATGGGGCTCGAGGAGGCACGCCGCTTCGGCTCCGTCCTCGCCTACGGCTCGTTCATCACCATCACGATCAACTTCCTCATCCTGGCGTTCTGCATCTTCCTCGTGGTGAAGGCGTTCAACACAGCCCGCAAGCGCTTCGAGGCGGAAAAGCCCCCGGCCCCGCCCGCACCGCCAACCAACGAAGAAAAGATCCTCACCGAGATCCGCGATCTGCTCGCGCGCCGGTGATGTCGAGAATCAATTCAGCGGATCGAGGCCCGAAAGCGCGGGCCTTTTTCCCGTGGGCGCCGTCCCCGTGAGGCGCCGGAGGTACTCCGTCCACAGGTCGGTCCCCATCTTGCGGTCGTAGTGATTCAAGGCAACCGCCGCGAGATCCACCGAAACGAACAGCTCGTGCAGCATGACGGCGAGCGCGAGCAGGCGCTCCGGTGCGTACTCGTGCAGACGCCGGAAATCCGGCACGAAAATGGCGTCCGACCACAGCGCCTGGCGCACCTGCATGTTGATATCCCGGCCCGCCGACACCGGGGAATACGCCCGGCCGCCGAATCCGTTGACAAAGTGCAGCATGAAACCCTGCTGCCGCAGAAACTCGTGGATGTCGCCGAACAGCGGCTGCCCCTTGTAGAGCTCGAGGTACTCGACCTCGGTGTAGACCAGCATCGTGTTCTTGAGCAGGCGCAGCGAGTTCCGCAGCACGTCCAGCTCCGCGCCCTGGACATCCAGTTTCAGAAAATGAACATCCTCGATCTCCCGCACATCATCGAGGCGGACGGTCTGCAGTTTCTCCACCCCCTGCACCCGCATCAGCTCGGCCAGGTTGTTGAACGCCCGCAGCAGATCGGTGTTCGGCTCGTACAACGACGACGTAAACCCCGTATTGGTGATGTAGAAATTTCGCTCGGTCCCGTCGCCGATGCAGTAGGGGAGGTACTTCTGGCCCGGCGCCGCGAGCGCGTTCAGCTTCTCGCACTCGCTCCGCAAGGGCTCGAATCCGACAATCGTCGTCTTTCCCGGCCGGATCAGCTCGCGATACGGCACGTGGTCCGGCCCCAGGTCCATCGCGCCGATGTCCACAAAGTGGAGGTGCGGCACCAAGTCGCCCAGCATCTCGATCAGTGAAAACGGCGCCGGCATCGCATCCCTCCGCCTTCGATCAGCCTATCGCTGGCGCGCCGCTTCCTTCTCCGCACGCTTGCGCTTCAGCTCCGCATCCACGAAATCCGAAATGTCGCCCCGCAGCACCGCTTCGTAGTTGCTGTTCTCGACTCCCGTCCGGTGGTCCTTCACCCGGTTGTCGTAAAACACGTAACTCCGGATCTGCGTGCCCCAGCCGCGATCGAGCGTCCCGCCCTGTGCCGCGGCAATCTCCCTTTCCCGCTGCTCTTCCGCCAACTGCTCCAGCTTGGCCTGCAAAACCGCGAGCGCCTGCCGCTTGTTCTGCCCCTGATCGCGGTACGTGCTCGCGACCACCTGGATACCCGTCGGTATGTGGACGACGCGGATCGCCGATGCCACCTTGTTGACGTTCTGCCCGCCCGGCCCGCTCGCCCGCACGAACGGTGTGATCTCGAGGTCCTTCTCCGGCACCTGCAAGTCCACTTCCTCAAATTCCGGCGTCACTTCGACCGTTGCGAACGAGGTCTGGCGCTTGCCCTGTGCGTTGAACGGCGAAACGCGCGCGAGCCGATGCGACCCGCGCTCGCACGAGAGGTAGCCGAACGCAAACGGCCCTTTCACGTGCAGCGTGACCGAATCAAGCCCCACTTCGGCGCCGAAGCCCTTGTCCGTCTCCTCGAGCGACCAGCCCATCTTCTCGCAGTAGAAAAGATACATGCGGAAGAGCATCTCGCACCAGTCGTTGGCCTCCGTCCCGCCCACGCCCGCGCTGATGGTGAGGAAGCAGTTGCGGTGATCGTGCTTGCCGCTCAGGAGCGACTGCAACTCGATCTTCTCCATCCGGCCAACCAGGCCGAAGAGCTGCTCGTCCGCTTCCGCCAGCAGTTCCTTATCGCCGGCTTCCTTCGCCATCTCGTAGCCGAGTTTGGCATCCTCAAAGTCCTTGATCGCGCTGGCGAGCGGATCGACCTGCGCCTTGAGCGTCTTGACTTCCGCCACGACCTTCTTCGCCGCGATCTGGTTGTCCCAGAACGAAGCCTCGTTCATCTGCGCTTCAAGCTCTCGAAGCTGGGAAGACTTGGCCGGGAAGTTAAAGCGAGTCGCGGATGGTTGTGATCCGCGCCTCGAGGTCGTTGATGATGGGTTGATGGGCGTCGTAGTGCATGCTTTTCTCGTGCCGCGAATTGCGGGTTCAGAGTTTAGGGGACCATCATCGCGAAGAAAATGCCGACAGATGCGCCGCAAACTGCCGCTGGCCGCGTCTTGTGGTAGAACACGGATCATTCGCTTCGGAAAAGGAGATCAGCCGTGAACCACCTCACTGCACTTGCAATGGCGTTCTGCTTGGCCTCAATCGCCTTGGCGCAGAACTCGCCGCCAAAGTCGCCTCAGCAGGTATCTTCGCCGACGACGCCCGTGCCGGTTCCCGAAGGCATCAGTCCGCGACAGAGTCAGGGCGTTCCCGCGGACGACACGCTTATCACGCTTGATTTCAGGGGAGGCACAATTGGCGATTACGTCAACGCCATTCGTTCTGCCGCCGGGGCAAAGCCGGTCAACGTGCTCTTCAACGAAGAAACGGCAGGCCTTCCAATGTACATGGTCCGCTTGACCAACGCGAGCGTGTGGAGCGCTCTCGGCGCGGTTGAACGCAACACAATCGACGAAGATGGACAATCGCTGCAAGTCCGTATCGGGCGGTCAACGACGCCTCCGCCTGGCGGCGTCCCAACCTATTCAATTTCGAGTGACATTTCGCGAATGCCCTCGAGGCAGAGTCAGCAGCAACAAGTGATTGTACTGTCGTTAAATCCGATCATTGGGCTTCCAGGTCGTGCGAAAGATCAAACGGCTTCGAATCTCGAAGCAAAGTCGGTGCTGTCGGCGATAGAACTCGCTGTCTCGCTCATCTCGGCGCCAAACACGCCACCGCCGGTGTTGCAGTTTCACGAACCGTCGGGCTTGCTCTTTGTGAAGGGGGATGCGCACCAGCAGCGGGCTGCGAAAGAAGTCATCGCGCGATTGCAGGATGATGTGGAGCGAGGCGCCCGAGCGACTAAATCTCCGGGTGGAGCACCGGTGGTCACACGTCGCGTGCCACTCAGCATTCGCGAAGACCAGATTCCGGGCCTCCTCGACGTTTTGATGCGTCAACATGGAAAGTCTGGCCAGCTTCAGATCGAGGCGGAAGGTGGGACGCTTGTCATCACCGGACCCGCGGCACTGGTTGACAAGGCTGAAGAGACCGCGTTATCAGCGCGATAAATCACAGTGCCGCTCAGCACCGTGCCAAATGCGACTTCTGATTCTCGTGCCAAGCAACTGTGCGCTGCGATCGGTCACGGTGATGAGGCCGCCTTTCGCGAGTTCTTCGCCGAATGGTCGCGAACCATTGAATATTGGTCGCTTCACTTTGTGAAGCATGACGAACACCTCGCACTCGACATCGTCCAGGAAACCATGCTCCGAGTCATCCGATCACTTCCTGTTCTCGATTCCCACGCTGCGCTCGTCGCCTGGCTTCGCGCTGCCAATCGCTCCGCAGCGATCGACCTCATCCGCCGCCGTCTCGCTTCGCAGGCCCGCGAACGCGCCGTTGCAAAGTCTGAAACACCGCACGCAAGTCACGCTCAAGTAACCGCCAAGCTCACTTCGTCCGCCGACCTTGCCGCACTAGCCCAAGCCCTCGCCTCGCTCTCCCCCGACGATCAACTCCTCCTCCGTCTCCGTTCCGATTCTTCCGCATCCTTCGAGCAACTCGCCACCTCTCTCGGCACCACGCCCGATTCCCTCTACGGCCGAGCCCGCCGCGCTCTCGCCCGCCTTCGCACCCTTCTCTCCGAGGAGGCGTCCGATGTCTGATCAATTCCCTCAACACAATCCCGAATCGCCCGCGCAGCGCGACCTCTCCCCCCAAGCCGTCGCACGCCGCGACGCGATGCTCCCCGAACTCCTCTCCGAAGTCCGTCGCATCCGCCGACGTCGCACAACAACCCGCCTCGCATCCATCGCCGGCGCCTTCACCCTCGCCTGCGGCATCCTCACGCTCGCCCTACTCCGCACTTCGCCGCACTCGCTCACTCAACCGCTCGCCAAGACCCCGACGACAACGCCCGACAAAAACCTCGCAAACCGCCCCGCTCCATCCCTCGATTCACATCGCGTCCAAGTCGAAATCGTTCAATCCTCCCCCGACATCCTCGCTCGCCTCTCCATCCGCACTCCCTCCGTCGTCCGCGTCGAATACATCAACACCGACCAAGCCCTCGCCCTCCTCGAGTCCACCGGCGACCGCTACGGCATCATCGAAATCGCCGGCCGCGTCGAGTTCCAACTCATCGCGCAGAAGTAGAGATCGTTCAGAAGTCGATGTGCTTCATTCGCACCAGTTTCCGCTGCGACTCCCATGTATTTGCATTCGCCCTCCCCCGTTGCCAACGGGGGAGGTGGCATCGCGCAGGCCCTACCAAGTGATGGCGAAGCGATGACGGAGGGGGTTCGAATTGACCCGCGGCAGAATCGACGGCCCATTCACGCAAGCACGACATCAAACCGGCATCACACATCGACTGCGCCTGACCTGCCCCCGTTTTCTGTGCCAGGCTCTATGAGAGTTGGGTGATGATACCGGCCCTTCTCAATACAATTTCTCCGTGGGCGATGCCCGCAGCGCAGCGGAGGGCTTCGCCCGCGGAAGATGCCT
>JAFLCN010000019.1 GCA_017303555.1 Planctomycetota bacterium
AGTTGGGGCATGGGCATGGTTAGGGGTTGGGTTGGGGGCGGGCTGGGGTAAGGTAAAATGCCCA
The DNA here is from genome assembly GCA_017303555.1 of Planctomycetota bacterium. Lineage (GTDB taxonomy): Bacteria > Planctomycetota > Phycisphaerae > Phycisphaerales > UBA1924 > JAFEBO01. The sequence goes on from JAFLCN010000019.1 coordinate 65, forward strand.
ACAGCGGGCTGGCCATGGCACCTAGCTGGCACGACTCTTGCCACCCCCCAACCCAACCCACCATTCACATCCGACTCACTTCACCCACCCACTCTCCCGACCGTTTCACTTCCGGATGCGGATTTCGGCTAACCTGAGGAAACATGTCTTTGCGGAGCCCTTCGAAATACACAATCCTCGCCGGTGTGTTCCTGCTCGGGAGCGTCGCGCTCGCAATCGCCGTCGCTTTTTCATTGACGAACATTCTCGATCGCCTGACCCCCAGCAACCGGTTCACGATCCGCTTCCCGACCGCGGCCGGCGCACCGGGGCTCAAGCCCGACAGCCAGGTCACGCTGGGCGGGCAGAAGATCGGCACGGTCACGAGCGTCGGTTTCGATGAGAGTGCGCAGCACGTGCTCGTCGGCATCCGCATCGGCTCGCAGCACCCGCTTTTTCCGGGAGCGATTGTGGGACTGGAACGCCCGCTCCTGGGCAGCCAGAGCTGGATCAACATTTCGTCGGTCGGTGCGGGCGCGCAGGCGAAGCTGGCGGAAGGAACGATCATCGACGGGCGTGCCGCGGGGGGCTTCCTTGCGCAGTTCGGCCTGACACAGGAAGATGTGCGCAAGCTGATGGACAGCACGCAGGCGACGATTACCAATATCAATCAATTGGTCGAAGCGAATCGCCCCAAGATCGACGGCATTTTCGACGATGTCGGCAAGATCACCAGCTCGGCCCGCGCGAAGTGGCCCGATTGGGAGCAGAAGTTCGACACGACGCTGACGAACGTCGCCGATTTCAGCGGCAAGCTCGGCCCCATGGCCGGGAATTTCAACGGCAAGGTGGATGAGTTCGGCAAGCTGCTCGGAAACGTCAACGCCGTGATCGACGAGAACCGGCCGAACATCCGGCAGATCACCAGCGACGCGAGCATCATCACCTCGGACCTGCGCACCAAGACCATGCCCGCGGTCGAGAACGTCGCCAAGGGCATCGAGCAGTGGTGCGCGACGGAACTGCCCGAACTGCGTCGCTCGGTCGCCAACCTGCGCCTCGCGACGGACCAGGCGAAGCGGGCGATTGTCGAGATCCGCGCCCAGCCGTGGCGGCTCTTTTTCCAGCCGAGCAAGAAGGAACTCGAGACCGACGTGCTCTTCTGGGCCGCCAACGCGTACGCCGACGCCGCGAGCGACCTCCGCTCCGCGACCGAGGGGATGCAGCAGACGATCGCCCTCTCCCGGAACGGCGCTACGGGCACCGGCCCGTCGGCGGAGCTCCTCGAAGCACAGTACAAGCTCCTGCAGGATTCGATGCAGATGTACAAGAAGGCCGAGCAGGACCTGCTCGACGTCCTGATTCTCCGCACCGGCACGAAAGCGGGTGGGCCGAGTGGGCCAGCGCAGCCGGCACCCGCGAAAAAATGAGTATGCTGCCCGGGGTGACTCGATGGGCCGGTGAGCGGAAGAATCGGCGAATGGAATCAGAAGGGGGCGACGGGAACCGTGACGCAGCGCCGGCACCATTACGAGGTCGCCTTCGAGGATTTCCTCCGCTCGCGCCGCATTCCCTACGTCGCCGTCGATGAAGCAAAGAAGGCGCTTCTGCCCATCGCCACGCACGAGGCGTTTGTCTCGCCCGGGACCGGCACCGTGAAATCGTTCGATTTCGTGCTCTACGGCGAATCGACCAATCTGCTTGTCGAGATCAAGGGGCGGCGCATCGCCACGCGGCCTCGCTCCGGGGCTCCGCAGCGAGTGACGGACAGCCTGCGGCTGCACCGAGCCCCCGCGCGATCCTCTTTTCAGAATTGGGTGACCCGGGACGATGTCGAAAGCCTGCGGACGTGGGAGAGGCTCTTCGGGAGCGGCTTTGAAGCCGTGTTCGTCTTTGTCTATTGGTGCGACGAGCAGCCGCCGGATGCGCTCTTTCACGAGGTGTTCGAGAACAGAGGCAAGTGGTACGCGCTCCGGAGCGTGACCGTCGGTGAGTATGCCCGCGCGATGAAGCCCAGGAGCGAGCGCTGGCGCACGGTCCACATCCCGACGCGGGTGTTCGAGCAGATCAGCCGCCCGTTTGCGCCGGGAACCGAACCCGCGGCCACGGAGATGTACCGGGGCCCGATGATGGATGTGCCGGACGATGCGGTTCTGGTGCCATATCCCTGTCGATCGCTGCCGTTTTCGGTGCCGGCGGAGGGCCGCACGAACGTCCGAGCCGAACGGGCCGGGCGGGTTTTGGGGTCGTAGCGGGCGGGGATTCGAACGATTGCGGCAATTCGGTCCAGAACCGCCCGCGGACGGGGACGGTACAGTACCGGCATGAAGAGCCTTCTATCGGGAATCTGCCGCGGCCTGATCCCTGTTGCGGTCGTCTGCGCGTCCGGTGTCCTCACGGCCTCGACGGCGCTCGCGCAGGTGGCGACCGGCGATCTCGCGGAGCGTCCGACGCCTCCGATCCCGAAGTCGCCCGAACAGCTCATGGGCGGGCACGGGATTCTGATGATCCTGCTCGGTGTCATTCTGTTGGGCCTTGTTGTCGGTGCGTGCCTGATTCCGGTGAAGCGCGGCCACATGGACTGATCGCTCCGGACTGTTCCGGTCGAAAATCCGGTGGGCGGGACCGGCGCCCCACTTTCCCCTCGCCAGGCCGAGAGCACCATTCGAAGGATCCGATCCGATGCGTCAACTCCGTACCAAACAACTCGTGGGGCTGAATCTTGCCCTGGCCGGCGCACTCGCCGGATTCTGGTTCCTGTCTTCCGCGAGCGCGCAGCCGGCCAACCCGGGCTCCGGGCGCGGGCGGGGCGAGTACCTGATGATCGCCAGCGGCATCCCCGGATCGAACGCCAACAACGTGCAGATCCTCGATGTGTCGAACCAGGAACTGCTGACGCTCCGGTTTGATCAGGGACGCCGGGCGTACGTGGTGAACGGCTATCGCAGCCTCGGCGGCGACCGCAACATCCCGGGAGGGCGCTGAATGAAGACTCTCCGCGGTTTCAAACGAGGCGAGCTCGAACTTCCGGTCCGGGGTCTGCTCTGTCTTTCCGCCGGGATCATGGGCGCGATGGTTGTCGCGCGGATCGCGTCGAGCTTCGGTGGTGCGTCCGGCTTGCCGGGGCTGCCGCTCGAGTCGATCGCGCAGGCCCAGCTCGCGGCGGGGCAGATGGTCGCCAGCGGCAACGGCTACAGCATTCTCTCGACCAGCACGGGCGGCGAGGCGAATGTGCTGGTGCAGGACGCGCGGGCCGAAGAGATCGTCGTGTACCGCTCGGATTCGCAGGGCGTGCTGCAGCTTTCGCAGCGGATCCGCCTGCAGAACGCGTTTGTCGAAGGACGGGCCCGTTTCGGCAACTGAACTTCCTTCTTGTTTTTCCGGCCCGGTTTGTCCGGTCGGCTTGTGAGTCTCCATGCCCATCGTTCCGCTCCCACAGTTTGAGGCCGATGCCCACCTGAAGGAGCAGTCCGATCGCGAGGCGTACGGCGCTCTCGCGCCGCCCAAAACCATCGTCGTGCGTTTCGGCGCGATGAAACTGGTGGGCGAATACCCGTACGACGGCTCGGCCAAGCCGGGCTGCGGCAGCAAGCTGGTCGTACGCACCCATCGCGGCACGGAGCTTGGCGAGATGCTCACGAGCACCTGCCCCAATTCGGGCTGCTCGAAGAGCGTGAGCCGCAAGGAGATGCTCCAGTTCATCGAGAACTCGGGCGGGCGCGACTACCCGTTCTTCACCGATGGAAGGGTGCTGCGCGTCGCGACGCCGGAAGATCTGAACCGGCAATCGCAGATCGAGCAGAGCAAGCACGAGCTCAAGATGCGTGCGCGGGCGGCCGCGGAACATGCGGGCTTCGGCCACCTCAAGATCGTCGAGGTCGAGCCGGTCCTGGGGGGCGAACGCGTGATCGTGCACTTCCTCAGCGAAGAGCGCGTCGAGTTTCGCGATCTTGGGCCCACGCTCGCACGCGAGTTCCGCGGGCGGGTCGATTTCCACCCGGTTGGCGCGCGCGACGAGGCACGCATCACCGCCGACTACGAGAAGTGCGGGCAGTACTGCTGCTGCAAGAACTTTCTCAAGGTGCTCAAGCCCGTGAGCATGAAGAGCGCGAAGGTGCAGAAGGCCACGCTCGACCCGCTCAAGATCTCGGGCCGGTGCGGCAGACTGATGTGCTGCCTCCGCTACGAAGACCAGACGTACGAAGACCTGCGCAAGCGCCTGCCCCACAAGAAGACCCGCGTCGGTACACCCGAGGGCGACGGCCTTGTGATCGACGGTCAGATTCTGACGCAATTGGTGCTGGTCGAACTCGATGCACCCGATGAGATGGGGCGTCCGAAGCAGGTGGCGATTCCGGTGGAGAATCTCACGCCGCCGCTGAGCAAGGCAGCTCCGCCCCGCCCGGCTGCCGGAGAAGCGGGTCCGGGCCGATCCGGTCCGCCCCAACGAAGGCCGGAAGGACGTCCGCCACAAGGCGGCCCCGAACAGTCCAAGAAGGCGGCTGGGCAGCCGGGGCAGGCGGGTTCGGGTCAAGCCGGCCAGCGGGGGGAAAATCGATCCCAAAGGCCTCCGGGCGACCGGAATCGGCCGCCGATGCCTCGCCCGGACGATGGATCGCGCGGCACCGGAGGGCAGCGGCCGCCACGCCAGGAACCACCGGCTCGCCAACCCCGGAGCGACGAGCAGGCGCTGAACTTCGATGACATCCCGACCGATGACGGGACGCAGGATGAACGTTCCGAGGGGCAAGGGAATGGGCCGCGGCGGGGCCGACGTCGGCGACGTCGGGGCGGCGGGCCACGAAATGGGCCAGGTCCGAACGCGCCGGGTGCGAATGGGCCGGGTCCAAATGGGCCGGGCTCGAACGGGCCGGTGGGGCCGTCGTAAGTGCGGGTACGCTCGACCCGGTCGCTTGCGGACCGGCCGATAGCAAAGGTGATCATGACAGAAGCTTCCGCGACGAAAGCAGGCCAGCCCCAAACCAACACCACCTCGGTCAAGGAAACGGTGATCTCGCTTCTGATCGCGTTCACGATCGCGCTCATTTTCCGCGGGATCGTGCTCGAGCCGTTCCAGATCCCGACCGGTTCGATGGCTCCGACACTGCTCGGCGCACACGTCCGCATCCGCGATCGCGACACCGGGTATGAGTGGCCGATCAGCCCTTCGGAATTCGTGGACGGGAACATGGAGAACGCGTCGCCGCGGCAGAAGATCGACACGGCGCGCGAGCCCAACACCGATCGGCTTCTCGCGCCGTTCACGAAGGATTCGAGCAGCGGCGACCGGATCTTTGTGCTGAAGTACGACTACCCGTACGGCACGCCCGCCCGGTGGGATGTGGTCGTCTTCCGCAATCCGACCAACCCGCAGGTCTACTACATCAAGCGGCTGGTTGGGCTCGAGAATGAAGAGCTCTCGATCGTTGATGGCGACGTGTTCGTCCGGCCGTACAAAGCCGAACGCAAGGAAACACCGGAGCAGTGCTGGCAGGATGCGGACTGGAAGATCGCCCGCAAGCCCCGGCGCGCTCAGGACGCCACGTGGCAACTGATCTTCGACAGCACGTTCGAACCGGCGAATCCGGTGCGCGACGGCAAGCGGTGGTTTACCTCACCGTGGCTGCCCCAAACCGAGAACTGGACGGTGAACGACACGACCGTGTACAGGTACACCGGCTCTGGGCCGACCAGCCTGAACTGGAACAGCAAAGACCGCCCGATCAACGACCTGAACCACTACAACGACACGCCTCAGCTCAACGCCCGGCGCAACAGCCCTGTCCTCCGCTTCCCGATTTCCGATCTGCGGGTGGGCTTCGGCGTGAAGCCCGCCGCCCCGAACGCGGGTGCGAGCGCGACGATCCGGTGCAACTCGCACGAGTTTCGCGGCAAAGTCGAGGGGACGCGGGCATCGGTCGAGATGCGCCCGCTCGGGGACACGAGCGCCGCCTGGAAAGTGCTGGCGAGCAAGGACGGGATCACGCCGCTCGGGCCGGACCGTGTGACCAACTTCGAGTTCCGCAACGTCGATCAGGCGCTGCAACTGCTGATCGACGGAAAGGTCGTCTGCGAGGGGTTGTACGAGTGGTCTCCGGCGCAGCGCGTCGAGTATGCGACCGGCAAGCCGCTCGAACAGATGCTGTCGCTGAAGGTGCGTCCGGTGCCGCTTTCGGATCCCTCGAATTACACGAGGCCGGAAGTGAGCATTGATGTTTCCGGCGCTGCGGAACTGCACCGCGTGCGGCTGGACCGTGATTTGTTCTATCAGCCGGTGCAGCACGTGATGCCGCAGTGGCGGGACGTGCCGTGCCGCGGGAGCCATCCGACGACGCTGGCGATCCAGCGGGCGAACGAGTTTTTCATGATGGGCGACAACAGCCCGGCGAGCCTGGATGGGCGGCTGTGGGGCGAGAACGACCCGTGGGTATCGAAGCTGATTGATGCGCACGAGGGCGTTGTGCCGCGGGACTTGATCGTGGGCAAGGCGTTCTGCGTCTTCTTCCCGGCGATGTCGCGCAGGTGGGGCATGATCCCGATTCCGGATTTTGGGAACGTGCGGTGGATTTGGTGACCTTGCTGATCACGCCTGTTCGAGCGATTCCGAGAGCGTTACAAAGCGATCAGCGAATTCTTCGAGTTCATTCTGAAGAAGCTTTCTGTCAAGTGATAGCTTGCGTTTGAGCATGAGAGGCTCAAGTACGGCAGGAACTCCGCGAACACGCTCCGCAAGCACCTTGGCGACAGCGACTTTCGACTGGCCTTCCCAATCGGCGATCCAAAGCAACAGATCAACGCTGATCCAAACACGATCCCTCGCGAACTTCACGTTCTCGATCGGATCACCTTCGAACTTCTGGAAACGCCCGCTGACGCGCAACAGGAGCGAAAGCTGTTTGATGCGATCATCGAAGCTGTGCAGCGGCACCTGCGTTCCCGCCGGCTTCATTGCACGCATGAAGATCGGAACGACTGCATCACTGGCTTCCGGGCTTCCGAATTGACCGGCGATTTCGAGTTCACAATTCAGCACCCGATGGTTCCTTCAAGAGTGCGTCGAGGTCGAGCGCTTGTGTGAACATTGAAATACCCCCATTCGCATCGCGCGGCCAGTTCGCCTCGGGACGATCTCGGTACAACTCGACCCCGTTTCCGTCTGGGTCACGAAGGTAGAGGGCTTCGCTGACGCCGTGGTCCGCCGCGCCTTCTAGCGGAATCCCGGCCTTGCGCAGTCGGCGCAACGCGTCGGCGAGCGCGGTACGCGATGGGTAGAGAATCGCCACATGGAACAGGCCGGTGGTCCCGTGGGCGGGCGGGCGGCCTCCTTTGCTCTCCCATGTGTTGAGGCCGATGTGATGGTGATAGCCACCGGCGGAGAGGAACGCGGCGGACGAACCCATGCGCTGGGTGATCTCGAATCCGAGTACGCCGTGATAGAACGCGAGCGCGCGGTCGAGGTCCGCAACTTTCAGGTGCACGTGGCCGATGCGGACGCCGGGGTCGATCGGAGTTTCGCGGCGCATTGCATGGTCCTTGCTCAGAGACGGATGCCGATACGTGCGAAGGCTTCGGCCACAAGCATCGGCTGCGATTGCTCGCCGGTGGCGAGGTCCTTGAGCGCGACGGTTTCCTTGGTTTCGATGATCATGGCGAGGCGGGCGCCCTGATCGTTTGCGTCTTTGAGCAGCTTGCCGACGTTGCGCGTGGACTTGGAGGATGCGCGGGCGTGACGTCCGGCGGCACGCAGGCGCGCTAGAAGCGGCTTCACGAGCAGTTCGGCCTCGGGCGCCGGGCCGGGAATCACAAAGACATCGGGCGTTGCGCCGATGCGCCGGAACAGATCAACGTCTTTGGGCATCAGGCCGCGATCTTCGAGGACGAGGCCAAGCACAACGTCGCCCATGCCGAAGCCGACGGCGGGTGTCGCGGGGCCACCAAAGAGTTCGACGAGATTGTCGTAGCGGCCGCCGCCGGCGATGGCGCGCTCGGCGCCGGTGGCTTCGTGCACTTCGAAGACCATGCCGGTGTAGTACGCGAGTCCGCGGACGATGCTGAGGTCAAAGTCGATCCAGTCGATGATGCCGGCGGAAACAAGTTCCTTCGCCAGCGGCATGACGGCGTCGGAGAAGTACGTCAGGTCGAGCACATCGCGCACCGATGGATCGAGCGCCGGGGGATTGAGTGGATCGACCGTCGCCTTGCTCGGATCGATTCCTGCGGGAACGGTAATGCGGACAAGGCCCTTCTGGAAGACCTCGGCCTGTTCGGCGCTGAAGCCGAAGGCGGAAACCTTCTGCGCGAATTCGGCGGGGGGCATCTTGCCCTTGGCGTCGAGCAGTTTGAAGAGTTCGGCTTGTGCATCGGGCTGAACATTTCGGCTGAGCAGCCAGGCGCTGAGTGCCGCTCGGTGATTCACCTTGACGCGGACGTCTTTGCTCGTGAGGCCGAGTGATGCGAGCAACGAGACGCAGGTGGCGATGATCTCAGCGTCGGCCGCAGGAGATGGATCGCCGAGGATGTCGGCGTTCCATTGCAGAAACTCGCGCAGGCGGCCGCGCTGGGGCTTTTCGGCGCGGAAGAATGGCCCGGACGTGAACCAGCGCGTCGGCTTGGGGAGGCTTCCCGCCCGCGCGGCATAGAGGCGGGCGAGCGTCGGTGTGAATTCGGGGCGAAGGGCGTAGTCCTTTTCACCACCGGCGCGGGTGAAGGAGAAGAGCTCGCTGACGATGCCCTCGCCGCTCTTGACGGTGTAGAGATCAAGGTGCTCGAAGATGGGGCCATCGATTTCTTCGAAGCCGTGGCGGATGGAAGCGAAGCGCCAGGATTCGGTGATGAAGCGGCGGCGTGCCGCGTCGGCGGGGTAGAAGTCGCGGGTTCCTTTGGGGGCTTGAAAGTCGGACATGCGGGCAAGGGTAGAGAGGCGAGGGAAGCGTGCGGCAAAAAGAAAAGCAGCCTCTCGCGAGGCTGCTTCGATGGATCAGCGAAGGTCGATCTTCACTTGTCGGCGGGCTTGGAATCGCCCTGCGGAGCAGGAGCGGTCTGCGGAGCCGGGGCTGCGGCCTCCGCCGCCTTCTTGTCGGAGGCATCCTTGAGCGCGGTCTCAATGCCCTCGCCGACTTCCTTCATGGTGGATTCTTTGAGGTAGTTCGAGACCATGCGGACGTTCGCGCCGTCGGCACCGATGACGACGACGGTCGGAACGCTCTGCACATCGAGGCGCTCGGCGAGCGAATCGGCTTCGAGCAGCACGGGCAGCGCGACGTTGGCTTCCTTCAGATACGCGGCAACGCCCTCGGCGTCCTTTTCACGCACCGAGGCGATGAAGAACTTGACGCCCTTCTCCTTGTAGCTGTCGGCGAGCGCCTGCAGCTCGGCGTGGCTGCGCTTGGACGGGTTTGACCAGGTGCCCCAGAACTGGATCACCGCGACGTTGCCGGCGAGCGAGGCCTTGCTGACCTTCGAACCGTCGGGCGAAGAGAGCTCGAAATCGGGGACGGCGAGCTTGTCGAGCTTGACGGGCTTGTGCACGGCGGGCTCGGCCTTGTCGATCGCGAAGCCGTCGGGCGGGGTGATGGTGGCGCGCTCGGGCGGGATCGTCTCGTTCACCTTCATATTCGTGAACTCGACCGACGTGCTCGCGCTGATGAGCTTGCTGTCGATGATGTTCTCGAGCTTGCGGGGGATCGAATCGGTCTTGGCGATCCAGACCTTCTTGCGGCTGCCCTGGCCCTCGAGCGCCGTGCCGGTCACGACGACGTCGCAGGGCACGCCGCCGATGTCTTCGGTGCCCTGGAGCTGCATCACGGTCTGAGCGAGCTCTTCACCGAGCGGGCGATCGCCCGAGATCGAGGGGATGCGCAGGCCGTTGATCATCTGGAGGCCGCGGAAGTTCTTGGCTTGGCCGAAGGGACGGGTGTACACGGTCTTGGCCTGTTGGTCCACCCAGGTGATCGCCTGGCGATCCCAAACGACATCGAACTCGGTCGGGGCGGTTTCTTTCGCGACCATGCCGTGGCCGGTGATGCGCATGATCCAGCCCCCGGTGTCGGCGCGGGTGAGGATCATGTGCGCCTTCACGTCCTTCGGGCTACGGTCGCCGCCCATCAGGCCGATCTGCGGGGCGAAGAGGTCGAACTCGAGGGTCTTGGCCGCGGCGATCGCATCGCGGGATTTTTCGAGGAGCGCCTTGGCCTCGGGCTGCTGGTTGGTGTTGGCCTGGGCCTGCTGCGGTGCCGCGGGACGAACCCCGGACGCGCCGACGCGGACCGTTGTTTCCTGGGTGGCCGGCGGGGGAGATTGGGCGGGCTGCGACTCCGCCTGGCCGAACGCGGAGCCGGCAAAGGCAACGATCAGGGCTGCGCCGAAGCGGGCGCCCGGACTGGTGACCAGACGGGAAGGGGCAACTTGAAAACCGCTGTTGTTCATGTCCTGAGGTCTCCGAGCCGCGGCGGGTGAATCGGCGCGGCCAACAAGTGAAATCGGCCCGAAGGGTAGTCAAATCACACGGAAGGCGGGGAGGATGACGAGGGTGGAGAGGTCGAGTTCGGTCGGGATTCGGGGTTGAGAAGCATGGAAAGGGCCCGGCCGGGATCCTCTTGGCGCATCAGGTGCTCGCCGACGAGCACGATGCGGATTCCCTCGCTCCTTAAGCGCGCGAGGTCGGCCGAGGTTCGGATACCCGATTCGCTGACCAGAATGGACCGGTCTTCGACCAAATCGGCCAATCGGAGGGTGTGGTTGAGGTCCACCTCCATAGTGGCCAGATTGCGGTTATTGATGCCCAGAAGGCCATAGCCCCGGTGCGGGAACCCCACATGCGGGCGGACCCGGAGCAGGTTGTCCATGTCGTGGACCTCGAGCAGGACGGTCAACTGCAATTGCTGCGCGAGGATCATCAGGTCGAGCATTTCGCCTTCGTGCAGGCACTCGGCGATGAGCAGCACGGCGTCGGCCCCGTGGGCCCGGGCCTCCCAGAGCTGGTAGGGGTCGATGATGAAGTCCTTGCGAAGGACCGGGAGCGGGACGGCCGCCTTGATCCGCTGGATGAACGAGAGGTCGCCCCCGAAGTACTTGCGATCGGTCAGGCACGAGATCGCGGCGGCCCCGGCGGCGTGATACTTTTGGGCGATGTCTTCCGGGCGAAAGGAATCGCCTTCATATTCCGGCCGGATCAGCCCAGCGCTCGGGCTCTGCCTTTTCACTTCCGCGATGATCGCGGTGTCGAAGGCGTTGCGCTGGCGGTGGTTGACGGCGGCAAAGAAATTGCGCGGGGCTTCTTCCTGCGCGACCATGAGTTCCAGATCGGCGAGTGAGACTTTTTCCTTTGCCAGGGCAAGCTCGATGCGCTTGTGCTCGACGATTTCGGTTAACACATTGGGCAAGCAAAGCTCCGAGTGGGCGTTCGTCCGGCCGATCCTGATCCTCTACTTCGGCGTGATTCTTGCAGGGCTTGGGCCTGTTGGTGCAAGTGCGGCGTTTGGGGGCACTGGCTCCACGAGCGCGGGGTTCAAGGCCCGTGACGCAGAGGCAGCTGAATCGAGCGGTTCCACCAGAGCCATCGCTCAGGCGGTACCCACACCAAAGACGCAGGCACCCGCCGTGACCAAGCCCAGTGTCGAGCCGCCTGTGGTGACATCGCGCCAGTGGGTGTGGCTGCAGATCGGACTGGGCGGCGCGATCGTGGTCTGCCTCTGGTTTGGCAATGTCATCAAGCCGTCTTCGCTCGGGAAGGGCGCAGAAGGCGGAGCGGATCGACCGTGGTGGGCGTTTCTCTTCGCGGCGGTCGTGATCTATCTCGCGATGGGCTTGGGCGCGGAGGCGATCGGTTCGCAGGTGCGCCTGAACGCGAGCTGGCTTGGTGGAGTGACCGAAGGCAGCACGAAAGCCACTGCAATCATCATGCTCGGGCAAGGCGCGGCGGGACTGCTCGCGGGCTTTGCAATGCTGGCACTGGCAACGGGTGGGCTGAAGCGACCAAGCGGGCGCGATCTGCTTGTCGGGGTGCTCGCGATCGTGATCGCGTTGCCGGTGGTGAATGCGACGGGGCTGATTGCTCTTGAGATCTATCGCGCATTCAAGCAGGCAAGCCCCCCCACCATCGGGCACAACACGTTGCAAACGATTTCAGAGAGCAAGGGTGATCCGTGGGCGTGGGCGCAGGCGGGTTCGGCGATTTTGATCACGCCGATCGTTGAGGAGTTGATCTACCGCTACTTCCTGCAGACCGCGCTCGTGCGGCTTGTGCAAAGGCCGTGGCTCGGCGTGATGCTGACGGCGGGGCTGTTTGCCGCGGCACATATCGGGGCGGTTCCGAGCGCAACGCTTTCAACCGTGCTGCCGGTTCTGTTTGTGCTGGGGCTGGCGCTCGGGATCGCGATGCGGCGGACGGGAAAGCTGAGCGTGCCGATCGTGATGCACGCGGCGTTCAACGCGTTCAATGTGGCGTTGACGGTGTGGGGCAATCGCTAGCAGGCTCGCGCGGCAAAGCACGCTCTTTCCTACGCTTGCCTCCCATGACTTCTGCGCCAGCATCGAAACCCCGCATTCTCACCGGCGACACCCCTACCGGCCGCCTGCACCTCGGCCACTGGGTCGGCAGCGTCGAGCGCCGCGTCTCGCTTCAGGACAAGTACGACTGCTACTTCCTGCTTGCAAACATGCACGCGTTCACGACTCGCTTCGACAAGCCGCAGGACATCCGCCAGGACACCATCGAGATCGTCAAGGACTGGCTCGCGGCAGGGATCGACCCCAAGAAGTCCACGATCGTCCTGCAAACCGAAGTCCCCGCGATCGCAGAACTCACTTGGTTCCTCGCGATGCTGCTCAGCTTCAACGATGTGATGGGCAACCCGACGCTCATCCACGAACTCGAGACCAAGGGCCTGGGCGATTCGCATTCGTTCGGCTTCCCGATGTACACCGTCGGCCAGTGCGCCGACATTCTGGCGTTCCGCCCCGTGTATGTGCCGGTGGGTGAGGATCAGGCCCCGCACATTGAGATGTGCCGCAAGGCGGCGCGGAAGTTTGACCAGCTCTACTGCAACGTCCCCAATCGCACGGAAGACAAGGACTACGTGCAGGCCGGAGGCGTCTTCCCGATTCCGGAGGCTCTCATCGGTCGAGTCGGTCGCCTGCCCGGCGTCGGCGACGGCAAGCAGAAGATGAGCAAGAGCCTGAACAACGCGATTTTCCTCTCCGACACCGAGAAGGAAGTGCAGAAGAAGATCAACAAGATCACGACGGGCCGCCAGACTCCGACAGAACCCGGCGACCCCGACAACATCCTCTTCAAGTTTGTCGAAGCCTTCATCACCGACGAAGCCCGCGTCGCGGAACTCAAGGACCGCTACAAGCGGGGCGACAACATCGGCGATGGACACATCAAGCAGGAGCTTGCCGCCGCGATCAACACGCTGCTGACGCCGATGCGGGCCCGTCGCGCCGAATACGAAAAGCCGGGCGGCGATGATGTGATCATCGACATCATCAAGGACGGCGTGAAGCGGGCGAATGTTGTGGCCGAAGAGACGCTGTATCTGGCGAAGCAGGCGATGAAGTTGGATTTTGGGAAGCGCGTGCTTGGTTAACTAAAAAGTCCTTTTTGGCCATGCCGATCGCGGGCGTCGACCTTTTGCCAGAAGTCCAAACCTCTCGGGTGTTTGGAGGCATAAACGAGGCGATAGAGCGGGCCGTGCGGACCTCTGATGATTTTCGTATCCGCTGCCGCGTAACCGAGTTCGTTCTTGAGTGTCTCGATGTACTGCCGAGAAAAGAACTCTCGCAGATTGTTTGGCTCCCAGTTTGGCAACTCTCCGAGCCGCTTTCGCCAATCGCTTCTGGCTCCCAACATTCGATCGAGTCGTTTATCATCACCGCTGACGAAAGCGTCAAGATTTCGCAAGGCGTCATAAGCGTCCGCAAATAGAATCAGCAAGTCCACCCTGCCGGCAGAAGAGAGCGTCCGCAGCGTCTCGAAATCGACGTCGAGCCCTTCGGGATCTACCAAAGCAAGCGTCAGCGCTCCCTTTGGGATACGTCTGGCAATTTCATTTACAATCTTGTTTGAATCTCCCGTAAAGACCGTTGCCCGATCCTTCGCGCCGACCTTTGCAAGTCGCTGCTCACATGCGACCGCGTTGCGTTGATCGCTGTCTACAACGAATATGTGCTTGAAAGGCTTCGCTGCCATCGCAGCGATAAGAGGTGATCCCGGGAGTCGCCGAGTGGAATTCTTTACTTGACAAACACCAGGACCTCCGAAGAGATCGACGTAAAACAGTCCCGCAGCCCATTGCGGCTTACCGACCATCGAAGTCGATGTCGTTTGGATGTAACTGTGCCAGACAAAGAGCTTGTCCTCCGACCAGGCACCAACTTCGCGGCAAGGCAATCCGTCATCATCCCGCACTCGCGCGCAAGCTTCTTCCCACGGTACCTGAGCCATTTACAATCTCCGGATCCGGATAGTCGCTCCACATGCGGCCGGCGATCTCGCGCCCGGTTTCATGCTTCCGCACCCCACCCCATTGCTTGAAAAAGAACGCGACATTACTCGCAATACAGCGATCTCGAATCTGCTCGACCCACTGTGGCTCCATAGGCCTTGATCCCGGCCCACTCTCGCCACCCACAATCACCCAGTGAACCCCCCTGAGTTGCAATTTCGGCATCGGTCCGATCAGGGGCTCGCAAGACAAGAACCGAATCTTGGCAGGGATGAGCCGAAGCGTCTCGATGCGATGGGTGTACATTGCATTCTCAACTGAAGTACCCATCCAAATGTTCGGCGTCCACTTCACGCTCGCGGCGAGTGCGAGCGCCCGATCTGGGCGCTTCGTCAGAACTTGGAACTGATGCTGCGGACACTCGTTCATAACATCGAAGACCTTCCGTACGAAGTCAGCAGGGACGTTTTCGTGAAACAGGTCGCTCATCGAGTTCACGAAGATACGACGCCCCTTCCGCCAGCGTCGGGGAAGTTCGAGTGCGTCGTAATCAAGATTGATGCGCCCGGTGAACACAGGACGTCCGTTCTTTGCTCGCTTCGCGGTCCCCTTGTACTTTGCGCAGCCAGCTTCGCTGATGCGCTCAAGTCGCATCGCCATGCGCGCGGCATAACAGTTCAAACAACCCGGAGAGATCGGAGTGCATCCCGCAACAGGATTCCAGGTTGCTTCCGTCCACTCAATGCCGCTTCCTTGCGCCATGAACAAAGCCTAGTGAACAAAATCC
This sequence comes from Planctomycetota bacterium, assembly GCA_017303555.1. Classification (GTDB taxonomy): domain Bacteria; phylum Planctomycetota; class Phycisphaerae; order Phycisphaerales; family UBA1924; genus JAFEBO01. Next base: position 15,278 of record JAFLCN010000019.1, read on the forward strand.
GAACTGTCAAGACCCCTTGATTTGCAGGCTATTCTGCACCACATGGACATCCTCGAAATCGCCCGCCTCGAAGAAACCCGCCTCGCCATCGGTGTCTCGGAAATCTCCGATCACGTGCTGCCGATCAAGAGCGGCGGGCTGGCCAGCCGCGCCCTTCCCGGCTGGTGGAACAACACCGCTGCCGGGCTGGGCATGAGCGGCCCCGTCGCGCGCGAGGAGATCGAAGAACTTGCGAAGTGGTACGAAGATGCCGGCATCGAGCCCCGCATCGAAGGGTGCCCGCTTGCCGATCCTTCGCTCTTCAAGCACTGCGAAGACCTGAACTTTCGCGTGCGCGGATTTGACAACGTGCTTTTTCGCGAGCTCTCCAAGAGCGAGCGTGCAACGCCCGCGCAACCGCCGGACCCATCCATCACGTGCCGAATCGTGGACAAGAACGACGATGCGGAAGTGCGGAAGTACTCGCGGCTCTCGATGACCGGCTTCAGTCCGCCCGACTTCGTGCCGCCGGAGACCGACTTTGAGCTTTGGGCCCGCGTCGTCAAACATCCGCGCACGGTCTCGTTTATCGCGAGCATCCGCGATGCGACCGGCGTGCACGATGCCGCGGCGGGCGCGATCGAAGTACACGAACAGATTGCGTGCCTCTTTGGCCTCAGCACGCTCGCGCCGTTCCGCAAGCGCGGGCTCCAGCAATCGCTCATCGCGGCCCGGTTGAATCTTGCCGCGGAGCGAGGCGTCCGGGTCGCCACGATCGGCTCTCGCCCGGGTGCTGGCACCGAACGCAACGTGCGCCGCATGGGTTTTCAGACCGCGTACACGAAAGTTTTTCTGACCCGCGCGGGGCCGAACCTCGTCCCGGCGCGGGGATGACGGCCATGCGCGGTGCTGGGTCGCAAGCGAGCGTTCAGCACGGATCTGCTATCTTTTTGGCATGATTTGCTCACTGCGGAACTTGGCCCGGACGGGCGCGTGCGTGTTTGCTTTCGGTGCGTTCGGCCGGGCGCTCCCCGATCCGGCTCCCGCTGAGGCCCCGGTTGCAACCCCGGTCGCAGAGTCCGCGCCGACCGACGCCGCGGCCGTTGCACCCGCCGCGGCCGAAGCGCCGCTCACCGAGCGCCGCGTGTACGACCTTTGGGCCGAGCACGAATACCAATCGATGATCGTTCCCTACAAGGCATCTGCCTTCGCCGATCCGAAATGGGACGAACAGGTGGACGAGCTCTTCCGGATCTCGGGGAAGAACTTCGCGCTCCGCGCGGCACACTCGGACCGCCAGGTCGAGCTCGTCAAGGGGCTTGTGGCGGCCGGCTGCAAGGATCCTCTTGTCGCGTCGATGGCCATCGGATATCAGCTCGGCAGCAACGCGCCCAAAACCAAGCTCGGGCGGGCGATCGAGGACTCCGAAGAGCTTCTGGAAACGCTGCGCACGAACAACTACAGCAAGATCCGTCAATGGCGGATCGCCGTCTTCATCCTCTCGCAGAAAAACTCGATCGGAGAGACCAGATCGCAGCTCGCGGCCGCGTCTTCGCTGTGCGAGGACACCCTGGTGGCCGCGGCATCCGAGCCCGGCCTGAGCCCGATGGCCGAGCGGCTCATTCTCGACAAATTCAAATTCGATCTCGACAGCTCGGTTTCGTGCTACTCGCGGGCCGTCTGCGACAAGATCAGCGCGAGCAGCGCTTCGGCTTGGATGAAGGGAAGCTTGCTCGGCGAGTATCACCTGAAAGAGGCGTGGAAAAGGCGCGGCACCGGCTGGGCGGGCGAGGTCAACGATGCGGGCTGGAAGGGATTTGCGTCGGAGCTCGCCGAATCACACGACGGTTTTCTTGCCGCGTACCAGGCCGATCCGTCGCGTCCGGAGCCGCCCTCGCAGCTCATCCGCGTCGTGGCGGCTTCGCACGACTTCCCCAATGAGACGGAGGCGATGTGGTTCGACCGTGCCGTCAAGGCGCAGTTCGATCACGCCAACGCATACCTCGCCCGTCGCTGGTTCCTGCGCCCGCGTTGGGGCGGCAGCCACGAAGAGATGCTCAGGCTTGCCGAGGGCTGGGCCGCAAGCAAACGCTTCGACACCCGCGTGCCGGAGATGTACCTGTGGACGCTCGACGACATCTGCGAAGATCGGGGCGAATACGAGAGCATCTGGCAGCAGCCCGGAGTGCTCGCAACGGTCGAAGCGATCCGCGACGGTTACCTCGCACAGAAGGACCCGTACTTCAACACCATCCTGAGCCGCATCGCCCACATGTTCTGGCTGGCGGGCAAGCGCGCCGAGGCCAAAGACCTGGTGGATCGTCTCTCCGACGGCTTTGTGCCCGGCGCCGGGAGCGCGGTGCGCGTGTACCAGAACGAGTTCGGCGCGGTCCATGCGTACGCCCCGGCGATCCGCGCGACGGCGCTCGCAGCGGACGAGGCGGCCGACCTGAACAACTTCGACAAGGCGGTCACGCTCCTGACAGAAGCCAAAGCGGCGCACGCCGACCTGCCCGAATCCGCCGCGAAGGCGGTTGACCGCGCGATCGAATTGTTCAAGTTCCGCAAGCAGTTCGCCTCCCGCGAGTGGGCATCGATCCTGCTCGGGAGCTCTCCAGAAGCGTTCTTCGAGAGCTCGCAGTCCCGCGGCGCCTGGGTGATCTCCAACGACTCGATCAAACTGGCGGCAAAGAACTCCTGGTGGGGCGACCTGCGGTTCATTCCCAAAGTCGGGAAGCGCTACGAGCTGCGTTCACGCATCGTCGCGCCGGCCGACGGGCAATCCGAGAAATGCCAGGCCGGGTTCATGATCTACCACAACGTGGGCAGCAACAACCCGTACTGGCAATCGGTCATGGCCGCGCCGCTCATGAAGACCTGGTCCACCGGCGTCTGCTGGGACACCGACGACTCCAAGCCGATGGAGTCGGGCAATCCGGTCGATCTGCTCGTCAAGGTTTGGGATGACGAGGTCGTGATCCGGATCGACGGCAACGTCGTCTACGCGGGCTCCGCCGTGCGCCCGGATCGCGTCGCTCCGCTGCGCGATCAACTCGGGTTCTGTGCGCTCGATCACGACCCGGCCTCCGCGCCGGTCGAGTTCCGCGAACCCGCCGTCCGCCTGCTCCAAGCGAGGCCGAGCGAACTGGGAAAGATCGAGCGGCCGGTCCGCAGGCCGCGGGACGAGGAAGAGATCAAGCCGCGTTTCTGATCGGCCCCGAAGGCTCCCGTTCCTCTCGAATTTCTTCACAACGGATTCGGGCCGAGAATCGTGATGCCGAACTCCGGCGCCGATTGCATTGTGCGCTCGATCAGGGTTTTCTGTGAAGGGGGCTGCCCGGACGCATCCTGCGCGCTGACCTTGGCAAAGAAGGCTTCGAAGTTCCCGCCCGGATTCACCACCACCAGCATCCGCGCCGCGCTCTGCGAGCGGTTCTTGAACGTGTGCGCCGTTCCACGCGGGCCGAAGACCGATGCGCCCTTCGCGGCAACAACCGGTTTGCCCGATTTGCCCGTGCGATCACCCGCCTCGCACACCCAGAACGTCACCTCGCCCTCAAGAACATAGAAGAACTCATCCTCGCGCTCGTGGACGTGCGGGGGCGGGCCGCCGCCGGGCGCGACCTCGTCTTCCACGCATTGAAACGTGCCGCCGGATTGGGCGCTGCTGAGCTTTCCCACGATCACGTCGCCGCCGGGCGCATGATGGGTCGCGCCCTGACCGGGCGCAACAAACCTCGGGCCCAAACCGCTTGCGGGTGCTGCCGGAATCGTCATTGCTCGTTTCGCTCCATCGCTCGGATCACCTCGGCGGCGCGCACGCACGCGAACGCTTTCGATTCCGCCGCCTCTTCCGATTGAGCATAGCGGCACACGACCGCAACCTGCTCGCGCCACGAAGCCAGAAGCACGAACCGCGGATCGGGGGAGCCCGTCGCGATGGCGCAGATCCCTTTCAGCGGGGCCGGCGCGGACGGAACCGGCCCCGCGGCCGCAAGCCCGCGCGAGAGCCTGGCCGCAAGCCCGATGATCGCGTGATCGTCCGCGCCGCGCCGGGCGGATGCGGCGGCATTCGCGTTCAGGTCCGTTTCCGTGCTCTCGATCAACGCGGGCAGCGCCGCCGCGGCACGTGCGACCTGTTCAGCGAGCGCCCCGTCTCCCAGCCACCAACCGCCCCACCCGTCGAGCGGATCATTGCCATCCGAGGCAAGCGACTCGCACTCGGCAACGTCGATCGCCAACTGAAGCACGATCCCGATCGCGCGGAGGCGCGCCGCGTTGCCGTCGCCACCCGAGGTTGCGCCGGGTTTCATCACGGCCCCGACTCCTCGTTTCCAGGCCAAACGCTCGCGGTCGATCAACGCGAGCGCGGCGGCACCCTTTCCGCCGAGCAGCTTCTCGAGGTCGGGCGCTTTCTCGCGCAGGGCCTTCTCGCCGGGCAGTTCCATCAGGTCGGCAACATCGGTCGCCAGGTTCCGCAGGGCACCGATCGACCGATCTCGTGATTTGGGGTCGGCAACCTCCTTCGCGAGCTTGAGCAAGCCGTCGGTAAACGGGCGGGCGCTCTCGCGCGCGACGGGCTCGCCGGTTGCCGCGGGATCTCGGAGTGCGGCGCTCGCGCGGTGCAGCACCTGCATCAACTCAATGTTGTCGGAGAACAGGTTGACCGCCGCGATCACGCCGGGGTCGCCCGCGGCCTGGGGGTTGCTCGCGACGCGTGCCAGCGCTTCGAGCATCTCGGTTTGCGAAGCCCTGGTGAGGTCGGAGATCGAACGCAGCGCCGGCCGCAACTGGCGAACAACGGCCTTGTCATCGGAGAACGCGGTGCGTTGGGCCGCTCGTTGCAGCCAGCGCTCCAGCTTGACCCATCCGACCGTTTCGCGGGCTTCCTCGGGCATCACCTCGACCGCCGCAAACAACGCACGCTCGAGTTGCTTGGCCTGCGGATCGGGCGAGAGAGCATCGAGCAACGAGAAGATGCGTCCGAGCGCTGCCAGACGCATCAGTCGCGCTAGCCCGTTCTCGCCCCGGGAGGCTTCACCCACCTCCGCCGATGCGTGCGCCAGCTCGGACATCCAGCGCCGGTAGACGCCCGCCGCAACCTGTTTCTCGCGCCCAACGGGCCACGCCGCTTCCGCGATCAGACGGGCCATCGCCCGCCCGCCCGGCCGGTACGCGATCCAGGTTTCCGCAAGTTCGCAGCGCTTTCGCAGCGCGTCGATCGACGACGCGTCGGTGCCCAGGCCGGTGACATCCGGCCACGCGGCGATCGTCGCATCCGCTGCTTCCGGCCACGGCCAAAGGCTCGGTGCCCCGGCCGGCGCGTGCAAACCCTGGAGCAACTCGGCGAACGCGTTGCGGAGCGCGCGATCGAGTGCCTCCGGACTCGCGGACGCTTCGTTCAGCGCGTTCATGTCCGAAGCCAGCAGCCCAAGCGCATCGACGCTCATCCGCCGGCCATCGAACCACTTGAAGGCGGCTTCGCGATCGACCATGAGCATCGTTCCTGCCGCAACAAGGAACGTGCCCCCGACGCCCTTCGACTCACCGGTCTCGAGCAGCCGTGCGGCCGCAGAGAGATACGCCCGCTTTGCTTCGATCTCCGGCGCACGCGTGCCCGATTCGCCCATCGCCGCGAGTTGCTCACGTGCCTGCGCGGCGAGCGCCGCGGCCGCTACGCCACTCCCCGCTTTCGGCTCGTCGCTCGCGAATTGCAACCTTTGCGCAAACACTCCGTCCGCCAGCAACAGCGAGCAGGCTGCCGCCTCAAGCCAGCGCCCGCGCGTACACCTTTTCCAGTTCCGCCACCATCGTCTCGGCGCTGAACCGCACGCGGCAGAGTTCCCTTCCGGTGTTGGCCATCCGCGTTCGATCATCGGGAGCATCGTACATCCGCTTCACCGCGTTCCGAAGCCCTTCGAGATCGCGGGGCTGAAGCAAGTAGCCGGTCTGGCCATCGAGGCAGATTTCCCTCGTGCCGTCCACGTCGTAGGCGATGACGGGTACGCCGCAGAGCAGAGCCTGGGGAACCGTCCGAGGCAGCCCCTCGCGATACGAGGGATGCGCCAGCACATCCATCGCCCGCATCATCTCGGGCACGCGCTCGCTGGGGACGAGCCCGGTCGTGACCACGCGATCGGCGAGGCCCATCTCGGCCACGCGTTTGAGCAGACGATCGCGCCACCAGCCGTCGCCGACCCAAAGCAGTTTCCAGTTCGGATTGGCCTTGAGATCGGTTCCGAGCGCATCGAGCAAATCGTCGTGACCTTTGAGTTCGGCAAGGCGTGCGACCGTGCCGATCACAAAGTCCATAGGCGAAAGGCCGAGCGAATCGCGCACACCGACGGATGTGAACGGCTGGCCGCGGGCATCTCGGGCGTCGATATACCGCTCGACTTCCATCCCGCTGTAAACGGTGCTGTATTGGTCGGGCGTACCGATCTTCTCCGCGAGAAACTGCTCAGTCATTGCGTTGGCAACCGAGACGATTGTGTGGCAACGCCGCGCCGCGAACTTCTCGCTGGCGATGTAGATCGCATTCGTGCGGGGCTTGAGAAACTTGTGGAACGGCGGGCCGTGGATGGTGTGAACGACGCCGAGCTTGTGCCCCGTTTTCTTCATACGCGCCGCTTCAGTCCATGCCGCCGCACGCCCGAGCACGCCCGCTTTGCTGCTGTGCGTGTGCACAATGTCGGGCTTGAGATCGCGGATCAGGCTCCGCAGCGCGAAATAGCAGCGAAGATCTTTCAACGGGTTGATCTCGCGCACCATGCTCTTCACTTCGTGCATGCCGATCCGCCGCTCTTCGGGCGTGTGCGGATCTGGGCAGCGAAAGCTGTCGGCTCGCTCGAAGAGCGAACCTTCGGGACCAAAGATCGGCCCGAACGCAAGATGCACATCGTGGCCGAGGCGTGTCTGCCCCTCGCACGAGAGAACCGTGTTCTCCTGCGAGCCTCCGAGGATCAGGCGGGTGGAGATGTGGAGGATGCGCATGCGGGCGGATTGTTGATAGGCGAGCCGCACTCGGGACACCGAGAAGCCCGAATCCCGGACAAGTCATGATTGCACTTGAGACAGCGGGTAAAGTCCAACTCGCCGCGCGACCACCAGAGCTTCCATTGAAGAAGCCCAAGGATCAGCACCGGAATCCAAAGTGGCAATATGAAGTCGATTGTTCCCTGGGAGTTCTTTGATACCCATGGGATCTTCGGAATCTGGGCAAAGTCGATCGACCCCGAACGAAGACGGGCACCTGCATGCAGCCCCTGCTCATCAATGACATTTGGATACGTTTGCAGGACCGAAAGGTAAACAACTCCGGGATAAAGCGAGACCACCGGACCGCCATGCTTTCCCAAATAGCTCGCGCCGGCGGTGAAGCAAAAGGACAGCCCCAAAAACACAACTGACATGATCACGCAACTCGCGGTGCAACGAATCAACGCGCGAGACCTCACGCCTGCACTCCGTACTTCACCCACTCCAAAAACAACCCCGTCGGCGGCAGCGTCGGCCCCGCCTTCGCTCGATCCCGCGATTCGAGAATCGCCGGCATGTCATCCGCTCGCTTCATTCCCCGCCCCACTTCAATCAGCGTGCCCGCGACGATCCGGACCATGTTCCACAAAAAGCCGTTGCCATCGACCTCAATCCGCACGCGATCATCGCGCACCTTGATCACATCGAGTCTGTAGATCGTGCGAACGGTCGTCTGCCGTCCGTGCCCAGCCGCGGCAAAGCCGGCGAAATCATGCTCGCCAACCAGCACCGCCGCCGCCCGCTGCATCGCTTCGACATCGAGCGTGTCCCACACGTGATGCACGAACTTGCGATCAAAGAGCTCCCTCGACTTTGCGTTGTGAATCGAGTAGGAATATCCCTTGCTCGTGCAGTCGCTGATCGGGTCGAACTCAGTATCGACAACCTCCGCGCCCTTCACGACGACATCGTCGGGCAGTTTTCCGTTCAGGGCCCGCACCAGCGCCTCCGGCCCGCGCGAAATCGGCCACCCCGCCGCACCGTTTTCTTCTCCGTTGCACGTGAACGCCGCGACCTGTCCGCGCGCGTGCACGCCGCTATCGGTCCGGCTCGCACCACGTAGTTCCACCATCTCGCGCACGACCTCGCGCACCGCCCGTTCGACCACACCCTGCACGGTCCGCAGCGCGACGCGGCCTTCCGTACCGGGCGTCAGCGTCGGATCGATCAGCTTGGTCGAGCCGGTTTTTTCCGAATGCTCAAGCGTCGGCTCCTGCTTCTGCCAGCCGCAGAAGTCGGTGCCGTCGTACGCAATCGTGATCTTGTATCGAACGTTTGAACTCAAGCCCAAGGCTACGCGCTAATCGCCCCCTCCACCGCCTCCATCGCCCCCGCCCCCATCGGAGCCAGAACCGCAGCCGCCCGCGTCATGGCCGCCGGAATCGTGACCGTGATGACCGGCCGAGTCCGATGAATCGCCTCCGGCGCCGAACCACATCCACGATCCGCCATCACAGTTTGTTGCAGGTCCGGTACCGGCGATGCCCCGCCGGATGCCGCGGAATGCCAGCACGATCAGCCACACAAAGCCCACGATCGCCGTCGAGAGTGCCGCAGTGATGAACCAAGTCGCCATGCGCTTACTCCTTTCGTTTTCGAGGCTTGGAACCTGTCGTTCACTTCGGACAAATTGTACCTGACCGCGCGACAAAGCGACAAAAACAAGCCTGTTTTGCAGCGTTTTCACGACGCATCCACAACCTGTTGTGGTTGGCGATCACTATTCCATTGCAGAATTCACGCGAACCGAACGGGTCAGTGCTTCTTCTGCACCACCACGCGTTCGACCGGATCTTGCGGCTTGTCCTTGAAGCGCTTGTGCTCGGCATCCGCCCAGCGATCGGCGAACTTCCACCACCAAAGAACGAAGGGCGGTCCGAGGATCGCCGTTCCGATCATGATGATCCACATCGCCGTCATCGACCGCTCACAGCTCCACTCAAAGTTCAACGATCTGCATGTCGGTACGCGTCGCGGCCGAAGGAACCGGCGAACGAACCTCGGCGAACACCGCGAGAGCGGGGAACTGCTTCACCATCTCCGTCCGAGTGTCCGCGGCATTGAACGCACGGGCCCGGGGCGGCGCGATCGTCACGCCCGCCGCGACCTGGCCGACGGTCGTGTTCACGATCACGGTTTCCAGATCCCGCATTTCCAGAGGCACGCGTGTGAACTCCGCCTCGAGATCGAGGGCGATCTGACCTTCCGTCTTCGCGAGCTCGATCACCGGAATCGCCTGCTCGAACGCTTGAAGCACGTTCTGCCAGTTCTCGAAAGTCCCGGCCTTCTCCGCCCACGTCGCGCCGGGGATCAGCACGTCGCACGAATCAACCAGCGAGGTCAGCAGCGTATCGATCAGCACCGTGTACTTGCCGGAAAGCGACGAGCCGAGCTCGGGCGTGATCCAGTCGCTCGGGTAGTTGCCCGTGACGATCACCGCGCCCACATCGCTCCGTCCGCTGCCCTGGCCGAGCGCCTTGAGGAAGTCGCCGAACTCAAGCACTCCGGCACCCATCGCGCCGAGCACGCGACGCACGCCCCGGGCGTTTGGAGCTTTCTCGGCCGAGATCACAAACGCGTTCTTGTCGCCAGCCTTCGCGCCGACCGGATAGACCTTGTCCTCGCCCTTGCGCGGCACCGGCCCGACGCCCAGAATCGCCTTCGGATCGATCTGCCGCGCCAGCCGCGCCAGCAAGTACGCATCCTCGCATGAGAGCATCGGGCTCACCAGCAGTGCCAGACGCTTGCCACCCTCCATCGCCTTCTTGATGCCGCTGATCGCAACTTCGTACGCCCGCGTGTAGTCGCTCTCGACCAGCGTGCCGAACTGGCGGCGCAGGGGCGTTCGCAGTCGCTTCTCGCTGTGGACAAACTTCCAGCCGTAGCGGACCTCGTCGGTGATCCACCACTTGTTGATCGCCATGTTGTCGCGGGGCTTGATGCGGTAGATCTTGCCTTCGTTGTGCTCGATATTGATGTTGTCGCCGCTGGCGGTGATGCCGTCGATGCTGGGCGTGTTCTTCAGGAACCACACACGCTGTGCGAACAGGAAGTCCTTGTCGAGAAGAGCCCCCACCGGGCAGAGATCGATCACGTTGCTGGCGAGTTCGTTCTCGAGCGCGATGCCGGGGAAGAGATCGATCTCTTCCTTGTTGCCTCGCCCTTGCACGCTCAACTCCGCAGTCCCCGTCACTTCGCGCGTGAAGCGCACGCAGCGCGTGCACATGATGCACCGATCGCTGTAGAGATAGACATGCGGGCCGAGGTCCTTCTTGGGCTGCTTGACCTTCTGCTCTTCAAACCGCGAGACGCCCCGACCGAATTCGTACGAGTAATCCTGCAGGAAGCACTCGCCCGCCTGATCGCACACCGGACAATCCAGCGGGTGGTTGATCAGCAGATACTCCATCACCGCCTTCTGATTCGCCACGCTCTTGGGGCTGTCGGTGTAGACGACCGCGCCGTCCGTCGCGGGCGTCTGGCAGGTCGGCTGGAGCTTGCCGCCCATCTGCGCCGTGAGCTGCCCTGACTTCGCGTCCGGTGACCAGATTTCACCCAGACAGATGCGGCAGCTCGCCACAATCGAGAGCCCGTCGTGGTAGCAGTACTGCGGGATGTTCACGCCGTTGGCGTTGGCAACCTGCAGGATCGTCTGTCCGGGGGTGAAGTCGCACTTCTTCCCGTTGATGGTGATGGTCGGCATGTTCGCCCCGATGGTAGCGAGATCGGCACGGGGCAAGGCCGGGTGTTTTTCCGGACTGTGAAGCTGGATCGCGTCTGCCGCCCCGGCTGTTTATGACCGCCGCCCCGGGCCAGAATCGTCCCCCGGCGATCTCGATTCTTCGCGTTCCTTCCCCTCGCGAGGCAGGGTTGAGCTGTCCGCCATTCCACGGAAGGAAGAGAAATGAACCGCTTTGCCATCGCTGGTTTCCTGACGATCTCGGCCGGGGCGTTGACCGCTTCGGCCGCCCCCACGATCTATGCCGCCAAGAGCGCGGGCACGACCACGGTCCTTCACGGTGGAGACCGCGAGCTCACGTCGCTCGCGTTCAGCGGCACATCCTCGACCATGACCGGCGCCGACTTTCTCCGTTGGAACTCCGGCAGCCTGACCAACAACGCGGGCACGTTCGGCTGGACCGACCTGGTGCCCCGCGATGTCAACAGCGCCAACGTCTACACCGGCAACCCCGATCGCACCGACGCCTCGACGCCCATGCCCGCTGAAGCCTCCAAAAAGGGCACGATGCGCGATGTTTTCGGCTCGTTCGGCGGCCCCACCCCCTACAAGAACATGTCCTACATCATCGATGGAGAGGACAGCGGCGCGTACCACTTCGACCTGCTCTTCGCCGCGGGCCAGCGCCTCAGCGCCGACAACGACGGCTCCACAGTCGAACTCAGCATCCTCGAGCGGGGCGGCAACAGCGACTTCAATGTTTACGGAATCAACGCCGACGGCTCGCTCACCGGCCCGATGTTTGTGAATCGATCCACGGGCGGAAGCGCCGGCTGGTCGATCGACACGCTCGAGATCGGCGGCACCCAAGCCGTCGTAGGCTTCGGTATTTCTCTTGATGCCGCCTGGCAGAATCTCAAAGGCTTCCGGATCGAGGCGAAGAACGGATTCAACGGTCCCGACATTGTCGCGGTTGGAACCTCGCAGACTTCACCGTCGCCGATCGTGCCCGCACCCGCCTCCATCGGATTGCTGGGAGCGCTGTCTGTTCTCGGGTGCGGACGTCGTCGCCGTGGCGAAAAGCCGAGTTCGGATCGCGCTTGCGCGGCGAGCGAAAAAGAGTAGTTATAAGACGTTTCCAGGGCTTTTTCGGGTCGAAAAATGTCCCATAACGAACAGAACTCTACCGACCAATCAACCGTGCGGAAGTGCCTGAAAACAAAGATTTTACCGATCATCGCGTCACAACGACCGAGAACCAAAATGACCGAGAAACAGGTGAACTCAAAAATGCCAGCAAAATTGCCCCCTGAAGCAAGAAATTCTACTTGGCGCGACATGTGAGTCCGCTTAGTATGCAGTGGTTGGGAGAGTCGAGAGAGACACCGCTGCTTTCCGGGGCGGCGAAAGGACGAAACGAGTATTGGTCTCTCTCGGCAAAGCGGGGCGAAATCTTTTCGCCTCTATCTACTGAGATCGTGCATGACGCACGGATCGGTGGGGACGTCCGGGAGGGAAGCGGTCACGCACAGTGCGTGACGACCGGTGATCGAGAGAGAGAGAGAGACCCAATGTGGGGCCCTTAGGAGGGGATATGAAGAATTTGAAGTTTGCTGCCTTTGCTGGACTTGCTGGCGTTTGCTCGCTGGCTTCTGCTGCCACGGTTCAAGCCACGTACATCGACACCAACCCGGGCGTCTGGGGCATGGTGTCGCTTGACAGCGGCGGTTCGTTCATGGGCCCGGTGAAGGCCGGCCAGTTCAACTGGAACCGCACGGGCGGCGACTACACGGGCCTCACCGGCACGTTCGCCACCTTCTGCATCGAAGTTCACCAGGACATCTTCCCGGGGAACAATTACACCTACGACGTGAACACCGTCTCCAACGCGCCGCTCCCGGTCAACATCCTGTACGGGACGCCGATGGGTGCGATCAAGGCCGACAAGATCTCGGAGCTCTATGGCCGCTTCTTCGGTGGTCTCTCGACCAACGACCAGTACGCCGCCTTCCAGCTCGCGATCTGGGACTTCGTCTATGACGGTGGCGGCAGCGTCGGCACCGGCGTCTTCCAGGCTTCGGGCTTCGGCGCCGCGATGGCGCTGGCCGATGCGTGGATCGCCGCGGTCGATGGCACGGGCCCCCGCATGGCGGGTCTCGGCGCCCTGTCGAGCGATGACTGGCAGGATCAGATCTTCACCCCGGCCCCGGGCGCTCTCGCCCTGATCGGCCTCGGCGGTCTGGTCGCGACGCGTCGTCGCCGCTAATTGAAACCAAGCCGGGTCGCGATGGCCGATCGGCCAAATCCGTTTCGCATCGCGATCCGCTTACGAATCCGAGAAGAGCCCGCTCACTGCGGGCTCTTTTCTTTTTTACCGGCCCACCACCCTCACCCCAACCCCACGTTTTTCCGGACCCTCGACTCGACGTCCGCAGAACCGGTCGGCGCACCCGGCACAACTGTTCCCGCGTTGCATCGATCGCTCAGTTCATCACCCGATTGGTCGCAAAGCGGTCCGCCGCACTCCATGTTTCCCTTGACGGTCGCCGGTGCTCCGGCACGACCGTCAATCCACGGAAGGGAAACACATGAAGACGCGCATCACAAACCTGTTTGTTCCGACACTTGCTCTCTCTGCCGTCTGCGGCAGCGCTCTCGCGGCCGACACGGTCCGCGCCACCTTCAATAGCGTTTCGCCCGGCGTTTCCTGCGAATTCTCGACCAACTCGGGTGGTTCGTGGACCGGTACGCAGGCCGGGAGCATGAACTGGACCCGAGACAACGTCGCTCCCGGCACGTACGCGGGCCTTCAGGGCAATTTCAGCAGCTTCTGTATCGAAGTGACGCAGCATGTTGCGTTCGGCGGAACGTATACGTACGACGTCACGATGACGCCGAACGCTCCCACGCCCGACATCAACTTCAACCTGCCGATGGGCAACACCAAGGCCTCGCAGCTTTCGGAACTCTTTGGCCGTTACTACAGCAGCCTCGCGGGCAACACCGACTTTGGCGCCTTCCAGATGGCCGTCTGGGAAATCGTGTACGACACGGGCACGGATGTGAATGCCGGCGTCTTCCAGATCCGCAACGCCGTGCCGTCCGAGACGCTTGCCAATATGTGGCTTGGCTCGCTCGATGGCTCGGGCCCGATGATGGGCGGCTTGTTTGCCCTGTCGAACCGTGAAGTGCAGGACCAGATCGTGCCGGGCCCCGGCGTGCTCGCCCTGGCGGGTGCGGGCGGGCTGCTCGTGACCCGGCGCCGCCGCTCGTCCGAGAACGCGTAAACGCAGCGAATCATCGCGTGCGTGAGGCGCGAACAACGCTTCATTCTGTAGTCGGTGATGAGCGGATTCCGCCCGCTCAGGATCGTTCGGCTTGGAAAAAGGCGCTGCGAAAGCAGCCGGCCAAGGCGTTGCGAAAGCAACAGGTCAGGACGTTGCGAAAGCAACGAGGGAGTGGGAGAGAGAAGTATGAAAAACACGATTTTTGGTCTCGTTGCTGCCGCATCGATTTGCGGCGTCGCGTCGGCGAATCTGGTTGTGAACGGCGACTTCCAGACCGGCGCGCTCGCGCCTTCGACTTCGTCGTACGCCTTTGACAACACGATGTACCCGCCCGCGACGTGGAACATCGTGAGCTACGACACGCTGCACGGAAGCTGGGTCGATTTCTACGACCACACGTACGGCGACGAACGCGGCTATTACATGATCGTGAACGGCACCGATCAGGGCCTCGGGCCGGCGTGGGCTCAGACCGTTTCGGTCACCGCAAACACCGACTACACCTTTTCGGGCTGGTTCGCGACGCTCATCCAGCTCGCACCCGCCTCGCTCGAGTTCCGCGTGAACGGCGTGACGATCTCGCCGGCGTTCTCCGCGCCCGCGAACGCGGCCACCTGGGAGCAGCGCAGCGTCTCGTTCAACAGCGGGAATCTCACCAGTCTCAGCATCGAGATCTGGGACACCAACCAGGTCTTTAGCGGCAACGACTACGCGATCGATGACATCTCGCTCACCGAGGTTCCGGCACCGGGCCCGGCGGCGCTTGCCGCGGCAGCGGGACTGGTGATGGCGCGTCGCCGTCGCGCCTGAACCTGGATGCAATCTCCCCCTTTGCCCCGGCGAACGAGCCGGGGTCATTATTTGGCCTGCTTGTCGCAGCGATCGGCGGCCTTCAGGGCGCCGCCCGCTCGCGAATCGGCCGGGAATCGCGAAGCAAACTCTCGGTACTCGGCCGCTGCCCTGGTGTACTGCTTGTTCTTTTCGAGTGATTCGGCGAGTGCGAAGCGGCTGTTCATCGCACCGGGGTCGATCTCGACCGCGCGGGTGTACGCCTCGATTGCACCGGGCGTGTCGCCGAGCGCCTTCTTCGCCTCTCCGGAGAGGAACGACGGTGCGGCGTCGTCGGGCGCCGCGATCTTCTTGTAGCGTTCGACCACCACGAGAGCGGCGTTGGGATCCTTCTTCTTGTTCAGCAGCAGGCGTGCGTAGCCGCGCATCGCGGCGGACGGGTTTGCGGCCGGGCTCTTCGAGGCTTCGGCGAGTTGGAACTGTTCTTCGACCTTCGCCCATTCGCCCTTGTCGGCGTAGATGTCGGCGAGCAGCGAACGCCCGAAGAACTCCCCTTTGCCATCCGGAAGGTTGACGAGCGCGTTGGCCTGCTCTTCCGCCCGCTTGTAGCTTCCGCCGGCATATCCGGGCGCGTTGAGATAAAAGCGGGTCAGACCGATTCTGGGTTCGATCAGCGTCGAATCCAATGCGATGGCCTTTTCATACTCGCTGCGTCCGGTGCTCGCGATGTTCATCTTCTCGAACATTCCGGCGTCGTTGATGATTTCAAAGCAGAGAGTTCCGTGCGTGGAGCGATACTCGGCAACATCCGGAAACTCCTGTATCAATGCTTCGACCGCCTGCTTTGCGGCCTTCCGATCGCCTTTCGAGCGGTCGAAAAGCGCCTTGGCGTAGCGCACGCGAGCATCGCCGGGGCGGGCGGCGACGGCGGCCTTGACGTTCTCCTCGATCTTGGCGACCTCGGCCGGCGTGATCGGCTTCGAGGACCTGAACTGGACGATGACCGTTTCGATCTCCGCGGCATCTCCGACGTCCGCCCGGGCCACAGATCCGGCAGTGAAAAGCAGAGAAGCGGCAATCACCGAAGCTGCAATCGATCGCATGATGTCCTCCAGGAGGTTTGAGAGTACCGGGAGTTCTTGGACTTTGGCGTGCGGTTCTTGCAGGCCCGAGTACCCGCTTCAAGCTGAATCCGGTGCCCTTCACAGAACCCGACCAGGGGCTCTGCCGATGCCCGGAGGTGGTCCGAGGGCTTTCCAGTTCGATGCTGAATACGGCGGTCAACGCCTGGCAATCGCACACGCGGAGCGTGGAGCGATCGATGGAGCGCATCGCCACCGGGAAAAGGATCAATCGGGCGAGCGACGATCCGGCGGGGAGCATGGCGGTCGATCAGTTCAATGCCGATCTGGCGAGCCTGAACAAGAAACTGGATGCGAACCGGTTCGATCAGAAATATGCCGCGGCACGCGACGGCGGCAATGCGGCGATCAGCGATCTGCTGATCGAGCTGCGCGGGCACATCGTGACGGCGGCGAACACGGGCGCGATGGGCGACACGGAGCGCAACGCGATCCAGGATCAGGTGAACAGCCTGGTCGATGCGATCGACTTTGTCTCGAACACCTACACCTTCAACGGACAGCGGGTCTTCGGCGGGGCGCTCGCCACCACGCTCGGCGCGACGACGGAGATGGTGGAGCAGCAGGATCCGGATGATCCGACCAAGAAGGTCCTCGTGAGCAAGACGACGAGCCTTGTCAGCCTGAAGAGCGGCGGCGCGCTGAACATGGTCAACGGCGACCTGGAGAAAGCCCAAGAGGCCATCGACAGCGCGATCGGTCAGAACAGCACCGAGCGGGCGTTCATCGGTGCGCAGGCAAACGACCTGGCGAGCCAGGAGCGCCAGATCCAGATCCAGATCGAGGGCGTGACCGGCGCCAAGAGCCAGATCGAGGACACCGACTACGCGACCGAGGTCTCGAACCTCGTGAAGAACCAGGTGCTGCAGCAGGCGGCGGCGTTCATGATGCAGACAGCGATGCAGCAGATGAAGCAGATCACCAATCTGATCGGCATGGCGGCACCGCGGAGCGGGATCAACATGCTCGCCTGATCCGTGGCGGCGGACCGGTGCGGCTCGGCCGCACGCGCCCGGCTTTGCCCGAGCGGGCTTCTCCTGCCCGAACACCGGCGCGGTTTCATTTCAGATACACCGGATGAACAAGGTACTTCCAGTCGTCGTGCCCGTGCTGGGAGGTGTTCTCGGGGAGCACACCCTCGACCGGATCGTCGTTGAGATCGCGTCCGTTGTGCCAGCGGCAATCGGGGTTGCCGGTGTCCATGAAGCGGATGGATTCGACATGGCCGTCGTTGAACCCGTAGGTTCCCTTGCCCGAATGCCAGAAGCCAAACGATCCTCCGCGATCATCCTGCTGGGCGATGATGTAGTTGATGACACGGATATCGGGAAAGACGGCACGCGATTCGGCGAGCAGGATCGTGTGGCTGGGGCGGAAGATCGCGGCTTCCGGCCGCGAGACGGTGGCCGCTTCTTTATTGAGTTTCCAGAGCACGTGACCGTTGAGCGCGTAGTTCGAGGCCTCGTCGCCGATGCAGTTTGTGTTCTCGTCCTGAAAGCCCTGTTCGCTGAGCGCCGGTTCGATTCGAGCGGGGCACTGCCACGGCTTGCCCGCGGGGATGTAGCCCTCCTTCACGAATCGGTACCGCCAGGTGACATGCTCGATCCCGTTTCCGGTCAGGGTCCGATTCTCCGGGAGTTGCCCCTTGTTGCTCACCGAGAACGCGGCGGTCGCCCCGACGATCTGCCGGGAGTTGTTCATACAAAGGGTGTTGCGAGCCCGATCGCGTGCGCTCTTGAGCGCGGGCAGGCTGATGCCGATCAGCACGCCGATGATCACAATCACGATGAGGAGCTCGATGAGCGTGAACGCCCGGCGCTTCACCGGACGGGCTTTGCGCGCCGGACCGCTCATCGCGCGCTCTCCTGGAAGACGAAGCGGACCACCTCGCCCGGCTTGGCGTCGAAGCCCGCGGGCCATTCGTTCTGCTTCCGCGATTTGAGATCATTCCAGACCAAGGTCCATCCGTTCGATTCACGCCGCGCGAGCAGCTTGATGCGCTTGCCCACCATGCCCTGATCCATGGCGCTGGCGGTAACGATTGTCTGGATCTTGCTGCGGTCGCCCGCGTTCTCCCATTCCAGCACGCGGAACTTCAGGCCGGGGAACGAAGTCCCGTCTTCCTGAATCCACAAAAACGTGATGGATTCGCTGTCCATCTGCAAGTGGCAATCGTTGATGAGCTCCCACGTGCCGGCGATCGCGGGGAGAAGGGCGGCCGGAGGCCTGGGATCAAGCGGCTTTGTGCGCGCCAGGACGACCTTGATTTCTTCGGGCGGGGATTCGGTCTGCGGCTGGCCCGGCGGGGCGGGCGGCACCCGAAGTCCGAGCTTCACCTTCAGCGTGAACAGCTCACCATCCACCTCGTACGAAGCATCCCGCTCGTTTCCGAGCAACTGATCTCGCATGAAGGGTGGGCCCGCTTCCCATTCCGTGAACCGCACCCGCATGGTGCCTTTGGCTTTTCCGGTCTTGTCGAGCGTTGCGTCGCCGCTCGCGGAGACAATCTTCATCGCGACTTCCTGCACTCTGTCTTTCTTGTGGAGGAGCAAACGGATGGTGTCGCCGTCGTGCGTGAGCGAACCATCCGGACTGTCGCCGGACGATTGGCGAACCAGACGCGCTCCGGACGCGGGCTCGGTGGGGCGATCGAAGCCGCCCGCCGTCGGCAGGGCAACCGCGCCACCCTGCGGGCCCCCGCCGCTCGCGAGGTACAGCCCGCCCCCGAGAACTCCGACGCCGACGACGGAGGCGAGAAGGATTGCCGCGAGCGTTCCCCCGGCGGAACCAACGGCCGCTCCGGTTCCGATGTCCGCGAGGCCGATGCTCACGAGAGAGGGCGTGAGCATCGCGTTGGGCGAGCCGGCTCCGGCGTGCCCGAGCGCCGACGCGATCGACTCGTTCGAGAGGGTTGCCCCGATGCCCCCCGCGATTCCGAGCCCGGCACCCGCGCCGAGCGCCGGCGCCACGCCCCGCTGCGCGAGCTGCGTGCGCAGACGGCCGAGTGCCGCGTCGATTCGGCGGTGCATCGTGCCGGGGTGTACGCGGGCTTCGCGCGCCATATCGATCTGCGATCGCCCTGCGAGGAAACGCGTCACGATCAGTTCACGATCGGCCTCATCGAGCGCCGCGATCGCATCGTCGAGGAGCGGCTTGATCTCGCGCCAGCACATTTCAGACTTCTCCGCGGGCGCCGAAGCGCCGGCTTCGGCACGCGCCATGGTCGCCTGCGAGCGGAGCAGATCGACGCTTGTCCGGAGCGCACAGGCGTACAGCCACGCGGCGACGTTGGATCGGATCTCGCCCGCGCGCCGCGCCAACTTGAGAAATGTCTCCTGCGCCGCATCCTCGGCATCGGCCTGCGAAGCGATGACGCGCCGGCAGGTGTGGAAGACCATCGCCTCATAACGAAACACGAGAACCTCGAAGGCTCTGGGGTCGCGCCGGGAGGCGTACAGGGCGAGTGCCGCGGCATCCTCCAGCGGACCCGCCTGAGCGGTCCGGTTGCCGAGATAACGTGAAATCGAGCGGATCATCCGGGTCATGGGGCTTCCTTTCAATGTAGTCGGAAGCGGGCACCGGTCGTTGCGCGCCCAGATGCGATTTGCCGCGTTTTTGCAGGAATACCGGGGTTTCCGCCGCGCGGTACGCTGATTGCCGATGGGGAGGATGTCATGCTTGATCGCCGCGGCTTCTTAGGTTCGATCGCCTTGCCGAGTGCCGCGGCGCTCGCTGCCTTTGCAAGATCGGTTGACGCCTCAGAATCGGGGTTCGACCGGGAAGCGTGGCAGGACTCGCTCAACGAATGGGCAGATCGCGCCACCGATGGCTCGCCGATGCAGGTCGCTGCCGATGAAGATTTCTGGCGTGTCCCTCAGCAGGCATTCGCGATTGATCGAAGCATGATCAATCTGAACAACGGCGGCATCAGCCCCTCGCCCCGTGTGGTGCTCGAAGCGATGCGGCGTTTTTCGGATCACGCCAATACCGCGCCGGCGTACGTGCTTTGGAAGTTGCAGGAGCCGCAGCGCGAGAGCGTGCGCGAGGCCGTGGCGAATCACTGGGGCGTCAGCGCGGAGGAGATTGCGTTTACGCGGAACGCATCCGAGAGTTTGCAGATCTGCCAACTAGGACTTGATCTCAAGGCGGGCGACGAAGTTGTCACGACGACGCAGGATTACCCGCGGATGCTCGCAACGTTCCGGCAGATGGAGCGGCGGAACGGGATCAAACTGGTGCTTATCAAACTGCCCATCCCGTGCGAGAACGATGCCGAAGTTGTCTCGCGCCTCGAAGCAGCAATCACGCCCCGCGCACGGATGATCCTGATCAGCCATGTGATCAACATCACCGGGCAGATCATGCCGGTGAACATGATCGCTGCGATGGCGCGAGGGAAGAATGGCGGCATACCGGTCGTGGTTGATGGCGCACACGCCTTTGCGCATCTCAACTTCAAGCTCGCGGATCTGGGCTGCGACTACTACGGCGTCAGCCTGCACAAGTGGCTCTTTGCTCCGCACGGAACGGGGCTGCTTTACGTGCGGCGGGACAAGATCAAAGGGCTCTGGCCGATGATGGCCGCGAAGCCCGAGCAGGACGAGGACATCCGCAAGTTTGAGGAGATCGGCACGCACCCCGCGGGCCCGGCACTGGCGATCGCCGATGCACTCGCGTTCCACCAGACCATCGGCGATGCTCGCAAAGAAGCACGCATGCGCTATCTGCGCAATTACTGGGCTGAACGCCTTGCCGATACCTCCGAGGGCGCAGCGCACCCTGTCGTCTTCCACACCAGCCTCGACCCGCGATTCTCCTGCGGCATCGCGACCTTCCAACTCCGGGGCCTCGAGAGCGGCAAGATCGCAAGCGAATTGTGGGAACGCCACAAGATCCTCGTCAATGCCATCAGCCACGACGAGTTTGAGGGGATCCGCGTCACGCCGAGTATCTACACGCTCACGAGCGAGCTCGATCGCTTTGTCGGAGCCGTGCGGCAGATCATGAAGGATGGCCTCGCGGCATAGCGATCTCGAATCCGCGCATCGCCCGCGTATCGTGTACGCGCCGCGCGCATCCAACCGGCTGCGCTGTTTCTTTCGCTTGCTTTCTATCGCTTGGAGCAGGATCCATGGAATTCCGTCAACTCGGTGGCTCGGGCCTCAAAGTCCCTGTCTTCAGCCTCGGAACCGCCACCTTCGGTGGCAACACCGACCTGTTCAAGGGCTTTGGCACCAGCGATGTCGCCGAAGCAACCCGCATCGTCGATGTGTGCCTTGATGCGGGCCTGAACATGTTCGACACGGCCGATACCTATTCACGGGGCGTCTCGGAGGAGATCTTGGGCACCGCGATCAAGGGCCGACGCGAGCGGGTGCTCATCTCGACCAAGGCCACGTTCCCGATGGGCGAAGGCCCGAACGACAGCGGCTCCTCGCGGTTCCACCTGATCGAATCGCTGCACGCCAGCCTGAAGCGCCTCGGCACCGATCACATCGATATCTATCACATGCACGGCTTCGATGCCCTCGCGCCCGTCGAGGAGACGCTCTCCACGCTCGCCGAGTTCGTCCGCGCCGGCAAGGTCCGCTACATCGCCTGCTCCAACTTTTCCGGCTGGCACCTGATGAAGTCGCTCGCGACTTCCGACCGCTACGGCTGGCCCCGCTACGTCGCGCAGCAGTCGTACTACTCGCTCGTCGGGCGTGATTTCGAGTGGGAGCTCATGCCGCTCGGCCTCGATCAGAAAGTCGGCTGCATCGTCTGGAGCCCGCTCGGCTGGGGCCGTCTGACCGGCAAGATCCGGCGCGGGCAGCCGCTGCCCCCAAACACACGACTCACGTCCAAGGCCGCGGCAGAAGCCGGCCCGCAGGTTTCCGACGACTATCTCCACAATGTCATCGACGCGATCGACGATGTCGCAAAGGAAACCGGCAAGACCATCCCGCAGGTTGCGCTCAACTGGCTGCTCCAACGCCCCACCGTCAGCAACATCGTCATCGGCGCCCGCAACGAGGAGCAGCTCAAGCACAATCTCGGCGCACTCGGGTGGAATCTCACTGCCGCGCAGGTCGCGAAGCTCGATGCCGCGAGCCAGCAGCCCAAGGCGTACCCCTACTGGCACCAGACGTTCTTCAAGGATCGGAACCCGTGGCCGGTTCCAAAGTGGTGAATCACTGGCTCCAATTCCTATCGCCATCTCAATCTGATTTCGACAAATTCGACCAAAATTGCGGATTTTGGCTTATTTCATTATGCCAAAATGCCAATATTTGGTACTATTACACATGGGAATTTTGCTCGACAAGCTTGAACTGGCACGCATCATTGAAAACACCAACCCGTGGTGGAACGCCAGGCCGGACGTCGTACCGAACTTTCGTCGACTCGCCTTCCGTACGTGTTTCGATCTGCTCCAAGATCGCTCGCAACGTCGAGCTGTGCTGCTGTCCGGCCCGCGACGAGTCGGAAAATCCGTCATACTGAAACAGATAGCGCACGCGCTACTTGCTGAAGGCGCGCCGCCCCGCTCAGTCTTGTACGTGAGTTTCGAGCAATCACTGCTCAAGCTCGTGCCACTGCGTCAGGTCCTGGATGTTTATCGAGAGAGTTTTCACCCGGCCGGAGAGCCAGCCTTTCTTTTGCTCGACGAGATTCACTATTCCCCGGAGTGGGATGTCGAGATCAAGGTGTTGGTCGATCAAAGGCCGGAATATCGGATACTTGCGACGGGTTCGGCGACCAACGCAACACGCGGCCAGCAAGAAAGCGGCGTTGGCAGATGGCGCACGGTGAAGATACCCACGCTCTCGTTCTACGAGTATCTTCGCCTTCGCAACAAAGAAATCGGTGTGGCACCCGGAGAGGTGAGCCTGCACGAACTGCGGTCGGTTTCGGACGCCGGTCGAATCGAGATCGCCAGCCGAACAACCCACCTGATGCCCGAGTTTGATCGATACATGCTCATGGGCGGCTTTCCGGAAACCGCGCAATTGGAGAGCGTGGCGGAAGCGCAGCGGCTGCTCCACGATGACGTGGTTGACCGAGTGCTCAATCGCGACATGACTACCCTCTTTGGCGTTCGTTCCGTGCCGGAACTTGAACGCCTCTTTATCTATCTCTGCTATCACACGGGCGCAATCATGCAGGTACGTCAGTGCGCGACGGACCTAGGGGTCAACCGCCAGACCGTCCAGAATTTTCTCGATCTGCTCGAGATGGCGAACCTTATCTATCGCCTGCCGCCCGACAGCCACGGGGGCAAGCTCGCTCTAAAGGGATCCAGTAAGTACTACACCGTCGATGCAGCATTACGCAACGCCGTTTTGCTTAAGGGTGAAGAAGTGCTGCGCGACGCCACCGAGCTTGGGCGAGTGGTCGAAACGACCATTCTTCGCCACGTCTATGCGTACCACTACGACCGTCTGCCTCGACTCGCCTATTGGCGCGATTCCAAGACCAACCGTGAAGTCGACATCGTCGTGCGCCTCGGCGACTTTGTGGTCCCATTCGAGGTCAAGTACCGCGAATATCCCCTCAAAGACGGAATTGCTCCGCTCGCTTCGTTCTGTCAGGAAAATCCAGGCGTCTCACGCGCTTATTTCGTGACGCGCCGCGAAGTGGACTTCGGCCGCATCTTGAATTTCCCTGCAAAGGCAGAAGTCTTCCAGATCCCGGCGCACATCTTCTGTCTCGCGCTCGGTTCGTTCGAGCACGGCTCTGCGTGACTCGAAATTGATCCGGCCAAGACAGCGTCAAGCACAACTCATCTCGCACCAGAGCAACGAAAAACCCCGAGGCTCGATGCCTCGGGGCTTTCAATTCAACTCACATTGTCACGAACTCAGTTCTTCCCGTGCATGATCGCAGCCTGTGCCGCGGCCAGCCGCGCGATCGGCACGCGGAACGGCGAGCAGGAGACGTAATCCATTCCGACCTTGTGGCAGAAGTGGACGCTCTTGGGGTCGCCGCCGTGTTCGCCGCAGATGCCGACCTTGAGGTCGCCCTTGACCGAGCGGCCCTTGCTGATGCCCATATCCACGAGCTGGCCGACGCCGCTCTGATCGAGGCTCACAAAGGGATCGCCGGGGAGGATTTCACGAGCGAGGTAATCGGGCAGGAAGGTGCCGATATCGTCGCGCGAGTAACCAAACGTCATCTGCGTCAGGTCGTTGGTGCCGAAGCTGAAGAAGTCGGCATCGGCCGCGATCTCGTCGGCGGTGAGGGCCGCACGCGGGATCTCGATCATGGTGCCGATCTTGATATCGAGCCGGGGCTTGTAATCCTGCTCTTCCTTCACCTTCGCGATCGTCGCTTCAACTTCCGCACGCAGGACCGCGAGCTCCTTCTTCGTGCCGACGAGCGGGATCATGATCTCGGGCAGAGCCTTGATATTGCTGCGGATGCAGTCGATCGTCGCCTCGACGATAGCCCGAACCTGCATGTCCAGAATTTCGGGGTACGTCACACACAGGCGACAGCCGCGATGGCCGAGCATCGGGTTGGCCTCGTGCAGGGCGCTCACGCGCTGCTTCACGCGATCGAGCGAGATGCCCATGAGCTTCGCCATTTCAGCCTGGCTCTTGTCATCGTGCGGCAGGAACTCGTGCAAGGGCGGATCGATCAGGCGGATCGTCACCGGCATGCCCTTCATGGCCTTGAAGATGCCCATGAAGTCGTCACGCTGGTACGGGAGCAGCTTGTCGAGCGCCTTGATGCGGTCATCCTTCGTGGTGGAAAGGATCATCTCGCGCATCGCCTTGATGCGGTCGCCCTCGAAGAACATGTGCTCGGTGCGGCAGAGGCCAATGCCTTCAGCGCCAAAGTCGCGCGCACGCTGCGCATCTTCCGGCGTATCCGCGTTGGTGCGGACGCCGATCGTGCGGTACTTGTCGGCCCACTTCATGACGGTGGCGAAATCGCCGCTCATCTTGGGTTCGACCGACGGGACCGGCCCGCCCAGGACTTCGCCGCTGCTGCCGTCGATCGAGATGACCGAGTCACGCGTGAAGACCTTGCCGTTCACCTTCATCGTTCCGGCGGCCGGATCGATCTGGATCTCACCGGCGCCGACGACGCAGCACTTGCCCCAGCCGCAGGCAACAACCGCCGCGTGGCTGGTGCGTCCACCGGTGCTGGTCAAAATGCCGGCAGCGCTGTGCATGCCTTCGACGTCTTCGGGGCTGGTTTCTTTACGAACCAGAATCACCTTCTCGCCCTTGCCCGCACGCTCCACGGCTTCCTGAGCCGTGAACGCGAGCTTGCCAACCGCGGCGCCCGGCGAAGCGGGAATGCCCTTGGTCAGCACTTCGACAGCCTTCTTCTTGGCCGGATCGAAGCTCGGGAGCAGAAGCTGCGTCAGATCGCCCGCCGGGATACGGAGGACGGCCGTCTTCTCATCAATCAAACGTTCCTTCACCATGTCGCAGGCGACCTTCACCGCGGCGGTGCCGTTGCGCTTGCCGTTGCGGGTCTGGAGCATGAACAGTTCGCCACGCTCGATGGTGAACTCAATGTCCTGCATGTCCTTGTAATGCTTCTCGAGCTTCTGCTTGATCTTCAAGAGCTGCTGATAGACAGCCTTGTTCCACTTCGGCATCTCGTCAACCGGCAGCGGAGTGCGGATGCCCGCGACCACGTCTTCGCCCTGGGCGTTGATGAGGTATTCGCCGTAGAAGTGGTTCTCGCCCGTGGCCGGATTGCGCGTGAACGCGACTCCCGTGCCCGAATCATCACCCATGTTGCCGTAGACCATCGACTGGATGTTTACGGCCGTGCCGTTCAGGCCCTGGATGCCCGCGATGCGGCGGTACGAAACAGCGCGCTCGCCGTTCCAGCTCTTGAACACCGCCTCGATCGCGAGCTCGAGCTGCTTGAACGGGTTCTGCGGGAACTCTTCGCCCACGTGGCGCTTGTAGACGTTCTTGTACTCGTTGCAGAGCTCGACGATGCCGGCTTCCGGCACTTCGGTGTCTTCCTTCGTCTTGTACTTCAGCTTGATCGCCTTGAACGCCTCTTCGAAGTGGTGGTGATCGACGCCCATCACCACGTCGCCGAACATGTTGATCAGGCGGCGGTACGCGTCGTACGCGAAGCGACGGTTCTTGGTCGAAACGCTCAGGCCCTCGACCGCGGCATCGGTCAGGCCGAGGTTCAGGATCGTGTCCATCATGCCCGGCATGCTGACCGCAGCGCCCGAGCGCACCGAAACAAGCAGCGGGTTGGCGTTGTCACCGAACTTCTTGCCAAGCTCCTTCTCGAGCATGGCGATGTTCTTGTGCACTTCGTTCATCAGGCCGTGGGGAAGGCGCTGGCCCGCCTTGTAATACGCGGCACAGGTGTCGGTCGTGATCGTGAAGCCCGGAGGAACCGGAAGGCCGATGCTGGTCATGTCGGCCAGGTTCGCACCCTTGCCGCCGAGCAGCGCCTTCATCCCCGCTTCGCCCTCGGTCTTGCTCTTCCCGAAGAAGTAGACCATCTTGCCGGGCTTGTTGCGAAGCGTTGGGGTCGGGCCGACGCCCATTCCCGCGATGCGCGCGACCTTCTTGACAGCCTTTTTCGAGTTGCTCGAAGCGGCGTGCTTGACCGAAACCGGCTTGGGCATGGTGCTCATTTCCTTCGTTCTCACTTGTTGCTTGGCAGAGCCGCCAAAGGCGGCCGGCGTGCGTGTGGGACGGGCGAATCCAGCAGATCCAAAGCGCAGAAATCCCAACCGAACAAAGAGCGATTGGAAACTCGTGGCCGCGCACCCGCTGGACGCGCAGGGACAAAGATTCTAGGTCGCTCAAGGCGGGCGGACGACCTCCGCCAGCGCTCAAACAGGGCCATTTTGCCCTGTTTCATGGTGTCGCCCGAACGTTTCAGCCCCACCCTCCCAACACTCAACCGTTGACGCCCCCAACACCCATTCAGCAACTGCCCCTCGACCCGGTCCAGGTGATCGGCCGCTGGCCCGCTTCAATGCCTCTGGCGGTCAGGTGGAATGCGGACCCCGAAAGTGGAAACTCCGTCACGCTCGGCCTGCCAGCCCTGACCCGCACCGCCACAACTCAACCGGAGCTGGGATCGCTCCTCCAGGAATTGACCCCGGGCGAAAAACGAGCCGGCGGCTCGGGCTGGTTTGGCTGGGTGAGCTACGAGGCGGGGAAGGCGTTCGAATCCGCCGCGATCGGTTCATCCTCGCCCAAGCCAGATCACGCCTGGCCTCTGGCATCGTTTCAACGAATCGAATCATCCATCTCGTTCGATCTGACTCGAAACACCTGGAGCGTTTCGAGCGATCCGTTCGGCATCCCGTGGATGCAGCTGGCACGCCCGGGAGACAAAGCGGCTTCGCCACACTTCCTGCCGCGGCTGGATCCACACGCAAACCGCGAGCGCTACACCAAGAGCGTTGAACGCGCCATCGAATACATCCGCGCAGGGGATGTGTACCAGGTCAATCTCGCGCATCGCTTGAGCGCGCCGTTCACCGGGTCTCCGCGCTCGCTCTTTGCGCATCTGGCTTCGCGCGCGAAGCCCTGGCACGGCGGCTATTACGAAACCGGCGAGTACGCGCTCGCCAGCATCAGCCCGGAACTGTTTCTCGAAGCCGATCTGAAGTCGCGCACCGTCCGCACCCGACCGATGAAGGGAACCCGTGCCTTCTCCGAACAGGATCACGATGCCGCGCACGCCGACCTTGCATCAAGCGCGAAGGATCGCGCGGAACTGGCGATGATCGTGGACCTCATGCGGAACGACCTCGGACGCATCTGCGAACTCGGCAGCGTGCGCGTGGAGCAGGATCGCCGCATCGAGCGGCATCAGTCGGGCGTTCTGCAATCCACCGCGACCGTCTCGGGAAAGCTCCGCCCCGGATCCACGCTCTCCGACATCCTCCGTGCAACGTTTCCGCCGGGGAGCGTCACGGGCGCTCCCAAGATCCGCGCGATGCAGATCATCGATGAACTCGAGCCGGTCTGCCGCGGGCCCTACTGCGGCACCATGATCTGGCTCGGCGATGATGGGCGCGTGAGCGCGAACGTGATGATCCGAACGCTCTCTTTCAGCGCCGATCGCCTTCATTACTCCGTCGGCGCAGGAATTGTCGCCGACAGCCGATCCGACTCCGAATGGCTCGAAACGCTCGATAAGGCTTCGATGCTGCTTTCCCCCGAACGCACGACTGTTCAGGCCGCGGCAAGCAGCGTTGAAGTTCCCTCACGCTTCAACGGCGCAAAGACGCGCGGATTGTGAGCGAACTGATCGAGGGCGTCCAGCATCGGCCCCGGCGAAAGGGTACCGACGACGAGCGCTTCAGCCCGAGCTTCGCTCGTTTCCGCAATTCCAAGCTCGTGCATCGCCGCGCGAATCTCCGTCGCGTTCTTCCCTTCCGCGATCAACGCTGCCGTCCGCACGCCTCGCAGCGACAGATTCCACGCCAGCCCCTCGCGGGCCGCGGCCTGCCCCGTGAACCGCCTCCAAAGCTCTTCACTCATCGGCGTGCGCTCCTGTTCGGGCAGTGTCGCCCGCAACTCGCGCAGTCCCGCCCCGAACCCGCCGATCGCGTTTTCTTTCCCCGCAATCGCGCGATAGCGACGGC
This sequence comes from Planctomycetota bacterium, assembly GCA_017303555.1. Classification (GTDB taxonomy): domain Bacteria; phylum Planctomycetota; class Phycisphaerae; order Phycisphaerales; family UBA1924; genus JAFEBO01. The sequence continues at coordinate 43,775 of JAFLCN010000019.1, forward strand.
GCATTGCGCGCAGCTGCTCGCGCCGCACATTCTCCGGTGCGTATCTCTGCATGACCCAGCCGTTGTTGCGAACCAGCCGGCCAAGGATCGTGTTCATATCGCGTCCCGCCGTCACCTTTCGGTGCAGCACGCGGAACGATGGATCGAACACGACCCGATACCCGGCAAGCAGCATCCGCGCCGCGAGGTCGTATTCCTCGGCGTAATAGTTGAATCGGTGGTCGTAACCACCCAGCGCAACAAACAGCGAGCGCCGAAACGCGACGCCGCAACCGATGAACACTTCGGGCAGCCCACCCTGCTCGCGCCCGGCGATCGCATCACGCGACGCGCCAAGAAAAATGTCCGCACTCACAGCGCCCACATCCCGGGGCTGGCGACGCAGGCTGTCGACAAAGTTCAGATCAAGCGGATGCGAATCGTCATCAAGCATGACGATCCAGTCGCTCGCTGGGTCGGCGTGCAAAGCCGCAACATTGCGTGCCGCAGCGCCCTCGTTCTGCGTCCGCCTCACCAGATCAATCGTCACGCCATTTGACAGAGCCTTCGGCACACGCGCCGCAGGATCCGAAGCGTTGTCAACAACAATGATCTCCGCCCCACCCGCCTTTGCATGATCTCCGAGCGCTTCGATACCCCGAAGCGTCTCGCGCAACACATCCGGCCGATTACGTGTTGGAACAACGTACGTGATCATTGCTCGGAACTATTCTCGCCTCTCAACCTCTTGACTCTTCTCCGCGCAACTCCGCAAACTCCGCGTACTCCGCGTTCTCTTTTTTCGCCCGGCTCAACCAACCGCTCGCCGCGGCCCGATCCCCCGTGCTTCCATCACGTCCGGCGTCGCAAAGGTCAAATGCGCCCCGTGTACGCGCGTCGCCATCTTCCGGATCTCGCTCGCCGACACCGGCAGATTTCCCAGTCGCTGCACCTGCACGCCCGCCGCACACGCACCCAGGAACGCGGCAGGCAGAAGCCCGCAGCCCGTCGCAAGCGCGAGAGACGCCGTCGTCAAGAGCGCATCTCCGCACCCGAGCGCATCGATCGCCATCGGCGATAGCGCCGGCACGTGCTCGCTGCGAAGTCGCCGCGAGAATGATCCATTCTCCGACGATTCCTGCGAATCCATCGCGAGCCGATCGAACGCAATCAGCCCATCGCCCCCCAAGGTCACGATCGCGTTCTTCGAGGCCGTCGCCTCCAGCAGCGACCACGTCGCCGCGGGAAGCCCTTCGCTCAGTTGCCTCGTCGCATCGCGCAGTTCGCTTTCGCTGGGGCAAAGCAGGTCCATCTCCCGCATCGAAAGCAGATTCGACCGACGCCCGCTGACATCACCACTCAGCACGTTCACCAGCGGACGAAGCGCACCGCACATCTCGGCCGTCAGTGTTGGCGTGAACAAACCAAGCCCAAAGTCAGCGATAATCGCGACGTCGCACGCGGGCCCGGCTGCCTCCGCCGCAAGCGCAACCAGCGCCCGCTGCTGCGCCGCATCCAGCACGTACTGCTCGACCTGATCGATCTTGACCATCTTCTGCGTGCCGACCAGAAACCGCTGCTTCTCGGGCAATCGACCGCCCAGGGGCAGCGAGCGAACCTCGATGCCCTCGGCGTTCAACCGCGCCGCAAGCGATCGGCCTTCCGCGGTTTCGGGAAGGGCGGTCACCAGCACCGGATGCGCACCGAGTGCCGCGGCATGCCTCGCAATGATCGCCGCGCCTCCGTCGTACCGGCGCTGCTCGAGCGGCCGAAGCGTCATCACCGGGCTTTCGCCCGCAACGTCCGGCCGGTCGCACATCGTGTACGTATCAACGATCGTCTCCCCCACCACCATCAGCCGCTTGCCGCGGATCTGCGACAAAACATCGCCGAGCGAAGCCATGTCCAGTTCCGGCGACTGCGTCAGCTGCGCGAGCCTCGCATGGAACGGATCGACCGATTGCTCCATCGCCGCGATCAGCGCGCTCGACGAGAAAACGACATCTCCCGAGCTGAACACCACGCGCCCGCCATGCCGCTCCACCGTCGAGCGCTCCACGGCAAAGCGCGGATCGTTGTTGAACTCGTATTCCTTCCCCTTCACATACACATCCGGCTGCACCCACTCGAGCAGGTCCGATGCCGTCGGCCCCGGCTCAACAAACACAAAGTCCACAAAGTCGAGTGCCGCGAGATTGTCCGCCCGAAGTTCCTGCGGAATGAGCGGCCGCCCCGTCCCCTTCTTCATCGTGTCATCGCCGGTGATGCTCACCAGCAGCACATCGCCCAGGCTCTTGGCCTGACGCAGATGCCGGATATGTCCGGGGTGCACGATGTCGAAGCAGCCGTGGCACTGCACGAGCCTCAGTCCCGCCTCGCGCAGCATCGTGCGCACCGTTGTCAGTTGCTCCCGCGTCACGATCCCGCGGGCAAAGGAGGGCCAGATCCGCTTCTCGCCCGCAGGCAATGGGGCGTCCGGATCGGAGTGGCGGGAACGGCTGGGGTCGGTTACGCTCACGCTCTGGTTATCGGCTCTCAGGGCCCCCTACCTGAGCGACTTTGGTCGGGGGAATACCGCCGCCAACCCGCAAACAACGCTTGCCGACCCCCACCCCGACTTCCGATATCTCTTTGGGACTCGCCAGGTTCACGCCAGTCCGCCCCATGACCGCTTCTCCGGCCAACCCCGCCTCGATCGTCGCCGATGCACTCGTCATCGTCCTCGGCCGCACGCACTCGCTGCGGTACTGGGCCGAGACCGGCACGCTCGACCGCGAGCTCGCGCTCTATCGCGCCCTCTCCTCGGGCTACCGCAAGATGTTCCTGGTCACCGCCGCGGGCGACGAAGACCAGAAGCTCGCCGACCACGCGGGTTTCAACGCCGAGATCGTCGCGCTCGACCACGCCGATGCCGCCAGCCTGACGCGCGCCGTTGATCGCATCACCCCCGGCATCCAGTCCGCCACGGTCGTCACCGACGATCTCGTCGCGGGCCAGACTCCCGTCTCGATCGCGTCGCGCCTCCGCATGGCCGGTGTTCAAACGGCTCTGATCGCCCGCGGCACATCCATCCCATCCCGCTTCCTCGCGCACGATCCCGGCGCCGATTCCAAAGAAGCCGCGGATGCGGGCGCCCTCGAATCGCGCCTCCTCCGCTGCTGCGACCTGGTCATCGGCACCACCGAATCCATGGTGGACGATCTCTGCTGGCGCCACGGCATCAGCTCCGCGCGCAGCGCCGTCGTCCCCGGGCACGTGCTCACGCCACGCGAACTCACCGAAACCCCGCGCGAAAAGAACCACATCCTCTTCTGCGGCCCGCTCATCTCCCGAAAGCGTGTGGACATCCTGCTCCGCGCCATCTCGTTGCTGCCCGAGCCGCTCTCGCAGGAAGTCACCATCGAGATCATCGGCGAGGGCGATCAGGGTCAGGCGCTCCGCAGCCTCGCGAGCGAACTCGGCGTCAAGGCCGTTTTCCAGGGCTGGATCAGCCACGCCCGCCTGCTCGAGTCGATGGCGCGCTGCACCCTCTACGTCGATGCGTCCGCGCTCGAGAACCAGCCCCGCGCGCTCCTCGATGCCATGAGCACCGGCGCTCCCATCGTCGTCGCCGATATCCGGGGCCTCCGCGACCTGGTGCAGACCGGCGTCACCGGCATCCGCGTTCAGCCCCAGCCCGAAGCCTTCGCGCAGACCATCGAGGGGCTGCTGCAGGACGAAGACTGGCGCCAAACTCTCGGCAACGGCGCCGCCCGCTTCATCAACACCCAGCTCACCATCGAGCACGTCGCGCCCCGTCACCTCCAGGCGCACGCCATCGGCCACGCCGTCGCCCGCGCCCGCCCCAATCCGATCTCCCGCCTCTCCGAAATCCGCCTGCTCGTCTGCGATTTCGACGGCGTCTTCACCGACAACCGCGTCCTCACAACCCAGGACGGAAACGAAGCCGTCTTCTGCTCACGAGGCGACGGCATGGGCCTCGAGATGCTCCGCAAGGCGGGCATGTCGATCTTCGTCCTCAGCAAAGAGGTCAATCCCGTCGTCGCCGCCCGCTGCAGGAAGCTCAAGCTCGATCACCTCCAGGGCATCGATGACAAGCTCCCCACGCTCCAGAAGCTGGCCGCGGAAAAAGGGCTCTCCGCACGCCAGATCGCCTACGTCGGCAACGATACCAACGACCTCGGACCGCTCTCGTGGGTCGGTCTCCCCGTCGTCGTCTCCGATGTTCACCCCGACGTGCTGCCCCGCCTCAATCGCTCCGATGTGCTCGTGCTTTCCTGCAAAGGAGGCAGCGGCGCGCTCCGCGAACTCTGCGATCTCTTTCTCGCAAACAAGCCGCGATAAGCAAAATCCGAGAAACGGGTCCGAAAAGAAAAACACCCGGCGCTCGAGAGAACGCCGGGTGTGTCAGAAACTCGCGCGAACATACGCACGATGAAATCTTGTGTTCGTCACGCCGCGTGCGGGGCTTGAACCTCCCGATTCAAATTCCAAACTCCGGCCCGGCACACCTTCGAACGTGACGAACAGGAATTACCACTTCAGCCAGCCGTCATCGATCACGATCAACCCGCCCGGATACGCCGGGTCATCCACGCTGATCGCGACGATGCGACCCGTCACGAATCCACGCCCCTGCCGCGGCGGCATGTTCGAATCTCCAGCGCCACGCACGATGATCGTCGGCCGATAGCCGTTGCTCAACGAATCAATCGGGCGGCAGCGAACCTCTTTCACGCCCCCCGTTTCCTGAACGCCCTCGAACGTCACCGGCCAAGCCTGCGCCGGAGTCTTGCCCAGGAACAATTCCGCAGCGGTCGCCCGCGCATCGCCCGTCTCCGCCCGGATCACGCTGACAATCGAAGCCGGGCTCTGCGAGCGATCGAGCGTCCCCCCCGCTCCCATCGACTGAAACACGGTCGCCGGAGCCGGTGCGCTCGGCTGCGCAACCTGCGGAGCCTGCTGCACCGGTGCCGGAGCCTGAACCACCGTCGTCGTCGGGTTCGGGTTCACGAACGTCACAACCTGCGACGGCGCCGATGCGTACACCACCGGCTGCACCGCGGGCGCTGCCGCGTACACGGTGTCCGTCACCGTCACGCTCGGGGCCGAGGAATACGAGAAAAACCCGCCGCCGTTACTCCCCGCAATACCTACCCCGACGCTCACCGCCGGCCGATCCACCAGGTACGTATTCGGAGCCACCACGACCGGAGGCAGATACGTCACCGGGGCGATCACCGGCGGGCAATACGCAAACGGTCGCGGGCCCCAATACGGCCGGCCATAGAACGCCGGAGCGCAATACGGCCGAACGATCGGCCCGCAATACGGCCGCGGCGGCGGACACCAACCCCGCCCTCCGTAGAAGCCGCTGCTGTAGGAGCCGCCGACAAACGAACCCCCGTTCGACACGCCGACAGAAACGCCCCAGCTCGTCCCGCCCCGGTTCCAATTGCCGCCTCCACCATTCCAGTTGCCGCCACCCCCACCACCGCCATTCCAATTGCCGCCGCCCCGTCCGCCCGCGAAGGCGATCGGGGCGAGCAAGGCAAGGCCTGCGCAGGCGAGTAGCACGCGACCTGTGGAAGACCCGATCGGCGTGCGCGTGCGATCGCCGGTGCGGAACACCTCGGACCCGTTATGGCTGTTCATGGCTGCTCTCACAACCCCGTTGGCCGCTTTTCCCTCCGGGGGAATGCGGCGCGGTCGTGCGTAACCGACAGATACTACGGAGCAAATGCCGCTTTGTTTCACGCGAAAACTCTTTTGTTTGTGCCCACTAGCAAATCCGCAACTCTGCGGAGGGACCGGAGTCCGATCGCGAACGTCAATATGTAGTTATGGGACCAAGTCCGGCCGCCAATCCGAATCGGCGAAAGCAGGATCTCATCCAAGTTGCCGAAGGGGTCAACCCGTCGGATGCACCGGCGGATTCCGAACCCCGGACAGGATGACGACATGATCAAGATTCGTGATGCCAAGACCCGAGGACGCACCAAATGGGGATGGCTGGATTCCTGGCATTCCTTCAGCTTCGGACGCTACATCGACCGGGCCAACACGCACTTCCGCACCCTTCGCGTCATCAACGACGACTACGTCGCCGGCGGCGGCGGATTCGAGCCGCACCCGCACGAGGACATGGAGATCATCTCCTACATCGTGGACGGACGGCTCGCGCACAAAGACTGGATGGGTGATGCCGGAACCCACGCGCACGAAAGCGGCGCGGGCAGCGTGCAGGTCATGTCGGCCGGAACCGGTGTGACCCACAGCGAGTTCAACCCCTCCAAGACCGAGGCGATGCGTTTGCTCCAGATCTGGATCTTCCCGGACAAGGAAGGGCACAAGCCCTCGTACGCGCAGCGCGACATCGCCCCGGAAGAAAAGCGAGACAAGCTCGCGCTCCTGGTCTCGGGGCAAGGCGGCAGCGCGCACCTCAAGATCAACCAGGACGCGAACGTGTACGCGACGGCCCTCTCGCCGGGCAAGAGCGTCTCGCACAAACTGGCGCCGGGGCGGGGCGCGTTTGTTCAGGTCGTCGGCGGAAAGATCGACCTGAACGGGAACGAGATGCAGACCGGCGACGGCGCCGCGATCGAGGATGAGCGCATCGTGACTCTCACCGCGAAGGATGAGTCCGAAGTGCTCCTGTTCGATCTGGCGTAACGAAAATACAGAGGTCCTATGGGTCGCATGGAACCCATAGGACCTGTTTCTTTGTGCCGGATTCCATCTATTTCTTCTGCTTCTTCTTTGCCTGCTCGCGCTTCTTCTCTTTTTCCTTCTTCTCTTTCTCTGTCAACACCGGCTCGGGCACGCGCAGTTTGTCGAGGATGAACGCCTCCACAAATGCCTCCTCGCGCATCGCGGCGTACCGGTCGGCCATGCCCGCGTGGCCGGCATCCAGATCGATCCTGAACAGGATCTCGTTTGCGCCCTGGTTGTTCTCGCGGAGTTTCTGCGCCCACTTGGCGGGCTCCCAGTAGCTCACGCGCGGATCGTTCAGGCCGCCCGTCAGCAGCATGTTGGGGTACTTCGCGGGAACCGTGTTGTCGTACGGCGAGTAGCCCAGGATGTACTCGAATGCCGCGGCAGACTTCTCCGGGTTGCCCCACTCGTCGTACTCCGTCACCGTGAGCGGGAGAGTGGGATCGAGCATCGTGTTGACCACGTCGACAAACGGCACCTCGGCGACCACGGCTTCGAAGAGATCCGGCCGCATCGTCGCGGCGGCCCCAACGAGCAAGCCTCCGGCCGATCCGCCCCGGATCGCGAGGCGATCGGGCGAGGTGAACTGATTGGCGATGAGATACTCGGCGCAGGCGATGAAGTCGTTGAACGTGTTCTTTTTCTTCATCAGCTTGCCGTCGTTGTACCACGATCGGCCCTTGTCGCTGCCTCCCCGTGCGTGGGCCTCGGCGAGCACGAATCCGCGATCCAGCAACGAAATCGCCGCATTCGAGAACGAGGGCGCCGCGGAGAATCCGTACGCGGAATAGCCGCTGAGAACGGCCGGCGAGTTCCCGTTGCGCACAAGGTCCTTCTTGTGCGTGATCGTGAGGGGCACGACCTGGCCATCGGATGTGGTGACCTGCGCGAGTTCGACCGTGTAGAGCGAAGGGTCGTAGCCGGGAACGGGCTGCTGCTTGAGCAGCTTGGTTTCACCCGAATCCATATCGATTTCGTACACCGATTCGGGCGTGATCGGCGAGGAATAGATGTACCGGTAGTGCTTGACGTTGTAGTCGAGGTTGATCTCCGGCGCGATCGTGTACGACGGTTCCGTGGTCGGGATGTCCTTGCTCACGCCCGCGTAGTTCCGGATCGCGATCCGGGGCAACCCGTCCTGCCGATAGTGCACGACGAGATAGCCCTTGAACGCGTCCACGCCCTCCAGGAGCACATCGCTCCGCCCCGGAAGAAGCTCGCGCCACGAATCCATGCCGGGCTGGTCGATCGGCGCCTCGACGAGCCTGAAATTCGGCGCGCCGTCGTTGGTCACGATCAGAAACCTGTTCTCGTGATGATCGACCGTGTACTCGTGGCCCTTGATGCGCGGCTCGATGATCGTCGGCTTGTTCTGGCCCAGCCGCGCATTCAGGAATCTCCACTCGCTCGTGTCCTTGCTCGATGAATTGATCAGGATGAACTTGCGGCTGCGGGAAAGCTCGACGCTCAGGAAGAACGCCTCGTCCTCCTCGTGGTAGATGAGCGGATCGCCCTTCGGATCGGTCATCACCGTGTGGCGGAAGAGCTTGTGCGGCCGGTGCGCCTCGTCCAGCGTGGTGTAGAAGATCGTGCGCCCGTCCGCGGCCCATGCCAGATCACCCGAGACGTTCTCCAGCTTCTCCGGCAGATCCCGGTCGCCCCGCAGATCGCGGAACGTGACCGTGTACTTCTCTTCGCCGCCCGTGTCGGTCGAGATCGCGGCGATCTGTCCGTCGGGCGAAATCTCGATGACGCCCACGCGGAAGTTCTTCTCGCCCTTCGCGGCTTCGTTCGCGTCGAAGATCACCTGTTCCTTCGTCTCCGCGATCTCGGGATAGGCCTTGCGGCAGTAGATCGGGTACGGCTTGTCCTCCTCCGTCCGCGTGTAGTACGTGAAGCTGCCGTCGCGGTAGGGAACCGACATGTCCTTCTGCTGAATGCGTTCGAGCATCTCCTCGTAGAGCGTTTCCTGACGCTCCGCCGTGCGCGACATCACGTGATCGCAGTACGCACGCTCGGCCCGGAGCAGGTCCATCACCTTCGGATTCTCGCGCTGGCGGAGCCAGTAAAAATCATCGCGCAGCACAATCCCGTGGATCGGCGTCTCGTGCGGGATCTTGTCCGCCTTCGGGGGCGTGAACTGGGCGAGGGCCGATTGGGTTCCAACCAGCAAGGCAACAAACAGGCGTGAAATCATTGCGACAAGGGTATCCGATGGTGGCGGCCGATCACTTCGGCACCACCCGCTTCGCGACAAAGACGCCGTTGGGTTGCACAAACTTCGCCTCGTCGAACGCGCCGTCCTTCCCGGGCACGAACCGCACGCTGAAGCCCGGGAGCGTCTTGATACGGAACGTGTTATTGCGTGCCGGCTCGAGCTCGTACACGGGCTGACCCGGGAGCGTGGCGGTCAGTTTGTTTCCGTTCAGTTCAAAGCGAACAGGCTGCGTATCGATCGCGTAGTTGCCCGCCAGTTTCTTCAGGAACTCGGTGTCCGACAAGCTCTCGTCGCCCAGCCGCGTGAACACAAACGCATCGAGCGAAGGCTCCATCTGCGCCCGCACCGACGCGATCTCGCCATCGAGCCCGTTCTCGAAACTCAGCTTGAACGATTCGTAGAAACGGTCCCTCTCGGCCTTCTTCCCGCTGAAGACGTCGTAGTGCCAGTGTTCGAGGGGCGTGGTGATCCCGTTGAACGTGAACCGCAAGCCATCGCCGTCTTCCGCGACCGCGATCGTGCCATAGCCCGGGTGCTCGTACCGGCCCGCGTAGTCCGCGAGCGGATGTGAAGGCTGCGTTCCCGCTTTGCGCGTGGCGCCGAGGCTTGCCTTCGACTGCTTGGCCTGAGCGACCGCCGCCGTGTTCTGCGCCAGCGACTGCGCATTCCAATCGACCGCGTTCATGCCGGTCGCGCAATCCAGCGCGTGGCGTGCCGCGACCTCGTGCAGGCCGGTCCCGTTCATGTTTGTGAGCACGACGACACCGATTTTCTCACGGGGCAGCAGCGCCACCATGGCCGAAAATCCGTCGATGTTGCCCCCGTGGTGCAGCCGGCGCTTGCCCCGATACACATCGACAAACCATCCCATCGCGTACCCGATCGGCATGATCTCCGGATTGTCCACCGGGCCGCCGCCCATCGACATGCACGGGGTCTGAAGCTGCATGAGCGTCGCGCCCTGAATCAGGCGCTTGCCGCCGAACTTGCCCCCGTCCAGGTTCATCTTCACCCAATTGGCCATCTCCGTGACAGAAGAGTTGATCGAGCCCGCGGGCCCCATCGTCGTGATATCGCGGAAATCCATGCGCTCGACGGCATCGGTATCGAGATCCAGCCGGTAGCCGAGCGCAAAGTCATCGTCCTTCTGTGAATCCGTGTTGTTCAACGTGCTGCGCTTCATGCCGAGCGGGATGAGGATGCGCTCGCGGATGTTCTCTTCCCACGATTTTCCGGTCAGCCGCTCCTCCATGACGCCCGCCGTCAGGTACATCAGGTTGTTGTACTGCCACGCGACGCGCAGATCCTTGTTGTTCGGCAGGTACGCAAGCCGGGACAGCATATCGGCGCGGGTGCGCTGCGTGACCCCGTACCAGAGCCGGTCGTGCCCCGGAATCCCCGATCGGTGCGTCACCAGATCCCGAGGCGTGATCCGCTCGGTCATCACCTCATCGAACAGGTTCAATTCCGGCAGATACGTCCGCACCGGCTTGTCGAAATCCAGCTTGCCGTCGTCCGCGAGCTGCCCCATCACAAACGTCGTGAACGCCTTGGTCGCCGAGCCGATCGGAAAGAGCGTGTTCTCGGTGACGGGAAGCTTCTTCTCCGCATCGCGGAATCCGAACCCCTTGGCGTACACAACCTCGTCGCCCTTGATGATCGCCACGGCCATCCCCGGCACCTTCCAGTCCGCGATCGCCTTCGTGAACAACGCATCGAGGCCCGCCAGGCACTCGAGAGGCGCCTTCGCATTCGCTCCGCCCCGCGCGATCTCAAACGGAAACGTCGCCCCGCCCTGCGTGAATTCTCCGGCAATCGTTCTGCCGCCCTCGCCGAACCGGCCGACAAAGGTCGGGTCGCCTCCGATTCCCGCAACCTGCTTGATCTTGAACGTCGCCCGCGCGGGTGAGGCTCCCGCCTCGAGCGCGATCTGTTCCAGGGGCACATCCTTGATTCCCTGAACCGGAATCGCGATCACACCTTGCGAGTTCGAAGTGAACGTCAGAACAAACTCGAGCTTGCCCCCCGGCGTGGTGACCGCGCCGGACCACTCGCCTGTCAACTCGGGCGCGGGCGCCGCAGCGGCCAGCGAGCAGGCAAGTGCGCACGCCGGTCCCCCAACGCCGATCGCAACGCCGGCCCAAACACACACCGCGGCGCTCACCCCGCCCACCGTGGTTCGCCGGATCTTGGCGCTCGCCGACAGAGAGCGAAGAAGCGAGCGGAACCGCCAGTTGCGTGAGCTTGTCATATTGACCTCGTTTGTTGAGCGCGGGAGTGCATCGCCGCAACTCGCCGCAGGATACCGCACACCCCGCACGCGGTTGCGGGCAGCGGAGACGCGTCCCCCGCTTCCCGCGGCAACCCCGGTTTTTCGCGTGTTTTCGCACCAAACGCCGCACCCGATCCGGCAACCCCGATCCCCCCTTCGCAATACAATGTGGACACTTTCCCGGCAGTTCCGTCGCCGTGGCAATCAAGGAGCCGCACATGAAGACTCGCGTCGTCCCGTTCGCCCTCATCCTCTCCGTCGGCGTCGCCGTCTCCGCGTTCGCGCGTGATGAGGCGCCCAAGCCCGCGACTGCCGCCGCAGCCAAGACCGCCGCCGAGGTTCAGATCGGCTCGCTCACCGTCGGCGACAAGGCCCCGGCGCTGGCGATCAACAAGTGGGTGAAAGGTTCGCCCGTCACTTCGTTCCAGCCGGGCAAGGTCACCGTCGTCGAGTTCTGGGCGACGTGGTGCGGCCCGTGCAAGGCGAGCATGCCCCACCTCACCGAACTGCAGAAGAAGTACCGCGATCAGGGCGTCACGATCATCGGCGTGACCAGCGTCGATCCGCGCAACACCCTCGCCGGTGTCGAGAAGATGACCGCCGAGAAAGCCGACGTGATGGGCTACACCATCGCCTGGGATCAGGAGCGGCAGACCACCACCGCCTACATGATGGCCGCGGCACAGCCGGGCATCCCCACCGCGTTCATCGTCGATCAGACAGGAACCATCGCGTGGATCGGCAGCCCCTTCGAGATGGACGAGCCGCTCGCGAAGATCGTGGCCGGTAAGTGGGACGTCGCCGCGGCACGCAGCGAGTTCCAGCCCAAGCAGCAGGAAACGATCGGCATGATGCAGTTCTCGATGGCCTCGCGGGCCAAGAACGTCCAGGCGATGCTCGAGAACGGCCAGAAGCTCCTCGATTCCCGCGCGAAGGACCCGAACATCATGAACATGGTCGCGTGGTCGATCGTCGATCCCGACCGCGGCATCGATCTCAAGGCGAACCCGAAGCTCGCGGCCCTCGCGCTCGCCGCGGCAAACAAGGCCAACGAGGCAACGGGCGGCAAGGAGCCGGGAATGCTCGACACGCTCGCGTGGGCGCAGTTTGCCAATGGCGACACGGCCGGCGCGATCGCGACCGAGCAGAAAGCGATCGGCCTCGCGAAGGACGCCGAACTGAAGAAAGAACTGGAAGCTTCGCTCGCCCGCTTCCAGAAGTGACTTCGCTCGATTCTCCACACCAAAGCCCCGGACCAGCGTCCGGGGCTTTTTCGTTCCGCCCCCAAACACCCGAAGGTTGTTTTCTCTTCCCCCCGCCCGGATCGTGCAACCGCTCCGCCCCGAAGCGGAAACGCACTGGCGATGAACACCCTTCTCGCTCGCATCCTCACGCTGCTCGGAACAATCGTCGCCACCGCGAGCGGAGCGAGCACGCAGGCAAGCGAGCGGCTTCCGACCGCGGTCCACAGCGGCAACGAAGCCTCCGAGGGGCCCGACTACGCCGAGAAGCCGAAGTTTGCGGTGCGGGAATCGCAGCCGGCCCGCACGCTGCGCATCGGCGATCCCGCGCCCGCGCTGAGCGTTGAAGAATGGACGCTCGGCGGCCCCGTCGGGACGTTCCAGGCCGGAACGGCGTACGTCGTCGTCTTCGTTCCCTCATCGCACTCCAAGCTCGACCCGCTGCTCGAGTCGATCTCCAAATTGAGCGAGCGGTTCGCGGATCAACCCGTGCAGGTGCTCGCGATCGGCGGCAGCGAAGAAAAGACGACGCGCCAAGCGTGGCGATCAAAGATCGACTCGATGAAAGCGCACGTGCGCTTCCCCCTCGGCTGGGACAAGGGCGTTGAATCGCGGAGCGCCTACCTGACCGCGACCGGCGAGCAGCAGCCGACGATCGTGTTCGTGATCGACACAAAGGGCCGGCTGGCGTGGTACGGCCCGCCCGGCGCAACAACCGAGATCCTGCGTCCGGTCCTCGCCGACGAGTGGCCCCTCGAGCAGGTGCGGAACGAGATCGAGGCCGCCGAAGACCTCTCGTGGATCCGCATCGATGTGATCCGTTCCCAGCGCACGCGAGACCTCGAACGGTTTGTCCGGTCCGGCGAGCGGATGACAACCGGGTTCGCCGATCCGCCCTCCTTCGAGTTCGCCGAGGCGCTGCGCGACGACCTGATGGACATGGCGAGCGAGATGCTGCAGAGCGATTCGGTCTTCGATGCCCGCAAAGACCCGAGGCTCGCGGGCCTGCTGCTGAAGGTGACCGAGCGCGCCGCCAGGATCGACCGCAACAACAAGCCCAGAACGCTCACGCTGCTCGCCCGCGCCCAGGCCATCAACAACGACAAGGCTTCGGCCCTGAAATCAGCCCGCAAAGCGCTGGAACTCGCCGCGGACATGGTGCCCCCCGACCGCGACCTGATCGACCAGCTCACCCGCGATGTCGCCGAGTACGGAACGAGGTAGCGCGGCCCCGATCGGTGCCAACCCGATCCGAGCGATCGCGCCACGCATGTCCGGTCGATCGAACGGCGCCCCGAAGCCGCTCAGAACGGCTTCTTCGTCGGATTCACAACCACGTTGTCGCGCCCGAGCACCAGCATGTCCGCAACTTCGATCGCCTCGGTAAAACTCTCGCGCGCCTTCCCGGCATCGATCGCGCCCGCCAGCACCTGCCCCCGCTCCAGATGCTCGACCGTTGGAATCGCGTCGCCCGTCACGAGCACGGTAAACCGTGGGTCTTCGAGCAGCACGCCGCACAGCCCCGGAGTGACGCCCGGAAGCGGAAAAATCGCGACACGCTCCGCAAGCCGATCCGGCGCGGGGCGGCAGCGCTGCAGCACCGCCACATCGCGCGAGAGCACATCCTTCAGCACCTGATCTTCTTCATCATCCGGGTTCAGATCTTTCAGTCGCTGCGCGATCGGCACGCCCACTCCCTCGCGCTCCGCTTCCGAGATCCACCACTCCGCGTTCGCAAAGGCGCCGATCCCGCGCCGGCAATCCGCCCGGAAGCTGGTGAGGAACACATCCGTAATCTGCGAGGGCGCGAGGTTCGCCCGCTCCGCCAGGCGCGCCGCGATGATCTGATCCGGCAGCCCCGGATCGATCAGTATCCGCTTTTTTCCCGCGACCACCAGCGTCGTCGTCGCGTGCCCGGTGCGCACCTGTCCCTTCTCACCCCACAAGGGGTTCGCGGGCAGAGTTCCGATGCTGATGACGCGCCATTCCATGCTTCAGCCTTCCCGCGTTTGACCCGATGAACGAAGATCCTCGAGCGCCGGATGACGCTGCGCCTTCTTCTCCCGCAACTTCTCGATGACCAGCCCGGGCACCATCGGCGTCAGCGTCGAGAGGTTCTCTCCCATCGCCGCGATCTGCTTGATGAGCGAACTGCTCGTGTACGCGAACGTCTGGCCCGCGACCACAAACGCAGTCTCAAGCCCGGCAACCTCCCGGTTCGTCACGGCTTGCTGCACCTCGTACTGAAGATCCGAGAGATTCCGCACGCCCCGCAACAGTGCCGCAGCGCCGGCCCGCCTCGCAAAGTCAACGGTCAGACCGTCAAACCCCTGCACGCTCACGGCGGCGCCATCCGGCTCCTGCTGAACAAGCTCGTCCACCAGTCGCCGCGTCATGTCGAGCCGCTCCGCGGCCGTAAAAAGCTGATCCTTTGATGGATTGCGCCCCACCGCCACGATCAATTCATCGAACAGGCGGCGCCCGCGCCGGATGACATCCAGGTGCCCGAACGTGATCGGATCGAAGCTCCCGGGATAGATCGCAAGGTGTTTGCGAAGCGCGCTGGAGGGCGGGGGCGGGGTCATACGGAAGGGTAGGAAGCGGCGCGTTATCTTGTGGCATGATTTCGCGGAACGGGCAACCCGAAGCCGGCTCCACACCGGGTGTGCGGGTCGCCCTGTTCACCGACACCCTCGGCGACGTGAACGGCGTCTCGCGCTTCCTGAACGACATCGCCGACCGCGCGCTCGAGAACGGCCGGAACCTCCGCATCTTCACCAGCACGCGAAAGCCCGTGCTCGACCTGCCGAACCTCTGCAACTTCCGTCCCCGTGCCGCGTGCCGGCTTCCGGGATACAGCGATCTCGAGATCGTCCTGCCCCCGATGCGCAGGCTCATTCGCGCAGCGCGAGCATTCTCGCCCGATGTGATCCACATCAGCACACCCGGGCCCGTCGGATGCACGGGCCGCTGGATCGCGCACCGGCTGGGCGTGCCGCTCGCCGGCGTGTACCACACGGATTTTCCCGCCTACGTCGAACACCTCTTCGACGACGCGGCGCTCACGCATCTTGCGGGCGGTGCGATGCGCCGCTTCTACAAGCCGTTCCGAAAGGTGTTCGCGCGAAGCGCCGAGTACCACGCATCACTCGAGCGCCTCGGCATCGACCGGGGTCGCCAGATCCGGCTTCAACCGGGGATCAAAATCGATCGCTTCCATCCCCGTTTTCGCGACAGCAGGATCTGGGCAATGTCCGGCGTGCCGGCCGCGGGAGCGAAACTGCTCTATGCCGGACGGTTGAGCCTGGAAAAAAACATGCCCCTGCTGGTGGAAACGTGGCAGCGCTTCCGCAGGCTCGCGCCCCGATCGGATGCCCGGCTCATCATCGTCGGCGACGGGCCGTACCGCGCGACGATGGAATCCGCGCTTTCCGGCTTGAACGCCCACTTTCTTGGCTTCCGGCACGGTGAAGAACTTTCCCGCCTCTACGCGTCGAGCGATCTGTTCGTTTTCCCCTCCATCACCGACACGCTCGGTCAGGTCGTGCTCGAAGCGCAGGCAAGCGGGCTCCCCGTCCTTGTCACCGATGTCGGCGGCCCGAAGGAAGTTGTTCGCCACGGCGCAGACGCCCCGTCGGGCATCGTGCTCTCGCCCCGCGACCCGACGCTCTGGGCAAGCCAGGCTCTCCGGCTCTCCGAAAACCCCGAACTTCTCGCATCGATGGGTGCCGCGGCACACCGGCACGCGGGTCGATTCTCTATTCACGCATCCTTCAGCCATTTCTGGGAGATGCACGAACGCCTGGCGAGCGACGCCCGCCCGGCTCTCCGCCCCCAGCCCCCGGCGCCGATGACCGACCTTTCTCCTTCCTTTCAGATGGATAGTGTTTCCGCGTGACAACTCAACTGATCGTCATCCTGATCGTTGTGGGTTTCTCCGTTGCCCAGGGGATCTACAAGTACCTGGCCGAACAAGCCGAGAAGCGCCGCAAGCACCAGGCGCTGCAGCGGCAAGAAATGGAACTTCTCCGCACGGGTCGTTCCGCCGCGCCCTCCGAGCAGTCCGCACCGAGCGATCCCGAAACCCGCCGGCGCGAGGAACTGGCCGAACTCCGCCGACGCGCCCAGGCACGACGCGAGCCGCAATCCTCCCCGCAGCAGCAGATCGATCCTCAGCAACCCGAAAAATCGCGCACACCCAATCCGCTCGAGATCCTGCTCGGCCTCCCGCCCGGCTCAACTTCGGGCGGCACAGTTTCCCCCTCGCCCGCACGCACGCCCAAGATGCGCCCGCAGAAGGATCGCAACGACGCAAAGGCCAAGCGCCGCAGAATGGAGCAGCAGCGGCTCCGCCTCGAGCAAGCCGCGGCAGAAGCCCGGCGCAAGCAGGAAATCCTTGACGTGCAGGCCCGAACGACGCGGGCCGCCGCAGAGGCTGCTGCGCTGGATCAGCGGATCCTTCGCGACGCCAAGCCCCTTCCGGGAGCGACTTCTCCGCTGGCAAACATCGGCGTCGTGCCCCGGTCGGCCGCGGATTGGCGCCGGGCGATCGCGATGAACGAAGTGCTGTCGAAGCCGGTTTCTCTCCGCTAGCACGCTATCCAACAGCCGACGCGCTCAACGAGCCAGGGCCGGGTAATCGGTGTATCCGTGCGCGAGATCGGCGCCGGGGCTGGGATAGAACGTCTTGGCATCCCAGGGCGCAAGCTCCGACCCGCGACGGAACCGCTCGACAAGATCCGGATTCGAGATGAACGGCTTTCCGAAGGCGACCGCATCGAACTGCTCGCTCGCGATGCCTTCATCCGCCCTTTCGCGCGAGTAACCGGTGTTGGCAACCAGCGCGCCGCTGAACGCATCACGGAACGCCGAAACGGGAATGTTGGGGCTTCCCGCCGCGATCGACTCGGCATCGGCCTCGCGGATTTCGAGAAACGCAAGTTCGAGTTTGTCGAGTTCTTCCGCGACGTACGTGTACGTTTCCAGGGGCGAAGAATCGGTGAAGTCGGAAGACCAGCCGCTCGGGCTGAGACGCACGCCCACGCGGTCCGGGCCCCAGACGCTGACGAGCGCTTCCGCCGCTTCGAGCAGGAAAACCGCGCGATTCTCGATCGAGCCGCCGTACTGGTCGGTGCGTTTGTTGCTCGAATCGCGCAGGAACTGTTCGAGCAAGTAGCCGTTGGCGGCATGGAGCTGCACGCCATCGAAGCCCGCCTTCTTGGCGTTCTCTGCCGCGGTTTCGTACTCGCCGATGATGCGCTCGATCTCGTCGGTCTCGAGCGCGCGGGGAACTGGGTACGGCTCGCGCGTCCCATCCGGCAGGCGGCACATGCCCTTCGCCGCGATCGCGCTCGGCGCGACCGGCGCGGCACCGCCGACCTGATAGGCATTGTGCGATATCCGGCCGACATGCCACAACTGGCAAACGATCTTGCCACCGGCACGATGAACGGCATCGGTCACCAGCTTCCAGCCCGCCACCTGCTCGGGCGAGTAGATGCCCGGCGTGTTGGGATATCCCTGCCCTTCCTGGCTGATCTGGGTCGCTTCGGAGATGATCAGGCCCGCATTCGCTCGCTGCGAGTAGTAGAGCGCGTTGAGTTCATTGGGAACAAAGCCCGCGCCGGCGCGGCACCGAGTGAGCGGAGCCATCCACACGCGATTCGGCAGTTCGAGGCCTCCGGCTTTCACCGGGGAAAGGGTATTCATTCTGCTCATTCTGATAGAAACCTGACAAAGAGAGGAGTACGGGCTTTTCCCGCGGAAAAAAGGGGGCCGTGATCTTTGACGCTCGGTGGCTGCGTTTCTCTTGTAGATTCATTCCTGACGCGCATTTGACGCGATTGACAGGCCCCCATCCAAATCACTTGACAGCAAGAACGAGCCCGATACGCTGCCTGCGTCTTCGGTGCCCTTGCATCCAATGCCCGGGCAAAGAGGGAAGTGTGGTGCGGCCGCCGGCTTCACAGCCAACGGTCAATTCCACCGCGGACGCGCCGCCGTAACGGGCTCTAGCGCGACCCAGGGTGCTTGTTCCCGCAGGGATCAGGCACCGGCCACTGTGCTCGATCGGCCAACTCCGGCCGGTCGAACGCGGGAAGGCGGGTCGCGGATCGCCCGAAGCCGGAAGACCTGCCGAAAGACGCCTTGCAGGATGTTCCTGCGGGGCTGACTGGCGGCCCTCGCGATTTTCGGGGCGGCTGGTGCGAGCGCTCTCGCCTGCCCCCGCAGCGTCGCTCTCACCCGCATCAACGCTCCGAACAGGTCCGTGCCTGTGCGCCTTCGTTGCGCTCGGCCCGAACTCACCCGCGATCTGCCGCCTTCTTCGTGGCATCGGGGGCCTTCCCGCGCGGAAATCGGGATGAAGTGCCACACGGCGCTCTCGCGCCGGCGTGGCGAGGAGTTGGAGATGGCTCGAGTTTCAGGTTTTTGTGCTTTCGGCGTTCGTGGTGCGGCTGCCGCGGGTGTGCTGTTTGCTTCCGCAAACGCGCTCGCAAGCCCGTACGCATCGGATTGGATGAGCTACTCGGCAGGCACCGGCGCGAGCGCGACGTACCTTGATCCGGCGTCGGCTGTCGGCTCGCCGACGCGATTCACCGGCGTGCAGTTCGGGTTTCCGAGCGTCGTGAGTCCGTTCAGTCCGCCGTTTGATCCGGGCGACATCGTGAGCATCGGCCGCGGCGGACACCTGACGCTTGCCTTCGATCACGATGTGCGCGACCGGGCCGACAACCCCTTCGGCATCGACTTCAACATCTTCGGCAACTGGTTCTATACCGACAGCAACGGCGTCGCGAACGGAAAGTTCGGCGCCCACGGCGGCATCGTCGAAGTCTCGAAGGATGGCAGCGATTGGCGGACTGTCAGCGTGCTCGCAACAAGCGGGTTTGCGACGCTCGGTTACTCGGATCTGACTTCGCCGTACGACACCGTGCCGGGCAATGTGCCGACGGATTTCACGAAGGCGGCTGATCCGAGCTTCAACCCGATCGGCAAGACCTTCGCCGAAATCGTTGCCGGCTACAGCGGCAGCGGCGGCGGAACCGGCATCGACATCGCTTCGACCGGCCTCGATTTCATCCGCTTCGTGCGTATCAGCAATCCAGAGGGCAATACCGGCAACATCAACATCGACGGCATCGCCGCGATCCCGACGCCGGTCACTGCTTCGCTCTTCGTGATCGCCAGCATCATCGCGCCCCGCCGGAGGAGAGCTTGATCCGGCGAGTTTCAACTTCGCTTGCAGCCCGCGCGACAGCGCGGGTTGTGGCTTTACGGAGTTCACCACAGAGACACAGAGACACAGAGGAAGAAAAGGGCAGTGGGCTTGAAGCCAAGATCCGCTTCGCCTCGCCCGTCCTGGCGATCGACCATTTCCAATCCCTCTCTTTCTCCTCTCTGTGCCTCTGTGTCTCTGTGGCGAATGCCTTTGCCTTTTCCGGTCTTTCGCACGCGCAAGGCACCTTCCCCACACTCGCTTCCGACACCACGCGCAGCGCAACCACCACGCAGCCGTTTCCATCACTCGCCCCGCCCGCCTGGACCTGTTCGAAGGATGAGAACAACCGCACCATCACCTTCGTCGCGCGTGCGGGCGTCGCGGTCGGGCTGCACTTTGTCTACACCACAGGCTCGGTGAACGAACCCGGCGGCACGACCTGGAAGCTCTTCGCGATCAACCGTCGCACCGGCGCGGTCGCGTGGTCGCTGCCGATCGATGCTCCCGAACTCGAAAGCACCGCGACTCCGACGTTCGATGAACGCACCGCAACCGTGATCGTTTCCGGCGGATCTTCGCTCTACGGCGTGTCGCTCTCCACCCCAACGCTCCGGTGGAACACGCAGCTCACGAACCCGATCGTGAACGCTTCGCCCGTCATCGCGCGAACCTGGCGCGGCCACGGCCGCCTCTTCATCACCGACTACGACGGCTTCGGCGATTCGGCAGCGCTCTACTCGATCAACCTCGATCCTTTCTCCACCTCCAACCCGCATCACCCCGGCGACATTCTCTGGGCCGCGGCGATCGGCGCCTCTTCCGGCAACTCGCCCGCATACGACCCCAACACCGATCGCGTGTATGTGACCGCCGTCGGCCTGTACGCATCGAATCCAGGCCAAATCCTCGCGTTTCCTGCTCATTCTGCCGCCGACAACACAGGCGCGCCGCCCAACCCGCTCTGGACATTCACCAACCCGACCTCGAATGGCTTCTTCGGAAGTCTCTCGCTCGATGCCGCAAACGACGCAATCTACGCCGCGACCTACGGCTTCTTCGGCGGCACAAACTCCGGCAACCTCATCAAGCTCCGCGCCAGCACCGGAGCGCAGCAATGGACAGTGAACTGCAACCGCAGCGCATCTGTCCCCATTCGCCTTCCGGGAAACCGCCTCGCCCTCTCGACCGGCATTCAAGGTTTCGGTTCCGTTCCGTCGCTTCAAGTCTTCTCGAGCACTCCATCGAGCGCATCGCTCCTCTGGTCCAGCCACACCCGCACCTGGACCGACAACAACCACAACAGTCTCATCGACTCCGGCGAGTTCACGCCCGCCGGCGGCTGGAACACGCAGCCGATCTACTCCAGCGCAACCAACCAGCTCGCCGTCTGCGGCAACGACAACATCCTCCGCATCCTCGACGCGAACATCACAAACGCCGCTTCACCTTTCACCGTCGTGCAATCCGCACCGAACATCACCGGCTCGCCCGCCATCGCCGGAAGCAACCTCTACGCGATCGGTACCGCCGGCCTCATCGCGTTCGGCCCCGCGCCCGCCCTCGTCGATGTCAACGCCGATGGCCTCTTCGACATCGAAGACCTCTACGCCTGGGAGCAATCGCGGCCAGGAGTGGGCGGCAGCCGCGACGTCAACGCCGACGGCCAAATCACGCTCGCCGATCGCGATCTGCTCGTCTCCCTCCTCCGCGCGAACGAAGTGCAAGAACAGACAGAGGGAAGGCGATGAAAGACATTCACCACAGAGACACAGAGACACAGAGAAGAGAGGATTTGGAAAAGGCAATCGCTCTCTCGTCCTCTCTTCGTCACTCCTCATCTCTTCCCTTGTCTTCTCCCGGCCTTCCTCTGTGCCTCCGTGCCTCTGTGGTGAATGCCTTCTCCCCCGCCTTCACCCTCATCGAGCTCCTCGTCACGATCGCGATCATCGGCCTGCTGCTCTCGATCCTCATGCCCTCACTTCGCAACGTGATCGCCGCCTCGCGCACCGCCAAGTGCCTGTCCAATCAACGCCAACTCGCCCTCGCCTGGTCGCTCTACGCGGGCGACTACAAAGACCACGCCGTTCCCGCGGCATACTGGCAAACCCGCTTCATCGGCACCGGCCCCGTTCTCTACTGGTTCGGCGCCGATTCACCCACCGCCCCGCCCGGCAGCGGCACCCTCATGCCCTATCTGAACACCGCACGCGCCGAACGCTCCGCGCTCGAATGCCCCGAGCAGCCCTCCGGAACCTACACGCCCCAAACGCAGAATCTGAAAGTCTCCACCACCTACGGCTACAACGGTTACTACCTCTCGCCCGAAATGACTCCGGGCTGGGCCAACGAGATCTCGTTCCGCCCCTGGCGAAAACTCGCCGACATCCGTTCCCCATCATCGCTGCTCGTCTTCGCCGACACGCTGCTCGCAAGCGTGAACGCAACAACTCTCCCTCGCAGCACCGCGCTCCTCGATCCGCCCATGCTTTATTCGCAGTACGCGGGCTGGCAGACCAACTCATCCCCCACCACCGCATTCCGCCACGGCCTGAAGCAAAAGTCCAACGTCGCATCGCACGCCGACGGCAGCGCAACGCAAACGATCGTTCCCACCGATCTCCTGAAGCGCGATTCCAAAGGCCGCTCCCTCGGCACCGGCAGTCTCTCAAAGACTCCCGACCCCGGCTACATCCCCGACTGGGAACAATGGTGACCTCTCCGAAACCCCCTCCCCGAGGGAGGGGGCTTGGGGGTGGGCCCTGTTTTCTGTGTTTGCTTTCACCTGCTTCCCTGTTCGCTGTTCGTTTTTCACTTCTCGCTTCCCATGGTCTCCCGCTGCATCTGCCACGACATCTCCTTCGCCGAGTTGAAAAAACTCGCCGAGGCCGGCGCACGCGACCTCGAAGCACTGTCCCGCCAAACCGGCTGCGGCACAGGCTGCGGCATGTGCATCCCGTACATCCGCGTGATGCTTGCGACGGGCCAGACCGATCTGCCTGTCATGACGAACGTGTCGCCCGAACCGCCACTTCCCAGCCGCACTCCGGGCACTTTTCCGAGCTAAGCCCGGCGATCGAGTATCCGCAGTGAACGCAGCGGCCGTTTCGAGCCCGGCGCCACCGCACAAGCTCGCGAATCCACCACGGGCAACTGAAGACCGCGGCAAAGAACAGCACATTCAAGATCATGCCGCGCCAGATGATGTACGTCGGCCACTGGTGATTGTGATAGAAGAGCCACGACGGGATGACTTCAGCATAGAACGCTCCGTCAACGGTCATTTCGAACTCGGCTTCAAGCTTCCCTGCGCTTCCAGGCACCGGGACAAGCCGCTCTTCGAACGATTCTTTGCGGTAGCTCAAGCTGCGTGCTGGCCACCCATACGCCTGTTCTTCGAACGAAGGAACTCGCTCGTCCTGAGTGACAACAACATGCGGCGGTGTCAGTTGTCTCGACACGATCGACCAGGATGGCGCGGGCCCCCGAGGCGTTTGCTTGGCGGCGATATCCGGCGGTTGTGGAATGTCGTAGGCCTTTGCCATCCGCTCGCTGACAATCTGACCAAGAAGCTCGCTCTGACCGAATCCGTCGGAGACCCCCCAAACCCAAGCTTGCTTGTGCGCACTCAGTGGGCCAACGCCAATGCGACTTCTCCACCAGAAGAACGCTGGAACGTATGCCTGTACTGCGCAGATCAGTAGCGGCGACCCGGCAGCAAAGAGAACGCTTGCGAGAAGAACACTGCCCGCAACCGCCACCCGAGAGCACACTCGCACGAACGGTGCAGCCACAAATGCTCCCTTTGTGCTTCACATCGGCCCGATGAACCCCGCCAGATACACCCCAACGACTGCTGCAAGCATCGCAAACACGATTGCAAAGATCAGCCGTATCGCAATTCTCGGGCGCTTGAAGAACGTCAATACGGAAAAACGGTTTGTCCAGCCGATCGGAGGGACGAAGTGCTGAAGTGACCCGCATTCTGGGCACGTCCACTCTTCGGCATTACCAATTCGTTCGTATCCGCAGCCGCCGCATTTTTGATACTCGCGACGGAGCGACCTGCGAGCCAGACGAACAGCGGTCGGGGCAAAGGCGAAGCAAGTCGCAACTGGAAGCATCGTTAACCAGTCCAACGCCAATCCCTGCCACAGCACACGAGTCGGCCAAACCCTCACGGCGATGCCGGGCCTGAACATCCTGTTCTCAACTCCATGAACAATGCGCGGTCGAAACGACTGAAGGACGGGATCCCAAACCGTGTAGTCGACCCGAGACATAAGCGCTGGACGCGGCCATCCGTACGCGTCCTCACAAACCTCGGGGAAGGCATTACCAATTCGTTCGATCGCAGGCGGAGATGGTGACCGCCGAACCACGCTCCAATCTGGAAGCGATCGAACATCTCCAGTCTCCGAATGTTGGTCATCAGAGCGCGCGGCCCACGCTCGAATGCTGACACCGTCAGTTCGTTCGATAGCCCACCAGTTCCACGCAAATCCATTCTCTGCACGCGGTGTTAATCCGGCCTTCGAAGATTTGGACAGCTTGAACATTGAATGCCACCCGGTCACGAAGCATGGGCCAACGACTGTGACGGCAACCATCAGCATCGCTATCGCCGCAGCGCACGCAAACGGCCAAGCGAGTTTTCGTGCAATTCCAAACACCTTGACATAGCCTATCAAATTACATCGACAGGCTGTCTTGCAGCGAGTAAACGCGGAGTGGTTTCACAACTCGCATGAGGTAGTTCAACAGAAAAACGGCCCGAGCTTTCGCCCGGGCCGCACTGAATTCACGTTCTCATTCCCGCGAAGCGGAACCTCAAATCTCCGCCGGCGTTCCCGCTCCCGGGATCGTCACTTCCGGCGTGCTCAGCGATTCGCTGGGCGAGGCGCCGAGAGCCGCCGCGGCGGCCGAAGCCTCCGCCAGCATTTCTTCGTCGTCCTCTTCCTCCGGCGGAAGTTCGACCAGCGCCCGCACCTTGATCTCCTGGTACGGACGGAAGCCCGTGCCCGCCGGAATCAGGTGACCCAGCAGCACGTTCTCCTTCAGGCCGACCAGCGTATCGGTCGCGCCGCGGAGCGATGCTTCGGTGAGCACCTTCGTGCTCTCCTGGAACGATGCACCCGACAGGAACGAATCGCTCGAGAGCGCCGCCTTCGTGATGCCCAGCAGCAGCGTGCGCCCCGTCGCCGGACGCGCACGCTTGGCCTTCGCGCCGTCCTTGCCGGCCGCTTCCGCCTTCGCGTTCGCTTCCTTGATCTCGTCCTTGCTCACCAGCGCGTTCAAGGGGAGATCGGTCCCGCCCGGATCGCTCACGCGGTACATCTGGCCGATCTCCGCGTTCTTCAGCTTGAAGTTGAACTTGTCGATGACCTCCTGCGGCAGAAGATCCGTATCGCCCGGGCTTTCCACCTTCACCTTGCGGAGCATGGAGGAGAGAATCAGCTCGATGTGCTTGTCGTTGATCACCACGCCCTGAGCGCGGTACACGTTCTGCACTTCGTCCAGCATGTACGCCCACAGCGCTTCTTCGCCCTTAATGCGGAGAATGTCGTGCGGCACAAGCGGGCCGTCCGTGATCGGATCGCCGGCCGCGACGAAGTCGCCCGTGTGGACGAGCAACTGCTTGTCGCTCGGCACATGGTGATCCTTCTCGAGGCCCGAATCCGACACCACGCGGATCGTCATCTTGCCCTTGCGCTTGTCGGAGAAGATCTCGACCTTGCCCGAGATCTCGGCCATGAACGCCGGGTCCTTGGGCTTGCGGGCCTCGAAGATCTCCGTCACGCGGGGCAGACCACCCACGATGTCCTGGCTTGCCGCGGCCTGCTTGGGCTGACGCGCGAGCATCTGCCCAGCCTTGATCGCCTGGCCGTCCTTCACTTCCAGTCGCGCCTTCGCGGGCAGGAAGTGGAAGTCGAGGATGTTGCCGCTCGCATCCAGGATGTTGATTGCCGGGTGCAGGTCGCCCTTGTGCTCGATCACGATCAGCGCCATCGCGCCGCCGCTCTCTTCTTCGCGGACGGTCTCGCCCAGTTCGATATCCACGAACTTCACAAAGCCTTCCTTCTCGGCCAGGATCGGCGTGCGGTGCGGGTCCCACTTGACGAGGATCTGCCCCTTCTTCACGTCGTCCCCGTGCTTCGCGTACAGGAACGCGCCGTACGGAACCTTGTACTTCTCCAGCTCGCGCCCGGCCGAATCCAGCACCGCCAGCTCGGCGTTGCGCTTCAGCACCACGTGCGCATCGTGGCCGTCGTCGTCCTTCACCGGCACCTCGTTGCAGTCACGCAGCTCCAGCTTGCCCGCGTTGAGCGCCGGGTACTGCGTTTCCTGAGCCGTTCGCTGGCCGATGCCGCCCGTGTGGAACGTGCGCATCGTGAGCTGCGTGCCCGGCTCGCCGATCGACTGCGCCGCGATGATGCCCACCGCCATGCCCGGCTCGACGAACCGGCCGGTCGAAAGGTCCATGCCGTAATCCAGCACCGAGCAGCCAAAGCGGCTCTCGCTGGTCAACGGCGAACGCACCATCACTTCCGTGATGCCCGCGTTCTCCAGTCGCGCCGCGATCTCCGGCGTCACCAGCTCGTTCTCGTGAACAAGCACTTCTTCCGTCTTCGGATTGGTGATCGTGTTCACGGCCACGCGCCCGACGATGATGTCCCGCAGCGGCACATCGACCTGCTCGCCCTTGTAGATCGCCCGCTTCACGATGCCGCGCCGGCTGCCGCAGTCGTACTCGCCCACGATCACCGACTGCGCCACGTCGCACAACTTACGCGTCAGGTAGCCCGAGTCGGCCGTCTTGAGCGCCGTATCGGCCAGGCCCTTACGCGCACCGTGCGTCGAGCTGAAGTACTCGAGAATCGACAGACCCTCGCGGAAGTTCGAGCGGATCGGCGTCTCGATGATCTCGCCCGACGGCTTGGCCATCAGGCCTCGCATGCCCGCCAACTGCTGCATCTGGCTGATGTTGCCTCGGGCGCCCGAGTCCGACATCAGGTACACCGGGTTCAGATAGAACTTGCCCTGCTTCGTGTCGATCGGCATCTCGTTGCCGTTCTCGTCGCGACGGTCGTTCTTCAGCGTTTCCAGCAGCTTCTTCTGCACGTTCTCGCGGCAGTGCGACCAGATGTCCAGCAACTGGTTGTACCGCTCGCGCGCCGTGATGATGCCCCGGTCGTAGTTCTTCTCGACGCGGTCCACCTTCTTCTGCGCTTCGGCGAGAAGATCCGCCTTCTCCTTCGGGATGCGCAGATCGGTGACGCCGAGCGAAAGTCCCGCCAGCGTGGACTGCTTGAAGCCCGCTTCCTTCATCTTGTCGAGCAAGTCGATCGTGCTCGGACGATCGGCGAAGAGGTACGCATCGTCGATGACGCGGGCGCAGCCCTTCTTGCCCAGCACGCAGTTGTAGAACGGCATGCCCTTCGCCAGAATGTCGGCGAAGAGAACGCGGCCGGCCGTGGTGACCAGGCGCTTGTTGGCCGCCATGTCCTTCACGCCGCCGCCCTGGTTCTCCACAACCTTCGAGAACCCATCGACGCGGACGATGATCCGCTCGTGGATCCCGATCTTGCCCTGGTCGTACGCGAGCATGACCTCGCGCCGATCCTTGAAACGCTTCAGATCCTTCTCGGCCTTCTCGTCCGGCGCCTGGTACGTGAGGAAGTACACGCCCATCACGATGTCCTGCGACGGCGAAATGATCGGCTTGCCGTTCGCGGGCGAGAAGATGTTGTGCGTGCTCAGCATCAGCACGTGCGCTTCCGCCTGAGCTTCGACGCTCAGCGGCAGGTGCACAGCCATCTGGTCGCCGTCGAAGTCGGCGTTGAAGCCGCCGCAGACCAGCGGATGGATGCGGATCGCGTTACCTTCGACCAGCACCGGCTCGAACGCCTGGATGCCCATTCGGTGCAGCGTCGGGGCGCGGTTGAGCAGCACCGGGTGCTGATAGATGACTTCTTCAAGGATGTCCCACACCGCGGCATCGCGACGCTCGAGCATGCGCTTGGCGCTCTTGATCGTGTCGGCGAGACCATGCTCCTTGAGCTTGCGGATGATGAACGGCTGGAAGAGTTCCAGAGCGATCTTCTTGGGCAGACCGCACTGGTGCAGCTTGAGCTCCGGACCGACGACGATGACCGAACGCGCCGAGTAATCGACGCGCTTGCCTAGCAGGTTTTCGCGGAAGCGGCCCTGCTTGCCCTTGATCATGTCCGTCAGGCTCTTGAGCGGACGGTTCGACGAACCGAGCACCGGGCGGCGGCAGCGGTTGTTATCGAAGAGGGCGTCCACCGCCTGCTGAAGCATGCGCTTCTCGTTGCGGATGATGACCTCAGGCGCGTTCAGGTCCATCAGCTTCTTGAGGCGGTTGTTGCGGTTGATGATGCGCCGGTAGAGATCGTTCAAATCGCTCGTCGCGAAGTTGCCCGACTCGAGCAGTACCAGCGGACGCAGGTCCGGCGGAATCACCGGGATGACGTCCATGACGAGCCATGCCGGATCGTTCTGGCTGCCGCGGATCTGCTCGATCAGCTTGAGCCGCTTGGCGAAGTCCTTGATCTTCTGCTTGCTCTTGGTTTCGTTGAGGTTCTGGCGGAGCTGCGCGGCTTCGGCATCGAGGTCAGTGCGCTCGATCAGATCGCGAATCGCATCGGCGCCCATCGAGGCCTTGAAAGCGTTGCCGAACTTGTCCTGCGCCGCCCGGAACTCGTCTTCGGTCAGGATCTGCTTGAACGTCAGCTCGGTATCGCCCGCGTCGATGACCACGTAATCCTGGTAGTAAATCACGCGCTCGAGGTCGCTGGTCTTCATCCCGAGCAGCGTGCCCAGGCGGCTCGGCATGCTCTTGAAGAACCAGATGTGCACCGACGGGCAGGCCAGGTTGATGTGGCCCATGCGCTTGCGACGCACGCGGCTGTGCGTCACCTTCACGCCGCAGCGGTCGCAGATGATGCCCTTGTACTTCGTGCCGCGGTACTTGCCGCAGGCGCACTCGTAGTCGCGCTCGGGTCCGAAGATGCGTTCGCAGAACAGACCGTCCTTCTCGGGGCGGTACGTGCGGTAGTTGATCGTCTCGGGCTTCTTCACCTCGCCGTACGACCAGGCGCGGATGTCGTTGGGCGACGCGAGCGTCACCTTCACTGCCGAGTAGTCATTCACACGATCGTAAACGGTTTCAGCCATTGTTCATCCTCAACCGGACATGCCGGAAATCGTCGTTGTCGCGTTCTTGCTGCTGCCGCCGCTTCAAATTTTCGAATCCAACTTTTCCGAGCAACCGATCAGGCACCAGCAATTCGATCCCGAAATACCACTTATCCCGCTTGAATTCCTCGTTGACCTGACTCCCGAGAACAGAAAGCACCTCGAACAAATCGAACCACTCTGTCGAGACTGCCTGCGTTTCAATTCCGATTCCCAATTTCCAATCCGCCTGCGTTCCCGTGACCGAATCAACCTTGAGCGCAACCGGAAGAGCCTTGTTGAGCGTTTCAAGCTCACGCTCGATGTGGAGCACAACCCTTGAAACGTACTTGTCCCGACTGTTCCACATGGCCCACTACAGCAGGCTTCCGCCTTCCAGCTTCTTCTTCTCAAGCGTCACGTTCAGACCCAGACCCTTGAGTTCGTTGCAGAGCACATCGAACGCGACGGGCATGCCCGCCTCGAGCTTGTTCGTGCCCTTCACCATGCTCTCGTAGATCTTGGTACGACCTTCGACGTCGTCCGACTTGACCGTGAGCAACTCTTGCAGCACGTACGCCGAGCCGTACGCCTCGAGCGCCCACACTTCCATTTCGCCAAATCGCTGGCCGCCGGTGCGGGCCTTGCCGCCCAGGGGCTGCTGCGTGATGAGCGAGTACGGGCCGGTCGCACGAGCGTGGATCTTGTCATCCACCAGGTGGTGCAGCTTGAGCATGTACATGTAGCCGACGGTGGTCCGCTGATTGAACGGCTCGCCGGTGCGGCCGTCGTGCAACTGGATCTTGCCGCCGCGGGGCATCTTGGCGAGCAGATCGCGGGGCTGAGGCCAAGTGGCCGTCGCCTCGTAATTCGCAAGCCGCGTTTCAACGCTCTTGTTCGCCTCGTCGATCGCGTCGTGCACCTGCTGCTCGACCGCGCCGTCGAAGACCGGGGTGATCGCCTGGAACCCGAGCACGCGGGCCGCCCAGCCCAGGTGCGTCTCGAGAATCTGACCAACGTTCATGCGGCTCGGCACGCCCAGCGGGTTGAGCAGAACCTCGACCGAGGTTCCGTCTTCCATGAACGGCATGTCTTCTTCCGGCACGATGCGGGCGATGACGCCCTTGTTGCCGTGGCGGCCGGCCATCTTGTCGCCCACGCTCAGGGTGCGCTTGGTGGCGATGTAGACCTTCACCATTTCGAGCACGCCGGTCGGCAGCTCGTCGCCGCGCTTCATGTGCGCAACCTTGCGGCCCTTCTCGGCCTCAAGGCCCTTGATGCGGGGCCAGAACTGGCGGTGAACCACTTCGGCCGACTCGCGGGCTTCCTTGCTGCCCTTGGCCCACTTGATGTCGAACGTCTTGACCTGTTCCAGAATGACTTCCGGAATGTCGCTGGCGCCGACCTTCTGACGCGTGTTCGGATCGACCATGGGCGTGCCCATGATCTCGTTGATCTTCTGCGTCATCTCCTTGAAGAGCGCGATGGCTTTGTCGTCCATCAGCTTCTCGTAGTCGGCGATGTCCTTCTTCAACTGCTTCTTCTGCTCCTCGTTCATGTGGAGCCGGCGGCTGAACTTGTTCGCGCCGATCACGATGCCCTCGACGCCCGCCGGCACTTCCAGCGAGTCGTTCTTCACATCCTCGCCCGCGCGGCCGAAGATCGCGTGCAGCAGCTTCTCTTCCGGCGTCAGTTCGGTCTTGCTCTTGGGGCTGACCTTGCCGACCAGGATGTCGCCCGGGCCGACGCGTGCGCCCAGCCGGATGATCCCCTGCTCGTCGAGATTGCGGAGCATCTTCTCGCTGACGTTCGGGATGTCGCGGGTGAATTCCTCGCGACCCAGCTTCGTCTCGCGGATCTCCACATCGAACGCATCGATGTGGATGCTGGTGAACGTGTCGTCCTTGACCAGCTTCTCGTTGATGACGATCGCGTCTTCGAAGTTGTACCCGTCGAAGGTGTTGAACGCGACGAGGATGCTCTTGCCGAGCGCCAGTTCACCCTGACGCGTGCTCGCGCCGTCGGCAAGAACCTGGCCCTTCACAACCTTCTGGCCCGGCTTCACGATCGGCTTCTGGTTCTGGCACGTGCGCTCGTTCAGGCCCACGAACTTGCGGAGCACATACTCGTCCGAGTTATCGATGATGATCCGCTCGGCATCGCAGTACGTCACCGTGCCGGCGTTCTTCGCCTTCACCACCATGCCGGTGTTGTGGCCCACGGCCTTCTCGACGCCCGTGCCCACGCACGGAGGATCGACCTTCACCAGCGGCACAGCCTGACGCTGCATGTTCGAACCCATCAGCGCGCGGTTGGCGTCGTCGTGCTCGAGGAACGGGATGAGTGCCGCGGAAATACCCACGACCTGCTTGGGCGAGATGTCGACGTAATCAACCTTGTCGCTCCCCGTCTCCGCCAGTTCGCCCGCCACGCGTGCGAGAATCGCGCCCTTCTTCAGGCGGCCCTTCTCATCCAGCGCGTCCGTCGGCGCGAGAACCTTCTGCATCTCTTCGTCCGCGCGGAGGTGAACGGTCTTGCCCGAAAGCTCGCCGTTCTTCACTTCGCGATACGCCGTGCGCAGGAAGCCGTAGTCGTCGATGCTGCTGTAGATGCCCAGCGACGCGATCAGACCGATGTTCGTGCCTTCCGGCGTTTCGATCGGGCAGATGCGCCCGTAGTGCGAGATGTGCACGTCGCGCACCTCGAAGCCCGCGCGCTTGCGGTTCAGGCCGCCCGGTCCGAGCGCCGAGAGACGCCGCTCGTGCACAAGGCTCGAGAGCGGGTTCGTCTGGTCAACAACCTGCGAGAGTTCCGAGCGACCAAAGAAGAAGTCGATCGCGCTCGAGATGCTCTTGCTGTTCACAAGGTCCGCGATTTTCGCGAGTTCGTTCGGGTCCTTGACGCTCATGCGCTCCTGCACGGTGCGCTTCAGCTTCAGGAAGCCCTTGCGGAGCTCTTCCACTGCGAGTTCATCGAGCGTGCGGAGGCGACGGTTGCCGAGGTGATCGATGTCGTCCACCTGCGCGACCGGGCGGCCGGTCTTCGGGTCCGGACGGTTCGAACGCAGATCGAGCACGTACTGGATCACCCGCAGGAAGTCCTCGCTCCGCAGGAACATCATGTCCTCGGGGACGTTCAGATCAAACTTGCGGTTGATGCGAAACCGGCCGACGCGGCCCAGGCGATAGCGGTTGTCATCAAAGAACTTCTCGGCGAACAGCGCCTTGGCCTTCTCAACCTGCGGCGGGTTGCCCGGACGCAGCTTGGTATAGAGCTTGACCAGCGCACGCTCGTAATCCGTCTCGGCAAACTCGGCAAACTGCTCGAGCTTCTCTTCCGCGATCGTGTTCAGGATGAGCACATCGCTCGGATTCTGAATCACCTTCACGTTCTTCAGGTTGCTGTTGTTGATCGCTTCGGCCTGCTCGCCGATCTGGCGGCCGACGTGCACGAGCTCCTCGCCCGTCTCCTTGTCGATCACGGTTTCAGCCGCCCAGTGCTCCGCACGGATCTTGTCCGCCGGCACCGAGGTCACTTCGTAGAACAGCGAGAGCAGACGATCCGTCGGCGCGACGGATTCATCGAGGCAGCGCAGGAACGTCGTCGCCGCGAGCTTGGTGCTCTGGTCGATTCGCATCGCCAGAACGTCCTTCTTCGTGACTTCGAGTTCAATCCACGAGCCGCGCTCGGGGATGATGCGGGTCGAGTGCAGCGGGCGGTCGCCTTCGCTGGACACGATCGAGAAGTCCACGCCCGGCGAACGGTGGAGCTGGCTCACGATCACGCGCTCGGCGCCGTTCACGATGAACTCGCCGCCGCCCATCATGATCGGGAACTCGCCCAGATAGATATCTTCTTCCGGCATGTCCGGCTTGCCCTCGCGCTTGAGGCGCACGGCAATACGGAACGGGCGGCCGTAGGTCAGCCGCAGCTCGCGGCACTCGTCCGGCGTGTACCGGGGCTCTTCCAGCACGTACGACAAGTACTCGAGGCTCATCGTCTCGTCGTACGACTTGATCGGGAAGATCTCTTTCAGCAGCGATTCGAGACCGATCGTCGCATCGCGCTCCTCCGGTCCCTTTTCCAATTGCAGGAACCGCTTGTATCCGTCCGATTGCAGTTTGGTCAGATCAGGGATTTCCATCCCGTCGCCACGCTTCGCAAAGTTGCGCACGTTCGCGACCGGAGTGGTCGCCAGCATGGGGGTCTGGAAAACGCGATAGCCGCCTGTAGAAGAAGGATTTGCAGGCATCCGAAGTCCTTTCGTCCGATGGATAACTCCGCCGCGCCGATAAAAATCGCCGCAGGGAGTCATACCCCGACCTGGTTCACAAGCCTTTTGTGCTCACGCCGAGAGTTTCAGTTCAAATCGCCCAAGTGTGCCGAGTTCGCCGCCGCCGTGTTCGCTGCCGAACCCGTCAGTATACACCCCCTGAGATCAACCCCGCTTGCCCCCCGCAAGCCCAACTTGACTTTTTTGTCGAAAGTTTCTCCATCTCACCCAAATTTCTGTTCGGTTGGCATTCGGATTGCCGCGCCACGCTCCCCCACAGAACCCCCTATTTCAAATAGCCTTCTGGAATCGGACGAACGAGAAGCGCGTTCGTCTCGATATACTACTAGTTGGAAACTGGTTGGAGTGCAGCCATGGAAACGATCGGTGCTTTCGATGCCAAAACACGCTTGAGCGAACTACTCGATCGCGCTTCCCGCGGCGAGACCTTCCAAATCACCAAGCACGGCCGCGCCGTCGGAAAAATCGTCCCTCCCGATTCCGTGCGCGACGCCTCGGCAATCGCTGAGGCCGTCGCCCGCCTCAAGAGCTTCCGCGGCACCTTCAAGGGCATCAGCCGCGAAGAGCTGCTCTCACTCAAGCACGAATCACACAGGTTCTGACTTGGCCCTTATCCCAGATATCTCCGCGATCCTCGCAATAGCCTTCGACGATGAGGACGCCGCCTACGCCGAGGCGGTCATCGAGGCGATCGGTGCTGACGAAGCCATCGTCCCAACTCTCTTCTGGTTCGAACTCCGAAACGCGCTCATCATGGGAGAACGCCGCAAACGCCTCACGCCCGTCCGCACCGCCGCATTCCTGTCCGATCTCGCACTCCTGCCCTTCAGCGTCGACGAATCTCCGCGCGAGGCCATCGTCCTCGATCTCGCCCGGCAACACGCCCTCACCGTCTACGACGCCACATACCTCGAACTGGCCCAGCGAAAAAACCTGCCACTCGCGACCCTTGACGATGCCCTCGTAAAGGCCGCAATGGCCGCGGCCATCGCCGTCTTCAAGCCGGCCTCAAAGTAGCTCCGTGACTTGTGCCCTCTCGCTCCCGCCCGCATTCGGGGCACTTCGCTCCAATCTCAATTCCTGTCATCCGATAGCAGCACCCCGCGCAAAGGCCCTTGCGGCGGCGACGTTCCTCTTTCAACCAGACCGCTCGTCGCCAAGTGAACCCGATGAGCAGCCAAATCGCCGCGAAGAACACCAAATCCGCCAGCAGCCCGAACCAAAGCACGCGAGTCGGCCACCATCCGCTGTTGGTCACGCCCCCCAACACCGGAATCTCTATTCGAACGCCGGACACCAGCAGCGGGAAGCCCGATGTGCGGCCCATCCCCGCCGTCACAGGCGGTGTGCCCTTCATTCCTTTATTGAATCGGATGTCGTAGCACTCGATTCGGCGTGCCATGCACCGCCATGGAAACCCGAAAGCATCGTCGACCACGCTCGGCATCATCTCATCGAACGTTCCGTGCAGAACGGGCGGAACGGGCTGCTCGATGGAGATCGACCACCACGGCGAGGCTCCTTCGACCGCCACAACTCCGTCTCCGTAGTGCATGTCTTTCCATTGCTCGATCCGTGCGGCATCCTCAACGTCGCTGTTCACCGTCGTTCGGGCGAGCGAATTCACAACTGTCCAACGCCACGCGCGCCCATTCTCCCTCAATGGGGTCTCGCCCCACTCGAATCTCGCATTCTCACCCAATCGAAACAGCCACACTGCTTCGAACGCGCTGGCGACAATCACAATGCCAAACGCACACGACACACCCACAACCAGCGCAGAGACCGCGCGGCGGAACATCCCGATCGGCGTTCGTCCCTTCTCTTTGAGTCCTTCAATCGCCTGCGCTTCGTGCTTCGTGCCCTTCCAGCGACGAATACCCACGAGCGCCAGTTCCGGCAGTGCGAGCAGTACGCCCCACCAAGCCCCGCCAAAGACGACACCCGGCCACAGGATTCGCGTCGGCCACACCCCGCTATTCCAGCCCCAGCGCGACAGAAATGTGTGGTGCTCCCATCCGATCTGAGCGCGGGGCAACCCGTTGCTGCCAACACCCAGCAGTTCACCGTCATCCGCTCGCCGCCCCTCGGCCATTTCGCGCAGCAACTCCGGTCCCGGGCGCCGACTCGACAAACTCACAATCGGCCAGCCGTACGCAAAATCCGTGACGAACGGAACGTCATGATCGCGCACGGCGCTCTCGACCGGCGGCATCAACCGTTCCATTCCGTAGCACCACCAGCGCGGCCGCACCACCGCTTCGAACCCGGGCAACACACCCAACTGATATGCCTTCAGTTCGTCATCGCTCCGCACCCACGAAGTCACCACTACAGAGAATGTGCTCCGCTCTTCTTGCCATTCCCACATGCTCCCGTCGGGGAAGCCCGGACTGATGCCGCGAGCTATGGACGGTGCAAATCGCCGAAGCGCAAATGGGCTCCCGCCGAACGCGTACGCGACCAAAGCAATCAGCAGCGCCAGCGCACTGCCGCACAGCCAATAGCACGCAACTCTTTGAACGACGCCGCGCCGCATGCTCGGACCCCAAGCCCCTCTTCAGCCTACCACGCATCCGCACTCAAAAAGACAGAAGGCCCGGTCGCCCGGGCCTTCTGAAAAACGCACTGTTCCAACCAGTCAGCCTTAGGCCAGCTCGACCGTGCCACCCGCATCGGTGATGGTCTTCTTGAGCTTCTCGGCCTCGTCCTTCGACAGGCCGGTCTTGATCGCCTTGCCCGGGGCATCGACGAACGCCTTGGCTTCCGCCAGGCCCAGACCCGTCGCCTCGCGGACGACCTTGATGACCTGGATCTTCTTGGCAGCATCGACCGCCTTGAGGACCACGTCGAAGCTGTCCTTCTCTTCGGCCTTCGCCGCGCCGCCGCCGGCCGCGCCGCCAGCCATCACCACCGCGCCACCGGCCGCGGCCTCGATGCCGTAGGCATCCTTCAGGTACTTGCCCAGATCAACGGCTTCCTTCAGGCTGAGGCCAGCCAGTTTGTCGCCGATTTCTTTCACCTTCGCATCAACAGCAGTGTCAGACATGTTCAAACCCTTCTAAAACAGGGACTTGCGGCACGCCGCTCATCCGATCGCGTCCAAGAGGTCACGGGGCAATCCCGCTCTTTAACCCAGCGGCTTTCGCCGTACGGGCCAGTCAGACGTGGAGGGGATTCTTGGCGCGCCAACCCAACCGGGCAAGCCGGGGGATTCCGAGCCATTCCGGCTCCGAAACTCGCCACCTCCACTCGCCCTTGACCCCGCCCAGCCCCAAACAGAAGGATTCGCCGGATGAGACCGAGGGGAAGGGGCGAACAACTTACTGCATCGCCGCCCGGACCGCCTCCATGTAGCGATCAAAGCCGTCCAGCCGGATAAAGCCGAGCCGTGGAAACTCGATATCGAGGATCACAAAGACCACCAGCGCGATCAGGAACGCAAACCCAAAGAAGTGCATCACGCTCCGCTGCTTCGACACCGACATGTCAAACCCCGCGAGCATCGCGCACCCGAGCGAGACGACGACGAGCATCAGGATGACGATCGTCGGCACATGCAGGTCCGCCGACGCCGTGCGCAGCGTGGCCACATCGAACACCTCGTTCAGCGCCGGGATCATCAGCGTCGTGGTCGCAGGGGTTGGCGACTGCGCACACGCGGCAACACTCTTCGCCCACAACTTCTCCTGCACACTCGCCGCCTTCGCCTGCTGCGTTCGCACATTCTCCATATCTGGAACAGCGCGATAGACCTCGAGCCGCGCATCCGTGTACGCGCGGAACAGATCTCGGATCTCCGCCTGCCGATCCGCCGGAAGCAGATCGACACGCAGGTACGCCGTCCCGATGGCATTGGCCTCGTTCACGATCTGCATGCGCCGCGCATCGAATCGTGCCGCGGCACCCGAAAACGTGAACGCAATCAGCAGCCCGAGCAGCGCGAACACCGCCGCCTCCACAGCGCCCGTTCCAGTCTTGCCCGGATCCTGACCCTGCTTCTGCATCTTCTTGCCGACCCGTCGACCCGCTTCGATGCAGCAGAGCACACCAACAAACAGCCCAACCACGATCAGCGGCGAACTCGAATAGAGATTCATGCGAGACCTCCCGGAACGTGCAGCCTATCGAGCGGACAAAGGCTGGTATTCTGGTTCACCCGGCCGAATCGGTTTCACGCCCATAGCCTCTGCCATGCGATGCCTTTTTCTTGCAATCGTGTTCACTCTCGTCGCCTGCGACCGCTCGCCATCGGCCACCCCACCGGCCGCGCCGACCACGTCAGGAACCCCCGCGCCCACGGCTACGACCGCCGCGAACTCCGCTCATTCCATCACCAGCCCCGAGCTCCGCATCGTCGCGCTCAGCCCCGCTCTTGCCATCATCCTCCGCGATCTCGGCTACGAAGATCAGATCGTCGGCCGCCACGCCTACGACATCGCGCTCGATCCGAAAATCCCCACCTGCGGCGAACTCGGCACCATCGACTACGAAAAACTCGTCAACGCCAAGCCCACCCACATCTTCATCCAGTGGGGCGCACAAGAACTGCCGCCACGCCTCACCGACCTTGCCAAAGCCAACAACTGGATCGTCCAGAATCTCAACCCGCTCACGCTCGACGAGATCGAAGCCGCGGCACGTTCCATGGACCAGACCATCTTCGACTTCGCGACCCGCGATCTTGATACGAAACTCGCCGCGGCACCAACCGGCCAGCCCGATCATCTCAAGCCAGCCATGCCCTTCGAGAACGCCATGCACATGGCCTGGTCGAACCGGGGCCCGCTGATGCAGTCCGCCGGAAAGATCCTCCTCGTCTCCGGCACCAAACCCATCGGCGCACTCGGCCCCACAAGCTTCCATTACCAACTGCTCCAACGCCTCGGCTCCACGCCAGTCCCCGCAACCGGCGGACCATGGATCACCCTCGACCTCGAAGACCTGAACAAGCTCGCACCCGACGGCATCATCCTTTTCGCCCCGCGCCCGCCTCGATCATCCGCACCCAAAGCTCCAACTCCCGACGACCTCATCGCCCTCTTCGGCCGCGCCGGCGAACTCAATATCCCCGCGTTCCAGAACAAGCGTGTCGCTTTGATCGACGACCCCTACTGCCTGACGCCAAGCACAGCCATGATTCCGATCGCGGACCAGATCACAGAAATCGTTTCAAACTGGGGTCAGGCGGCGCAAGAGAAGGCCGACGCGTCAGGAAACTGAGGTCGCGAGTTCCACTGCGATAGGACCCATGGGTCCCATGGGACCCATAAGTCCCATTTCCCCTTTCTCCCTCTTACACTCCCCTCCAATGTCCGCATTTTCCGACCCCATCGCTCTTCTCGATTCCGCCTTCCGCAGCGCGACCAGTGCCGCCTTCCCGGAAGTCGGCGATACCGATCCTCTTATTACCGCCAGCAAGCAGGCGGCGCTCGGCGACTTCCAGGCCAACGTCGCGATGAGCCTTTCGAAGCGCGTCGGCAAGCCGCCGCGTGAAGTTGCCGGCGCGATCGTTGCCAAAGCAACCTCGAACCCTGAACTTGCCCAGATCGCCGAGCCTTTCACCGACAAGTCCATCGCCGGACCCGGCTTCATCAACATTCGTCTCAAGGGTGATGCGCTCGCGGCACTCCTCACATCGATAGACACCAAGTCGCTCGGCGTGCCCGTGCCGCAGGTGAAGGAAACCATCGCCGTCGATCTCTGCGGCGTCAACCTCGCCAAGCAGATGCACGTCGGCCACCTGCGTGCGACCATCATCGGCGATGCGCTCGCCCGCGTGAACGAGCGCCTCGGCCACAACGTCGTCCGCCAGAATCACCTCGGCGACTGGGGTCTTCCTATCGCGATGGTCACGGCCAAGATCGCGGCAGACGCGAAGGCCGGCAAGATCAACCTGGACACCCTCAAGCTCGATGATCTCGACCGCGCGTACAAGGCCGCGCAGCGCGAGTGCACGGCGGATGAAGATGGCCTTGCTTCCGTCGAGAAGTTCAATCTCGGTCCCAAAGCTCGCGCCGAGCTCGAAGAGCAGGTCAACGGCGCCCGCGAAAAGCTTGCCGCGGCAAAGCTCACGCTCGTCAAGCTCCAGTCGCACGATCCCGAGATCTACGCCGTCTGGGAACGCATCGCCAAGATCACGGTTGATGAATGCGTTGCCGTGTGCGCACGCCTGCACGCGATCGTCCGCGCCGAAGACACCGCCGGTGAATCGAGCTATTCAAACGAGCTCGGCGAAGTGGTGGACGATCTCGTCAAGCGGGGAATCGCCGTTGAATCCGATGGCGCACTCGTTGTCCATCTCGATGGTCCGGACGATCTCAATGACCACGGCCAGAAGATCAACGAGCCGTGCATCATCCGCAAGTCCGACGGCGGATTCCTCTACGCCACCACCGATCTCGCGGGCATCCGTCGTCGCGTTCGTCAGTTTGGCGCATCACTCCTTGTCTACGCGGTCGATGCACGCCAGAGCCTGCACTTCCAGCAGGTCTTCGCCGCGGCACGCAAGGCCGGCTACGCCAAGATGCAAAGCGGGCAGAACGCGATCCTCCGCCACGCCGGCTTCGGCATGGTGCTCGGCGATGACGGCCGCCCGTTCAAGACCCGCAGCGGCGAGAACGTGAAGCTGACCGACCTGATCGACGAAGCCCACGAACGCGCCGGCGTCGAAGTGAATCGTCGCTCTGCCGCGCTGCCCGAGGCCGAGCGCAACAAGATCGCCGAAGTCGTCGGCGTTGCCGCGATCAAGTACGCCGATCTCTGCAACGACCGGATGAAGGATTACGTCTTCAGCTTCGATCGCATGGTCGCGTTCGAAGGCAACACCGGCCCGTATCTTCTTTATGCGTTCGCACGCATCCAGAGCATCCTGCGCAAGGCGCAGGCTGAAAAGAGCATCGACACCGGCCCGAACGCGCCGTTCCGCAAGGCCCCGCTCGCGATCGTGCAGCCGCAGGAAAAGACGCTCGCGCTCGCCATATTGCGGTACCCCGGCGCGCTCCGCTCGATGGCTGATTCGTGCGAACCCCATCGCCTCTGCGGCTTCCTCTACGATCTCGCCGGCGCATTCAGCAGCTTCTACGACGCATGCCCGGTGCTCAACGCCGACAACGAGGCGACCGTGCTCTCGCGCTTGCGTCTCTGCGACCTGACCGGGCGCGTGCTGCACGACGGCTTGACGACGCTCGGGCTTCCGACCGTTGAACGGATGTAGCCAATGCCTCCTCCGATCCGCCGCCTTCTTGAAACCGCCATCTACGTCGCCGACGTCCGCGCCTCGCGCGATTGGTATGCCCGCGTTTTCGGCCTCGCGCCGCTCAACCCAAATCACGATCATCGCCTCTGCGCAATGGACCTGCCCGGGGCGCAGGTGCTGCTGCTCTTCCTCAAAGGCGGCACGACGCAACCCCTCCACTTCGCCAAAGGTTCTATCCCGGCGCACGATTCACACGGCACGACGCACTTTGCCTTCGCGATCGATGCCGCGCAGCTCCAGCCCTGGCGCGATCACCTCGCCTCGCTCAACATCCCCGTCGAAAGCGAAATGAAATGGGAGCGTGGCGGCACAAGCCTCTACTTCCGCGACCCCGACGACCACCTGCTCGAACTCGCCACACCGGGCTTGTGGCCGACGTATTAGAAGATTCGAGAGCGACTGTGTTGGAGTTCAAGGCTGAGGTGGAACTTTCGGAGAAGATTTTTGACCCCACAGGATGTCATCACGGACGAGGGCGTTGGCGATGATGAGCAGCTTGCGCATGCAGGCGGTCATGGCCACCTTGTGCGGCTTGCCAGCCGCGGTGTATCGCTCGAAGTCTTCGGCGATGACCTCGTTCTCGCGAAGCGCGGTGAGTGTGGCCATGTACAGAGCGGTTCGGACGGACGTGCGTCCGCCCCGGATGTGACGCTGGCCGCGCTGGGTGCCGCTGTCGCGGTTAAAAGGCGCCAAGCCCGCCAGGGCGGCGACCTGCTGACGCGAGAGCGTTCCCAACTCGGGCATCTGGCCCATGAGCACGCCGGCGGTAACCGGGCCGATACCGGGGATCGAGGTGAGGATGGCGTAGTGACGCTCGAGCTGGGCGTGCTCGGCGATGACGTCGGCCGACTCGGCTTCGATCAGCTTGATCTGTTCCTGCAGGGTCTTGATCACCGCCCTGATCGTTCGCGTGATCCCGGCGTCGGTCGTCTGCTCCAGCCGGTTGTGCTCGGCGGTGCGGAGATCGACGAGCTGGGAGCGTCGGGTCTGCAAACGAGCCAGTTTTTCACGTTCGGGGGCGGGCAGCGGTCGGTGCGCGGGCTCGACGGCGCTGCCGAAGCGGACCAGGACTTTGGCGTCGATGGCATCGGTCTTGGCGAGGATGCCGGTGGCGCGGGCGAAGTCGCGGACCTGACGCGGGTTCACACGGATGGCGGGCAGGCCGCGGTCGCCCAGGCAGCGGAGCACCGGGTGCTCGTAGCCGCCGGTGGCTTCGAGAACGATGCGAGAAGGCGCGCGCTTGGCGAGCAAGCGTGCGAGGGCACGATGCCCCTGACCTGCCCCCGTTTTCTGTGCCAGGCTCTATGAGAGTTGGGTGATGATACCGGCCCTTCTCAATACAATTTCTCCGTGGGCGATGCCCGCAGCGCAGCGGAGGGCTTCGCCCGCGGAAGATGCCT
>JAFLCN010000002.1 GCA_017303555.1 Planctomycetota bacterium
GCAAAGACAGAAAGGCGCTGACGGGGAAAGACAGGAGCGGCAAGGACGAGATCGGACAAGACGAGAATCCGGTCCGTGGAATGGGCGGCGTTGAAAGACGCCAAGCTCGACACGGAGAATGGGACTCATCGCAAAGTTGAATGGGCCCGGGGGCGCAAGCCGGCCCCCGGAAGCTCGGATAGAAGAGTGAAACCGTCCCGTCCGTTGCTTTGGCGCTTGACAGAGTCGGCTTCATAGAAGGACCACGGAGCAAGTCACGGAGAAAGGCGGGAGAGGGAGGAGTGAAAAGAAGGCACCGAGGCAGGAGGCATCGAGGCGTCAAGGGAGACGGAGGATCAGGCGTGTTGCCTTTCGTATGCTGCAGGTATGGCGAATGGGTTTCGAGTGCTGACGGATCTGAATCCGCTGCTGGCGAGGTCGCCGGTGGTGGTGGAGCTTGGGTGCGGTCCGAAGAAGAAGGCGGGGAGTATCGGTGTGGACGCGATCGAGCTCGCGGGGGTCGATGTTGTTGCGAATCTAAACGAGGGGCTTGCGTTTTTGCCGGACGGCTCCGTGGATCGGATCGAATCGGTGCACACGTTCGAGCATCTGTCGGAGATCGAGACGGTGATTCGGGAAGTGGTGCGGGTGCTCAAGCGGGATGGCGAGTGCCATATCACGGTGCCGCATTTTTCGAACCCGTACTACTACTCCGACTACACGCACAAGACGCCGTGGGGGCTGTACTCGATGGGGTATTTCTGCAAGGAAGGCTGGCCGTACCGGCGGAAGGTGCCGTCTTTTTACAACGATGTCGGCGTGCGGATGATTTCGCAGAAGGTCCGGTTTACATCGGATTTCGTTGTGATCAAGCAGATCCGGAAGCTTGTTGAGGTCGTCGTGAATTCGTCGCGGCTGATGCAGGAATTGTGGGAGGGCGGCTGGTGTTGGCGGGTGCCGGCGAGTGAACTGCGGATTGTGTTTGGGAAGCAGCGTTGAAATGGAACCGGGATGAGTTCGGTTGCACGCCGTTGGCGTGCGGAGATTTTCGATTGGAACCGAGGGTGTCGCTCGGAGGACCTCGCTCCACCCTCGGCTCGATTCTGGCAGCCTTTCAGGCTGGAGATCGCGAGATCAAATAAGGCGAGATTCCGATCACTTGGCGGCGGGCCGGTTCTTCAAGCGGATGACGAGGCGGAGGCCGGACCAAGTGTCGTCGATTGCGCAGACCTTGTTGTCCACGAGATCGGTGGCGAGCGCGAGATCGCGGATGATGTTCTCGGTGACGTCGGTCTTGATGCCGCTGGTTTTCTTTGGCCAGCAGATCCAGAGGCCCGCGGCGGGGTTCATGCGCTTGCGGGCCGCGGCGAGGCGGGTGGCGAGTTCTTTCTGAGATTGAACGAAGACGGCGAGGACATCGAGCGGGGACTTGCCACGGGAGATGGCGGTGAATGTGACGTCGTCGGGCAACGGAATGAGCGACGACGTGAAACC
Source organism: Planctomycetota bacterium (assembly GCA_017303555.1). GTDB lineage: Bacteria > Planctomycetota > Phycisphaerae > Phycisphaerales > UBA1924 > JAFEBO01. Next base: position 1,474 of record JAFLCN010000002.1, read on the forward strand.
ATCGGGCTCGGCCCAGAGACCGACAGCGTGGCCGGGCTTGATACCGAGCTTTTGGGCGAGGGGAGTGGAGGAGTAGCCGGCCATGGAACGCGAGGCGGACGTTGTGTGCAAACGCGCCTCGCAGGGCAGAAGAGTATCGCCGCGCCGCGGCTTCAAAATGCCGTTGACGCTTACCTCGGGCTCGCGCCCGAGGCTACAGGCTTGTCGCTGCTTCGCAGCTGCATCGCGATCCAGAAGCCGGAAGCGGTTGGAGGCCGGTCACTCGAACTTGCCGTGCGATTTGATCTCGAAGTCCATGACATCGGCGAGTTGCTTGGCGTTTTTGGACTGGAGGCCACCGAGGCGCTTGACGAGCGCTTTGGGGTCGTCGCTGGCGATCTCGGCGAGCTTTTTGAACTTGTGGTCGAGGACTTCCTGGAGGTCGATCTTGTCCGGGCCCATCGCGTTGCGCGCGTGGCCACCCGGATACATGACGAGGCCGCTGTCGAAAGTCTGGTTCTGGTCGTCGGTGATGACCATCGAGGTCGGGATGCCATCGGGGTACTTGCTGTCGTAGTCGCTGCCGCCCCATTCGAAGGAAACCTTCTCCATGAGCGAGCGGGTGAGCGGGTCGTGCAGACTCTTGGCGTCGAAGTCGTGGGGCAGGAGCATGACGTCGCGCCAGGTGACCGCTGAGTTCTTGCTCGCGGCACGGTTCTCGAGCGCCTTGCGGAGCATGGTGCAGACGAGGTAGAGCATCGAGTGGTCGGCGGATTGGCGGGTTTTGGGATCGCGCTTGGCCGGGTCGCCGATGATGCCGAACGCGGGCTCGTATGCGCGGACGAGGATCTTCGAGATCGCATCGCCGGTTTGATCGGCGAGAAGGTGCGGATTGCGGTTGATGAGGTTGATGAGACCTTGCAGAGCGCCAGCGCTCTGGTGTTCGTAGAGGCCGAGCTTGAAGTGCATGCCCATCACGGCGAAGTCGGAGCCGGCGCGGCCGAGCACGAGGTCGAACGGGCTGGCGTAGGTCTTGCCACCCCAGCCTTCCTTGGAATCAGGAATGCCGGTGCCGCCGCTGGCGGTTTTCTTGAAGAGCTGGCCGGGGCCTTCGAAGAGGCGGAAGATGGCTTCGGGGTTCCGGAAGATGTCGCGCGGGCCGAGGAAGCCGGCCATGCTGCGCTTCACGCTGAGAATCGCGGCTTCGGTGCTGATCGCGGCGGAGGCGCCCTTTGAATCGCTGAGCTGCTTGCCGGCGCGGATCGCACGGAAGGGGATGTAGTGCGCAACCACCATGCCGATGGCGGATTCGATCTGTTCTGCCGTCGCGCCCATCATCGCGCCGAACGCGGCAGCGCTGCCGATTGCGCCGTGGACAACGTGATCGATCTTGTACGACTTGAGGCTGAAGACTTCGGCGAGGCGGCCCCGGATCTCATCGATAAGGACCATGCCCTTGAGAGCGAAGGTGCCGTCTTTGCCTCGGAGCTGTGCCGCGGCGAGGGCGACGGCATAGAAGTCGTTGTGACCGAACTCGCCCGCGATGTGATTGAATTCGGGGTTGAAGCCGAAGTTGGTGCCGTTTGAATCCCACTCGCGGACGGCGGCCCCGTTGGCGACGATGGCTTTTTCGACCTGCACATCCACGTGGCTGCCAAAGGTCGGAACCCCAGCGCGCTTCGCGCCCTTGGCCCACGGGACGCCTGCGAGCGTGCCGCTGCCGGAGGGGGGCGTGGCGTACTGAAGTGCTTCGGCGCGGAGGATGGTCGGGGCGTTGGTGCCGAGCGCGAGGGCGGAGACGCCGCAGAGGTTGGCATCGGTGTGGAAGAGTTCGGTGCGATCCAGAACCGACTTGTCGGGCTCGCCCCGCTTGCCGGGCGCATCGGACATGAAGTCGATGGCGTACTGGGCGATGCCGAGCGCCTGATTGGTGTCGGCGGGGAGGTGGATGTGGGTGGCCTTGTTGATGTTGAGAGTTGGCATTGGGGTATGTCTTGAAAGGGTCTGAAAGGTCCTGGGTTTCGGGGAGCAAGCGTACGCCGGAGGGGGCGGAAAGCGGCTAGCCGGGGCGGGGCCGCGGGGCTGGTTTTGCACGAAAAGCCAGCGTGGGCCGATAGTTGAGATTGGCCCACGCGGCGATTGCTGCCGCGGATCGGGTGGAGAATCGCGATGGTATCGAACGCGTCGAGTTCCCTATCGAATGCTGATCTCGCGCCAACGACACCCGCCCAGCGGACGTGGAGCACCTGGCACATTGCGGCGCTCTGGATCGGTATGGCGGTGTGCATCACGACGTACACGATTGCCGCGGGGATGATCGAGCAGGGGATGAACTGGTGGCAGGCGACGCTGACGGTGGCGTTGGGCAACGTGATCGTGCTGATCCCGATGATTCTGAACGGGCATCCGGGTGCGAAATATGGGATTCCGTTTCCGGTGTTGATGCGGGCGAGTTTCGGCACGCGGGGGGCGAACATTCCCGCGCTGGCGCGGGCGGTTGTGGCGTGCGGATGGTTCGGGATTCAGACCTGGGTGGGCGGCGAGGCGATTTATCAGATTCTGGGTGCGCTGCATTGGGTGGATCTTGGTGCGGAACAGACGCGTGTGATCGGGTGGCTGCATCTGACGCCGATCCAGTTCGCGTGCTTCATGGCGTTCTGGTTGATCAACCTGCACTTTGTCTGGCATGGGATGGATTCGATCAAGTGGATGGAATCGTGGGCCGCGCCGTTTCTGATCGCGGCGGGTCTTGCGTTGATGGTGTGGGCGCTGTGGCGTGTTTCGCAGGTGGCATCGGTGTCGGAGATTTTCTCGAGGGAGTCGAAGTTCACGACGAGCACGGCGTTTTGGGCGGTCTTCGTGCCGAACCTCACGGCGATGGTGGGCTACTGGGCGACGCTGTCGCTGAATATTCCGGATTTCACGCGGTATGCAAAGGATCAGAAATCGCAGGCATGGGGACAGGTGCTGGGGTTGCCGACGACGATGACGCTGTTCTGTTTTATCGGGATCGTGGTGACGAGCGCCACGATAATCCTGTTCAAGCAGGCGATTTGGAACCCGGTGGAACTGGTCAGCAAGCTGGGTTCGATTCCGGTCATCATCATCTCGCTCATTGCCCTCACGGTGGCGACGCTCTCGACCAACATCGCGGCGAACGTCGTCAGCCCGGCGAACGACTTCGCGAACCTGAATCCGAGGCGGATTTCGTTCCGCACCGGGGGGATGATCACGGCGCTGATCGGCGTGCTGATGATGCCGTGGTATCTGTACAACAACCTGTCGGCGTACATCTTCACGTGGCTGATCGGATACTCCGCGCTGCTCGGGCCGATCGCGGGGATCATGCTCTGTGATTACTACCTGATTCGCCGGAAGCAGTTGAATGTCGATGCGCTGTATGACGAGGGGGGCGAGTACTCGTATACGAGGGGGTTCAACTGGGCGGCGGTGGTCACCATGGTGCTGGCGGTGCTGCCGAATGTGCCGGGGTTCTTGAATGCCGCGACGAATCGGACGCATGCGCAGGCGGCGGGCAAGGAAGGCGTGACGCCGCTGTTTCCGCAGTTCTTCGACCAGATCTACGGCTACGCGTGGTTCATCGGGCTGGGGCTGGCGATGGCGATCTATTACGTGCTGATGCGGGGCAAGGCGAAGCCAAACTCGCATATCGCGCTGGGTACGGCGACTTTGCGGTAAGCGGGGTGCCGTTCTACCCTTCATCAGAACAAATACGCACAAAATGAGGGAGAATCCGATGACGACCGCGACCGCTTCACAGACCAAGGCCCCTGCATTGCCTGCCTGCGATTTCAAGCCCGCGCCGTACACCGGCCCGAGCAAAGAAGAAGTGCTCGCGATGCGGAAAGAGTTCTGCACGCCCGCGCTCGTCACCTATTACAAAAACCCGGTGATGATGGTGCAGGGGCACATGCAGTACCTGTTCGATGAAACGGGTCGGCGTTACCTGGATGTCTTCGGCGGCATCGTGACCGTGAGCATCGGACACTGCCATCCAAAGGTACTTGCCGCGGTCAACGCGCAGAACGCGCTGCTCCAGCACACGACGACGATCTATCTGCATCCGACGATCGCGCAGTACGCCAAGAAGCTGGCCTCGACCTTCCCGAAGGAATCGAACCTCAGCGTCGTTTACTTCGTGAACTCGGGCAGCGATGCGAATGACCTTGCCATGCTCATGGCACGGGCGCACACCGGAAACTACGACTTCGTCGCGCTCCGCAACGGCTACCACGGCGGTTCGGCGGCACCGATGGGCTTGACGGCGCACAGCACGTGGAAGTTCAATACGCCCCAGGGCTTTGGTGTGCATCACGCGGTGCTGCCCGATCGCTTCCGGGGCCAGTACGGCTACGACGATGCCAAGGCGGGCGAGAAGTACGCGGGCGATGTGCAGGAAGTCATTCGTTACGCGACGAGCGGCAAGGTTGCGGGCTTTATCGCCGAACCGATGCAGGGCGTGGGCGGCGTGGTCGAGATGCCCCCGGGCTATCTGGCCGCGGCGTACAAGGCCGTGCGCGATGCGGGCGGACTTTGTGTGGCCGATGAAGTGCAGACGGGCTTTGGCCGCACGGGAGAGAACTTCTGGGGCTTCCAGACCGTCGGCGGTCCGGGCGTTTACCCGGACATCGTCACGATGGCCAAGGGGATCGGCAACGGCTGCCCGCTCGCGGCGGTGGTGACGACTCCGGCGATCGCCAAGAGCCTGACGAGCCGCATCCACTTCAACACGTTCGGCGGCAATCCGGTCTCGATGGCCCAGGGCTTTGCGACGCTGAATGTGATGCTGGATGAAAACTATCAACAGCAGGCGAAGGACAAGGGCGCGAAGCTCTTTGCAGGTCTGCGCGATCTCCAGAAGAAGCACCCGATGATCGGGGACATTCGTGGCAAGGGGCTGATGTGCGGGGTCGAGTTGGTCACCGATCGGGCGACCAAAACCCCGGCCTCGGCGCAGTGTGCCGCGGTGTTCGAGCGGTGCAAGGACCTCGGGCTCATCATCGGCAAGGGCGGGTTCTTCGGGAACGTGCTGCGGATCAAGCCTCCGATGTGCCTGAACGATGCGGATATTCAGTTCATGCTCGATGTTCTGGACATCGCGATCGGCGAAGCCGAACGGGCGTGAAGAACCAGAAATGTCCGAGATTGCGGGCTGACGCGGCGCATCGGCGGGACTTTACTTGCCGATGCAGGAAGTTTTCGCGATCACGATGCTCGGTGCCGGCGGACACGACAGTCTGCCCTTGATTCGGACCATCGCTATGGCGTTCGCCGTGGCGTGGGTGCTCGGTCTTCTCACGCAGAAGCTCGGACTTTCTCCGATCGTCGGCTATCTGCTCGCGGGCGTGATCATCAGCCCGCACACGCCGGGGTTCTCCGGTGATGTCGCGCTCGCGACGGAACTGGCGGAAGTTGGCGTCATTCTTTTGATGTTCGGGGTCGGTCTGCACTTCCACGTGAAGGACCTAAACGCGGTGAAGTGGATTGCGATTCCGGGCGCGGTCGGGCAGAGCCTGGTCGCGACGCTCCTGGGGATGGTGGTTTTCTGGATGTTCGGGTGGGATTTGCGTGCCGGAACTGTGCTGGGAATGGCAATGGCCGTTGCGAGCACGGTTGTGCTGATTCGCGTGCTGACAGACAACGGGGTCTTGACGACACCGGCGGGACATGCCGCGGTCGGATGGCTGATCGTTGAAGATATTTTCACGGTCATCTTCCTCGTCATTCTTCCGGTCATGGGGGGTGGAACGGGCAGCGGCGGGCTTGCGGGGGCGGCAACAGCGAATGTCGGCTTCTGGCCCACACTGGGCTGGGCGATGCTCAAGCTGGGCGTGTTCGTTGCGATCGTGTTTGTTGTTGGGGCGAGGGTGGTGCCGTGGGTGCTTCTGCGGGTCGCGAAACTGCGCTCGCGCGAGTTGTTCACGCTGACGGTGCTTGTGCTTTCAGTCGCTGTCGCGGCGGGCGCGTACTACCTGTTTGGCGCATCGATGGCGCTCGGGGCGTTTCTGGCCGGCATGATGGTGGCGCAGTCGCCCGTCAGCCACCAGGCGGCGGCGGACGCGCTGCCTCTGCGGGATGCCTTTGCGGTGATCTTCTTTGTGTCGGTGGGAATGCTCTTTGATTGGCACATTCTGATCGATCACCCCGGAATGGTTCTGGCGGGGCTTGGGATCGTGCTGATCGCCAAGCCGGTCGCGGCACTGGTCATCGTGCTTGTGCTCGGGCACTCGATGCGGACGGCGCTCACGGTCGCGGTGGGGCTGGCGCAGATTGGCGAGTTCTCGTTCATTCTGGCGAAGGTGGCGCACGATCACAAGCTGATGCCCGATGAAGGCAACGGCGTGATTGTGGCTTCGGCGATTCTTTCGATCACGCTGAATCCGCTTCTCTTCCGGCTGGTCGGGCCGGCGGAAACGTGGCTGCGTTCCAAGCCGAAGCTCTGGAGTGCGCTCAACGCCCGTGCGGAGCGGCGCGTGCGCGAAGACAATACAGAGACGGTGCAGCGAATCCATGCCGCGGAAGCGAAGGAGAATGAACGAACGGCGGTGGTCGTGGGCTATGGACACGTCGGACGGACAGTCGATCGGCTGCTGCGCCAGGCTGGCGTGCGAACGGTCATTCTCGATATGAATATGGACACCGTGAGCGAGGTGAATCAGCGGGGCGGGCTTGCGATTTTCGGTGATGCTCAGAGCGCGGAAGTGCTCAAGCAGGCGGGCGTACCAGATGCCAAGTACTTGCTGGTGACGATGGCCGCGAACTCCAATCCGGCGCCGGTGGTGATGCAGGCGCGGGAATTGAACCCGGATATGCACATTCTGGTGCGGAGCAGGTACTTGAAGGAGAAGAACGAGTTGACCATCGCGGGCGTGACGGGCGCGGTGTACGAAGAAGCCGAAGCCGCGATCTCGCTGGGAGAGCTTGTTCTGAAGGATCTGGGGGCCGACCAAGCGACGATCGATCAGGAGATTGCGTCGCTGCGGGCGAGTGTTGCATCCGGAGTCATGGCGTAAAGAGGAGGAACCGCATGCGGACGATTCCGGCGTTGCTGATTGCAATCGCCAGCTTCGGTGTGGCGGCGGATGCGGGCGAAGTGACGTTTACGTATCGCGGGCCTGCCGCGGGCCGGGTGTATCTTGCGGGCGACTTCAACAACTGGGCGGGCAACACGAACGGGAAGCCCAGTGACGCATCGGCGCTGATGAGGAGCGATGGGGCGGGTGTCTGGACGAAGACTGTTGAAGTCAACGGCTTGACCGCCCGGTACAAGTTTGTCGTCGAGAATGAGGGCGCCGCGCCCAAGTGGATTGCGGATCCGGAGGTTGCGCAGCGCGACAGGGACGGCAACAGCGTCGTGTTTGTTGCGAAGTCGATGCGGGAGCTTGTGAAGGATCAGCGGATTGAAGTCCGCGCTGATGGGGCGCGCGGGGCGGTCGTGTTGAAGAATCCGGACGGGACGTTTGCGGATGCGATCGAAGTGACGAGCGGGGCCGGTGAGCCTATACGCGCAAAAGGTGTCAGCGAGCGAGCCATCGCGATCGAATGGGATGGTGATGGTTCCATCCGGGACTTTGAGGCGCGGATTCGCGACGGCAGCCGGTACCTGGGCGGAGGTGAACGGTTCAATTCCATCAACCAGCGAGGCCACGTGCTGCGCATGGCGAGCAGCGATCACCCGGAAGAAAAGGGGCTCGCGACGTACAAGCCCGTGCCGTTCATCATCAGCAGCCGGGGTTACGGGATCTGGCTCGATAGCACGACGCCGAGCACGTTCGATCTGAATTCTTCGGATCGTGAGCATGTGATCGTGCGCGACAAGGCGAAGCGCATGCGGCTGGTCTTCATAGCCGGGCCTACGCCTCGCGATGTGCTCTCCGAGTTCACGCGGCTGACTGGCCGGCCGAATGTGCCGCCGGCGTGGGCGTTCGCGCCGTGGAAGAGCCGGGATGTACACCGGAATCGCGACGAAGTGCTCGCCGACATTGCTCTAAGTCGCAAGCACGACCTGCCCGCTTCGGTTGTCGTGCTTGATAGCCCGTGGGAGACCAGTTACAACGATTTCCGGCTCAACGAGCAGCAGTTCGTCGATCCGGACGCGATGTTTGCGGAGATCAGGAAGCAGGGATTCGTCCCGTGCTTCTGGCTCACGCCATTCATCAATCTCACCAACGTCACGGACATGAAGGGAATCGATAAGGGGCCGGCGCTCAACTACGAGGAAGCGGCACGAAACGGATATCTCGTGCGCTCCGGCCCGAGCGCAAAGGAAGATTCCGGCAAGCCGATGATCGTGCCGTGGTGGAAGGGAACGGGCGCGCTGGTGGACTTCACGAACCCGCGTGCGGTCGAATGGTGGCATGCGCAGATGGAGCCGATGCGGAAGTGGGGTGTTGCAGCGCTCAAGTGTGACGATGGCGAGAGCAACTTTGTGACCGATGCGGTGTTCCATGACGGTTCAACCGCGTCGGAGATGAAGGGTCGTTACGCGCAGCTTTATTTGAAAGCCGCCAATGACTTCCTCGAGCGTGTACGCCCGGGCGATCACACGCTCATTTCGCGCTGCGGCTTCACGGGAACGGGCAAGTACCCCTTCGGCTGGGCGGGCGACAACCACGCGGATTTCTCCTACGAGAATGGTTTGCCCGGTGTCATCATCGCGGCACAGAACGCGTCACTCTCGGGGCTGCCGATGTGGGGGAGCGACATTGCCGGTTACATGGGCGATGCGACGCCGGAACTCTTCATCCGCTGGACGCAGTTCGCGGCCTTCAGCCCGCTGATGATGGTGCACATGCAGTCGAACAAGGGGCCGTGGGATTACGGCGACACGGCGCTCGATGTGTACCGTGAATTCGCCAAACTGCACACCCGGCTTTACCCGTACTTACACAATGCCGCGGCGGAGGCGAGCCAGCACGGTGTGCCCGTGATTCGGCCGATGGCGTATGCGTTTGCGTCGGATCCTGCCGCGGCACGCGAGCAGTTTCAGTACCTCTTCGGGCCCGACCTGCTTGTGGCCCCGATGTATCAGAGCGGAACGCGCCGTTCGGTCTATTTGCCCGAGGGGCGCTGGATCGACTACTGGTCGGGCCGGGTGTACGAGCCGCGCCAGACAATCGATGCCGACGCGCCGATCGAGCGGCTGCCTTTGTACGTGCGCGAAGGTGCGATCATTCCGATGCTGCCGACCTCGGTGGACACGCTGCTGCGCCGTTCTGAGGGAATCGATCCGACCGTCGAATGCCTCGATGATCGGCTGCTGCTCGAAGTGTGGCCCGGTGAAAAAGGCGAGCTTTCGTGTGCCGATGGCGCGAAAGCGACTCTGGCGTGGGAAGGCGGAAAGAGCGTGCTCCGGTTCTCACCAGCGTTTGAGCGCGATATCGAGGTGCGACTCCGCTTCGTCGGTGCGAACGCGGTGGTCGAACACAGCGGCCCGAACACGACCAATCTCCTGCGCGACGGTGATGCATCAGTGCTGGTCTTTCCGAAAGCCCGTGGAGAGATTCATATCTCGTGGAACTGAGTTCTCGCGTCTACAGTGACTTGGCGTCGCAGAGCGCGATGTCTGCAAGCGAATTCACTCCGATGCGATCTGCGTCGGAAGCACAAAGGAGTTTGAATCATGGTGAACCTGGAAGCAGCACGGCGGATCATCGCGGCGGCGGAGAAGAAGGCCAAAGCGATCGGCCGCCCGATGAACATCGCGGTGGTCGATGCGGGCGGCAATCTCGTCGCGCACGTGCGCATGGATGATGCGTGGATCGGTTCGATCAATATCTCGATTAACAAGGCGTTCACCGCCCGCGCGTTCGATATCGCGACCAAGGACCTGGCGAAGGAAAGCCAGCCGGGAAAGCAGTTCTATGGAATCCACGGTTCGAACGACGGCCGCATCATGATCTTCGCGGGCGGCATTCCGCTCCGCGATGGCAAGAAGGTCGTCGGAGCGATCGGCGTCAGTGGCGGACTTGGCAAGGAAGACCAGGCCGTCGCAGAAGCGGGCGCAAAGGCGTTCTGATCAGTCGCGGGGCACGAGCTTGCCCGCACCCATCTTGCCGACGAATGTTCCGCCCTTGACCATGATCTGGCCACGGACGGTGACAGTGTCGCTGCGCCCCTTGAGCTCCCAGCCTTCGAAAGCCGAGTAGTCGGTGGCCATGTGGTGGTGGGTCTTGTCCTTCGCTGAAATCTTGCCCCGATAGGCGGGGTCGTAGATCACCAGATCCGCGTCCGCGCCGACGGCGATCGTTCCCTTGCCCTTGAGCCCGAAGATCCGTGCCGCCTGCGTGCTCGCACAATCGACGAACGTGTGCAGGTCGATCTTGCCGGTGGTGACGCCGCGGGTGTAGAGGATGTCGACGCGATTGCCGACGGAAGGGATGCCGTTCGGGATCTTGGTGAATGCGTCCTTGCCCATGGTCTTCTGCGATTCGAAATCAAACGGGGCGTGATCCGTTGCCACCGTCGCGATCGCGCGGGATGCGAGCTGAGACCACATCTTGGGAAGCTGGCTCTCGTGGCGCAGCGGCGGAGACATCACATACTTCGCGCCCTCGAAGCCAGGCTTCTGGGTGTACGAGTGATCCACCACGAGATGGGGAAGCACGACCTCGATGTGCGCCTTCACTCCTCGGGCGATCGCGCACTGGGCTTCAAGCACTGCCTCGTTGCACGATGTATGAACGACGTAGACCTCGGCCCCCGTCAGTTCGGCGAAGGTCATGAGGTGGTGCACACCTTCGGCTTCGACCTGCACCGGCCGCGAGGGTTCGTGAAATTCGGGAGCGGTCTTGCCGGCCGCGAGAAGCTCTTTCTGCCGCTCATCGACCAGCGTCTCGTTCTCGCAGTGCGCCGTGACGACAACCCCAAGTTCATTCGCCAGCTTGAGTGTCTGATAGAGCTCGCGATCGTCAACACCGAGCGCGCCCTTGTACGCCAGAAAGACCTTGAACGAGCGGATGCCCTTCTTCACGATCTCGCGGAACTGCTTTTCCGATGCATCGTCGAACCGGGTCACGCCCATGTGAAACGTGAAGTCACACGCGGCCTTGCCCTGCGCCTTGCCCAGCCAGGTCTCGAAGGCCGCTATCGGCTCTTCGGTCTTGCCCGGACAGATCATCTCGATCAGCGTCGTCGTCCCCCCGATCAACGCGGCACGCGACGCGGTTTCCCAGTCGTCCTTCGCGTAGGTGCCCATGAAGGGCAAATAGATGTGGACGTGCGGATCGATGAAGCCGGGGAAGACGAATTTGCCGGAGGCGTCGATGACGTCGGTGCCCGGTGCGCACGATTCCGGATCGATGGATTTCTCGATGCGCGTAATCGTGTCCGAGGCGCAGTAGATATCAGCGATGTAGTCGTCGGTCGCAGTGATGATGCGACCGTTCTTGATCAGTAGCGGCATGCTTGTTCCTCAGTTTGCCACCAGCTTGTTGGACTGCTCCACAAACTTCTCGCCCGTCCACTGCGTGTCCTTGGTCACTCGACCCTCCGCCGCGGCTTTTTCAAGTGCCTTGGCCGATGCCTGGCGCTGTACCAAGTCTGCGTGCGTCGTGAAGTACTGCAGCGAGTGGCCCCGGAATTCTTCGATCGTCTTGAATCCCTTCGCATCCATGAACGCCGACAGCCCGCGGCAGAGCTCTTTCACAAGCCCGTACCCATGAATCATCACGCCCGTGCACACCTGCACGGTGCTGCCTCCGAGCAGAATGAATTGTGCCGCGTCTTCGCCGGTTTCGACGCCGCCGATGGCGGAGAGCGAGCGGCCGGGGAACTCCTTGTTCATCATGCGGGCACATTCCATCACCATGCGGAGGGCGATTGGACGGACCGCCTTACACGAGTATCCACCCGGAGTGGTGTAGCCCTCGACGGTCGGCTCGGGGCGGAGCGTCTTCAGATCGACACCCATGACGCACAGAATCGTGTTGATCGCCGCGATGCCTTCGCAGCCATTCCGAAGCGCGGCACGCGCCGGTTCTTCGATGTGGGTGATGTTGGGAGTCATCTTCGCCCAGACCGGTTTCTTGGAGACGCCGTTCACCCAGCCGCAGACCGTGCCGAGGACTTCGCAATCCTGGCCCATCGCGGCGCCCATCTTGCGTTCGGGCAGGCCGTGCGGACAGGAGAAGTTGAGTTCGAAGGCATCGACGCCGGCATCCTGACAGCGTTCGACGATCTCGCACCACGCATCCTTGTTGTACTCCTCCATGATGGAGGCGATGAGGATGCGATCGGGATACTTCTGCTTGACCTGCTTGAACTCTTCGATCCAGGTGTCGAAGGGTCGGTCGGAGATCAACTCGATGTTCTGCCAGCCGACAATCGTCTCACTGCCCTTGGCACCCACCCGCATACGGGCGTAGCGCGGAGCAACGTTGATGACCTTGGAAGCGTCAAGGCTGATCGTCTTGGCGATGACCGCGCCCCAGCCTTCTTCGAAGGCCTTGTTGATGACGTTGGCGTTGGTTCCGGGCGGGCCGGAGCCGATCACGAAGGGGTTTGGCAGTTTCAAGCCGTCAACGGTCACACTCAGGTCGGCCATCGGAGCATCTCCAAATGCGCGGGGCGAGCCCGCGAAGGAACTGTCGAGCGGAAGTCGTCCAGCATACCGCGACTTCACAAAGAATGCGAGACTTGTTCGGTATGCGGGATCGGCATTCTTTCGGAACCTTGAATCGGGGGAATCGCCGGATGTGCAGGGCTTTCTGGCTGGAATTGCCGCGGCGATTTCTGGTAGACTCCGGGCTTGGCCCCTCTGCGGGCCGGCCATCCTTTTCTGTTCGGCTTTGACCCCTCACTCGCGTTCGATGCACCGAAGGGATATGTCCATGAAATCCGCCTCTTTCGCGGCCGGCACGCTCGCCGGCCTGATCGGCTTTGGTTTGTTCGCCCCGGGGCAGCCTCTTCCGGTTGATCCCGCGCTGGTGACCGGAAAGCTGGAGAACGGACTCGAGTACATCGTGCGGCGGCACTCCGTGCCGGAAGGGCGCGCGGTGGTCTGGGTGCACATGCACACCGGATCGCTCAACGAAACCGATCCGCAGCGGGGGATCGCGCACTACCTGGAGCACATGGCGTTCAACGGCTCGGAGAACTTCGCACCGGGGACGCTGGTGCCGTTCTTCCAGTCACTGGGCATGCAGTTCGGGCGCGATCAGAACGCGTTCACCAACCTGGAGCAGACGACGTACCAGCTTTCCTTGCCGGATACCAAGCCTGAGACGCTGAGCAAAGGTCTGACGTTCTTCGCGGATGTTGCCGGCCGACTCTCGCTGCTTCCCGATGAGATCGAGGACGAGCGTCAGATCATTCAGGAGGAACGGCGGCGGGGCCTGTCCGGACGCCAGCGCACTGGTTACTACGTTTTCGAGCGGCTCACGCGGGGCGCGTTGTACGGTCAGCGGATGACGATCGGCAAAGAAGAGACCATCAACAGTGTGCAGCAGGCCGACTTCAAGGACTATTACGACAAGTGGTACGGGGCCTCCAACGCGACGCTCATGGTGGTGGCGGACGCCGATCCGGGCGAGGTTGTCGCGATGATCAAGGACAAGTTCGGCTCCTTACCCAAGAAACCAAAGCCGACGCCGGTGGAAGTTGGTGTGAAGGCGTACGACAAGAGTTTCGCGATCGTCGCCAGCGATCCGGAAGTACGGAGTGAAGACATCCAGATCGTTCGGCTGGAGCCGGGGCGGCCGCCGATCACGACGGTCCCGCAGTATCGCGACGAGTTGATCGCGGGCATCGCCGAGATGGCCATGAATCGCCGCCTGAGCGACAAGGTTTCGAAGGGCGCGACCGCGTACCTGAGCGGGCGGGTCTCGATGGGCAATCAGGGCACGGCGGTCTACACGGCCGACGCGAACGCGCGGGCCAAGCCCGGAAGGTGGAAAGACGCACTTGATGAAATCGCCATCGAGGTGCAGCGGGGTCGGATGTTCGGCTTCACGAAGCACGAGATCGAGGATGCAAAGAAGGAGATGCTCGCGAGTGCGGAGCGCGCCGTCGAGACCGAAAGCACGACGCCGATGCAGGCCCTGATCTCGCGATTGAACAACTCAGTTTCTTCCGGCGAACCCGCGATGTCTCCCAAGCAGAGGCTCGACCTTGTTCGAGAACTGTTGCCGAAGATTACCGAAGCGGAGGTCGAGAAACGATTCGCCACCGAGTTTGATCCGACGGCGGTCGCGTTCGTCGTCACGCTCCCGTCTGGGAAGAACGTGCCGACGGAGGAGCAACTGCTCTCTCTGGGCACTATCGCTTTTGCCGCCACTCCCACTCAAGAGACCGAGACTGTCCGCGTCGAGCAGTTGATGAGCGAGTTGCCCAAGCCGGGCTCGTTCCTCGAGCTTGTTGAGAACGAACCGAGCAAGGTCTGGTCCGGTTGGCTGAGCAACAACGTCCGCGTTCACTACCGCTTCATGGACGAACGCAAGAATCAGGCGTCGGTCCAGATCGCCCTGATCGGCGGCGAATTGCTGGAGACCGCCGACAACCGGGGTATCACGTCCGCGGCACAGCTCGCCTGGAGCCGCCCGACGACCCAGAAGCTCACCTCGACCGACATCCGCGAGATCATGACCGGCAAAAAAATCAACGTCCGCGGCGGGGGCGGTTTCGGGGGTGGGCGGGGCGGGCGGGGAGGTGGAGGGGCGCTCGGGGCAACGGATGCGATCACGCTCAACATAAGCGGCAGTCCGGAAGAACTTGAAACGGGGTTCCAGTTGGCCCATCTGCTGCTGACGCAGCCGAAAATCGAGAGCGCCTCGTTCGACCAGTTCAAGACGATGACCAAGGAGATGCTCGTCGAATCGACCAAGAACCCCATGACGATGGGGATGCGGGTTGCGATGTCCGCGCCGTATCCGGAGAACGAAGCACGCACTCAAGTGGTGACGCCCGAGCAGGTGGATCGCCTGTCCCTCGGGGCTTCGCAGGCCTGGCTCGATCGGCTTGTGAAGGAATCTCCGATCGAAGTGGTGATCGTCGGCGATGTGCCGAAGGAAAGGGCCGTCGCGCTCGCGGAGCGCTATCTGGGCTCGCTCCCGGCTCGGGAGCGGGTCGGCCCGGAGACGTTTGCGGCGTTGCGGAAACTGGAAAGACCGGTCGGTCCTCGGATCATCGACCGCACGATCGAGACGCCCACGCCTCAGGCGTTTGTGATGTCGGGTTTCTACGGGGCGGATCAGGCCGATCGCGCCGATGCCCGGGCTCTGAGCATGGCTTCCCGGATTCTCTCCACCCGGATGGTGAAGGAGATCCGCGAGGACGCCCAGCTTGTGTACAGCATCGGTGCGCAGTCGCGTTCTGCGACCACGTACCCCGGCTTTGGCGTGTTCTCAGCCGGGGCACCGACGGAGCCGTCGAAGGTTCAGCCTCTGGTCGAGAAGCTCGCATCGATGTACGACACGTTTGCAAAGAACGGGCCGACCGAAGAAGAGATGGAGGTTGCGCGCAAGCAATTTGCCAACACGTTCAAGGATCAATTCCAGGACCCGGCGTACTGGGCGCAGAGGCTCGACCAGCTCACGTTCCGCGGCCTGAAGCTCGAGGAGATCGTGGACGACCCGGCCGCGTACCAGGCACTCGGCGCGGAACAGGTGAAGCGGGTGTTTGCCAAGTATTATTCGCCGGAAAACTCGATTGTGGTCACGGTCCGGCCAGCGGCGTCGGCGAAGCCGCCCGAGCCTCGGGCGACGGTCTCGGGCGAGACGGGAACGCCCGGCAGCAGCCACTGAGATTGACTCCGAATTTGGAGCCGAAACCAGAACCCGCCCGATCGACCTTGGAACGTCGGGCGGGTTTTTTGTATGCTGGTTGGACAGTACGTACGAGGAGCGCTTGATGAGTCGCGGAATCGACGTTCGCCTGCCGCAGTTCAGGAAGCTTGGTGAGACTTCGCGCACGGATGCGTGGTGGGTTCAGCCGCTGCTGACTTTTCTGGGCCTGGGCGCGTTCATCGTGTATTCGACGTGGGCGGCGTTCCAAGGAAAGAACTTTTCGTACGACGGTGGAGGAGCCCACTTCCTCTCCCCGTTCTATTCGCCCCTGCTGTGGGATCCGCCGGGAATGCACACGGGGCACGCGTGGTTCGGTGAAGCGCCGAGCTGGCTGCTTTCAATTTGGCCAAGCTTCATCGTTTTTTCGCCGGCCCTCCTCATCCTTTGGGCGCCGGGCGGCTTCCGGTTCACGTGCTATTACTACCGCGGCGCGTACTACAAGGCGTTCTGGGCCGATCCGATGAATTGCTCCGTCGGCGAGCCCGGATTTCGGCAGGAGAGGTATCGGGGCGAGAAGAAGCTGCCGCTGATATTCCAGAACGTGCACCGGTACTTCCTGTACCTGGCTCTGATATTCCTGGTGCTGCTCGCGTACGACGCCGTCATGTCGTACGTCTTCACGAATCCAGAGACGAAGCGCAACGGCTTTGGCATCGGCATCGGCTCGCTGGTGCTGACCATCAACCCGATCATGCTGGGCGGCTACACGCTCGGATGCCATTCCTTCCGCCACCTCATCGGCGGCCGCAAGGACGAACTCGGCGCAGGTGCCGGCAAAAAGGCGTATGACTGCGCTTCCTGCCTCAATCGAAGCCACATGCTCTGGGCATGGATGAGCCTGTTCTGGGTGGGCTTCACCGATTTCTATGTGCGCATGTGCGCGATGGGGTACTGGAGTGATTGGCGAATCGTTTGAAGGCAATTTTCACCACAGAGTCGCAGAGAGCGCGGAGAGGTCGAAGGCATGGAATACGGGGATTGGGAAGCTGCCGAAGGCTTGGATGATCCGATCACGAAGCGAGTGATTGGGTGTGCGATTTCTGTGCACCGCAAGCTGGGGCCAGGACTTCTGGAATCTGCCTATCAGGTCTGCCTGGCCCACGAACTGAAGAAAGCGGGTATTCGCTTTGAGCGGGAGTTGCCTTTGGCCGTTCTCTACGACGGTGTCCGGCTTGACTGCGGGTACCGGCTCGATTTCTTAGTGGAGGATTCGGTCGTTCTCGAGATCAAATGCGTCGATGCCGTACTGGATGTGCATCTCGCGCAGTTGCTCACGTACCTCAAGCTCTCGGGCAAGCAGCGCGGCTTGATCTTGAATTTCAACGTCGTGCTTCTGAAGGACGGGATCTACAGGCGCGTTCTCACCGCTGAGGGTTCGTCGCGTTCGACAAGACTTTCCAACACAATTCTTCACTCCGCGTCCTCTGCGACTCTGCGGTGAATATTTTCCTGGAGCGAGCCGGAATGTCGGATTATCAAACCCACGAACACGATGTACTTGTGATTGGCGCGGGCGGGGCCGGCCTTCGCGCCGCGATCGAAGCATCGGCGAGCGGCGTTTCTGTCGGCCTCGTTTGCAAATCCCTGCTCGGCAAAGCACACACCGTCATGGCCGAAGGCGGCATGGCCGCGGCAATGGGCAACGTCGACGACCGCGACAACTGGAAGGTCCACTTCTCCGACACCATGCGCGGCGGCCAGTACCTCAACAACTGGGTCATGGCCGAGATCCACGCGAAAGAAGCGCCCGAGCGCGTGCGCGAGCTCGAAAAGTGGGGCGCTCTCTTCGATCGCACGAAGGACGGCCGAATTCTGCAGCGAAACTTCGGTGGCCATCGCTATCCGCGCCTCGCTCACGTCGGCGACCGCACCGGGCTCGAGATGATCCGCACGCTCCAGGATTACGGGATTCACCAGGGAATCACGGTCTACATGGAGCACACGACGACGGCGCTTCTGAAAGATGGCGAACGTGTGGTCGGAGCGTTCGGCTATGACCGCGAGCGCGGGCGTTTCCGCGTATTCAAAGCAAAATCAATCGTCCTCGCGACCGGCGGCATCGGCCGCGCGTACAAGATCACCAGCAACTCGTGGGAATACACCGGCGACGGTCAGGCGCTCGCGTATTACGCCGGTGCCGATCTGATGGACATGGAATTCATCCAGTTCCACCCAACAGGGATGGTCTGGCCTCCCAGCGTGCGCGGCATTCTCGTGACCGAAGGTGTCCGAGGCGAAGGCGGTCGCTTGCTCAACAACAAGGGCGAGCGCTTCATGTTCAACGACATCCCCGACCTCTATAAGAACCAGGTCGCAAAGGATGCCGAAGAAGGCTGGCGCTACGTCGAGGGCGACAAGAGCGCCAACCGGCCGCCGGAATTGCTGACGCGCGACCACGTCGCTCGCTGCATCAATCGCGAAGTCAAAGCCGGCCGCGGCAGTCCGCACGGCGGCGTCTACCTCGACATCGCGTGGATCAAGGAAAAGGTCTCTAGCGCTCAGGATCGCATCAAGAAAAAGCTGCCGAGCATGTATCACCAGTTCAAAGAGCTGGCGGGCGTCGACATCACGACTGAGCCGATGGAAGTTGGTCCAACAACCCACTACGTCATGGGCGGCGTGCGCGTCGATGGACTGACTCAGATGTCGAACGTCCCCGGACTTTTCGCGGCGGGCGAAGTCGCAGCAGGGCTCCACGGGGCAAATCGGCTCGGTGGCAACTCGCTTTCAGATTTGCTCGTCTTCGGCAAGCGCGCGGGTCAGTACGCCGCGGAGTTCGCAAAGAAGTACGGCTCCGGCAGCATCGACGAAGACCAGGTGAAGGTCGCTGCCAAGAAAGCGCTTGAACCCTTCGACCGGCCGAACGGCGAAAACCCCTACATCGTGCAGCACGCCCTGCAGGAGATGATGCAGGACAAAGTGGGCATCGTCCGCACCGAAGCAGACATGGCCGCGGCATTGGATGGTCTCGCCGTCCTCAAGAAGCGTGCCGCGGGCGTCGGAATCGACGGCAACCGTGAGTACAACCCCGGCTGGCACACGGCTCTTGATCTCGACAATCTGCTGATTTGCTCGGAGGCGGCGACGCGCAGCGCGATCGACCGACGCGAAAGCCGGGGCGGGCACTTCCGCGACGACCATTCCGAGAAGAAGAAGGAATTTTCGGAGCACAACACCGTCATTCGGCGCGCGCCAGATGGCGGCATGCAGCTCCGCCGAGAGGCGATTCCTCCCCTCCGCGACGACTTGAAGCAAGTGATCGAAGAGAACAAGTAGCGGATCAGACCAGAAACGCCGAGATCGAACGCGATCGGACCGAGCGCCTCCAAGCAGGAAGGTACGAATGCAGAAAGCGATGTTCCGAGTCTGGAAGGGTCAGGGTGAGCAGGCCGGTTTCAAGGACTACCACACCGAAGTCGGCGACGGCATGGTCGTGCTTGATGCGATCCACCAGATTCAGGCCGAGTCGGAGCCGACCTTGGCGTGCCGCTGGAACTGCAAGGCCGGAAAGTGCGGCTCGTGCTCGGCCGAGGTGAACGGCAAGCCACGCCTCATGTGCATGACAAGGCTCGACACGCTCGACCTTTCGATGCCCGTCATCATCGAACCGATGAAGTCGTTCCCGCACATGAAGGACCTCGTGACGGACGTCTCGTGGAATTACGAGGTCAAGAAGCGGATCAAGCCGTTCCGGCCCCGCAAGCCCGACGCGCCGGACGGAACATGGCGCATTCAGCAGTCGGATGTCGACCGCGTGCAGGAATTCCGCAAGTGCATCGAGTGCTTTCTCTGCCAGAACGTGTGCCATGTGCTGCGGGATCATCACAAGCACGATGAGTTCGCGGGTCCGAGGCACTTTGTGTACACCGCCGCACTCGAAATGCATCCCCTCGATACCGAAGACCGCACGGCGTACCTGAAGGACGAAGAAGGCCTCGGCTACTGCAACATCACCAAGTGCTGCACCAAGGTCTGTCCGGAACACATCACGATTACCGATAACGCGATCATTCCGCTGAAGGAGCGGGTGGTGGATGAGTTCTACGACCCGCTGACAAAGCTGTTCCGCATGTTCAAGCCCAAGCATTAAAGACGCTTCCAAGTCGGTCGTTGCAACGAGTCACTTCTCGGTGAACTGGACAGGAGCCGTTATGACCGCATTTGAGTTGAAGCCGATTGCGAAGGAATCGATTTCGCGGGCGATCGCCAAGGCGGAGCGGTATCGACTTCTGAACGAACCGCGCGAGGCCGAGAGCATCTGCCGCGATGTGTTGGATGCCGACCCCGAGAATCAGGATGCCATGATCGCGCTGATCCTGGCGCAGTCGGATCGCTTCGGCTCACCGAAGACGAGCCCCGACGAGGCACGCGCGCTCTCGGGCAGGCTCAAGGGCGAGTTCGAACGCCTGTATTACTGCGGCATGATCGAGGAACGCTGGGCCAAGGCGCTCTTTGACTCTGGCTATCCCAGCGAAACAGTCTTCGAGTTGCTGCGCGCCGCGATGGAGTATTTCGAAAAGGCCGACAAGGTCGCAAGTTCCGCGAACGACGACGCGGTGCTTCGCTGGAACGCATGCGTGCGGTTCATCGAACGCGAAAACATCTGTCCCGCCGGAGCCGCGGAACCGCTGGACGAAGAAGAGTTCGACGACGAAGTGCCGTCGCGCTGACGGCGAGTCCTAGCCAACCCGAGGCGAAATCGCATCGACTTTGGAAAGCCGCCGCAGGTGTCGCTCCTCGCGGCTGTATTCCGCCACCAGAAACGTCTGCACCACATCCCACGCGTTCTCAACGCCCGTCGTGCGCCCACCCAAGCAGATCATGTTCATGTGATCATCTTCCACGCCCTGCTTCGCGGAAAAGTGATCGTGGATGAGCGAGGCGCGAACGCCCGGCACCTTGTTCGCGCAGATCGATGCACCAACGCCGCTTCCGCAGATCGCGATGCCCCGTTCGACAGCGCCCGAGGCAACCGCCCGCGAAAGCGGAATAACGTAATCGGGGTAGTCGTCCGCAGGATTGCTGCGATCGTCGCCGAAGTCCGTGACCTTGTGCCCCGCTTTCTCGAGGCGCGACGCAAGTTCATGCTTCAGCTCGAACCCGCCGTGATCTGCCGCGATCCCGATCTTCATGCACCTCTCCAACTCAGCGCCGGCCAGCGCGATACCGGCGAATCAAATTGGATGTAGAGCTGTCGTGCGCAAGATTGGGTTCAGCCGGCGCCTCGAGCTCCGGAATGATCTTCTGCGCAAGCGCCTTGCCCAGTTCCACGCCCCATTGATCGAAGCTATCGATATTCCAGATTGCACCCTGCACGAACACGCTGTGCTCGTAGAGCGCAACCAAAGCGCCGAGCACGCCCGGCGTGAGCCGATCCGCGAAGATCATGTTCGAAGGACGATTGCCTTCAAAGACGCGGTGGGGGACAAGCGCTTCGGCCGTTCCTTCCTTGCGAACTTCATCGGCGGTCTTCCCGAATGCAAGCGCCTCGGCCTGCGCCAGCACATTGGCGATCAGGATGTCGTGATGACGGCCGAGCGGTGTCAATGCGTGGTTGAACGCGAGGAAATCACAAGGAATCAACCGCGTGCCCTGGTGGATCAACTGGTAGAACGAGTGCTGCCCGTTGGTGCCGGGTTCGCCCCAATACACCGCACCTGTGAGGTAATCGACAGTCTTCCCCGCGAGCGTCACGTGCTTGCCGTTGCTCTCCATCGTGAGCTGCTGCAGGTACGCCGGGAAGCGCTTGAGGTATTGCTCGTACGGCAGCACCGCGATGGTCTCGGACTTGAAGAAGTCGGAGTACCAGAGCGCGAGCAGCCCCATGATCACCGGGAGATTCTTCTGAAACGGAGTCGTCCGGAAGTGCTCATCCATCGTGTGGAAGCCGTCGAGCATCTCGCGGAAACCAGCGTGGCCCACAGCAAGCATGGTTGAAAGCCCGATCGCCGAATCCATCGAGTAGCGGCCGCCAACCCAATCCCAGAACTCGAACATGTTCGCCGTGTCGATGCCGAACTCCGACACCTTCTTCGCATTCGTCGAAACGGCGACAAAGTGCTTCGCCACCGCCTTCGCATCGCCGCCGAGACCCTTCAGCAGCCAGTCCCGCGCGCTCTGCGCGTTTGTCATCGTCTCCAGCGTGGTGAACGTCTTCGACGAGATGATGAACAGCGTCTCGCTCGGATCGAGATCGTGCGTGGCTTCGACAAAGTCGATTCCGTCCACGTTGCTGACGAAGCGGAACGTCATATTTCGGTCGGTGTAGTGCCGAAGCGCCTCGTAGGCCATCACCGGGCCGAGGTCCGATCCGCCAATGCCGACATTGACAATATTCTTGATCCGCTTGCCCGTGTGGCCCTTCCACTCGCCCTTCCGCACTCGATCGCAGAATGCGCCCATCTTGTCGAGCACCGCATGCACCTGCGGCACGACATTCTCCCCATCGACCATGATCGTCGCGCCACGCGGAAGCCGCAGCGCAGTATGCAGCACCGCGCGATTCTCCGTGATGTTGATCTTGTCACCCCGGAACATCGCGTCGATCTTGCCGCGAAGCCCGGCCTCATCCGCGAGCTTCACCAGCAGCCCGAGCGTGTCGTCGTGGATGCGGTTCTTGGAGTAATCAAGGAAGAGGCCCGCGCCCTCGGCGGTCATCTTCGTGCCGCGCTGCGGGTCCTGCGCAAAGAGCTGGCGCAGGTGCGAGTCACGGACCTTGGCATAGTGGTCACCGAGCGCACGCCACGAGGGCGTGGAAGTCAGGTCTTGGGCTGCAGGCATCGATCACTCCGGAGAATGTTCGTGGTGGGGGGGTGCGGGGTGGGGGGTGGGGGACAGGGAAG
Source organism: Planctomycetota bacterium (assembly GCA_017303555.1). Lineage (GTDB taxonomy): Bacteria > Planctomycetota > Phycisphaerae > Phycisphaerales > UBA1924 > JAFEBO01. The sequence goes on from JAFLCN010000002.1 coordinate 24,098, forward strand.
AAACTCAGGCGACACCGGCGGGGGACTTGCCTCCACGGACTTTCTCCGCGAGGCCGCCCATCAGCGATTCCCAGCTCTTGACAAACGATGCTGCGCCGTCGGTCTGGAGCTTGGTGGCAAGCTGATCGAGATCGACGCCGGCTTTGGTGAACTGAGCGAGCACGTCCTCGCCGTTGCCACCATTTGCCGGAATCGGTTCGCCAACTTCGCCGTGATCGGCAAACGCCTTGAGCGTCGCTTCGGGCATGGTGTTGACGGTGAACGGCGAAGCCAGCCCCTTGATGTAGAGAATGTCCGACGCCTTCGGGTCCTTCGTTCCAGTGCTTGCCCAAAGCAGCCGCTGCGGCCGCGCACCGTAATTGCACATCCGCTGCCACGCCTGTGAATTCAGCAGATCGCGGTACGCCTTATAGATGCGCAGCCCGATCGCGAGGCCGAGCTTGTTGTTCAGCTCCGCCGGAACCTTGCCCGCAACGGCGCCATCCCAGCGGCTGATGAAGACCGACGCAACCGATTCAACCCGCGGATTCAGTCCCGCCTTGATGCGTCGTTCGATGCCGCGCTGATACGCCTGTGCCGCGGCAACATACTGCTCGCGTGAGAACAAAAGCGTCACGTTCACCGGCACACCCGCGAAGATCGCTTCTTCGATGGCAGGCAGGCCTTCCTTCGTCCCCGGGATCTTGATGTACAGGTTCGGGCGATTCGCCTTCGCGTGCAGCATCTTCGCCGCCGCGATCGTTCCCGCAGTGTCGAAGGCCAGCTTGGGCGAGACTTCCAGCGAGACGAATCCGTCCAGCGCGTTGGTCTTGTCGTAAATGGGCTTGAAGAGGTCCGCCGCGGCAGTCAGATCTTCGATCGCAAGATCAAAGAACAGCGGCTCATCCGACTTGCCCTCGCGCACCTTCTTCTGGATCGAGTCGTCGTAGAGCGAGCTGTTCTTGAACGCGTGCTCGAAGATCGTCGGATTCGAGGTCAGCCCCGTGACCGACCATTCGTTGATGTACTTGGCAAGCGTCCCGCTCTTCAGCAGGTCGCGCGTGATGTTGTCGAGCCAAAGGCTCTGTCCAATGTCTCTGAGTTTGGCCGTGGCGTTCATGGGGTACCTCCGTGCGTGGGTTCGCCGGCTAGAGCGTACCGCCTCCGGCGGGGCCGGGGTTTGGCGGTACCGGACGTGGTTCGGATTGCGTCATCAAATGTCACCGAGGCAGACTCCCGGTGTCGTTCCAGAGCGACAAGGCGGGGTGCTGCAAGTCGTGCTCGTAGCTGAGGATGCTCAGGCTCGTCGTGCCCAAGAGCAAGAACGCGGCCATCGGATCGGGCCGCGAATCCAGCCATCTTGAGGCGAGCACCCGAAGGAAGTGGCCGCTCGAGAAAAGCAGGATGCGTCCTCCGAAGCCGCGGATCTTGTGGATCACCCGGTCGGCACGCGAGGAGATGTCGGCAACACTTTCGCCGCCGGGGCATCCGTCACGGAACAGGTTCCAACCGGGTGCGAGAGCCCGAATCTCGACCGACTTCAGCCCTTCGTACTTGCCGTAGTCCCATTCCACCAGGTCGCGATCGATCTCGGCGCGGTCACCAAATCCGGCAAGGCGGCAGGTCTCCGAGGCCCTTCTGAGCGGGCTGGTGAACACTCGGTCGAATGTCGCTCCCTTGAGCCGCTCGCCCAAACCGCGAGCGGCCTGAACGCCCCGCTCCGTGAGGTTGAGATCGGTCAGTCCGGTGTGCCGCCCGCTCAAGCTCCACTCCGTTTCGCCGTGTCGGGCGAGGAACACACTGGGCAGATCGCTCATGGACTGGATTCTACCAAAAATGCACCACGCACAACTGCAGCCTCGAGGGGGACTGCCGTTGTGCGTCGTGCGGGGTGGCAGGAGTTGGAATGAGCCGGAACGGTCTGTTTAGGGGCAGATGAGCGTGTTGTACGCCGCGGCAAACTCGACAAAGTCGGTGTCATCGACGAACGCGTCGCCGTTCAGATCGGCCGGGCAGCCCGCGGGCATCGAGGGATCGGCGCAGTCGAGGATGTTGTACGAGCCGGCGAAGATGACGAAGTCGGAGTCATCGACAAAGGTGTCGCCGTTGAAATCGGCCGGGCAGGGGCAGGGTCCGGCGATGAATGTGATGACGAGCTGAGGGCGGCGTTCATCGTCGTCATACTCAGAGGCCAAGCCCGCGAAGACGCCGTCGGTTGTGTCGCCGGTCGAGGTGGTTGCCGCCGGATTGCCGGCGGGGCCCCTGATGTGGAAGCCGAAGTTCTGGCGCGAGCCGTTCTCCCACGATTTGTAGAGATCGGTGATGTCCCAACTGATGTAGCGATTGCTCGGCGCCGAGACGGTGAGAACCGAAGCGGGGGACGCTTCGAAATCAACGCCGGACGCCATGCCCGGGGTGCTCCACGGGATGCCGGGCATCCGCTCGAGCCAGTTGGAGTCCATCTCGCTCCACTCGACCTTCATCGGGTGCAGCGCGAACTGCCACGGCACCGTTGCGCTCCCGTTGTTCACATCGATAAAGGTGTAGCTGGAGAGCCACAGCTTGTATTCGACTTTGGTGATGCTGCAGTGCGCCGGGATTGTCGGAAGGTTCATGCGCACGATCGGACGGGCCGCATCGAGCGCTGCGCCGCGCTGGTCGTACCAGTAGATCCCGTTGGGACCGAAGTTGCGTGTCGGGTCGTTGTTGTAGAGGAAATTGTCGGTTGCGTTCGAGTTGTTCAGCGGAACAACAATCTCGTCCGCCGTCGCGACGCCGGTACAAAGGCCCGAAGCAAGCACGGAAATCGCCCAGATCGCCTTCTTCATGAATTCACTCCTGTTGCGCCATGGCACGGCTCGCAGCATACCAAAAATCGACCCGTTGCAACCTGTCAAGTACAAGTCAAATCAAAATTTTTCGCCCGCCGCGGTTGCCATATGGGGCGGCCCGGCTGTGGGGCAATCGCACGTCCCACATTCCGGGGGGCGGCAGACTTCGGGGACAGGCATCCAGGCGCCGCCCATCGCAATCGACTGGTGGCAGGCGTCGATCGTCTGGATGATCTCAACTGTTCGATGGAGGCTGACAATAGGGGGTTTGCCTTCAAAGAAGCTGCATTTCTCGGCCACCAGCCGGTCGTAGGCCGGACCCAGGTTGGCGACAAACGCCGCATCGCCTCGGGTGCCGATGATGCGAGCCCGCCAGGGAGAGTCTCCGGTTCGGTCGAGGCCGATAACCGCGGAGCGTCCGTCCCGGTATTTCAACTCGATGTGGTGCCCGGTTTCCAGGAGTCTTGCTCGAACCTGCTCGATGCCGCCGCGCTGGGGCCAGAGCGAATCCACGAATTCAAACGTGTGACAGCCGTAGTACCAGAGGCCGGGTGTCGCCGGAGTTTCCTGGAACGGGCCGGAGGCTTCGATGGTCCGGAAGTCGCCGAGCGCAGATGCGGTGATTGTGTTGAGCCCATCGGCGAAGCGCAGCGCGGATGCCGAGAAGCAGCGCGAACCCGAAGCGGTGTCGAGAAGGGCTCGCGCCTCGATCGCGGAACATGTGAGCGGCTTGTCGATGAAGGTGGGGATGCCAAGCCGGAGCGCGCGGACAGCGGGCGCGAGATGCTGATGCCCATCGGCGCTCAGAATCATCAATCCTGAAACGGCCCCGAGCAGGTCTTCCAGCGAGGCGGCGGGTTCGATGCCGAGATTCTCGAGCGCCGGCGGGAGGCGCGTGGCCCTGTCACCGGCGGGCGATGCCGGATTCCAGCAGCACGAGACGCGGCATCGAGTCACACCGGCCGCGTTCAGAGTCTGCACGCGGCGGCCGAATTCGACAGCATGCGAGGAATCGAGGCCGACAATGCCGATTCTCATGTTCGCGGCTTTCGTTTCGGGGTTGTGTTCACACCCGATCCTGCATCGGGATCACGAGCGGAAGCGGACGCCACAATCCAAGCTGAGCGGCACGCAGCGGCAGGTTGGGCGGGATCGGATCCGTGAGCGCACGCAGAACCTGGGCCGCGCTGCCCTCAAAGTCCGGCGCATCGTCGCTGAATTCGCATGTTGCGTGGCTGTCGATTGTGAGGCGGAAATGTTCCGCTCCAGCGCCGGACGGGCCCGAAGCGTTGGCATCGATGCGGATCACGAAGGTGTCCGGGGGAAGGGGCATGGCGGATTGGCGGGCCTTGAGCAGGGCGGTCATCACTGCGGGCCATTGGTAGATGCGCCAGTTTCCGGCTTCGATGAGCGACGCGTCGTCGGCGAGGCGTTCGAGATGATTGAATTGAAGATCGCGGATCATCGGGACGGACACGCGGACGGGGCGCTTCGCGGCCCCGATGCAGTACGAGAGCAGCGCGGACAGAGCTTCGGAGTTCTCGACGCAGCATTCGACACAGGTGCCGTCGTTCGCATCGAAGCACGTGTACCCGAGCGCGTGTCCGCGGAGATCGCGGACAACCAGCGGTCGGCGTCTCCAGTTTCGGAGGTGCCGGGGAAAGGAATCGGCCGTGCGGATGCAGCGGATCGGCTGGCGTTGCATGAGCGCGTGCAGCGCCGGGAGCTCGTCTTCGGTTGCTTCGCTCACGGTGAGCGCGCCGTTGCCGCTGTGCACCGGTTTGTGAGCGTCGTGCTCGAGGCTGTTGGTGCTGACGGTGAACTGCGCTTCGGCGCCGGCCTTCTCAAAGCCCCAGTGGTTGTAACGGCGGCGGTTGCCACCCAGATAGGCCGCGTGAAAACCGCCCGACTCGATCTCCGCCATGGCCTCGTCCATGAGCAGCCGCATGAAGCCCATGCCCCGGTGGTCGGGGTGGACGCTGACGCCGCCGATGCCGGCGACGCGCAGGCGCGTGCTTCCGACGATCCAGTCGATCGGAAAAACGCCGACCATCGCGGCGATGCGACCCCCTTTGCGCAGCGCGTAGTTGCGGCCCATGTGCGAATCGGTCGGTTGATAGAGCGAGGGGACCAGCGCCGCGAAGTCGGGATCGCCGAACACCAGGCTCAGGTGGGCGATGGCCTCATCGAAGTCGCTCGCGGTCAGTTTGCAGATCGTGTCGTTCAACGGCTTGGCTCGGTCTTTGAGGGTTGAATCCCGGTGCGGGGGGCGCCGGAGTCGGCGACGCGCCGCTCCGGTTTGGTTTCGGTCAGAGATCCGTCGGCGGCGCTCGGGGCCCAGCGGACAAAGCCTTCGATCGCCTCGTACTCCGCGAGGCCCAGCAGGTCGTAGAGCTCGGCGGTGTGGCGGTTCCGCTGCTCGGCGCGTTGCCAGAATTCACGCTGATCGCTCGGGCCGGGAAAGAGCGCGCTGTCCTTCTGGCTCTCGTGCTTGAAGATCGCGTAGCGCTTCCGCATCACCTCGTCGGGCGAGAGCGGCACCGCCATCTCGATCTGCTCCGGCTCCCATTCCTGCCATGCGCCGCGGTAGAGCCAGAGCGTGCAGTCCTTCATCCATGCGCGCCCCGCAAGCCGGTGCATCGCGGTCGTCACCGTCGCGAGGCACACCCGGTGCGTTCCGTGCGGGTCCGAGAGGTCGCCCGCGGCATAAACCTGGTGCGGCTGGACTCTGTCGAGAAGGTCCATGGTGATGCGGATGTCTTCTTCCCCGAGCGGTTTCTTCCGGACGCGTCCGGTTTCGTAAAACGGGAGATCGAGGAAATGGATGTTCTCGTGCTTCACCCCGGAATACCGAGCACCGGCGCGGGCTTCGGTCCGGCGGATCAGGGTCTTGATGCGTTGAAGCTCGGGGGAATCAACCTGTCCGGCGTGCTTGCGTGTGACAAACTCCTCGACACTCCGCTCGATCGCCTCGGCCGCCTGCTGTCCGGAGGCGCCGAGCCGGTCTTTGAAGGCATGGGCAAACTCCGCCACGAAGTCGGCGTGTCGGATGGCGGATTCGTCCCAAACCGCGATGTTGCCGCTGGTTTGGTACGCGACGTGAACGTCATGGCCCTGATCGCAAAGCCGGATAAAGGTGCCACCCATGCTGATGACGTCGTCGTCGGGATGCGGGCTGAACAAAACGACGCGCTTGGGAAAGACCCCGTGCCCGGGCACCGAGATCCGACCGTGGCGTTCGTGGGCCGGTTCGCCGGGTTTGGGTTGCGGCTTTCCGCCCGGCCATCCGGTGATCGTGTTCTGGAGGCTGCGGAAGACCTCGATGTTGATGTCGTACGCGCCACCTCGTGAACTCAGCATGTCCTGGAGCCCGTGCTCGTTGTAATCCTCGTCGGTGAGCTTCAGGATCGGCTTCTTGAGCGTGCGTGCGAGCCAGATGGTGGCGCGGCGCACGGTGTGCTGGTTCCAGCTCAGGCCGAACTGCTCGATCGCACCCAGGAGCCACGGAGTCTTGAACCGCGTCAGTTCCGCTGCCGCGGCGCCGTCGAGCATGATCCGTGCGTTGCCGTGCTGCTGAAGAAACGAGGCCGCGATCGTGCTGGTCATCTCTCCTTCGACCGCTTTCTTGATGACGTGCGACTTGTGCTCTCCGAACGCGAGCAGGATGATCCGCTTGGAATCGAGGATCGACCCCACGCCCATCGTGATCGCCTTGCGTGGGACGTGGCGCTCGCCGAAAAAATCGCTCGCGGCGTCCATGCGTGTCACGCGGTCGAGCGTGATCAGCCGGGTGCGGCTGGTGCGAGCGGAGCCCGGCTCGTTGAATCCCACGTGGCCGGTCCTGCCGATGCCCAGGATCTGGAGGTCGATCCCTCCCGCGTCGGCGATCTCGCGTTCGTAGCGCTCGCAGAATCCCGCAATCTCTTCCGACCGGAGCGTCCCGTCGGGCACCCGGGCGTTCGCCGGATCGATGTCGATGTGATCGAACAGATACTCGCGCATGAAGCGCCGATAGGATTGCAGTTCCTCCGGCTGCATCGGCCAGTACTCGTCCAAGTTGAATGAGATCACGTTGCGGAACGAAAGCCCCTCGTGCCGGTGGAGCCGCACCAGTTCTTCATAGACCGCCTGCGGCGTCGAGCCCGTCGCCAACCCGAGCACGGCGGTTCTGCCCTCGGCGGATCGAGCGCGGATCAGCGCCGCGATTTCCCGGGCGACCGCGACGCTCGCGGCGTGGCTCGAGGCGTGGACCGTGACCGGGATCTTCTCGAGACTGTTGCCGGTAGGGGTGTTGCTCATCGCGAGGTCCTCGTGCGCTGGGCTTGCGTTGCCTCACGCGTGCGGTTTCGACAGACAGCGCGCTCCATTCGCCGTGATCAAGTAGGTCTCTTCGATTCGAATGTTCGCGAACGGCGTGTACGCGCCGGGCTCTATGCAGATCACGTCGCCCGCTCGCAGCGGCACGTTGACTTTCGGGTTGATGTCCGGAGCCTCGTGCAGTCGCAGGCCAACCCCGTGTCCCCCGTGATGGACAAGCCCCGTGGCAGCGACCGACGCGTGCTCGCGCAGCGCACCGTCGAGCGCCTGCCAGAGTTCCCCGCCGGTCGCGCCGGGCTTGAGAAGCGGAAGAACGCGCTCGTGCGCTCCCCGAACGTGTTCGACCAGTTCCCGCTGCTCGTTGCTCGCGGATCCGACCGCGAAGGCGCGGGCGAGGTCCGACCAATAGCCGTTGTGCTGCGTCCACGCATCGATCGTGTAGATCTCGCCGGAAGCGATCGGCCGGTTGCGGCAGGATCCGCCGGGTGCCCCGCACCGATAGTCGCCATCATGCACGACCTTCTTGCCCGCTCTCAGCATCGCGCCGCGACAGGCGGCGGCAAACACTTCCAGCTCGGTTGCGCCGGGGACGATCGCACGCTCGGCAGCGGCCAGGGCCGCGAGGTTCGCCTGTATGGCGTCGTTGATGCGCAGCAGATCCAATGCGTCCTTGGTCCGCTCAAGATCGAAGAGAACCGCATCGATCGGCTGAAACGTCGAAAGCCCGAGGCCGCGGCAGACCTGCGCACTGATCGACTCGAACTGCACGCCGATACGTCCGGTGTCGAGACGAAATCGCGTCGCTGCCTCGGCCAGCATTCGTGGAGTCAAGTCGGTCGGGATCGTCCCGCCATCGTGCCATCCGTACTGCACGATCTCGTCGGCGTTGTGTTCGTGCTCGCTCTCGCCGCAAACCAGGAGTGTCTCGCCGGTCCGTCGGATGAGCAGGCACGCGGGAGCGGGGGATCGCAGGGTGGAAGCGGTGAAGTATGTAATCTCTCTCGGGTCGGTCAGCACCGCCGCATCGAGCCTCGCTTCGGCGAGGCGATCGATCAGGCGCGAGCGTCGCGAACGCGCGAAGGTCGCCGGGTCCGGTGCTGACGCTGCCGGGTGGGTCACACGCCCACCCGCGCTTTCGACCGAGTGATCTCGCTGAGGGCCGAGTCGGTCGCTTCCAGCGTCTGGTCGATGTCGGCTTCCGAGTGGGCGTAGCTGATGCTGCCCTGCTTGGCCGCGATCGGGAACTGGTAGATCCCCCGCTCGATCAGGGCGCGGCGATATCGGGTATCGAACGCGAAATCGTGGCCGTCCAGGGTTTCCCACCAGTTCGATGGTGCGTTTGCCATGAAGTAGCAGCAGTGCGCGCTTCCTTGGCGCACAAAGGTCGAGGTCACGCGATGATCGGTCATCAACCGGCGCAGGCCGTGTTCAAGGCGGTTTGAGAGCCGTTCCAGCTTGTCGTAAACCTTGAGTGCCGGATCCGAAAGCTTGCGGAGACAGGCGATCGCAGCCGCGACCGGCACCGGATGGCAGTTGTAGGTGCCGGCGATGAGCACGCGCTTCTGTGCATCGGTGCTCGTGACGAGCTCCAGGTACTTGGCCTTGCCCGCGATCGCCGCGATCGGAAATCCGTTCGCGATCGCCTTGCCGTACGTCGAGAGATCCGGGGAAACACCCGCGATCGCGTGGTACGGGCCGGGCCCGGACCGGAAGCCGGTTTTGACTTCGTCGAAAACGAGAAGGAAACCGTACTTATCCGCGAGCGAGCGGAGGCCCTCGAGGTATCCGGGCTTGGGCTTGATAACGCCCACATTCTGAAGCACGGGTTCGGTGATGAGCGCCGCGAGCTTGTGCCGACGCGCGATCGTCTCAACCGCTTCAAAATCGTTGAACTCCACCGAGTGCATCAGAGCGCGTTCCGCCTCGGGGATGCCGGCCGTGAGTGGCGCGAGCGGGTATTCATCGCCGCGGATCTGCTTGCCGCCGAGCTGCTCCTTCGAGCTCATGACGTTCGAGGCGACCATGTTGTGGTTTCCGTTGTATCCGCCCTGCATCCGCAGGACGTGCTCCGCACCGGTCCAGGCGCGAGCGACGCGGATCGCCTGAGCGGTTGCTTCCGAGCCGGTGTTGAGGAACTGCACGCGTTCCGCGCTCGGGACGCAGGCGAGAAAGAGCTTCGCGAGCTCGCCTTCGTCCGAGGTCGGTCCGCTTCCGTAGTTGCTTCGTCCCCGCGCCATCGAGTCGATGACGGCGCGGTTCTGGTCGGGGTCGTTGTGACCCAGGATGTAGGGGGCGAAGCCCGCGTGGTAATCGATGTACTCGTTACCATCGACGTCCCACAGCCTCGAACCTTCGGCGCGTGCAAACGCGATACACGGGTCCGCTTTGCGATTGATCGAGGCAAGACCGCCGGGAATCAGTTGCTGGTTCTTCTCCAGGAGGTCGCGGGATCGTGTGAGATTCATGGGTTCCTCTGCTTTGAATGCGGAAAGGCCAGCTGTTCTCCGCCGGCTATTCGGGATTGCACACCTTGCCGGGCAGACCGAGGCAGAGGCGCGAGATCGCTTCTCGTTGCTGCAGCGCTTCCTTGCTGCCCGGCGAGATCCAGCGGCCGCCGGCCAGCCCCCGCATCTGAAGGCCTTCCAGCAAGGCTTCCGCGTTGCGATCGCCGGTGTCCATCTTCTGCTTCGTTTCGTCCGTGTAGCGTTCCAGCCAGCCGCTGGTCGCGCCCAGCGCCGCCGCCTCTTCCAGCGTCTTCCCGTTCAGGTTCGGGCACGGGGCGCACGAAAAGAGAAAGAGGCGCACTCCCGCATTGCCGTTCTCGAACGGGCCCGACGGTGTCGCGATTGGAGCCAGTTGCGACGCGGGCGCGATGAAGATTTTCCGGGTGTTCAGGTCGTAGAAGTAAGCGTTGGGAATGATCTCGACCTTCTGGAACAGATAGCGGGAGATGAAGTAGCCCGCCCCGCCGATGACGGCGATGCTGACGATGATTGTCAGCGCTCGTTGAAGCCCGGATGAATCGGATTCGCTCTTTGCGTTTGCTTTCGCCATGCAATGTTCCTCCATCCCGCCGGTTAGCCCGCCAGCCAGGACGCCCGATGCTCCGCGACAAACTCATCGTCGGAAAGATCCGGATAGGCCGCCAGCACACGATCGATCTCTTGCATCTGACCGGGCCCGAGTGCCTCGTGCTCATCGAGGCACCAAAGCCCCTCGAGCAGACCCTGGCGTCTCAGCACCTCGTGCAGGCCCGCGATCACGCCCCGGAATCCGTTGGCCGCATCGAAAAAGGCCGCGTTACTGTCGGTGACCCGCACCGCATCCGCAAGCAAAGACGGAGTCACTGCACCCGAGTGTGCGGCTGCGCGGCAACGCTCCAGCAACTCGACGGCCCGGCGCGTCCAGACCGACCAGTGCCCGAGCAGGCCTCCGACGATCCGCCTCTCGACCGTGCGCCCTCCCACCCGGAGCCGGTAGGGGGTGATGAGGTCATGCACAATGTTGTCGTCGTTGCCTGTGTAGAGCGCGATATCTTCCCGGCCCGAATCGATGACCGCTCGCACCACATCCAGCGTGCGGTACCGGTCGAAGGGCGCGATCTTGATCGCCAGCACGGAGTCGATCTCCGCGAATCGACGCCAGAACGAGTACCCCAGCTCTCGCCCGCCGACGCGGGGCTGAAGGTAGAAGCCGACGAGCGGGACGATCCCGCCCACGGCGCGGCAGTGCTCGATCAGCGCATCGTCGCTCGCGGTCTGCAATGCCGCGAGGGAAAGCAGCCCGGCGTGGTAGCCGTGCTCGCGAAGGATGCCCGCCTCACGAACCGCCTGATCGGTCCGCCCCGCGATTCCGCCGACTCGAACCAGCGGCGTTTCGCGCTTCTTGTCCGCCCGGTCCATTTCTTCGCGTGCGATCGACAGCACGGGTTCAAAGAGTCCGATCTCGGGATCGCGGATGCGGAACTGCGTTGTGTGGACGCCGACCGCGAGCCCGCCGGAACCGGCAGCGATGTAGTAGCGGGCGAGCGCCCGTTGGCGCCGCTCATCGAGCTTCCGCTGAGCCGTCAGCGCGAGCGGGTGCGCGGGGATGGCAACTCCCCGCCTGAACGAGGCGAGCGTCCGGGAGTCGATTGAGGAGAAGGCGTGTGGACCCATTGCGATCGGATGCTCCGTTTAGAAACGACCGTTCCGCACCTCGAAGTGCGTCGGCTTGCCCAGCGTCGCGCCGTTCCGCTTCACCCAGTCGGCCGTCCATTCGAGAATGACCGGGAGCGCGACATTCGTTCCGCCAACGAGAGCCGCGGCCTTGTCGCCCCGGCTGAGGAGCGCATCGGGTGCTTCTTCTCCGATGAATCGCACTTGCCGCTCCATCAGTTCGCCGAGCGCGGCACACACGTCGCGCACGCGGAAGACCTCGGGACCGGCGATATTGAAGAAGGCCGCGGGTGAAGCGGTGTGCTCGAGAAGCCCGAGCGCGATGGCGTTCGCATCCGTCTGCCAGATGACATTCGCGTACCCCATGGTGACGTCGATCGGTTCGCCGGCCCAGATTTTCTGCGCGAGATCGACGATCACGCCGTACCGGAGTTCCGTCGCGTAATTCAATCGGAGCAACGCGACCGACACCCCGAGCGCCTGCGAGAAGTACTGGAACATGCGCTCCCGTCCGAGGCAGCTCATGGCGTACTCGCCCACCGGGTTCACCGCATCGGTCTCGACTGAACGGCGCGACGACGGCACCACTCCATAGACATTGCCGGTCGAGAACGCGACGATCCTGCTCCGCGCATACTTCCGGCAGATGAGCGTGGGAAGGTGCGTGTTGGTCGCCCAGGTGAGCGGCTCATTGCCTGTCGAACCAAACTTCATGCCCGCCGCGTACACCACCAGTGGCGCTTCCGGCAGGGACTCGATGAACGAGGGATCGAGCAAATCACCCTTTGCCGTTTCGATTCCCTGTGCTTCCATTGCGCGTGCGGTCGCTTCATCGGTGAAACGCGCGGCCGCGATGACACGGCGCTTCGTGCCCGCGGCGTCTGCTGCGCGCCTGGCCATGCGTGTGAGCGTTGGTCCCATCTTTCCCGCGGCGCCGATGACGATGATGTCGCCGTGGAGCCGGGCGAACATCTCGATCAGCCCCGCCGGGGGCGAACTGAGGTTGTCTTCCAGCGTGGAAATGTCGGTCGGTCCGCTTTGTGGGCCGGTTCGCGGGTTGGCCTGGGCGCCATTCAGCGGGGTAGTCCGTAAGCCGTGCGTTTTCATGATGCCCCCTCTGCGCCGGGAACCGCCGCGAGCGAAGGTTCTGACGTTGGCCGTGTCTCGATATTTCGTGCCCTTCCGGCACGCGCCATGAACAGGCCCAGCGCCGCGACCGAACCACCCAGGGCCAGAATCTGGATTCGCCCTGCCGCCGGATTCGGCAGCAGCGCCAGCAGGCAAACCAACGCACCGATCAGAGCCGAGAACCAGCCAGCGGTTCGTAGCTGGCGATTGTCGGATTCGACACCGACTTCCTTCGCGAAATCCACGGGCGTGTGCATGGTGGTAAAGAACCGGGCAACACGATCTCGGTAGTCCGCCGTCGCAAAGCGCCAGAAGGGAATTGTCGAGAGGAACGCGGCAACTCCCACCGTCACGCCGACAAAGATCTCCTTCTGGAACGTCCACGGATTGCCGGCGCGCGACGCCATGAGGCTGATCGCCGAAGGCACGAGTGCCGCGGTCATCGAGAACAGCGCCGACCACCACGGAGCCCGGCGGACAAACAGCGCCAGGAAGAGCGGGATCGACATGGGCATCACAAGCATCGATCCGAGCGCGAGCATGTGCTCGAAGATGCCGGCGCCCTTTGTTCCGGCGAAATAGAGAGCAAGCTGGATGATGCAGACGCCGAGCAACGCAGTGGCAATGCGGCCGATCGTCACCATCCATCGCTCCGGCGGACTGGCCCAGCCAATGAGTCGACAAATCCCGGGCAGAATGTCACGCGTGATGATCGCCGAAGTCTGGTTCAGCCCGGTATCCATCGAACTGCCGGTCGCCGCGAACATGGCAACGACCATGAGCCCCGTCAGACCCGCGGGGAGCATCTTGGCGCTGGCGACCGCGTAGGCGACTTCCGCGGGTTTCGAGGCGCTCGAGGCCAGCACTTCGTCGGCAAACAGCAGCCGGGCGGTAATCGGAGGGATGAACCAGACAAGGCCGCCGATGAGCGTGAGTATGCCGGCGACGATCGCCGCCTTGCGAGCGGCGCTGCCGTCCTTCGCTGCAAAATAGCGGGAGGCGGAGGTCATCGAGTTGGACATGAACAGGCCCTGCAGGAACATCGCCGCGGCCCAGAGCCATGTGTACGAACCATTGGGGAATGCGCCCTGAGGCTTGACGACGGCGAACTGATCCGAAAGCCCCTTTGACTGGATGAGCGAGAAAAACTCGCCTGGGCCCCCGATCTTCACGATGCACAGCACCGCGATCAGGATGGTGAGGGGCATCAGGATGAGCATCTGGATGAAGTCGGTGGAGAGAACCGCCCAACTGCCGCCGGTGACGGCGGTAATGAGCACGACGATGCCGACGACGATGATGACATCCGAGATGTTGAGGCCGAATGCCGCGGCCGTGAAGATCGCGAGCGCGCTCAGGTGGAGAGCGGAGTAGAGGATGCGGATCGGCACGTTGCTCCATGCGTAGAACTGCTGCGTGGAGGCGCCGAAGCGGTTGCGGATGATCTCGGGAACCGTCGTCGCGCGCAATTGGCGGAACCACGGCGCGAACCATGTCGCGTTCAAGAAGAAGCCGAAGGCGTTCGCAAGGAAGATGATGGCGACGCTCCAGCCCGCTTCGAATGCGACGCCCGCGGCACCCGTAAAGGTCCAGGCGCTGAAACTCGCCATGAAATCGCTGACGCCGACAAGCCACCATGTGCCCTGGCACCCGCTCCGGAAAAAATCGGTCGAATTGCGATTGAGCGCGCGGACGCGCAGTCCGACGGCGATGAGCAAGACCAGGTAGACGCCGATCGTGATCGAATCGACGATGGATTGCGGCATCGGGTCGGAACTCCTCGGGAAAACCGGGCTCGGCGAAGCAGGTTGACCGGCCAGAACGGCCGGGGAGGGTCAGAGCATACCAGTAAACTACCTGTCAATGCAAGCGGTTTGGACACCCAAAGCGGAGAGAACTGGAAACGGTTCAGGCGAGAATCGCCCATTCGCGAGCCGTGAACTCGCCGTGCATCGGCTGGCCCGAACGGAACTCCAAAATCTGGTCAACAACGCTGCGTCCGAGGCGTTTGCAGCCGCTGCCGACGGCGCCCGCGATATGAGGCAAAAGCACTACGTTGGGGAGCGTGCGGAACGGATGGTCCGGTGCGGGAGGTTCGGGGTCGGTGACATCGAGAAGTGCCCAGATCCGTCCGGTCCGCAATTCCGCGGCGAGCGCGGGCTCATCGACGATCATTCCTCGGGCGGTGTTGACGAAGATCGCACCATCGCGCATGAGTTTGAACTGAGGGGCCCGCAGCATGTGGCGTGTCTCGGGGAGCGCCGGCGCGTGGAGCGAAACGACATCGCTCGAAGCCATCAATTCATCGAGCTCGACCTTGGTTGCGCCGAGTTGTTCGACCTCCTCGGCGCTCACATGCGGATCGGTTGCGAGCACTTTGACCTCGAATTGCTTGAGCAACTTGAGAAGGTGGCGCGCGGTTTTGCTCAGGCCGATAAGCCCGATCGTGCTCTTGTACATTTCCCGTATTTCGTAGCCATGAACGCGGTTTGAATCGATCAGCCAGCCGCCTTCGCGGGCGACTCTGGATGCGGGAAAGAACCCTTTCAATCCGGCGATGATGAGGCCGAGGGTGGATTCGGCAACGCCTACGGCCAGCGCTTCACGCGCCGAGCCGATGCGCAGTCCTCTCGACCAGACCGATGGAGGGAGGAGGTGCCGGGTGGAGCCCGCGGCGTGCAGAATGGCCCGCAGATTCGGGGCATCATCGAGCATCGAATCGGTCAGCGGCGGCGTTTTCCAGCCGGTGACGAGAAACTCGGCCGCCGAGGCGTGCTGCTTCCAGAACGTGGCGAGTTGGTCGGGTGCGGATGCCGTGGAAAAGTGAGTTTCGAGGCCGGCGAGACGGCGCACGTCCAGAGGATCGAAACACATCTCGACAATCGGGACCGTGAGGAGAAAGACCACGCGCATGCAATGCTCACTTCAGGGGATATTCCGTCGAACGAGTCCACGCCAGGGTTGAGGATGGGGCGAGGCGGTCCGGGCGGAAGTGGGGCGATATGCACTATACAAAGAGGTGGGGCGAGAACAACAACGGGATGGAAGCCGGTCGGCGCTTCCGGATGAATCCAAGCAGGTCGCGAACGAGCGGGCGCGGAAAATTCTGATTTTTGACAGGTAATGGACTTGCATCGAGGCTGTCTAACAGGTTAGTCTGGTTCAGGCACTCGGCTCGGTGTGCGAGCAAGAGCGTCCTAGCGACGGGTCCGAGATCTGGGGCATGCCGATCACGAGAGGAAGACGAGACATGAAAGCGAATCAAGCGAAGAACTGTCGGGGGCTTACTTTGACGCTGCTCGCGAGCGCGGCGGCCGTTCTGTGCGGTACAGCGCACGGCGCGGTCACGTCGGTCATTCTCAACGACAGCAACAGCGGCGACAACTTCCTGTACAACAACGGTCCCACGACGAACTTCGCCGGCAGCGGGCTCTTCTACTACGACAAGCGCGGCGGCGCGAATGATTCGGCCCGTCCCGTGATCCAGTTCGGCCTCGCGGCGCTCCCGGGCGGGGCGACGATCACGAACGTGAAGCTCCAGTTCAAGCTGCAGCAGTACACGTTCATCGATTCGACCAACGGCAACGCGTCGGTGACGCACAACTTTTCGATGCACCAGATGCTCTCCTCCTGGAGCGAGACGACCTCCACATGGAACGAGCGATCGACGGGCAACGCGTGGAGCTCGCCCGGAATGGCCGCCGGAACCGATTACGCGGCCGCCGCTGTTTCGACGATCGCGGTGAATTCTTCGATGCAGGGCACGTACCTCTCCTGGGATATCACTTCCCTGTACAACAGTTGGGTCAGCGGCGCGAGCCAGAACTACGGCGTTTGCATCCAGGGGCCCGCCGGAGTCGCGGGATTTCTCGCTGCGAACGGCGACACGACCGATGGCGTGTTCCGCCTGTACAACACGGAGTATGCCGACGACACGTTCCGCCCGGTGCTCCAGATCACCTATGAGGTTCCGGCCCCGGCATCGCTCGGAGCCTTGGGTGCCGGTGGGCTGATACTTTTGAGGCGGCGTCGGACCATGGCGAGCTGAGCATCGCCGATCGTCGGAATTCCGGGCTGCGTTCCGGGATTGGGCGAGTACCGAGAGAGCAACCGTTCAAGGGGCGTCGGCGAACCAGCCGCCGGCGCCAGGGCAGGGTGGTCAAGGCATGGACCGTCAGGGAGCACGCGCATTGAGGACGCAAACCTTCGAACGCAAGAAGCCGAAGCACGAGAGGATTCTCGAGGCGATCCGCAGCGAGATCGAATCCGGCGTGCTGCCTCACGGGGCGGCGCTCGCGTCCGAGGCGCAGTTGTGTCAGAAGCTGAAGGCCAGCCGCGGACCGATCCGCCAGGCGCTCGCGGAACTGCAGCGCCAGGGGCTGGTGAAGGCCCGCCCCGGCAAGGGGAGCTTTGTCCATAACCCGGTCGAAGCGACCAGTGCGGTCGCGGTGCGTCAGATGCTGGTCTTGATTAACTCCGTGGGGGCGACCCCGGCGAACTTTGTGGTGCACGAACTGATCGACGGGCTGAGTCGCGCCGCGGAGGAAGCGGGCGAGAAGTACCGGCTGACATTCCAGTTCCATCGCAACCCGGCGTTGATCGAACCCGAGAGCATCCAGGGATGCCACGGAGTGCTGATGGCGCCGTTCACGCACGACGGCATCAACGCGATGCGCGGGCTTGCAGAAAAACTAAACGTCCCCGTTGTCAGCGTCTACAACCGTCTGGATGCGCCGGGTGCATCGCAGTTTTATGTGGATCATGAAGCGGGCGCGTTCGACGCGACCGATCTGCTCTTCCGATACGGCCACCGGCGGATCGCGCTCCTGGGCGAGCCGGCGATTTCCCCCGGACCGGCCGCGACCGAGCGCGAGGCCGGTTTCCGGCGCGCCGCCGCCGCCGCGGGCCTGCGCGACGACGAGGCGAAGGTGGTTCACGTCGGCGTCGATCCCGGCGTTGCACGGGCAAACATCGAGAGGCTTCTGCGTCACCCGGATCGTCCGACGGCGCTGGTGGTCGCCGGCGGCGTCATCACACCGATCGCTCTCGACGCGATCCGCTCGGCGGGTCTTTCGATTCCGAAAGACCTTTCGATGATCGCCGTGGACGACACGATCGAAGCGGCGTTGAACGTGCCGCGGCTGACGGTCGTCAAGATTCCGCTTGTTCATCTTTCGCGCCTGGGGATCAGTTCGCTGATCGCTCAGACGGGCGTCCGTGCGTCGCCCCAGGAAAGAGTTTCGCTCAGTCTCAAGCCTGAGATCGTGATGGGTCAGTCGATTTCCTCGGCAGCTCCATGCGTCTGATTCTGGACGCCGCCGCGGAGTTTCTGCAGTTTCCTCTGTCCAAGGAGCACACATGCACCGTTCTTGTCGACGCGGAGCGTTCACGCTTATCGAACTGCTTGTGGTGATCGCGGTGATCGCGCTGTTGATCTCGATGCTGCTGCCGGCGCTGGGGAGCGCGCGGGAATCGGCCCGAAGGCTGAAGTGCCTGAACAACCTGAAGCAGACCGGCGTGGCGGTCGCTGCTTACGCCAACGATTACGCCGGCTGGACTCCGATCAACTACGAATCGGTCAGCCCGAAGAAATACCCGATTCCGCAGAGAGCAACCCCCAGGAGCACGCAGGGCACCGACTACTACCACCGTCTGGGAGGCAAGCTGGTGGACTGGGGCAAGGATCAGATCGCCGGCGCCGCGTGGGTGGACCGCGGGAACTACCTGACGACGACGCAGGTGTTCTACTGCCCGTCGTTCCAGACGGTGAAGGCCTCGGGTTGGTGGTCGCAGGAGCACAATTACGCGGCGCGGGTCGATACGAGCTACTACTGGGAATTCTGGAATCCGGACGAATTCACCGACCCCACTCACCCCGTCCGAGTGAATGGGCTCGGAACCTCGCGCAACACCTACAACCCGCGGAACGCGCTGCTGACCGACCTCGGCTGGGCGCCGCTCATCACCACCAATCCATCGATCTACGGCCCTGCGCCGCACAAGAAGGCTCAGAACGTACTCTGGATGGATGCGCACGCCGCGAACGTGCAGCTCGGCGAACTGAATCAGGTTGCGCCTTCAACGGCGGACGCCTATTCGCGCTTGACTTACCTCCAAAGCAAGGTGGGCAGTTAATGCAAAACGCGAGCTTGGTGGGCAGGCAGCGGGTGCGCGGGTTTGTGGTTGGATATTTGGTTGCAGCGATACTTGGCATAACGGGCGCGTCGGCGCAGCCGGTGACCCTGCCGATCGTGGAGCAGCCCCGCGAGCATGAATCCGGTCAGTTCGGCTACAAGCCCTGGTACGTCCCCAACACGCCGTCGTTCGACAAGTTCAATCGCCCGTATCTGCGTGATCGCGTGACGGATCCGCACCCGACCAGTTCGATCCAGACGATCCGTGACGGGCGCTGGGTGCGTAAGGACTTTCTGGGCGCGATCAAAGCTGCGTATCCAACCTTTGCCAGCGTGCGCCACGGGGGTGGAACGCTCGGCGCCTCGATCACATTTGATGCGGATGACTGGATGTACACGCTGCTCCGCATCCGGCTGGAAGACAGTACGGACCGGGACATTCTGGTCTACTCGGCCGATTACGGCGATTCGTTCAACGTCGTCGAGCTTCCGAACGACGAGCCGCCGAATTCGAAGCCGGAAGGCTTTGCGAACATGGAGCAGCGGGTGGGCTCCAACTCGCTCAAGCGCCCTCCGATGCTGACCACGCTCCGCAAGAGGGCGAATCACCCGCTCGGGCAGTGGACGGCGCATTACAACATGTACCTCATCCAGCCGAAGAAAGTGAACGGCGCGATCAGTCTTGGTGCGCCCGCTCTCCTCACGCCGAACGGCCTCTACATGTCGAGGCACGCGGGCAACCCGAGCTTTGCGGTCTCCGGCCCGGACAAAACGTACGTGACGTGGGCCGAGACGACACCCGGAAACTACTACCCCGGCGTTCCGACGCTGGTCGCGACGGTGGACCCCGAAACAATGGAGATCACCGACCGGAAGTTCTGCGGATTCGGTTATCCCCCCAACGACGGGCACAACAGCCCGGGGATCGTGCTGGATCCGTGGGGATATCTCCATGTGATCACGGGCTCGCACGGCGAAAACTTCATGTACGCCAAGTCGCTGCTGCCGTACTCCACGGCGGGCGGGATGTCCGAGCCGACGACGATGTTGAAGCACGGTTGGCTGGAGTTTGGCTACAGCCGCGGCAGGCAGAGCTATCTGTCGTTCGTTTGCACTTCGGACGGCACCTTGCACACGGCGTACCGCCAGTGGTTCAAGGGGACGGAGCCGTACTTCCTCGAAACCTACTTCGGTGGATTGGCGTATTCGCGGAAGTCCGCGGACGGCGAATGGCCGGCGAACTCGAGGCTGATGATCGTCCCGCCGCTCGACGGATATTCGATCTACTACCAGAACCTGTCGAAGGACCGGGAAGACCGTCTCTACCTCTCGTACGGATATCGCAACGAGAAGCCCGAGTACGGAACGGGCGAGGCGCAGAATCACTACATGGGCCTCTTGATGTCGGAAGACAACGGGGCCAACTGGCGATTGGTCTCAACTCAGGATTTCATGCAGCGATTCGCGCCCGGCGCATCAAAGGATGCAACGCCCGTACCGGCGGTCGTGCGCGGCAAGGTGCTCGATGCGGGCGGGCGTCCTCTGGCGGGAGTCAGCGTGCAGGCGGTCTCGACCGTTGTGAAGTCGGGCCCCGATGGAGCGTTCGAGTTCGAGAATGTGCTCGCCGATTCGTTCCCGATCTGGGCGACGGGCGAAGGACTTGCTCGGAGCGAGACCTTGGTTCGGTTGCAGGGCGCGAAATCGACCGAGTTGAAGATCACGATGCAGCCCGCGCCGCCGACGGCGCCCGCGCCAACTCCGGCGGCAGCAAAGCAATAGTCCTCTTCCGGCAGGATCAACCTTGAAGATCACGGCGATCGAGACCCGCGTCTGCAATGCCCGGATGCGCAACTGGGTGTTTGTCAAAGTCATCACCGACCAGCCCGGATTGTGGGGCTGGGGCGAGGCGACTCTGGAGTGGCACACGCGCGCGGTGGTCGGGGCGATCGAAGATCTCGCATCGCTGCTCATCGGCGAAGACCCGACGAGGATCGAACACCTCTGGCAGATGATGTACCGCCAGCACTTCTGGCACGGGAACGGCATCGTGCGCGGCACCGCGATCAGCGGGATCGACATCGCACTCTGGGACATTCTCGGCAAGAGCCTGGGGGTGCCGTGCCACAAGCTGTGGGGCGGTCCGGTCCGCGACTATGTGCGTTTGTACTGCCACCTGGGTGGCGGCAGGATGGAAGATTTCTACGAGACAAAGACGTCCGATGCCGCGCGCTTCGCCGATCTGGCGCTCCGCGCCGTGGAAGAGGGATTCACGGCCTTCAAGAGCATGGCCGTGCCCGAGACGATGCCGCTCGAGGGCAATCGGCCCGTGCGGTACGCGGAGCAGTGCGTGGCCTCGATGCGCGACGCGGTGGGCCCGGATATCGACATCATGGTCGATTGCCACGCCCGCCCGAGCCCGCGGATGGGGCTGCTTTTCGCCAAGGCGCTCGAGCCGTACAACCTGTACTTTTTCGAGGAGCCGTGCTGGCCCGAGTCGATCGACGGTATCGCCGAGATCCAGCGCGCGGTGCGCACGCCCATCGCAACCGGTGAGCGCCTCATCACGCAGCACCCGTTCTGCGAATTGCTGAACAAGCGTGCCGCAAGCGTGCTGCAGCCCGACATTACCCACTGCGGCGGATTGACCGAGGCACGGCGCATCGCCGGTCTGGCCGAGGCGTACCGCGTGGCGCTCGCGCCGCACAATCCGCAAGGGCCCGTCAGCACCGCGGCCTCGTTGGAACTTGGTTTCGCGACTCCGAGCTACATCATCTGCGAGAGCGTGCACAGCGATGTGCCGTGGCGATCGGAGATTGTCCGCGAAGGATTCACGGTCGAAAAGAAGGGCCGGATCGTTCGCGCCAACACAAAGCCGGGTCTGGGCATCGAACTCGACGAGTCGGTGATCGCGAAGCACCCGTTTCAGCAAGAGGTTTTGCAGCGGCACTTCTATCCCGACGGCAGCGTCGGGGACTGGTAGAGCATCCGATCATGGCAAACCGCGAATCAGTTGCGATCGTGAGCGGAGCGTGCGGCGACATAGGGCGCGCGATCGTGCTGGAGCTTGCACGCCGCGGCGCAGCGGTGGCGCTCTCGGATGTTGGATCTGCACAAGAAGCGGAAGGGGTGCTGCGCGAGGTTCGTGCGCTGGGCCGGGTTGCACGCTACGACCGCGTCGATGTCTCGGACGCGGAGGCCGTTGACCGCTGGGTGGACGATGTGCGCAGTACAACTGGCGACGTCGCCTGGGCGGTTGCATCCGCAGCGACCGTGACGATCGCCGGAACAATGCAGGTCAGCAGCGGGGCCTGGAAACGCGAGCTCGATGTGAACCTGAACGGGGCCTTCTACGTGGCTCGGGCTGCGGCCGGCGCCATGCTCGGGGCGGATCGGGGCGGACGCATCGTGTTTGTCGGGAGCTGGGCGGCGCACGCGCCGCACGCGAATCTGCCGGCGTACAGCGTGTCGAAGGCCGGAGTCCGGATGCTGTGCAGGTGCATGGCCCTCGAGCTCGCCGATCGCGGCATCTTGGTCAACGAGATCGCGCCGGGATATGTGGATGCGGGATTGAGCGCCGAGGTCTTCCGCAAGGATCCGGGCGCGAGGGAAAAGGCATCGGCGCGCGTGCCGCTCGGCCGGATGATGACGGCGGAAGACGTTGCGAAGCAAGTTGGCTACCTCTGCTTCGATTCCAGTTCGCACACGACCGGCAGCACGCTCCTGATGGATGGCGGGCTGTCTCTCGGCACTCCGGTTCGGGGATCGGAGTTCGAACCATGAGCGGGCGAACGCTGACATGGTCGGAGCCTGTGTTCGGCGGGCTTTTCGGCGTGGCGCGGCGCGACATCACGCCCCCGATCGAGATCTACGCGCGCAACTGGGGCGCAGCGGAACACGACCTGGCGGTGGGGGTGCATCGTCCCCTGCTTTGCACCGTGCTGACGATTCGCGGGAGACAGGATGAAACCCGGCAGGTTCTGGCGGCGATCGATGCGACCTGGTTCCGGGGGCCCGAGGGGGCCACACTGATCCGAGAGCGGGTGTGCGCGGCGCTCGGCTTGAAGCCGGAGTCGCTCATGGTCGCGCTCTCTCACACGCACGCGGGGCCGTCGATCTCCCCGGCCGAGTGCCACAAGCCCGGCGGGTCGCACATCATGCCTTACGTCGAGCGCGTGGCAGAGGCGATCGTCGATGCCGCACGCGAAGCGGTGGCAGGCGAGACGCTCTGTGAACTTCGCTTCGCAGCCGGCCGCTGCCGGCTCGCGGTTGATCGCGACCTTCCCGATCCCATGAAAGACCGGCTGGTTTGCGGATTCAATCCGGCCGGCGAGCCGGACGATGCCTGCATGGTCGGCCGGGTGAGCCGCGCGAGCGATGGCGTTGCGATCGCCACGATCGTGAACTACGCCTGCCACCCGACGACGCTCGGTGCTTCGAACAAGTTGATCTCGCCGGACTTTGTCGGTGCGATGCGGGAGACCGTTGAAGCCGCGACGGATGGCGCACCGTGCCTGTTCCTGCAGGGCGCATCGGGTGAGTTGGCTCCGCGGATTCAATACAGCGGTGACACGACCGTTGCCGATGCGCACGGACGGGAGCTCGGGCACGCGGCAGTCTCGGCACTCGAAGGGATGTTGGAGCACGGAACGTCGCTCGTGATGGAGGGCGTCGTCGAATCGGGCGCGCCGCTGGCGATGTGGCGGGTGCGGGAGGGAGAATGTCCCGCCGGAGCCGTTCGTGCGATTGAACTGCCGGTCGAACTGCCCCTGAAGCCATCGGTTCGTGATGAGACTCAGATTCTTCGCGAGATGCACGCAACCGACGATCGCGCGGCAAAGGAGCGCCTGCATCGCGAGCTGCTCGTCGCCCGCACGGTCGGTGCGGGCGGCGCGACATCGAAGCGAACCGTGTGGATCTGGAAGCTGGGTGAAGTGATCTTCGTTGGGCAGAGCGACGAGGCGTATTCGCACCTGCAGAGGAACCTGCGCGAGGCCTTTCCGCACCGGTGCATGGTCGTGATGAACGTTGTGAACGGCTGGGGCGGGTACATCTGCCCGGCCAACCGGTATGAACAGCGGGTGTACCAGGCGCAGCAGAGCCCGTATGCGTCCGGGTGCCTGGAGATGATGATCGATCACGTGCGATGGGCGATATCGGAACTGGAGCACAACGACCTCGCGGCCGAGCCCGTTGGAGCGGAGCAAGGATTCCGCGAGCGATGAATAGCACGCCGGGAAATCATCCGAAGCTGGGCATTGCCGCGCCGCTGCTGGCAAGCCTGTTCTTTTGCATGCAGGCGCTCGCGGCGCCGTTGACGCTTCGCACGGCGAACGAGGTTTCCGGTGTACGGATTCTGGAGCCGCAGAAGTGGGGCGTGGTGCGATCCGTCGTGGCGAACGAGTCGGATCGGGAAGAGCTTCCGTTTATTGTCGTGCAGTTCGAGGGGGATCCGCTTCGGCAGTTCCGTTCGCGCGTGTGGATCCCGGCGGGGAGCGTTCGAGAGGTGCTGACGCCGGTCCGGGTTGGCCCGATATCGGAGAAGACCCCAAGCGTCGGCATCACAACGCGGCTTCAGGGGCTCGAGAATTCGTCGCCGACACCGACGCTGAGCGCGCCGTCGCCGCTCACGCGCGGGCGATTCGAAAGCGCTGTCGTGACCCGGACAGAAGATGCCGAAATGACCGGGCTGGTCGGCGCGATTCGGAAAGCCGCGGGATTGAAACCAACAACCTTCCTGCTCAACCCCGGCGGCCTGCCAGCTTCGCCGGCGGGATACGAAGCCGTTGACAGCATCTTTGCCGGAGAAGACGAACTGGATCTCGACCCGATGCGACGAGATGCGCTGCTGGGGTTTGTGGAGCGGGGAGGCCGGCTATGGATCGCATTGAAAGAGGGTCAAACCTGGCCCGAGAAACTCCTGGGTGATCGGTGGGGCATTTCGATTCTCGATTGGGTCGATGCCACGCACTTTGTCATCAAGGGACCGAGCGGAGAAACGCCTCAGGAACTCGATAAGGGCGTTCGACTCGCACGGGTGTGCGCGCCGGGATTCGAGGTCACGCACAGCATCAATGGGTTTCCCGCGGCGCTGCGACGATCGGTCGGCCGGGGGCAGATTGTCGTGACCACACTTGCGCCGGGCGGATGGCTCGATCCTGCCGGGGCGGCGACGCCTGCGCTCGCCGACCTTCAGGCGTTTGTCGCGCCGCCGGAGGAACCGAGAGTCTTTGGTGTTCCCGATATGCGCGTCTTCGATCCCCACATTCGAGCCGCGATCGGGCACGAGATTGTGCAACGGAGCACCGTGCTGCTGGTGCTTGGGCTTGGCGTGGGCGCCGCTCTCATCGCCGCGGCATGGGCCGCTCGAATGCGCCGACTCGAATTGGCGTCGGTCGCGATCGGCGTGATCGCTCTCGGAAGCGGGGGCGTTCTCGTCGGGATCGGGAGAGCTTCGCAAACTCAGACGCCTTCGATGAGCGCGACGGATCAGCTTGTGCTGTACGCCGAGGAGCCGGGACGCGCCGAGGTATTCGCGCGGTCGACGGTGTATCTGAGCCCGGATGAGCCCGCGGCCGATACTTCGGTGCTTCAACGGCGCGGTGGCACACTGGTGGCCGAGCGGAGCGGCTCGGGCGCGATCGAGCGGACGACGTGGACCGGAAGCGAGGATGCAGTCATCGACGGGCTGGATCTGCGCCCCGGTGCGTCGGCGGTTCTCACCGTGCAGGCGGGCGTGCGGGAGGTTCCGGAGGTGCGCGCGACCGTTGGAGCGGATGCACGCGGAGTTCGCGGGCGCCTTGAACTCGGAGGCATGCGGGCGGGCGATCGGCCACTGTTGGTAACGCCCGCCGGAAGCCAAGCGCTCGAGATCGATGCCGCAGGGGGAATCTCGAGCCGCGAGGCTGGTGCGCCGGGCGCACTTCAGAGCACCCTTCAAAGCGAAGAGCAGATCGCGCGGGCGCGGGTGGTTCAGGCGCTGCTGGAAGGTGCGTGGTATCCGAACAAGCCTGTGATCCTGCTTTGGAACGAACTGTTGGATATCGGGGTGAAGTATCCCGCGCCGGAAAAGGGGAACTCTCTTCGCGCGATTCCGGTGCGGTTTGAAAAGCCAAAGCCGGGCAGCGAGGTTTCGCTTCCGAGCGTGCTGCTGTCGCCCGAACCGATTCGGGGCGATGTTGCGGGGCGGAAGAGCGGCGTGGTGTACGACTCCGCGAAACGCACCTGGCTCACCGCGATTCACCAACCGATGCTGGTGATGAAGGGGTTCCGCCCGCCGGATGCGTTCGCGACGATCGACGTGTCCTCGGCGGTGTTGACGCTTGATCTGCGGGCACCGGGATGTGCGTACGAAGTCGTGATCGTGCGCGATGGCAAGCTGCGGGTCGTGGATCGCGGGTCGAATCCGGTCGGGCCGATCGTGCTCACTCTTACAGGTGAGAACGCCCCTCAGTTGGACGAGAGCGGGCGGGTGCTTGTCGGAGTGGATATTCGCGGAGACGAGAACCTCGCCGACGGGCCGGGCTGGTCGCTCCGACGCATGGAACTGTCTGTCCGAGGGAGGGCGCGATGAGCGACGAACTGGTACTGCGCACATCGGACTTGACAAAGGTGTACGGGAACTTCACGGCGCTGGATGGTCTGTCGATCTCGCTCGAGCGGGGCCGAATCCTGGGGTTCATCGGACCCAACGGCGCGGGAAAGACGACAACGATCAAGATTCTGGTCGGCCTGGTCCGTGCGACGCGGGGCGAGGCGAGCATCTGCGGAGCCGTCTGCGGCCGAGATACGGCGAAGATCAAGCGGCTCGTCGGCTACATGCCCGATGTGTTCGGGTCGTACGACAACATGCGCGTGTTCGAGTATCTCGATTTTTTCGGCGCGGCCTTCGGAATCCCCCGGCGCGACCGCAAACGCAGGATCGACGAGTGCCTCGAACTCACGGGCGCAATGCGGATGAAGGACTTGTTCGTCGAGTCGCTCAGCCACGGCATGAAGCAGCGCGTCGCGTTGACGCGCACGATGCTGCACGAGCCGCAGATGCTGATCCTTGATGAACCCGCCAACGGGCTCGATCCGCACGCACGCGTCGAGATGCGTGAAGTGCTGCTCGAACTCGCGCGTCGCGGGACCAGCCTCATCGTCACCAGCCACATCCTGCCCGAACTTGCCCGGATCTGCGATACGGTGGCGATCATCACCGGGGGAAAGTTGCGCGCGTTCGGAACACTGGATCAGATCATGCGGACGGTGCGGCACAGCCGCGTGATGGAGGTCGTGCTCGGTGATGGCGCAGCGGTAGCCGCCGCATCGCAAGTGTTGGCCGGAGAGCTCGGCGGCACGTCCGCGCTGATGCCGTCACGCGAAGCGGCCGAGATCCGGTTTACAACCGATCGGGACGATGCCGGACTGGCGGCGATTCTCGGAAAGCTCGTCGCGGCGGGCGTGCGCGTCGTGCAGTTTCGAGAGATCCCCATGGATCTTGAGGACGCGTTCCTTTCGGTGACCGGACAGACCGGCGCGAAGCCGACGGATGCTCAATCCGGTGCGAAGCCGGCACCGGATCGCGTTCCAAGTGCGGTGGGGGTCGGCGCATGATTCCGATTCTCGCCCGCGAACTGACCGCGATGCTCCGGTCTTGGCGGGCCGTGGCGCTGCAGATCGGGTTCCTCGCGTGCCTTGGCGCGCTGGTCGCTCTTCGCTGGCCGGCGGAAGGCCGTGCGGACATGGGGGGCATGGCGTCGCGGCAGGTGTTCCGTATCTTCGGCTATGGCCTGCTGATGGGGCTGATGCTGGTGAGCCCGGCCTTCCCCGCGACGAGCATTGTGCGGGAAAGGCTCCAGGGCACTCTGGCGTTGCTGCTCAACTCGCCGATTACGCCCGTGTCGATGGTGCTCGGCAAGCTGGCAGGGGCGACCGCGTTCGTGTTGCTGCTGCTCGTGCTTTCGTTTCCCGGTGCGGCCGCGTGTTTCGCGATGGGGGGCATCCATCTCACGTCGCAACTCGGCGCGCTCTACCTGGTGCTCGGGCTGTTGGCGCTCGAATATGCAGCGCTCGGGCTGCTTGTGAGCGGTCTCGTTCGGAGCACGGATGCGGCGCTGCGAATGACATACTCCCTGGTGTTGTTGCTTGCGATCGGGGCGCTCGCGCCGCAGTTCCTCCTGAAGAACGCCGCCTGGGCAGGGGAAGAAGTCATCGGCATCACGCGTGTGCTCGCATCGCTCTCGCCGGTTCCCGCCGTGATGCACGCGCTCGGCGATTCGGGTGTCCTCGGCGCCGATGACAGCGGGGCGGTTGCACGATTCTCGATCGGGGCGATCGCGGTCATTCTGTTGTGCGTGACGTTGACGACGGCGCGTCTGGGTTCGCGGCCGATGGACCGATCTCGGGATGCCGGGCGCATGACGGACGAGCTTTCGCCGAGGGCGAAGCTCGTTCGGCGCGTGATGTATCTCTGGTTCTTTGATCCGCAGGCGCGATCGGGCTTGATCGCACCCTGGCAGAATCCGGTCATGGTCAAGGAGCAACGCTGCCGCCCCCTCGGAAGGGCGAACTGGATGATGCGTCTGATCGGAGCATACTTCGTGCTGTCGCTCCTGCTGGTGCTCGGTGCGACCACGCTCAGCCAGAGTCAGGGCGTGATCGGGGTGCTTTCGGCGATAGCGATCATGCAGGTCAGCCTCGTCGTTCTGCTCGCACCCAGTCTGGCTTCCGGACTGATCAGCGCCGAACGGGAGAGCCGCGGCTGGCAACTGCTCCAGATGACGCCGCTGTCGGCCTTGACGATTGTCACCGGAAAGCTGCTGAGCGCGCTCGTGCCGCTCGGCTTGGTGATGCTCGCAACCTTGCCGGCGTACGTCGCTCTGCTGGCGCTCGACCCCGCTCAATTCCAGACCGCGATGGCAATCCAGACCACGCTTCTGATCTTCGCGGTCATGGCGGTCCTCGTTTCGGCCGGGGTTGGCAGCTTGTTTCGTCAGACCGCGGTGGCGACGGCGGTCGCGTATTCGCTGGTCGCGGCGCTCTGCGTGGGCACGCTGTTCGTGTGGCTTGGGCGCGATGCGCCGTTTACCCCGCGCTTCGTTGAGCGGGCCCTGGTGCCCAATCCGCTCGCCGCCACGCTGAACATCATCGGAACGCCCGGATTCGCCGATTACCGCCTGACGCCGGGAAATTGGTACTTCATGGCCGCCGCGACTATCTGCGGCGCCGCGATCATGCTCGTTCAAGTGGGCCGTCTGGGGAGGGCTCGATGACCTTCGGCTCACTTCCAGCGCGGGGTGTTTTCGACGCTCGTGCCGCGAGCCTCGGCATTTCCTGTCTGCTGGTGTTTCTGCTCGGTGCCGCAAGCGTGAGCGATTCAACCTCACGCGAGGATGCAGGCGAATGCCGAGCGCGACCGATGCTGTGCGACCCGCCCTTGCCTCAGCCGGCGCCGATCTTCGTCTTCGATCGGGCCAACATTCCTCTCTGGCTGCAAGCAATGAACAGGCCCGAGGCCGAAATCCGGATGAACGCAATCGAAGCCGTCGGCGCGGCCCATCGACGCGGGGTGCGCGGGCTGAGTGAGGCGGTTCCCGCAATCCAGAAGCTGCTCGCGACCGATCCGCACGCCGATGTGCGTCACGCCGCGGCAAGGACGCTCGGCGAGCTGGATGCACGCTCCGCCGCGGAAGCACTGCGTCAGATTGCCAGAAACGCCGACGCGCCCACCGAGTTGCTCCTGGTTGTTGACCCGATTCTGGCGCAGTGGCAAGACACCGATTCGATTCCCGGTTGGATCGCGCGGGTTCAGGCAAGTCCGAGGCGTCCCGCCGCCACGATCTCGGCGGTCCGCAGCCTCGGTTCGATCGGAGCCAGACAAGCGAGCGAAGCGCTCTTTGCGGTTGTTCGAAACGCCGACGTCTCGCCGGTCATTCGGCTCGAGGCGGCGAGGGCGCTTGCGGCGATCGCGCCGCCGGGCCGAAGCGAGCTCGCGAGCGAGCTTGCGGCTGAAGCCGGAGAATGGGGAAGCCTCATCGCGCTGCTGCTGCTCGGATCCGATCGGGAGAATGGTCCAAAGCTTGAGCTCGATACCACAGGGTTGAATCTCGCGGCTTCGCTCCTTTTCGATCCGGATGCGAGGGTTCGGGGACACGCGCTCTCGTTGGTTCGCAGGGCCGACAACGCTCGGGCTCGAGCAAAGCCGGAGCTCTTGAACGACTCGGACGATCAGGTGCGTTTTGAGGCGGTCATGGCGCTCGCCCAAGCGCCTGCGTCGGCTCCGGTCACCGAGCAATTGATGGCCGCCCTCAACGATCTCAGTGAGGCGGTGCGGGTTGCCGCACGGAAGGGGCTGGTCGAGCGGTGGATTGTGGATTCCCCGGGCGTGCAGCAGGGGCTCGCGCGCGTGCTGGGATCGGACAACTGGCGCGAACTGGAACAAGGCGCCTCCATCGTCGGCGAAGTCAGCTTCGAGGCCGCGCGGCCTCGCCTGGAAGCGCTGCTGCGCTTCGACCGTCCGGAAGTACGGCTTGCCGCGTGCACGGCTTTGAGGCAACTCAACAGGCCCGAATCACTGCCAGCGCTGTTGAACCGGGCAGAGGAGCTGACCGCCCTTGCACCGGAATCGAGCAAAGTGCCGGCGAGATTGCAATCGGAAGCCGAAGAGATCAGCCAGATATTTATTCTCTTCGCTCAGCAGAAGCACAAGCCGGTGCTCGAACTGCTCGCGAAGTACGTGCCGAAAAGGTCGGGCTTCCACCCGCTTGCCCGCGGGGCAGCTATCTACGCATTGGGAAAAATCTTCGAGTCGGCGCCCCCTTCGGCGGATCTTGTTTCCAAGCTCCTGGCCCGCGCCGAGGACAACAACCCGATCGATCCAGAAGATGCGGGCGTCCGTCGATTCTCGATCATTGCGCTGGGAAGGTTCGGCAGTCGCGATGTGCTTCCGGCGCTCCGTGATCTGTACGAGGCGGAGAACACCGTCGTTTCTGTTGGAGGAGCGGCTCGCTGGTCGGTCATGCACATCGAGGGTGTGGAGCTTCCGCCTTGCCGCCCGGTCGAAATCAAGTCTGGTCCATTCTTCCTTGAAGCACTGGGGCCGCGTGCAAGCGCGGGGCAACCCTGAAATCCGCCACAGCATTCGGAGCAGCCATGCCGCAGCGATCTGGTATCGGAGTTTTGGGTTTCGGCAACCGCGTCGGCGGGCTGGTCGCGCAGCTTGTCGCTTCCAATCCCCAGATCGAACTGGTGTCCGTGTGCGATCCGGCTCCGGGCTCGGTCAAAGCGGCACAGGCCATGGCTCCCGCGTTGCAGGTGTGCGCGGATCCCGCGGAAATGCTCCAGAATCCGCGCGTCGGCTGGGTGCTGATCGGCTCTCCGAACCAGTTCCATCGCGAGCACGCCTCGCTCGCGATGCGTGCGGGCAAGCACGTCTTCTGCGAAAAGCCACTGGCAACCAACCTTTCTGATTGCCTGGCTATCCGTGACGTGGTACGGGAAACCAGCCGTTCGTTCTTCTTCGGCCTGGTGCTGCGCTACGCACCCCTCTACACCCGCGTGCGTGCATTGCTGGATGAGGGCTCGATCGGAGAGATCATTTCCGTCGAGTTCAACGAAACGCTCGGATTCAATCACGGCGGATACATCCACCAGGATTGGCGTCGCCACCGTGCCGCGGCAGGCACGCACATGCTCGAAAAGTGCTGCCACGATATCGACATCGTGAATTGGATGGTCGGCAGCCGCGCAACCAGCGTTGCAAGTTTCGGCGGCCTCCGCTTCTTCACCCCGGCAAACCGGCACATCGCCGACGAAATCGGCCCCAACCCCGCGAACGGCAGGCGGGCATTCCAGGATTGGCCGCAATCAAACCACGATCCCTTCACGCTCGACAAGGACATCGTTGACCACCAAGTGGCAATCATCGAATTTGCAAACGGCGTGCGGGCCTCGTTCCACACGAACTGCTCGGCCGCGATCTCCGAGCGACGATTGCTGCTCCTGGGCACTCGGGGCGCAATTCGCGCCGACCTGAACACCGGCACCGTCGAGCTCCAGAAGCTCGGCTGGGACGAACCGCGAATCGTCCACCGCGTGACCTCCACGCTCGCCGACCACGCCGGGGCCGACGCGCAGCTCGTCGTCGCCCTTGCCGATTGGATTCTCCGATCGGTCCCGCCCCGCACCGGCATCGACCACGCTCTGGACTCGGCCATCACCTGCTTCGGAATCGATCAGGCGCTCGATGAGCGGCGAGTAATCGAGATGCAGCCGCTCTGGAAAAAGGCGGGCATCGGCTGAATTCGAGCTTGAAGCTTCGGCCATCACCCCGCAGAACGCGGAGCGACCAAGCAGAAAAGCGGGCGACCGGGATCGAACCGGCGACATTCAGCTTGGGAACGACCGGGCTCCCGATCGGATTCCCCGTAAATCTGGCCACATCCGACGCGCTGCCCGCCCGCTTGCACACGCGCTTGCACAGGGCCCCCGTCCAACGGGATTTCTGCCCCCGCGCCCGTCCCGCCACGTTCGCCCACGTCGCGCCCGGCCCGGCGCTGGCCCCGTTCCCCCCGTGTCGCCACCCGGGGGGGACGTGGGGCCGACACGCCAAACCCGTGGCCCCGTCCCACAGTTCGCCACAAACGTCAGAGTCAGCCAACGCTGCGCCATGGGCGGAGTCTGACGAATGTGGCGAAGTCTGGGCGCGCCTCGGCGGCAGCCAGGGGCAGGGATCGCGTAGGTACTTGGAAAACTACGGTCGGCAGCCACGCCCGCGGGAACAGCCGCGCTTGGCGACAGAGTTTGTTTTGCATGTCCGAGCGTCGGACATCGCCCCTCCGCCCCAGATCTCTCACCATCCGGCCTCGGTGAGCAGCGCGACGTCGGTTCGAGGCACAAACCCTTGCACGACCGCTCGTCGGATGCGCTCCCGCACTTTACCGTCGATTGAAGCCGCGGCGCAGACCGAATCGCAGAACCACACTCCCGGCACGACAGTCCAGAACAGGCACGCGATACCGATGGGCAAGTCTGCCGCGGCCACCCCGACCGATCCGGGATCGCGGAGAATGCGTCGAACGGTCGCCTGCATCTCGTCGGGCATCAACCACGGGGTGTACGAAGTCAAGATGATAAATGTGGGGCCGCCCCCCTGCGCCCGTTTGATCTTGCCCACGATTGCAGACCGCAACCGGTTCGCGTCACGATCCTGTTGCGCCGGCGCTATCCACGGCTCTCCCGTGCGGATCATCTGATCGTTTCGGTCCCGCACCTCGAGGGCGTCCTGAAGGTGCCGACATTCCACGGCCCACGGCGCGGGCGGAACATCGACGAAAAACTCCGGCTTGCGCTCGTGCGGAGCGACAGCAGGAAGCACGACGGCCTCGCGCCCAAACTCCGCGGCGAACGCCGCGGCAGCCAACAGCTCATCGCAGACGGATGGCCCACCGGCGCGAAGCCGTGCAGTCACGTCATTCTGTTCCCGGCCCCCCATCTTGGGCCACAGCACATCGAGCCCGATTTCCATCCGCATCTGAATCTCGGGGACAAATGCACCACCGGGACTCAATAGGTCCAGCATCGGCCACCAATAGGCCGTCGGGTAGCCGAACGCCGGGTCCTGGGGTTCTGCCAGCGCCCTCGCGCGTAGTTCGGCGCGCCAAGCCGGATCAAACACGGCGGAGAGCCGCGGCTTGTCGGCCAGTGAGGCATCGCACCTATCGAGGTAATCCGCGCGGCTCGGGTCGGCACGGCGGCTCGTCGCCGCTGCGATCGACTTCAGCAGATCTGATGGGTTCGCGGGTTCCATTATGCGGGCCCGGCGTGCCGTAGACGTGATGGTAGCGAGCTGGACTCACTCCGCGCCCTGGCGGGGCTGGCTCGGCACAGCCCATTCAGCCCGACGTTGGGCCATCAGCATCAGCGCGATCAAGCCACTCCCGTGCCGATCCGTTCAGACGAGTACCCAAAGATCGGACTACAGATCGCAGAGTTGCTCTGGCCCTTGACTCAGGCGTCGGCATGCTCCGGGCATCCTCGAGGTCTCGAGCCAGCATCGATGGCGAGCTAAACCTGAACCGGGCTGTTTGCAAGCGGCTCTGCCAGAGCGACCATAGAAACTCCGCGACTCTTTCCGCGGTGCCGGGTGCGGCGACAGATGCGACCTGGAAGGCGAATGACGCAGCATGAACCTGTAGGACCGCCGATCGCGAGAAATCCGCGCTGGGCCAGGCGCTGAGGAGCAGGTAGGCTCCCAGCTGCACCATGCCCTGATGCTCCTGGCTGATCCGTTGAACTTCAGCGGCGACAGTCCGTTCGTCGGCACCTTCCACGAAGCGCTGCAAAAGGCCTCGCATCGCTTCCCATTTGTCCGATGGCAGTACCTGCCGGCCAAGCCTGGCGATGGCATCAATTGCACTCTGAGCGGCGGCACGGCCGGCGTCCGCGCCGCGAGCAGACTCCTCACAGATCCGCAGCACCATCGGCACGAGTACAAATTGCAGCGCAGTCTCGTCGAGATCGTCTGTTGCCGTTGAAGGTCCGGGACGCAGATCGATCCTGAAGTCATCGCGCGACGGGTCGCGCCCCGCTTTGCGTTCTGCGTTCAACGCACGCAGCGCTCTCGCCGCCACAAATGCGGTTTCGATGGCTGCTGCCGTGTCTCCCGATCGGACTTGAGTGTCCAAGACTGTTGAGGCTACAAAGAGCGTTGTTGCTGGAACGCCGGCGCCGGTCGCCTCCGCGAAAGCACTCTCCGCCCAGACCTGCGACCGCTTGCTCCGATCCGTGCGGAAGGCCAGCGCAGACAACTGCGCCTTAAGCATCGCGGAGCCCGTCCGAGCACGGTACATGGAGATGGCAGCCGCATTGTGCCCTCTGAACATCTTCGGCGTCGGCGCCACGTACGTTTGGCCCGAACTCGTGCCTTGGGGAGGGCTACCGGTAGTGGCGACGGTTGCGAAATACCCGAGGACATGACCGATGCGCACGGTGAGGGACTGGATCGTCTCTGTCGGCTTGGCAGCCAGCACTGTCGAGACTGCTGATTCGATCGCATCGAAGGCCTCTGGCCTCCTTCCGACTGCCCACCTCGCTACAGCCACCTCAGCAAGAACGCGGGCCTTGAGTGACGTGTCAGCATGTCCGTCCGCTTCGTACTCGCGCAGAGCCGCTTCCGCATAGTCGATGAACGGCTTGCCAATGGAAAACGCCGCTTCGGTGGCAGTGAGCAGCGCGAACACACGGTTCAGCGGGATCTGGCCATGCACATCACGCGCGGCCTCCTCGAGGTGCGGGAGCGCTTCTTCATGCTTACCCGCCAAGTCCAACTGCGAGCCGTAGGTTGACTCAAGCAGCCCGCGTGCCGGTCCGACTTCAGCAACGAGCTGCATCCCGCGTCGCGCCAATGCCACCATGTCGTCGTGCCGCCTCTCGTATTCGCCCGCGATCACCATCTGGCCGCGGATGGCGCACGCCGTCAGCAAATCGGCCTTGTGCAGCGTTGCCCACTCTTCCAACCGCCGCAGCTGCTCCAGAGTGTCTTTCACACTTCCACCGCCGGGGTGACCCT
Organism: Planctomycetota bacterium; assembly: GCA_017303555.1. Classification (GTDB taxonomy): domain Bacteria; phylum Planctomycetota; class Phycisphaerae; order Phycisphaerales; family UBA1924; genus JAFEBO01. The sequence goes on from JAFLCN010000002.1 coordinate 59,193, forward strand.
CAGCGGCCGCAATCCAGAGCCGGTCGACCAAGGGCTGCACGACATTTACCGCCTCCGGCGACGCCATGACCTGGTGCAGGCGCTCGGCGCTGAGAGACCCCAGGAGTTCGACCCACATCCAGAAGTCGGCCCAGCCCTTGATGGCGGGCGTGACGATCCAGAGATCGACACCCTGGTCCCAGCCCGGAGTTTCAATCTGCTCCCCAGAGGGCATCGGCGCTCGACCACCGATTCGCTCAAGCTGGCGCGCTGCTTCAATGAGCTGCGGCATCGGCAATGATCCGGCGGTGAGAAGTTGATTCGCAGCGAGTAGCACGCCCCACCGGTCTTGCTCAACCGCGCCTTGCATCATCGCCAGCAGCGACCGCCAATACGCCGGCGCTTCCCGACCAAGTCGGCTGGCTGCCACGACTTGATGACTGCGAAGCGCCATTCCGAGACCCGGCATGAGCGACGGCGGAAGCGGCTGTTCCGGCGGAAAGAAGATGAGAGGCCATTCGGGACCGAGCGCCTTGGCGCTGCGGCGATTAGCCAGCTCTCTGACCACCAAACTGACGGCCTGGCTGTAATCACCTGCGCCCATCAGATGCATGATCGCCCGCATGAACTCGAATTGGTCGATCGTGCCGCGGCTCAGCAGCCTGCGCGCTGCGAACCGGTTGACCCTTGCGGCGACCTCGGTACCGAGTTGCTGGGCACCGAAGGTGAGCACAAGGGGGGAAACCTCATAGCGGCCACCACCGGCGGGTTGAAGCCATAGGCCGTCAAGGTTTTGGACGCACTCGAGGTAGGCTATTCTGGCTGGGTCTACCTGCGCGGTCTGCCGAATGTCATTCTGTGTCAGGGCGTCGCGGATGACGCATAGGCGGTACAGCAGCTCGCGGCATCCCTCCTGAGTGATGGTCTCAACCACTCGCCGCGATGTTTCCACCGTGAGGCCTTGCGTGTGCCCGCCCGCCAGGAGCTGAGTCAGAACACTCTGATCAAACCTCCAGTTGTGCTGAGCGAGGTAGTCGGCCGCGGCGCGGAGAAGTGCGGGATGTCCCGCAGTCAGGCCGCGAAGCATGGTGACGCGCCCGTCGGTCATGAAATTGCTGGGCGCTCCTCGCGCCGCGAGCAATTCCCGAACCTCGCCATCGTCAAACATCGGAACCGCCATCGAACTGACGTCGGCGGCGGCCAGCGTCTCAATCAGCGCGGACGGCGGAGCCGTATCTCCCGTCGTGATGACTCGTACGCCGACTTGCTTGCAGGCCCGAACCATGTCCAGCCAGGTCGTAGCCTCCCCTGAGCCGGCGCGGAGCGATCCCAAGTCATCGAACACAAGCACGGATGCCGGTGGAAGCGCTGCGATCCATGCCGCGGCAGCGGCGGCGTTCTGGCCGTCACTCATGGTTGCACGGAGACGGTCCAGCGCCATCCTCGTTTCTAGCCCTCTGAGCCCAAACCACCGGAGCGGTCCGCCAAGAAGGGTGGCCAGCAGGCCGGCGAGATGGGACTTCCCCGTGCTAGCGGCACCACTGAGGGCGATCCACGTCGCTGTCCCGGCGTCAGCATTCAGGCGCTGAACCGTCTGTGTTCGGCGCACGAGTGATTGCACCAGCGGCGCCTCCGTGAGCACCGCCAATGGCGTCGTAGAACCAAGCTGGGGGGATGCGCCGGTGTCTCCGATGATCGCACGGAGGGCACGCTGTTCGATTTCCACCGCCTCCACCCGGCCCTCGAGCGCGAACAGCCGGACGGATTGGCCGAGAACCTGCTCCTTCAGTTGAGCGAGTAGGGCTCGGTCGGTCTCGGCCAGTTGCGGTGAGGCCAGGAAGGAATCAAGGGCTGGAACCGTCAGCTCCTTGAGCCCAGGCTGAGACAGAGTTCTGAACACCGCCGCGAAAAGAATGTCGTGAAGCAACTCGGCGGCCAGTGGATAGGTTCCGCGCGATCGGATGGTGCGAACCACCTCGTCGGCCAAGTCAGAAAGGCCCGACTCACCGAAGGACCATTCGAACTGTTCGATGAGCGCAAGAACGTCAGCGTCCGCGGCACCGGCAAACCCCGTGTACTCCGTCCAAATCCCGTCGGGCGTGTCAGACGGGCGCGTGGCGGAGCGCAGCAACGAGCGGACCCCGGACAGCAGTGATGCCTTCGTCGTTTCGTCCTTGACACCCTGCCGCAATTGCTCCCAGGCCTCGACTCCATTGGTCCCCTTTGGCAGCGGCGAGAGCTTCTCCCGGCCCGCGGGCGCGGTGGTCGTGTATCGGAACCGGATGTCACGCCCCGGGTTGGCCCGCCGGTGGGCACAGAATGACCCGATAGCGATGACGGCCCCCGGCGCATGCAATGTCAGGGACCGTTGCACATCCTTGACTTGCTCCAGCAACCGCCCGGTTTCGGCCGGGCTTGCCGAAGCGGCTCGCGTGATGTGGTCGATGTCTTCCCCGCGTTCCAACTGCAGGACCTGGCCTGCACCGAGCCCCAACCAGCGCAGGATCGTCAGCTCGACCTGGTACACGAAGCCGCGGATCGTCGCGGAGGCATCCTGATTTCGCCCAGGCTTGAAGTCGTTCACGGCGCGATTGTACGACGACTTGACTCTTGATGCAGACTGCATCACAATGCAGCATCCTGCATCACGAGGTCTCCATGCCCAAGAAACGACAATCGGCTGAATCTGACCGCGTCACGGTGACGCTGGCGCAGGGGCAGCGTGCCGTGCTCGAGCGCATCGCGGAGCAGAACGGCACCACGTTGGCGTTTGTGGTGCGATATGCGGTGAAGCAGTTCATCCAGGAATCGGAGCGTGGCCAGCTGAAGCTGGAGTTCCCTGTCGGTCCAGCCAGCCAATGAGGACCCGAATGCCCATCCAGTCTCCCATCGATACCTCAGGTCAACCTGCGTCGGTCGCCTACAAGCGCCCGCGCGGCACGCTGTACCTCGGCGACTCGCTGCACGCCCTCGCTCACGCACCACTCACGAAGTATCGCGGCAAGGTGCAGCTCGTCTTCACGTCGCCTCCGTTTCCGCTTAATCGGAAAAAGAAGTACGGCAACCTGCAAGGCGAGGAGTATGTCGAATGGCTCGCAGCGTACGCACCACGGCTGACCGAGTTCCTGACCGATGACGGATCGATTGTGATCGAGGTCGGAAACGGCTGGGACGCGGGCCAGCCAACGGTTTCAACACTCGCCATCGAGGCTCTCCTGGCCTTCAAGAAGAAGGCGGGTCTCCATCTCTGCCAGGAATTCATCTGCTTCAATCCGGCACGGCTCCCAAGCCCCGCACAATGGGTGACGATCGAGCGGTGCCGGGTCAAGGACGCGTTCACGCGCGTTTGGTGGATGTCACCAACGCCGCGCCCGAAGGCTGACAACGGCCGCATCTTGACCGAGTACAGCGGTGCAATGCGCAAACTACTGGAACGCGGCACGTACAACCCAGGTACCCGGCCATCCGAACACCAGATCGGGGAAACCTCGTTCCTCTCCGACAACGGTGGCGCGATCCCGCCAAACGTGCTCATGCCGTCAGCTTGTGCCATTCTGCAGGAGATTTTGGCAGCGGGAAATGAGACGACAGATGTCCTGTCGATCGCCAACACCTCGACAGCTGACCCGTATCAGCGATACTGCCGGGAAAACGACATACCGCAGCATCCTGCCAGAATGCCGATGAAGCTCGTCCAATTCTTTGTGGACTTCCTAACCGAGCCCGGCGACCTGGTGCTGGATCCGTTCGCTGGGAGCAATTCGACGGGCTTTGTCGCCGACCTGCGCGAGCGCCGATGGGTGGGGATCGAGGCCGACGAGCACTACGCGCGTACCTCGGAGGAGCGGTTCAAGCAGTACGAGCTGACAGGCGTCAACCCTCTTTTTGGCGAATCGCCTCGATCTGCCGGGAAAAACGGGACCGCAGTACGTCCAGGAACGCCTGTAGTTGTTCGATCTCGGCCAGCGGTATCGGGCGCGAGCCGCCGTGCACGCCGCGGGTGATGTCGGCGCGTTCTGCTTGGGCGCACCACTCCTTGGCGCGTCGGACCGCCGTCTCGATGGCCCTCATGCGGTCGTTGAGCTCGTTGGCGGTATTGCGGGAGAGGCCAAGGAACGCGGCCGCACCTAGCCAGCTCCTCGGCTCATCCTTGTCCTTGAGCCACGCACGAAACGGTGGGCTCTCCACGAACGGCTCGATGGCGACATAGATCGGCCCCGGCGATCTTGTAGAGGTGACCTCCGCCTCCGGCCCTCGCTGAATGGCGGCGACCTCAGCGGCCCCGAGATCGGTTAACCGGTAGTAGTTGGGCTTGGTCTTCTCGATGAAGCGCCTCCGCACCGGGTTGTCCTTCTTGCTTTGACCCATGATCTCCATCATCACGCGCTTGTGATCGGGATGGGCCCCCTCAAAGCCGCGCAGCCCGAAGCGGTTGTTGTCGCGACGCCAGGCCGCGACGGTCAACTCCCACTCGGTAAAGTCGCGTTTGCCTGCGTTGGCCAGATCGGCAGCTGCCAGCAGAATCTCCTGGGCGGCGGTCCGTCGATTGGTGGGTGCACTCATGCCGGTCGGCCTCCTGCTTCGGCGATCGCCTCGGCGATCTTGTACGCGTCCTCGATGAACGGCGCACACTCGGTCTCCGCGGTGGCGAACCGCTCGCGGAACTGCACTTCGGTCAGCGGTGTTTCTCGAGCCTGCTCGAAGACCCACAGCCGCTTCAGGATCTCGAAGCACTTCATGGCGATGAACTGGTAGTACGTCTCGGTCGCGATCCCCGCCATGCCCTTGCGTCCGCCACGGCCCCGGCGAGCCTGGATCGACTCCCTGCTGTCGGGATTGATGAAGATCACATTCTCGAACGCGGGATCGAAGTCGATGATGGTGGGCAGGTGCTCGGACGGCATGATGGTGCGCTGCTCGAGCGGGTAGTGGTCCATCCCCGGCACCGAGGTGCCGCACAAGAGGATCAACGGGATCTCGCCGCCCGCGTCGCCGCCAGTGCCGCGCCGCGGCGGAACGCGCTCGGTACCAACCCGTGCGGGCGCCGACACGGTATCGATCTGGTTGACCCCCCACCGGACGCGCAGGGTTGCCGTGCCCTCGCGTGTCCCCGCGATGTAGACGCCGTTGCGGCTGATGCGCCCCATGCCGATCTCGTCAACCGACGCGTCGTGAAGCAGGTCGTCTCGAGGGCCTGCATCAGCCGTGTAAGTCACCTTGATCGGGAGGTGCTCTCCCTGCAGCAGCACGCGGTCTGGGATGCCGGTGATGCTCGCGCCGGTGCAGTGCACACTCTCGACGGCCACGGGGTTCGACTTGACGCCGCCATCCTCGGACTCGAACCACACCGTGGTAGTCCCGGCACCCTTCGCCGTCGCTTGGTGTGAACCGTCGATGTTGACCAGATCAAAACGGTCCACCTTGACGACCAGTTTCGGAGATGGCACCGGCCTCAGCTCTCCGGCGGCGGTCTGCTCAAACGCCTTGACGCGCAGCGGCACGGTCGCGCCGACCGCAATGGCGATCGAGGCGGCCTTTCCTTCCAGCTCGATGACGTTGACAACCTCGCCCCTTGGTGGGGGCGGCGGCGGCGGTGGCTTGATGCCACCAGGTCCGTCGCCCGTCTGGCCCTTCCCGGCGCCCTGGTCGCCGCGGTCCCGTTCGCTCAGGAACTCCCGCATCAGGTCGCGGAGCTTGTTCAAGCTCTGATTGACCTTGTCGCGGTCCTCGGCACGGTGCTCCTTCGCCGTGGCCTGCTGGATCTTGTCCGCGAGCTCCTTGACGCGATCGGCGGTCCACGCCTCGAGAGCTCGGACGAGCGGCGTGTCGTTGAGGGACTTCCGATCGGCTCCCGCGAGGTGCTCGCCTTCGAGCGACGGCACGCGCAGCTCACCGAAGACGAAGCCCGACGATGCGCCAGGGCTGAGGTCGGCGACGCTCCACAGCCCGACTACGTTCCGGCTGTTCCGCACCCGGATGAGGTGCAGCGGCCGCATGTCCTCCGTGCGCAGCGACTTCGCGCTGGTGCGGAGGGTGAGCACGCGCGACCGTTCGTCGCCCGCGCCGGTGCTGATCTTCTCGTTGGTGTGCGGGTCGGCCACCTCGTCGGGCACGGGGATGGCGATGGGATCAACAAAGCCCGGGAGTGGCTCCGGGTACTCAACCTTGGCGGGCGCGCCGCCGATCACTTGGCCGTCGACCACGAACCACACGGCGCACGACTCAAGTGAGAGCGCCGCCTGGGGATGGGTCTCCACGGCGCGCCGCAGCTCCGCGACCGAGCGCCGCACCGTCTCGTCCCGCGCCCTGGTCCAATCCGTGACTCCATTGACCTGCGCGATCGTGTAGGAGTCTCGCGCCTTGTAGGCTGCGCGCGCCTGCTCGGGGAGCTGCTCGAACTTCAGCCCCAAGGCAGACAGGGCCTGGTCAAACTGCTCTCGGACCGACGCGACGCGCTGGTCCTCGACGGGCTTGCCGCCCTCGACGGCGATGCCCGGCTTGAAGCGCGTCCGGTCGCTCTCATTCTCGTACCCCATCCGGGTGCGCCGGCCGTTGTGACACGACTCGAACGAAGAGTCAGTGCTCGAACCCAGGACCATGAACGCCTTGCCGCCATTCCCGTGGCCGCCCTCGATGTCCGAGGCCTTGTCCCGGGCGTTCGCGGTCGGATCCGACCACGTCTCCCAGCGCTTGAACTGGTCGGCGGTGGCCCCGGCGAAGTCGATGACGCCGATCAACTTCTCCGCCGTGTTCGCCACGACGACGATCGTTCGAAGCGCCGGATCGACGATCCCCAAGCGGCTGTACTGGTCCTTGGCGTTCTTGATGAGCTCCGGGAGCCCGTCCTTCACACCGCGGAACCTCGACAGGAGCTGCATCAAGGTGTGCGGCACGTCGATCGGAATGCGCTCACGGAACTGGAACTTTGCCATTGATGGGTCTCTGGTTCGATGTGCTGGTTAGCGCTGCGGCAGTGACTGCCATGCTGTCTCTATAGATGATGCAAATGTCTGCGGCCGGACGACGGTGTAGCCCTGTCGCCCATGCTGAATGACCATGCCGGCCCACTTCAGCCATGAAACGACCGCGTATATCTGGTAGCTCGGAATAGGCTCGGCACCCTTTGTGCCGGCGAGCGCCTTGGGAATCTCCTCCATCGCGAAGCGGTGCCCAGACTTGCCGCGAGACGCAACCGCCGCCACAACCGCGTCAACTCCTGCCTTGGGCACCCGATGCTCGTACGGCCCTTTCTCGCGCGGCGACCAACCGAGCTTCACGAGATCCTGCTTCTCGCGGAGGAACTGCGGGTACTCCGTCTTCTTGGTTCTTCCTGCGCTTTTGTGTGGTCGCTCGGGGATGGTGTCAACGTCGACATGAGGGGTCGCAGCAGCCCCAATCGATGATGACTCCGTCGGCCCAGTTGGAAGCACCGCCCCCCATCGCGCCGCCAAGGCTGCAATCTCTTTGGCGAGGGGAGCAAGGACCTCGAGCTCGTCGAATCTTCCTTCGGACGCCGCCTCAGCAATCTCACGGCGGGCTGCCCCGTCGAGATCGGCGATCATCAACCTGAGCCGGCGCTCGGCGCTCATACACGTAGACTATACCTACGACATAACTAGATCAATCGGGCGGCTGATGTTTTCCGGGGCTCGATTCGGACGGTTGTTGTTTGGGTCTCGTGGGCTCTCACGTGCCCCTTCGGCGTCCAGCCCGCGTTGTGCGGCAACGCGCGGCGTTGACGCTAAGCCCACGCATACTCCAGGTGCTTCTGCCAAAGCACTGAGTCAATGCCTTCGCGGATGGCATAGGCACACGCAAGCATCAGCGCGTGCTCGTGGAAGATCCTCTCGTTGCGGACCAGCTCCCGAATGGCGGGCTCGCCGTACGGCTGTTCCGCGAGCACTGCGATGTGCGAGATGTCGTTTGCCTTGTCTTGACCGATCTGTTCCGAAGCGACCAGAATGTATCGCGACGGCACGATCCCGGTGCGCGTGCGTTCGCGGGCCGCGCCAAACACCGCCCGGATGCGTTGCTCAAAGAGGCTATTGGCGTACTCGGCGAGCGCCCTTATGCTCGGCGTCTTCGCGTTGGTGCGACACCATGTCAGCCATCCGTCATGGCCGACGGTGATTGGCACAAATGGCCTGATCGCGTCCGCCGCGGCGGCGCAGGCCGCACGCTCCTGCATCCACTCTTCGTATGCATTGCCGCGCCGCTGATCGGCTGGCAGGTGGGCGACGATGCGCTGCCACTCATGGCGAGTCACGTCGGGGAACGTGCGAGCTACGGTTGGGCAGTGCTTTAGCCCGGTCGAGTCCTTTCGTGGCCGGCCCGCGGCGAAGAACTCAGACTGCTTACCCATGGGCGGCGCCGGCTTGACATAGGTCACGCCATCGATGTCGAACTGCGTGTCGATGACCGGTCCCTTGAGGGTGTCGGCGGGCATCTCGCCGCACACAACTTTGGTCATGAATCGCTCCGCAAAGGCACTCCACTCGCGACGGAACGCCTCGTACGACTTGAAAGGACGAGCCACGTTGATCGGCACATAGTCGATCGGCCACAGGAAGTAGCTGTCGAATGTGTCGCTGTAGAAGTAGCAGCCCGCGACGATCACGCCATCAATCTCCTGGGTGTCCTGCCTCGCTCGATGGGCGACCATCCTGAGCAGGGCCTGGTGATCCAGGGCGGTGTAACCGTTGTTGATGACCAGCAGCACCGACGAGCTCGTTGATGGGCGTTCGGCTCGTGACTGCTTGAGCTGCTTGCTCGCCTTTGAAACAGCAGACTTGATTGGGCCTTCGAGAATCCGGTCGTAGTCGCGCTGTGCGTCTTCAGGCAGAGCGGCACGATCAAGAACGATGACTGGTCGGTCCGGCTGGTGCAACCGGAACAATGTGGCGAGTTTGGCTTGCCGCTCGGGCTTGGCCAGCCCCTCGTCGTCGAGTGACTTGAGTTCGACGAGTGCCTCCGAGATCAGGTAATCGGCACCGGGTCGGTCGCGGGCATCGGCGTTCGGGTGTGCCCGCGCTCCGCCAACCGCCTTGACGATCTCGTCAAAGTCCGCTTCCGTCAGAGGGCGAACGCGGAAATGCTCCACGGGAAATCGTATCGGAGTGGCGTTCGAGCGCCACAATCTTGCTCGTAATCCCAAATTCCGCGCACACGTGTCGCTCCGATCGCATAAATAGCCAGTAGAGGACCATGCACGCCACGGCGATGACCAGAATCTGCCCAAACTGTCCCATTGCGTCGTCAACCGGCCCGCGCACGGGCGAGATGACCTATGGCGACAACGCGCAACAAGTCGGCAGCTTCGACAGAGGGGTACAGGGGCAGACCACGACAGGAGACGACGCCCATCCCAGAAGCCGCGCGACAGTTTTCCGGCGGCGCGCAGATATAGAGGTTCCCGTGTGGAGCACCGATTCACAGCAAGTAGCAGCAAGTCTCCGCCACTCCGCGTGCCAAATCGCGTAGATGGGTAAGGGTGCTCCCCACCTGACCACGCATCGACCCAACCACCGACCGATCCAGCAATCCAGCCACCCATCTGCCCGCCGCGGCGCACTGTGCGTTCGCGGCTCCGGTCGTCCTGCGCTATGACGGCGCTTTGGGTGTGCACTCATGGATGAGATCAGGAATCGGATGGCCGACATCGCAGTGGTCAGCGTCCGCGAGGTGGCCGAACTCTTGGGCGTCAATCCCCGCACCGTCTGGCGGATGGCCCAGACGGGAGACATCCCTGCGCCGATCAGGCTGAGCGAGCGGGTCGTCCGCTGGCGGCTTTCCGACCTCCGCGAGCACCTCGACCGCAAGGCCGCGGGCGCGAGCGGGGTGGGCCGATGAGTTCAGGTAGCGACAAGAACGGCACGCCGACCGAGGCAGAGTTGCCCGGTCCCGTGCTGCGGTGCCTCGCGGATGTCGAGCCGCGCGAGGTGCAGTGGCTGTGGCCCGGACGCGTGCCGCTGGGCCGCATTTCGCTGTTGGTTGGCCGGCCAGGGGAGGGAAAGAGCTTCCTGACCACGGATATGACGGCACGGGTCTCGACCGGGCGCACCTGGCCCGACGGCAGTGCGTGCCCCGCGGGCTCGGTGATCCTGGTGTCGGCCGAGGATGATCCGCATGACACGATCCGTCCGAGGCTCGATGCGCATGGTGCCGACGTCCGGCGCGTCCATCTGCTGGCCACGGTGCGCCGGCGCGGCGAGGGCGGTCGGCTCGTCGAGGCCATGTTCACGCTCGAGGACCTGCCGGCCCTGACGGAGGCGCTCGAGCGACAACCCGACTGCCGCCTGATCGTCATCGATCCCATCGGCAGTTTCATCGGCGGCGGGACCGACTCTCACCGGGACAACGAGGTTCGCGCTGTGCTCGCCCCTGTGGCGCAGTTGGCGGAGCGGTACGGCCCGGCGGTGCTGATCGTGGCACACCGGCGCAAGAGCGCGGGCACCATCGCTGACGATCTGGCCATCGGCAGCAGGGCGTTTACAGGCATCGCCCGGGCCGTCTGGCATCTCACACGCGACACCGACGACAAGCGGCGGAGGCTCCTGCTGAGCGGCAAGAACAACCTCGCGCCCGAAGGCACCGGCCTGGCGTTCGATATTGGCGGCATCCCGCCGGCGATCCAGTGGGAGCCGAGCCCGGTGAACATGCGCGCCGACGACGCTCTCGCCGCCGAATGCGAGGGCAGTGACGATGGGGGCGCACTCGCCGAAGCCACGGACTTCCTGCGAGCGGAACTGGCCCACGGCCGCAAGACCGGCACGGAAGTGAAGGCGGCGGCGAAGTCAGCCGGGATCAGCAACCGCACCCTCGATCGGGCTCGCGCCCGCCTCGGAGTTGTTGCCGCGCCGGACGGCTATCGCGGGCCGTGGACATGGGGGTTGCCAAACCACACCTCGCCAGACTCTGCCAACACCGCCAAAGTCTCAACCTTGGCGAACTCTGCCGGGATTGGCGAAGTCTGGCCCACCGCTGACCGTGAAGCACGCTCGCCAGAGGGAGGACGCCCATGCTGAAATGGTCCTCCTACTGGGTCACGGCGGATCGAGACGGCCCCCACATCGACGGCCGACGCGATGGCGTGTGGATCGCTCGCGTAGTGGCATGTCGTCGCCTCGCGTCCATGCCCGTGCTGCGTCACCCCTGCGGTCGGGACCGGCGCCTCTATCTCGCGATGGTCTACCACGATCACGGCTGGCACGTCGCGGGGGTCTACGGCTCCGCGGGCGCGGCGCAGCGTGCATGCGCCAACGCCCTGGGGGAGGTGACATCGTGAGCCGATGGACGCTCTCGCTCCATGAGGCTGGCCACGCGGTGGCCGCGTGGACCCTCACGGGTGCTCGGGCGATGGCGACACTGCATGACGGTGGTGCCGGCACTGCGTGGCCGCTCGATGACATGAGCCCGACCGACCGGGCGATCATGACGGCGGTGGGCCCGTTGGCCGAGGCCCTGGCCCACCGTCATTCCGAGCCCGAGATTGCGCGACATGTCGCCGGCGACACGCCGTCGCGGGCGCTGCCGACCGTCGAAACGATCGCCACCGTTGAGACGGCCGCCGAACTGCGCAGCGTGGTCGTGCGCGGTGTCTCCGATCATGTCATGCTCGCGAGGTTCTGCATCGCGGGCATCGAGCAACAGCCCGACCGTTGGGCCCAGCGGCACGCATGGATTCAGTCCCTGGCGAAGCGGCTCATCCGTTCGCACGAGAAGTCGATCGTCGAAACCGCACGGGTGCTGTACCTGCGCGGCGTGGTCTCGGTCCCTCTTGAAGAAAGGAACGCCTCATGACAACGCTCACCCAGATCGCCCGGAAGAAGAAGCAGGATGCCCGCGCCGCCTTCATCGATGCGGCATGGGCGGACGAAGCCCCGGACCGCCTGGCCGAGTTGGCCCGCGATGCCGGGATGGATCTCGCCGATGCGGATGCGCTCATCGCCCGGGTCGCCGAGGCCAAGGGCGACATCAAGGCCGCTTCGGAGGTTCTGCGGCTGCGTCGCGTCGCTTCGAAGGCCAAGGCCCACTCTGACGCGACCCATGCCCAAGCCGAAGCGGCGATCGAGAAACTTGATGCCGAAGCCGAGGCGGCGGCGCAGGAAGCCGACAGCGCGCGGCGCGAGTTGAACACAGCCGAGTCGGCCGCACGGCGGGTGCTCGTGATGTACGACGAGGGCTTTCTGCCCGCTTCACGCTTGCCCAATGACGTGGTCGCGATGATCGAGCGACGCGAGCAGGAAGGCAAGGCCACCAAGGCGCACGCGGCGATGATCGCGGCAACGAACCAGCGCAACCGCCTGCGTGATGACGTTGAGCGGATCGAGCGGAAACTCCGGAGGCTGCCCGTTTCCCGCGACCACAAGGAGCAAGAGGCGTTGGTGCGGGAGGAACTCGAGCGGGCCAAGGCCGACCTGACCGCCGCGGAGGCCCGACTCGCCGACGCCGAGCGGGCGCACGCGACGGCCCGCAAGGGGCTGTAGTCCAGCGAACTGCCCCACATCTCCGCATGAATCGCCCCCTGGCCTACCCGCCAGGGGGCGACTTGACCCGTGCCGCTGGCCCGCCCTCACTGTGACCCCGGCCGCCCGTTCCCGACGGCGGCGGGCGGATGGAGACCCGCCCTATGGGCACCGTGTTCCGCAAGGCATGGACCGCACCCGTCCCTCCCGGCGCGGAGATCGTCGAGCAGCGCGGCAAGCGCATCGCTCGGTACCGCATCCGCAGCGGCAAACTCCGCACCGCCGAGGTGTTCACCGCCGCCGACGGCCGCGTGCGCATCCGCGGCGAGACGAAGGCGTACATCGCCAAGTTCCGCGACGCCGCCGGGCTCTGGATTGAACGTCCTACCGGCTGCACAGACGAAACCGCCGCGCGGGCGGTGCTGGCGCAACTGGAACGCCGCACGGAGTTGGTGAGGGCTGGCGTGCTGACGCCGGAAGAGGACGCCGCGTCCAAGCACGGGGCCGAGTCGATCGACACCAACCTTGACGCGTGGCGCGACCACCTCCGGCTCAAGGGGAGCACCGAGCACTGGTACACGCAGGCCCGCCGCCGCGTGGCCCGGGTCACCACCGACCGGGGTGTGAAGCGCCTGCGCGACTTCACCGCCGCGGCGGTCGAGCGCTGGCTGGCCGACCAGGCGGACACCGGCATGTCGGCGGGCACGCGGAACGGGTACCGGCAGGCGTGCGTCACCTTCGTCAACTGGTGCGTCCGCGCCGGTCGGCTCACGCACAACCCGCTGCTGGCCGTCGCGGTGGCAGACCAGCGGGCCGACATCCGGCGGCAGCGCCGAGCGTTGACGGAGGAGGAACTGGCCCGCCTTCTGGACGCGGCGCAGCGCCGCCCGCTGGCCGACGCGATGACGGTCCGGCGCGGCGAGGACAAGGGCAAGCGACTGGCCAACCTGTCACCCAAGACACGCGAGCAACTCATGCTGCTCGGCCGCGAGCGGGCGCTGGTCTACAAGACGCTTGTGCTAACGGGCCTTCGGAAGGGGGAACTTGCCAGCATCACCGTCGGCCAGGTTGATCTGGCTGGCCGCGTGCCGCACCTGCTCCTGCACGCCCGCGATGAGAAGAACCGGCGCGGCTCGGAAATCCCCCTGCGGACCGACCTCGCGGCGGACATCCGCTCCTGGCTGGCCGACCGCCTCGCCCGGGCGCAGCGGGTGGCCCGCGATATGGACCAGCCCATCCCCGCGACGCTTCCGACCAACGAGCCGCTGTTCGACGTGCCCGACGGGCTCATCCGCATCTTCGACCGCGATCTGGTCTTCGCCGGGCTGGCCCGCATCGAGAAACGCGGCGGCAAGGAGGTGGTCGTCAAGACCGACGACCGAGGCCGCACCATTGACGTTCACGCCCTTCGGCACACTTTCGGGACGCACTTGTCCAAGGCGGGCGTCCCGCTGCGGACGGCCCAGGCCGCGATGCGGCACAGCGACCCGAGCCTGACGGCCAACGTCTACACCGACCCGAAACTCCTGGACGTCGCCGGCGCGGTGGCGAGCCTGCCGGACCTGCCGTTGGGTCAGGTGGCCCGGCCCGCGACTGCGATGGCCGCCCGCTGATCGGCAGCGTCCGCCGCCACACCTTGCACAACCGCTTGCACACGCGCTTGCACAGGCGGGCGTCCATCCGCGTCATCGCCTGCCATTGTCGGGCACGTGAACCCGCCGCGCCCGTTCCTGGCCGCACCGCCAGAACTCGCGGAATCCGCGACGAATGCCAACGAAAAACCGCCGGTGGCATCGTGTGACATCGGCGGCAGGCAAAGCGGGCGACCGGGATCGAACCGGCGACATTCAGCTTGGGAAGCTGACGTTCTACCGCTGAACTACGCCCGCGGCAAAACCAGTATAGTGGCCTTCTGATTGCAAGGCCTTCAGGGCTTCGGGCAATATCATGCGGGCATGACCACCGGACTCAATCAAATCCTCGGGTCGCCTGGCTGTCGCCTTCGGGCCGCGATGGACAAGGGTTGTGTTGCAATCCCGGGCGCGTTCAACGCGCTCTGCGGCAGGGCGATCGCCAAGCACGGCTTTGAAGCCTGTTATGTCTCCGGGGCCGCGACCAGCGTTTCGGCGGGCGTGCCCGACGTCGGGTTGCTGACGCTCGAGCACTTCTGCCGCGTGATCCGCGAGGTTGCGGACGCGAGCGGCCTGCCCGTGCTGGCCGACGCCGATACCGGCTTTGGCGAAGCGGAGATGGTCCGTCGCACCGTGATCGAGTACGCCCGAGCCGGTGCGGCAGGATTGCACCTTGAGGATCAGAAGTTCCCCAAGCGCTGCGGCCACCTGGACGGCAAGGAGCTTGTGTCGCTCGATCACATGGTGGAGAAGGTGCAGTGGGCCGCGGCCGCCGCGGATCGCGTGACGACGGCCGTCGAAGCCGATTGCGGTTTCATCGTCTGTGCACGAACCGACGCGAAGGGTGTTGAAGGATTCGATGCGGCATTGAAGCGCGCCAAGGCGTACGTTCAGGCCGGCGCGGACATGATCTTCCCCGAAGGTCTCACGAGCGAAAAAGAGTTTGCCGATTTCGCGCAGCAACTTCGCGCCACATGCCCAAAGGTCTACTTGCTCGCAAACATGACAGAGTTCGGCAAGACTCCGATCATCCCGCTGGCCAAGTTCGGGGCAATGGGTTATTCCTGCGTGATCTATCCGGTCAGCCTGCTTCGAATCGCGATGGGTGCAGTTGACCGAGCCCTCGAATCGCTGAAGCAAAGCGGTTCGGTCGAAGGGTTTCTCAATCAGATGCAGACAAGGCAGCAGCTCTACGACCTCATCGAATACAAGCCAGGGGTGCCGTGGGAGTTTCGCGCGTAAGTCATACTCAACCAGGTTTGGTGTTCTGAGAAACGATCGACCGCAACCCGAATGGGCACTCGAACTTTCTTCTCTCGCAGGTTCCTTGTGCTGCTCGCGGCATCTCTTGTTCTTGCCAGCGTCACAAATTTCGTAGTCGCGTGGACACTGGCGCGACTCATGTGGATGAAAACTCCGCTGCCTCAATCTACCAGCATCGATTTTGGTGCCGATGTCGTCAACCTCGGAGGCTACAACTGCGTCGGGTCCACCGAACTATTTTGGCAACCGCAAAGCGCTCAGAATTGGTATTTCAATCCCCAGCGACTCGACGCCAATATGAACCCGAAGCCCCGGCCTCCGGAGCCAGCACTTTCGAAGCCATGGAAAACGCAGTCGCTGCCGAATTGGGTTCCCGGCTGGACGGGCTTTGACTCATTGCAATCGACGCCAAGACGCGTTGAAGAGGTGTGGGCCTGCGCACAAGGTTGGCCCTTGCGTTCGTTTCATTGTTTGTTCGTCGATGGTTCTCTCTGGGGCACGCCTTTCCGCTTAACTTACAGCGCTATTGGCGGAGTGCCGCTCGACAACAAGATCGACCGGCATGCTGGTGGGGCCACGTTTTACTATTCCGGGCTTGCCTACTCCCCGATCTGGAGCGGCCTCATCGGGAATACCGCGTTCTTCGCACTGGCCTGGCTCAGCCTCTTTTACGTTTGCGGCACTCGCCGGAAATGGTGGCCCGCGCCGGGCAGATGCTCTGGCTGCGGGTACGACCTGCAAGGACTGAAGCAATCCGTCTGCCCCGAGTGTGGCAAGAGCCTGCACACCCCTCCACAATCTCCGTAACTCCTATGCTCCCTTCCCACTCACGAGGTAACCATGTCAACTGCCGCAGAAGCCGCGTTCGCCAAAGGTCTTGAAGGAATCATCGCCGGTGAAACCACCATCTGCTCGGTCGAGCAGGGCGGTTTGTTCTACCGGGGCTACGAGATCCACGATCTCGCAAAGAACGCGACCTTCGAGGAAGTCTCGCACGTGCTTCTCGTCGGACACAAGCCCTCCGCCGACGAACTCAAGAACTTCAAAGCCGAACTCGTCGCCGAGCGCGCGCTGCCATTGCCCGTGATCGAGTTCCTGAAGCAGTCCGCTCCGTGGCTCAAGGCCGGCACCGCCGTTCCGATGGATGTGCTCCGCACCGCGACCTCCATCCTCGGCCACCTCGATATGGATTGCCAGGACAATTCGCCCGCCGCCAACCTTCGCAAGAGCAAGCGGCTTCTTGCAAAGACGCCGACCATCATCGGCCACATGCAGAACGTCATTGATGGCAAGCCGATCGTCGGCCAGGAGCGGGGGGGCGACCCGTCGCTCGACCTCGCCGCCAACCTGCTCTACATGATGACCGGCACCAAGCCGCCCGCCGAGTACGCACGCTGCATCGACGTCTCGCTCATTCTCTACGCCGAGCACGACTTTAACGCAAGCACCTTCACCACCCGCGTGATCGCCGGAACGCTCAGCGACATGCACGGCGCAGTCTGCGGCGGAATCGCCGCCCTCAAAGGCCCCCTCCACGGCGGCGCGAACGAAGCCGCAATGGAGATGCTCAAAGAAATCCGCGAGTTCATCGAAGCCGGCAAGGGCTCGGTTGAAGACTTCATGAAAAAGGCCTACGCCGAGAAGCGCAAGCTCATGGGCTTCGGCCATCGCGTCTACAAGAACGGCGACCACCGC
Organism: Planctomycetota bacterium; assembly: GCA_017303555.1. GTDB lineage: Bacteria > Planctomycetota > Phycisphaerae > Phycisphaerales > UBA1924 > JAFEBO01. Next base: position 76,225 of record JAFLCN010000002.1, read on the forward strand.
GCCCCGATCCTCGGCAACCTCGGGCGCGAGATCGCCCGCAAGCAGGGGGCGAGCCAGCTCAAGTGGTTCGAGATCGGTGATGAAGTCCAGAAGATCATGCTCCGGGACAAGAACATCCACCCCAACGTCGATTTCCCCTGCGGCATGACGTACTACGTCATGGGGATTCCGGTGCCTCAGTACACCCCGATCTTCGTTGCGGCCCGCGTCACCGGCTGGTGCGCCCACATCATGGAACAGCACGCCAACAACCGCATCATCCGGCCCCTCAGCAAGTACATCGGCGCCCCGAATCGCAAGTGGAACGACTGACGTTTCAGAAGCCCCCTCCCCGAGGGAGGGGGTGGGGGTTGGGGGGTGGGGGTGAGTTCCATTCGCGGCAAATGCGTCTGAAGTCTGGCCCGCGCCTTTCATCCCGTTCTATCCGCCTCGCCACTTCCCGCGTATCCTTTCCCCGTCATGCTTCAGAAGTCTCGCAGCTGGATGCAGGGAATCCGCCTCAAGGCTCTGGCTGTGGTCATGGCCACTGTTCTTGCTGCGATCGGCATCATCGCTTGGAGCACGCTCCCGGCGTGGCCGGTCATCGGCGTCGGCGTGGCGATCGTTGCTGTCGCGCTCAACCACGTTGCCGTGCGGCTCCACGAACCCATGTGCTGGAGCTGCGGCGGCTCGATGAAATCGCAGCCCATCGGCCAGCACGGAAGCATCTGCCCCTCCTGCGGCGCCGTGAATCAGCCCCTGCTCTCGAGCGACGAAGACGCTCGCAACGTCTGAGCGGCTTCGCTCGCCCGGATGGGCGAACGCTCATCGCAAAAAGAAAAGTGCCCGCACGATGAATCGCGCGGGCACCATGATTGTTTCTTGGCTTGGTCCGTCGATCAGCCCGGCACGCCGGACTTGGCCTCTTCCGCCATCAGCTTGTTGAATTCGTCCGCCGGCATCTCGGTGATGCTTGCCTTCGCGAGAATCGCATCCATCGCCTTGTGGTCGCGGATCTGCTGATAGATCACGCCCACCTGGTTCCGCTGAATGATCTCCTGGCGCAGCTTGTCCGGCCGAACGCCCCGCTCCTGAGCGAGCTGGGCGATGCGACCGTTCATCTCGGCCTCTTCCACGCGGATATTGAACTCTTCCGCGGCGCGGTTCATGATGAAGAACAGCTTCAGCTCGCGGACGGCGACTTCGCTGCTGCCACTGCGGAGCTCGGCAATGTGCTCTTCGATCTTCTGAGCATCGACGCCCCGGTACATCAGCTCCATGCGCTTGCGCTCGAAGTTGCGGGCCGACTGGATGGCCGTGATGCGCTCGGGCAGGTCGATCTTGGTGTTCGCGAGCAGGTGCTGGGCGATCTGCTGACGCATCACCGACTGCTGCTGGATCATCACACGCTGCTCCATGCGGGCCTTGATGGCATCGCGGAGCTGCTGCTCTTCGGTCATGCCGAAGTTCTTGATGACGTTCTCAACTTTGGCCGGGATGATGCGGTCCACGCGATCAACCGTGAAAGTGATGGTCAGATCCGCGCCGCGAACCTGCTCCACCTCGTGGCTCTCGGGGCCCTTGGTCTTGATGGTCACCGTCTCGCCCGCCTTCGGAAGGCCGAACTGCTTCGAGAAGTCGTTCACCATCACACCCAGGATCATGCCCTTGCCGCCCTTGTCGGCAGTCGGCACCTGCACCACGCAACCCTTGATGTTGTAAAACTCCGTTCCGTCGGCGCCCTTCATCACGCCGTGACCGGTCAGGTAGTCGCCCGCCTCGGGCTTCTCGCGGCTTTCCAGGTCGCCCTCGTTGACGAGGATCTTCTGCACCTCATCGCCGATAGCGCTCTCCGGCAGCTCGATCGTCGGCTTCTTCACCGGGATGCCGTCGAGGCTGGGCATCGCGAACTCGGGCTGCACCTCGACATCAACTTCGAAAGCCAGGTCCTGACCTTCCTTGATCTCCACGTTTCCGAGCGTCTCGCTGAACGGGTCGCCCACGATCTTCAGATTCGCCTTCTCGATCGCGGCGCTGTACGCCGTCGACACCAATTGGTTCTTGGCTTCGCTCCGCAGCGCCGTGCCAAACCGTTTCTCGACGAGCGCCGGCGGGACGTGCCCCTTCCGGAACCCCGGAACCTGCGCCTCGGCCGAGATCGCGGCAAGCGATTCCTTCAGCTTCTCGTTCACCCGCTCTTTCGGAATCCGGATCGAAATCCGTTTCCGGCACGGGCCGGCATCTTGAATCTTGACGTCGTTCTTGGTTTCTTCCGGTGCAAGCGTCTGAGTCATCGGATCTGCTCCGTCTGCATGGCCCAACGCTCATCGCGCCGGCGGTCGGATCGTCGGTAGCCAGCCGCCACTCGGCGGCCGTCAGGGTGTCCTTGGATGAGGACGCCAAGTGTACGCCGCGTAAGCCCGGCTTCAACTTCCCTTCATGCCTTGTTCGGGATCGGGTCGAATGATTCGATCCATGAGGTCGCTCGGAATCGATATCGGGGGGACATCTGCCAAGGTGGCGCTGGTAACGGAGAACGGCGTTGTGACGGGCCGGAGCGTCCAATACGCCTCCCCGTCAGCAACTGAACTGATTCGCGCAATTGCCGGCACGCTCCCCCCAGGAGCCTTGCAGGCCGACGCGATCGGCCTTTGCGTCCCTGGCAGGCTCGATCCGAGCCGCTCCCGGATCGTTCAGTCGCTCCATGTGCCCGGCTTGGAAGGCGTGCCGCTCGCTGAGTGGATATCGGATCTGCTCGGAACTTCCCATCCTCCCTTCATCGTTTCCGACGCGTATGCCGCGGCACACGATTTTTGGGTCTCGAACCGCCCTTCCGGGCGGCTACTCGCGATCTCCATGGGAACCGGAGTCGGAGCCAGCGTCCTGGACGACGGGACGCCCTTGCTCGTCAGCGCCGACACCCCCGGCCATTTCGGCCAGATCGACGTCTCTATGACCGGCGAGCCCCGCACGCTGGAGTCCTATGTCGGAGCCAATCGCCTTCGCGCCGAGTTCGGCGACGACCTTCCGCTCGCCATCGCGAGTATGGGCCGGCAGTCACACGCCGTGCAAGGCCTCGCTCGCGGACTTCGAATCGCACACGCGATCTACCGACCGGACACGATCGCGCTCTTGGGTTTCGTCGGGATGCAATTCGCCGGCCGAGCCCATGATCTGGACGCGATGACCCGCGAGGGACTGACCCCCGTCGCCAAACCGGATTGGAAACTCGCTTTCGGAACAACACCGTTTCACGCGGCAATGGGCGCCGCTCGGCTTGCCGCGCTCAATTCGGAAACGCGGGCAAACGGGGCGAAAACGGGGAATTGAGCGAAAGATCCCACGGACCGATCAATTCGCGCCCACCGCCACGATTCTCGGTTCGCGGATCCGGGCGGACGGGCTTCGGTTCGGACGCGAGAGCCGACTTCACCGTCGGGTCCGCGTCGATTGCACGTCCGAACGCGGCGACAAGTCCATCGATCTGTTCGGCGGTGTGCATCGCGTTGACGGTGACCCGGAAGTAAAAATCGCTCGGACCGCCGGGATAGGCGATGAGCGGAGCAAGAAAGCCATCTTCAACCAGCCGCCGATGGATCCGCTCCATCGACGGTGTATCGCCGGTGATGAAGGTGAAGATCGGAGCCGGGGTGGGATAGAGCGAGATCCGCAGCCTTTGGAAGCCGCGTCGAAGCCGATCCGTGTTGGTGCGAAGCTGCTGAATGAGCCCCGGTTCGCGTGCAACCACCTTCAGGGCCTGCCGCGATCCCTCGATAATGGCGGGCGGAGCCGGAGTCGTGCCCCGGTAGACGCTGGCCATGTCCTGAGCGACCTGAATGATGCTCGAAGCGCCGGCAAGCACGCCTCCGTAGCAGCCAAGGCCCTTTGCCAGGCTCGTTGTGAGGATCACCCGCTCGTCGAGCGGCACACCATCCGCCGTCAGGCCGTGATGATCGGCCGTCCCCCGACCCGAGCGACCCAAGACACAGAATCCGTGGCAGTCATCGATCACCAGGATCGACCGCCCCTTCGGCAGCGCATCGAACAGCGCCCTTGCCGGGGCGATCGATCCGTCCGCTGCGAAAACGCCGTCGGTCAGAATGACCACACCCTCCCGAACATACTCGGACGCCAGTGCTCCGGCGGCGCGTGCGTCGAGGTGGGGGTAGGCGATAACCCGCATTCCGGCCGCCGCGACGGCGTGCGAAACACTGCGGTGGCTTTTTTCGTCGGTGATGGCGACCCGGTAGTCGCGGGCAAGAGCCTGCCCGAGTGCGAGATTGGCGGAATAGCCCTCGGGCGTTACCAGGCACTGCTGAACCTGGAGGAACGCCGCGAGCTCGCGCTCCAGTGCATCGTGAGATGTTGTGTCGCCGGTCGTTTCGCGCGAGGCCGTGGTGCTGAGACCGAAGCGATCCAGCCCGGCGCGCACCGCGTTCAGTACCTCGGGATGATGGGCAAGCCCGAGGTAGTTGCAACCGCCGAAACCGGTCAGTTTTCTGCCTTCGACGACAATCTGCGTCGCGGATGCGCTCTCAACCGGAATTCGGGCCAACGCAGAGCTCCTCTATTGGCGACACGTCGCCGCCACTTCTATCGGCGCGCGCCCGGTCGCCTCGCGAAGTTGTAGGAGCGCCGAAAACCAAACTCGATCGCATCCCGACTTTCATCCGCGAAGCGGGCTATGCACCGGGAAAAGGCATTCACCGCAAGATCGCCAGACCCGCTGCGGTGGGGACGCAGAGGTTGCCGAGAGGAATTCAGTCCGAAGATGCGATCGGACGTCTGGTTGACAGAGCACAATCCAATTCCGATTCTCTTCGCGTTCTATGTGTTCTCTGCAGTGACTTCCCCCCGGGCTTGATGCCAGTTCTGCCGAGGGAGGGGGGAGAAGGGCTCACCCTGGCTTTTCGTTCAGATCCTCCGATCCCCCAGCACCTTCTCCAGCCTTCCGAGCTGTTCACCAAGCAGCCGCTCCGCCCCCGCGTGGTCCACTTGCTTGTGATGCATAACGACCGCCGCCTTCACGCTATTTCCAGCGCGGCCAAGAAGTTCGAGCGCTTCCGCCCGGGCGAGCCCTGTCAGCGTCGTGATGATCCGGGCGCCCCGATCCCGCAGTTTCTCGTTCGTCGCCCGCATATCGACCATCAGGTTTTCGTAGACCCGGCCCGAACGGATCATCAGCACGGTCGAGATCGTGTTCAGGGCCATCTTGGTCGCCGTTCCCGCCTTCATCCGTGTCGAACCGGTCAGCACCTCCGGCCCGGTCGCCAGCACGATCATGTGGTCGGCCCTTTCCGGCTGCGGCACCGGCGAACAGGTCAGCAATGCGGTCTTCGGGCGGCTCGAAAGCGCAGCGACAAACTCGAAAACCCCGTGGACATACGGCGTCGTGCCTCCGGCGGCGATCCCGATCACGCTGTCGTTCGCGTTCAGGTCAAGAGCCCGCAACTCATCCCACGCCCCGCGCGGATCGTCTTCCTTGCCTTCGCTGCTCTTGCGAAGAGCGCTGTCGCCGCCCGCGATGATCCCGACGATCCGGCCCGGCTGGACCTGAAAAGTTGGCGGTGCTTCGGAAGCATCGAGCACGCCGAGCCGGCCTGACGTCCCGGCCCCGACGTACACGAGCCTTCCGCCCGCGACAAAGCCGGGCTCGGCCGCGGAGATGAATGCGTCGATCTGCGGTGCCGCCTCCTCAAGAGCCGCGATGACCGCTCGATCTTCCTGCTGTATCACCTGCACGCACTGGGCAACCGAGAGCGCATGCAGGTCCATCGTGCGCGGATTGCGTTGCTCTGTCAGAACGTGCGATCGATCGGGAGGCAGGTGTGCCATCCTTCAACCCTAGCGCGACGATCCCAAGCCCCCGCTTTATGCCGGGGTCGGGTTCCCCGCTCAGTTGCGATAAATCTCTCGCTCCCGCAGACGCCTCGGCCCGTCCGGATCGTGAGCGGGGAGAATCACCGTCGGCTCTTTCGCCGCGAATTCCTTGATTGCCCGCAACGTCTTGAGCGAAAGCGCCGGGTTGTAGGTCACGCCGTCAACCCGGTCGTGCCTCAGGTTGTCTTGTGTATAAGTCGCATCCCCGGCCAGAAAGTACGTGACATCCTCTCCGCGGACGACGACCGCAGCATGGCCGATCGAATGTCCCGGAGTCGGCACGAAGAAAATCCGCCCATCCCGAGTGATCGCATGAGAAGCAGCAAACGGGCCCGCTGCCGGACCGTTCATATCGACGAGCTCCGGTCTCAGCCACGTCGGCCAGCGTTGGGGCAGGCACCCCATCATTTTGCCTTTGAAGCCGCACGAAACCTCGTAGCTCTCCCGCGGCGCGATCACGCGGCAATGCGGAAAATGATCGAGCCCTCCGGTGTGATCGTGATGAAAGTGCGTCAGCAGGACGGCCTCGATGTCGCGCGCCGGGTCCAGCCCCATCGCATGCAGCCGCGGCCCGATTTCCTCAAGAGGGGCAACTTTGATCTCTACTTGGGTCGTGAAAAAGGGGTTCCACCACGGCAAATAGCCCGGCACCGAATTTCGCCAAGTGTCCCCGGTATCGACAAGAAATCGGCCCTCCGGATGCTCGATCAGGAACGAGAGAATCGGCAAGGGATCAACCCACTTGCGATCGCGGAAAATGTCAACCTTCCGACCGAACGCCCCGCGCCCGTCGCGCCCGGCTTGCTGCGCCGTCTTCATCCGGGCTTTGCCCGTCTCGATCGCAGTCACCCTGATGCCATTCGACACGTCGATCTCCGAAAACTGGACACTCTTCTTCGAGACTCCGGCTCGATCCGTCGCTCCAAGCGTAACCGACGCTGCGAACTCTGCTCAGGGGTTACGCCGTCCGAGCCTCACTTGCGACGGGGCATGCTCACACGAGAACCCCGATTCCCGCCCACGCCCCTGAAATCGGCGCCGGATCGCGGACTCCGGTAACCCCCGCCAGCGTGATGGGCACGCGATCCTGACAAAGCGCACCCAGCACCGCAAACTCCATCGCTTCGCGGTACTCGCTCGAAAGCCCGAAATCATCGGAGATGTGCACCGACGAAACGCCGTTCGCCGCTCCGTGCCGGACGAGCGCCGAAAACAAGGCCCGGTTCCGGGCGCCGCCACCGGCGAGCAGCATCGGCCCCGAATCCGAACAGCGCCGGGCAATCACGCAAGCGATCGCGTCGCAGGCTGTTGCCGCGAGATCCTGCGGCGTCAATCGCGAGCGATACCGCTTGAGCCACGAGAACGATTCATCGCCCGTTCCGAGGCTGCGCCGATTCGTGCCCGATTCGCAAAGCGATCTGGCGAGCTCCGTGCCGGCGGAGGTATCCACCCGCCCTTTCGCTGCCTCGCGCCCGTCCTCGTCATACTCGCGTCCCATCGTCTCCCGCGCGATGCGGTCGAGCAACTGGTTGCAGACGCATATGTCGAACCCACGAACAGCGCCGGCGCTTTGCGCGCGGCCCGCAAGTAGCGTTGCGTTCGCGAAGCCGCCCAGGTTCAGGACGCAGCAGCCCCCCGCGAGTTCGGGCCGCGCCGCGAGCAGAATCTCATCCGCCAGCGGGGTGATCGGCGCGCCCTGCCCCCCGGCCGCGAGGTCCGCCCCGCGAAGGTCAAACACCACCGGCACTCCCAGCGCTTGCACAATCGGCCACGGATTCATCAACTGCCACGAGGCGGGGGGCGCATGGAACACTGTCTGGCCGTGCACGCACACCAGATTCGCGCGATCGGAGCCGAGCAGTTCGGCGATTGCCTCGGCATGCAATGCGCCAAACTGCATCGCTATCCGGGCAATCTCGCCCGCGGAGACTGGCTTCTGCTCGGCAACAGCCCGAAGCGGCTCGCGGAGCACGCCCAGCGAATGCGAGACTGCTCGAACGAGCGAGGCTCGTAGCGCAAGTCCACGTCCTTCGATCCGCACCAGAGCGCAGTCGATCGCATCGATGCTCGTTCCCGTCATACACCCGACGACGAGCCGCGAATGGACCGGTTGATCACCCACGCGTACCGGCTCCGAACTCTTCAATCAACCGCGTGTAGTGGGCCGAGCTCTTTGCCATTCCGCCCGGGCGCGATCGGAGCTTCCAGAGTTGCTCGTGCCCGGCTCGGACTGCGACCAAATTCGAAGCGAGCTCGGAACTTTGAGCTGAAGCGCTCTCACGCCGTGCCGCGGCACGTTCGCACAGCACGCGGGCGCACATCGCCGTAAACGCAAGCTCCTGCCGCATCAACTCGCCGGCGCCGCCCGGAACCTTGGCCTCAAGCCACTGCGCCGCTGCCGCACTCTCGCGCCAGAGCCCCGCGCTCCCGGGCTTCCACGTGTCATTCCAGACGAGCGTCGAATCCTGGAGCAGCGCCGAAGCGTTCTTGAGTCGCGTCGGTTTGCCGTCTTCGCCGGGCCTGCCGAAGATCTGCTTCTGGACCTTGTCGATCTCGCCCATGTCTTCGAGCCACGTTGCGGCGGCGCAGTTCCGGTCGCCGAAGACCTGCAGCGATTCCGCGCTCAGGTCGCCCCCTCCGCCTTCGCCGGTCCACGCGGAATTGAGCCCATCGGCGAGCCCGTGCAGTGAAACGGGCCACTGCTGCCGGTGCCCGAGATCGCCCCAGTCGGTGACCAGCATGCCCGTCGCGCCGTGACGCGTTCCTGCTTTCACTGCGCCATCGATATTCCCACGGCGTTCCACCGTGCGCCCCACGATACTGCGCCAGGAACTCGTTCCCGGGCAGACCCAGAACTCCCGCCCGCTGTGCTTGAGCGTGTGGCCCCATTTGTCGAAGTCGCTGTCGGGCTCATAACCCCACGCAAGCGCCAGCAGGTCAGAGGGTGCCATGCCCAGCCTGTCCGGATGAGACAGCGCGATATCGGCCCAGAACATCGGCTTGAAACCGTGCTTCCGCACTTCGCTCACAACCTTGTGCACGAAATCGAAGTAGACCTCGGCCCGGCCGCGTGCAACCACATCCCCGGCGCTGCGTCCCTGCCCGACATCGAACGTCTCATCACAGTTGATGTTGGCCAGCTTGCTCGAGAAGTGGGGGAGCAGTTGGTCGAGCATGTCGCGCACCAACTCGTGCGATCGCGGATCGATCGGGCAGAGGCTGAAAGGGCCCGGCCGTTCCCATTCCATGAACTTCCAGGTTTTCTCCTGGCTGTCGATCTCGGCCAGAGGCAGGTACCGAGGCAGGTTGAGCCACGCCGCGAGATGGCCGAAGCAGTTCTGATTCGCCGCCAGCACGATCCCAAGCTCGCGACACCAGCCGTCCAACGTCTCGTATTCCGCGCCGGTCATCGGCGAGGCATCGCGCCACACATCCTCGTGCCCGGCGTACGCAAACGTGTGCTCGGTATAGAGCTGCAAGTGGTTGCACTTGAGCAGCGCAAGCGTGTTCACGATCTCGCGCAGGTGCTCCATCGTCGGCACGCGATCTCGCGAAATATCGAGCATGGCGCCGCGCGTCGCAAGGGCCGGAGCATCTGAAATATTCAGCGCGGGCACGCGTTCGCCGTACTGCCGGAGCAGCTGCGCCAGCGTTGCCGCGCCGTTCCGCAACCCGGCGAGAGTTCCCGCTGTCACGGTGATCGCCGGGGTTTCCCGTTCGCGGATCGCGATCCTGTACCCCTCTTCCGACTTGTCCTTGCCGAGCGCACGATCCAGCGAGAGCCGGATCTGCGACTCCTTGCCGTCGAACACAATGTCTGCAAAGCCCCCGGCACGCAGCATCGGCTCCACCACGGCGCGGAGCGGTCCCGCATTGATGCGAAGCGGGAATGCGATCGGTGCGAGGCCGCCGATTCGTTCCAGCATCTGCGGCTTCGGGAACAGGAGCGGGCGTTCGCCTTGAAGGTCTTTGGCTTGGTTGTGTTCAGTCAACGGTCTTCTCCGGCCTGCGTCCGACGACGCACACCAGCAATGAAAGCACCGTTCCGATGACAAGGTGCCAGGGCCACGCAAGTTCAACGCCCGCCAGCCCGAAATGGGGCGTCCAATGTTTCCAGATCGCGGGCTGAAGAAGCGTGATGACCACAAAGCCGGTGAGGATTGCCGCGATTGCGGAGACCGCGTTGCCGCGCTTGGTGAACAGGGCTGTCAGGAAGACCGCAAGCAGCCCCGCGTATGCAAAGGTCATGACCGCAAGCGCGAAGTCGATCAGGTTCTGATTCGACGACCGCTGCCAGAAGATGCACAGGCACGAGAAGGCGGCGAGAACGGCGCCCCACATCACGACCGCCCATCGCCCCGCCGTTACATAGTGGTGGGGCGGACGATTCGGGGACCAGCGCGTGTAGAAGTCTTTGATCGCGGTCGCGCCCATGGCGTTGAGCGCCGAGTTCAGGCTTGAGATTCCGACCGACAGCAATCCGGCGAGCATCAGTCCCGACAAGCCCGGCGGCATCTCGCGGAGAATAAACGTCAGGAAGACGCGCCGCGAATCGGTCGGCGTGTACGCAGGAGCAGCGGCGCCCATCACGGTCGGCATCCTGTAGTACACAAACAGCAGCAGCCCGATCACCATGAACATCGCCACGATGGGGATGCCCATCACGATCGCAAGCACGGCCGATTGCCCGCCCTTGATGGCGTTCTTGCAGGTCAGCATCCGCTGCGCGAGATCGTGGTCGGTTCCGTACGACGCCAGCCCCATGAGCGTGAAGGCGAAGATGGATGTCCAGAGCGTGTAGGGCAGCGCAATGCTTGATCCGGTATTGACGAGCGCCAGTTTTGATGCTCCGCCCTCGCCAGCGGTTTGAAGCGTCTCGACGATCTGCGGCACACTCAGCGGGATGCGATAGAGCAGCAGCCAGATCGCCGCACCAACTGCGAGCAGCAGGACAATCGTTTGCACGACTTCCGTCCAGATCACACTCGCGATGCCGCCCGCGAGCGTGTACGAAACCGAAATCACCACCAGGGCAATGCACGAGACGATCAGGTGCCACTCGGGCTGCGCTTCGCCGTGATCGCCAAACAGCAGGAGCGAAAGCGGAATCGCAGCGATGTAGATCCGCGCCCCGCTCGCGAACACCCGACCGATCATGAACGTCGCGCTCGCGGCTGTCTTGGCTCCTTCGCCGAGCCGCTGTCCGAGCAACTCGTAGATGCTCGTGACATTCGCCCGGTAGAACGCCGGGATGAAGAACGCCGCGACGATCCCGATGGAAAGCAGTCCGCCCAGATTTGTCAGGAGGTACGTCAGATCGCCCGTGTACGCGATCTGTGGCACGCCGATGAACGTCGCCACCGAGAGCGAACTGGCGATGATGGAGAGTGCGACGGCAAAGACCGGCATCCGCCGCCCGCCCAGGAAGTAGTCGGCCGTGTCCTTCTGCTCGCGGCGGGAAAAGGCGATGCCGCTGATCGTCAGGATGATGAGGTACAGCCCAAGAACGGCCCAATCCAGGGGCCTCAGGGAGCTCGTCACGGCGTCGGGCATGCGAGCAAGCTATCGCCACGCGGCCTGCCGGGCCAAAAAAGAAAAAACTCACCAGCGAATTCCGCCCGCGGGTGAGTCATAGGAGGAGAGAGACAAGAACTTTTCGAGGGCTGGCCGGGTTTCCCCGTTTCCCTCAGTAAACCCGGCTACGTGTTTCCGCCCGCAGCCGAGTCAATAGGAGGAGAGAGACAAGACAACTCAAACATGCCACCGCTTTTTGGACATGCCACCCATCTGTGAGGAATATTTCGAGTTTGTGGGTCAGAGTGACGTAAACGCTTGTATTGGCTGGTCTTATGGAAACAGCGTGGTCCGAAAAAAAGCCCGAGGCTGATGCCTCGGGCTCGCTTTTTCAGAATTCACAGCCCCCACAGGGCTGAAAATCTGGCAGTTATCGGGCGATCCCCCGGTCGAACAACTTGCCGCAATATTCCCAGTTGATCAGGTTCAAAAAGGCGTTGATGTAATCGGCCCGCTTGTTCTGGTATTTCAGGTAGTAGGCGTGCTCCCAGACATCGATTCCGAGCACCGGCAGGGCTCCGGTGACCATGAGATCCTGCTGCTTTTCGCCCTGGAACAGGAGCAACTGCTTCGACCAGGGTTCGACCGCCAGCCAAGCCCAGCCGCCGCCCTCGACCGAAGCTGCTGTGGCCTTGAACTGGGCCACAAACTGCTCGTACGACCCGAACGACCTCTGGATGGCTTCGGCGAGCTTGCCCCGCGGGGAGCCCCCTCCGCCCTTGCCGGCCGGGGCCATCATGTTCCAGAACAGGCTGTGGTTGATGTGCCCGGCACCGTGGAACGAAACCTGGTTCGCCCAGAATTTCACGAGGGCAGAGTCGCCGGCCGCCGTGCGGATTCGTGCGAGCTCCGCGAGCGCTTTATTGAGGCCCGCCACGTACGCCGCGTGGTGCTTGTCGTGGTGGATCTCCATTGTCTTGGCGTCGATGTGCGGTTCGAGCGCGTTGAAGGCGTACGGGAGCTGCGGCAGCACAAACTGTCCGGATGCCTCGTCGAAGACGTTCAGCTCGGCCGGCGCGACATTGCCCGGGATAATGGCCGTCGGCGGGCCTTTCGAAGGGAGTTCCTTGGGGATGGTGGGGTTCGTAGAGGGTGGGCTTGGCTGAGAAGCTGGCTGGGCCATGGCGACCCCTGCGGCAGCGAACGCTCCGAATCCAAGGGCCGCGAGGGCTTCGCGCCGGGCCAAATGCGTTGAAGCGTCCTGCGTTTTTTCGTGGCGGTTCATGTTGTGTACCCCGAAGTTTGTTGCGGGCCGGCTTTTCCAGGTTTTTGGAAGCCGGTAGTCTCAGGTTGCAGGTGGAGTGGCATTTTGCAGCGCAAACACTCCGGAATAAGGGCTCACTTCTTGCGGACGTAGCGGATGACTTTCAATCCCGCGATTTTGGGATAAACCACGAGAGCGCCGCCTTGGAACTGAAACTTCCGGGCATCTCTGGCACCCGGAGATTCGACGAGCAGTTCGCCCGATGCCTTGTACACCCAAGTCCCTTCGACGCGCTGCGTAACGTCATCATCTCCGGCCGCGAGGGTTCCATCGGCATTGATTTCAACCTCGACGGGTGCGGTCCGGAGTTTCTCGGCGAACTGTTTCGCGATGGACTCGATCTGATCCTCCGGCGGCCTTCGCTGCGAGCGCTCCGCAGCGGCCCGAACGGCGTTGTACGCCGCGTCGTCGATCGAGTCCTTGTCGAGCACCCACTTTCCAACGACCTCGGCAGGGTCGCCGTCTTTCTCACAGCCGAGGAGAGCGAACGCCAGAGGGAGCGCAAGTAAGGCCAGGGCCAATCTACGAAGCGTGTATCGCACGGCGGCCGCTCCTTCGCGTTGCGGGTAGGTCGGTCCGCACCCGCGAGGTCAAACTACCAGAAAGCAGCGACGCCCGCATGATCGAGATTGGGTCGCCTTGACGTGTACCGCCTGACGGTGCGGTGTTTGCGGCGGCGATGTGCGCGACTTGCCTTCGCTGCGCTCGGGCTCGTCCCGTCAGGTCTCACCGGCATGGAAGGGCTCTTTGCGAACAGGACGTATCCGACGAAAGCGGAATAGCGGCAATGAAAACCGCCGCAACGTGGGTTGCGGCGGCGGGTGGATTCAGATTGAAATTCGGTGGCTTAGTTCGACTCGCCGACCTGCCAGCGGAAGAAAGCGATGATGTTCGCCTTCGGGCCGACGAGGTCCTTGACCTTCTTGGTCGGGTCCATGATGAAGGGCTGCTCCATCAGCGCGATTTCTTCGAAAAACTTCCGCATGCCGCCCTCGACCATCTTCTCGGCGATTTCCTTGGGCTTGCCGGATTCCATCGCCTGCTCGATGCGGAACTTGCGTTCCTTCTCGACGACAGCCGCGGGAACGTCGTTGGCCGACACGCCCTGCGGGCGGGGCACCGCAGCGACGATGTGCATGCAAACCTGACGGATCGTTTCCTGGCTGATGCTTCCCTCGGCCTGGACGAGCGCGCCGGTCTTGCCGTCGTGGTGAACGTACGCGCCGAACTGGGTCTTGCCCGCCTCGCCCAGAAGCTTGTGGCCCCGCGCGAAGGAGCAGTTCTCACCGGTCGAGATGCGCACCTCATCGACGGCCGACTTGATCGCGGGCGTCTCGGCGACGGCGCCGGCGTTCGCCTCGACCGCCAGCTTGGCGACCTTGTTCACCATGTTGACGAACTGCTCGTTCTTCGCGGTGAAGTCGGATTCCGCACGGACCTCGACGATCGCCGCGGCCGTGTGGTCGTCGTTCACAAAGATGCCGACGCGGCCTTCGCCCGCGGCACGATCGGTGCGCCCTTCCATCTTGCCCTTGAGCTGCTTGCGCAGAATCTCTTCGGCCTTCTCGGGGTCGCCGCCGGCTTCGGCGAGCGCCGCTTTGCAGGCCATCATCGGGAGGCCCGTCTTGTTGCGGAGGGCCATCACGTCTTTGCTGTTGATCTCTGCCATTGGGAGTGTTCCTTGCCGCGCCGGGTTTACGGCGACGGATCGTGTTTCGTGATGAGGAAAGGCGTTCGCTTACTGGGCCGAAGCGCCTTCCGGCACTTCCTGGTTGGCCAGTTCGCCCGCACGGGTCTGGGGCCGGCGGCCGCGCCGGGGCTGATCGCCGCGGCCGGGGCCCGAAGCGTCGTCGCCTCCCGACGGGTTCTCACCCGAGAGCTGACGCGACTGGCGGCCATCGACAACGGCAAGGCAGAGCTCGCGGACGACCACGTCGATCGACTTCATCGAGTCGTCGTTGCCCGGGATCGGGATGTCAACGAGTTCGGGGTCGCCGTCGGTATCGATGAGAGCGATGGTGGGGATGCCGAGCTTGCGAGCCTCTTTCAGAGCAGTGACTTCGTGCTTGACATCGATGACGACGAGCGCGCCGGGCAGCTTCTCCATCTTGCGGATGCCGTCGAGGTTGCGTTTGATCTTGGCGAGCTCGCGCTTGAGCTGGCTTTCCATCTTCTTCGAGTACGAAGCAAAGTTATCGCTGTTCTGGATCGCTTCGAGCTCTTCGAGGCGCTTGAGGCGGAGACGGATGGTGCGGAAGTTGGTGAGGGTGCCGCCCAGCCAGCGCTCCGTCACGTAGTGCATCTTGGCGTCGCCGACGCGCTGCTCGAGCACGCTCTTGGCCTGACGCTTGGTGCCGACAAAGACCACGTCCTTGCCCGAGGCGACCGACTTGGCGATGAACTTCTTGGCGAGCAGAAGACCCTTCACGGTCTCCTTGATGTCGATGATGTGGATGCCGTTGCGCTTGCCGTAGATGTACGAACCCATCTTCGGGTTCCATCCGCTGGCGCGCTGACCAAAGTGAATGCCGGCTTCAATGAGATCCTGAACGAGCGTGTTGGCCATGGGCCACCTTCTTCCAATCTTGCAGCGACACCGGCGAGGAACGGATCGGTCGAGACTCCGGCTACGCAGCCGGGCGTCAGGCGAACCTTGCCCTGGGGCGCTTCAGTGTTCGGTCGGAGCGCAAGCTTCGGCCGTCTTTGTGTTCCGCTGGGGCGCCCGAAAAGCACGCCCGGGCTCAACGCCGATCCGCGTCGAGCCGCAAACTATAGGTGCGGGAGGACCCTGTCGGCAAATTTTCGGCCTTCCCGCAGCCAAGTGCCGCGGATTCAGGCCATCCGCCCGATCGAACAAGCTCGGTCGGGTCCGCGGCCGCGTACCCCGCCAATTGTTAAGGCTGAGGTTCGGTCTGAACCGGGGCCTTTTCTCCGGTCGCTGCCGGGGCAGGTGCGGCAGTTGCCGGTTGGGCAGCGCCGTTCTCACCCGGAGGCGATGAACTCGAGTTTGGGTCCTTGAGCCCATCCACCACAGCCGAGATCGTGCTGCTCGGCACCAGCTTGGGCGTCCACGGATCCTGCTCCATGTACTCCCAGCCGCCTCCCAGCGACTTGTACAGCCCGATCATGCTCGTCAGTGTCAGCGTCTGGCTGATGACGGCCTGATCTTCCGCGTTATAGAGAATGAGCTGGTTGTCCAGCACGGTGCGGAAGTCCACGTTGCCGGTCTGGTAGAGATCTTCGGCCAATTGAACCGCTCGGGCGCTCGCCTCGACTGAGCGCGTCAGCGCACCGTACCTCTGCTGCTCGCTCACCATCTGCAGCAGCGATGATTCAACATTCTCGAACGAACTGAGCACCACCTGCTCGTAGATGATCATCGACTGCTCGGCCCGCGCGTCGGCGACCTGGATGTTCGAACGGATCTTGCCCCAGTCCAGGATCGGCCAGCTCACGCCCGGAACAACGTTCCAGTAGCGGCTGCTCATGTTCCACCAACTGCCGAACTGATTCGACTGCAGCCCCAGCGCCGCCGTGATCGAGAAGCTCGGGTACAGATCGGCCGTTGCGACGCCGATGCGTGCGGTCTGGGATGCCAGCGCGCGTTCGGCGGCACGGATGTCGGGCCGGCGCTTGAGCAGCTCGGACGGCATGCCGACGTTCACAACGGCGGGCGCGACCGGCAGTTTCTGGCGCGGAGATAGTTCTTCGGCATACGCGCGGGGCGGCTTGCCCAGGAGCACGCCGATCCGGTTGATCGCACGCTCGATCTCGGTCTTGATCGGGAAGAGCTGCGCGTTGCGATTCTCGAGCTGCGCCTTGGCCTGCGAGACGTCGAGCTCGCCGACAAGCCCCGCGCGGAACCGGCTCTCGGTCAGCTTCAGAGAATCTTCCTGCGCCTTCACCGCGCGCTCGGTCACCGACAGGCGTTCCTGCTGGCCCCGCAGCGTGATGTAGTTGCTCGCGACCTCCGCCAGCAGCGAGATCATCACGTCGCGACGGTTCTCGACCGTCTGCGCGATGACGGCATCGGCCGCTTCAACGCCGCGTGCGGTCTTGCCCCAGAAATCGATCTCCCAAGACGCATCGAAACCCGCCGTGTACAGGTCGGTCCCGCCGCTCGGATTGGGCCCGATGAACCCGATGTTGTCGCTGCTGCGCGACCGCTGGTAGTTTCCGCCCGCCCCGACCGCCGGGAACCAGTCGGCCACGACGATGCCGCGGGCGGCACGGGCCTCCTTCACGCGGGCTTGTGCGAGCTGCAAGTCCAGGTTGCCCACGAGCGCCTTCTCGACGAGCGAGTCGAGCTGCGCATCGCCGAACTGCTTCCACCAGGCGGCAAGCTCGACATCGCCCGGAGCCGGGACCGACTTGACATCCGGGATCGCGCCGCCGGGGACGGCGGCGAATGCTCCGGGAGCCGACATCTCGGGAGGGCCTTTGTAATCCGGTCCAACTTTGCAGGCGCTCAGACCGACAGCAAGGCCGCTGGCGAGGAGGAGAGAACCGACAAGACCGACCGACCGATTCATCGAATCGCGAAAATTCACTTCTTGCTCTCCATGGCCGCCGGCGGCGTGCCTGTTTTTACGGAGTCGGCCTTGGGGCCGTCCGAATCGGACTCAATGTAGACATCCATCTGCTGACCAACGAAGACGGGCATGTCTTTGGGATCAAACGAGAACAGAATCTGAAGGACGCGGGTATCCACGCGCTCGCTGGAATCCCCTGTAAGCGACTTCTTGGGAACGACATACGGCTCGAATCGCACGAACGCGAGCGTTGCTTTGATGTCGCGATTGCCCCGAAGATACCCCTCGGCCTTCGCCCCGGCGCGAACTCTCCATGCATCGTTCTCGTCCACATCAACCCGCACGTGCAGAGGTTCGACCGCGCCGAGGAGGATCAACGGGGTCGAGAGCATGCCGGCGCTCGCGAACTCGCCGGGGCGGACCTTGACCTGGAGCACCCTGCCCGCGATGGGAGCGCGGATGATCCGGCGCTCGATCTCGGTCTGAACCTGCTTCACGCCCGCCTCTGCCGCGGACACCTGCGCTTTCGCGACTTCGATTTCCGGTTTCCAGGCGCCGGACTTCAGGAGCGCGAGCGCCCCTTCCGCTTCGGCGAGGCGGCCCTTGGCGACCTGAACCGCAAACCGGCGGCGCGACATCTCTTCTTCGGACCGCGCACGGGGATCCTGCACCCGTTCCATGATCGAGACCTGGTTCTGCAGGTCCTCCACGGTCGCCCTGGCAGCTTCCACACGGGCAACCGCGGGCGGGATCTCTTCCGGCCGGGGCATCGCTTCGAGGCGCTTGAGGCTCTGGCGAGCGGCTTCCAGTTCGGCAGTTTTGACTTCGAGCTGCGATTTTTGATCGCGGCTGTCCAGCACGAACAGCACATCGCCCGCCTTCACGTGATCGCCCACGCGGACGTCAATCTTCTCAACCGTGCCCGCGACCGGCGTTCCGATCGCGATGTTCTCCGAGTTCGCCTCGATGATGCCCGACCCGGCGACGCGCGAAGCAAACGGCGAAGTGGGCGGCATCACCACCGGGATGGACGGGGGCTTGGGCTGGCTGCTCCGCACCACGACGATGATGGCGAACAAAATCCCCACGATCGCGATGAGAGGAATCAGGAATGTGCGGATCATGCCTTTTCTCCGGCGTGCGACGCATTCATGTTGGGCCCGTAGAGCTCCTTCGCCGAGCCGACGATCTTGTCCACCTGCCCGTCGTCCATGTGCGCTATGCGATCGGCGAAATCGAAGATGCGGTTGTCGTGCGTCACAACCACCAGCGAGCGATTGCCGCCCATGGCGACTCCCTTGAGCAGCTCGACGATCTTGTGGCCCGTCTCGTGATCCAGGGCGCTGGTCGGTTCGTCGCAGACGATCAGCTTCGGATCGTGCACCAGGGCCCGCGCGATCGCCACGCGCTGCTGCTGCCCGCCCGAGAGCCGGTTCGGCGTGTCGTTCACGCGCGCGCCCAGGCCCACCGTGTCGAGCATCTCCTTCGCCTTCGCCAGGGCCGCGCGCCGGTGAACCCCGTTGAGCAGCAGCGGCACCGACACGTTTTCCGCGATCGTCAACGTCGGGATCAGGTTGAACGACTGGAAGACAAAGCCGATCGTCTGGCCCCGGAACCGCGTCCGCTCGCGCGAGTTCATCGCCGAGAAATCCTTGCCGAAGACGGTGCACTCGCCCCCGTCCCGATCGAGCACCCCGGCGATCACGCTGATGAGCGTCGTCTTGCCGCAGCCCGATGGCCCGACGAGCATGAGCAGCTCACCGAGGTAGACATCCAGGTCGATGCCCCGCAGCGCCCGCACGACCGATTGGCCGGCGCCGTAGTTCTTCGTGATCGCGCGGCAGCGCACCGCCAGCCCGCGTCCCGCGGGGTCGGCCTGCATGTTCGGTTGCGAAGCAATCGCCGTCATCGGTTCATCCTTTGAACACCACCGCGGGTTCGAGCGCCACCACCTTGCGCACGCTCAGCGTTGCCGCGAGCATGCAGATGATGAGCACCGCGCCCCCGGAAACCACCAGGATCTGCCACGTAATCCAGAAGGCAAGCTGCGTGCCGCCCATCGACATCCCGAAAACCGTCGCGGCCCCCGCGCCGATCCCGAAACCGATGCACCCGACCGAAAGCGCCTGAAGCAGGATCATCCCCATCAGCGTCGAGTCGCCGGTGCCCATCGCCTTGAGCGTCCCGAGATACTTGAGATTGTCGATGGTGAACGAGTAGAACATGAAGCCGGTAATCAGCGTGCCGATGATGAACCCGAGCGAGACGGCGATGCCGAAGTTGATCGGGATTCCGGTGTACTTGAGGAAGTAGTTCACCGTGAGCAGCTTGAACTGGTTGGCGGTGTAGGCCGCCAGGCCGGTCCGTTCGGTGATGCGGCTGCGGAGCGTTTCGAGGTCTTCGCCCGGCTCCGCCTTCACGAGCACGAACGAGAGCAGCTTGCGCTCCTTCGGGGCGAACGTCACCGCCCGGGAATACGTCGTGAAGACGTTCGGCTGCGACTGGAACGTGCGCGAGCCTCTGGCGATCCCGACCACGACGGCGCGATGATCGTTCAGTTCCAGCGTGTCGCCGATCTTGAGCGGGATCTTCGGGTCGCCCGGGTTCTTCCCCTTGCGGGCGAGTTTGTCGGTGGCTCCTTCAAGGTCCACGATGACCGAATCGGCCATGCGCAGGTCGGCCAGGTTGCCCTCGACCATCTCGCCCGGGCCGCCGATCAGCGTCGAATCATCCAGCCCGTAGAGATTGCAGTTCTGAAAGAGCCCGTTGTCCATGCGGGCGCGGATCATGCCCTTGTATAAAGGCACCGCCGATGCGACACCGGGAACGCCCCGGACCTCAAACAGCTTGGTATCGGTGAGAGGCTTGGTGTCGTCGATGAACTGGACCTTGGGGTCCATCACCCAGATGTCCGGGTAGTTCATGTCGGTGATGACGCCGAAGGTGCGCGCCATCAGGCCGACGAAGATCGAGCCCTGCTGCGTGATGACCAGCGACGCCAGCGTCACGCCCATGACAATGCCAAAGAACTTGGCCTTGTCGTTGAAGAGCATTTTGAGCGCCAGCAGGTACATCGGTGGAAGTGGCTCTTTGAAACGCGACGCGGACCCGGAGGGGCTAGTGCTTGCCCCGACGATTCTTGCTCTTCTCGCCCGCGGCGCGTTCGATGCTCTCGAACGCCGCGAGCGAGAAACGGGTGATGTGGTCGGTCAGGAACTCGAGATCGAACGGAAAACCGTCTTTGCGCTCGGTGTAGAGGCGTTTGATCATCGAATTGCAGTGGTGATAGTGCAGCGCCTGTCCGATCACGCTGGCCGCGCTCGCCTCGAGCGATTCGCCCTTGAGGCTCGGGGCCAATTCGTGCACGATCGCGCACAACGCCGCGAACTGCGGGCGCACGCCCTCCTCGATGATGAGCGTGAGTGCGGGCGTGGGCTCGGTCATCTCGCGCGAGATCAGGCGTCCGTGCCACTTGGGCCGGTCGGCGTCGAGCATCTTGGCCAGGAACGCTCGCACGAACGCGCGAAGCCGGTCTTTGGCCGGCGCATCGCTCGCCAGGCCGCCGTGGTGGGGGTAGTGCTCGATCGAGTAGCGGTGCGCGTGGCGCAGCGTTTCGAGGTAGAGCGTTTCTTTGTCGCGGAAGTGGTAATTAACCGCGGCGATGTTCGCCGCGGCCTTTGCGCAGATGTCGCGTACCGTGGCCTTGGCGAAGCCGTTCTCGGCGAACTCCTCGCCCGCGGCCTCGATGAGCCGGGCACGCGTGTCCGGGCTGGCTTCGGAATCGGCGGAACGGGATTGGCGGAGTGCTCGGGTCATCAAACGTCCGATTGAAACAGATGTTTGATCGCCGCGCGGCCGGCGTCAACCCGGTCCGGGGATTTTTCTTCGAGCTCGGTTCGGAGCGGAGCACGCCCGGCAAAGTGTGAAGAGGGCGCAACGAAAAGGCGCCGCGAACGGCGCCTCTTCAATACGGGCGGAAGGAGTCGAACCTTCAACCTCCTGATCCGTAGTCAGGTGCTCTATCCAATTGAGCTACGCCCGCGCTGCAAGCGACCGTTCGCCTGCGGGGAGCAAGGATAGCGGGCTTCCAAGCCCCGGCAAGCGGTCCGGCGCTCGGAATGCACACGGGGGCTTGATTCGAGCGATCAGAATGCGAATTATTCCGACCCCACCCGGACGATCGGTCTGGCGTGGGCGATCCCCGATTGATCAAGGAATCCAATGGCTCACTCGCTCTCCGCTCAGAAACGCGTCCGTCAGAATGAAGCCGCCCGCGCCCGCAACCGCTGGCGCCTCCGCACGATGCGCGACGCGATCAAGGACTTCAACGAGAAGGTGCTGCACGGCACCGCCGACGAGGCCAAGACCGCCCTCGCGAAGGTTGCGCAGATCATCGATCGGACCGCCTCGAAGGGCGTGATTCACAAGAACCAGGCCGCTCGCCGCAAGAGCCGCCTTGTCACCAAGCTCAAGGGCAAGCAGACGGCCAAGCCCGCTGCAAAGACAACCAAGAGCAAGTAACCCGGCACGCAGTTCCACGCGACCGCCCGATACGGGCGGTCGTTTTCTTTTTGAACAGCGGGCACTCACCGATTCAACTTTCGCACGCGTGCGCATTTCCGCGATAGGCTTGGCCCCGGAGGAGTGAATGGCCGGATCGCCGCTACCACGCACGCCGAGTGCAAGCAAGCACCAAGTCGATCTGCATCGCGAGCCGGGGTACTGGCGGCTTTCGATGGCGCCGCTGCACATCCTCGCGTTTTTGCTTCCCTTGATCATCGTGTACGAGATCGGCTCGATCCTGTATCTGCAGAACTCAACGGGCGACATGCGCACGGTGAGCGCCTGGCGGATGCTCTCTCGATTCTTTGATGTTTTCGGGGCATCGAGTTTCCACCTGCCCGCGATCACCTTGGTGGTTGTGCTGCTGCTGTGGCACGTTCTAAACCGCGATCCGTGGCGCATCCGGCCGGGCGTGCTGATCGGCATGGCGCTCGAATCGTGCGTGCTGATGATCCCGCTGCTCGTGCTCGGGTTGATTCTGGATTCCAAGAGCCGTTCGGACGGGCTGATCGCTCTGCAGCAGTCTCAGGTCGATATCCGCGCGTTTTCCTGGCAGGAGAGGCTCACGCTCTCGATCGGCGCGGGGCTGTACGAGGAGCTTGTCTTCCGACTCGTCCTCATCACGGCGGTGCACACGGTGCTCTGCGATTTCATGAAGGTTGCGAAGGCCACCTCGGCGATCATCGCGTGCGTGGTGTCGGCGCTCGCCTTTGCCTTCTACCACGATGTTTCGCTGGCGGGGCTCCGGAGCGGAACCAATATCTCGAGCGCGATCTTCCTGACGGCGGCGGGGCTCTATTTCGGCGGGCTATTCCTGGTGCGTGGATTCGGGATCGTGGTTGCAACCCACGCGCTGTACGACATTGTCGTGCTCGTCGTCATCACCCGGGGAGCGCCCTCGGCCGGCACGCACTGATGCCCGGAGCGGCACCGCCCGACCTATCTCCGATTCCCGACGATCGGGGCTGTGCGGTTGACCCGCGCCGCCCCCGTCCTATTGTCCTGCCTGTCCTAGATCGCGTTTTCCCGCGATACTGCATGCACCTGGCCCCATCGTCTAGCCTGGTCTAGGACGTCAGGTTCTCATCCTGAAAACAGGGGTTCGAATCCCCTTGGGGTCACTTGAACGCCCCGCGAGAAATCGCGGGGTGTTGCGTTTTTGTGTGTCTGTGTGCGTGGGGTTGGGGTGGGGTGGGGTGGGGGTGGGGCAACGTTCAAGCATGGAATCGCTTCACCGCGTCGGCAAGTTTTCGAACCGCGACTTCCAATCGCGACTGCTGCTTTGGGTCCTTGAGCGCGCCATCGGCGTCGAACGCATCCTGTGCCGCGGAAAGGGCGACTTGTTCCGGCAGCACGATGACCCCGATGTTGCCCAGGATCGCACGCAGGTGAACCAAGCCGCGGAGCCCGCCGAGCGTGCCGCTGGATGCACTGAGCAGCGTCGCCAGCTTGCCCTGATACGCCGCAAGCGGCGGCTCGTTGGGCACCGGGCGCGAAACCCAGTCGATCGTGTTCTTGAGCAGGGGAGAAACCGAACTGTTGTATTCGGGCGACGCGATCACCAAGCCTTGATGCTCGATGAAAATCTTCTTGAGCTTCATCGCGTTCTCGGGAATGCCGCTTTCCTTCTCGAGATCCTGATCCATGATCGGCAGCGGGTAATCGCGGAGTTCGAGAACGGTCACATGCGCTCCCGCTGCCTTTGCCGCCTCGGCCGCGACGTGAAGCAGTTTGCGATTGAACGATTCTTTGCGGTTGCTGCCGGCGAACGCGAGGATCTGATGGGTGGCGGTCATGACGAGCCCTTCGATTCGAGTGCTTCGATTCGTGAAATCGGAGTAAGGTAGCGTCCTTCACGCAATCGGCGAGAGCGTCGCGCTTCGGTTTCGGTACCATCCGGCGGCACCTCGGGAGCCGCCATGGAGCGACGCCTCAGTCCGGAAGTGATGGATGATCCGGCGTTGCCCCCGGCGGCGCTCGCCCACGCGCTCACCGGGCTCTCGCGCTTGAACGCCGCGTCGGGCTCGTTCCGGTGCATCTTTCGGGAGATCGAAACCGAGGCGAAAGCACGCGGACGGCCCCTCCGTGTGCTCGACATCGCCTGCGCGCGGGGTGATTTCGTGTTCGCGGCGGCCCGCACCGCAGGCGCGCGGCGACTCGAGCTTTCTTTCGCGGGCTGCGATGTCAATCCGTACGCCATCGAGTTGGCGAATGGGGCGGCGGTGGAACGGAACCTTGCCTGCGAGTTCTTCCGGCACGATGCGATCCGTGCTCCACTGCCCGACGGATTTGATCTGTGCATCGCAAGCCTTTTCTTTCATCACCTGAGCGAGCCGGAAGCGGTAGCGCTTCTCGGCAACATGGCGGCGAAGTGCCGGTGCGTGATCGTGAACGACCTTGTCCGGTCGAGGCTGAACCTGACGGCGATCGCGTTCGCAAGCCGGCTCCTGACGCGAAGCCCGGTTGTGCACACCGATGCGACGCTCTCGGCTCGGGCCGCGTTTACACGCGATGAAATGCTGGGATTCGCGAGCCGCGCCGGTTTGAAGGGTGCAACGATCAGGTTCGGTGGCATCTCGCGCATGATGCTCGTCTGGAGAAAGCCGTTCTGAATGCTCCCGGTGCAATTTCGCATGCTCGAACGAGGTGGGATGCCGTGGTCATCGGTGCCGGGCCGGCGGGAAGCGCCGCTGCATACGCGTGCTGCGCGATCGGCCTGCGAACGCTGATCGTGGAGCGGGCGACCTTTCCCCGCGACAAGGTGTGCGGCGGGTGTCTTTCACCGTCGGGAATGGCGAGCCTTGCCGAGATGGGCCTGGCGCAGTCGGTCCGGCGCGTCGCTTCTCCGATTCACTCGTTCACGCTCGCGGCTGGGAATCAATCGCTCGCGGTGCGGCTCGATCATCAGGGCATAGCCGTCGGACGAGATGTGCTCGATTCGCTGCTGCTCGAGCACGCGGTTGCTCGCGGCGCGATCGCGTGCCGGGGCGCGAGTGCCACGCTGATCGACGAAGCACCCGACGGCTGCCGCTTGAATGTTTCGGAGGGGAGCTCATCCGCAGTGGTGACGGCCGATGTCGTTGTGGTTGCCGACGGGCTTGCGGGGACTTTCCTTCCGCGAGAAGGGCATTGGAAAATGAGAACAGCGAGGCGCTCGCATTTCGGGGTCGGCACGCGATTGGTCGAGCACAGCTCCCGATCGCTCTGCGACCCCGGAGAAATCTCCATGCGCTGCGGCGGCGTTGGGTACTTCGGCGCCGTGCGATTGAGCGATGGATCGATCGATATCGCCGCGGCACTTTCACCGGAAGAGACCAGGCGGCTCGGCGGTCCGGGGCGGGCGATCCGGCAGCTCGCGTGTGAATCGGGTGCATCCGCACATGCCGAAACGCTCGAGCGGGCGCGATGGCGAGGAACGCCGCTGCTGACCCGCCGGCGGAACGTCGAATCGGATCGAATCTTTGTTGTTGGAGATGCCGCGGGATATGTGGAGCCCTTCACCGGCGAGGGGATGTCGTGGGGACTCGCCGCGGGCCTGGCCGTCGCACGCCACGCTCGGGCGCGACTGCAAAGAACGTACAACCCGGGCGAGTGGACTCTGGAATGGGCGCAGCTGGCGCAACGCCGGCGACTGGCGTGCAAGGCGACCGCGATCGCGCTACGGAGCCCCACGATTCTGGCGGCATCGATCATGCTGGCGAACGCCGTGCCCTCGATTGCCGGCGTGCTTTCCCGCGCGATCAGCGGGCCGTGGAGCCTTCGCGCATCGGAGCCGACTCGGGCATGAGCGCTCCACACCCGGCAATACTCGGCATCGGGACCGCGGCACCCGAGCACCCGTTCTCGCAGGAAGAGGCTCTTTCGCTCGCCCTCGAGCTCTCGCCTCCGGCGAATGAGGATCGCCGCCGGCAGGTGGAGTTGATCTATCGACGCAGCGGTGTCGAATCCCGCGGAACCGAGGCGGCCCATTCGGTTTGCAAGGATTCGGGGTCGAACGGCGCGGCCCATTTTTCTCCCGCCTCTCTCGCATGCCCGAGCGGGCCGGGTACCGCCGCCCGGATGGCGATCTACTCGCAGCGAGCGGCTTCGCTCGCCCTCCGCTCGACGAGGGCGGCGCTGGAGGACGCCGCGGTTTCTCCGGCATCGATCACACACCTCGTCAGCGTGTCGTGCACCGGCTTTGCCTCTCCGGGATGGGATCTCGTGCTCGTGGACACGCTCGGGCTGCCCCGGAAGGTTCAGAGAACGAACGTCGGGTTCATGGGATGCCACGCAGCGATCAACGGGCTGCGCGTGGCGGATGCCATCGCGAGGGCGGACTCACGGGCGAGGGTGCTGGTCTGCTGCACGGAGATATGTTCGGTCCATTTCCGCTACGACGCGAGGCCGGATCAGGTTGTCGCCAACGCGCTCTTCGCGGACGGCTCGGGCGCCGCGGTCGTCGGTGCGGGCGCCGCGAACCTCCCTCGGATCGCATCGACATCGTCGCGCATCATCGACGGCTCGCGCGATCAGATGGGCTGGGCGGTGGGGGATCACGGGTTCGAGATGAATCTCGGCATCGAACTGCCCGGGACCATCCAGCGCCACGCCGGAGAATGGGCAAGGAGCTGGCTCGGCGAGCATTCGCTGGCGATCGAAGAGGTCGGGTCGTGGGCGGTGCACCCCGGCGGGCCGAAGATTCTCTCCGCCGTTGCCGAAGCACTTTCGATTCCGGGTTCATCGCTCGATGTCTCGCGCCGGGTGCTGTCGTCGAGAGGCAACATGTCGAGCGCGACCGTGCTGTTTATTCTGGAAGCGCTGCGGACAACGCGCGATATGCGGCTGCCCTGTGTGCTCATGAGTTTCGGCCCCGGCATCACCGCCGAAGGGCTGCTCCTGAGATAAGCCGCTTCGTCCGGGATTCGGCCACCGCGTCGGGTCCCGCGCCCGAAACGGAGCGCCGGGTTCACCGCGTGCCGGATGCAATTCGCAGCTCGCGGGCAGGAACTGCAAAGCCCGGCGACACCAAAAAAAAGCCCCGGCACAAATGCCGGGGCCAGGGGAGCGGAACGGGCAAAGGCGTTACTCTGCGCAGATCAGATCGTTGTACGCCGACGCAAAGATCGCGAAGTCGGCGTCATCGGTCAGTCCGTCGCCGTTGAGGTCGCAGCGGAAGTCGATGAGGAGGTCGTACGACGGTGCGAACATCGTGAAGTCGGCATCGTCCACAAGGTCGTCGCCGTTGAAATCGGCGGGGCAGCTGTGATCCTGGGTCAGGCTCAGGTCATCGATGTAGATCGTGTTGGAGCCGGCGCCGCCGCCGCTGGTGCCGTTCCAGCGCGCGGGAGTGACCTTCACGCGGCTCGGATACGGGGGCACGCCGTAGGGGGGTGGGCCGTTGTTGACAAAGCAGCCGCCGTCGCAGTTCTCGGTGGCGTTGATCCACACCCGCTGCTTCATATCGGCCTTGTTCCACACCACTTCGTACTTGACCCACTGGCCGCCGGTGTTGCCCTGGATATCCCAGAGTCCGTCGAGCGTGCCGTAGTTCTGATTGAACAACTTGACGTCGAGCTTGATGCCGCCGCCGCCGCCCGCAACCGGTGCGTCGCCGGGAATCAGGTACCACATCGTCGCCCGGACGTTGCCGCCCAGCCAGTCGATCGAAACGTCGTAGTAGGGGAATCCCGGTTCGTAGAAGTTCACCGCATCGGTCGTGATTCCGATGAAGTTGTTCAACGCGCCCGGTCCCAAGCCCACCGAGCGGCTGCCGGTCCGGTGGTACTGAGTGTTCACGGCGGCTCCGGGGAGAACGTTGTAACCCAGCAGGCCGCCGAAAAGCGGATCGTCGTCCTCGAACGAGCCGTTGGTGATAGGCATGGGGGTTTGGGCAAGGGCTTGCCCACCGAGCACAGCGAGTGCCCCAATCGCGATCCAGGAACACATCTTCATTTCCTGCTCCTTTCCGAACCACGGCGCGTGCCGCGGGCAGGGACGAATGGCGAGATCACGAACCGCACCGGCAGTCCGCGATGTAACCGTTTTCATTGTGACGCATTTCGCTTGGAAATGCAAGTGCTGACTTGAAATCCTGCCACAAGTCCTGCGCTTGGGCCACTTTGCGCAAACAAACAAATTGCCGGCCCGCGAGAACCCGCGTTTTCGGACGCCGGCCCGCTGAAACCGGTCCCAGCCGCTATCCCTTAATTCCGGTGGTCGCGACGCTCTTCACAAGGGCCCCCTGGGTCAGCAGGAACAGCACGAGGACCGGTGCGATGACAAGCGTGCTCGCGGCCATCAGGTGATTCCACGGAGTCTGTCCGGCCTTGCTCTGGTAAAGCTGCAGGCCGAGCGCGAGCGTGAACTGGTCCTGATTCCGCAGGAAAATCAGGGGGGCAAGGAAATCGTTCCAAACGAACACGAAGTGGAAGAGCGCGACCACCGCGAGGGCGGGCTTGCTGAGGGGGAGGATGATCCGCCAGAAGATGCCCCAGTTGCCGCAGCCGTCGATCCGAGCCGCTTCGTCGAGGTCCTTGGGAATCCCCATGAAGAACTGGCGGAGCATGAAGACGTTGAACGCCCCGGCGAAAAACGCGGGCACCCAGAGCGGCTTCAGGCTTCCGATCCAGCCGATCCACGAGAAGAGCAGAAACATCGGGCCCATGACCACCGGGAACGGGATCATCATCGTCGCGAGGACGAGCGCGAAGAGCGCTTTCTTGCCCCGCCAATCAAGCCGCGCAAAGCCGTAGGCCACGATCGCGCTCGAGAGCGCCATGCCGATGACGCTGAGGCCGGCGATGATGAGCGTGTTGCGCAGATACACGGGAAACCGGACCACCGGGTCGTTCCAGACCGCGGTGTAATTGTCCTTCGCGTTTTGGAAGATCTTCGTCGGATCGTCGGGAAGCAGCGAGAACGTGGCGCGGGACGCCTCCGACTGCGTCTTGAAGCTTGTTGCGACCATCCAGACCAGCGGCATCAGGAACGCGATGGTGATCAGGATCAGCGTGGTGTAGACGATCACGCGCGAGAGAATCCCTCGCTCGCCTCGAATCACCGTGCTCGATCCATCTCTCGACAATCAGCCTCCCAAAGAAAGCCCAAGCTCATGCGCGATAGTGAACCAAACGCTTGCTCGCGATGAACAGCATCGCGGTCAACCCGAGCGTGATCAGCAACTGCACCCACGCCTGCGCGCTCGCGTAGCCCATCTGTCCGTACCGGAACCCGTTGTCGTACATGTACATGGTGTAGAAATACATCGCGCGCGGATCGCCGCCGGGCGTCGCAGCCGACAGGATGTACGGGATCGCAAAGATCTGCAAAGCGCCGATCATCAGCGTGACCACGTTGAACAGGATGACCGGCGAAATCAGCGGGAGCACGACGCTCAAAAAGCGGCGGATCGGGCCCATTCCGTCCAGCGCCGCCGCCTCGAGCATCTCATCCGGCACTTCCTTGAGCGCCGCGAGATAGACGATCACCATCTGCCCAACGCTCCAGAGGCTGATCATGACGATCGAGGGCATCGCCCACTTGGTGTCGGAAAGCCAATTGGCACCCGTCAGCCCCGCCCAGCCGAAAAGACGGGTGATTGTCATGTTGATCAGGCCGTACTCGCCGTTGAGCATCCACAGCCAGATCATCGCGCTGCCGGCCATCGGCACGAGCGTGGGGATGAACACCGCGGCCTGAAAGAAGCCGCCGGCCTTGACCTTGCCGTTCAATAGCCCCGCGATCGCCAGCGCGAGCACGGTCGCGAGCGGGATGAAGATGATCGCAAACTTTGCGGTCCGCCAGAGCACCGCACGGAAAGTCTCGTCGCTCAGCATCCTCCGGTAATTGTCCAGCCCGGTCCAGATGGGCGGCTCGAGCAGCGGGTAGTCGGTGAACGAGTAGTACAAACTGACGAGCATCGGCCCGAACAGAAACGCAAGAAAGCCGATCACCCACGGGCTCACCCAGAGCCAGCCTGTGAGATCACGTTTCAATTGGGCGGAGCGGGCGCTCATCGATGCCGTTGTCCTGCGTCCGATTGTCCTGATTCCTGTGTCATGGCGATGCCGTTCGTTCCCGGATGGGCTTAGAGCATTCGCCACTCTACAGGATTTGTCGACTCAGGAGGCAGGACTTTCGGGACTTCGGACTTTCAGGACCCTGGATTTCAGGATGGTTTCGTGCCCCGTCCGTAGCCGCGCTGCGCACGCTGGGCTTCGACCGTGTCGAGATAGTCCTGCGACCTTCGCTGGATCAGCGCCAACTCGTCCTTTGCCGGTTTTTCCAGCGACCAGATGCGCTGGAGGCCCGCATCCAATTCGTCCTTGATCTGAGGCCACGCACGCGTGCGCGGCACCATGTACGTCCGGTCGCTCTTGGCGATCGCATCGAAGGTGCGGATGCCGCGGTTGGGGTGGTTTTCCAGAAACGCCGTGCTGCTGACGGCGAGCGGCGAGTTTTTGTAATGGGCCAGCGCCATCGTCTCCACGTTGTCCTGTCTCTGGAGATACGCCATGAACTCCATGCACGCCTCGGGGTGCTTGACGCCCCTGGGAATCACCATGATGTCGCAGTCGATCAATCCGACCGGATGATTCAAGTCGAGTTGGCTTTGTATGACGGGCATCGGGATGACGCCATAGTCCAGCATCGGGCGCCCCTGCGCGTCCCTGGGCCCGTGCGCCGTGATCACGTTCGCCAGCCACGGTCCTTGAATGACCATCGCGAGCTTGCCGGTGAGAAACGCGTTCAGCGGCGAATCGTAATTGCCGAATCCGGCCTTGAAGGTCTTGGTCTGATCGACTCCGTGCTCTTCGCTGGTGCGCTGCACCCAATCGAAGCCCGCGATGTTCTCGGGTGAAGCAGTCAGGGCGCGATCCGAATCGGCATCGTACAGCTTGCCGCCGAACGAATAGCCCCAGATCCAGCTCCACCAGCCCGGCTCGATGTGAAGGAACCCGGCGCGCTCGAGCGCACTTTTGCTTCCGGGGCCGGACCGTTTCATGATCTTGCGATTTGCGGCTTCGAGTTCTTCCACCGAAAGGGGCGGACGTTCCGGGTCGAGCCCGGCATCGCGGAAGATCTGCTTGTTGTAATACAGCGCCAGTACGCCGCCCGTGTTGACAACGGCCCACTGCCGATTCTTCTTTGTGACCGGGTCGGGGTGCATCAGCACCGGGCGGAAGCCCTGCGCATACCGCTCGGGCCGAACTTCGCCCTTGACGTCGAGTTCGTCGAGGGGCAGAATCGCGCCGGTCTCGGCGTACTGCGGGACGTTGTAGTTCCAGAGGCCGACCAGATCGGGTGGATCGCCGGCCGCGATGCTGATGAGGGCCTTCTGGTCGATGCCCGCCGTGGTGAGATACCGCACCCGGATGCGATTCTGGCTGTCGTTGAAGCGGTCGATGATCTTTTGCATCGCCCGGGCCTCGTGGCCGGTCCACTTTTCCCAGTAGTCAAGGACGATGCGGCCATCGGAGGTCTGCTTCGCCCCTCGTGGCCCGAATGCAGCGAAGCCAACTCCGCCGGCGATCATGGCCGCCAGGGCGGTTCGGCGCGACATCGTCGAGAATTTGGAGGGTTCGTCGGACAAGGGGAATAGCCTAGCAATCCGACCGACGGCTGAAAACGGTTCCAGGATCGCGCCGGCCTGTGCCGAAATCCCAAATAGTGCAAAATCCGCTCGTTGGCGGATCGGCAAAGAGGTGAAAAGGCCAGATTGACCGGGTCTACGCGGCCTTCTGGTCGTCCGGCTCGGCGGGCAGAAGTTCAACTTCACCGGTTTGGGCCGCTTCCTGCATCGCCCGCATGCGGGCCTGATACTGCTGCTGGAGCTTGGCGACCCCGACCTGAAGATCGTGCATATAGGTCTGGTTTCGCACGGCCGTCGCAAGGGTGTACAGCGTGGCCAGAGCGGAGCACGCGATCAACGCGACGACCACAATCCACGAGTTTCCCAGAATCTCGGCCATGAGCATCTGAATCGTCCCCGGGGGTGCGCGACTTTTGTCCATCTCCGCGAACCGTGTGCCGACTTCGATTTTCCCGCGCCGGGTTCCGATTGCCGCTCGCCAACACGCCCGCGTGTTGCTTTAGAATGTGGAGAGATGCTCACACGACTGCCGCTTTGCTTCCTTTTGCTTGCCGCCCTCATTGTGCGATCGCCTTTGGCGGCGGCGCAGTCGCCCGGCACCGACGAAATCAAGGTGGAGGCCCCCGAGTTCGGCATAGGAAACGTCTGCCGGGCGGGCGATTGGTGCGGGGTGCGGCTGCGACTGACCGATTCCGCGATTAAGCAGCGGGAGGTGCTCATCCGGGTCGTCATGACCGACGCCGACGGCGACCGCCCGGCCTATTCCCGCAGCATCACGCTCAATCCGGGGGCGACGATGGACGCCTGGGTTTATTTCCGCCTGCCCTTCTGGTTCCGCACGGGCGAAACGGTGCTCGTGCTGGTCAACGAACCTATTGCCGACGATCGAGAGGCGATCGGGTTGCGTGCGGGCAGGCTGCTGGCACGCAGGCAAATACTGCCGGGCGGGAAGGTGCAGGACGCGGGCACGCCGCTGATCGGGGTGATCGGGGCCCACGAGATGGGGCTTCGGCAATACGCGACGGTGGCTTCGCTCGGGTCGATGTTGTACCCGGCGCTCGGTCACGAGGCGGTCGAATCGGTTGCGGGGCTGACCGCCAAAGGCCTTCCCGATCGCTGGCTGGGATTGGCGTCGCTGGAGACGCTTGTCTGGGGCGACTCTGGGGGCGGGACGGATGCCGACATCAGCCAGCTCCGGGGCGAGCGCACCCGGTCGATCAAAGAATGGGTGCAGCGCGGCGGGCACCTGGTGGTCGTGTTGCCTCCCAGCGGGCAGGCGTGGACCAACGCGACGACCAACGAGCTTCTCGACATCCTTCCAACCGTGAACATCGTGCGGCGGGAAGGTGTGGATCTGTCCGAGTACCGCGGCTTGTTGACGCGGAGCAAGGAATCGGCGCTTCCGCGATCGGCCGTCTTGCACGTTTTTGAGCCTTTGAACGCCGCGGCACCGGGCGATGCCATCCGTGTCCTTTCCGGTCCGAAGGGAGAATGCGTGGTTGCGCGACGAATCGTGGGAGTTGGCGCGGTCACGCTGGTCGGGTTTGACCTTTCGTCCCGTGTTTTCTCGCAAGGTGGCGTGCTGGATGCCGACGTGTTCTGGCACAGGGTGCTCGGGAAACGCGGAATCCTCCAGCCCGACCCGAAAGAAGTGGTGAATCGGGGGCAGACCATTGCGGTCGATCACGTCATCGCTTCGCAGATCGCAAAGCGTGGCACAGCGGTGACCGGCGTCTTCCTGGGTGTCACGGTCTTCCTGATTTACTGGGTGCTCGCCGGGCCGCTCGGGTTTGCCCTGTTGAAAGCACGCAAGGCGACGCGGTTTGCGTGGCTTGGGTTCATGCTGACAGCGATTGCGTTCACCGGACTCGCCTTCGGTGCGGCGACCTGGTTCCGGCCGCGCCGGTTCGAGGCAACGCACCTCACCACGCTTGATCACATCTACGGGCAGAACATCCAGCGGGCACGCTCGTGGATGAGCCTGATGCTGCCGCACGATGGGACGGTGCGGATCGTCGCCCCGGACAGCGACGGGCAGCCGCAGGTGCCGGGTGTTCGCCACGATCTCGGCGGCGTGCTCTCTCCGTGGGACCCGGTGGGCAATTCGCAGCGCAGCGGGTTTCTTGATGGCCGCGAATATCAGGTGGACGGGCGCGACCCGATCCTGCTGGACCTGCCGTCGCGATCGACCGTCAAGCAGGTGCAGCTCGATTGGGCGGGTTCGCCCCGGTGGGCGATGCCCCATCCGTACCAGGGCGGAACGATCAAGGCCGACGGCGCGAAGCTCAACGGTTCGCTGGTGCACGAGTTGCCGGGTCCGATCCACGATCTGTTGATCTGCCACGTTATCGGCCAGCAGCCTGTCGGCGTGGACACCCGTTCGCGGCTCGTATCGCGCGTGCAGTTCTGGAAGTGGCCCGCGAACAAGGAATGGGCCCCGAATGTGCCGCTGGATCTGACGGTCGAGACCGAGCAGACCCAGGCGATGAACTCGGGCGAGCTGTACCTGAGCAACATCGTTCCCACATCGAACTTCGCCATGGGAATCACTCCGGCCGGCGACGCGCGGGCGTTTCGGTCGGTGGTTGAGGCGATGACCGCCTCGACCTTGTTCCCGGAGCTTGGGATTCCCGACGACGCCGGAAAACAATCGTCGATGTCGGTGGCGGTGCTCCGACGGGAAGCGACGCAGACGCTCGACATGGCCCGCTGGTTCAGCCAGCCGTGTGTCATCGTCATCGGCTTCGTCGGGGGCGGCGCATCGCAGGGCGGCGCGGCGGCGCCGGTGACGGTGAGCATCGATGGTGCTCCGATGGAAACCAGCGGAATGACCGTCGTTCGATGGGTCTATCCGCTTGCCGATGTTCCGCCGGGTTGGCGAACCTTCGGCGACCTTCCGGACGCCAAGTAGTGTCGAATCACTCGAGCGGCGATCGGCCCGCGATGATGCGATCACGCGAGCCGGTCTGCACGACACGGGCGATGAACTGCTGGTAGGAGTCGTTGGCCGCGTCGGTGTCGGAGCCGAAATACGTCTGCCAGATTTCCGGGCCCGGGCGTTTCTGACGCACGAAGACCGCTGCCTTCGGGCCGAGCTTGTCTTCAACCCGCTTCAGGATCACACCTTCGGATGCATCCGAAACGACCTGGCGCAGCCCGGCGTGCATCGCAGCGGTTCCGCCTTCGTTCAGCCAGTGGATCAGCGCCCACGACTGCGCATACCACGTCAACGCATCGCCGCCGTTGCCGGACGCCGAGATCTGACGCGTCGGACTGGACGACATGACTTCGCGCAAGCTCATGAGCGCTCCCGCGGCATGCGCCTCGCGCAGCCGATCGAAGCGTTCGGTGTTGGCCCAGGGCAAAAAGATAAAACGGTCCGTGCCCGCCTCGCTCCGGAATCCTTCCATGTAGACGGCGATCGCTTCGTCGAGCCAGGTTGGCAACTGCTCTTTGAACGTGGACTGCGCGAACTGGTGCCAGCCCTCGTGTGCCGCGAGCACAAGCGTGTCGCGCGGGCCGATGTCGTAGAGGACGCTCTTGCCCCCGGCGGTGACGGCTCCGCGCTGGATGGTGAGGTACGGCTCGGCCTTCTCCGCCCAGATCATCTGCACGCAGCGGAGCCATTCGCTCCGGTTGGCAAGCACGAAGGTCTCCATCCGATCGACCGGCGCGGGAAGGTCGCCGAGTGCGGTGCGGTTGTGGATGAGCGAGGCTTCCAGAAACGCGGGGAGACGCGCGTTCAAGCCGGAATTCGCGGTGGTGTAGATGCGGAAGGACTTGGTGGTCAGCGCTTCGCCCGTGGACGAGCCGAACTCCCACGAATCGCGGGCGAGGACTGGGCTCGTTTTCGCAGCGCTCGTTGCAGAAGCCTGCGGAAGTTCGAAGCCGCTCCTGTGTTCGGTGGTTTCGCATCCAGGCAGTGCGAGCGCGAGAGCAAGCATCGGGCCGAACGCGCGCGCGTGACCGATCGACAGACGTCCGGCTTCACCGGAAACAAAAGCGAAGCTCACAGCGCCGCCAGTGCGGCGGCCGCCGCGTCTTTGTCCGCCTTTGCCTTGGCGAGCTGATCCTGCGTCTGTTTCACCATTGCGGGCGGAGCTTTCTGGGCGTAACCCGGGTTGTTCAGCCGACCTTCAAGTGTGGCGATCGACTTCTCGTTGTCGGAAATGACTTTCTGAAGACGCTCGCGCTCGGCGGTGGTATCGCCCGCTGCCGCGGCATCCTTCAGATTGCTGAGATGGAGCTGTGAAGACTCAAACGCCATCGCCACCGAGTTCGCAGCGGGGGCGCTCGGCGTGATCGTCTCAACGCCCGCAAGTGTCTGCACGAGCGCGGACGCGTCGGCATCGAGCAGCCCGGCGGGTGCGTGCAGCGTGATCCGGCGCTTGGGCTGCACAGCATGCTGCGATCGCACCTCGCGGATGGCGGTGATGAGCGCCCGCGCTCGCTCAAACGCAGCCTCAGTCTTCTCATCGCGCAGCGAGGCATTTACTTCCGGCCAGCCAGCGGTGCAGAGCAAATCGCCCTTGCGCGATGCGCCGAGCGAAATGCCCCGCACAGTCGCCGCGGGGATCAGCCGGACCTGCTCATAGACCGCCTCGGTGACATACGGCATGATCGGGTGGAGCAGCCGCAGAATGCAATCGAGCGTGGCGCGAAGCACAGCCTGCTGCGCCTTGTCCGTGGCGATGGTGGGCTTGATCGCTTCGAGATACCAGTCGCAGAAGTCGCGCCACAGCAGGTCGTACATCGTCTGCGCGTAGTTGCTGTACTCGAAGTTCGCGATCGAGTCGTTGATTTCCTTGGTCGCGGTTGCGAGACGCGAGAGCATCCAGCGGTCGATCAGCGATGTGGGATGTGGGATGTCGGATGTCGGATGTGAAGACGCGCCGAGCATCGACATCGTGAAGCGTGCCGCGTTCCAGAGCTTGTTGGAGAAGTTGCGGCCGAGGTCGAACTTCGGGCTGGTGTTGCGGCCGGTGGCCGGATCAACGGTCATCGGCATGCGCACGTCTTGCGTCTGCGTGGTCATCTGACACACTGTGAAACGCATTGCATCGGATCCATGCGTTGCAATGACGTCGAGTGGATCAAGCCCGTTTCGGAGCGTCTTCGACATCTTCCGGCCTTCGCCGTCTTGAATAACGGCGTGGATGAAGACGTTCTTGAAAGGGAGCGGCCCGCGACCTTGCCCGTTTTGCGCGAGCGATTCGAGCGCTTTCGGCGTTGTCTTTTCTGCCTGCCACTTCTCGGGCATCAAGTAGCGTTCGAACATCACCATGCGGCTCACCCACAGCGTAATGATTTCCCGCGCCGTGCAGAGCGTGGTGGTGGGGTTGAAGGCTTGGAGCAGTCCATCGAACGCTGGTCCCGCAGCTCTCGGGTCAGGCCAGCCCATTGTGGAAATGGGCCAAAGAGCCGACGAGAACCAAGTGTCTAGGACGTCAGTATCTTGGGCGAATCCGAGGGACTCAATCTGCCCTACCGATATCGCCGTCACGCCGGAACTTGCACACACATAGCGAACATATTCATTTGTTGACGGCACAAAGAAGTCGCGAACCCAGAATCCCATGTTCTCAAGTTGGGAGGCGTTTAGGTGACTCGGAAAAGTCGACCAAAGCCTGTCAAACATCGATTTGGGGATCTCTTCATTCGCTGCAAAGGAGTTCACATTCTCATTTGCCGAATCTGCAAGGCTCTTGCTCCACACCGGCACCCGATGTCCCCACCAAAGCTGCCGACTAATACACCAATCCCGAATCCCATCATGCCACTGCTCATACGTCTTCGCGTATCGCGCAGGATAAAAGCGCAGCGCGCCATCCCCATCTGCTGCTCTGCCGCTCTGCTGCTCTGCCTTCCTCTGCTCCGCCACCAAGGCTCTATTCGCCGCCGGCGCAAGCCGATCATCCGTCACCTTCACATACCACTGATCGCTCAGATACGGCTCGATGATCGCCTTGCTGCGATCGCTGTGCTTCACGCTGTGGCGATACGGCTTGGTTTCCGCGAGCAGCGGCACCGACGAGTTATCCACAGTCCGCGCCTTGAACTCTTCGAGCACTTTCTTGCGTGCCTTTTCGCGGGGTAAACCCACAAACAGGTGCGCATCACCCACATCCGTCCAGCCGTGCTTGTCGCTCACGCTGCCATCCGGGGCGAGCATGTTGATCAGCACCGCGTTGCCGCAGGCTTCGATCGCGGCCTTGTGACGCAGGCCGATCTCGTAGTCGTTCGGATCGTGCGCGGGCGTCACTTTCAGGAATCCGGTCGCAAACACCGCCTTCGGGTCGCTCTTCGCCGCTTCCGGGTCCGCCTGCATCGCCGCAGGCAGCACCACGTAATCGTCTTCGATGATCGGGATGATGCGTCCCACTAGCGGTAGTTCGACAAACAGGCCGCGCAGCGCGTTCGCTCGCTGGTCCTTCGGATTCACCGCGACTGCGGTATCACCCAAGTACGTCTCGGGCCGCGTCGTTGCGACCGTCACCCACGCTTGCTCCTCGCCCGGATGCTGCTCCGCACCCGGATAGCCGCCGCGGGCAAGTTCGTTCCATGTAATTGGCTGGGGATCGGAAAGCCCACCGCCCGGAAGGGCGGTGCCACGATGCACCAGCGGATAGCGCAGGTAGTAGAACGATGAATCGAGTTCCTCGTCGTAGCACTCATCATCGGACACTGCGGTCTGCAGCACCGGATCCCAGTTCACCAGTCGCTTGCCGCGGTAGATGAGACCATCTTTGAACAAACGGAAAAACGCCTCGCGCACCGCGCGGGCGCACACCTCATCCATCGTGAAGCGCTGCCGATCCCAATCGCAGGAACAGCCCATGAGCTTGAGCTGATCGGTGATGATTTTTTCGTACTCATCCTTGAACGCCTGCACCTTCGCCACAAACTTCTCGCGGCCAAGCTGCTGACGCGTCAGCCCCTCATCCTTCTTGAGCCGGCGTTCCACCACGGCCTGCGTTGCGATGCCTGCGTGGTCCGTTCCCGCCATCCAAAGTGTTTCAAACCCCATCATCCGGTGCGAGCGCGCCAGCACATCCTGAAGCGTGTTGTTCAGCGCATGGCCCAGGTGCAACCGATCCGTCACGTTCGGGGGCGGAATGACGATGCAGTACGGCTTGGCTTCCCCGCGCAGGACCCGCTGCGGGTCAGCGTGGAACGCCTTTGCCGCGTCCCAGCGGGCGCGAATACGCTCCTCGTGATCGGCGGGCTTGTACTGCTTGGGCAGTTCAGCACCCGCGCTGCCCAGCCCGGAACTATTGGAATCAGATGATGGCTTGGAAGTCTCGGTCATTGCAGGGCGAGTGTACGCGTCGGGGGCCCTGCTTTGGGCGTGCGCCCGGCTTCATCCGGCTCGCGGCAGCGGCCTGTGTGCTTCTGATTGCCGCGGTCGTTTCCGCGGCAATCTACCTGCTTCGAGATCCGGCCGCACCGCTCGACTTTGGCTCGTTCTCCGAAGCGGTTCGCCCGGCGCAAGGCACGGAACCCCCGCCGAATGCAGGCGCCAAGAGCGCCGATGCACGCAAGGTGGATGCGATTCTCGATTCCGTGGATGGAATGCTCCAATCCGGAAAGTCGGCCGAGGCCGAGGCGATCGTCAAGGGAGCGGTCGAGCAGTATCCTTCCGATCAGCGCCTGCACATCGCATTCGCGGAGTTGATGCTCGGCAAAAACGACCTCGCCGCCGCGTACGAGAGCTATCTTCGCGCTCTCGCGAGCGGGGATCGCGACGCCAAGCTCGAGTTTCAGGCGGGCACGGTCGCGAGCATGCTCGGCAAATCCGATCGCGCACTGGAGCACTATGCCGCGGCGCAGACGGCCGACGCGACCAACGCGGAGTATCCGTTGTATCTGGGACAAATCCAGTTGCAACTCGGCAAGCTGGATGAAGCCCGCGCCAGCCTTGTTCGCGCCGGTCACATCAACCCCGACGACGGTCGGGTCTGGGGCTCGCTGGCGGAGATTGCATTGCGAGAGAACAAGCTCGATGTTGCTTTGCAGCAGATCGAGAAAGCGCGGGCCATTCAACCCCGCCTCACGCTCTGGCGGTTTGTTGAAGCCAGGATTCACGCGCGCGCCGGGCGGCCGGAGAAATCGGTGGAGTTGCTCATCGGGCTCGATGCCGCCGAGCGAGCCTCCGAACCCGTGGCGCGCGTGCTGGCGGATGCGCTTTCGGCGCTCCGCCGCGATGCGGAAGCCGCGGACGTGTTGGCGCAGGCTTCCGACAAGTCACCGGACAACGCCAACCTCGCGTTCGATGCGGCGCTTCGGGCGCGCAAAGTGGCGGCCGATGAACGATTCTCTCGATTGCGTGAACGCGCTGCAAAGCTCGGCCATGTCGGCGCAGCGGAACTGAACTAATCGAGGGGACGGGAGAGCAAGCTTGGAGTCGAATTGGGGCGTTCGCCCGAATTCGCCGCAGGGGCGTCGATCGGATTCCGCTGCATCGGTGCCGGGTGGCACGCCGCCAAGCTCACAAAGAAAGGGTAACACGTTCTCGGACCACAACTTAGAGTTGCTTTTCCGGGCCTTGAGCAAGTAGCATTGAGGCTCTGAGGGGAGCAGGGTGCGCTCGGTGGGACGCGTGGTACGCGGACCTGGGGGTGTCCACCCATCACGGCGAAGGATTGTCAGGCCTGCAAGGGTCGGATTGGATTGTGATGCGCGCGAGTCAACTTCTTAAGCACTTTTTCATCACGGGTGCGACGGGCCTGTTGGCCGCGAGCAGCGGGGCCGCGCCGGGCAGATTTGATTTGACGGGAGAGATCGCGGTCACGCCGTCTACTTCGAAGGCGTTTATCAACCTGAAGGGATGGGTGGCGGCCCAAACCACTTCGGGCCCTGTGCTGTGGAAGAACGGACAATTGCAGACGGTGCCGGGCAAGCCGGGGCGGACTTGGACCGCCGTGACCGGGATCAACGACTTCGGTGATGTCTGCGGCATGTACCAGGAATCGACCAGCACGATCGCGCGGGCGTGGGCGTGGTCGAACGGGCAGTTGGTCGATGGTCCGACCGGGCCTGTGTGGATGTCGAACTCGGCGACCGGAATCAACAATCGGCGCGAGCTGGGCGTGTTCGTGGTGCCGTTCAGTGTGATCGATTGCGGCAACGGCAGCACGCAGTGGTACGGCAAGGGCGGCTTCGGAAAGACCGGCGCGTGGAAGTCGGCCGGCCCGTGGTCGCAGCAGTGCTCCACGGCGTGCACCATCTACTCGAGCGTCGCGTACTCGATCAACAACGCGAGCGACCTGCTGGTGAATGGGTATGGCTCGCAGAACCGCGTGGGCGGCGGCTGCTCGCTCATGAACAGCTACTACGTGTTCTGGAGCAACGGGACGGCGACGACGGTCCCCGATGTCTACTACTCGTCGCAGCCGATGATGAACGACCTCGGCCAGGTGCTGAGCAACGCATCCTGGATCGAGAACGGCGTCACGAAAGTGGGCATCCAGTTCTGGAGCGGGGGCGTCGCGACCAAGATCTACACGTTCGGCAATCTGGTTCCGGGAATGACCGTTCCGAGCGGCCCGCTCCGCATGAACACGCTCGGTCAGATCATCGCCACCAGCGTCGGAACGCCGACCGGCCTGTACCAGGACGGAAAGTGGTACGACCTGCGTTCGCTCGCCAATCTCCCCGCCGATGTGACGATCACCATGCTCCTCGACATCAACGATGTCGGGCAGATCGTCGCGAGCGGCAAGCGCGGCAACGCCTCGCGGCTCTTCGTGCTGACGCAGCGGGCGTTCTGCCCCGCGGATCTGAACTTCGACGGTGTGGTGGATGACCTCGACTACGCGCTCTTTGTCCAGGCGTACTCCAAGATCGAGTGCCCGGCCCCGCCCGCGGAATGCCCGGGAGATCTCAATGTGGACGGCATCGTGGACGACGCCGATTTCACGCTCTTCCTGCTTTCGTACAACCTGACCTTCTGCCCGTAGCGCGTTGCGATCAGTTCGACGGGCGCAGATCCTCGAGCGTTGCTTCGACGCTTTTGCGACCATTCCAGTTGTTGATCTCCGGCGATACCAGCACATCGAACGCGCGCCCCGGACGCAGCGCGGTTCCGGACGTGACAAGGTCGGTCGTCCAGTTCCACGCCTTCACGCGGAGCGTGCTCGAGCCGTGCTTGAGGTCAAACCGGATGTGCTTCCCGGTCTTCCCGAGCGCACGCGGTTCGGAAGCAATCGTCGCGCCGCGAACCAGCAGCAAAGGACGCGCGTTCTCGCGTCCGAACGGCGCGAGCGAATCGAGCGCCTCGGCCTGCGCCATGTTGAGTTCGCCGATGACGCACTCGGCATCCACCAGCCGCCGCGGCACCAGGTGATCGGGGGACAGCCGCTCATTCGCGTACGCCACGAACGCCTGCTCGAACGCCCCGAGCCGATCCGAGCGCACTTTCAATCCCGCCGCCATCGCGTGCCCGCCGAACGATTCCAGGTGCTCGGCGCATGCCTCGAGCGCCGCGTGCAGATCGAACCCCTCGATCGAGCGCCCAGACCCATGGCAGAGGTCGCCCTCGCGCTGCAGCAGAATCGTCGGCCGGTGGTAGAGGCCGACAAGCCTCGAACAGCAAATGCCCACGACCCCCCTGTGCCACGCCTGATCGCACAGGACGATCGCCCGTCGCGAACCATCGGTCATGCCGGCGCCAATCGCCAGGCCGGCGGCGTGCTCGGTGATCTTGGCTTCCATCCTCCGCCGCTCGTCGTTCCAGCCGGTCAGAGATTCGGCGATCTGGCGGGCGCGTGACTCGTCCGCGGTCGTCAGCATCTCGAGCGCTTCGCGCGCGTGCCCGAGCCGTCCGATGGCGTTCAGCCTCGGTCCGAGCCGGAAGCCGATGTCGGACGCATCCACCTCGTCACCGCCGAGTCCGGATTCATCCCGCAGCGCCCGCACCCCAACCATCGCGCTCCGCTTGATCTGATCGAGCCCGAAGCGCGCCAGCACGCGGTTCTCGCCTCGGAGGGGCACAACATCCGCGATGACGCCCATCGCGGCGAGCGCGAGCAACTCGATGAGCATCTTCTGAAGCTCCGGCGTGACACGAGCCGCACCGCTCGCGATCGTCGCAAGCCGCCATGCAACCTTGAACGCAACTCCGGCGCCGCACAAATCCGGGAACGGGTAGGGCGTTTCACCCGGCACGAGCGGATGCACGATGGCCAGCGCCGGCGGCAAGGCGCTTGCATCGCGCGGGGGCGTGTGATGATCGGTGATGATGAGATCGACCCCGCGTTCCCCGGCGATGCGCGCCGGGCCAACGGCGGTGACGCCGCAATCGACGCTGATGATCAGATCGTGGTTGTCGCACAGCTTGGCGATCGCTTCCGCGTTCAGTCCGTACCCCTCTTCGAGGCGGTGGGGGAGATAGGTCGCGACCGCGGCGCTCGGTTCGATCGCGCGGATCATGTGCCAGAGAATCGCGGCCGCGGACACGCCGTCCACGTCGTAATCCGCGTAGATGACGATGCGCTGGCGTTCGCGGATGGCCTTGAAGATCCGGGCTGCCGCGGGCTCCAGGCCCGGCATCAGCGATGGCTCGTGGAGCTGTTTGAGCGAGGGCTGAAGAAAACCGGGGTCGGAGATCCCGCGAGCGTCGAGCACGCGCTGAATGAGCGGCCTGCTTGAGGTGTCGGCATTCCGGAGCGTCCAGGCCGAACGCAACCC
The DNA here is from genome assembly GCA_017303555.1 of Planctomycetota bacterium. GTDB lineage: Bacteria > Planctomycetota > Phycisphaerae > Phycisphaerales > UBA1924 > JAFEBO01. Next base: position 119,279 of record JAFLCN010000002.1, read on the forward strand.
ACGCATGGGCGGGGAGTTGCGGTCGCCACCCGCAGCGACCTCGATCGGTCGGATACTCTGTTCGTTGGGAGTTGGAAAGGCGGAGTGGGACACGGGTGCCGATGGGTACTGAAGAGTCAGATGAGGCGGATCAGGATTGGCCAACGATGGTGAAGCTGAACAAGATATACACCCGCACGGGCGACGACGGGACGACGGGATTGGTCGGCGGACAGCGCGTCCGCAAGACCGCCCCCCGCGTCGAGGCCTACGGGACCGTGGACGAGGCGAACTCGTTCATCGGCCTTGCTGTTCTGCACGCCGGCGAGGGCTCGAAAGTCTTCGCGGTCCTGCGGGCGATCCAGAACGACCTCTTTGATGTTGGCGCGGATCTGGCCACTCCGATCGCGCCGGATGAAAGACCGGGGGCCGCACTCCGAATCACCGCTGGCCAGGTTGAACGGCTGGAGCGGCTGATCGACGAGTTCAACGAGCCGATCCCCGCCCTGACGAGCTTCGTGCTGCCGGGCGGCACACCTCTCGCGGCGGAGTTGCACGCAGCCCGAACGGTCTCTCGGCGGGCGGAGCGAGCCGCCGTTGCACTCCTGGATGCCGAACCAGCCGCGACCAGCCCCGAAGCGATTCGCTACCTGAACCGCTTGAGCGATTTATTGTTTGTTCTTGCACGGGCGGCGAACGCAAACGGGGCGTCCGATGTACTCTGGCGACCGGGGGCGGGCCGATCACGCGATTAGATGATGAAGAAAGCCCCCCCTACACGCTCGCTCAATACCTCCGAATTCGCGGGCGAGTTCGAGGTACACACGCTCCGGCTGCTCAAGCAGCGGTTCGTTGTTTTCTGCACTGTCGGTGCGATCCTCGGGATGCTCGTGACGGGCGTGGGGCTTGTCGTTTCGCTGGTGAGCACCTTTTCAGATGCCGCGTTCGATGCGGGCGTCTTTGTAAAGCTGTGGCGTTCAGTCTGGGCGGCGGGCAAGGCGGTCGGGACGAGCGTTGTGCCCGTCACCGTCTTCATCTCGGCGTTGCTCTGGGTCCAGCGCGGCCGCGTGCTCGAGCGCTCCCTGCTTCGGCTTTCGCAGGTCGTGGTGGTGGTGGTCGGCGCTTTCCACCTGATCGTGGCGCAGCTCGGTTGGGGCGGCAGCATCGGCTGGCTCGAAGCTTCGTTGACTCTTCTGCTCGCATGCATCCTTCTCCCGTGGTCGGCCCGATCGGCATTGCTCGCAGCGGGAGCGCTGCTGGTCACAAACTGCACGGTCCGTTTGCTGGGAGGATCGGGGTTCGCCGGGTTGATCGCCCACTTTGCTTTGTCCATCGCGCTGTTCGCGCCCAGCGTGCTGATCGCCTGGCTGAAGCACTCGCAGTATGCAAGCCAGTTCAAGATGGCCGTTCTCCAGCAGCGCTACGGCGAAGTCCGACGGGAATTGACCGATGCGCGCCGGATTCACGAGGCGCTCTTCCCGGCACGCATCGATGCCGGGCCGCTCCGACTGGAGTACCAGTACGAACCGATGCGTCAGATCGGCGGCGATTATCTTTACGCGCACATCGGGCCGGGCGTGAACGGGGGACAGCGCCTCAGCGCCGTTCTTCTGGATGTCACGGGGCACGGGATTCCCGCGGCGCTCACCGTCAACCGTCTGCACGGTGAACTCGAACGCGTGTTCGCCGAAGACCCCACCATCCAGCCGGGCGCGGTGCTGTGCCTGCTGAACCGGTACGTCCACCTCACGCTCGCCTCGCATTCGGTGTATGTCACCGCGCTCTGCCTCCGGATCGATTCGAGCACCGGAGTGCTCGAGTTTGCGAGCGGCGGCCATCCGCCGGCGTTCCTGATCGGCGTGGACGGAACGGTGCGCGAGCTGAATTCGACGGCGTACGTGCTCGGGGCGTGCGAGGCCGCCGACTTCGATGCGGCGCAGCTCGTCACCGAGTTCGGGCCGGGCGACACGCTCGTCGCGTACACCGACGGCGCCATCGAGGCCCGCGACCGCGCGGGCAAGATGCTGGGTGTCCAGGGCTTCCTGCGGATGGTGGCGTCGATGGCGTCGAGCCAGCGATCGGGCCGTGCCTGGAGCAGAGAACTGCTGAGCGCGGTCGAGAGTTTCCGCTACGGCCCCCCGGCCGACGACACGCTCGTCGTCGAGATCGAGCGTGCGCTCCGCGACGCCGACCTGGAAAATGCCGGTGTGCGGATCGGTTCCCTGGCAGAGGGTCGCGCGGTCGCGCCGGTCAGTCCTTGACCCCTTCGACCAGCCCCGGAATGGTGTACTTCTGCAGCGCCTTCTCGAAGCTCACACCCGTGATGTTCGCGATCGTTGCCAGCCATGCCAGCACGTCGGCAAACTCCTCCTCCAGATTGGCACGCTGTTCCGGAGTCGGCGTTTTCCCGGGCAGGTTGGCGTGCAACGCCGTCGCCAGCTCTCCGAACTCTTCCGTCAGCAGCAGGAACGTGCCCGCAACGCCCCGCTTGCTGTCGCTCGCGTAATATCGATCCCGAATCAGCCGCTGGAAACCCTCGAGAGTCAGCGGCGGAGTGTGAGACGGTGTGTCCATAAGAACCAACTTAGCACAAGCAACGCGGCGTCGCTCTGGTTGGCCGGCTGTGGCCGCGGCGCTCGCCTCGCTCCTCAGCGCCTGCACGAGCCCGTTCAACGTCGCGCAGGAGCGCCTGCGCGCGGAGCACCAGGCTGGCGACTTTGCCGGCGCCGCCAGAACTCTGGACGATCCCGAAACGATCGATGCCTTCGGGAATCGAAGCAAGCTCCTCTGGCTGATGGATCGGGGTGGTGTGGCACTGGCCGAGAACGACTCCGCGAAAACCATGCGGACTCTGGAGGATGCCGAAAAGCGGATCGAAGCCCAGCGCGAGCTGACCGCTTCGGAGCAGGCTTCTCAATGGATCTTCAACGACACCGTTGTTCCGTACGTGGCCCAGCCGTACGAGGACATGTACATCAACGTCTTCAAAATGCTCGCCCAGCTCGAGCAAGGCAATCTCGACGGCGGCGCAACCGTTGAGGCACGCCGGATGGCCAGCAAATCGAACATCCTGCGTGATCAGTACCTGCGCGAAGAACGTGCGCTCAAGGACAAGTCCGGCGCCGGATACGCCGCCGCGGAGCGCTCCGGCGCCGCCCAGCGATTCGCAACGCCGACCGGCGGCGAGTTCATCGAGAGCCCGCTCGGAACTTTCCTTTCCGCCATCACGTTCATGAAGGTCGGCGATCGTGAGTTTCAGCGCGTAGCGGGGCGCCGCCTGCTTCAGGCGATGCAGACGCAGCCGAAGCTCTTTCCCGACGTCAACCCGCAGGCTTTCAACTCGCTCTCCGATCTCGAGCCGAGCGCGGGCAACGTGCTGCTCGTCGCGCTCACCGGTTGCGGCCCGTATCTCGTCGCTCGACGCGAGGGACCGATCGCGGTCTTCTCGTTTCCCGTGTATTTCGAGCTCCCGGAAATGAAACTCCGAGGCAGCGCCGTCTCCGCCGTTCGGATCGAAGTCCAGGATTCATCCGGCACCGTCCGTGAGGGCGGCTCGCTTCAATTGGTGGAAAGCCTCGGAGCCGTCGCGGCAGAGAACTTCCGTCGGCAGTTTCCACTTATTTATCAACGCACGATGGCCCGTTATCTCGTCAAGGCCGGCGCCACCGTCGTCGCGTCGGAAGCCGTCGCGCAAACCCAGAACGACAGCGGAACCCAGTGGATGATCCGATCTCTCGGCGGCCTCATCGGCTTAGCGGTGCTGGGCGCGACCGAGCAGGCCGATCTGCGGTACTGGGAGTTTCTCCCCGCCAAGGCCTTTGTCGGCCTCCTGACGCTTTCCCCGGGCTCGCACCGGGTCCGGCTCATCTACCTCGACAGCGGGGGCCGGCCGTTCACCGAGTCGCCTTGGCGCCCGGTCTCCATCCCGGAAGGCCCGGTGGCAAACCAGTTGACGACCATTGTCGAAACCATGGCCAAGTAGCCCCCAATCCGCTCGAAATCCGGCGAACCGCCGCGAAGTTAGTGCGTATAAACTTGTGCCGACCCGAATCTGGGTCGAGGGAGAAGTGTGCGATGAACGCTCGTGGACTCGTGATTGCCGGAACTGCCGCCGCCGTGCTTGGAGGCTGCTACAACCCCAACTGGTCCGTTCAGCGTACCGACCCGAACACGACGGTTGATGTCGATTACCGCTGGCAGGACGACGATGCGCGCCAGACGTATCAGAAACTGATCGCCGATTGCCTGGCGCGCCCGTGGGTCGAGAACTTCCGCATGGCGCACGGCGGGAACCGGCCGGTGGTATTTGTCGGCACCGTTCGCAACGAAACGAGCGACTACATCGACACCAAGCTGGTGACCAAGCGCTTCGAGGAAGAGCTGATCAACTCCGGACGCGTGCGGGTGGTTGCCGATCGCGATCAGCGGGGCGAGATCCGTGATGAGCGTCAGCAGGGGCAGGCTTGGAATATGCCCGAGACGGTGAAGAAGCAGGCGATGGAACTCGGAGCCGACTTCATCATGCTGGGTCGTATCGGCGAAGTGAAACAGGAAAGCAACGACCGCAAGACCGTCGTGCAGTACTACCAGATCAACCTCGAGATGATCGACATCCAGAGCAACGAAAAAGTCTGGATCGGCTCAGCGGATGTGAAGAAGGTCGCGCGGCGGCAGTAAGCCCGCGATTGGATACTACATCGCCGACGGCAATCCAAAGCATCGGCGCCACGTGCTCACCTGCCCCATGTGCATCATGAAGTGGCTGGTCAGCATGAACGTAATCGCGATTCCGACCGTGGGGAAGCTCTGGCGGTAGCGCTCATCGGGGGTCGGGTTCTGCAGGATCGAGTCGTCGAGCGCTGCGATGCGTTCGTAAGCCGCATCGTGCCCGCGATAAAAGACCTGCGTGATCTTTTCCATCGAGGGGTAGATCGTGCCTTCCGGATCGTCCTTGCATTCGACTCCGGCCTTGAACAGATCGGTGAATTCCGCGGGCGCAGCGACGGGAGCCGGATCGAGCCCGGCGAGCATCAAAAGACGTGCGGGGTAAAGCGAAAGGTGGCCGTAGACGAAAGCCGGATGATTGCAGTCGATCACCTTTGTGCCGCTCGTGGTTTCAAATCGGGGCTTGCGTGCAAAGGTTTGAGGGGTCACGCCGACGAGCATCTTTTCGGAAAGGCCTCTGCCTCTGCGGGCGGCGACGATCAGTTGCTCGAAGACTTGACCCATTTCCAACTCCTTGTTTGAACCCGTGTGTTTCGACTCGTATGAACACACTCGATGATCTACGCACCGACGTACCGATCGTAGAGGGCACGCGCCTCTCCTTCGTTCGCCGTCCCTCGCACGACCGCCCGCGCATCGGCGAAAACGGTCATCTCCACTCCCGGGCGCGGCGCGATCCGGACGAAAAACTCGTTCGCGGTAACCGGCGCGACGGGAGCGACCTTGGATGCGAGCCGCGACAAGTCGATGCGGGATCCGGCCGCGGGAATCTGGAAAGATCCGCGCCCGCAGAGTGTCGCGGCGGGCCGGGTTCGTTCGCCCGAAAGGAACTCGTAGCGTCGTTTGGCGCAGCAGATGCACTCCGCCCGGGAAGCCGAATCGGAATATGCAGAGAGATCGATCGTGCGGAACCGCGTGGATGCGAGATCAAACTCGATGAGGCACGGTTTGGTCTCCCGATCCGGATTCACGACCAGTTCGATCCCCGCCGCGGCCTGGAGCGACGACACGATCGCGACCGCGGCCCCGAGCACACCGGCCGTATCGCAGGTCTCGGCTTCGCCATTGGATGATGGCTCGGGAAACACACAGCGCAGACAAGGGCCGCGCCCCGGCCGGATTGTCATCTGCATCCCTCGCCGGGCGATGACGCCCCCGTAGACGAGCGGGATGCCGTGCTTCACCGCCAGATCGTTCAGCAGGTAGCGGGTTTCGAGATTGTCGGTGCCATCGAGAATCAGGTCGGGCTTTCCATGTGCGATGATGAGCGATTCGGCATTCTCGTGTGTCAGGTCGGCGATGTGAGCCGAGATTGCAAGCGTCGAATTGATCGCGATGGCACGGCGGCGTGCCGCGACGGCCTTGGGCTGACCGGTGCGTGCATCTTCCTCATCAAAGAGCGTCTGGCGCTGAAGGTTGCTCCACTCGACCACATCCCGATCGACGATTGTCAGCTTTCCGACTCCCGCCCGGGCCAGCTGGTCGATGACCCCGCACCCGAGCGCTCCGCAGCCAATCACGACTGCGTGGGAACGTCCAAGAAGCTCCTGGCCGCCCTTGCCGATGCCGGGAAGGATTTCCTGCCGCGAATAACGATCTGCAGAATCCGTCACGTGCAAGGGTACGTATGGAACCGCGTCGCCCCGCCGGGGTCTCCGGTTGATTTCTAGGGTGGCAAAGAGCGGATTCTGTTCCATATTCAATCGTGGGGATTGAGCCCGCTCGGGCCGGGAGTTCTCGATGAACTGCATTTGGGGTGCATGTGCGGCGGCATTGGCGGTGACGTCCGCGTCTGCGGTACTGATCACATCGCGTGAAAGCACGCTCCGGGAGTATCGAGTGAACTCGCTCGGTGCACCGCCTCTCGCGGACGGGTATGACCAGTCGGCCTCTTTCTCCGGCGTGGGGAACAGCAACCTCAGCTTGCCGCACAGCGGATTTCGATCGAACGTAACCGAATCCCTGATCTATGCGAGCGGCAGCGGCTACCGCCAACTCCACGCGTTCCAAGCGCCCGATGTGCGCCCGGAATCGGGAAGCATGAGTCAGTTGGAAGTTCGTTTCTCGGTGGCGGGCGCCGGGGCAAACGTGCAAGTGCGTTTGAACGGGAGCATGAATCCGGCGAGCGCCCATTCGTCACCCGAGCAGGAGAACATGTTTCTTGCACTATACAACGCGACGACAAATGATCTGCTCTTTGACTCGTTCGCGCTGGCAACCGTGTCCGGGGGGTTGAATCCGACGGCGAGCTTCAATCCAAATAATGCGTGGAGTTCGATCCTTGCCGCGGGCGACTATCGAGTCGTCATCGGGTTCAGCGGGACGAAGACGGGTGCGACAGGCGATGCGTTCTACGGTCAGGGCAAGGGCGATGTGACGATGTCGCTCGCGGATGTCGTTCCGGCACCCGGTGTCGCGGCGATCCTCGCGTTCGCCCTCCTGGCTCAGCCACGCCGGCGTGAGGCCTGAGCCCCTGGCAAGACTTGAAGAAGCCAGATCTGGTAACACGCGACAGCGTTCATCCAATGGTCCGGGCAACGGCGGGCGTCGCCTGCAATCTCTTGAAAACCAACAAAAACGGAACCAAAGAAAAGGCCCGGCAATCGCCGGGCCTTTGTACGTGCGGGTTGGAGGCGTGATCAGTTCGCGAAGTGGGCGAAAGCGCGGTTGGCTTCGGCCATCTTGTGCGTCTGGTCGCGGGTCATCATGGCCTTGCCTTCCTTCTTCGCGGCGGCATAGAGCTCGTCGGCGAGACGGTTGGCCATCGGGCGGCCCTTTTCAGCGCGGCAGGAATCGATGATCCAGCGGAAGGCCAGCGACTGCTGACGCTTGTGGTTCACCTGCATGGGGACCTGGTAGTTCGCACCGCCGATTCGCTTCGAGCGGACTTCGACGAATGGCTTGACGTTCTCGAGCGCCATGCGGAAGAGGGCGATGGAGTTCTCCGGCTTCTCGGGCGCGGTTTCCTTCGTCAGCTTCTCTTCGATGATGTCCATCGCGTCGTAGACAACGCGCTGCGCGACCGACTTCTTGCCCTGACGCATCACGCAGTTGATAAAGCGCGACAGCACCTTGTCGCCGAAACGCGGGTCCGGACGCAACTGTTCGTCAGCCTTGGTGTACTTGCCCATCGGAAAGAAACTCCCGTGTGACCTTTCGGTCGGGGTTTTCGGCGTGGCCGGGAGCGACGTGCCCCGCGGAACTTTTCACCGTTTCGGCGAGCGTGGGCTCACGCTCGCCGACGATTACTCGCCGGGTAGTGATCGGATTACTTCTTCGCGGCCGCTGCGCCGCCCTTGGCCTTCTTCGCGCCGTACTTCGAGCGGCTCTGCTTGCGGCCTTCGACGCCGAGGCAGTCGAGGCTGCCGCGGACGACGTGGTAACGCACGCCCGGAAGATCGCGGACGCGGCCGCCGCGGACGAGGACGATCGAGTGTTCCTGCAGGTTGTGGCCTTCGCCGCCAATGTACGCCGTGACTTCGCGGCCGTTCGACAAGCGAACGCGGGCGATCTTTCGCAGAGCCGAGTTCGGCTTCTTCGGCGTCATGGTGCGCACGATCAGGCACACGCCGCGCTTCATGGGCGAAAGGTTGAGATCGCGCACCTTGGATTTGTTGCCAGGGCTGCGGCGGGGACGGCGAACGAGCTGATTGATCGTGGGCATGGTGTCTACACGTGATCCGGCTGGAAAAGTCCCCGCGGGCTCAGCGCCCGGAGTGGGGCCCCTGTGGAGGGTCGAAATACTAGGCTCAAGCCCGTGGGCGGGCAATTTTCGGTGCCGATTGGGGTGGAATTCTGCCCGATCAGCTTCGGGCTTGATCGCGGAATGCCCTGAGCTGCGACAGCGTCCGCTGCAGTTCCGCCTGCATTTTGCTGATCCGAACAAGCGATTTCACCCGGGTCAGCAACTCCAGCTTGTTCACAGGCTTACTCAGAAAATCGTCCGCGCCGCACTCGATCGCGCGCTCCACATCGCTGACCTCGTTCAGCGCCGTCACCATGACGATCGGGATGTCTTTGGTCGCCGGATCCTGTTTCAGCTTCTCGCACACCTGAAAACCGCTCATCCTCGGCATCATCACATCGAGCAGGATCACATCCGGGTGTTTCGCGGCAACAGAATCCAGGGCTTCCATCCCGTCGCGGGCGAGCCGCAATTCGCAGGAAAGGTCCTCCAGGTACGCCTCGAGCAATTCGAGATTCTGGTCGTTGTCGTCCACAAGGAGCACATTGACCCCAGAACCGTCCCAGGGGTCGCTCAGGGGGCTCTGGGAGGCCGGAATGGAGGTTTCGGAGGCCATTGTGCTGGCAGGATAGGGGCCCGGTAGGAGGGGCGGAAGGGAACGGAATAGGGGCTTTACCTGAGGCCCGAGGCAGCGAATAATATTGGGACGGGTTTCAGCAGGGAAGGCTCGGGAGCTGAGCGCGTCGTGAGTTCGAGAGCGTTCGGGGAAATGGGTTCTGGGGTTGGGTTCCACAGCGCGGAGTTTGTATGTCCAGCGGCACGGTCGCCCGTTTAGCGTGGAGTGATCGGTTTCGCAAGCCGAATGCGGACCTTTTGATCTCCGAGATCGCAAAGTCGCTCCAGCCGGCGGCGGGTCTCCTGCGCGAGCAGTTGCTCGCGATGGAGGGGGCTTCTGAAGAAATCAGTTGGCAGGGGGTGCCCTGGCGCTGGTCGGTGCTTTTCCGCCACGAGGCGATCGCCGGTCGCGCGTGGGCGTACCTTGTGCCCCAGCCGCAGGCCCCGCTTCTGGTGATTCCGCTCACGGCCGATGCGATCGCGGCCCTGCCGATGCGGAAACTGCTGAAGCCGGTGCGCGATGCAATCACCCACGCCAAGCAGGTCGACGGAATCCGCTGGGCGCAGTGGGAAGTGCAGAGCAAGTCGCAGGCGGAAACCCTGGTCAAGCTCGCGCGGATTCAGCTCGAATCCGCGGCCGCCGGCGAGGCCGTTGGCGCCCGCTGAGATTGATTCGAACAAAGCGGAAGTTGGAAGCGTTTCCAATTGCAGCGGGGCGGTGCGGCTGGTCGATACCCCAGCAACCGCCGGAATCTGCTATGCACATGCCGAAGAACTTGCGTTTGATCCCCGCAGCATTCTCCCTTTGCGCCCTCGCGGCGTGCTCGATGTTCGCGTCGGGCCAGCCTCTGCAGGCCGACGTTGATCGCCTGATCCACGGGGCCAAGCTCGGCAAATCACGCATCGGCGTGAGCGTGATCGACGTGAAAACCGGAGAGGTGCTCGCGGCGAGAAACTCCGAGCAGGATTTCTGTCCCGCCTCCAACATGAAGCTGCTCACGACCGGCGCGGCGCTCTGGACACTCAAGCCGGATTTCGTTTTCAAAACCGAGCTCCGCCTCGACGGCGACCGCCTGGTGGTTGTTGGATCGGGCGACCCGGCTTTCGGCGATCCGGAAATTCTGCAGAATGCTTCACCCCGGATGACGGTGTCGGACATGCTCGACGCCTTGACCGGGAGTGTCTCGAAGGCGGGCGTGAAGAAACTCTCGGAAGTGATCGTGGACGACCGGATCTTCGATCGCGACTTTGTGCATCCGAGCTGGCCGAAGGATCAGCTCGATCGGTGGTACTGCGCGGAAGTTTCGGGTTTGATCTTCCACGCCAACGTGCTCGATGTGTACCCGCGTCCGGGTTCGGACGGCCAGCGGCCGACGGTTTCGATCGATCCGGAAACTTCGATTGTCGAGGTGGATGTTTCCAAGGCCCGGAGCGTTTCGAGCGGGAGCAACAGCGTCTGGCTGAAGCGCGACGCCAATGAAAATCGGTTCCAGCTCATGGGTGATGTGCGGTTCGCGGTGACGCAGCCGGTGCGGGTGACGCTGACGCAGAATCCGACCTTTTTCGGGCAACTGCTGGCGGACAGGCTGGAGCGCTCGGGGGTGGTTGTTTCGGGTGCCGCGGCACCCGCGCCCGGGGGCGGCGGTGCGGCGCAGACTGTCCGGATCGCGGACCCCGGAGAATCGCTCTCCGGTGACCGGACGATTGCGGTGATCACGACGCCGTTGTCGGATGTGGTCCGGCGCTGCAACGTCGAGAGCCACAATCTTTACGCCGAGGCGATGATCAAGCGGATCGGGCACGATGTGACAGGCCAACCGGGAAGCTGGGAAAACGGCGGCGCCGTGATCCGGATGCTGCTGACGGAGAAGCTCGGGCCGAATTCCGCCAAGAACACGGTGGTACGCGACGGTTCGGGAATGTCCAAGGACAACCGGGTTTCGCCCGCGACGATGACGAGGTGGCTCGCGGCACTTGCGAACGACTCGGCGGTTGCGCCGACTTTCATTCGCTCTCTTCCCAAGCCGGGGGAGGGAACTCTGGAACGACGGTTCCGCAACAACCGGCCGAAGAACGAGCTCCGGGCAAAGTCCGGCTACATCCGCAACGTCCGGTGCCTTTCGGGCTATGTCATCGACGAGAATGGGCGTGCGATCGCGTTCTCGATCCTGGCGAATGAGGTTCCGGCAGGCGAGGAAGATCAGGCGGCGCTGCAACTGCACGAGCAGGTGGTGTCGTTGATCGATGGCTACTTGAATCGGGACGGTGCGCCGAAGGCTCCGAGTGAGAGCCGGCCCGCTCGGGGATCGGGCGTGAAGCCGCGCCGCTGAATTCCGCTCCGGCTCGCTTTCATTCGAGATGGATCAAACAGAAAAGGGGCCCCCTGCGGGGCCCCTTTGTGCTTCTTGCGGCCGAACAGCTTACTTGGCCGCCTCGAGATCGCCGGCTTGCAACTCGAAGAACTTGACGCCCGAGAGCCGGCGCTTGATCGTGTCGTTGACGTCCTGAACGTTCAGCGATTCGATCCGGCTGAGCCGGTCCGCGTCCCACTGCATCGTGCGGTTCAAGTAGAGGCCGCTGGCGAGCATGGCGGCGACGACGTTGTCTTCGTTGAGTTCAGAGAGGAACTCGAGCTGGTAGCTCTTCTTCGCTTCGGAGAGCTCCTTCTCATCGACGCCCAGGTCGATCCAGCGGGTCATCTCCTCGTTCATCGCGGAGGCCGCTTTCGCCGCGTTCTGTTTCGCACAGATCGCAAAGGCGGTCACCGAGGTGACGGGATCAACCGGGCTTTGCTGGATGTTCGCGCCAGCGCCGTACGAGAGGCCGTCCTTCTGACGAAGCCGGTCGCTCATCCTGTTCTTGGAACCTCCGCCCAGCATGTAGCCGCCGATCTCGAGCGCGGGAGAATCCGGATCGGTTTCCTGCATCTTGATCGCGGTGGCCATGCCGACAACCGCCATGGGCTTGTCGGGCGTCACGATCACCTTGGTCCCGTACTCGCTCGGAATGAACGGGCGGGCGATGCGGGTGAAGGGCTTCTTGACCTGCCATCCGGCGAAGAGCTTCGAAAGTCCGGCATCGAGCGCCGGCTCTTCGAACTGGCCGACCGCAGCAATCTGCACGCTCGCCGGTCCGACCTGTTCGTTGTACAGCTTCGTGATGTCGTCGAGCTTGACCGCTTTCAATTCGGCGACACGCTCTTCGATCGTCGGAACGTAGTTGAAAGAGTCCTTCGGGAACGGCGCGAGCGCCCGCTGAATCGCGTTCTGGGCGAGATTCTGCGGGTTGCTGACCGAAGCCTCGAGCCCCGCGAGCCGCTCCTTCACGATCGTGTCGAACTCCTGCTGCGGGAAGGACGGGTTGCGGAGCATGTCGGTTGCGATCTCGATTGCCTTGCCGAGATTGTCCTTGTCGGACGTGATGTTGACACGCAGCGCTCCCGGCGAAGACGAGATGCCAACGGTGGACTGGATCTTGTCGAGTTCGTCCGAGATCTGCTGGAAGGTCCGGCTGGTTGTCCCGCGGCGGAGAATCGAAGCGAGCAGTTCGCTCGGCACGCGTTGACCCATGAGCGACTGCTCATCGCCGAAACGGACGGTCAGGGCGACGCTGACGGCTTCGCCACGCGTCTGCTTGTTCAGCGAGGCCAACGCGATGTTGTCTCCCAGCTTGGAGCGCTTGACTCGTGCTTCGATGTTCGCTGGTGTCGGCTCGAAAACCTCACCCTCGCTCACGGTTTCCGTGCCCTTGTAGTTCTCCACGATCGGCGCGATATCCGGGCGCGCGGGGATCTCGGCCCGGATCGGGCTCTTGGTTGGGGTGAACTTCGCGGAGGTGCGGTTGTTCTCGACGAGATAACGCAGCGCGACCGCCTGGACTTCGGGCGTCTTGATCTCCTTGATGCGATCACGTGCGATGAAGAAGAGCCGCCAGTCGCCGAGTGCCGCGGACTCGGTGAGATCGATACCGATCCGGTTGCTGTCGGTCATGGCGAGCTTGATCTGGGCGAGTTCGGCGGCGCGGGCGCGTTCGACCTCCTCGTTCGTGACGGGGTTGGCCGCGAAGCCCTGGGTGACTTCTTCCATCTTCTTCAACGCGGCATCGGGATCCTGGCCCTCCTTCAGGGTCGCGACGATCAGGAACTGACCTCGCTCGGCCATGCCAAAGGGCAGAACGGTGACGGCGGCGGCGAGGTTGCCCTCGACGAGCGCCTTGTACAGCCGGCCCGACGGGCGTGCCCCGAGCACCTGCCCGAGGATGGTCGCGCCGGTGGCGTCCGGGTGCGAACCCGCTGGGATGTGATAGAGCGCGCCGACCGTCGCTTGCGAACCTTCTCGACGCACTTCGACAAAGCGCGGGCCGTCCTGCACGGGTTCATCGGTGTAGGTTGCGCGCAGCGGCCATTCGGGGTTCTTCAACTGGCCGAAGTACTTGTTGATCAGCTCGAGCGCTTTCGCCGGCTCGAACTTTCCCGCGACGACGAGCATCGCGTTTTCCGGGCGGTAGAAGTGCTTATAGAACGAACGGAGGTTCTCGGCCGGTACACGCTCGATGTCCGAGCGGTTCCCGATCGTGGAATCCCGGTATGGGTGCCATGTGTAGGCCTTGGCGAAGAGCTCCTTCATCAGGATGCCGAAGGGGTTGTTCTCGCCCATCTCGAACTCATTGCGGACGACGGTCATTTCCTTCGACAGCGCTTCGGCGGAGATGAAGGAGTTGACCATCCGGTCGGCTTCCAGCCGCAGCGCGAACGCAAGGTTCTCATCGCTGGCGACCATCGTTTCGTAGTAATTGGTGCGGTCGGTCCAGGTCGTGCCGTTGAAATCGGCGCCGTGGTCCTTCAGGCTCTTCCACGGATCCGGATGATCGGGCGTGCCCTTGAACACCATGTGCTCGAGAAGGTGAGCCATGCCCTTTTCGCCGAGCCCCTCGTGCCTCGATCCGACGAAGTACGTGATGTTGACCGTGACGTTCGATGAACTCTGATCGGGGAAGAGCAGCACCCGCAGCCCGTTGGGCAAGCGATACTCGGTGATCCCCTCGACCGTTGTCAGAGGGTTGTTCCACCAGTCACCCTGCTTCGCACCGGCTGCTGCGGGCGTGTCCGCGCCGAGCGAAAGGGTGGGCACCGCCATGAACGCGCCGAACAGTGCGGCAGCGCTCAATGCACCAATCACAAACTTCTTCATTCTGTCCTCCGAACGAGACATTCCCCAAGGGTGGGGGGGTGAGGCGGGCACCCGAAGCCAGCCGCTACCCAAGAGTAGGGATTCGTTCCGCTCAGCTTCGGAAAGGTTGCTGTTTCCGGGTCAGGGAAGCCCGAATTCCCGCCAGCGGGCGGAGATCGAATCGCGCGTCCGTTGATCCATCCGGATCAGGGGGGGCCACGCACGTACCGGTTGGCCGTGTGCCTCGTCGCCGGGGAGTTTCGGAGTCGCATCGAACGCGATCCGTCTGCCGCAGATGCTGAGGTATCGGTCGCGATCGGGTGATGAGTTGGCCATCCAGTGGAAGAGCGCGGCATCCGGATTTGCAAGATCCGAGTCGGCGCCGACGATCAGCATCCAACGAGGCAGAGCGCATTCGCCGGTCAAGCCTCCCAGAGCTTTGACGATCGCCGCGCCGTCTCCCGCGTTCTGCTTCGAAATCTGAACCAGCAGCCACCAACCCCCAAACTCGTCGGGCACGCGGGCATTCAGCACGCCGGGCAGCGAGCAAACCCGGGTTTCGGTGTTGCGCGCCGCGGTTCCGATGACGGCATCGATGGGCCCGGCCTCGCAGAGTTGGCGCTGGAGGTCATTGAGTGTGCGGTGTGTTTCGGATGCATCGCTCTTGCGTGTCGCGTCGAATCCGATCTTTCCGCCGCCCCCGAGAAACGGCGCTGCGTGATCGAGAATGTCGATCGGCCCGCGAACGAGCTCGCTGTCTCGGGCAGGGATGCATCTCTCGCCAACAGCCCGCAGGACAGCCCCCTCATCATGAACATCGACATCGTGATCGACGACGACGATGGTCTTGGTCCAGGACATCTGCCCCGCGCCCCAGATCGCGTGCATCACGCGCCGTGCGTGCAGCGGATATTCCTTCTTGATCTTGATGAACGCGCAGTTGTGGAACGCGCCGAACATCGGCAGGTGATAGTCCACAATGTCCGGCACGATCGTGCGCAAGAGAGGCAGGAAGATGCGCTCCGTCGCCTTGCCCAGGTAGTAATCCTCCTGCGGCGGTAGCCCGACGATCGTGGTGGGATAGACAGGATTCCGCCGGTGCGTGATCGCGGTGACTTCCATCAGTGGATAGCGGTCGGGGAGCGAGTAGAAACCGGTGTGATCGCCGAACGGCCCCTCGAAGATCGCGCCGGGCCCGAGTTGCGTCGCCCAGAATGCTTGATCGGCACCCATGCCGTTTGCAAAGCGCGTTCCGATCTCTTTGGGATCGAATCCGATCAGCCCCGCTTCGTTGCTGACATACCCCTCGATCACGATTTCCGCATTCGCGGGCACACTCAAGGGCACGGTCTTGCAGGCCACGATCGGGATGCCGCTGCGATTCAGAAACCCCGCCAGCAGCATCTCGCTGATCCCCGGAGGCATCGGGGCCGTCGCGGCATACGGCAGCACGCTTTCCCCACCCAGCACGATTGCCACCGGCATCTTCTCGCCCCTGGCTTTCCATGAGCGCCAGTGCCGCGCTCCGTCATGATGCATGTGCCAGTGCATCGCCAGATGCTTCTTGCCCAGCAACTGCGCGCGGTACATCCCCACGTTGCGCGACGGAGGCACATCCTTTCCGATGTCGTCCGCGTGAATCGTGTGGATCGTTCCGAGCGTGATGTAGCGCCCGCGGAAATCCCGCTCCCAGTCCGTGCCGCTCCCCAATCCGTTCGCCCGGATCGCCCCGTCGTTCACGCCCGCCGGATATCCGAGCGATGCGAAATCGCCGTCGTGAGGCCAGCACCGGATGATCGGTAAACGCGTCAGATCAACGTGGTTTCCGGTCTGCACCACATCCTGACAGATGCCGCCGCGAACCTTCTTGGGCGGGATCTTCGCGATCTCCATCAACTCGGGGATCTTCTGCAATTTCGCGATCAGCGTTGGCGGCGGCTCGGGCTTCACCAGCTTCTCGATCTTCTCCGCAAGACCGTCGAATCCGCCCGGAACATGCCCCCGGCCAACGCCGGGTTCGGCGTCGTTGCAGCCGAGCGCCATCTCGACCCGCCGATACGAACCCCAGCCGTTGATGAGGACAGGAATGTCGGAACCCCGCACGTTCTCGAAAAGCAGGGCGTGCCCGCCGCCGCCAAAGAACCGCGGATCGGACCGCTTGGCGCTCGCGGTGGGGGCGTGGGGAGCGGGCGACTTGCTCACCCGGTCCGCGATCTCGGCAATCTCGAGTACCGGCGAGACCGGCGCCTTCACCCGCTTCAGCTCACCGGCGTGCTCAAGGGCCTTGATGAAGTCTTGCGTATTCTCGTACATCGAGGATCCTTGCGTGGCAACAAACGACCAATCCAATTCAGGCCAGGTCCCGCAGCCCCGGCGCAGCACGCTCAGTGCCGAGTATCAGCGCGACTGGACAGAGTACTACAGCGCCGTCGCGGGCAAGCCGCCCCGCGACACCCTGCTCAAGGCCGCCGATCTTTTCGACCAGGGCCAGAACCAGAACCAGGACCAGAACCAAAGCCCAGGCGGCGCGGCAACCGCCTCGCGCCACGCGATCGACATCGGCTGCGGCGTCGGTCGCGATTCGCACGAATTGCTCCGGCGAGGCTGGAGAGTCTGGGCAACCGACTTCAACGACGATTCTCAACGGCACACGATCGGGGCCGCACCCCCGGGGACGAGCGGCCGCCTCACGTATGTCGCATCGGCGATGGAAGAACTCCCCGCGAATCCCCAATTACCCCGCGTGGCCGATCTGATCAACGCCAGCTTCGCGCTCCCGTTCTGCAATCCCGAAAAGTTTGCCGATCTCTGGCGCTGGATCGAGCGGACGGTTCGCCCGGGTGGGCGCTTCGCCGGCCAGTTCTTCGGCGACCGCGACGAATGGGCGTGCATCCGGCCCAAGAGCCATTTCACTCGGGCACAAGTCGAAGAGCTTTTTCACGGATGGGCGTTCGAGCACTTCGAAGAAGTTGAGAAAGAAGGCGACGACGCCATGGGCAACACGAAGTATCACCACGTCTTCCACATCGTCGCGCGGCGCGACACCGGAGCGGAGCACGCATGACCGATCTTGCAATCGATCTCCGGGGAATCGACAAGGTCTACGGCAGTATGTTCTCGCGGCGCGTGCATGCGCTGCGCGGGATCGACATGCGCGTCGGCCGGGGCGAGATCTTCGGCCTGCTCGGGCCCAACGGCGCGGGCAAGAGCACGCTTGTCAAGATATTGATGACCGTGATCAAGCCGACGCGCGCCACCGGAACGGTCCTGGGACGCGGAGTCGGCCACAAGCCCACGCTCGGACGCGTCGGCTATCTGCCCGAACACCATCGCTTTCCCGACTACCTCACCGGGCGACAGGTTGTCGAGTTTTACGGCGCGATGGGCGGAGTGGACCGGCGCGACCGCAAGAAACGCGGCGCCGAGCTGCTCGACTTTGTCGGCATGTCCAAGTGGGCCGACACCCGGGTGCGGGGCTACTCCAAGGGCATGCGCCAGCGGGTGGGGATTGCGCAGACTCTTGTCAACAACCCCGATCTGGTCATCTGGGATGAACCCACCGACGGCGTCGATCCCGTCGGCCGACGCGACATCCGCGAGATGACCGTCGAACTCAAGCGCCGGGGCACGACCGTCATGCTCAATTCGCACCTCCTCAGCGAACTCGAGATGGTCTGCGACCGCGTCGCGATCCTTGTGCAGGGCCGCGTCTCGTCGCAGGGGTCGGTCGCCGAACTCACGGTCGATCGTCAACGCTACGAGATCGAAGTCCTCGCAGAAGACAGCAACGTCGATACCGCGATCCGTGGCGCCCTCGCAAAGTGGCTGACGCCCGGTTCGCTCACCGGGACTCTGGCAACGGGTGAATCGCTGCATGTTCAACTCGACGGGGCCCACGCCCCGGCGCTGCTGAAGGTGAACTCGGCCGAGGCGAGTGTGGTGCAGCCCCTGATCGATGCGCTCCGTTTCGCACGTCTGACCGTTCGGGCCGTCAAACCGATCCGCCCATCGCTCGAAGACCTGTTCATGGAAGCGGTCACCGATCCGACCACCGGGCGTGCGCTCGCCCCCGGCGCGAAGGAGGGCCACTAATGGTTCTCAAACAGACCATGGCGATGCTCGTCGATGCCTATCGCGAGTTGAACGCAAAGAAAATGTTCTGGATCACGCTGGTGCTTTCGGCATTGGTCGTGATCGCAATCGCGTGCGTCGGGATCAATGACAAGGGAATAACGGTTCTGTGGTGGACTTTCCCCGTCGATGTCTTCAACGCGACGATCGTCTCGCCTGCGTTCTTTTACAAGCTCATCTTCATCAACTTCGGTTTCAAGGTCTGGCTGACGTGGGCCGCCACCATTCTCGCGCTGGTCTCGACCGCTTCGCTGATCCCGGACTTCGTCGCCGGGGGCAGCATCGATCTTGTCCTGTCGAAACCCATCGGCCGCCTGCGGCTCTTTCTCACCAAATACGCGACCGGGCTTCTCTTCGTCGCGCTCCAGGTTTCGGTCTTCGCGGCCGCGAGTTTCCTCGTCATCGGCATACGTGGCGGCGCTTGGGAGCCCAGGATCTTCCTTGCGATCCCGCTCGTGGTGCTCTTCTTCAGCTTCCTGTACTGCGTCTGCGCGCTGATCGGGCTGCGCACGCGATCCACAATCGCGGCGCTGCTGCTGACGTTGCTTTTCTGGCTGCTCGTTTTCATCGTTCATGCTTCCGAGCAGTCCGTGCTGCTTTTCAAACTGAACGCCGAGGATCGCGTCGCGTCGATCGAAACCAAGGCCGGGCCGTTGGCGGATTCAGTGGCGAAACAGCGGGCCGCGATCCAGAAACTCTCCGACGTGCCGGCCGACGAAACGCCCGAGGCCAGGCTGGAGCGGGAGAGCCAACTCGTCACCGCTCAGGCTTCGCTCTCCGGCCTTGAACTGCGCCAGCAGACAAGCACATCCAGCCTGAAGGAGTATCAGAGTTCCGAACGATTTCTCGGGCGCTTGTACGCCGGCATCTTCGCCCTGAAAACTGTTCTTCCCAAGACCTCGGAAACGATGGGAATACTGGAGAACTCGCTCACCTCGCTCGATGAAGTCGCCAAGCTCCGCAAAGCTGAGGAAGAGCGTCGCGAGGAGCGACGTGCCCAGCGGCGCGGGAGCGATGCACGCCCGCCGAACCGCACCGGTGATTCCGAA
Source organism: Planctomycetota bacterium (assembly GCA_017303555.1). Taxonomy (GTDB): domain Bacteria; phylum Planctomycetota; class Phycisphaerae; order Phycisphaerales; family UBA1924; genus JAFEBO01. Next base: position 138,631 of record JAFLCN010000002.1, read on the forward strand.
CGCGACTCCGGCGAATTCAGCTCGGCCGTCGCGGAGCGCCAGCAGGAGATCATCCGCTCCCGCTCGATCTGGTGGATCCTCGGAACATCGCTCGCGTTCGAGGCTGTCGTTCTCGCGGTCGCCTGCACGATCTTCGCGCGCCGGGATTTCTAGGTCGTTCAGAACCGCGGCGAGTTCTCTCTGCGAACGGTCATTGTGATAGCTCGCGACCTCTCTCCGTCGCGTGCCCGATCGCGCTCGCGATGATGTCTTTCAGTCGTGCATCATCCAGCACCTGCGTTGCCGCCGCGGTCGTTCCGCCCTTGCTGGTAACCGCAGCCCGAAGCGCAGCAGCGCTCTGGCCGGCTTCGCGAAACAAAAGGTCCGCCGACCCCGCCAGCATCGACCGCACAACCGATTCCGCCTGCGAAGGCTGGAAACCCTGCCCGACAGCCGCTTCGATCAGTGCTTCCGCCAGATAGAAGACATAGGCAGGTCCGCTCCCGGCGACTGCGGTGAAGGCGTCGAACAGCGATTCGTCGAGATCAACCACCGTTCCAAGCGAGTTGAAAAGCGCTCGGGTTGAAGCTTCATCTCCGTTCCGGCAGGAGCTTCCGCAGGCGAGCGCGGTTGTGCCGCGGCGTATCCGGGCCGGGGTGTTGGGCATGGCACGAATGACGCGAGCCGAGTCTCCGATCGCGTGCTGCAGCTTGGTCGTTGGAGTGCCGGCAAGGATTGAAACGACGCGTCGGCTCGGCGCGCGATTCCCAAGCAGCGACCGCAGCTCGGCCGCGACGCCGGGCATCATCTGCGGCTTGATGGCGAGCAGCACATGCCCGTCTCCGGGCGATGGCTCGATCGAAATGATCCGCTCGAACCCTTCCCGGGCGCTTGCAAAGGCCGATATGCCCCTCGCCCCAAAGAATGCCCGTTTCTCGGATTCGATCTCAACGATCACGAAGCGTTCGGGTGCAATCGCACCCGCTTCGATCGCGCCCAGCACGATCGCCTGTGCCATATTCCCGCCCCCGATGACGCACCAGGCGGAGGTGGCGAGCGAAACGGCGGACTGATTCTGGGGTGAAAGGTCCGGCATGGTGCCCCAGCCTAGCGACAAGAACCCCCATAAACTTGCGTTGATGGCAACGTACTACCAGCTTGATTTCGAGAAGCCGCTCGTTCAACTCGATCAGAAAATCGACGACATCGAGTCCCGTATCCGGGTGGAAGAACCGGACCCGGCGCTGGCAACCGGCGTGGAGTCGCTCCGTTCGCAGGCCCAATCGCTGAAGACCGAGCGCGCCGGCATGCTAAGCGACATCTACTCCAAGCTCACGGCATGGCAGACTGTCCGTGTCGCCCGCCATCCGCTCCGGCCTCAGACCCGCGATTACATCGAATTGATGACCCGCGACTTTGCCGAGATGCACGGCGATCGGCGCTTCGGCGACGATCCGGCTCTTGTGACCGGCATGTGCCGCATCGGCCCGATCAAGGTCATGCTGGTCGGGCACCAGAAGGGCCGAGAGACCAGCGAGAAAATCGCGTGCCACTTCGGCTGCGCCCACCCGGAGGGCTATCGCAAGGCGCTCCTCAAGATGCAGCTCGCCGAGAAGTTCGGTCTGCCCATCGTGACCCTCGTCGATACTCCCGGCGCCTATCCCGGGCTGGGTGCGGAGCAGCGCGGCCAGGCCGAAGCCATCGCCGTCAACCTGCGCGAGATGAGCCGCCTCCGGGTCCCCATCGTGAGCATCGTGATCGGCGAGGGCGGCTCGGGCGGCGCGCTCGGAATCGCCGTGGCGGATCGTGTCGCCATGTTGCAGCACGCGTGGTACTCGGTGATCAGTCCGGAAGGCTGCGCCGCGATCCTGTGGAAAGAAGCCAACGAGCAGACCAACACGGCCGCCGCGAAGAGCCTGAAGCTGACCGCCGCCGACAATCTCGAACTCGGCATCGTGGACGACGTGATTCCCGAAGCATTAGGAGGCGCTCATCGCGATCCGAAAGCGACCGCGAACAGCCTTTCCGATTGGATCGTTCGAACCCTTCAGGAACTGAAAAAGCAGTCCCCGGAAGACCTTGTGAACGCAAGGTACGAGCGTTTCCGCCGGATGGGGCAGTTTCTGGAGCAGGCGCCCGCCTGAAAGCCGGGCGACCGGTTTCGGCCTTTGACCGGGGCATGAGTCCGATCTACCCTTGCCCCGCCGTATGTGAGCCGCTTGGGTTTTCGCTCTCTTCGGCTGCACGGACGCCACGATTCGGCGTCAGAGAGGGCGGAGGATTTCGTGGCCCAGAAACCAGCAAAGAGCACCAAGTCGAAACCCGCTCCGAAACCCGCCAAGTCGGCCAAGCCCGCGCCCGTCGCCAAGGTTGCTCTGAAGAAGCCCGCGGCAAAGCCCGCGCCGGCGAAGCCCGTCGCCAAGGTCGCAAAGGCCGCAGCACCGACGCCCGCCGCGAGCTCGAACTCCAAGAAACCGCTGCGGAAGGGCATCACAATCGTGACGCCCAAGCCTGTGAAAAAGGTGAAGGCCAAGCCGAACATCCCTTCTTCGATCTCGAATCTCGCGGGGAGTCTCTTCGGTGCCGGAAAATCGCGGAAGCCGCTCATTCCATCCGGGCCGACGCTGAAAGGCTCGGGCGTGCCGCTGGGATACCAGGGCGGAGTCCAGGTGACCGAGATGCCCGAGATTAAGGCCAAGACTCCCTTCGACAAAAAGCAGCTCGAGCACTACAAGGCGATCCTGATCCGCAAGCGCCTCGAACTGGTCGGCGACGTTTCGAACATGGAGCAGGAAGCGCTCCGGGGTAACTCGGGCTCGCTCTCAAATCTCCCGCAGCACATCGCCGAGCAGGGGAGCGATACGTTCGATCAATCGCTCGCGCTCGACCTTGCCGCGGCCGACCGCAAGCTCATCAAGGAAATCGAGGATGCGCTCAAACGCATCGAAGACGGCACGTTCGGCATCTGCGAGCTCACCGGCAAGCCGATCAAGGCCGAGCGTCTCGAGGAATTGCCGTGGGCACGCTATTCGATCGATGCCGCACGCATGCTCGAACGCCAGCAGATGACACGCCCCTGAGTCGATCCCGTGGCGCAGAACGAGATGGAAAACACCGGTCCAGAAGCCACGAGCGGTGATCCGGCGGGGCTTCACTCGGCTCGTCCGGCGTGGCGCTCTCCATCGGCGTGGGCGCTGCTCATCGGCGTGATTGTCGTCGGGCTCGGAATCGATCTGGCGTCGAAGTACTGGGCGTTTTCGGCTGTTGCGGGCGTGCCGGTCGAGTTCACACGCGAGCAGGCGCTTTCCACGACACCTCTCTCGGCGCTGATCCCGGTGCATCAGCCGCGGGTCATCGTGCCGTCGATTCTGAACTTCACGCTCGTGCTGAACCCCGGCGCCGTGTTCGGCATCGGGGCCGGGCGGACGATGTTCTTCATCGTGGTCACGATCGTCGCGGTCGCGTTCGGTCTGGGGGTGTTTGTTTTCGCGACGCGGAGCCGCGACCGTGTTTCGCACATCGGGCTCGGGCTGATTCTCGCCGGCGGACTGGGGAACCTGTACGACCGGCTGGTGTACGGATGCGTGCGAGACTTCATTCACCCGTTGCCGAAAGTGACGTGGTGGGGCTCCACGCGCGAGGTCTGGCCGTACGTGTCGAACGTCGCCGACCTGTTTCTCCTGATCGGCATCGCGATGCTGCTGTGGCACGCCTGGGCCGGCGACCGATCCACCAAGCGCCGGGTTGAGCCCGCGATCGCCTGATTCTGGCCGATCACGAACCAGGCGTCGGGTCGCCGCAATCCCGTGTCACCGGAACCAGGCAGAGAAACCGCAGCCCGGCCTTCGTGTCGGCCTTGAACTGGTGCTCCTGATTCGCGGGAACGTAGATCACATCGCCCGAACGGACGGGCTGTTCCGAGCCGTTGAGCAGCACGGTGCCGCCACCTTCGACGATGAACACTTCGTGCTCGTAGTCGTGGCTGTGGCGGGGGGTGTTGCCACCGGGCGTCACACGAAAATGGCGCAGCGCAAAGTTGGGCGCGCCGTGTTCGCGGCCGACCATGATCGCCATCTCGGCACCGTTGACGCCCGCCATTTGAACCGGGCTGGTCGGGACCGAATTGATATTGCGGATGACGCCTGTGGACATGCAACGCTCCTTGGTTCGTGCGGCCCGATCCTATTCTCACCCATGAACCCGCGTCCTCGGCTGATCATCCGGGCAACTCCGCTCGGGCCGTTCGAAACAAACTGCTACGTCGTCTCGGAAGACGGGGCGGACGAGTGCTTCATCGTCGATGCGGGTTTCGGGGCCTCGCGCCTGGCGGAGATTGTCCGCGAGTCGAAGCTGCGGCCGGTCGCCCTCGTGCTGACGCACGCGCACCTCGATCACATCGGAGGCGTGCGAAGTCTCCGGGAGTCCTTTCCTCAGTTGCCGATCTGGATCCATGAGAAAGAAAAAGAGTGGCTGCTCGATCCGGTGCTGAATCTCAGTGCCGCCGCGGGAATGCCCGTGACGGCGCCGCCGTGCGATCGAGTGCTACACGAAGGGGACGAACTCGATCTCCCGGGCGGGCCGTGGAAGGTGCTGCACACGCCGGGACATTCCCCCGGAAGCGTCACGCTTTTTAGCGCGGCGCACGGCACTGCATTTGTCGGCGATGCGTTGTTCGCGGGCTCGATCGGCCGGACCGACTTCCCCGGATGCAGTTTCGAGGAACTGCAAAAGAGCATTCGAGGAAAGCTGTACACCCTGCCTTTCGAAACGCGCTGCTACCCCGGCCACGGGCCGGAGACACAGATCGGACGCGAGCGGAAAACGAACCCGTTTGTCCGGCCGTGATCGGTTTCAGGGGCACGCCAGCAGCGCGTCGTACGCCGCGGCGAACAGGACAAAGTCGGCATCGTCGGTGAAACCATCGCCGTTGAAATCGCCGTCTGTGGTTTCGAACAGGTCGTAGGCCGTTGCAAAGAGCACAAAGTCGGAATCATCAACGAAGCCGTCGAGGTTGAGATCGCACGCGCCGTACACCTGGAAGCTCCAGATGCCGCTGGGCGAGAGCGCCGTCCCGCCGCGATTGGTCGCGGAGACGCTCCAGTAGTAGGTTCCGCAGTTGGACAGCAGGCCCGCGGGAACCTGGATGGATGAAGGCCCGCCCGGTCCGACCGGCGCGGTGAACAGCGGCGAGGACAAGTCGCTGTTCGCCGAGACTGTGACTTGATACCCCGTGACGCGCAGCCCCAGCGTCCACGCCAAGGTCGGCTGCTTGCCGAGGTTCAGCGACGCATCCGCCGGGCTGTTGAGCACATGCCCGCTCGGCGCTGCGGGCGCGGGAAGCACAAAGTCGGCCACGACGGCGCGATGGTCGGTGAACGCCGAGATGTTGAAGTAGAGACCGGGGTAGCTCGCAAACTCCGGCGGTGTTGCGGTCGAGGGCATCGTGCTCGCTCGGAAGACAAACGACCGGCGCAGCGTCGCGATCGAATCCTGCCAGCAGATGTAGTCGAGCTTGTTGTTGGCGTTCGAGCCCTGGGTATTCCGGTTGTTGGTAAACGGATCGCGCGAATCGTCGTAGGCGCTGTCGGTTCGATCGCGGTCCGTGCCGTCGGTGGCCCCCGGGCTTGCCGCACCGGCGCGAGTCATCCAAAGCGCGGGCCCGTCGCGCCCGTTGTTGAGTTCGTCCTCGTTGAAATCGCCGGCCCAGACGACGGGGGTCTGCGCCGTCAGCACCTTGTTGGGACGGGGGAAGTTGCTGCAACGAACATTCGGGTCCGGCGTCGATCCGCCCAAACCGTTGAAAATCGCGTCGATGTAGTACGCGATCCGCTGGCTGGCAACGAGGCGCTCGGAAAGATCCGCCGCTGCTCCGCCGGATTTGAGGTGCCCGCCCCCCATGACAAAATCGCCCCCGTAGCGGTCATCGGGAAGGTTGATCTCGGAAAACAAAAATCCGCGCACCCCGGCGTTTCCGGCGGTGTAGTAGGGGTTGGCCGGATCGGCCGAGAGTGTGAAAGTTCCGATCGATGTTCTGAAATCGCCGTTCAGATCGACCAGCGGGAACCGCGAGAGCACGATGTTGCGATTGAAATTGTCCGTCTGGTCGGACACGTACACGTATGGCAGGTCATAAGACGGGGCGTACTTCGTGACGTACGCGGTAACGGCCGGATTGCCCGCAACATACGGATCGGTGCCGCCCCGCATGAACAGGTTGACGGTGTCGGTGAGCCGCTGCACGGTATCGACCGTGTTGTAGCCCTGCGCGGCGCCAGTGCCGTTGGCGCTGTTGTCGCCGCACTCGGCCATGAACACCACGTCCGGGCGCAGCGCCGCGATCTGCACGGCGATGGCCGTCCAGGAGTTCTGCCCCTCCTGTTTGATGTTGGTGGAGCAGATGCGATCCTGGATGTTGAACGTGACGACTCGGTAGTCATCGGGGTCGTCCTTGCCCCATTGCCGGTTCGCGGGATTCCACTGCGCCAGCGAGGCTGCGCCGCCGCATACCAGAGCCAAACCGAATGCGAAAGTCGAGCGGATCAATTCAGATGCCTCCAGGTCTTCCCGCGGACGGGGGAAACGGCTTCTTGCAAAGCCGCCCCCGGGCGGTCAGGCCCGGGGGCGGTGATGGTTCTACTTCGGAAGCTGCGGCTTAGTTCGGCTGCAGCGTGCAGAGAAGCTGGTCGTAGGCCTGGGCGAAGATCACGAAGTCCTCGTCGTCGGTCAGGCTGTCGAAGTTGAGATCGCCGAAGGTATCGAGCAGGTTGTTGTAGGCCTGAGCGAAGATCACAAAGTCGGCGTCATCCACGAACGTGTCGCCGTTGAAGTCGGCATCGCACGAACGGAAGTTGATGTAGAAGATGCCCGAGTACTGCTCGTCCACCGAGTTCGGGTTGTTCGGAGCGGTGCCCGAGGGATCCTGGAACTGGTTGTCGCCGTCAACGTCGTAGAGGAAGTTGCCGCCGAGCACAAGGCCGCCGAGCGAACGCGGATCGACAACCGCGCCGTTGGAGCCCCACGTCGAGACTTCGCCGTTGCCGATCGCGGCAGCGATGTCCATGTTGCGGTCGGCGTAGGGAGCGACGCTGCTCGAGAAGAACGTCGAGGGCGAGGTCGCGTTGTTCGCCGCGGCGAACACGAAGCCGCCGATCGAGTAGCGGGTCAGCGAGTTCTTGCCCAGGATGCGATCGCCAAACTCCGCCACGAGTTCAAGGTCATAGGTAAACGTGTCCGGGTTGTACACGCCACGGATCAGCGCGCTGTTGTAACGGCTGAACGTGGTCTGCGTGTTGGAGTTGTAGGTGTTGATCGCGGCGACGCGGGCCGTGAACCACACGTTGCCGACCGAGTCGAACGCCGGCATCGAAAGCGCCGGCGAGCCGAGCACCGAGGGGCCGGGGAAGGACAGCGAGGGCTGCAGGCGGCCGATCGGACGGTCGTACAGAGCAGAGCCGGGATCAAGATCAACCGTGCCGTCGAACTGGCCCGGGCTGGCCAGGGCGCTGGCGGACTGACCCGCATTGCCCCAGTCACCACGGATCGCCGAACCGTCGCAGTTCGCGACATCGCTGCCGTTCGCGTACGTCCAGGCAACAACGGTCCACTGCACCGTGCCGGTGGGGTTGTTCGGATCAAACCGACCGACCACGATCGCGTTGTTCGGCGTCGGAGTCGCGTCGGTCGTCGGGATGCCGAAGTTCTCGTAGTAGAGGCCGGCAACGAGGCCGCGCCCGGCGAGATCCTTGCCGATCGCAACTTGCGAATTGCCGCCCTGGAAGGCGGTCGCACCCTGGTGGCCTGCGAACGAACCCGCGAACGTGATCTCGGAAGGAGTGATCACGGTCGGCGGGAAGGCCGGGTTCGTGATCGTGTCGAAGATGTCGGGGCCGTTGGGCGAATTGTCCGAGTCCGGGGCGCGGCTGCATGTGACCGTGGCCGGCGCCTCAATGGCGTAGACCTTGCCCGCGGTGATGCCCGCGTTGCTGTCCAGGCCCCAGATCGCGATATAGTCGTTGTTCGGGCCGTCCACGCCGCTGCGTGCCAGCACCGCACCCGTTGCCACCGACGTGCCGCCGAACAGCGAGCCGGGGAACACGCAGATCGCGCCGCGCTGATCCGGGTAGGTCGCGTCGATCGGCTGGCCCGATTGCGAAGCAACCGTCGCGAGATAGCTGCTGGCCTGAACGACGGCCGTCGCCGAACCCGGAGTCCCCTCGTACTGGTACGCCTTGTTGAAGTCCGGTCCGAGGTATCGAGCGTTGCCGCCCTGTGCGAGCGAGGCGGGGAGCATGCTGGGAATCGAGTAGGTGTTGTTGTTCGGAGCGGGCGGGTTGTTGACAACGAAGGTCGTCGCGCTCGCATCCGCTGCGACGGTGCTGCCGCCGCTGCCCGAAAGGGTGTTGATCGAGCTGTTGCGGGCGATCAGATTGGTCCGAAGGATGTTCTGATTTTGAATGCGATTGGCCGCCGGCGAGCTCGCGCCGTTCGCGTCGGCGCGGAGCGTGAACAGGCCGTTCGAGTCCGAAGCGCCGATCGAGAGCGAGCCGTTGCTGTTGCTCGCCGCGCCGTCCGGGCTTGCCGCGGCAAGCAGCGAACGATCAACGTAGAAGCGACGGATGTTGTCGCCGGCGTAGTTGACGACAGCGCCGATGCCCGAGTTCACCGTGGAGGACGGAGCGGTCGCCGCGCCGAACTGGTTCACGAAGGCCGTGAACTGGTACGAGCTGCCCGTCGGGGTAGCCGACGGATAGTTCAGGCTCTGGTCGTTCTCGGTCGGGTTCAGGCCCGCCGTCGCGGCCTGCCACCACTGGTAGTTGGTGCCGCGGAAGTTGGCCGTGCGCTGCGTGCGGCTCAAGCCGAACGAGCCGCTGAGGTTGTTGAAGAACGTCGTGGTCTGGCCGAGAGCCGGGTTCACCGGACGATCGGTCTTCACGAGCGGCACGATGCCGAACTTGACGCCCCAGGAGGTCGTCAGGCGCTGCGACTCGACCACGTAGCGGCCGCGCTGCGCCAACGGATCGGTCCAGTTCAGCGCGTCGCCGGGCAGGCCGCTGCCGCCGTTCGCGTTCTTCGAAATGCTGTCCTGGGCCATGGCCGAGGCCGCGAAGCCGGCGACCATCACGAGTGCGAGCAGATTCGCCTTCCGATCCATTCTCAATCTCCTTGCGAAAGAATTCCAACCAGTCGATGCGGGGACGTTGGATGCGCAGATCTCGCGCGGTGCGAGTTTCCTGGGAACCCGGATCATTGCCAACGGCGGCGGGTTGTTCCTGAAAAGGGCTCTCTCAACTCCCCGGTCGCTGACGTCTTAACAATTGTACCAGAAGCCTACCCCGGCGCTCCCGTCGAAGGGGTTGGAATGGCGTGAAAGTTCCGTAAAGGCGGGGTGAGTACCCCCCGTTGCCGAGCGATCACGCTCGCCCTTCGCGTCCGACAATTCCGAGAACCCCTGAATGGGCGGTTAGTGCCCGCTCAGATGCGAAGCCAGCCGCGCTCCGAGCGCGGTGTTGGACCGAATCAGATCCAGATTCGCCCGCAGCGTTGCTCCTCCGGAAACCTCGTGCAACTTTCCGAGCAGGCTGGGAGTGGCGTTGCGCCCGAGTGCCGCCGGACCGACCGCGTTTTCTGCTGTCGCCAGCCAACGCGCGAAATCCCGGGAGTCAAGCTCCGCTTCGACCGGGATCGGGTTTGCGATCAACAGCCCGCGCCGGGTGCGCTCGAGCTCCGCCCGAACAAAGCGTGCAAGTTCCGACGGATCGTCGAATCGTGCATCCACGCCGACTCCCGAATCACGCAGGTAAAAAGCGGGGAACGCGTCGGTTCGAAACCCGATGACCGGCACGCCGAGTGTTTCCAAAACTTCGCGCGTCGCGGCAACATCGAGGATCGACTTCACGCCGCTCGCGACGACGGCGACCGGGAATCGCGTCAGGGCGAGGAGATCGGCCGAAATGTCAAGGTGCTTTGCGAAGCCTTTGTGGACGCCCCCGATCCCGCCGGTGGAAAACATCAGGATGCCCGAGGCCGCTGCGATCTCCATTGTCGCAGCGACGGTGGTCGAAGCGTGAGAGCCGCGCTGCATCAGGACGCCGAGGTTTGCGGAGTTGGCCTTCGGAACATCGGCGGTTGCGAGAATCTCGATGAGCTGTGTCTCGGAGAGCGACGCCACCGGAACACCGCGATACACGCCGACGAGCGCGGGCTCGGCTCCGTTCTCCTCGGCGATGCGTCGCAGTTCGCGAGCGAGCGGCAGCGCCGAATCGCGTGGAACGCCGTGCGTCAGAATAGTTGTTTCAAGCGCGAGTCGGCTCATGGGTGCATTGTGCCATTCCGATGCAGTTTGTCCAATGGTCGGCGCGGCCAAAAAGGCAAACGCCCCGGCGTTGACCGGGGCGTCGCGGAATTCTGTTTCGAACAAGGTGGGATTCCACCGTCGCCGATCAGACCATCGCCTTGAGGGCTCGCAGAGCGCGGACCTTGACGACCTTGCGGGCCGGCTTGGGCTTCACTTCCATCATCTCGCCCGGCTTGAACGGGTTCGGACGCATGCCGCCCTTGGTGGCGGGCTTCTTGATGACGGTGATCTTCATCATGCCCGGGACGGCGAACATGCCGCAGCCCTTGGCGAGGTCGGCCTTGATGATTTCGCCCATGGTGTCGAACACACCGGCGACCTGCTTGCGGGCAAGGCCCGTGTGAGCGGCGATGGTGCCGTACACATCACCCTTGCTGCGGACCTTCGGGGACGGGACCAGTTTCGGGGCTTTGACTGCTGCGGGTTTCGATTTCGCCATGTGTCGTCTCCATTGACTCGGTTCACGCGTGTCCTCCGGACACGCCTCGGCCCCTGTGAAAGACTGTTTTTCACAGGGATTTCGCGGTGTTTGTATCGCAGAACAACGTGCTCTGCAAGTCCGTCGGGTCAAAAAATCGCCGTTTCCCGCATCAAATCCTCACATTTTTGTGAAATCGCTTCGGCCGGAGCGAGATCGATGATCATGGCGGAGTGGTCTGAAACACCTGTTTCACGCACGGAATGCACGTACTCAGCCCGGACGAGTCGCGGTGCCGCCCGCTGTGACACCAGCGCCGTATCCAGCCGAAACCCGCTGGAAGATGCTGTATTTGCAGGCTTTACGTGCGATCCTGCCGGCGCGTGCCATGTCCATTCTCGCTTGTTTGGAGCAAAGACCCGGAACGCATCGACGTATCCGAGCGTGCATACGGCACCGAGTTGGCTCGTGCAGGTGAACGTCCGGCCCGCTTCATCAAGGCCGTGCCGGCCGGTGTTGAAGTCCCCGATAAAAATGTGCGATTTCTCGCGATTGAGCTTCGCTGAAGCCACCATCCACTGCCAGCAAACCGCGCGGGCGGTCGGCCTCGAATCGTCCGGAATGTGCACCCCGGTCAAATGCAGGTCGTGCCCCGCGACGCGAACATCAAGCCAGCGGCTGCTCAGGCCGTGGGCGGTCGGACCCGGCTGTTCTGCGCGATCGAGCGCAAAGCGTGAAGCCCACATCAGGCCGTTCTTGTGCCGAGCCGGAAGAGAGGTCTGCTGGTGCTCGAGTCCGTGGTCGGCGAGAATGCCCCTGATCTGCCCTCCGATGGTTGTGCGGTACTCCGAAAGCAGAACGAGGTCCGGTTTGTGCGTGAGGAGCGCGAGCACGATCTCCGGCATCCTCCGGGATCCGCCGCCGTGAAGGATGTTCCAGTGCAGAATCCGAAGCATGGTTCTCTCGTTCGGGCCGGTCATAGGCTAACGCCCATGACTCTCCGGCCACCACTGAAATCGGCGCTTGTTGTCGCGACCCGCGAAGTTCCGGGCGTGCTCAAAGTAGACGCTCCGGGAGTACATATCACGCTCAAGAGCGGTCCGACGGAACGTCTGGATCGGGCCGGCCTGCTCCAGCATGTTCGCGGCGCCGACGTCGTGATCTCGATGTACTCGGACAAAGTGGATGCGGAGTTTCTGGATGCCGCGGGTCCACAGATCCGAGGGGTTTGCAATCTCGCTGTCGGGTACGAGAATATCGATCTGGCCGAATGTGCCAGGCGCGGCGTGCTGGTGGGCAACACGCCCGACGCCGTGACGGAGGGCACGGCGGACATGGCCTGGTTGCTGATCCTTGCAACCGCCCGGCGCCTGATCGAAGCGGACCGATTCGCTCGCAGCGGCGAGTGGGCCAAGCACGGGCCGTTGAGCATGGCCGAGTTTCTTGGGCTGGATCTCACGGGGAAGACCCTGCTTGTGATTGGCGCCGGCCGCATCGGATACGCCACCGCGTTACGGTCGGTCGGATGGGGAATGGAGGTGCTCTATGTCGCACGGACGCAGCACCTCGAATTCGAGATGGCTCCGCTCGCCGGGTCGCGTGTTTCTCTGCTCGACGGTCTCGAGCGAGCGGATGTGGTCAGTATCCATACGCCTCTCAATTCCGAAACCCGTCATCTGATCGGCAGAGACGCGCTCGCAAAGATCAAGAGGGGCGCCATTCTGGTCAATACCTCACGCGGCCCGGTTGTAGACGAGCAGGCCTTGGTTGATGCTCTCAAGGAAAAGCGGTTGTGGGGCGCGGGTCTGGATGTCTTCGAGCGCGAACCCGAGATTCACCCGGAGCTAAAAACAATGACCAACGTGACGCTTTCACCCCATATCGGGAGTGCCGCGGCACGGTTCCGGGCGGTTATGACGCAGTTTGCGTGCGAGAACGCGGCGGCGATTCTTCTGGGAAAAGCGCCGCCTCATCCCGTGCATTTGTAAATCAGAAGCGACGCGGCGATTTCTCGACAAACTCGAGTTCGAGATAGCGGGCGACGTAGTCGATGATCGACTGGGCCTCGGGAATCTCGGGGTTACTGGTCTGTCCCATGGGCTCGAAGCGCATGTTCTTGAATCGCGCCACGGCTTCCTTCAGCGGCAACCCGAACTGGAGCGCCAGGCTGAACGCGCGGCAGAAAGCCTGGGCCATCCCGCAAATGGTCGAGCCCTCTTTCGCCATCTTCACAAAGATCTCGCCGGGCCGACCATCGGGGTAGAGCCCGATCGTGAGGTATCCCTCGTGGCGAGCGATCATGAACTTGTGAGTGATCGATGCACGGGTTGCGGGCATCACATCGCGGGTTGCAACCATGGATCCGTCCTTGGATACAGAGGGTGAATGAGCGGGGGCTGAATCCGGTCCCCCAGAGGTTTCTGGCGTTCCATCGCCTGGCATGGCTCGAAAGTACATCCGCCGACACGCCGGGTCCACTTTCGAACCGGTAAATCCGATCGGCCTTTGGAATCCGCACGCCTCACATATCGGGCTGCCAAAGCGGCAGGAACCGGCCGGGGGCGCTGTGCAGAACAAGTTTGTGGCGGGTTCGGTACAATGACTGCGGTCGTTCGTGTTGCTTCAACCGACGATCGGGCCGATACTTGAAGACCTGTGGAAGAGATCCTGGACCAACCTCGCCCGTCTGCCGCCCGCCGGAGCGTCTCGCTCTTGGTGGTGGTGGCTTTGGCGCTGCAGGTCGGTCTCGGGCTTGGACAGACTTCGACCCTTCTGCGTGAGTCGGCCGGACAGACGAGCGCGATTCGGGCGCTCGCCGAGGCGGTTGTTCGGTACGCCTCGAAGCCGGTGAAGGAGCAGCAGGAACGCCCGGCACGAGTTTCGTCAAGCGAACTCGCGCGGCTTGCCGTCCGGGTGGAGAGCCAGCCCGTGGTCAACGGGCATGCGCAGCCCCGCATGCTGCTGGTGGGCCTGATTGCGTTGCCTCCCCCCGTTGCCTGATCGGGGCGAGCGAACCACAGTTTAAACCACAAGAGTGCGATTTGTCGGACGCCTCTGGCGTTTGCGATATTCGCGTTGATTCACGCAGGCATTTTCAATTCAAGAGATCGCGGCATTCGCGTGTGCGGGCACCCCCAAGGGCGTTTCCGGCGCGATCCGTCAGGAAAGGTGTTCCATGGCTGAGCAAGGGATTCCCGTTGTCGGTTGGATTCTGAACAAGATGATCGGTACGCGCAACGACCGCTTCGTCAAGCGCTACACGAGCAAGGCGGATCAGATCAATGCGCTCGAACCTGAGATGCGGAAGCTGACCGATGCGCAGATCAAGGGGAAGCTGGCCGAGTTCCGGGCCCGGTTCGACAAGGGCGAAACCGAAGAGAAGCTGATGGTCGAGGTCTTTGCCGTCGCACGCGAGGCGATGGACCGTGCTGTCGGCATCCGCAACATTCTGAATCCCAGCGCGGGATTCGATCCATCGAAGCTCCCACCCGAAGCCCGAGCGATGTACGACGCCGTGCAGGCCCATGTCGCGACACTTCCGGATGCCGAGCCCGCCGGGGACTTCCTCGGCTGCACGACGCCGATTCCCGCGTGGCGCTACGTCGATATTCCGATCGAGTTGTACGAGGCGGTCCGTGCCCTTTATCCGGAGAGCCGCCCGCCCTTCCGCGCACGCCCGTTCGATGTGCAGTTGATCGGCTCGATGGTGCTCTGCCAGGGCAAGATCGCGGAGATGAAGACGGGCGAAGGCAAGACGATTGTTGCGCCCCTCGCCTGCTACATGGCCGCGGCGGAGCACTCCCGTGTGCACGTCGTCACCGTGAACGATTACCTGGTGCAGCGCGATCGCGACTGGACGTTCCCGTTCTTCTGGGCCCTGGGCATGACGGTGGGGGCGATCCACCCGATGCACATGCAGAACGAAGACGAGAAGCGCCGGATGTACCGCTGCGACGTGACGTACGGAACGACGGCGGAATTCGGCTTTGACTATCTGCGCGACAACATGAAGCGGAGCGTGGATCAGCAGGTGCAGCGCCGCCGGCAATTCGCGATCGTGGACGAGGTGGACAGCACGCTGGTGGACGAGGCCCGCACGCCGCTCATCATTTCGGGACAGGCGCACAACGACAAGCCGCGCTACGAGCTGGCGGATCGGCTTGCCCGCCACCTGCTCGAGAAGCAGAAGCCGTGGGCGGAGCACGACGAACGCGTGAAGCATCTGCAGATGCGGGCCAAGGGACTCGAGGGTGACATCCGCCAGGCCCGCGACAAGTCGAAGGTGCCGGAGCTTCAGGCGCAGATGAAGGAAGCGATCGCCGAGGCGGCCCGCGCCGAGATCGAGCGGAACAAGTTCCCGCAGTTCTACGAGGTGATGATCGAACGCAAGCAGGCGTTTCTCACGCACGATGGCGTGGCGGAGGCGCAGCGCGTCGCGGGCATCGGCTCGTTCTATGTCGATGAGAACATGGACCTGCCGCACCTTGTGGAGCAGGCCGTGCGTGCGCACGCCGTGTATCAGCGCGACAAGGACTACGTGGTGATCCCGCAGGAGGATCAGTACACCGGACGCGCCCAGCCGGCGGTGGTCATCGTCGATACCAACACGGGCCGCCCGATGGTGGGGCGGCAGTGGTCGGACGGCCTGCACCAGGCGGTCGAGTGCAAGGAAAAGGTCAACATCAAGGAAGAGACGCAGACCGTCGCCACGATCACGATTCAGAATTACTTCAAGATGTACAAGCGTCTTGCGGGCATGACCGGTACGGCGGACACGGAAGCGCAGGAGTTCCACGACATCTACAAGCTCGACGTCGTGGCGATCCCGACCAACCGTCCCGTCTCTCGCGCCGACTACAACGATCTGGTCTTCCTTCCCGCGAAGGACAAGTGGAACTACATCACCGACGAGATCAAGGGCTTCCACGACATCGGGCGCCCGATCCTTGTCGGCACGACGAGCGTCGAGAAGAGCGAGATGCTCGGCCAGATGCTCATGCGAAAGCACGCGGTGCCGCACGAGATCCTGAACGCGAAGCAGCACGAGCGCGAGGCGCACATCGTCGAGAACGCGGGCCAGCTCGGCGCGGTGATGATCGCGACCAACATGGCCGGGCGCGGCACCGACATCAAGCTCGGCAAGGTGACGCGCGAGCAGCTCCTTGATCACTGGCTGCGCCGGGGCATCGCGCCCCGCACGCTCACGCCCGATGCGAGCGTCGAGCAGCTCCGCGAGGCGATCTTCCGGAAGATCGCTCCGCAGGAGATCGACATCCGCAAGAAGGAGGCGGACGAGATCCCGTTTGCCGAGCTTGAGCTCAAGCTCCTCCGCGCGTGGGCACAGCGGCACACGCTCGAATCGGCCAAGACGATTGACAAGCTCGATGCCCCGAAACTCCGGGCGCTGCTCGACGAATCCGGCCGCTTCCTGCTCCACAATCTCCGCTGGTTCGAGTCCATCGAGGACATGGGCGGCCTGCACGTCATCGGCACCGAACGCCACGAGGCCCGGCGCATCGACAATCAGCTCCGCGGCCGATCCGGCCGCCAGGGCGACCACGGCTCCAGCCGCTTCTTCGTCAGCCTCGAGGATGATCTGATGAAGATCTTCGCGGGCGAAACGACCATGAAGCTGCTCGGTCGCATGGGCATGAAGGAAGGCGAATCAATCGAGCACGGCATGCTCAGCAAGAGCATCGAGAACGCGCAGCGCAAGGTTGAAGAACGCAACTTCCAGGTGCGCAAACAGGTGCTCGAGTACGACGAGGTGATGGAGCACCAGCGCCAGACGTTCTACGGCCTGCGCCAGCGCGTGCTCGAAGGCCGCGATGTCAAGGGGCTGCTGCTCGACTGGATCCGCGAGAGCGTGCAGGATTCGGCCGGCGAATATCTCGACGAGAACTACACCGCCAAGTGCATCGCCGATTTCGCGAACACCACGCTGGGCGTCACCATCGATCCCAAGCGCTTCAAGGGCAAGGAAGCCTACGAGATGGACGCGATCATCCGTGAGGAGGCCCGGGCCGACGCACGCCAGATGATCGAGATCACGCTGGGCGAATACATGCCCGCCGAGGGGTCGGAGATCCAGATGGATTTCGACGCCAGCGGGCTGATCAGTTGGGCGAAGAACCGTTTCGGCGTCGAGATCACCGAGGCCGAGCTGCACGGGGCCGATACCGGCAATCGGTACGCGATGGCCGACCGGCTGCACGCCGCGGCGTGCGAGAAGATCGATACGACCGATCTGAGCGGTCTGGAGCAATACCTGCAGCCGGGCTACGGCGTTCAGCAGTTGGTGCACTGGGCGATGAACAAGCTCACGATCGACGTGAAGCCGGAAGAGATCGCGGCGGCGCAGCGCGATCCGGCCCACCCGCCGACCGAGCTCATCATGAAGAAGGCCGAGGAGCTCTACCTCCAGCGGGAGATCGTCTATCCGGTGGAGATGACGATGGAGCTGGGCATGATCATCGCCCGGCGCAGCCCGACGGAAGCGTTCGAGTTCATCGCGAGCTGGGCGAACCAGCGCCTCAACGCCGGTTGGGCGCCGGAGCAGGTCCGCACGATGCCGCCGAACAAGGTGTTCGCATCGCTGCGCGACCTGAGCGAGAAGTTCGTCAAGTCCGGCAAGCTGGATGAGGAGATCGCGGCGGCGCTCGCCATCAAGAACGATGATGAGCTCGACGCGTATCTGAAGCAGAGGTACAAGGTTGACATCGGCGTCACCGAGCACATGCGGTATCTGGAGGGCGAAGAACGCGCCAACGCCGTGCGCTCCCGCGTAGAGAACATCCTGCGGACCGAGCTCCTTCAGCTCGAACGCATGCTCTGCCTTGAAACGCTCGATTCCACCTGGAAGGACCATCTGTACGCGATGGACCAGCTCCGGGATTCAATCGGCTTCCGTGCGTTCAGCCAGCTCGATCCGCGGACGGAGTACAAGCGGGAGGGCAGCCGCATGTTCCGCGGCATGCTCAAGAACGTGCGGGAGCGCGTGACCGACATGGTCTTCAAGGCCAAGCTCACGCCCCAGGCTCCGCCCCCTCCTCCCGCGCCCGTGCGTGCGCCGCAGGTCGGACCGATGCCGATCATCAGCGGGCCGGGTCTTGATGATGTCGGCGCCGGGATCGGCGGCGGCGGCAACCTGGCCTGACCGAACCGGACCGTGCCGGAATGAAAAGGGCCTCCCGATCGGGAGGCCCTTGTTCGTTGTTGGAGCTTGTCATGCGGGGCGGTTCACTCGGCGATGACGCCTTCGGGCAGGCGCGTCGCGGCGAGGTACTTGCGGGCCCGCGAAGACTTATCCCGGCTGTCGATCATCGTCCCATCGGCACGGTAGCGGATAATCCGGCCGACTTTGCAGAGCTTGGCGAGCGCCTGGTTGATGCTCGACTTGAGGCTCGCCGGCGCGGCGGACGTTTCGTATCCGATGCTCTTGACAGCATCGGCCAGTTCGTCGGTGGTGAGCGGTTCGGCGTAACGATCCTGCTGCCAGACCGAAAGTATGGCCTCGCCGAGGTTCTTCGGTTCCGCGATAAAGGACGGAGCACGCCCGAACTTCGACTGCGCCGGCGCCGGGGCCTGCTTGACGCCGAGCAGCCCATCGAACGCCGCCATCTTCTCGCGGTTGGCTTTCAGCAGGCGTTCCGCGTAGGCGCGGATTGTGGCCACCTTGGCCTCGACCTCGCTCGTCACGGCGTCGTACACCTTCCGTGCTTCGCGCTCGCGGACCCGCTCGGCTTCGATCCAACGGGTGACGTTCTCGAGTGCGCTGCCGATCTCGGTAATCGACATGTCCGTAACAGGCTTGGAATTGTCGAAAGGTAGATTGGTATCCATGCTGCGTTTCCTTGCGATCGACCGGCAAAAAGGCCTCCGGCGACAAAGCAAATACCTTGCTTTGCACGGGCGAATTCCTCTGAATGCCGTCGAGGATGGAACAACATAGGCCCACCCGTGCGAGCCCGTCAATCGTTCTTACCGTGACAATCGCCGATTCTGCGAATCCTCGTGCGGGCTCATAACGTATGGAACTCGGGCGCGATTCGGGTTTCTTCCGGTCGGCAAGAGTGTGGAGCCTGTATTGGCTTCGGCAACTTGCGGCTTGGGCGGAGCATGCGGGCCGCCCGTCTCGTATGGTTGATCGGGGCCAGGATTCGGAGCAGACCGTGGAGGGTTCAATGTCCGACGTCAGTTTCAGCCGCACACGTGCGCACGGGTTCACCATCATCGAACTGCTCGTGGTGATCACGATCATCGCGATACTGATGAGCCTGACACTCGCGGCGGGCTCAAAGGTCGTTTCGGTCGGTCGCGAGCGCGGCACGCAGTGGGCGATGCAGTCGCTCGATACATCCATCAGCGAGTACATCCAGTCGAGCGGGTCGATCCCGCCCGCGACGGTGCGGGACCCGACCCCGGGATCGAATCAGCGCGTGCCGATTGTCGACGGCGGCATCGGCCCGGGCCCCGACAACTTGAAGCCGATGGATTCGACTGCGTGGTACATCTACCAGTTGCAATCGGAAGGCAGTTCGGCGCTCGCATCCATCCAGCAGATCGATCCGAAACTCCGAAAGGCCGGCCTCGCGAACACCGATGTGAAGTACGACGCGCAGAACACCGGCGCGCGGACCACTCAGATTCTGGACGTGTGGGGCAATCCGATCCGGTACGTACATCCGCGTTTCGGCGGAGTCCACGGAGTCGGTATCGGAAAGGCCGATCGACTTGATGATGTTCTGGGCACGTATTCGCCGGGTTACGGCACGCAGTCATTCCCGGTTTCGTATTTCAGCCGCGATCCGGCGCCGGTCAATCTGCCATCGGGCAAGAAAGTGACCGACTACAAGAACGATTCCGACGGCGGCGCACCGCCGAATCGTCGCCCGTACTTCTACTCCGCCGGACCCGACGGCAACCCTGCGACGACGGACGACAACGTGTACACCACGCGGCCGAATCTGCCCCGATAAGCCCGACAAGCACGCGGCGAACCGGCGTTTCAGGATTTTCAGTTCCGAATTGGCCGATGGCACCACCGGGCGCTATCATCGCCCCACACCATACGGGGTGTAGCGCAGTTTGGTAGCGCGTCTCGTTCGGGACGAGAAGGTCGCAGGTTCAAATCCTGTCACCCCGATTGAATGAAAAGGCCCCGCGGGCAACTGGCTTGCGGGGCGTTTTTGTTGGCGGGTTGTTGCACCGAGTTGGAGTTCGGCTGCGGCCGAACCTGGTGGTCGATACGCTCGGGGCATGAAGGCATTCTTCTGTATCGTGGTTGCTGTTTTCGCATTGATCGCGCAGGGCGGCTCGGCGACGCGGCCAGTGCCGGAGGGAGCGGCTGCGCAACCGTGGTACGAGCAGGAGATCCGGGCTTTCGAAGCGTCGGACAAGGTCTCGCGGCCGGCGCCGGGGCGGGTTTTGTTTCTTGGAAGTTCGAGCGTCCGGATGTGGGAGACGCTGGCGGAGGACATGAAGCCGGCGCCGGTGCTGAATCGCGGGTTTGGCGGGTCGAAGACGGGGGACGTGCTGGCGGTGTTTGATCGGATTGTGTTGCCGTATGCGCCGAGCGTGATTGTTTATTACTGCGGGGACAACGACCTGGGGACGGACAACACCGATGCGCAGGCGGCGGCGGATGGGTTCATTGCGTTTGATACGCGCGTTCGCGCTGTGTGGCCGGAGATTTCGGTGTTCTATATCGCGATCAAACCGAGCGTGCAGCGGTGGAAGAACTGGGAGGCGATGAAGAAGGCCAATGAGCTGGTGCGGAAGTACTGCGAGAAGACGCCGGGCGCGGTGTTTCTCGATATCGCGACGCCCGCGCTCGGCGCGGATGGCAAGCCCGATCCGACAACATTTCGCGAGGACGGGCTGCACCTGAATGCGAAGGGGTATGCGATCTGGGCGAACGTGATTCGGGAACCCGTGGTGGAGGCCTGGAAGAAGCGGCAAGCGCCGCAACGGGATGAGAAGTGAGGCATCGAGGCCGTTCACTGCGCAGCGCAACAAGCTGCTTGGTTCGATGGAAGACGGCTGCGGTTGCACACTGCAGGAATTGAAGGTCAGGTGCCTGCGCGAACGACTTCATCCCACTGTGCCGCGAGGCGCTTGTAGGAAATCGGCAAGGACGTGCCCAGCGATTGCGCGAAGAGCGACACGCGAAGCTCCTCGAGCATCCAGCGGAACTGGACAAAGGCTTCTCTGCGTGCACCGTCTTGTGCGAGCACATGGAGGTTGCCGGTGAAGAGCTGCCACCAGGGCTTGAGCTCGGAGAGCAGTTTCTCGTCGCGGGTGATGCCGTCGCCGGGCAGGCGATCGAGGCGGAGGCGGGAGGCGGTGAGGTAGCGTGCGACGTGGGGGAGCCACTCGCGGGGCGTGTTGAGCAGGAAGCCGGGTTCGGTCAGTCGCGGGGCGTGGTCGAGCTCGTCGGCGAGAGCGGCGGAGAAGCTCGGGCTCTTAGTGGATGCGAGCTTTGTGGTGAAGAGTTGATGGGCTTCGACGATTTCGCCGGTGAGTTTGCGGACGGCGCTGCCGGCGTTCCAGAGCTTGGGCTCGGCGAGCGCGACGGAGCGATCGAATGCGGCTTCCTCGCGGATATCGCGGAAACCGTGTTCGAAGAGGGTTGCATCGGCCGCGAGCATGAGGAGATCGTTCAGGAAATCATCCCACTTGGCGAGCGGAGCGGAGAGCATGCGGAGGCGTTCGAGATCGGGGAGGCCCCGCTTGAGACGGCCGAACTCGTGCGAGGCGGTGAGGATGTAGAGGCGGCAGAGACCAGCGCGATGGAGCTGCGCGGCGCGAGCGGGCGAATCGACGAGCCGCAGGCCGCAGGAGGTGGTGAGATCGACGAGCGCGGGGTAGGCGGTGATGTTGATGCCGGCGCGGTCGATCTGCACGGCCGAAGGAAGCTCGCCGAAGTTCCACTCGCGGATTCCGTCGCGGCTGAACTGGTCGCTGCCGCCTTTGGGGAGCCGGCGCGTGCCGACGGGAGCGAACTTGGACTTGAGTGCCGCGAGATCACGGCTTTGGGCGAGTTCTTTTCCGTCGTCGTCGAGCACTCGGTAGTTGAAGCGGAGGTGCGGCGGGAGGGCCTCGAGACGCCAGGCGGAACGCTGGATCGTGCCGCTGAGGCCCTTGGTGTGGAAGCGGACCTCTGCGGCGAGGGCATCGAGAAGCGAGCCTTTGCCGAAGGTGAGGCGGGGCAGGATCGATTCGGCGAAGGTGGGGATGCTGACGATGTGGTGGCGGTAGGCCTTGGGGAGTGAGCGGAGAAGCTCGGCAACGAGTTCCTTGAGCAGACCCGGCACAAGCCAGAGCGAGCGTTCCTCATCGATCTGGTGGAGCGCTTCCAGGGGCAGATCGACGGTGATGCCGTCGCGTGCGGTGCCGGGATCGAGCGTGTACTTCAGCGGCAGGCGGCTGCCGAAGACCGGCATCTCGGAGGGGTACTGGCGCGGATCGGCCTGGATGTCGGAGGCGATGACATCCTGGCGGGTGAGGAAAAGCAGCTTTGGCTGACGGCGATCCATTTCCTTGCGCCACGCTTCGAACAGGTGCGTCGTGCAGATGGTGGGGGGCAGTTTCTTGTCGTAGAAATCAAAGATCGCGCGATCGCCGGCGAGGAGGTCGCGCCTGCGCATCTTGGCTTCGAGCTGGCTGATTTCCTCGACCAGGCCGAGATTGTGGGTCAGGAAGGGCGCATCGGTCTGCATCTCGCCGAGGACGAGCGCGTTCTCGATGAAGATTTCGCGGCTGGTCTTGGGATCGATCGTTCCGAAATGAACCGGACGCTTCGCGATGATCTCGAGGCCGTGGAGCAGGACGCGTTCGTTCGCGATGACGCGCCCGGACTCGCGCTTCCAGCGGGGCTCGCTGTACGTGCGTTTGACGAGGTGAGCGCCGAGCTGTTCGATCCACGCGGGATCGATCTTCGCGGCGCAGCGGGCGTAGAGCTTGGTGGTGCGGACCAGTTCTGCGGCCATGATCCACTGCGGCTTTGCTCCGGAAAGACCCGAACCCGGGTGGAGGAAAAACTTGATGTTGCGGCAGCCGGTGTACTCGGCGTTTTCCCCTTTGAATCCGACGCTGGTGAGCAGGCCCGCGAGGATCGCGCGATGGACCTGATCGTCGGAAGCGGGGGCCTTCGAGAATCGGAGTTTCATTTCACCCGCCAGCGAGCGGAGCTGGCGGTAGATCTCGCTCCACTCGCGGAGCCGCATGAACGAAAGAAAGCTCTGGCGGCAGGCGGCGCGGAGGCGGCTGCTTGTGAGCTTCTCGTTGAGATCGTGGTAGTGCCGCCAGAGGTTGAGGAGCGCCTTGAAATCGGAGTTTGCATCCTTGAAGCGGGCGTGCATCTGGTCCGCCTGCTCCTGCTTGTCCATCGGTCGTTCACGCGGATCCTGGATTGAGAGCGCGGAGGCGATGACGAGCGCCTCGTGCAGGCAGCCTTCGGTGTCCGCTGCGAGGATCATGCGGCCGAGGCGTGGGTCGATGGGTAGCTTGGCGAGTTTGTGGCCGATTTCGGTGAGATCGCCGTTGTCGTCGAATGCCGCGAGCTCGTGCAGAGTTTCGACGCCGTCGCGGATGGCGCGGCTGTCGGGCGGCTCGACGAAAGGGAACTGCTCGGGCTCGCCGAGGCGCAGCGCCTTCATCTGGAGCAGCACGCTCGCGAGATTGGTGCGCAGGATTTCGGGTTCGGTGAACTGCTCGCGCTTGAGGTAGTCGTCCTCTTCGTACAGGCGGAAGCAGATGCCGGGACCGACGCGCCCGCAGCGTCCGGCGCGTTGATTGGCGGAGGCCTGCGAGACGGGCTCGATGGGAAGACGCTGCACACGGGTGCGGGTTGAATAGCGGCTGACGCGTGCGAGGCCGGGATCGATCACAAAGCGGATACCCGGCACCGTGATCGAGGTCTCGGCGACGTTGGTGGCGAGAACGATGCGCCGGCGCGCGACGCCCGATTTGAACACGCGCATCTGCTCGTCGGTCGAAAGGCGTGCGTACAGCGGAAGGATCTCGGCGCCGGCGGGGAGCGCATGGCGGAGCGTGTCGGCCACGTCGCGAATCTCGCGTTCGCCGGGGAGGAACACGAGAATGTCGCCCGGGCCGGTTGCGATCGCCTCTTTGGCGGCGCTCACGATCGCTTCTTCCTCGGTCAGATCGAGGTCGGGACCGTCTTCATCGCCCGAAGGGCGGCTGAGGGGGCGGTAGCGCATCTCGACCGGGAATGTCCGCCCGGACACTTCGATGATCTGCGCGGGCTTGCCGCCGATCGAGAAATGGTGGGCGAAACGCTCGGGGTCGATGGTTGCCGAGGTGATGATGAGTTTGAGATCGGGTCGCGAGGGCAAGAGGCGCTTGACGTAGCCGAGAAGGAAGTCGATGTTGAGCGAGCGTTCGTGGGCTTCGTCGATGATGAGCGTGTCGTAGTGCTCGAGCAGGCGATCGCGCTGGGTCTCTGCGAGCAGAATGCCGTCGGTCATCAGCTTGATGTGCGTGTCGGGCGAGGTCGCGTCGGCGAAGCGCATCTTGAAACCGACGGCGCCGCCGGTTTTCACGCCGAGTTCCTCGGCGATGCGTGCCGCGACCGAGCGGGCGGCCACCCGGCGTGGCTGGGTGTGCCCGATAAGGCCCCTGGTCCCGCGGCCAATCTCGAGGCAGATCTTTGGGAGCTGCGTCGTCTTGCCGGAACCGGTTTCGCCGCAGAGCACCAGGACCTGATTTCGCAGGATCGCTTCGGCGATCTCGGATCGGCGTTGGACGACGGGCAGGGCGTCATCGAAGGTCGGCACCGGCCTGTTTGCAGCGCGGCGCGAGCAGGCTGCGGCTGCTGCTTCGATCGATTCGGCGACCGCGCGGATCTGTTCGGGCGAGGGCTGGCGGAGCGAGTCGATCCTGCGCCGGAGCGACTGCGCATCGAGGATGGTGCACTCCTCGAGCCGCTTCAGTAGCGTGGCGCGGGCGGGTAGGTCGGCCGCGGCCGACGGACTCGGATTGGAAGGTGCGGGATCTCCGTGCACACAGAAGTCTATTTCTTCTCGATCGTTCCGAGGTCGATCACGATGCCATTGGGCTGGTAGTAGTCGACGTTGAGTTCTTCGGTGCCGATGCTGGTGAAGACGAGGCAGTCGCGTCCGTTGCGGGCGGCGTACGCGAGATCGCCGTGCGAGGGGCCCGCCACTTCGCTGTTCCGGGCGCGGTGGACGTGGAAGTGGAAATGAGCGATCGCGCGGTCGCTCGAGAGGATCATCTCCTCCGGGGCAACAAACTCGTTGTCGTTGGGGCGCTGGCCCGGGCGGGGTGGAAACAGCCAGGCCACCACCTTGCCGGGGTCGCTCACGGTGGCCTTTCCGTCGCCGACGTTGTGAGCGGTGAGGACGAGACCGCCGTACTCCGTTGTGGTGTCGGCGCGGTCGAGATCCACATAGATGAACATGCGATCAACGAAATCCTTCTGTCGCACCGAGCGATCGAGGAGCGCGATCGTGAGAAGATCGGCCCAGGAAAGCCCGTGCTCCCAGACTTCGACCTGCTCTTTCGCGGCTTTCACGGTCCCCTGAGCTTCGTTCGACCGCTGCACGGTTTTTCGGTTGGCGAGCACCGATTTGAGTTCGCTCAGCAGCATCGAGCGGTCTTTGGCAAACAGGTCGGGATGGAACTTGGAAGCAACACGCACCGGCTCCAGATGGCGGAGCTGAAGGCCGTCCAGCTTGTCGGGCGGCATGGTTGCCACGATCGCCTGGACCTCGGCCCACCAGGCGACATTGCGCGGGATCTTCGGATCGGCGAGTCTTTCGAGCCAGCGGAGTTCCTCGCCGCTGATCGGAATGACCTTGAGTTCGGCGACGCTTCGACGCAGCAGACGAACGACGGAATCATCGCCGGGCGTGAGTGTCGCGTCTTCGAGGAGTCGTTTGCGATACGCGCCGGAAACATCGAGCCGTCCGAGCACGTCGTACGCATCGGCTCTGGTCCGTGCGCGGAAGTCGGCGGGGGAATCCGGATCTTCGTCGGGCGGATTGAGGAAGACGCCGAAAACGACTTCGACCAGCGGGGTGCCGCCGCTGAGCTGGATCAGGGCGATCCGCTCCGCGCGGTCTTCATCCTTTACGAGCGGCACCGGGCGTGAATAGCTCCGGATCAGGGCGGGGATGCAATCGGTCCAGCCCTTGGCTCCGGCGGTCTGGCACAGAACGAGTTCCATCTCGCGGCTCGGCTCGCGCGGGATCATCAGGCGCGTCAGTTTGCGTGTGTCTTCGAGTGATTCGGGATCGGTGTCGCTTGCAAGGTGCTTGTACAACTTGGTCCGGAGCGAGGCCGGCAGCGAGGAGGACCAGACCATTTCCTTGAATGTCGCACGGACTGCGGCCTTGTCCTCCGGCGAGTTCTGGGCCTGCTTCCACGCCGCATCCGCGGCGTTCTCGCGCTCCCAGAGCGGACGCTGCGGATTGCGGAGCACGGTCAGCGGCTCGCGTTCGATCCGCGCTGCTGCCGAGGAAGAACAGCCCGGGGTTCCGAGCGATGCCAACGAGAGCGCGACAATGAGCATGAAACGCACAGCAGGGAATTTCATCCTGAGAGTCTACGGGCGGGTCGTCGGTGCGTTCGAGCATGGTGCCCCGCAGGCTCCTAGTATGTTGCGTTGACCAGTGCGACCACGCCAACTTCCGAGCCGATCAGGGACCGCGTTGCCAAGGTGATCAGCCTTATCAGACCCGCGGTGCAGTCTGACGGCGGCGATGTTGAACTCGTCGGTATCACGCCCGACGGGGTGGTGGAGGTTCGGCTGCACGGCGCGTGCGTCGGCTGCCCGTCCAGCCGCATGACCCTTCAATTGGGGATCGAGCGGAATTTGAAGGCCCATGTGCCCGAGGTTCACGGAGTGCGGGCCGTCTCCTGACCGAGCGACGGAGTGGGTCGGAAACGCTAATCGGCGGGCTGGTCGAGACTTAGGCGAAATTCCGGACCGGAATCCGCCGGATTCTGCTTCCCGGCGCTGCACCCGATCTGGTATACCATTGCTTCGGTGGTTGGATCGCGGCCTCGTGGTGGAGGCTGCTGCTTGGAACGGGGATTGGGCACCCCGAAAAGGATTTGCCCGCGTCGGAAGAACGAGCCAGGGAGTGGTCTCATGTTGGTGATTACGCGTCGCGAGGGCGAAGAAATCGTGATCGGTGATCCACGCAACCCGATCGGGGTGGTGCGGATCGCGTCCATCAAGGGTGAGCGCGTGCGCGTTGCCTTCGATTTCCCCCGCCAGGTCGAGATCCATCGGCGCGAGATCGCGGACCAGATCGCAACGCAGGAGCCCGCGGTGGTGGGAACCATCCGCCCCGCTACGCCGGCTTGAGCGGGCGGTTCTCTGTCACGCACGATCGAAGGGTTCGATTTTCCGGCCGCAGGCGCGGATCGCTGTGACTTCGATTTCGATTCTCATGCGCGGATCGGCGAGGCCGGCCTGAATCATGGTCGCGGCGGGGCGAGATTCGCCGAAGTATCGCTTCAGGATCGGCCAGGTTTGTGAGAACTCGGCGCCGTCGGGGAGGATGTACTGCACGCGAACCACGTCGCGGAGCGAGGAGCCTGCCGCAATCAGGGCTGCCTCGATGTTCTTGAGGCACTGCTCGGTTTGTGCTTCGATTCCCGGCGGAATCGTCATCGTCGCGTAGTCGAATCCTGTGGTGCCGGAAACGAAAATCGAATCGCCAACGACGACCGCGCGCGAGTACCCGATCTCGTCCTCGAAGGTCGAGCCCGATGAAATGAGGCGTTTGAAAGCCTCGGGCCCGCTGCTCAAAGCATCACTCCGGCTTGCCGCCCGCCATGTCGTAGACCCAGCTCTCGCTCGCGCGATTCCAGTTCAGCACTTCACCGGGCTGGAAGAACAGCTTGAGTTCGCGCTCGGCGGCCTCGGGGCTGTCGGAGCCGTGGATCAGGTTGAAGGAGTTGCTGACGCCGAAATCGCCGCGGATCGTGCCGGGGTTGGCCTTGCTGCCGAAGGTGGCGCCCATCATGTTGCGGGCGATGCCGATGGCGCCGTTGCCGCGAAGAGCAAGGACGACAACGGGCGAGCTGGTCATGAAGCGGACGAGACCCGCATAGAAGGGCTTGGCCTGGTGTGCCTCGTAATGCGTGGCGGCGAGCTGCTGGCTGATCTGCATCAGCTTCATGCCGACGATCTGCAGCCCCTTGTCTTCAAAGCGGCTGATGATGCGGCCGGAGAGGCCGCGCTGGACAGAATCGGGCTTGAGGATGATGAGCGTGGTTTCCATGGAAAACTCCGAAAAATTGGGGGCAATACTAGCCAGCGTGCCGGGCCCGCAATCCCTCGGAAATCGTGCAGGCGCAATTGATCAAACCGATGTGGGAATAGGCCTGCGGGAAGTTCCCCATGGCGATGCCGTGGCGCGGATCCCATTGTTCCGGGAGCAGGCCGGTGGGGCCCTGAAACGAGAGATAGGTGTCGAAAAGCTGCCGGGCGGATGCCATCCGCCCCATGATGGCCAGGCACTCGATGAGCCACGCCGTACACAGCAGGAATCCGCCTTCGATTCCCGGTAACCCGTCTTCATAGTGGTAGCGCCAGACCACATTCCCTTCGACCAATTCGCGCTCGATGGCGGCCACTGTGGAGGCGAATCGTTCGTCGCTCGGATCGAGGAATCCGGTCAGTCCCATCGCGAGCACGGCGGCATCGAGTTCCGAGCCGTTGAGGTGGGCCGCGAAGTATCTCCCGGGGGCGTGCCAGGAGCGTGCCAGGGTGTCCTGCCGAATGGTCTCGGCGAGCGCATCCCACTCCGTCTTTCGTGCACCGAGCACCAGTTCTGCGACGGTGGATGCGCGACGGAGCGCGAGCCAGCACATCACTCGTGAATGCGTGTGGAAGCGCTTCGCGGTTCGGACTTCCCAGATGCCGTGGTCGGGCTCGGACCAGCGCGCGACGACGGCTTCTGCCATGGCGCTTGCGAGACGCCAGTATTCGGGAGTCACGGGTGCGCCCGCTTCCGCGAGCTTGGCGACGGTATCGACGATGGGACCGAAGACGTCGAGTTGGACTTGGTGGGCCGCGCCGTTCCCGATGCGGACCGGCGTGCTTCCGAGATAACCCTGCATCCCCGGCAGCGTGCCCTCGGAGCCAAGTTCACGTCCGGCGAGCGAGTAGATGGGTCGGAGTTGGTCGGGCGCGTCGAGTTGATCGACGACGCCGCAGAGCCAGTCGAGCAGCTTCATCGGCATGCCGCTGTTGCCCAGGCGGAGGAGCGATTGCGCCGCGTAACAGGCGTCGCGAGGCCAGCAGTAGCGATAATCCCAGTTTCGTTCGCCTCCGATGGGGGCGGGCAGACTGGTTGTGGCGGCGGCGGCGATCGCGCCGGTGGGCCCGTGCATCAGGGCACGGAGCGTCAGGGCGCTCCGCTTCACCGCTTCGGGCGTGATGGACGGCAAACGCAGACTCGCGGCCCATGAACTCCAGTACTGGGCGGTCCGTGTGCGACGGACGGGTTCTTCGGTGGCGGGGCGGAACGACACAACGCCGTACCGAAGTTCGAGGATGTACGGTCGGTCGCGCGGGGCGAGTGTGGCGGTGGCGGTGGGCCCCGAGTCGGTCTGGGTGATCGTCCAATCGACGTCGGGAGCGTGCAGGCTCATCGGATCGGCCCAATCGGTCACTTCGAGGCCGTGATCGCGTTCGACGAGACGGATGCGGTTCTGTCCGTAGCCCATGCGCGGGGCGAACTCGATCTGTACGGGCGACCGCGCTGCGATCACGCGGAGAAGATCGGTGCGTCCGGCGCGCTGGAAAGGGCGTCCCTCGCCGCAATCGAAGTAGTCGATGATGTCGGCCTCGGGCCACGACGTGCGAACGATGAGCGTGTCGCCGATGTAGGTTTGGCGGGGTGATGCGCTCGGCCGGACCGGCGCCACGCGGAAGACGCCGTGCGAGTCGTCTCCGAGGATTGAGCCGAACGCGGAAGGTGAATCCAGCCGGGGAAGGCAGAGCCACTGGATCGATGCGTCGGGCGCGAGCAGCGCCATGGTGCGTTGGTCGGCGAGAACGGTGTGGTACTGGATAGGGACGGCGACGCGTGCCGCGAGCGCTTTTCGCCGTGCTTCGCACAGCGCGACCAGGAACTTCGCGACCCCGCTCGGATCGGAGGTTCTTCGTCCCGCAACGGATTCGCCCGGGCCGACCTTGATGCCGATGTCGGAAGCGTTGAGTGCGGCGAACGCGGACTCGTCGGTGTAGTCGTCACCGAGAAAAACCGTGCGCTGCGCGCCGGTGTGGAACCGGAGCCATTTCAGGCAGCGTCCCTTGTCGGCGTCGATGACCATGAATTCGGCGAGTTCAATTCCGCGGAGCCTCCGAGCGCCCGGAAACCGCTCTGCCAGGTTCTGAATTTCCTGCAGCAGCCTTGGCAGGGCGAGTCGATCGACGCCCCGGTAGTGCAGCGCGACCCCGAAGGGCTTGGACTCGACGAGCGCTCCCTTGAACTGTTCCGCGAGGGAGCGGCAGTGCAGTGTCACCGCTGTGAGCGTCTGCTCTTGTTCGGCGCTCAGCGGGGGCACGCGGCCGTATCCCTCTCCCCCGTGACTTCCGAACAGTCTGATCGCCCCTGACTCCGGGAGTCGGAGCGCGAGATCGGCGAGGGCACGCCCACTGACGACGGCGCTGTAGGTGCGGGGCATCGCCGAAAGCTCTCGCAGTGCTTGAAGCGCGTGCGGATCTCCGACCGCTCCCTCCGGTGTGGCGCTCAATTCGGCCAGCGTTCCGTCGAAATCGCTGGCGACAAGCAGGATCGGCGTTGCCGCGAGGAGTGCGATGCTGTCTGCGAAGTCGTTCATCCCGCGAGCGCCCGGAGGAAATCATCGGCCCATTCGAACACATCGTGGCGGCGGACGACGGTACGGAGGACGGCCATCCGATGGCGCGCGTCGCGTTTGGACATGGTGAGTGCGGTCTCGAACGCGTCCGCCATGCCCTCGATGTTGCGTGGATTGACGATGATGGCCTGGCGCATCTCCCGGGCGGCTCCCGCGAACTCGCTCAGCACGAGCACGCCGGAGTAGTCGGAGCGGGTCGCGACGAACTCCTTCGCAACCAGGTTCATTCCGTCGCGCAGGGGCGTCACCACCATGATGTCGGCGGCGCGGTAGTACGACGCCAGTTGCTCACGCGTAAAGCCGCGCCGGAAGTAATGCACGGCGACCCGCCCCGGTTCGCTGAACTCGCCGTTGATGCGGCCGACAAGCTGTTCGATCTGTACACGCATCTGCGCGTATTCGTGCACGGGTTCGCGGCTCGGCGAGGCGATCTGGATGAAGACGCAGTCGTTGGCCCGGGAACGCCGGCGCTTGAGCATCGCCTCGAACGCGAGCAGGCGGAGATCGATGCCCTTGGTGTAATCGAGGCGATCGACGCTCAGCAGGATCTTTCGCGACGCGCCCACGCGCCGACGCAGCACCGTCGCTTCCCGAATTGCTTCCGGGGTCGCGGCGGCATCGGCAAACCAGTTGAAGTCGATCGAGATCGGGTAGCTGGCGACCCGGATCTTCCGCTTGTCGAAGTGCAGTTCGGAATCGGTGCCTTCGGCGGGACTGAACTCGCGTGCCGCGCGAGAGAAGTTCCGGGCCGAAGCCTGCGTCTGAAAGCCAACAACGTCCGCGCCCAGGAGCCCTTCGAGGATGCGCTCGCGCCAGGGAAGCCACGCGAACAGCTCTTCGGGCGGAAACGGAACGTGCAGAAAAAAGCCGATCCGCAGGTCCGGCCGCATCGCGCGCAGCATCGCGGGAACGAGTTGCAGGTGGTAATCATGCACCCAGACCAGTCCGTTTCGGGGCGTCGCGGCGGCCGCGGCTTTCGCGAAGCGATGGTTCACCACGACGTACGGGCGCCACCAACTGTGATCGAACTCGGGCGTGCGGATCGCATCGTGGTAGAGGGGCCAGAGCGTCCGATTGGAGAGCTGGTTGTAGAAGCCCTCTTCCTCGGCCTCTGAGATATGTACCGGCTGAATACGGAAGTTCTCGTAGCGGAAAGACCGGGTGGGCCCGCGGGTGTGGCCGGACCAGCCGACCCACGCGCCGCCGCGTGCCTTGAGCGCGGGGACGAGCGCGGTCACCAGCCCGCCGGCATTCTCGACAAAGCGATCTCCCACGCGATGCACGGGAAGACGATTGGCGACAATGACGATCGGTCGTGGTTTGGGCAACATGGACCTCCGGTGCTCGATCGGCCGAGAACCGCAACGTTTCCGGGCCGCTTGATCTATATCCGCTCCGCAAGCGTCGGGCAG
This sequence comes from Planctomycetota bacterium, assembly GCA_017303555.1. Classification (GTDB taxonomy): domain Bacteria; phylum Planctomycetota; class Phycisphaerae; order Phycisphaerales; family UBA1924; genus JAFEBO01. The sequence goes on from JAFLCN010000002.1 coordinate 170,681, forward strand.
CGTGAGAATGTCCGAAAAATCTGCACGGAAATGAAAGCGGATTCACGCGGCGCGGGCCGGTTCGATGGCGTGGCTCGCGGTCCGGTAGCGCCGAGATCGCGGGGCTTGCGCCGGAAGTTGTGTCGATCGTGACGCGTGCGCGGGGGCTTGAACATGCAATCGCGTGCGGCGGAATGCTCCGGATGGGTGGGAGTCGGAACGTGCGCCACACTCGACCTGACACGCTGGTGTGTCGGGAGAGAGAAGCAAATGAAAAAGTCCCATATCGCGATTGTGGCCGGTCTGGCTGCTGCTGTTTCCGGCATCGCTTCCGCGGACGTGCTGAACATCAGCATCACCGCCGACAACCACTACGCCCTGTATTCGAGCACGGGCGGCATGTATATGTATCACGGGGGGAACGAGCTCGGTTCCGGGGGCAATCCGGGTAGCTACAACTGGTCGCTTCCGGAGTCGTACGTGGTCCAGGGCGGCGATCGCCTGTTCATCGCGGCGTGGTCCGATGACTCGGTTGCGCAGGGTGTGCTCGCTCAGATCTTCAACCAGAATGAGCAGTCGCTTCACTCCGGCAATGCCGCGTGGCGGGTCTATCGCACCGATGTGAACCGAGGCGACGGCGATGCGCACCCCGGCATCGAGGAGATGGCGGCGCACGTTCTGACTGCCGATACGCAGAATCTCTGGGAAACGCCTTTCGTCGGCGAGGAGAACGGCATCGGCCCCTGGGGCACCGTGCCGGACATCGTGGCGAACGCCCGTTGGATGTGGGGGAATGTGGCGGGTGACCCGGATCCGCTCCGCGATGGTTCGGGCGCGGGTGAGATGCTGATCTTCAGCATGAACATCCCGACCCCCGGCACGCTCTCGCTCGCGGGTCTCGGCGGACTTTGCCTTGCTCGGCGCCGCCGGAACTGAGGCGGGTGAACAACCTCATGCACACCCCGCCACCCCGGCCTTCTGGCCGGGGTGGCGTTCGTGCGCTGTTTTCGCAATCAGTGCGGCGGCGTGTACCGGAGCGGCCCGCCGGGGCCCAGATTGAAGCCGGCGAAGTACCAGAGCAGCAAGAAGCCGGTCCACACGATGAAGTAAACGACCGAGTACGGGAACATCAGCGCGATCTGGGTCCCCAGTCCCGCGCCGGGCTTGTACTTCTGAAGGACGGCGAGGACGATCAGCGCGTAGCTGTTGAGGGGCGTGATGACGTTGACGACGCTGTCGCCGATCCGGTAGCTGGCCATCATCAGCTCCGGGCTGATGCCGACGAACATGAACATCGGAACGAAGATCGGGGCCATCACGGCGAACTTGGACATGAGCCCGCTCATGGCAAAGTCGCCGAGCACGACGAGCGCCACGAACGAGACGATGAGCAGGGGGATCGGCAGATCCGCCGTCACCAGGAGCTGGCCGCCCGCGTACGCCAGCATTTTGTCGAGGTTGGTGTATTTGAAGTACTCGACGAACTGGCCGAGAAAGAATGCGATGACCAGCACCGGTACCACGCTTTTCACGCCGTGGTACATGCCGTTGATGAAATCTTTCTGTGACCGCATCGTTCCGACGATCGCGCCGTACACCATGCCGGGCACGATGAAGATCAGGAGCATCATCGGGACGATGACGTGCGACCAGCGCGGCCCCGGTGGCTCGACGAGTCGCAGGCCGCTCTCGCCCTTCGGAGCACCCGGCGGCCCGCTGAAAAGCACATGTCCCGATGCGAGAGTTTGCTGTCCCTGGCCGTGGAGCGGCCAACCGGGAATGAAGATCATCGCCATGAAGAGCCCGATGACGGCCGTCATCGCGAGCATCGCGGCGATGAGCGCTTGCTTTTCGATCGGCTTCAGTTCCATCGAAGCGATCGTCTCCGCGTCGGAAGGCGCTTCCTTCTGCCGCTCGGCGCGGAGGAGCCGGGGTTCGACGATCTTGTCGGTGACAAACCATCCTGCCATCATCAGGACGAAAACGCTCGCAGCCTTGAAGTACCAGTTGGCCGTTGCGACGACCTCGCGTTCGGGGTCGATGATGTGTGCGGCCTGTTGAGCCTGGCCGGCCATGAAGGTATCGCTCGCATTGAGGCTGAAGCCCGCGCAGAAGCCGCCGGCGACTCCGCTGAACGCCGCGGCCATGCCGGCGATCGGGGAGCGCCCCATCGCGGCGTAGAGAGCGGCGGCAAGCGGGGGCAGGATGATGTACCCGGCATCGCTGGCGATCGAGCTGTTCGCGCCCACCATGATGATGATGGGTGTGAGAAGATGCTTGGGCGCGATCATCGCGAGCCAGCGCATCGCGGCACCAAAGAGCCCGAACTTCTCGGCGGCGCCGATTCCCAGAATGCTGACGAAGATCAGCCCGAGCGCCGGAAGGTGCGTGAAGTTCCGGATCATCGACGACAGCATCCAGTAGACGCCGTCGGAAGTGAGAAGCGTGCGGGGCGAAATGGGGTCGCCCCGGTTTTCGAGTTTGATCTTGGGCCGGCCATCTGCGCCGAGGACCGGCACCATCACGGGGGAACCATCGGCGTGCAAAACGGCTTTGCCGGCTTCGTCGTGCTTTTCGATCAGGTGGACGGTCGGCTGGACGGGCTGAACCTTCCAGCCCATGGCGTTCCCGATGGCGGCGAGCACAACGACCACGCCCGCGAAGAGGGCAAACAGGATGGCGGGCTCGGGAATCTTGTTTCCGAGCCACTCGATGAGGTCGAGGACGGAATTCGACTTGGGAGCGGGGTGAGAGGAGGGCGGGTGGTCCATGGGGCGGACAATCTACCGGAAGTGGGGGGTGGAATGCCAGTAAATCTGGTTTGCTACATTGTCGGAGCATGTCAAGCACCGCGATTCGCTCCGACCGGACATTCCTGGGACACCCGATTGGCCTCTTCCTTCTCTTTCTCGTCGAGATGTGGGAGCGGTTCAGCTACTACGGCATGCGCGGGCTGCTGGTGCTGTACTTGGTCTGTCCGACCACGGGCATGACCGAGCCACCTGCCGGACGGCCCGAGGGTTACAACCCCGGACGCGGCTGGAGCGACGCCGACGCATCCACGCTCTACGGGCTCTATACCGGCCTTGCCTATCTGTTTCCCATTTTCGGCGGCATGATCGCCGACAAGTTGATTGGCACGCATCGATCGATGATCGTGGGTGGCCTGCTCATCGCTTCGGGACATATTGCCCTTGCCGTGTCGGGGTTCGGCAACCTCGAGCACACGTCGCTCGGTATGTCGATCTTCATCTTCGGCCTCGCGGTGATCGTGTTCGGCACAGGCCATTTCAAACCGTCGGTCTCGGTGATGGTGGGACAGCTCTATCCCCCCGGTGATCCGCGGCGCGATGGTGCGTTCTCGATTTTCTACATGGGCATCAATCTCGGTGCGTTCCTGTGCAACATCGTCTGCGGCATTCTGGCGTATCGGTACGGATGGCACTGGGGCTTCGGCGCTGCTGCTGTGGGCATGCTCGCGGGTCTCGCGCTCTATATGTGGGGCAGGCCGCGTTTCCTTGGTGATATCGGAGAAGCGCCAAAGGCAAGCACAGCGCGATGGGCGGGGATGTTCATCATCGGTGGCCTGGCTCTTGCAGCCGTTGCCGGTGTGATCTTCCACATGGGCATCTTCGGAGACATCCAGCGGGCGATCGGAGACTTCACACGTGCGCAGCCCACGCTGGCCAGTGCAATCGCGATCGGGCTCTTTGTTGCTTCGGTTGCCGCGGCAGGCTGGTTCAGCCTGAGCATGCCGCCGGGGGATCGCGGGCCGGTCGCCTCGATTTTCATCTTTATGTTCTTCAACGCGTTTTTCTGGCTGGCGTTTGAACAGGCGGGGTCGTCGATCAATCTCTTTACGGATCGATACACGCAGCGCCAGCTCAATATCTTCGGATGGACTCCGACGATCGACACGCCCTTGTTTCAGTCGGTCAATGCATTCTTTGTGATCGTGCTCTCGCCGATCTTCGGAATGATCTGGGTCGGATTGGCGCGGCGTGGAAAGAACCCTTCGCAGCCGGTGAAGATCGCACTCGGATTAATCTTCCTTGGCCTGGGATTTGTGTTCATGGTCTGGGGCGCGAATATCGCTCAGGCGGGCGTTCCCGGTGCGCAGACCGTTGTGAAGGCTTCGGTGCTCTTCATCCTGATGACCTATTTCCTTCACACGGTGGGTGAGCTTTGCCTTTCGCCGACTGGTCTTTCATACGTGACGAAGGCGGCGCCTGTCCGCTTCGTCTCACTCCTGATGGGCATCTGGTTTGTCTCGTCGTTTATCGCCAACCTGGGAGGCGGCCTGATCGCTGCTCAAACCGAAAAGGTGGAGTCGGGCGAGATCAAGCTCCCGTGGAATTTCGGGGGCCAGGCCGACTTCTTCATGCTGTTCGTCGTCACGAGCATCGGGGCTGGCGTGGTCATCCTGATCTTTACGCCGGTGCTGAAGAAGCTGATGCGCAACGCGACCGACTGATTCATGCGAGTGCGGCGTTTGCTCCGTGCGTTACGCTGCTGAGGGAGGCTCCGCATGGACTATTCGCAGAATCAGCAGGGACCTCGTATTCGAATCCCGCCTCGATTGATCATCGGCGCGGTGATCGCGCTCATCGCGGTCGGCAGCTACTTCGCAAACTCATCGAAGAATGCGATCACGGGACGGACGCAGCACATCTCGATTTCGCCGGAGCAGGAGGTGGCGCTCGGGCTGCAATCGGCGCCGCAGATGGCGCAGCAGTTTGGTGGGTTGAGCAACGACCGGGACGCGACGGCGCTCGTGAAGCGGATCGGCCAGAAGCTTGTGAGCAAGTTGCCTTCCGAAGCAACGCCGTATCCGTTTGAATATCACTTGCTCGCAGATCCGAAAACGGTGAATGCGTTTGCGTTGCCGGGCGGGCAGATTTTCATTACGGAAGCGCTGTTTTCAAGGTTGGAGACCGAAGGGCAGCTTGCGGGTGTGCTCGGGCATGAAACCGGGCACGTCTTGGCACGGCATTCGGCGGCGCAGATGGCAAAGAGCCAGTTGACGCAGGGTTTGGCGCAGGCTGTCGGCGTTGCAAGTTCAGATTCGGCGCAGGGAGCGCAGAACGCGGCGCGGATTGCCCAGATGGTCGGGGGCTTTGTCAATTTGAAGTACGGGCGAGACGATGAGCTCGAGGCGGATCGGCTCGGCCTTCGATTCATGCTGGCGAGCGGATACGACCCGCGGTCGATGATCCGTGTGATGGAGATTCTGAAGGAAGCTTCGGGCGGATCGGGCCAGCCGGAGTTCATGAGCACGCACCCAGATCCGGGCAATCGTGTGCAGGTGATCGAGGGGTGGATCAAGGAGGCGTATCCGTCGGGTTTGCCTGAGGGGTTGCAGAAGTGATTCCGAAGAGGCTGGAGCAGCCGGATCGTGCTGCGCCGGCGATCGGTTTCAGGCGTCCTCTTTAGGCGGGGACCTCATGAGGAGGACGAAACCGGCGCCGACAAGGCTGAGGCAGGCGATGCCTCCGGTGATGGCGGTTCCGGCACCCAGATAGACCATGGCGATGCCTGTGCCACGGTCGCCCGGACCTCGCGGCGTGTACCAGATTCTTGAAGCATTGGACGATCGATCGGCGATGAACTGCTCGCGGTCGGACTTTGCGGCGCTCGCGGCCTTGCCCAGCCAGAAGGCGACGACCCCGAAGATGATGGCGAGGGCGATGAGGCCGGCGGCGCTGCCGAGGCGATTCTGAAAGCTCCAAGTCTGCTCGGACGACATGGGCGGAAGATTACCACGCGTACAGGGTGGGCAGTGATGTAGAATGTCGCTGGAAAACCGCAGCCAAGGAGGGCCGCGATGTCGCAGTCAGCACTTCTCGAGGAAGCAGATCACGCTTCCTCTTCTCAATCCAAAGCCATGAAAATCAAGAACGCCCCGCGCGCCAATGCCGAGTCCATGGCGGCCAAGCAGCGCGATATTTCCGTTTCGGAGTTCTTCGCCAAGAACCGGCACCTGCTCGGGTTTGACAACCCGCGCAAGGCGCTTCTGACGACCGTGAAGGAAGCCGTGGATAACTCGCTCGACGCGTGCGAGGAAGCGGGCATCCTGCCCGACATCACGGTCATCATCGAAGACTTGCAGCCGGATCGCCCCGCGAGCGCGAAGTCGGCTCGCTACCGCGTGAGCGTGGTCGACAACGGGCCCGGCATCGTCCGCAAGCAGGTCGAGAATATTTTCGGTCGCTTGCTGTATGGCTCGAAGTTCCACCGCCTCAAGATGAGCCGTGGCCAGCAGGGCATTGGTATCTCTGCCGCGGGAATGTACGGGCTGATCACCACGGGCAAGCCGATGGTGATCCACACCAAGCCCAACGCGAAACAGCCGGCTCACCACATCGAGCTGGCGATGAACACCAAGACCAATCGCGCCGAGGTGACCGAGGATCGCGAGACGAAGGATTTCCCCCCCGAGCGGTTCGGTCAGCTCACTTCGGGCACGCGAGAGCTGAGCGAACGGGGCGAGATCTTGTCGCCGGATGTCTATCCGACCGGCACGAGCGTCAGCATCGAGCTTGATGGTCGCTATCAAAAAGGCCGCGGCAGCGTCGATGAGTTTCTTGAACTCACGGCGATCGCAAATCCGCACGCTCGCTTCACGTTTGTTCCGCCAAGCAAGGTGAGCGAAGATGAAAAGGAAGATGCGCCGCTTCTCAAGCAGAAAGCCGCAAGCAAATTCAAGGTCGCGGGCGATGACGGAAAGATCGTCGAGACGACGGCTGCGGTCGAGCCGCCACCAAAGCCGGTTGAGCCGCTGGTAACGACCGAAACCGGCGGCGTCGTGGTCTTCCCGCGCGCTGTGGAGGATCTGCCACCCGAAACGAAGGAAATTCAGCCCCATCCAAAGGGAATCGAGCTTGGCATTCTGCTTCAGATGCTGAAAGAAGCGGAGATCGAGAAGGGCGGCTACACGCTCTACAACTTCCTGCAAGATCGCTTCAGCCGCGTGAGCGCTGCGACAGCGAGCACGCTCTGCGAGAAGATCGGGAAGACCTCGCGCACGCGCGTGGCCGACATGGATCACGATTCGACGGAAAAGCTGTTTCGCGAACTACAGGATGCAAAATTGCCGCCGCCCCCGACGGATTGCCTTGCGCCCATCGGCGTGCAGCAATTGCTGAAGGGCATGTTCAAGGGTGTCCGCGCCGAGTTCTACGCCGCGAGCAGCCGCGAACCGGCGATTTATCGCGGTCGCCCATTCCTGATCGAGTCTGCGATTGCGTTCGGTGGCGAGCTCCCCGGTGATGAGCCGTGCCGCGTGATCCGGTTTGCAAATCGCGTTCCGCTGCTCTTCCAGCAGAGCGCCTGTTCAAGCTTCAAAGCGGTTGTCGAAACCAACTGGCGCAACTACGACCTGCAGCAACCCCGCGGCGCGGTGCCGATCGGCGCGATCGTGATCATGATCCACATGGCCAGCGTGTGGGTGCCGTTCACGAGCGAGAGCAAAGAGGCGATCGCCGACTACGACGAAATCCGCAAGGAGATGAAGCTCGCGCTCATGGAGTGCGGCAGAAAACTCGGTACCTATCTCAACAAGCGTCTCAAGATGCGTCGCGAGTCGGAGCGCCGCGATGTCTTCGAGCGCTACATCGGCGAGATCGCGAAGGCCTGCAACGCCATCAACGGCGCCGATGCGAAGAAGCTGTACGAGGCGATGCTGGCGCAGGCGAAGAAGCGCACCGCGATCGCTGATCTTCAATTGGACGAAGAAGGCAAGAAAGTCAAGGAAGAGGATCCGGCCGATCAAGATGGTGTGATCATCGTCGAGCAGGCGATGACGCAGACGACCACCAACAGCGACACTCCGCCTACGGGAAAGTCTTCGAGAGCGGAAAAGGCGATGCTCGAGGTGGCCGCTCGCGGCAGGCAGGCCGAAGAGGACGCCCAACCGAAGTTGCTTGAATCGCCCGGTCGCGGAGCGAAAGGCAAGCCCGCGAAGGACGATGGAAAGTCGGCGAAGAAGGCCGAGAAGTCCGCTGTTTCCAAGCCTCCCACGAAGAGCGGAACGGGATCAAAGCCCGCGGCCCAGGGCGAGACGAAGCCCGACCCGAAGCCCGACCCCAAGGCCAAACCCAAGATGCGCCTCGTAAACGGTAAACTGGTTCCGGCGGATCAACCGGGACTGTTTTAGCCAAGCGGGGTGCGAGTGATTCAGGGCAGCATGCGGAGCACGGTTCGAAGGAAGTCGCTTTGCGTTCTGCGCAGTGCAGCCATGCTTGCTGCGATCGGAGTCACGCAGGGTTGTCTTTCGCCCGATGTCGCGATGTCGCACAAGGTGCACGAGCGGCCTCATATCACCATGCGCGACCCTGACACCGGCCAGGTGCTTCAGGTGCTGACCAAGGTGCAGCTTCAGAATCGGCTGTTTGATCTGTGCGACCTGTGGGCGAGCGTGATCAAGAACCTGTACGACCCGATGATCGATGAGGAAACCGATACGGAGATCCGCTCGTCCCTGATCGAGCAGAAGCTGCGGTCCATCGTTTCGGGCTACACGATCGGCGTGACGTCGGATCCGGTGAGCGGGATGCTTGACATGATGGTTCTTTCCAGGCTTTCGGCACGGATGTGGGAGCCCGGGCCGCGCGTCACCGACTGGTTTGGCGACATGGCGCCGCGGGTTTCCGCAGGGCTCGCGGCGGCGGATGCAAAGATCTGGAAGATCGGCAGCCAGATGCTCAGCCCGAACGAGCGGAAGCAACTCGAAGAACGCATCGAGCGCTGGATAAGCGATTCGCCGGATCTCAAATCTGTGTCATTCGCGCGTTTGAGTGATATCGACTCGGGGTTCGATGCGAAGCTGGAAGCCGAAGTCGCGAAGTCTCAGGGGCTGATGGATGTGCTCGACGAGGCGATGCGTTCGGCGGAAGAATTTCGGCTGCTCGGTGAGCGCTCGCTGTGGATCGCTTCGCGAGCGCCCATTCTGCTGCGCATGACCACCGAAGCGAGCATCGTCTCGGCCTTCGACATCCCGCAGGTTCAAGAGGCATTGAAATCGACCCACGCACTTCCAGTCGCCGTCGATCATCTTGCCGATCGAGTTCATGAGATTGCTTCGACCGTCGATACCCAGCGCCGAGAGATCTTTGCATCGATCGAATCCGCTCAGGGCGCGGTTCAGCCGATGCTGAAGCAGGTTACCGAGGCGATCAATCGCGCCGATGAGGTCGTGAAGGAAGCACGCAAACTCGCTTCGGAGCGCAGCCAGGCGGCGGATGTCGCGGCAGGTGCTGCCAAGGACCTTCGCGAAGCGTTGGCCACGCTCAACGGCATGGCGCAGCGGTACTTTCCGCCGGATGCGTCGGGGGCGCCGAGCGGGCTTTCGCACACAACGACCGACCTTGCGCTTGCCGCGGAGCGGTTCAATTCTGCGGTCACCACGTTGCAGTCGCTCGCCAAGCCCGGAGACTCGACCAATGCAGTCGCCGAACTATCCAACCTCGCCGACGCAAAGGTTGCGGTGATCGCGGCTAGCGGCGACGCAGCGATTGATCGAGCGTTCTGGCGTGGTCTTATCTTGATTGCCGTCGCGTTTGTACTGGCGGTCGTCTACCGAGTCATTTCGCCACGGCTCGCGCCGCGTTCCTGAAAGCTGGATACTTGCTGCGATGGTTGCCGTCTTGGGTCATCTTGGCGTCTGGGCCGGCCTGTATGCGCTCGCGGCATTCATTTGTTTCAGTCAGCTTGCGGGATTGCCCGCGGACGCGCCGCTTCCGCGTTGGGAGGCGATGCTCTGCGTTTTCCTGACGGCAACCGGCGTGTACTCGCTCGATCGCGTCAAACTGATATCGCGATGGCTCGATCCGGCGGATGTGCAGGCGCAGCCCGAGCGATACCAGTTTCTGATGCCTCGATCGGTGCGTGTACGCGTCATGGCGGCCGTGGTTCTCGTGGCGGCAGCTTTGGTCGGATATACATTTCACCCGCTCGCTGCGGCTCTCATTGCACTGTCTGCTTTGGGAACGGTGATCTACGCGCCCATGCCGCGGCGGAGGACTGCACGCATCAAGGATCGCCTGTGGCTCAAAAATCTGTATGTCGCGCTCGGGATGACCCTGTTCTGTGCTCTGATCGCCCTGCTGGCGCGCCCGGAAGCCTCGGTCCGCAGCTTGCCGGGTTTCGTTTTGAACTCATGGGCCGTCCTCGTCCTTTCATTCACGACTGTCGGATTCCGCATTCTCTTGGATGCCGCCCTTTGCGATATTGATGACGAACCCACCGATCTTCGGTTTGGCACCGACACATTTGCAACTCGATTGGGAGGCAAACCGGTCTGGAACTGGGCGGGATTCGGACGGCTGGCAATCGCTGCGGGGCTTGTCGTCGCACGTCCGCTGCCAGTCACCGCCCGCATCGGATGGGCGGCCGCAATGGTGCTCGGGATGATCGCTCTTCGCTGGCGACATCCGGTGCGAATCCGCGATACTGTCGATCTCCGGTTCCTTCCGGAAGCCTGCTTTGTCGCCATCGTTCTTTGGATCAGTCAGCCCGCCCATTCCTAGCACTCGCAGAGAGGAAATCCGATGCGAAATCTCCTGATGTGCCTTCTGACATTTGCATTATCGAATCTTGCGACCGCCGCCGTTCAGACGAAAGTCATCGAGTACAAGGACGGGGACACCGTGCTTGAAGGGTTCCTCGCTTGGGATGATGCAATCGCGACCGAGCGGACGCCCGGCGCAGCCGTTCTAGTGATTCCCGAGTGGTGGGGGAACAACGACTACTCGCGTGGCCGCGCCAAGCAACTCGCAGAACTCGGCTACGTTGCCTTCGCGATTGACATGTACGGGAAGGGAAAGGTCACGGCTGATCCGAAGCAGGCGGGCGAGTGGTCGGGTGCGATCATGAAAGATGTTGCTGCCCGCCGCGCTCGCGCCAGCGCGGGGCTGAACGTTCTCAAGAGCCAGAAAATTGTGGACGGCGCCCGGATCGGTGTCATTGGCTACTGCATGGGCGGCACGCTCGCGATCGACCTCGCCCGGACGGGTGCGGACTTGAAGGCCGCTGTCGCGTTCCACGCGTCGACCTTTGCCGCGGCAAGCCCCGAAGAGAACAAGCAGATCAAGGGCACGCTTCTCATCTGCCACGGTGCGGAAGACGCCTTTGTCCCCGCGGGCGAAGTCGATAGATTCCAGGCGCAGATGAAAGAGGCCGGCACCGACTTTGTGTTGATCTCGTACAGCGGGGCGGTTCACTCGTTTACAAACTCCGGCGTGGACAAAATGGGCGTTCCGGGGGCAAAGTACAACTCCAACGCCGACAGGCGTTCCTGGGCGGAGATGCAGGAAATCTTCCGCGAGAAGCTTGGAAACACCAAAGCCAGCGGCTGAACCGCTGGTGAGTTTCTAGAATTGCAGATTCGCGCCGGCGTTTGTTCCGTTCGCTCCATGTTTTCAAGGATGATTCCATGGCCAAGTCCAAGCCGAGTGTTTCGCAGAAGACCAAAGAGCGCGACAAACGCACGCTCGAGAAGATCGTCGCCCTTGCGGACGATCTCTCCAAGAAGACCTTCGCGGGCAAAGAGCCCACTTTTCATATCCCGACCCGGTCGAAATCCAACACGATCTGGAACAAGAAACGTGGCATCCTCGAAATGGGCGACGGCAAGGCCGACCGTCCGCTCTTCGACCTAAAAACCGCCAAGCAGTTCATGCAGACCGTTTTGCACGGCAGCACGATCAAGGATCTGATCGAGGCCGGAAAGACTTCGAGCCTGCGAGGCGTGTTCTACAAGGCAAAGCACACCGTCGCCGGCACCAAAGAAAACACGTTCGACACGCAGGAAGAATCCGACCCGATTCTCGAAGACCTCGAGGTCACGCTGGGCGCGCTGCGTGAAGAGTTACATGTGTTTGCCGAGAATCGCGGCGTGATCGCCGGCAACATCACTGTCGTTGACGGTGGCGACACGATTGATTGCCGGGCCGCTGGCCGAGGCGGCCACGGAATCCCCTCCATTGTCGAGCCCGACGTCTTCGAGTTCGGCAAGTGCGAGGCCAAGTTCGTGCTGCATGTCGAAAAAGGCACGGTCTGGAATCGGTTCAACGAAGATCGATTCTGGGAGAAAAACAACTGCATTTTGACGCACGGTGCAGGACAGCCGCCGCGCGGCTGCCGCCGGTTGCTGCAGAGGCTGAATCAGGAGCTCAAGCTCCCGATCATCTGCGTTCTCGATTGCGATCCGTGGGGCCACTACATCTACAGCGTGATCAAGCAGGGATCGATCTCTCTCGCGTTCGAGAGCTCGCGCCTTGCTATTCCCGATGCGAAGTTCCTGGGCCTCCGCGCCAAGGACTACGAAGAGTGCAATCTTGGCGATGCGGTCAAGATTGATCTCACCGAGAACGACATCAAGCGCGCCAAGGAAATCGCGGCGTACCCGTGGTTCGAAAACCACAAAGGCTGGCAAAAGGAGATTCAAAAGCTCCTTTCCAACGGCTTCAAGATGGAAGTCGAAGCCATGATCAACAAGGGCATCAGCTTCGTGACCGAGGAATACGTGCCCGCGCGTTTGAAGGCGAAAGACTGGCTCGACTAGTTCTGGAGTAGCACATGCACACCACCCCTCCCGGAAAGATCCGCTGCCCGAAAGACGCGACCATCATGGAGAAGCTCTCCATCGGCGGCAGCGATCTCGTGGTGGACCACTGCGGCCGCTGCGGCGCGATCTGGTTCGATGCATACGAACTGGAACGCGCCATCAAGGCGAAAGAGCAGGGCGCAGACCTCGACGATGTTGACTATGGCACCGCCAAGTCCAACTACGAATACAAGGTGCTGCGCGATGACTTCCTTGAGTGCCCGCGTGATCACACCAAGCTGCTCCAGGTCCCCGATCCGCGTCAGCCACACGTGATCATCGATCTCTGCCGCGATTGTGGCGGCGTGCTGCTCGATGCCGGTGAACTCAAGGATCTCAGCGAGTTCACGCTCGGCGAACGCGTCCGCAGTATTTTCCGAAGCAAGAAGTAACGGCGTACCTGAGCCTCACGCGTGATTACTCAGCGGCCGGCTTCGCGCCTGGGGCGGTGTCCGTTGCCGTTGCGGGGTGCGTGTCGCGGGCCGTGTATCCGCGCGTCGCCCAGGCCGCAACAGCCGTTCCGAAGACCGAAAAAACCGCGCCGAGGAAGAACGATGCTCCCGGGAGGTAGATCGGCGCGCTGTCGGAGATGAAATACCCGAAGGCACGCGTCGCCATCAGTGGACCGATGATCTGCGCCACGCACTGAAGTGAGGTCAACGCACCCTGAATCTCCCCTTGCTCGTACGGCCGCACCGTCTTGGTGATGATCGCCTGTGCCGCGGGCTGTGCGATGCCTCCGAGCGAGGCGAACGCGATGATGACGTAGATCATCCATCCCTGCGTCGCGGCACCGTATCCGACATACGCCAGGCTTCCGATTCCGATGCCGATGAGCAACGAGCGTCGCTCGCCGAGCCAGGGCACGATCTTCCGCACAAGCCCGGCTTGCACGATCACCGCGCCCAGTCCAACGCAGAACAGCGAGAAGCCCACGTACATCGGGCTCCAGCCGAATCGGTGCTTGGTGTACAAAACCCACGTCATGTGCAGCCCGAACATGGCGAGGTTGAGCAGGAACATGGCGCCCGCAAGCCCGGCGACGAGCGGATAGCGTCCGAGCCCGAAGAACGCACCGATCGGGTTCGCCCGCGCAAGCGTGAGTCGCGAGCGCCGCTCCGGAGGCAACGATTCCGGCAACACGAGATAGCCGTAAAGCCAGTTTGCGAGCGAAAGCCCTCCGGCGACGTAGAACGGGAGATGGATATCGATCTCCCCCAGCAAGCCGCCCCCCAGCGGGCCGAGGATGAATCCAAGCCCGAACGCGGCGCCCACCATGCCGAACGCCGCGGCACGCTTCTCCGGTGGCGTGATATCCGCGATGTACGCGTTGCACACCGTCATGCTCGCGCCCGAAAGCCCGTTCAGGGCTCGTGTGATGAAGAAGAAAAAGAGCGTCGGCGCAAACGCCATCGCGAAGTAGTCGATGCCCGACCCCAGAATCGCGACGAGCAGCACCGGCCGACGCCCGACACGATCCGACAGTGCGCCGAGCAGCGGCGAGAACAGGAACTGCATGATCGCATACGTCGCCGCGAGCCAGCCGACGACATACGCCGCTTCGGAATCGGTCCCGCCCGCGCCGTTGTGCAGCAGTTTCTCGATCAGGCGCGGCGCGACCGGAATGATCACCCCGAACCCGAGCACATCGAGCAGCAGCGTTAGAAAAATGAACCCGATTCCGGGTGTGGGCTTCGATCGCACGGCACGGCAGCGTAGTGAAGCACGGTGCCGGTGGCGCGCCACGTATTCAAAGCGATCTGCGAACACGAATTGAGACTCAGTCGCTCTTGCGAATCGTGAGATCGACCCGCGTCGGATGCCCGAACCAGCCGTTCACCCCCCCAGGTCCGGGGTACTTCTTTTCCAGCAGCTCGGCGACTTCGGCGATGTTGCCGCGGGCATCGACCCAGCCGCCGTTGATGTCCGGGAAGTCGATGCAGCACTTCTCGCACTTCTCGGGGGAGGTGTACTTGATCGGGCACCAGAACGACTCGACATTCCGCAGCATCTCGCTGCCCAGGCTCCAGACGCCCGTCATCCAGTCGCAGTAGAGACACCAGATGAGGTCGTAGCCGACCAGCCCGCTGAATTTCTGGCGGCTGATGTTGATCCACTCGTTCACGTTGTACTTCGGCAGCCGCACCAGCCAGTGCAGCGGGGGATAGAGCAGAATTTCGCCCAGCCGCACCATTGTGAAGAGCGGTACCGCCCACGCCGTCCACCAGACCGCGGCATGATTCCGGAACCATCCGACCCGCCGATTGAGCGTGCTGACGATCCGCGGCCCCTTGCGGATGCCCGGGTTCATCGCTTCGTGCATCCATGACCAGAGCACGAGCGTGACCATCTGCGACAGAACGGCCGTTGCCAGCACCGCGGCAAACGACGCGAACGAGTGGCGAGAGCCCGAAACCTGAGGATCGCAGTTCCACCACCACACGATCCCCGCCACCCACGGCCCGTGCGTGAAGTAGAACACGGTCAGATCGAGCAGATACCCCTTGGAACACGCATCGCAGATCGCGCTGCCGAACTTGCCCATTCGTGCCAGCACGTGAAACACGATCGCCGAGAGCAAGAGGCCGACCACGCACGCGAGAAAGAACCAAAGCAATGGATGCATGATGCGAGGGTATCAGGATGCGAGCTGATCACGAGCGCCGCTCTTCTCGGTGGCCGAACTGAAACTCTCCCTCGGCATTTCTCCGTGCCACCTCCGTGGCTCTCCGTGGCCCGCCGTGTTGAACGGCCCGTTGCCTTTGCCGAAATCTCCGCCACTCCGCGTTCGCCCTCGTCTTCACATATCCTGTAACCACAGCCATGAAAACCAAAGCCGACATCGTCCGCGACTGGCTCGTCCGCTATACCGGTCGCCCGCTTGAGCAGTGGGGCAAGTACATCCTGCTCACCAATTTCGGCAGCTATGTGGATTCTTTCGCCACACGCTTCGGTGTCGAAGTGCTCGGCCGCGACCGGCCCATGCAGTCTGCGACCGGCGCGCCGGGAACACCCGGAGCGAACATCTCGATCGTCAACTTCGGCATGGGGTCCGCCATGGCAGCGACCACGATGGACCTCCTCAGCGCGGTCGAGCCCGAAGCGGTTCTCTTCCTCGGCAAGTGCGGCGGCCTGAAAAAAGCCAAGCTCGGCGACTTCGTGCTCCCGATCGCCGCGATCCGGGGCGAAGGCACCAGCAACGAGTACATGCCCCCCGAAGTTCCCGCGCTGCCTTCGTTCCGCCTGCAGCGCGCCGTTTCGACGGCCATCGTCGAGCACAAGTGCGACTACTGGACGGGCACGGTCTACACCACCAACCGGCGCGTCTGGGAGCATGATGAGAAGTTCAAGGATTACCTCCGCCAGATCCGCGCCATCGGCATCGACATGGAAACCGCCACGCTCTTTATGGTCGGCTTCGTAAACTCCATCCCCAAGGGCGCGCTCTTGCTTGTCAGCGACAATCCGATGTCGCCCGAGGGCGTGAAAACCGGCGAAAGCGATCACTACGTCAGCGAAAACTTCGTCAAGAAGCACCTCGAGATCGGTATCGATGCGCTCATCGACCTCCGCGACAGCGGCGAAAGCGTGAAGCATCTGCGTTACGAGTAGTGTGGCGCCGCCCTTCCGGGCGGTGCCTGCTCCGCACGTACCTGGATAGGCACTCACAACACGACCATGCCAGAATCGTCGTCAAATCTACTTCTCGTTCAATCCCTCTACACCGCCTTCGCCTCGCGCGACCGCAATCGCATCCTCGCGATCATGCATCCCGAGATCGAGTGGATCCAGAACGACGGCTTCCCAGGGGGCGGCCTCCATAGAGGCGCCACCCACGTGCTCGACGACGTCCTCTCTCAGTTCCGCCGCGACTGGGACAACTGGCGTGCCCGCGTGACCGAATGGCACGATGCGGGTGAGACGATCATCGCGATCGGGGTTTACGAGGGCACCAACAAGGCGACAGGCAAACACCTCGCCGCGGCATTCGCCCACATCTACACCGTCTCGAACGGGCAGATCGTGCGCTTTCGACAGTTCACCGATACCGCCCTCGTGCATCGCGCGATTCTCCCCTCGTAGCGTCCTTCCGAAACCCCCTCCTCGAGGGAGGGGCCAGGGGGTGGCTTTGAAATCTCGGCTTTGACCCCACAGGCATTCTGCGCAAACTGCGATTCCCTCGGGGGCAACTTCCTTCCGAGATTGCGGTACCCTACCCACCGCACCCCGGAGCCCCCGCACCTATGCGAATCTTCGTCGTTCCCGCCACGCTCACCCTTGCTCAACTCGCTCTCGCCCAGCCCGCGCCGACGGCCGGACCAAACCCAAATCCGCAAACGCACGGCTACTACCGCCAGCCCGCGATCAACGGCGACACGGTCGTTTTCGTGAGTGAAGGCGACCTCTGGCGTGTTCCGGTCACCGGCGGCATGGCTGCCCGGCTCACGAGCGGCTCGGGCGATGAGTATCAACCTTCGATTTCGCCCGACGGCAAGACCGTCGCGTTTGTCGGCACCTACGAAGGTCCCGCCGAGATCTACACGATGCCTATCGAAGGCGGCTTGCCGGTGCGTCAAACGTACGGCGCATCACGCATCACGTTCGTCGGCTGGACGCCGGCATCCAAGATCATCTACTCGACGCGCGAGTTCGCGACGCTTCCATCCAACCAGCTCGTGACATTCACGCCCCGCGCTCGCGAAGCCAATCCTTCCGAAGCGCCCGCCATCGAGCGCATCCCGCTCTATGAGGCCGATCAGGGTGCATACTCCGCCGATGGCAAGACGCTCTTCTTCACGCGGCTGCCCTTCCAAGGCAGCTTCACGAAACGCTACCAGGGCGGGTTCATCCAGCAGCTCTGGAAGTTCGGCGCTGGCGATGCCGAAGCCTCCCCGCTCACGACTGATTTTGCCGGCACCAGCAAAGACCCGATGGTCTGGAACGGTCGGATCTACTTCGCCACCGATCGCGACGGCATCATGAACATCTGGTCCATGGACCAGAGCGGCAAGGATCTCAAGCAGCACACCAAGCACGCCGAATACGACGTCGCATCGCCCGATCTTCAGAACGGGCGCATCGTCTACCAGCATGGCGCCGACATCTGGCTCCTCGATCTCGCCAGCGGCAACGACGCGCAGATTCCGATCCAGATCTCCAGCGACTTCGACCAGATGCGTGAGCTCTGGATCAAAGAACCGGCTCGTGCCGTCGCGAGTTCCTCTATCTCCGGCAACGGCGATCGCCTCGCGCTCACGGCCCGGGGTCAGGTCTTCGTCGCCCCTGCCAAGCAGGGCCGCTTTGTGGATGTGACGCAAAAGTCCGGCACGCGTTTCCGCAATGCGACGTTCCTGCCCGACGGCAAGTCGCTCCTCGCGTTCAGCGATGCCTCCGGCGAAGTCGAAATCTGGAAGCTCCCTGCGAACGGCATCGGAGAGGCGACCCAGATCACCAATGACAGCGCGATCATCCGCTTCGCGATGCTCCCCAGCCCCGATGGCAAGCTCGTCGCTCACACCGACAAGAACCAGAAGCTCTACATCACCGACATCGACGCCAAGACAACCAAGACCATCGTTCAGAACAAAACCGGCGACATCGGCGACATGTCGTGGTCTCCCGACTCAAAGTGGCTTGCTTTCACCGAGCCCGCATCAAACGCCAACGGCGTGATCAACCTCTACAGCGTCGCGACCGGTCAGACCACGCCCGTCACCTCCGACCGCTTCGATAGCGGTGGCCCGGCATTCAGCGTCGACGGCAAGTGGCTCTATCTCCTGAGCGATCGCACCTTCAACTCGACCGTCCAAAGCCCTTGGGGCCCGCTCGCACCTCAGCCGCACTTTGACAAGCGCACCAAGATCTACCTCGTCGCGCTCAAGAAGGGCCAGCGCTCTCCGTGGCGTCCGAACGACGAGTTGAACGCCGAGAAGAAGGAAGAGAAAAAGGACGAGAAGAAAGAAGAGACGAAGAAAGACGACCAGAAGAAGGAAGAAAAGAAAGACGACGCCGCTTCAAAGGATGAAAAGAAGGACGACAAGAAAACTGACAAGCCCGCGCCCGACGTCGTCATCGATCTCGACGGCCTCATGACCCGCCTCGAAGAAGTCCCGCTCCCCGCCAGCAATTACCACACGCTCTCCGCCTCGGAAAAGGCCCTCTTCTTCTGTGATTTCACGCGCGGCGACCCCAAGACCAACCTCATGGGCGTCAACATCGGCAATGAAAAGGTCGAAACCAAGACCGTCTCCGCCGACATCCGCAGCTATCAGCTCTCGTCCGACCGCAAGAAGCTCCTCATCCAGAAGCAATCCGGCCCGGGAGCCAGTTCTTTCTCCATCGTCGATGCCGCCGCAGCGCCCGCCGACCTCGATGGCAAGGGCGTCGATCTCTCCAAATGGCGCTTCAGCCTCATCCCCGCCACCGAATGGAAGCAGATGTACGCCGATGCCTGGCGCCTGCTCCGCGATTACTTCTACGCCGTGAACATGCACGGCGTCGATTGGCCCGCGATGAAGGTGAAGTACGCGCCGCTCATCGAGCGCGTCCGCACCCGCGCCGAACTCAACGATGTGCTCTCACAGCTCACCGGCGAACTCTCCACGCTGCACCACTTCGTGCAGGGCGGCCAGATCCGCGAAGCAACCGACGACATCGCCAACGCCTTCCTTGGCGCAGACATGGTGCGCGATCCCGCCGGATGGCGTGTGCAGCGCATCTACAACTTCGATCCTGATGAGCCCTCGTTCGTCCCGCCGCTCGCACGCCCGGGCGTTGATCTCGCCAATGGCGATCTCATCGAACAGATCAACGGCATCTCCCTTGCCGGAATCGCAGACCCCGCCTCGCTCCTCCGGGGCAAAGCCGGCCAGCAGGTGCTGATCCGCGTCAAACCCGCATCGGGCGAAGCACGCGATGTCATCGTTTCTCCGATTTCCGGGTTCGATGATGCCAACCTCCGCTACACCGATTGGGAATACACCCGCCGCCTCGAAACCGAGAAGAAGAGCGACTCCAACATCGGCTACGTCCATCTCCGCAACATGGGAGGCGGCGAGATCGGTCGCTGGGCGAAGAACTTCTTCCCCGTCTTCAACCGCTCCGGACTCATCATCGATGTCCGGCGCAACACCGGTGGCAACATCGACTCCTGGATCCTCGGCGCTCTGCTCCGCAAGGCCTGGATGTTCTGGAACGCCCGCATCGGTCAGCCGGACTCGTGGAACATGCAGTTCGCCTTCCGGGGCCACGTGGTCGTCCTCGCCGACGCCTTTACCGCCTCCGATGGTGAAGCGTTCTCCGAAGGCTTCAAGCGCCTGGGCCTGGGCAAAGTCATCGGCACCCGCACGTGGGGTGGCGAAGTCTGGCTCAGCATGGATAACCGCCTGAGCGACGGAGGCGTCGCCAGCGCAGGTGAAACCGGCGTCTTCGGCCCCGACGGCATCTGGCTGGTCGAGGGCCACGGCGTCGAGCCCGACATCGAGGTCGACAACCTGCCTCACGCCACCTTCGAAGGCAAGGATGCCCAGCTCGAGGCCGCGATCGCGCACCTCCAGCAGCTCATCAAGGAAAAGCCGATCTTGCCGCCGCAGACGCCGGCGCTCCCCGACAAGAGCTTCAAACGCGCCAAGTAGCTCGCGATCTGAACCCGGCGCTCAGTACAACAGACCAACAACCAATTGAAAACCCCCTCCAGTTTGGAGGGGGTGTTGTTTTGATCAGAGCTGCAATCTGGCGGCCGCGCGGCAGTTCCGCGTGGGCACGTCTTTCACCGACGCCTTCTCGCCGCGATCACACCTGTCATACCCATCACCGCAATCCCCCCCGGGCCCGGAATGATCGTGATAAATGCCGGCAACTGGAACGAGTCCGCGTTCCCCGTCGCAAACACGCCGACAAACGCGCCCGTCACCGCGTCGTACTTCAGAATCTGATTCGTTCCGCCCGAACCCACATACAAAAACCCGTCATATCCAAACGCCATCCCGATCGGCGTGTTCAAGCCGCCCGCCCCCGTTCCCATCCAGGCACCCAGGCTCACACCCGTCGTGCCGTTGAACCGCCGGATCGCGTTCGCGCCCTCGCTCGCCACATAGAACACGCCGTTGAACCACTCAAACTGCCTGGGCCTGTTCACGCTCGCGATGAAGTTCCCCATCGCGGCCCCGGTTGTTCCGTTGTACTTGATCACGCGGTTGTTGTTGTAGCTCGGCACGTACAAGTTGCCATCTGGCCCGAACATCATCCCGTTGTCCGCGCCGCTCAGGCCGCCGCTGCCCGCCGTGACGAAATCACTCAGAAACGCCCCCGTCGCGCCGCTGTACTTGCGAACCTTGCTTCCCGCAAAGCTGGAAACGTACATATCGCCGTTCTTGTCCCACGTCACCCCGGTCGGCGAGTTCATCCCCGCATCCGACACAAACGTATCGATGAACGCCCCGGAGCTCGCGCTGTACCGCACGATCCGGTTGTTCCCTTCGCTCACGACATAGATCTTCCCGTCCGGTCCCATCCGCGCCGCGAGCGGCCCCGACAAGTTCCCCGCCGAGTCCAGGTTGCCCAGGAAGTTCCCGCTCATGTCGTACCGCGCCACCGAGTTCGAGCCGAACCCGCAGACCAGCATTTCCTTCGCGCTCGCATCCGGGGCAACCATCGCCGCCAGTCCGGCCGCCATCATCATCAAGCCAATCTTCTTCATCTCTTCTCGCTCCACTCTTTCCCATCGCTCCGGAAGCAGCCGCGGCAAACACCGTCCGCGCGCACCGCCACCAGTTTGAGTGTGCCGCACGTTCGGACCCGCCGCTTGCATCTGCTTGGCGTTCTTGCAGTTGGGCAGAGTTTCGCGGGCGAAGGCCGCGCCGGCTTCGCGCCTCCGCACCAACCCCGAGCCGCCGACGGTTATCACAAACCGGGCGGCAAAAAACTGCAAAGATTGTGCGAAGAAGTCATCGATCGAGCGGAAAAATCGACAGGCTTGGGGCTCCACTCGCGGACAACGCGTACGCTTTCAAGCCCCCGAATTCACTCGAACAATCGGGGTCTGTTTGGTTTCCAAAACCCGCCTCCCAGTTCAGTTCTCTGTCGGTTCTGCCACCCTCGGGCCCGAAATCTGGTATGCTCGTGGGCGTCTTCATCGAACGTCTGGTGTGTGGTGGGGGGTGTTTGGGAGTGGAGGGGTCGGGGGTTTGGGTTTTCGGTTCTGTCTGAGTTTCGCATTCTGAGTGGAAGGGGCCGCGGCAACGCGGCAGGGGTCAGCAAGGATTCGACTCCGGAAAGGTTTCACCCATGAAACAGCGCCGCCCAGGGTTCACCCTCATCGAACTGCTCATCGTCATCGCGATCATCGCGCTGCTCATCTCGATCCTGCTGCCGTCGCTGGGTACGGCAAGGCGGATCGCGCGAGGGTTGGTGTGTTCGAACAACCAGCGCCAAATTGCGGTCGGAACGGTCGCCTACGCCGAACAGAACAAGGAATGGTTGCTCGGCTCACCGATGACCACTGGCTGGGATGCGATGGGCAAGTCGAAAGCAGGCGGGGTCGCGCAATTCAACGGTTCATCGATTCAGATCTGGGATTGGACAGGTCCGCTGCTGAGTTTCCTCGGGCAGCAGGGGCCCGGCGACGGAGTCACACTTGCGAGTCGCGAAGAGAGCGCCACCGCACAAGTGAGGTCCGACCGGTTCGATTTTTACCTGCGAACTCCGTCCATGAACTGCCCGGAAAACAACTTCGAAGCGCAACCGTATCCGCGTGCGGGTGGGCCATGGCAGGTCAAGCGCATGCCATCGTTCTGTATGTCCACTGGATTTGTTTCGACTGAAGATGCCGCACCGTTCGGTGCAGGTGATCGGCGGAACGAAGGGATTGATCGCCGGGGGTATCTGCCCAAGCTCTCCAACCTGGGCACGGCATCGATGAAGGTACTGGTGTTTGATTCCCACCGTTATGCCGAAGCAGGGGCTGCCGGTACGCAAGCGGGTGCTCCAACGTACAACTACGACATGCAAACCGACGCCAAGTTCGGCGGGTCCTTCGCAGACGTCGGAGCCTGGTGGTACACGGGCAGCGACGGGACGAAGGCGCTGCACCGAAAGGCGACAGAAGCGGGCGGGCCGTGGGCTCGCTACGTCGACGCACGGTTCTGGGCATTCCGACACGGCAGTAAGCGGATGGACCCGGGCGGAGGTGCCGCGAGCGGAGGCGGTTCGGCTGGCGTTCAATGCCTCGGAAACGTCGCGTTCTACGATGGGCACGTCGCGAGAATGGATGACAACGCCGCGACGAATCCGATGTTGTGGTTTCCGACGGGAACCAAAATCTCAAGGCCACTTTCTACTTGGAGTTCCACCAAGCGTTCGTTCGCAGATCAAAGTGGTATTGGAGCGACGGCCGAAAATCCCTACGTGGTCCCCTGAGTTGCTCACGACGAACGTCAATGAAGACCGGCCGGAGCCTTGAAGCATGCCCAGTGGGACACGTTCTGCAAATTCGTCCTCGTTACTCGATGATGCTGATCAGGCAGTAGAAAAGCCGTCGCAGCATGAAAAGTCCAACGGTGAAAGTCGTGGCAAGCTCTGGATGGCAGCGGGTCTAGCGCTGATCGCATTTGCAGCACTTGCATTTGTGGCATGGACCAGCATTTCCTCCTGGAGGAATTCGCCCGAAGTTGCGGCCCGAACCATGCCCGTGGTTGATGTTGAAACCGGACAGGCTTTCACAGATTTTCGCGCACCGCGCGGCGCGACGTTTCCGTTTGTGAACCCGAAGACCGGAAAGGCGACCTTGTTCCCGGCGGAAGCTTGCTATTGGACGAAAGACGGTAAAGCGAAGTTTCCTCCGACCTATGTGATCTTGAACGATCGGCTTGGCAAGCCCGGACCTACCAAGTGTCCGGATTGCGGCCGAAATGTGCGATTGTTCAATCCCATGCCACCTGATGCGCTCATGCAGCAAGCCTGGGACGCAGCTCAGTCAACAAATAAGCGTTGAAGCCGCGCCCGTTCGTGATTCTCGAACGCCCGCCTCCCGCGGGCGTTTTTCTTTCCAAGAATGGCACCATGACCACATCCGCACACTCTGATCATCTCGCCAAAGTCACCTCGCTCCTCAAATCCGGCCAAGCCGCGCAGGTTCGCGAGCTCATCGACTGGCTCAAGATTCCCAGCATCAGCACCGATCCGGAGTACGCGAAGGCCTGCCGCGATGCTGCACAGTGGGCCTCGGACCATCTCGGCGCGAGCGGATTTCAATCATCGCTCCGCGAGACCGGATCCAAAGACTCCCCCGGCCATCCCATTGTCCTCGCGCACGCGCCCGGAGCGCCCGACTACAAAGGCCCGCACATCCTGTTCTACGGCCACTACGACGTGCAGCCCGCCGATCCGCTTGAGCTCTGGAACAGTCCGCCCTTCACGCCCAAGCTCGTCGATGATCCGTCCGGCAAGGATGGCCCGCCCCGCATCATCGCGCGCGGCGCAGTCGACGACAAAGGCCAGGTGATGATGTTCCTCTCCGCCATGCGAGCCTGGAAGGAAGCTTCCGGGCTTGCCGCGGGGGGCGTGAAGATGACCGTGCTCCTCGAGGGGGAAGAAGAATCCGGCTCGGTCCATCTGGACAGCTTCATCGACGCGAACAAGGCCGAACTCGGCGCGTGCAAGGTCTGCGTCATCAGCGATACCGGCATGCTCGATCGGGGCAAGCCCGCGATCACATACGGCGTGCGAGGGCTTGCGTACACCGAAGTCATCCTGCACGGCGCGAATCAGGATCTGCACTCGGGCATGTGGGGGGGCAAGTCGCCCAATCCGATCTCGGAACTCGTGAAGGTCCTCGCGCAGCTCTGGGATAAGGACCGCCGCATCACGATCCCCGGCTTCTACGACCGCGTCCGCCCGATCGCGCAGTCCGAACGTGATGAGTGGAACAAGCTCGGGATCAATCCGAGCGAAGCGCTGAAAAAGATCGGCTTCCCACCCGACGCCAACGTGGGCGAATCAGGCTACTCATTCACCGAGCGTGAATGGGCGCGGCCCACAGCGGAACTGAACGGCATCCACGGTGGCTACACCGGCAAGGGTGCCAAGACCGTCATCCCCAGCCACGCGAGCGCCAAGGTCTCGTTCCGCCTCGTCGCCGATCAGGACCCGGTCGAGATCACCAAGGCCTTCTTCAAATGGTGCAATGACCACACGCCACCCGGCTGCCGCTGGGAACTGATCGACCACCACGGTGGCAATCCGGCGACCGTCAAGACCGACTCGCCCGAGCTCGCCGCGGCAGCCCGCGCCATCGAACGCGCCTGCGGCACTCGCCCCGCCCTCATCAAAACCGGAGGCAGCATCCCCGTCGCCGGCTCGCTGAAAAGCAAACTCGGTCTCGAAACCATCTTCATGGGCTTCGGTCTCGATGACGATCGCGTGCACTCACCGAATGAAAAGTTCGAGCTCGAGTGCCTGCGAATGGGCACGATGAGCCATGCGTATCTGGTGGATGAGTTGTTGAGGATGTAGATTCTCTCGAGCCCCCTCCCCGAGGGAGGGGGGTGGGGGTGGGCGGGAATGGGTCCGAACTTGGACGCCGTTCCCGTTCAACCCGAACCTTGCCGTGCGAGCCCGCGCGCAGCGAAGGTGCTTGTGCTGCAATCTCGCTGCACCCTTCGAAAAGTCCGAAGGCCTCCGTCGGCGCAAGTTCCCGGTTCGTTCGAAGTTCCCCTCCTCACCCGCGCATCTGCCACTTCGCTGCGCTCGGGCTCGTACGGCAAGCTCTCGAACGTTTCGAACGACCGGCCCGAGCCTCAGCCTTCTTTCTTCTCCTTCTGCGGGGTCCCGTGCCTTCCTTCCGCGGCTCGACGTTTCGCCTTCGCTTCATCCTCTGCGCGTTTGCGTTCCGCTCGCTTCTCTTCAAGGAACTGCCGCGTCATCCGCCTTTGCTCTTCCAGCCATTCCTTCTTCTTGCCCGATTGCCAGTCATTCACGTACGCGATCGCCCCGTACAAGCCCGCGGCATGATTGATCCACCGCGTGCTTCCATGCTCGGCCCAGACATCCGGGTCTTCCCCCACGAGGCCCGCCAGCCCAAGGTCCTTCGTGACCATTGACTTGAACGCCGCCATCGCATCCTCCGGCGAGACTTTCGATCGGCAATCAACGACAACATGCACATGCGTGCTCCGGACGTTCGCCGCAAGAATCTTCCAGCCTTCTTTGTCCGCGACAGCGTAAAGCGCCGGATCGGCAATCCGGCACATCTCACTCGTCAACGCAAACGGAGCCGATCGCATGAGCTTTCGTTCCGCCTCGACGCGTCTTGCATCCGGCGGGAGATAGGCCGTGCCGCGAAGGTTGTGCTCGCGATCGACCGAACCGCGATCATCGCCGTGCAGCCGCTGGCCGTAGCAGGCCCAGGTGAGGAAGTACGCAAGCGGCGGCGAATATGCCCGTGACATGAGGGCGAGCGTATCAGGAATGAGTGAAACGCTGGCCCGATCGGCGCCGGAACAGTGATCCGAATGCGCATCGCGTACGCGAACGCCGGCGACGTGCCGTACGAGCCCGAGCGCAGCGAAGGTGCCGATGCACGCAGAGCCGAAGCGAGCATGCGGAACTCTGAAAGCCCGCTCCCGACGGCTTTTCTCGAACTTTCGAGACCGCTTCAACTTCTCCGCATCCGCCCGACACTTCGCTCGGGCTCGTACGGCAACGCCTCGAACGTTCCCGCGACCGCTTCGCGCCCGGCCCGCGCTAGTGCCTCTGCCTTCATGTCCCCGGCTTCGGATACCGATGTCCCCATCCGATCCACGAGCGATCGTCTTTGGTTGAGCCGTACTTATCCTGCTCGGTATATGCGGCACGGCGGGTGATATTCCGGATGCTCAAGTCGCCGAAGAGATAATTGTTCGCCCCGTCGAGCGCGTTGACGTCCGCCGGAGTATCGGGCGAGAACTTCGCCGGGCCGTGTCGCGGCCGCTCGTCGTAGCAGTCCATCGCCCACACCATCGCATCCACGTGCGGGATATCGGTCATCCGCCGGCCCGCGACGCCCGTGATGTTTCCGTTCGCGGCCTTCGCGACCGCGGAGTCGTTGAACCAGTAATACGTCCAGGTCTTGGTCTCTGGCCTCAGATTGGCGAACGACGGCGCCGGCCACACAAAGTAGCGGAGGAAGCGCTGCAACCCGAGCGCAACGATGGGATCGCGCACATCGGAGTTGGTGTTCCGTGCCGACGGGCAGGTGAACGGCGCGTTCCCGGCTTGATTCAAGTACGGCTGCAGCGCGAAGACGGTATTGATCTGGAACAGCATGCCCTTGTCCGAAGGAAAGCTCGGATCGGGCGGGGTGCGGAGATCCAGCCAGCGCGGAACCTTCTGCTCATCCAGGTAGCCCTGCGTCGCGATCCCCAACTGCCGAAGATTGTTCACGCAAAGAATATCGCGAGCCCGCTGGCGTGCCTTGCCGAGTGCGGGGAGCAGGATCCCGATCAAGAGCGCGATGATCGCGATGACGATCAGAAGCTCGATGAGAGTGAAAGCTCGGATAGACCGCTTCGGAATTTGAGACACCCGCTTCATCACTTATCCTGCTTCGGACTTGAATTCGCTGCTGGCGGTGCGCCAAAGGGTGAATTTTGCCGCGCCCAGTCTCGCTCGGAGTTGAGGCGATTTACAACTTCGTCCCACTCGCGCTTTGCGACGAGAACCCCGGTCCGCTTTCCTGTCTTCGGGTTCAGAATCCCTTTGTCCGTTGAGAGCGTCCCCGGTATTTCGCGAACTTGTCGCTCGAAGTCACCTCGCGTGAACTGAACCTCTTCATCCGTGTCGGTAAATCGCACTGTGACGGACTCTGAGAGGCGCGACAGGTCGTAGGTTGATCGAGACACAACGCTTCGCCAAAAGAAGAACAGCGCGATGAGAACGGCGAGTCCGGCTGCCGTCCAGCCCACGGCGGGTTTCGCCAGTAATTCTCGAATCGAACCCATAAACGCTCCGTTAAGGTTGCTTATCCGGCGGCAGAAGGTCGAACGCGTGGCCCCAGTTGAAAAACTTGGCCGGAATTCCGAGCGGGTCGGGAGAACCGTTGTCCCCGTACTGCGCAATATCGATTGTCTTGATCGATTGGTCGCCGAACAGGAAGTTGTTTCGCCCTCGAGTTGCGGCAGCTCCGTATGCGCCGGGACCCTCTAGTTTTAGCGTTTGTTTCGACTGGTGGCGCGGAAACTCGTCAAATGCATCCGTGGCCCAAACGATAAATTGGGGAAAGCGAAGCTCGTTCATGTTGCGTCTAGACATGCCGCCAACAATTTTCCCCGCGGAGTTCTTTTTGATCACGGAGTCGTTAAAGTAAAACTCCGACCAGGTTTTTACGCCTTTCGTCGCTGCGCTCAGAAAATCCTGATCGGGCCCGAGCACAAATATGCGAGAGCCGATCTGTTGCAGCTTGAGGGTTTCTGTTGCACGGACGCTCGAAAAGCCCTTCGCCGCGGGGCAAGAAAAAGCGACGCTTCCGCTGTTATTCAAATATTCCTGAAGAGCGATATTCGGGTTGACATGATACTTCGGCTGATTGACGTTCGATGACTCGGAAGTGATTTTGGTTTTCGGATCCATGTACATGTCGAACCATGTTGGTCGCTTCTGGTTGTCGAAGTACATTTGCGACGCAAGTCCGACTTGGCGAAGGTTCGCTTGACACAGCACGAGCCAAGCTGTGCGTCGCGCCTCCCCCAAACTTGGAAGCAGAATTCCGATCAGCATCGCGATGATCGCAATGACAACGAGCAATTCGATCAACGTAAATCCGACCCGCGCTCGGATCGAACGCTTTGAATGTTGACTGGATTTCCCGTCCATGCCATCGACTCCTGTGTCTCGCGGTTCTTCGCCCGAACGGGCTCACCGCGTCGATCCGCTCAACTTCGCTGCGGTGCCGCCTTCGGCATCGCTCCTGTGGGCTTGGCTTCTGCCGCGCCCGCCCCGGCCTTTCCGCTGGAATCAGCGGCATCGGTCCATGAGACATATACGTCCAATATGTCGTCCCGGCCCAACGTTTTCAGCAACGTTTCAGTCAGTATTCCTCCCGGAATCGCCTGACCCGATCCGACAACACCGGCGGAACCTGCTCGAACCACCGCCGGTTTCCCGGCGTCGAACCCGCGGCTATCAAACCGCACGCGAACCTTCTTGCCTCGCCATGTCCGCACCGCATCGACCGTTCCAAACTCGACCGGCGGGACAGGGTCGATCAGCAATCCGGCTTCGCCAGTCTTTGTGAAGACCGGGCGGATTCCCAGGATCCATTCGAGGCTCACGCGGTTCAACCACGCGGCAGAGCCCGTGTACCACGTCCAGCCGGCTCGTCCCGGCTTATCCGAGAGCGGTCCATCCACGTTGCCGGGCGTCACGTACGGCTCGGCAAAGTAGCTATCGGCGTTCTGCCCGCGCGTGGGGGGCGAGATGCTCTTCCAGATTCGGGCGACACTGTCCACATCGCGCCGCTTGCATGCCGCGGCAAGGGCCCACGTAGCAGCATGCATGTACACGCCACCATTCTCGCGGCTCCCCGGGCTGTAACGCGTGACGTAGCCGATCGTCGGATCGGGAATGGTGTACGCGGGCGAGAGCAGCAGGGGACCGTACGGACTGAGCAGATTCTTCTTGACGCTTTCCCAGGCTGTCGATGCCCGATCTTCCGGCGCGATATCGCTCAGGATCGACCAGGTCTGGGCGTTGAGATGGATCTTGCCTTCGGGGCTCTGCGAGCTGCCGATCCATTCGCCACTGTCCTTGGTGCCGTACTTGTACCACGCGCCGTCCCACGCGTGAGCGTTCACGGCCTTGACGTAGTCTTCGCGCTTCGCGCGGTATCGCTTCGCGGCATCGGCATCGCCGTTGCGCTCGACGACCGTTGCGAAGTTCTGAAGCACCTCGCACAGGAACATGGCGAGCCAGACCGATTCGCCCTTCTCGTCGATGCCCATCGCCGAGAGGCCGTCGTTCCAGTCGCACGAGCCGATGAACGGGATGCCCCCACCCTCCCGCTCGCTCGTGCGCTTGAACGTGCGCTCGATCGAACGCTTGCAGTGATCAAGCACAGTCGCCTTCGCCTGCGGATCATCCACGAACGGCGCGGTCTCGTTCAGAATCGAATCGTCGCCGGTTTCGCGGATGTAGTTGCCCACAAGGAACGGCAGCCAGAGATAGTCATCGCTGCACGCCGTGTGATTGCCGAAATCGGCGAGCGCGTGCCACCAGTGATAGACCGAGCCGTCCTTGAACTGACGCTCCGCGTGCAGCATGATCTGGCGCTTGGTTCCCTTGGGATCAAGCGGCAGCCACACCTGGCTGTCCTGCAACTGATCTCGGAAACCGAACGCGCCCGACTGCTGGTAATAGCCCGTGCGGCCCCACATGCGGCCGGAGAGCGCCTGATACGGAAGCCAGTGGTTGTTCAGCAGGTCGAAGTCGGCACGATCCGACTTCACCGTCGTTGCACCGAGCAGGTTCTTCCAGAATTCGTGAGCGCGCCGGGGCGTATCCCACGCCACCTTTTCGTCGCTGTACTTGTCAACGTTGGCGAGGCAAGCCTTCTTGTCGGCGCCGATCGTGACGACAAAGTGCAGCTTGACCGTTGCGCCCGGCGCGATCGAGAGATCGCCGCCGAGGGCCGCCGCGGCATCGCCGAAGCGGCCGAAGCCCGCTTGACGCAAACCGGCGATATCGCGAACCGTCATCGCCTTCGGGCTTGCCGTTGCGCCGTACTTCCCGAGGAACATCTGTTTGTCGGCGACCGCAAGAGGTCGATCAAACTGCGCGCCGGCAACACTGTGCGCCGCGACATAGGGCCACGGCACGTTCCAGTGTTCGCGCTCGGTCTTCGGGCGAATGTCCCACATGTTCTTGGTGGAGA
The DNA here is from genome assembly GCA_017303555.1 of Planctomycetota bacterium. Lineage (GTDB taxonomy): Bacteria > Planctomycetota > Phycisphaerae > Phycisphaerales > UBA1924 > JAFEBO01. The sequence continues at coordinate 201,166 of JAFLCN010000002.1, forward strand.
CGATCGCGCGGCGTGCCGCGGTCTCATCGAACGAAACATCGAAGAACAGGCGATGGAACTCTCGCTTGACGTCGGGGGCAACGCCGCAGGTCCACTCAAAGAACGATGCGACGCGCAGGCTGCGGGCCTTGCGGGTTGTGTTGGTCAGTTCCACGCACCAGACTTCGACATGATCCTTCGGATCAACCGTCAACGTCCAATTCGCGCGAATGCCCGAACGAAGCGTGTGGAACGTGCTGCTGCCGAGCGCGTGCGTGCAGGAGAATTCGTCGTACGAGCGCCGGCACGGAGCGGGCGCGAGCGACCAGACATCGGGCGCATCGAGCGGAGCATCGAGGTCCGCGATGTAGAGGAACTTTCCGTAGCAATCGCGAACGAGGTCCATCTCCCAGCGCGTCAGCACGTTGTGCTGCGCATCATCAAACCAGGAGAAGCCGCCACCGTTCTGGCTGATGACCAGCCCGTAGCGCCCGTTGCAGATCACGTTCACCCACGGCATGGGGGTGTCGTGATCCGTGATCACAAAGGAAGAGCCTGAAGGATGGGCGTTGTCGAAATGTCCGAATCGGCTGGAGAGCATCATGCAGCAACCCTGAGGATCCGCGGGGCGTGAAACACGCACTGAAACGCACGCAGAGCCGGATGGAAAAAGACCATGTAAGCGCTTACATCGTGACACATCCGGAGGCACCTGTCAAGTCGCTCGGCAGCTTCTTTCGAGTTTTCCACAATTCGGACTTTGTCCATGCGGGTCCAATCGAAGGAGCGGGGCAAAAACGACCGGCCCGCGGCAAATGCCGCGGGCCGGGAAAATGCACCTTCACATCCGAATGTTCACCGGGAGTGCCGGCGAGTTTCGAATGGAATCGGGCTTAGGCGCGACGACGACGCGCCGCGATGAGGCCGCCGAGGGCCAGGAGCGAAGCGCCAGCCGGGCTGGGAACGATCGCGATGTCGTAGTACTCGATGTCGTTGACCGTGCCGCCATCCACGAGCGGATTGCGGGTGTGCTGCCAGCGGAAGCCGATCGCGGAACCATCGTTGAAGCCATTCGGATCGGCATCGAACGTGTTCACAACGGTCTTGGAGAAGCCGCTGGTCAGGTTGTCGAACTGGACGATGTAGGCGGCCAGAGCGCCCATCGCGCCCGGGGCGTAGTAGGTGTAGGACATGGAAAGCACATCGCCCTTCTGGAACGCGGGCGAGATCGCGCCCTCGGCGATAAGGCTGAACTTCTGGCCGGCGCCGCCGACGAACACGGTGCCGTTGCCGACGACGAAGATGCCGCCTTCATCGATCCAGCCGCCGCCGCGATCGTTGAAGAAGAAGAGGCCGCCTTCGGGCTGCTGCGGGAAGATCGGCCCGCCGTTGTCGATGTTCGAGTTGATCTTCATTTTGTAGGAGATCTTCCACGACTCGGCCTTCGCCATGCCGAGCTTGGAAGTGCCGCCGTCTTCGCTCAGATAGGCGAAGTGACGGTTGGCAAAGCCGGGGGTGTTGGGACCCATGTTCTCGGTGATGCGAGCATGGCTGGTCTGGTTGGGAGCGATGTCCGGGGTGATGGTCGAACCGGGGAAGTCGTTCCAGTTGCGGAGCTGCACGTTGAACGCGTTCGCGTTCGTCACGCCAGCCGAAGCGGTCGCCGCGGCGCCAGCAAGAGCAACAACAGCAAAGAGTCCACGAACTTTCATTCCAATTCTCCTCTCAAGAGCAGGGCCGTCGGTGTCCAAGTCGTTCCTCGCGAGTTCACCCGCGCCACGGCGGATGAGAGGCCGGATTCCTGTAACCGTTTTCAGCCACGAAAAAGTACTAGGTTCCACGAGATCACGCAAGTCGAAAATGCCCGACAATGGCGTCAATGCCAGAAAAGTCGCGACAATCTGCGCTGATGTGCGTCTGATAACCCGTTTATTCGCCGGTATTTAGCATGAAACACTGTTTCATCGCGACGGTTTCATGCCCAGTCGCTCGCTTCCTGCAAGGACGTAGGGGTGCTGATGGAACCAGCGCCAGACGTTCCCCGTCCGGGCGTTCTCGATCGCCAGCAGCAGCGGGCCCTGATCGATTGCGAGGTAGTCCTTCGCGGCCCACGGCTTGCCGTCGGGCCCTTTCAGGTTGAAAGCGTCTACAAAGCCGAATCCGCCGCCGTCTGCCACAGGCTTGGCCGGATCCCTCCAGGCGAGCAGCGACCCATCCGGGAGCTTCAGGGAGCGGTAGGAACGCATCGCCCGCATCGCCGCATCGGGCTGGAAGAGAATGGCACATCCGGCCCCGTACGGAGCGATCGTCCCGTCTCCGAAATCGTCCTTCGCCCGGAACGTTGAATAGTCCCAATCGGGCCTGGAATTGGGCATTGCGATGGTGTCGGGGTAGACGCCCGCAACGAGGTAGCCCTTTGGATAGTCTGATGCGGTCAGGCCCCAGGCGTCGGCTCCGAGTGTCGGCAGGTTTTTGGGGTTCTCGATCGCTTTGAGGCGGTGGAGCGTCGTCATCCGCCGGCTGTTCTCCCACCAGTCGGTGGGGATGCGATTCTTGACGCCGAGCGCTGCCGGGTTGTCCACGCCGATCGAGGCGTAATCGATCCACAGGTGGCTGAACGTGTTCACGAAGAGCGAGCCCGAGAAAGGGAACCAGACCACCGTTCCGGTCTGCTTCTCCAGATCGGCCGGCAACTTGGAGGGAGCGCCTCGGAAGGTGTAGCTGCCCTGCTGACGCCGGAGCTTGTAGTAAATCGCGGGGTCGATTCGGTTTGCTTCGTTCGGCGCACAGACCGCGAGGAACGTGGTGAGGCGGTGTTCGCAGCCCGAGTCCGCCCAGTAGTAGGGAAGTCGCGCACCGTCACCCGCCGGCTTCGTCTTGTCTTTGGGCTTCCAGCCGAGGGAAATGAATCCGCGTTCGTAGGGCTTTGCTTCGTCGCCCCCCTGGAAGAACTTCCAATTTGCCTCGGCGAACATGCCATCCGCGAGCGTTGCGATTTCACCTTTGAAATACGAAGAGGCCGTCAGCATGCCGGCGAAAAGCAGCGCGGAGTCGATGGTGGAAACGACGTGCTCGAGGTTCTTGGCGGGATGGATGCCGCCGGTCTTGCCGTCAAGGTAGTGTTGAAACAGGCCGGCCTTCCGGATCTCGGGGTCTTTCGCGAGAGCGCGGAGCACAAGGAGCGCTCGCTGCTCCGCCTCGTCCCGTGTGATCCACTTTCGTTCGACGGCGATCGGTAGGGCGGAAAGCAGAAAGCCGACGCCCGCAACGCTGACGGTCGGCTCGCTCAGCCGATCTGGCGGCATGCCATTGGAGGGGTCGCCGGTCTCCCACAAATAGCGAAACGCGGCACGCTGCACCTCTTCCAGAAACTGCTCGTCCTCGGCAGCAAACTGGAACGGCGGTCGCTTCACATCCGCCGGGGACGCGATGGAAGCGGCCTGCAGCGAGGGTGGGGCGGGTGGGGCGGGTTGTGCGGAGGCCAAAGTGCCGATGGCAAAGCCCGCGAGGCAGGCGCACAGAGCGTTGGGTGCGGAGTGTTTCATGGGTTTCGAAGGAAGCGTATCCGAAAAAGAAAGCGCTTTCATCTGGTGCGGAATCTGTTTGAATTCGTGGGCGAGCGACGGATGAAAACGATTATCAGCCGATAGCATGGTTCCAGATGAGGCGAATAAAGGCCAACTCGATGATGAAAGCCGGGACGTCCATACAAGACGTTGCTCGCGAGGCAAAGGTTTCGATCGCGACCGTGAGCCGCGTGTTGAATCAGCCGGAATTGGTGACGGCGGAAACGGCGGGGCGTGTCCGCGAGGCGATCAAGCTGCTCGGGTACGTGCCCAATGCGTACGCACAAGGCCTGAGCCGGCGCCACGGCAAAGTGCTGGGGATCGTGCTTCCGGATATCCACGGAGAGTTCTATTCAGAGCTTCTGAGGGGCGCCGACGGTGAGGCGCGGCGGCTGGGGTTCCACCTTCTGGTGAGTTCCGATGCGCACGATCACGGCAGCCCGACGCGCACGGAGAACCTGGCATTCGGCCTGATCGACGGCCTGGCGCTGATGATGACCGAGCCGAACATGGAGCTTTGGCGCGAGACGCTGGATGCGGCTCTGCCGACCGTGGTGCTGGATGCAGACATCAACGAGCCGGGCGTGGACAGCGTGGTTGTCGATAACGCGATGGGCACGCACGAGGCGGCCGAGCACCTGCTCGAGAAGACGCCCGCTTCCAATTGTTTCTTCGTTGGTGGCCCGAAAGAGAACTTCGATACGGCCGAGCGTGCCGCGGAATTCCGAAAGGCGTTGTCGGCGCGCGGGCACGCCGCACGCGATGAGCAGTTTGCCTTCGGCGAGTACTCGGTCGAATGGGGACGCCAGTGGGCGGCCGATCGCCTGAGCAAAGTGGGCCTGAAGAACGTCGCCGTGCTCGCGGGTAACGACGAGATCGCACTCGGCATCATGCAGACCGCGCAGGATGCGGGCATCAGCGTGCCGAAGGATTTCCGGATCGTCGGCTTCGACGACACACGGATCGCAACGCTCGTGCGTCCGGCGCTCTCAACTGTGCGGGTGCCGCTGCTCGACATCGGCGCTGCCGTGGTGCGTCTGCTTGTCGAGCGTGTTGGAAACAGCGAAAAGCCGGCGACCCGCGAGAAGCTGCCGACGAAGCTGATCGTGCGGGAGAGCAGCAGGGTGTGAGAGAAAGCCTCGTCATGCGGCCTCGCACCCGAACGTGGAAAACGCGATCGCACATCTGAAATCTCAAATCTGAGATTTTGGATTTGATATCTCGGATCAGAAATTTCAAATCGAACAAGAAGGTTTGCCGGGCGGCATCGCTTCGATCAACCGCCGAACGGGTCTTGATCGAGGTGCGCCCCGTTGCTCGCGATCACCTTCGCGTACCAATGCGCCGAATCCTTCGGCGTGCGCTTCTGCGTCGTGTAGTCCACGTGAACAAGGCCGAAGCGCTCCTTGTAACCTTGCGACCACTCAAAGTTGTCGAGGATCGACCAGTGGAAGTAGCCACGGATGTCGGCACCCGCCTTGATGGCGTTGCGAAGTTCCAGCAGATAGCGCCGTGTGAAGTCGATGCGCTGCGGATCGTGGACCTTGCCGTCCGTGCTGACCCAGTCGATGCCGCTCATGCCGTTCTCGGTGATGTAGACAGGGAGCTTGTAGCGTTCGTAGGTGTAGCGCGGGCCCCAGTGGAGGCTCTTGGGTTCGACGGGCCAGCGGATGGCGGTGGTGGGGTGGGTGGGCGTGCGCTCGACGGCTTCGGGCGTGCCGGCCTGGTTCATGCGAACGGGCGTGCCCTCGTAGATATTGACGCCGATGAAGTCGATCTTCTGCGAGATGAGTTCCATGTCGCCTGCTTGCGGCTTGGGCGCATCGGTTCCGAAGACCTTCATGCCATCCTCGGGGTAGTGCCCCTTCACGATCGCATCGGCGTACCAGGTGTTGTTCCAGATGTTGCGTTCGGTGACGGAGCCCATGACGTCGATCGCGGCCTTCTGGTCTTGAGCGGAATCGGTCGCGGGATACTTCGTCACGCAGACCGGCGCGTAACCGATCGACTGCACGCCCTTGCAACGAGCGCGGAGCACCTGCACGGCGGCGCCGTGGCTCATGAGCGCGTGGTGGCAGGCAACGAGCAACTCGCGCGTCCCAAGCCGAAGGCCCGGAGCGTTCGCGGCGTCCGCGTGACCGAACTGCAGGAAGACCTGCGGTTCATTGAGCGTCATCCAGTTCTTCACCCGATCGCCGAGTCGATCGGCGACAACCTGCGTGTAATCGGCGAACCACTTCACCGATTCGCGGTTGAGCCAGCCGCCCTTCTGGAAAAGCGCCTCCGGATAATCCCAGTGGAAGAGCGTCACGTAGGGCGTGATGCCCTTGTCGAGAAGCTCGTTGACGAGGCGATCGTAGAAATCAAGCCCCGTGGCGTTGACCGCGCCCACGCCATCGGGCAGGATGCGCGACCACGAGAGCGAGAAGCGATAGGCCTTGAGGCCGATCGTCTTCATGATCGCGACGTCTTCCTTGTATCTGTTGTAGTGATCGCAGGCGACGTCGCCGGTGTGCCCTTGAAAGACGTTCGGCTTGATCGGGTTGAATGCCGGGCCGCCGTCGGTGGGGCGAGCGTGGCAGTAAGTATCCCAGACAGACGGGCCGCGCCCGTCCTGGTTCCAGGCGCCCTCGATCTGATACGCGCTGCTGGCAGCGCCCCAAGTGAAGTTGGCGGGGAATGACATAGGGCGGGAGTGTAGATGGGGAAACGCACGATCCTCGCTCGCACTTGGTTCGAGAAGAGCGAGACACCGCCCGGGAGAGCGGTGGCACGGACGTGCTCAGTCGCAAAGCAGATTGTCGTAGGCAGCGGCGAAGAGAACGAAATCGCTGTCGTCGCACTGGCTGTCGCCGTTCAGGTCGCCGGGACGGAACTCGCCGGGCACGAGCAGGTCGTTGTACTTTGCGGCGAACGCGACGAAGTCTGTATCGTCCACAAGTCCGTCGTTGTTGAAATCGGCGGCGCACGAGGCGAGATTCAGAAGCGGACCCGCAAGAACCGACTGCACCGAGCCGGGCTGGACCAACTCGGCGAGGCCGAGAGCGCCGAGCGCAACATCGGGCAGTCCGGCCGAGTTCGGATCCCACGAAAGCTGCGAGCTGGAGCGGCGGTAGAGGATGCTCGCGCCGCCCTTGAATGTCTGGCGTGCGCCGATGCGATACGCGTGGTAGGCGCCGGTTGCCGCGGGCACATGCACGACCCCGTCACCCACTCCAGCCGCGAACGCCTCGAGCGATGTGAACGTTGCGATATTGTCGGCGTGGTTGACGAGGTTGTCGGCGTTGTAGCCGGCGGGCGTTGTACCGGCCGAGAAGACCGTGTTCCAGCGGGGAGCGTTGTCGTCGGTCCAGGCGTAGTTTGAGAGCCGCAGGTTGCGGATCTGATTCTGCCAATCCGGGCTGTTGCGGTAGCCATCCACCAGGAGCGCCGAGTAGAGATTCGTGAATGCGGACTGGAAGCTGTTCGCGGCATCGGTCGTGATGGGGAAACCGGTGACGAAGGTGCCCGTCTGCCAGAGCGAACGGTTGAGCCAGCGGCTGAATGCGAGCTGCGAGTTGGCGCCGCCGTAACTTGCCGCGGCATGGACGAACACGATGCCCTCGTTGTAGCAGACCGAAGGGGAGTTGGTCGGCCCGCCACCGGCGTTGCCGAGGAAGAAGAGAACGCCCGAGTTTGCAACGAGGTACGAATCCCAGTTCTTGACGCCGCCGATGATGGCATTCGCGGCTGCCCGTATTTCGGGATCGCCCGGATAGAACATCGCGGCCTTTGCGGCGGCGTGCACGATCTTCATTGTGCTCAGCGTGGCGTAGCCGTCGGCCCATTCGACCTGTCCGGTCGAAGGATCGATCCAGTGCTGATAGATGCCGTCGGCGGAGCGATCGGGCTTGATGCCGTCGGGCTTGAGGCCGGCGTAGCGGGTGAGAATGTTGCGGACCGCGGGCAGGTTGTTCGAGGTGCCGCTGAGCTGGTCGCTCATGAGGCAGAGCAGCGTGGTCCATCCCGCGGCATCCGGGGAGGCGGGATGGAAACGATTCCAGGCGGGTATCACATCGCCATCGATGACCCAGCCGGCCGGTTCACCGTCGGGGGAGATCAGGCTTTTCCCGAAGAAAACGACCTGTGCGATCTCGTCGTTGACCCAGCTTTCAAACGAGAGGCGTGTGTCGGACGAATCCCTGATCTTCGAAACCGATGCGCCGCCCGCACTGAGAAGCGAGCCGTCTCCGACGCTCCCGATGGAGGTCTGCGGACCTGCGGGGCCGGAATAGGGCGACGGCGCGAAGGCCTGGGTTGCGCGTGCCTGCGCCAGCGGGATGAACACCGTCACCGAGGTGGCGGCTGTGGAAGCGGCGGCGTAGAGCCCGGCGTTGGTGCTGCCGCCGTAGTGATCGGAGAAGGCCAGGTCGCGGACGTTCCCCAGCGCGCCGAGAGAGGAGAAAGAAAGCGAGTTGGAGTTGATAGTCGAACGCCAGATCTGGCCGTTCCAAGACCCGAGCATGGTGTTCTGCGTGCGATCGACCACGAGGCCGGTGGGGGTGAAGCCGCCGCTGATCGCGGATGAGAACAGAAGCGAGCCGGTCACGTTGTTTCGACCGGCCGAATAGCACCGGACCGCGCCCGCGCTCGCAACGTAGAGCCGGCCTTTGAAGTGGACCATCCCCAGGTGCGTGAACGCGGCATCGGGCGGCGACAGATTCACGCGGGCGAAAAGCGAGAGTGAATCGGTTTGCGTGTCGTAGCGCAGAATCGCGTCGGCCGGATTGGCATCGGGCGAAGCGCTCGTGGTGTGCAGGGCGATGAAGAGCAGGCGACCGGACTCGGAGAACGCGAGAGAAATGGGGCCATCGGCGGAGGCGTCGAGCGCCATCCACGGGACGAGCGCCGTCATACGGGCGCGGGAGAGTGATGCAAGAAGTGTGCCCCGCGTATCGCGGACTTCGATCGAATCGGAAACCGAATCAGCCGCAGCCTCGTAGCCGGAGAGCGTGCTGCCGGCGACGGCGGCGATGTTGGCGGAAGGTCCGAAGGAGGAAGTCCACGGCGACGAGACGGGTGCCGCGATCGCGAGAGACCCGGAGAGCAACAAAGCGGAAACGCAAGCTGAAGCGGTCTTCATCATCCTCCCGTGCGCTCGAAGCGAGCGACCAGAGTCACCATACTCTGTTCGATTGACGAAAGCCCGGAGTTTCGGCATACTGAAAGCGATTTCATGCTTAGGAAACGCGAAAGCGTGAAGGACCGGCATCTGCCGACTGGTTCGCGGACCACACGACTCGGGAACGCTCCGGAGAGTTTCATGATCGACTGGATGAAGACGCTGCTGCTCACCCTCATGTTCGGTACCGCGCTTGCCTTCGGCAGCGGATCGGCGCGAGCGGACGTGATCTTTCGGGATGCATGCGATGATGTCAGTCTCTGGTCGCTTCAGCCAAGCGACGGAGTCGGAGCATCGCTGGAACAGGCGACAGAACCCGGCGGCCGGCCGGCGCTGCGATTGAAGTATGACTTTCAATCGGGCAGCGGCTTCGTGGTCATCCGCCGCAAGGTCGGTGTCCCGCTCCCGCCCGAATATCGCTTGTCGTTCAACCTTCGCGGCAACGGACCAACAAACAACTTCGAAATCAAGCTGCTCGATCGCTCTGGCGACAATGTCTGGTGGGTCAACAACCGCGACTTTGCCTTTCCGGCCGAGTGGGAGCCGAATCGCTTCAAGCGCCGGCACTTTTCCTTTGCGTGGGGGCCGAACGGGGGCAAGCCGCACACGGAACTCGGCGCAATCGAGTTTGCGATTGCCGCGAGTTCGGGAGGCAAGGGCACGGTCGATCTTTCGGATCTGGTGCTCGAATCGGTCCCGCAGGTTGCGGCGCGACCTGCAAATCCCAAGATCGTTTCGTATGACGGCTCTATTGATTTGGGCAACGAGGCTTCGGTGATTTCCAATCCGACCACCGTCAACTGGCGGACCGGCTGGAATATGGACGACGGGACATTGACGATCGCGCTCGGAGGCGTGCGCGAATTTGGAGGCGTGATCGCGGAGTTTGATCGCAGCGCGGTTCCAGCCGCGATGGAAGTTCTCGGGTCCACCGATGGTGAGCGATTCTCCCGGCTGGGCGGACACCGCGTTCCGCCGACCGGCCGTTTCTATATGCCTCTGCGCGATGCCGAAGCGGCCTTCATCCGGATCAAGTTGGCGGGCGTCGGACAGAGTGGCGCACTCATGCGCACGCTCGAGATCGCGCCGCTTTCCTTCGGCGAGAGTCACAATCAGACGTTCGTTCGCATCGCACAGGATCGACCCCGCGGCGACCTGCCTCGCTACTTCTCGCCCGAACAAAGCTACTGGACAGTTGTGGGCGTTGCGGATGATGCCAAGGAAGGCCTGCTGAGTTCAGACGGCGTTCTTGAAGTCGACAAGGAGCGATTCACGCTCGAGCCGTTCATGTTTCTCGATGTCACGGATGGTTCTTCGCCGCAACTGCTGAGTTGGTCGAATGCGACGGTGACGCAGAGTTTGCCTTCGAACTACCTGCCCTTGCCGATCGTGACACGCAGACACGGTCCGCTCACGCTGCAGATCCAGGCCTTTGCTTTCGGGCCGACCGGCAAGAGCGTTCTTGCCGCCACTTACTCGCTCCGAAATTCCGGCACGGACCGCAAGAGCGGCAGATTCGTGCTTGCAATGCGACCGTTCCAGGTGAATCCCCCGTGGCAGGATCTCAAGACCAGCGGGGGCGTGGCACGCATCGATGAAATTCAATGGAACGGAGACGCCGCGATTGTCCAGCGTCTCGCGCCGCCGGACACCAAGCTTGTCCGGTTCATCGGCGAGAACGTCCGGGGCATCGCCGGGACATTCGACGAAGGGGAAAGCCTCGATCGTGCAGGCGCTTTGCGATTCGAAGACCTTGCCGCGAATCCGGTGCGCGATACAACGGGACTCGCCAACGGGGTCTTTGTCACGCCCTTCGATCTCGCGCCGGGCGAATCGCGCGAGTGGGCCGTCGTCGTGCCATTGCATGATGTGAACGATTTGCCCGCGTGGGCGAATGCATCCGCACGAGAAGCCGTCGGCGAACTGGCCCGAAAGCGTGCCGAGACCGAAGCATGGTGGACAAAGCAGTTGAATGAAGTGCAACTGTCGCTGCCCCAATCGGGAGCCGCGCTCGCGGACACCTACCGCACCTCACAAGCGCACATCCTCATCAATCGAGACGGCCCGGCGATTCAGCCCGGCTCGCGCACGTACGAGCGTTCGTGGATCCGTGACGGCTGCCTGACCAGCAGCGCGCTGCTCGCGACGGGGCACGGTGAGCGCGTGCGCGAGTTCATCGATTGGTACGCCCCGTTTCAGTATGCGTCGGGCAAGGTGCCCTGCGTTGTGGACAAGCGAGGGCCCGACCCGGTGCCGGAGCACGACAGCCACGGTCAGCTCCTCTACTTGCTCCGCAAGTATTACTTGTTCACGCACGACAAGGCGACGCTCGAGAAGAACTACCCGTACGTGGTCAAGGCCGTGGAGTACATCGATTCGATTCGCAAAGAGCGGATGACGCCCGAGTACGCGAACGCCTCGGGTTTGAAGCGGGCCGAGTACGGGCTCGTTCCTGAGTCGATCAGCCACGAGGGGTATAGCGCCAAGCCCATGCACAGCTACTGGGACGATTTCTTCGTCGAGAAGGGACTTCAAGACGCTGCTGATATCGCGAGGATCCTCGGGAAGTCTGACGATGCCACCAAGTTCCAGGCGATCGCGGACGAGTTCCGCGTCTGCGTCATCGACTCGATTAAGCGTGCAACGGCGCACCACAAGATCGACTACATCCCCGGCTGCGTCGAGCTTGGAGACTTCGACGCGACAAGCACGACGATCGCGCTCTGGCCCTGCGGAGCGGGTGCGTGGCTTGATCGAAATCAGCTCGAACACACCTTCGACAAGTTCTACAAGTTTGCGACAGGCCGCCTCGACGGGAGCGTGAAGTACAACGAGTACACGCCGTACGAATGGCGCATCGTCGGCTCGATGATCCGCCTCGGCTGGCCGCAGAAGGCTTGGAAGCTGATGGACTACTACATGGCCGATCGGCGGCCCGCGGCATGGAATCAGTGGGCGGAAGTTGTGTGGCGCAAGTCTGAGACTCCGAAGTTCATCGGCGACATGCCTCACACCTGGTGCGCGAGCGATTTTCTGAACTCGGTCCGCTCGATGTTCGTGTTCGAAGAGGGCGCGGCACGTTCGCTTGTGATCGGCGCGGGCATCAAGCCCGAGTGGCTCGAAGGCGAGGGTGTCTCGATCGGCCAGTGGCCAACGGAGTATGGCGTGCTTTCCTACTCCGCAAAGCAGAACCAGGGTGTGTTGACGATTCGGTACGAATTCTCGAAGCCGTTGCCGGCGGGCGGGATTGTGGTGTCAACCAATCTTGTCCCGAAGGGGATGGAGCTGACTGAGCAGCGGGGCGAGGTGACGGTGCGAATCCCGGACTCAAGCGTCCGATAAAACACTAGTTTTTGCGATTATAGTGGGCAACGTGAACTCTCTGTGGTTGGATTCTGCGAATTTTGCTGTCAAACAGGAATTGGGGTTGACGGTATTGAGAATGAGTCTCAATACTCCCGCTTCGTTCCCACCCCCCTTTTTCCTGGAGAGAGTTTCATGCGCACGTGTGTTGCGATCGTTGCGGGCCTGGCATTCGGAAGCTCGTCTGCCCTTGCCCTCGTAAATCCGTTCACGGAGACCTTTGAATCGGCTGCTTGCAATTGGAGCATCGGCGCGGCACTGACGCCCCCGACGTACTTCGCGAGCGGCGGTGTGGACGGCGGGAGCTACGCCGGCCGCTCGTTCAGCCTTGCCGGAAACAACATCGGCGCGACGCCGATCCTGTTCCGCGCGCAGAGCAACTTCAATTCGAGCGGGAACGCGTTTGTCGGCAACTGGATCACGGGCGGCGTGACGAAGCTCCAGTTCTCGCTCCGCCACACCATGGACGTTCCGGTGACGTTCTTCGCGCGGATCGCGCCCGATCCGGTGACCAGCCCGAATCCGGGCGGCGTGATCGCGTTGACGTCGGCGGTCGCGGGCAATCAGTGGGCAACGTTCACGGTGGACATCGGTCCGGGCTCGCCGTTTATCTATGAAGGCACCACATTCAATGCGGTCTTCTCGGCGGTGGCACGACTGCAGTTCGGCGTGTTTGTCGATGCGGGGACCGCGAACAAGGTCGGCCCGTTTACGTTCGACATCGACAACGTTTCGATCATCCCGGCGACTGGCACGCTGAGCATCGCGGGCGCTGGCCTGGTGCTTGTGCCGCGTCGCCGCCGCCGCTGAATCGAAATGGCCCCGCCCGGATTCGAACCGGGAACCAAGCGATTATGAGTCGCCTGCTCTAACCGTTGAGCTACAGGGCCGGACGCAAGAAGGGTATCAGGACGATACAGGAAAAAGCCCACGAGTTCGGAACTCGTGGGCTTTCTTGTTCAATCGAGCGGGACGATCAGCGGATGGAGAGCATCTCGCGATAGCCCGGGAGGGGCCACAGGTCGTGGCTCACACGGGTTTCGAGCTCATCCACGACGCTGCGGAGCTCGCCCATCGCGCCGAGCACATTCTCGTGCAGGTGGATGGACTTTTTGTGCTCGTCCGGGATCTCGGTGTCGATGGCCTTGTCGAGCTTGCCGATCTTGCTGCGGAGCTGGGAGACCAGATCGCAGAAATCATCGAGCTCAGCTTTCATGCTCTTCGAATCGCTTCCCGCGGCCTTGATCGCCGCGACGGACTCGGCGATCTCGGTCTGCTGGCGGATGGCGGCGGGCAGCACCAGCGTGCGGGCCATGATCGAGGCGGTTTCGGCTTCGATGAGGACCTGCTTGTTGTACTTCTCGATATAGATGTGCTCGCGGCTTTCGCTTTCGACCTTGTTGAGCACGCCGTACTTCTTGAAGAGTTCGATGTTCTTCTTCGAGGTGAGAACGGGCAACGCATCGACCGAGTTGCGGAGGTTGGGAAGCTTGCGCTTCTTCTCGGCCTCGGTGTGCCAGGCCTGGTCGTAGCCGTCGCCGTTGAAGATGACGCGCTTGTGCTGCTTGACCGTCTTCTGCAGCAGGCTCTTGACCGCGCTCTGCAGCTTCGATTCGCTCGGGTTCGCCCCGAGCGTCTTCTCGAGCTGCGTTGCGAGGTAATCAAGGCTTTCGGCGACGATCGTGTTGAGCACCGTTGCGGGCCACGCGACCGACTGGCTGCTGCCGACGGCGCGGAACTCGAACTTGTTGCCCGTGAATGCAAACGGCGAAGTGCGGTTGCGGTCGCCGGTGTGGCGGGGGAGCTGGGGAAGGGTTCGAGCGCCGAGATCGAGCTTGCCGCCCTTCATCGTGCTCTTGGGTGAGCCGCTCTCGACCTGATCGATGATGTCGCTGAGCATGTCGCCCAGGAAGACGGACATGATCGCGGGCGGGGCTTCGTTGGCGCCGAGGCGGTGATCGTTGTTCGCGCTGGCGACGCTCGCGCGGAGCAAGTCGGCGTAGAGATCGACGGCGCGGATCACGGCGCACAGGAAGACCAGGAACTGCATATTGGTGTGCGTGTCGTCGCGCGGGTCGAGCAGGTTGGTGCCGGTGTCGGTGGACATCGACCAGTTCAGGTGCTTGCCGCTGCCGTTGATGCCGGCGAAGGGCTTCTCGTGCAGGATGCACTGGAGGCGGTGGCGGTTGGCAACCTTCTTGAGGGTCTCCATGACGATCATCTGGTGATCGCAGGCGAGGTTGGCGGTCTCGAAGATGGGTGCGAGCTCGAACTGGCCGGGGGCCACTTCGTTGTGGCGGGTTTTGACCGGCACACCGAGGCGATAGAGCTCGCGTTCAGACTCGACCATGAACGCGATGACGCGCTGCGGGATCGAGCCGAAGTAGTGGTCTTCGAGCTGCTGGTGCTTCGGGGGCTTGGCGCCAAAGAGCGTGCGATCGCAGGCGATCAGGTCGGGACGCTCGGCGTAATAGCTCTGATCGATCAGGAAGTACTCCTGCTCGGCGCCGGCCGTGCAGATGACCCGGGAAACGCCCTGGTCGGTGCCGAAGATCTTGAGGATGCGCATCGCCTGTTCGGAGAGCGCATCCATCGATCGCAGCAGCGGGGTCTTGTGATCGAGCGCCACGCCGGTCCACGAAACGAACGCGGTGGGGATACACAGCGTGACGCCGCCGCCCGCGCGATTGAGGAAGACGGGGCTGGTCGGATCCCACGCGGTGTATCCACGAGCTTCGAAGGTTGCGCGAAGTCCGCCCGAGGGGAAGCTGGATGCATCGGGCTCGCCCTGAACCAGGGCGCTGCCGCTGAATTCGCTGAGGGCGCCGCCGGTGCCGTCGGGCACAAGGAAGGCATCGTGCTTTTCAGCGGTCGTGCCGGTAAGGGGCTGGAACCAGTGCGTGTAGTGGGTCGCGCCGTGCTCGATCGCCCAATCCTTCATCGCGGCGGCCACGATGTCGGCCAGTTCGTGATCGAGCGGTTCGGCGTGCTTGATCGTGCGCTGGAGCTGTTTGAACACATCTTTGGGCAGACGCTGACGCATCACCCGCTCGTTGAAAACATCGGCCCCGAAGGTTTGCGTCACGGCGTCGCCGGTGTTCATTCGAAGCGCCTCCGGCCGATGGCCATTGGTGTGGTGGTGGTGGGCAAGATCGAGCATCGCGTCCGTTCGATTTGGCATGGGGTGAATCTCAAAGGCCGGAACTGGTCGAATCCCGATGCCGGTTCCGGCGGCACCGTGAAAACAGATTCATACCGTCACAACCCGGGCCGCCGGAACGATCCGGTCGCCGAGCTGCGATGGTCGAACACGCGTCGAGCGTGCCCAAGAGTGCGTACGGGACGGATTATTGGCACCGGCCCGACGCCCGGGAAGGCTCAGGCCAATCCGGCCGAGAGTTCTCGGCAGAATTCGCCCGCAACTTGGGCCGGTGATCGATCGGGCGGGACAGCGGAAAGCCGCCGCACGAGTGCGCTGCCGACAATCGCAGCATCCGCTGTTTGCACAACGTGGCGCACGTGATCCGGCGTTGCGATGCCGAAACCGACGGCGATCGGCAGGTTTGAAGCCCGGCGGAGTTCGGCGATTCGACCGGACAGATCGGGCATCTCTGAACGCTCGCCGGTGATCCCCGAGCGTGCGAGGAGGTACAGGAAACCTGTGGACGCCTGGGCGATCCTTGCGGCGCGTTCCGGGGGTGTGGTGGGGGCGATGAGCAGCGAGCAAGTCGTGCCGGTTTCCGCCGCGGCCGAGCGCCAGCCTTCGGATTCTTCGAGAGGCAGATCGGGGAAGATGAAGCCGTCAAACCCGGCGTCGCGGAAGCGGGCGAGGACCAGGGCGGGCGAAGAACCGGCGGCCAGGCGCTGCATGATCGAGATGCTGACCATGCCGACGAGGCCGATGCGGAGGCGATCACGGATCGACGCGATCTGATCGAGCACCAGAGCGGGCGTGCACCCGGCATGAATGGCGCCGTGCATCGCGGCGGCGATAACCGGCCCGTCGGCGATCGGATCGGAAAACGGGATGCCGATCTCGACAATCGAAGCGCCGGAATCCTGCAGCGCGAGAAGCACATCCGGCAGCGCATCGAGGCGCGGGTGCCCCGCGCAGACAAAGGGCATGAGCGCTCTGCGGTTGGCGCTGCGAAGTTCGTTGAAGATCGTGTCGATTCGGCCCATGTTGTCCGGACTATACAGGCGTGCGACCCCGCATGCGCGCTACACTGCGGGGTGAGCGGAACAGGAAAACTCACACCGGCGGATGTAGACGGCGCGTACAGCGCCGCGCAGAAGGTCGTGGACACGCACCGCGCACTGGTGGGCTTTGTGCGCCCCGGTCAGACGCTGGCTCAGATCGATCGATTCGTCGCGTCGACGCTCGAGGGGCTGGGTACGTCTTCCTGCTTTTTGGGATACCGGCAGTCTCTCCGCGGGCCGAAGTTTCCTTCGCACGCATGCCTGAGCGTGAACGACTGCATCGTCCACGGAACCGCCGGCTCGCTGAGCCGCCCGCTTGTGCCGGGAGACCTGATCAAGATCGACATCGGGGTCAGCTACAAAGGATGGATCGGCGATGCGGCGTGGACGTATTCGCTCGGCGTACCGACACGGGAAGTGCGGAAGCTCATGGATGCGGGCAAGAACTCGTTGCGGCTTGGAATCGAGTCGTTCCGAATCGGGCAGCCGCTGCTCTCCTGGGCGAGGGCGGTCGAACGGTGCGTCGAAACGGACTACGGATTTCGACTGATTCGTGGGCTCGGCGGGCACGGTTACGGACGCCGCCTGCATGCGGAACCTTTCATTTCGAACTCGGTTCCGTCGTATCCGGGCGAATGGCCGGATGGATCGCTGCCTTGTACTCCCGGGATGCTCCTCGCGCTCGAACCCATGATCGGAGTTGGAACCGGCAAGCAACGCGCGTCGAATGGCCACGACTGGCCCGTCTACACGGCCGATGGCTCACTCGCAAGCCATCACGAACACGACGTGCTTCTCACGGACAACGGCCCGCGTATTTTGACCGAGGGATTGGATGAGCTGCCCGACGAGTTGCCGGTGTGACGCGCCCTTGTATAACTCTTTCGTGCAGAAAATGCCGATCGAACGCCGAATGAGGATTTCGTGCTGGAAAGCCTTGACAGTTGCTCGTGCATGTGCTGGTATGAATGATGATCGCCCCGAGCGGGCGGTGTTACGGAGATGATTTCATGCGGAAGATTTCTCAGGCTATCGCTCTCTCGGTCGCGGTCATTGGCGTCCAAACGGCCGCCTTGGCGCAGATCTCAACACCCTTGCAGGTGAAGGCTGCCGATGCCGCGGCAAACCGGAATTTCGGCAACAGCGTCGCGATCAGCGGCGACACGATGGTCATCGGTTCGCCCTCGAGCGCGAACGACGGCTCGGTGTATGTGTACCGCTGGAACGGGTCGGGATGGAATCAGGAACAGAAGATCAGCGGACCGAACATCGCCGCCGGGCCTCAGACGGGCTTCGGTCGCGTGGTGGCGGTTTCCGGAAACACGCTTGTGATCGGCGCGAACGTGGACGACACCGCCGCGAGCGACGCGGGCGCCGCCTTCATCTATGAGCGCATCGCGGGCGTCTGGAATCTGCAGCAGAAGATCACGGCGAGCAACGCCGCGGCGAACGACAACTTCGGCGACGCCATCGCGATGGACGGCGACACGATCGTCGTTGCGGCTCCGAGCGCGGATGCCGGCGGAACCGATCGCGGCTCGGTCTATGCCTTCGTGAAGAGCGGCTCGGTCTGGTCGCAGCAGCAGATTCTGCCCCCGATCACGGGCGCCGCCAACGGCGACAAGGTCGGCGAGGGCAACGCACTTTCGATCACTGGCGACACCGTGGCGGTGGGCGCTCGCAGCGCCGCCGGCAACAACGGGCGCGTCGGCCTTTACAAGCGGCAGATCGGTTCGTGGTCCGTCGATACGGTGCTCTCGAGCCCCGACTCGGGAACGGACACCACCGGTCGCTTCGGTTCAGCCGTTTCGGTCCGGGGCGACACCCTCGCCGTCGGCGCTCTGACATCGGCCAAGACCGTCGCCACAGGCGGCGGCGCGTATGTGTTCCGGCGCACCTCGGGCACTTGGGGCGCTTCATCGTCGGGTGTTCTGGTTATTCCGGCGGGGCTTGCCAACGGCGACAACTACGGCAATGCGGTCGCTGTCGGAAATGACTATCTGATCGTGGGTGCGCAAGGCGGCCCGGCGAACACGGGCTCGGCCTTTGCCTTCAAGTTCCGCGACGGCGAATGGCTGTCCGACACCAAGTTGATTCCCCTTGATGCGGCGACGGGCGATTCGTTTGGCTATGCCGTCGCTGTGGACGCGGAGTTCGCGGTCGTGAGCGCTCAGGCGGACGATCTGCCGAGCCTGACCGATGCGGGTTCGGCCTGGGTTTTCTCGCGTGAGAACAACCAGTGGCTTGCGGGCGACATGACCTTCACGGGCAGCACGCCGGGCGCGAGCGACCTGAACGGGCAGGCCTGCGCGATCGATGGTGATTACGCAGTTTCGGGAGCAGAAGGCGCGACGGACACGGGCGCGGTCAATTCCGGCGTTGTTTACATCTGGAATCGGGGCAGCTCGACCGGCTGGACTCAGCAGCTCCGTCGGACTTCGGGCTCACAGGAAGCCAACCAGCTCTTCGGCCGTTCGGTCGCGATCAGCGGCAACACCGTGATCGTCGGCGTGCCGGGGCGTGACTTTGGGTCCGCGGTCGATCAGGGTTGCGTCTTCCTTTACACACGCAGCGGCACCAACTGGCCGGCGGCTTCGACTTCGATGGGTGCTTTGACGATTCCGCCGGGATACCTCACGTCCTCAACCACGCCCTCGGCGAACGAGTACTTCGGTCAGTCCGTCGGCATCAGCGGCAACACCGCAATCATCGGCGCGTGGGGCTACGACACCTCGGGCCTGACCAACTGCGGCACCGCCCACATCGCTATCCGCAACGCCAACAACATCTGGCAGATCAACAGCCGGATCGAAGCAGCGGACAAGGCTTCTTTCGATAACTTCGGCTACTCGGTCGCGATCAGCGGCGACTACGCGGTTGTCGGGGCCTACGGCAAGAATTCGGGTGCCGGCGCCGCGTACGTGTACCAGCGCAATGGCGCTTCCTTCCGGCAGATTCAGAAGCTGACGTCGAACGACATCGCCGCGGGTGATGGCTTCGGCATCGGCGTCGCAATCGACGGCGACACGATCGTTGTTGGTGCGTACACCAAGACCATCAACGGCAACGCCGGCCAGGGCGCTGCCTACGTCTTCACCCGCGCCGCAAACGCCCAGACCTTCACGCAGGTCGGCCGGCTTGTCGCGAGCGACGGGCAGCCCAACGACAACTTCGGCTACAGCGTTTCGGTCTCCGGACGCTACGTGACCGTCGGCGGTTTCAAGCACAACATGGTCAACTCGAACTCGGTTGGCCAGGTCTATCTCTACGTGAACCTGAGCGGCGAAACCAACGGCCCGTGGGTTGGCGACACCTTTAAGTACACGCCCGCGGCGATCCTGGCTCAGGCGAATCCCGCCAACAGCTTCACCGGTCGCGGTCAGGCCGTCTCGGGACAGACGATCTTCGCGGGTTCCTACGGCGCCGGCAGCAACCAGGGCCGCGTTTCGTTCACGGACTTCACGGATGCGACGCAGGTCAGCATCGCCAACATGACCGCTCAGCAGACCGCTCTCAACCTTCCCGACGCGATGGCCGCGGCATCCGCGGGACAGACGATCGTCGCGACGGGCGGCGCCTTCAACACCGCGTCGGTCAACTACGGCGGCAAGGCCATCAATGTCCGCAGCCGCACGTCGATCGCTCAGAACAGCCTTGCACAGATTGTCCTGGCTGATGGTGCGGCACTTTCCACCGGCGGCGCAGCGTACCCGGTGAACCTCTACGGCACAGTCCGCACGGCCAACGACTCCGGCCGAAGCGAGATCTCCGGCGGGAGCATCCGCCAGGGCGGCACGGGCTCGATCATCGTCGGCAAGCACGAGATCTCGCTCAACGCTCTTGCGACGAACCTGGAAGGCCGCACGTCGCTCGAGACGACCGATTCGGCTCTCTCGGCCAACGGCATCCTGTCGTTCCGGGGCAGCCTGAGCGATCTCGTGGGCGGACGGATCAGCTCGGCCGCCGGGCTGCTCTTTGACGGCGTGGTCAATCTCCGCAACACCTCGGTTTCGACCGGCGGGCAGCTGACCGTCGCGACCAACACCAACATGACCGGCGTCAACGTGGCCTCGTCTTCGAACGTGGTCACCAGCGGCGGCCGCTGGGTCTTCGGCGGCACGATGATGGGCCCGCTCAACAACACCGGCAAGGTCATCACGGCCGGTGCATCGAGCATCTACGGCTCGGTCGTGAACAACGCCGGTGCGGTGATCGATCTGACCGGCGGCGCAACGGCTCTGTACGGCAGCGTCACCAACTCCGGCACGCTGACCGGCTCGTTCTCCGGTTGCCCGACCTGCATCGGCATGCCGGTCGGCCTCCGCATCGAGTCGGACCTCAACATGACCGAAGGCGGCGGGCTCTCCATCGCCGGAGGCTCGGTTGAGATCGGTCGTTCGTTCCTGTCGAACGCCACCGATTCTCAGCCCTTCAACATGCTGAACGCCGGCGTCCGCATGAACAACAGCGGGCAGGGCGCTTCGACGTTCGAGGCCATGAGCCGCGACTACGGTCCGGCGGGCGCTGCGCTGCACGCCGACATCGATAGCAGCTTCCCGATTGGCACGCTCGAGGTTGGTCCGAACGCCACGATCGTCAACCTGGTCGATTCATTCGACAACGACGTCCGGGGCCAGTCGGTCCGCGAGGCGATCTACGTCGAGAGCCTGATTGTTTACGCCGGAAGCCGGCTCAACACGGGCGGCATCAAGATCTATGCCCGTTCGACTTCGATCGACGGCACCGTGGACAACATGGCCAACATCATCGCCCTGGGCGATCGCTGCGACGCCGATCTGCAGATCGATGCCGTGGTGGACGATGCGGACTTCTCGCTCTTCGTTTCGGCCTACGACGCGTCGGACTGCTCCGATTCGGCGATGCCCCGTCTGGGCGGTGGCGGTTGCCGCGCCGACCTGAACTTTGACGGCTTTGTGGACGATGCCGACTTCCAGATCTTCGTCGGCGCCTACGACCAAATGGTCTGCAACTAAGATTCGATCCGCTCGAGGGATGAAACCATCGTGCTCCGAACGGCCCCGCGACGTGCGGGGCCGTTTTCATTTCGGTGAGCACGCATCGCTTGCTTCGCACCGCGCTTCTCGGCTCGCCGGGGCTGATCAGGCGCTCGCGTAGTACCTTGCCACGTTGCCGCCGACGATGACAGCCCGCACCGGATCGCCCCCGAGCTCAAACGCGAGTTCGCGATAATCGGTGTGACGCAGCAACACCAGATCGGCTCGCTTGCCAGCAGAGACAACCCCGCGGTCTTTGAACCCGAGCATTAACGCGGGATTCACCGTCACAGCGGTGATGGCCTCATCAACGGTCAAACCGCAGAAACGCACCGCGAGGGCGACAACGAGCGGAATGGACATGGACGGAGAAGAACCCGGGTTCGTGTTGGTTGCGAGACAGATGCGCCCGCCCCGATCCACCAGCTCGCGCATGTTGGCAAACTTGATCCCGGCCGACATCCCGGTGAACGGCGTGCCCTTGCCCGAATTCCCGAGGTTGATCGCGGTCACGGGGAGCCCGACACCGAAGGTCTGGCTCTTTGCGAGCTGTTCAAGCTCGGAACCCGCGGTCTGCTCCAGGTGATCGACGCTCAGCACGCCAAGCCGAACGGCCTCTGTCACCATGCCGCGGCTGGTGAACTGATCCGCGTGTACGCGGAGCGGATGCCCGAGTTCCTTGGCGGCATTCAGCAGCCGGAGCGAGTCAGAAAGGGTCCATGCCGCTTCTTCGCAGAACAGGTCTACCGCCACCCCCGGAAACTCGGCGTGGATCGCGGGGAGCGTCTCGTTGATGGTGCGATCGACAAACGCACGTTCGCCAAGCGCCGGATCGATCGCGTGCCCGAGCAGGGCCGTGAGAACGACCGTGCCGGGCCATGTGAGCGCCGCATCGCGGATTGCCCGCAGCATTTTCAGTTCGGCCTCGGTGTTCAGCCCGTAGCCGGATTTGATCTCGATCGTGGTGATGCCTTGCCGGAGCGCGGCATCGAGTCGCTTTCGCAATTCGTCGGTCAGTGTCAGGAGCGGCGTCTCTCGCACCGCCCGGACCGTGCTCATGATGCCGCCGCCCTCTTTCAGGATCTGGAGGTAGTTTTCTCCGGCGAGCCTGCGCGTCCACTCGTCCAGCCGGTTGCCTGCCCAGCAGAGGTGCGTGTGGCAATCGACGAACCCGGGCATCAGCACATCGCCTCGGGCGTCGATCACCTGGCCACCCGGCGGGACCGTGATCCCTTCTCCGACGGCTTCGATGCGCCCGGCTCGCACAAGAACGTCCACGTTCTCCCGCACACGCAGCGCCTGCATCGCCTGGCCGGTGCGTACACCGGCAAAGCCCGGCGGGGCTTCCATGGAAAGCAGGCGGCAACGGCGAATCAGCAGGCTCATCCGAGTCCTTCAGGCGTACCCCGGTTTGTGTGTTCCCAACCCCCCCGGGAACCATGTTACCACATTCTCGGACCGAATTACACCCGCTGCCGACGCATTCCAAAGCCGCGGAGGAACGACAGCAGCAGGTGTGCCGCGACGCGTGCGGTTCTGCCGCCCTCATCGTGGGGGGGCGAGAGCTCCATGAAATCAAGGCAGCGGAGGTTGTAGAACTGGCCAAGCTTCTCCATCGCGACGGCAACGTGCCCGGGCGAAAGCCCCGCCGGATTCGGCGCACTCACGCCCGGTGCGGCACTCATGTCGATCGCGTCGAGGTCCACGCTGACGAAGGCACCTTCCACATCAATCCCGCCCAGCGGATCCGAACCGTGCGGAGCGATCATGCCTCCGTGCGAAAGGAACCACTCGGCATGCTCGCGCTGGTTCACCAGCGGATTGAACCCGATGATCCGAAGGGTCGAGACGATCTTGTCCTCGACCAGTTTGCGGAACGACATGCCGCTCCCCGGGGTTTCACGCACATCCAGGTGAGCGTCGAAGTAAACGCCCGGCATCGGCTTGCCGGCGTGCGCCCGCGCCACACCGCGAGCCAGGGCATACGTGAGGTCATGCCCGCCCCCGAGGCCGATGACGGTCATGCCGCGTGCGGCCAGAGCTTCCGAAGCGGCGCTGATCCGGTCGTGGGTTCGGGCGAGTGCCGCGGCATCTTCGCCTCCATCCGGCTCCACATCGCCCGCGTCGAAGACTCTGGGCAGGTCGCACAGAAACTGCTCGGTGACTCCGTACCGGCTCAAAGCGTCGCGAATCGCGCGCGGTCCATCGGCAGCACCCGGCCTGCCTCCGTTCAGACGCACCCCCAGGTCGTCGGGCATTCCGAGCAGCGCGATCTCGCACCCTTCTGGAGAATCGGTCCGAATCGATGAAGCGAAGCGGTTCGGCGACATGCCCGCGGGATACTGAGCGTGGCGCGTGTGCATCAGAGCGAGCTTGATCATGCCTTGACTGTACCGCAGGCCGGCCCGTTACAAGCCCCGCATCGGGATATCGATCTTCTGGTCCTTCGCACAGGCCTTGGCTTCGTCGTAGCCGGCGTCGACGTGCCGGAAGACACCCATCGCCGGGTCGTTGGTCAGGACGCGCCGAAGCCTCGCTGCGGCCTCCGGTGTGCCGTCCGCGACAATGACCTGTCCGGCGTGCTGGCTGAAGCCGATGCCGACGCCGCCACCGTGATGGAAACTGACCCACGAGGCTCCGCTGGCGACGTTCACCATGGCGTTGAGGATCGCCCAGTCGCTGACGGCGTCGGTGCCGTCTTTCATGCCTTCGGTTTCGCGGTTCGGGCTGGCGACGCTGCCGCAATCGAGGTGATCGCGACCGATGACAATCGGGGCCTTGATCTTGCCCGATTTCACGAGGTCATTCAGCATCACGCCCGCCTTGTCGCGCTGACCCTGACCGAGCCAGCAGATGCGGGCGGGGAGGCCCTGGAACGCGATGCGCTCGCGGGCCATCTTGAGCCAGCGGTGGAGGCCCTTGTCCTTCGGGAAGAGCTTGATGAGCGCGGCATCCGCCGTGAAAATGTCTTCGGGGTCGCCGGAGAGAGCCACGAAGCGGAACGGGCCGCGGCCGACGCAGAACTGCGGGCGGATGTACGCGGGGACGAAGCCGGGGAAGGCGAATGCGTCCTTGAAACCCTGATCGAGTGCGCGCTGACGGATGTTGTTGCCGTAATCGAAGGTGATCGCACCTTTCTTCTGGAGTGTCACCATGGCCCGCACGTGGCGCTCCATGGTCTTCATGCTCTCTTCTTCGTATTTCTTCGGGCTCTTCGTGCGGAGCTTGGCGGCTTCTTCGAGCGACATGCCCGTTGGCACGTAGTGCAAAACATCGTGCGCGCTCGTTTGGTCGGTCAGAGCATCGGGCGTGATCTTGCGAGCGATCAGGCGATCGAGCATGTCCACAGCATTGCAGCAGACGCCGACGCTGAGGGCCTTCTTTTCTTTCGCGTACTTGACGGCGCGATCGATGGCTTCATCGAGTGTCGGAGCGACTTCATCCAGATACCGATCATGCACGCGACGATCGAGCCTGGTCTGGTCCACATCCGCGATAAGGCAGGTGCCGCCGTTCATGGTGATTGCAAGGGCCTGAGCGCCGCCCATGCCGCCGCAGCCGGCTGTGACACACAGTTTGCCCGCAAGGTCGCTCTTGTAATGCTGCTCGCCGAGTTCGCGGAATGTCTCGTACGTGCCCTGCACGATTCCCTGCGTGCCGATGTAGATCCACGAGCCGGCCGTCATCTGGCCGTACATCATGAGCCCCTTCGCGGCAAGCTCATCAAAATGCTTCTGCGTTGCCCAGTGGGGGACCAGATTGCTGTTGGCGATGAGGACGCGCGGCGCATCGGGGTGGGTTTCGATGACGCCGACCGGCTTGCCGGACTGCACGAGCAAAGTCTCGTCGGGCTCGAGGCGTTTCAGCGTTGCGACGATTGCATCGAATGCGGGCCATGAACGTGCCGCCTGGCCCCGGCCACCGTAGACAACGAGGTCGTCCGGTCGCTCCGCAACTTCCGGATCAAGGTTGTTCATCAACATCCGCATCGCGGCTTCGGTCTGCCAGGTCTTGCAGGTCTTCTTTGTGCCGCGGGGTGCGCGGACGACTCGGGGGCCGGAGACCGGGCTTTGTGACTTCGCGGCATCGGCAAGGATTTTCGAGACCTTTTCGGTCGTATCAGAAACTTTGGACGGCATTCATCGCTCCTCAAGCAAACGTCGGGAAGACCGAGTGTAGTAAACGGAGCCCTCGCCAGTGAAGACCTGACCGTCCGTATTCTCTTCCCATGCGTTGTGGCGGCTGCGGCTATTCCCTCGATGGACTCTCGCTTCGGAGCCGCTGCCCGGAGTGCAGCAGTTTCGAGCGTGACAGCGCGGACGCGGCAGAGATCCAGCGGCTGCTTGGCTCCAAACTCCGACAATCGATCTGGGTGCCTGCCGCGCTCGCACTCTTCACGGCATTGCTGGGCATGATGCATCCCCTGCTCGCGCCTCTTGTCGGCCTTTTCATGATCATGTTTGTCGGGGTGCTCGCCGAAGACGTGACGCGGCTGCAGGGGTTTCTTCACCCGGAATGGAGCCCGGCCAGGTGGCTCGCGTCGCTCGTCATTCATCTTGCGTTCTACGGTGCCTACTTCATCGTGGCATGCATCGCGTGCTGGCGACTGATCAATAGCCAGATGGTGAGGAGCTTCTTCTGAGCGGCTAGATGCCCGCAAAGGCCCCATCGCGAATGAGACCAGAAACGGCTTCGATGTCGGCGGTCAGCGGACGATCTTCTGTCAGCTTCTTCACTTTCGACCGAACAACTTTGTACGCCGCCTCGACTCCCTTTCCGCTCTTGAGCGGACGGTGTGCCTCGAGCCCTTGTGCCGCGCAGATCAGTTCGATCGCGACAACGTGACGGGCGAGATCGAGCGACCTCGCCGCCTTCGCAGCGCTCCGAGGGCCGAACGAGTTGTAATCCTCCATGCCTGCGGACGTCGGGATGTTCGCGACGCTCGCGGGCGTCGCGAGCCCGACCATCTCGTTGACGCAGGCCGCGGCGGTGTACTGCGCGATCATCAAGCCGCTTTGCAGGCCCGGCCGAGGTGAGAGATACGGCTTGAGGTGGCTCTCCGGCTCGAAAGCTCCGGTGATGAGATAGATTCGGCGCTCCGCGATTCCCGCGATGTGGCAGAGTGCGATCGCGAGGGTGTCGAGCGGAATTGCGATCGGCATGCCGTGGAAGTTCGCACCGCTCAGAATGCCGCCGCCCGTTCCCGCGCCCGGAAACACAAGTGGATTGTCGGTCACGGCACCAAGCTCGTCGTATTCGAGCACCGAGTTCAGGTTGCCCATCGCGTACCAGCATGCACCAAGCACGGTGGGCGAAGCACGCAACGAGTAGGGGTCTTGAACACGCGGATCGTTCTCCACATGACTCGGAATGATCCGGCTTCCATCAAGGAGCTCTCGCATTCGCGCCGCCACCGTCCGCATGGTGTTGCTTGATCGCGCGCGATACAGGCGGTCATCCAAAAACTCATCCGTGGCGCGACAGGCGTCGATCGACATCGCATTCGCCGCGACTGCTGCGCCAAACAGCACAGACGCATCATGCGAGATCAGGCTTCCCCATCCCGCCATCAGATGCGTGCCGTTGATGAGCGCCAGACCTTCCTTCGCAGAAAGCGCCACTGGCTTGATGCCCGCGGCTTTCATCGCCGCGCCGCCGCTCATTGTCCTTCCCTTGTACTCCGCCTCACCTTCACCGATCGCAACGATTGCAACTGCAGACAGCGGCGCCAAATCTCCCGAAGCCCCGACACTTCCCACGCTGGGCACGACCGGCGTCACGCCCTTGTTCAGCATCGCAACGATCGTTTCGCAAACAATCGGCCGCACGCCCGAAAGCCCACGCGCCAGCGATGCCGCCAAAAGCAGCATCATGGATCGAACCACATCGCGGGGCAGCGGCGCACCAACTCCCGCGGCGTGCGAGCGGACGAGATTTCGCTGCAGGGCCGCCAGATCAGCCTCGCCGATGCGCTGCTTGCTCAAGGAACCAAAGCCGGTGTTGATCCCGTAGTGGGGCTGTCCGTCCTTGAGCGCCCGCTCGACAACGGCTCGCGACTTCTTCATTGCCGCGATTGCTTTCGGCGCGATCGTGACACGTCCACCTTCGCGTGCGACGCGCACAACGTCGTCGATCACAAGCGCACTCTGATCGAGCTTCACGAGGTCGCGAGCATTCGCGGAGCGTGGAACCGAAGAACGGCGAGCGGCAGGTTTGTTTGTGTGAGCCATTGGTCGTGTCAGAGTCGGATGGGATGTGACGGAAGTGGGGGAGAGGAGACGCGAAGGATTGAAGTGTCGAAGCAGAAATGGATGTTGGCAACTCGGACGAGCAAATTCCGAGTCGATTCAACAAGGCTCGACCTTCGGCTGGGCCACGCATCCTACCAAGCCATCCGAGTCCAAAACGCCCTATTCCCAAGGGCCTATTGCAGTTATGACCTTGCCGCCTTTCTGTGCCTTTCGCCCTTCTCAAGCATCCAAGTTCACTCGGGGAGAGCGTGCTCCCGACTGCAAAAGTGGCAGCCGCTCGCCTCGAGAAGAACGGAGTGTCCATGTCCAAGCCAATTTCAGGATCCCAGCGAATCTCAGGACTTCATCACGTCACGGCCATCACATCCGACGCTCAGAAGAACATCGATTTCTACTGTGGCGTCCTCGGCCTCCGCCTCGTGAAGCGCACCGTCAATTTCGATGACCCGGGCAGCTATCACCTCTATTACGGAGATGAGCTTGGACGGCCCGGCACTATCTTGACGTTCTTCGCGTGGCCTGGCGCTCGCCGCGGCAGGATCGCAGCGCCTCAGGTGACCAGCACGGCGTTTGCCATTCCAACTGGTTCGGTCGACTTCTGGAAGAAGCGTCTCGAAGCGAACGGCGTGGCGTTCGAAGTCGCACCTGCGCGCTTTGGCGACCAGGTGCTGACATTCACCGACTTCGACGGGATGCAGATCGAGCTGATCGCGACGGATGATGCGCGCGCACCGTGGGCGAGCGGACCTGTTGCCGCGGAGCACGCCATCCGTGGCTTTCACAGCGTTTCGCTGTCGGAGCGAGATCAGCAGGCGACTGCGGCAGTCCTCACAAAGACCATGGGATTCTCCGCGGCGGGCAACGATGGAAATCGGCATCGCTTCATCGCCGCCGACAAGAGCGGGGGAGTGGTCGATCTCATCACTGTTTCCGGAGGCATGGATGGGACGATGGGGGCCGGCGCCGTTCATCATGTCGCGTTCCGCACGCCCGACGATGCCTCCGAAGCCAAGTGGCGTCGCCAACTCACCGAAGAGGGTTTCCATGTGTCGCCGGTGATGGATCGCAACTACTTCCACTCGATCTACTTCCGCGAGCCCGGGGGCGTGCTCTTCGAGATCGCGACCGACACGCCAGGTTTCTCGGTCGATGAGCCCGCCGCGTCACTGGGCATGGAGCTCAAGCTGCCCTCGCAGTTCGAATCGGCTCGCGCGAGGATTGAGTCGCACCTCCCCAAGATCCGCGTGCCGCAAGGAGCCAAGTCATGACCGAGAAGAAACTCTCCTTCACCCACCGATTCATCCCCGCAACCGATCCGGCGATTACCGAAACTCTGCTCCTGCTCCACGGCACCGGCGGAAACGAAAACGATCTCCTCGGCCTCGGCAACCGCCTCCGCCCCGGCGCCGCACTGCTCTCGCCACGTGGCAAGGTGCTCGAGAACGGCATGCCCCGGTTCTTTCGCCGCCTCGCCGAAGGTGTGTTCGATACCGAAGACGTCAAAAGGCAATCGCACGCCCTCGCCGACTTCGTTGCGGAGGCTGCAAAGGCGTACGGCCTCGACGAACACAACATAACCGCGGTCGGCTACTCCAACGGCGCGAACATAGCGGGGGGCTTGCTCCTGTTGCGTCCCGAGACGCTCTCCGCCGCGGCACTCCTGCGCCCCATGGTCCCCCTGCTGCCCGAAAAGCAGCCGGATTTGAGGGGCAAGGACATCCTCATCCTGAGTGGTCGAGCTGACCCGATTGCAACGCCAGCGGAAACTGCCCGGCTGGTCAAGCTGTTCACAGATGCCGGAGCGGGTGTGAAAGCGCACACCCAGGTTGGGGGGCATCAGTTGGGGCAGGAAGACATTCGGGCTGCTGAACACTGGTTCACATCACGATCTGCGAAGGCCGGAGCCAATGCGCCAGCATAGGTTTGGCGAGCATTTGTAACGGCGAACTCATCGGAGCACTCGTATTGCGTTTTGATGATGACTCCTGTAGCATTCTCCGCAACCAGCGGAGTTATGCATTCATGCTATGCGTTTGTAGCCGTCGTTTATGCGTTCTGTGGAAGTGTTGGCTCGCCACCGGGATCATCTCATCGCTGATTGCAGGTGGCTCGACCGGCTGCATGTCGAAGGAAGCGGCTCGCGCGTGCGATGACCGCTCAACGCAGTCGCCGGAATTCGTGTGGCCGGCCAGCGACTCGCAACGCGCCCAGGAACTCGCAGCGATGCTACCCGATCGCATCGCGCGCTATGAGTTCTTGTCGCAAGACACGGGCGGCGATGATTCACGCGCAGCTTTCAATTACACACTGATCATCGAAGAAAAGCATGCGGTGGGTGGGTCGGTTCTTCTCAAGGCAAGCTACGACCCCAATATCCCACCGCCGCCGCACGCAGATCCGGATTTCCCCGCGTTCTATCGCGTGATTTCACCACCGGCTGACTGGCGCGAGCAAATTGCAAAGTCGAACATAGAAATACGAAATGGCGTGCCATCTCTCGAAAACACCGGGTTGTTCGACTTGATCATGGGGAACAAGTACGGCATTTTGCCAGCACCCGAAAACGGGGCCATCGGCACCGTCATCTGGTTCGGCGGAATCTCTCAAAGCTGGCGGCTTGAACAAGAGACAATCTCTGAGCTCTCGCGGCGTGGTTTCGCGGTTATCTCGCCCCGTAATTCCGGGCTCAACCTCTTTGTTGGCCAACGTGTGTATCTCCAGGATCTGCCGAAAGACAAAGAGGGGCAGCAGGAGCTGTTTGCTCGCCAAATCACGCAGACCTTTCGTCCCGGCGTCACGCGGGTTGCTTACTACGCGGATGCCAAACAAGCGGGAATCGACCTCGCAACCGACATTAACGAACAGATTCTCGCGACCGCTTCTGCGGCCGGGCCGATGCTGGAATTTGCCCAACAGAAGCAGCCCTTGCTGCGCGACAAACCGGTGATCGTGGTTGGATGTAGCGGGGGAGCGCCAGCGGCTTTGGCGTTCGTCTCGCAATACGTCGACCGTGTTGCCGGCGTGATCCTGATCGGAGCGGGACAGGACCTGCCCCAAATGCTGCTTCGTACTGACCTCAACGCTGGCAAGGAAGTCATTCATTGACGAAGCGACACCCCCCTTCCCGATCAGGAGCGGCAATTCTTCGGAGCATTCAGCGAAACAAGCACCGTCGATCCGCTCAAGACCGGATTGTGTATTCCCACCGACCGCGTCCTGATGATCCAAGCCCGGTTTGATTCGATCGTTCCTACCGATCTTCAGAACGGCCTTTGGGAAACTCTGGGCCGCCCCGAGCGTTGGCAGTTATTTGGGGGCCACCGCCTGCTCTTCTGGCGTCTCGATGCATACGCCAACGACATCGCCGATTGGGCGGAAGCCAAGGCCGCAGCCGCCTCTCATGCCGCATGGGCAAGCGGCTCGGACACTCCGCCCCAGCACGCGAACTAGGCACAACGTCCTATAATATATGTTATGTTAAATACAAGCCGGGGAGATGGCCAACGTTCGATCCCGCCGCAGGCGGCTCGGCCGATGCCCAAACTCCCGCAGGAATGCGTTGGACAAGTGGGCTTCGCTGCAGAAGCCGCATCGGGCCGCGATCGAGATCATCCGCTCTTTGGTATCGAGCACGCAGGCGAGCGCCTGACGCAGCCTGAGGCGTTCCAGGTAACGATGCACCGGCAGGCCGGTGTGCCTCTTAAAGACGCGGCAGAGGTGGAACGGTGACATGCACACCCCCGCCGCCAGCTTCTCTAGCCCGTGTGGCAGGTGCGGGTTTGTCGCCAAGACCCGGCGGATCTCTTCCACCGACTCCTGGTGAAACTTGGCCTGAGCAGCGGAGGGGCGACGGCGGCGGACCGTGCCGCGGCACTGGACGTTGGCCTCGATGATCTCGGAAATGACCTCGAGCACGGTTTCCTCGACTCGGAGCGAATCGCGGTTTCCGCCCTCGGCCAAGACGGAATTCAGCGCGTGAATTCGTAGCAGGGGGGTTGTGGGTGAGGGGCCAAAGCTCCAGGGGAAACGCGACGTTGGTTCGTGCCGCCGGCCTGTGGCGGCGGTCAGCATGTCGGCGAGCAGTTCTGGGCGGATATCAACCCAGTCGTTCTGCAGGCCCTGCGGCAGCAACTTGCGGCGTCGATAGGTGGCCCCCACATTCGTGAAGAAGACCGTGTTTCGGTCGGTCACGACGGGCGCATCCGATTCAACTGTGATCTGGTAGGGGATCCGC
This sequence comes from Planctomycetota bacterium, assembly GCA_017303555.1. GTDB lineage: Bacteria > Planctomycetota > Phycisphaerae > Phycisphaerales > UBA1924 > JAFEBO01. The sequence goes on from JAFLCN010000002.1 coordinate 232,935, forward strand.
GGCAATCCGATCGCGGGCCAGCAATAGCCGGTGCGATCGTGGTTCCATTCGGGGTGATTCGAGGGGATCTCAAGGACGCCAATGCCCACAAGCGCTGATTCAAAGAGCGGCCTGGCACGATCGGTCGGTGCCATATCGGGACGCTTGGCGATCCCGTCAGGAATGTGCAACGGCGGAAGCATGCGTTCTTTATCCGGCGAAAGGCCCCTGCCGGTTCGATTTCTATGGTGCTTGCAGGGGGTTTTCGGACAGGGAAGGCGAAGAAAGCAAGCGGATGCAACTCGATCGTGAGCGGAGAGGCCCAGGCAATCGGGTCAATCGAGCCGCAGCCCCATGTACAGCGTCTCAGCCTTGGGATCGTCGTTGTAGCGGGGGATTTCGACGAAGCCGAGAGCTCGATAGAGCTTGCATGCCGCGTCGAGCTCGGGTTCTGTGTCGAGCTTCATGAGCGTGTAACCCCCCTGCTTCGCGAAATCGATCAGCGCTTCGCAGAGCAAGCGTCCAACCCCCCTGCCGCGGGTTTCGGGTTTGGCGTAGAGGCGTTTCATTTCGCAGATGCGTTCATCTGAGCGATCGTGCGGCATGCGGTCGAGCGGACGCAGCGCGATGCAGCCGACCGCGTTCTCGCCATCCATCGCGAGCAGAATGCAGCCTTTGGGCGGTGCGTACTTGCCGGGGAGAGACTGAAGTTCACCTTCGAGATTCTGCTGCGCGAAGCTGGCGGCGGCGAGGTGCTCGATGCTCTTGGCGTATTCGCGGAAGAGATCGCGGGCGGTTTCAAGAAGGGGAATGTGCTCGGCGTGAATGATCTTCATGGTCAGCGTCGGCGAATCGACTTTTCGGCAGTTGGTATTGTGTTCGCTGATTCCCCGGGGAGCCCTTCGCCATGTTCTTCGTTGACGCGATTGTTGGTTGGTGGGGTGCGTTGCCGTGGTGGGCTCGGTATGGGGTTGCCGTGGTGATATTGGGACTGAGCGGGCTCGCGCTCCTGAAGGGCCGCTTGATCATCTGGGGCTGGGGGTTGGGCGTTGCATTCCTCTTTCTCGCCGGACGGTCCGACTCGGAAAAGCGCGGGTACAACTTTTAGGACTCAATCGACTGATGGCGATTTGGCTCGAGGTCGGACGGAGAGTGGATTCGCATCCATACAGTTCGTTGTGCTTCCAGTGCTTCCTGACATGACACTTCTCGAAAGGATGATGCTCGGCGTGGAACGCGTACGAGATCGATTGCTCCGTGCGTCAGCAGCCTTGGAAGCTGCAAACATTTCATACGCAGTCGCGGGCGGCAATGCCGTTGCTGCCTGGGTCGCAACGGTGGACGCTGCGGCGGTCAGAAACACGCAGGATGTCGACATCCTCCTTCGTCGCTCAGATCTCGAACGTGCCGCGGCGGCGCTCGAATCAGCTGGATTCGTTCGGCGTCATGTAGCCGGCATGGATGCGTTTCTCGACGGCTCCGAGGCGAAACTGCGAGATGCCGTGCATGTCGTCTTTGCCGGCGAAAAAGTCCGACCCGAATACGAGTCGGCGGCACCGGAAATTACTGAAAGCGTTCGGCCCGGCGATGGACAATTCGCAGTCGTTTCCCTTGAGTCTCTCGTGCGCATGAAACTCACCTCGTTCCGACGCAAAGACCAGGTGCATCTCCAAGACATGCTCGAAGTCGGATTGATCGACGCGACTTGGACGCAGAAATTGAGTCCCCCACTGGCGGCACGCCTCCAGGAACTGATCGACTCACCGGAATCGTGATTTCGAGCGAAGGTATCAGGCGTTGATGACCGCTGCACACTTCGCCGCGACATCCGCCAGTGACACGACTTCACCCTTGCCGGTATCGCGCCGAGTTTTGTACTCGACTCCGTTCTGCTCGAGCGCTTTGTCGCCGATCGTGAGTCGGATCGGGATGCCGACAAGATCCGCATCCTTGAACTTCACGCCCGGGCGTTCGTCGCGGTCGTCGATGAGCACATCGACACCCAATCCGGAAAGTTCGCACGCGATCTTGCCTGCGACTTCGTTGTGCTTTGCATCTTCGGGCTTCATCAGCGTGATGAGCACGTGATACGGAGCGATCGGCGCGGGCCAGCAGATGCCGTTGGCATCGTTGTTTTGCTCGACGCATGCCGCCATTGTGCGGCTGACGCCAATGCCGTAGCAGCCCATGATCACGCTACGCTTCTGCTGCTTGTCATCAAGAATCGCAAAGCCCATGGCATCTGAGTACTTTGTGCCGAGCTTGAAGATGTGACCAACTTCGATGCCGCGGGCGGCAACGAGCTTCGCGCCCGGCGAGCGGGGTGAGGGATCGCCTTCGATCGCGTTGCGAAGGTCCCCCACTTTCACCTTGTCCGAATCGAGTGCCGCGCCGACATCGCGGCGCCAGTTGAAGTGCTTGACGTGGTAGTCGGCCTTGTCGGCGCCGGTTGCCCAGAACCCCCCCATCGACGCATCGCTATCGATGAGCAGCAACGTGCCGGGCACGGTGTTCACGGTCTTCGGCGAGACATATCCGATCGCAAATCCCGCGGCACGCGCCGCCTTCTCATCCGCCATCGCGATTTTCTTGAAGCCGGAGAGCGCCTTGACCTTGCCTTCGTTCACTTCCTGATCGCCGCGCACCGTCGCGATGATCCAGCGAATGCCGCCCTCTGCTTGCGCAGAGGGTTCGTTCACGCTGAAGACGATTGTCTTCAACATGCGTTCGGGCTTGACGCCCATTTTCTTTCCGACTTCGTGGATGCCGGGCAGGTTCGGCGTGTGGACTTCGAGGAGGTCACCCGTTGCCGGCTCCTGGAATGTGCCCTTGGCGCGCTCGCCGATCTCGCATTTTTCCATGTTTGCTGCGTAGCCGGTGACAGGGCATTTCAGGATCGTGTCTTCGCCGCTCGCGCAGTTGACCATGAACTCATGGCTTGCGCTGCCGCCAATCGGTCCGGATTCGGCTTCGACCGCCGTGAAATCCAGCCCGCAGCGGGTGAAGATGTTGGTGTACGCGCGGAACATCGCGTCGTATGCCGTGTTCAGCCCCCCCGCTCCTTCGATCTCCATGTGGAACGAGTACGCATCCTTCATGATGAACTCGCGGCAGCGGAGCAAACCGGCGCGCGGACGGGCCTCGTCGCGGAACTTGGTCTGAACCTGATAAAGGTTCAGAGGGAGCTGCTTGTAGCTCGTGATCGAACCCTTCATCAGATCGGTGATGACTTCTTCGTGCGTCGGCGCGAGGGCGTTCAGGCGGCCTTTGCGGTCCGTCACCCGGAAAAGGTTGTCGCCGTAATCCTCGTGGCGCTTTGTTCCTTCGAAAAGCTCGAAGGGTTCCAGGGCCGGCATGAGCATCTCGGTTGCGCCCGCGGCATCCATTTCATCCCGCACGATTGCCGCGACCTTGTTGATGACGCGATGGGCGAGGGGCAGATAGTCGTAAATGCCGGCGCCGACCTGGCGGATGAACCCGGCCCGGTGGAGCAGGATGTGGCTCGGGGTTTCTGCGTCGTTCGGCGCTTCACGCGTCGTCGGAATGAGCGATCTGCTCCAACGGTGACAAACACCGGAGCGGACTGAAGAGGCAACTGTTTTCTTGGTGCCGGAACCGGACTGGGCCTGTGTCATAGGCCCGAAGGTTAGGCGGAAGTCGCGCTCGCGCTGCGAGCGGGCGACCAGCCGAGGCTTTGTAGCACCGGAACCCACCGCTCGGCACGCTGGAGCGCGTGCTCGTCTTTCGGCCCGGCCCCCCACCACCAGCAGAGCTCGACAGGCACGTTCATGTCGATCACCAGGTCGGCGATCTGCTTGTCGTTCAGATCTGCAAAGGGTGTATCGACCTTGATCGCGGGCTTTCCGTGCTCGGCGCTATCGAGACTTGCCAGGCGTGTGACGAGCAGCGCCCGATCGACCACGCGGGCGATCCGCTCGACATGCGGCGCACCCGCAAACTGCACAGGCCACACCACCAGATCGCAGCCGAGCTGCGCCGCCTGGTAGGTCGCACCGATGAGATTCAGCGTCTCGCTCAGCCCCGCTCCGAACGAGCCATGCGCGCCCGGTCCGCGCAGTTCTCCACGCGCTTCTGCGATATCGAGTTCGTAGAGCTTCGCCTGCTTTTCAACAGCCTGCCGGCGGGCGCGATTTGTCTCGTCCCCCACCGGCATGAAAAGGACAACCGGGCGTGCGGCCTTCTCGTCTCCCCCGGCGCTCACGATCGTTTCACGTGCCGCGGCACACGCAACGAGCGACGCAAGCGATCCGTCGGAGATCACCAGAGTGCGAGAAAGGTTTGAGTTGTTCGTGGTCGTTCCCATCGAGTTCCCCCCACCACCCGACGCCGGGCCAGCTCCGAGCACGTGTGCCAACCTTGATTCGCTCCGTTCCGCCTTGCGGATGCCGCTTGCGACGGGAAATGCGATCGGCCATGATCGCATACGGCCGGGAAGCGCGCGGGTTCCCCGTGGAAGCGTTTTCGGCTGTTACGGGGCGTGGGAGTAAAACTTTGCCGCATTCTGTTTGAGCGCCGCAAGGTCTTCCTTGCGCACGTACATCATGTGCCCGGACTTGTAGTAGTTCATCGTCACGTTCTTGCGCAGGCTCGGCTCCAGATTCATGTGGGCAACGGTGTATTCGCTCGCGTAGAACGGAGTGGCCAAGTCAAAGTACCCGCTCTCGATTGTCACGCGCAAATACGGATTCCTACTGATCGCCCCCGAAAGGGTCCGGCTGACATCCGGGTACGACGAATCCGAAGGAAACTTCCAGGGGCGCACCCTGCCCGTCAAGATCTCGTAATTGACGTCCGACTCGAATTTCAGCTCGCCCCGCACATACGCGTTCAGGGCCGCCGTGTACGGCCCCACGATCGCCGCGTAGCTCGGGTCGTACTCGGTGCGATCCGAGACGTCGTTGGCGTCAAAGCCCAGGTAGCGGCTGTCCAGCCTTCCAACCGTGCGGCCCTGATCGCGGAGCAGTTCCTTGGTGAACGAGTAGATCGGCACGCGGAGGTTGCTGCGCAGGATGAACTCCTTGCTCAGCCCGATCAGATCCGACAGCTTCTGGGCGATGCCGTCCCGCTCTTCTGCCGACATCGCATCGCCCTTCGCGAGGGCAAGAAGGTACTCGTTACTTGCGAAAGCGCGGGACTGAGCGACCGTCTTCTCCAGGTCCTGGTCGAACGGCGCCTTCAATCGTTTGTGATAGAACGCGGTCGCCGAGTAGGTCGGAAGAAAGAGCCAGTAGGCCTCGTCGTTTCCGGTATCGAACGAGAGCGTCTGAAAGTTCAGCACCATCGAGATCAGCGAAATCCCGTTCAGGTAGATGCCCAGACGGTCCTGGAGATCGCCCGAGAGTGCCGCGGCCCGCGTTGTCCCGTAGCTTTCACCGGCCAGGAACTTCGGCGAAAGCCACCGGTCGTTCCGGACCAGCCAAAGGCGGATGAAATCGGCGACCGACTTCGCGTCTTCATTCAGCCCGTGAAACTTGCTCGCGTCCTCGCCATCCCCGGCGCGGCTGAAACCCGTGCTGATCGGATCGATGAACACGAGGTCCGTGAGATCCAGCCACGACCACTCGTTGTCCGCCAGAGTCCCCGGCGGAACCGGCATCTGCCCCTCGTCGCCAAAGACCACGCGGCGCGGACCGAGCGCGCCCATGTGCAGCCATACTGAGCTTGAACCGGGCCCGCCGTTGAAGGTGAACGTGACCGGCCGTTTGGCCTGATCCGGCCTGGCCCACTCCCCGTTCGTGCCGGTTTTTTCCAGCTTTTCGTACGCGATGTAGAAGACGCTTGCCTTGCTCTTGCCGTAGTCGTCGAGCTGCGGCATCAACCCGGCCGTCGCGCGATAGCGGATGAGCTGACCACCGATCGTGATCTCGTGCTCCGTTACAACCGGGGGCTTGTCTCCCGCCTTGGAATCTTCGGCAGAGACGGCAACCGACTTGCTTTCGGGCTTCTTGTCCGCCGGGCTTTGCGCGCGCGCAACGAACACAGAACTCAAACAGGCAAGGCAAAGAACAAGCAGCTTGGTGTTCATTCCCGGATGGTACCGACTTTGCCTACTTGGGCTGCAACACGAATGCCTTGTCAAGGTCGTGATGAGCGCCGTCCCGAAGCAGCCGGCTCCGCATCAGGCGGATTTCCTCGATCACGAACTCCGCATCGTCGAAGGGGAGGTGGGCCCTCGCAACGCCCTTGCCGGGGAACCTTGCAAGCGTGAAATGAGGCACAAACTCCGAACGCTTTCCCTGCTCCAGGGCGAGCCGATCGGCCAGTCGCTTCTGCACTTCGGCGAGGCCCCGGGCAAGCGTTGTCATTGCCGCAAGCAATCGCGGATTGCCACGCGCAGGGAGCATCGTGAGTTCGGTTGCCCGCAGCGTGATTGGGCCGAAGCCAACGCAGGCCCGCTGGATCGATTCTCGAATCTGCGGCAGGTCGCGTTCGTCCCGGTCGCCCAAGAACACGAGTGTCAGGTGAACCTGCTCGGCTTCCGTGAGCCGCAATCCCATCGGGAGCAACTCGCGGGCTGCGTCGAGCCACCGTTCCGCCACGGATCGGGGCGGGTACGCGGCCAGAAACAACCTGAGTTCCCGGCTCATGACGATGCTAAAAATTGGGCGTCGGGGCCCGGAACTGATCGAGGTCGATGCCGCGGAAGTACTCGATGGTCTTCGACAGACCGGAATCGAGATTCACCGATGGCTCCCAACCCAGCTTTGCTTTGGCGAGCGTGATGTCGGGCCTGCGCTGGGTCGGATCGTCGGCGGGCAGCGGTCTCTGTACCAGCTTCGAACGCGAAGCGGTCATCCGGATGATCGTCTCGGCCAGCAGCTTGATGCTCATCTCGTTCGGGTTGCCCAGATTCACCGGCCCGTGAAAATCGTCCGGTCCGTTCATCATCGCGATCAGCCCGTCCACCAGATCGTCCACATAGCAGAACGATCGCGTTTGCGCGCCGTCGCCGAAGATCGAGATGTCGTTCCCGGCCAGGGCCTGCCGGATGAAGTTGCTCACCACACGGCCATCAAACGGGTGCATGCGTGGCCCGTACGTGTTGAAGATTCGCACCACGCGGATGTTCAGCTTGTTCATCCGCTGGTAGTCGAAGAACAGAGTTTCCGCCGCGCGTTTTCCTTCGTCATAGCACGCCCGGGGCCCGATCGGATTGACGTTTCCGCGATAGCTCTCCACCTGCGGGTGCACTTCCGGATCGCCGTAGACCTCGCTGGTCGAAGCCTGCAGGATCTTCGCCCGACACCGGCGGGCCATCCCCAGCAGGTTGATCGCTCCCATGACGCTCGTCTTCATGGTCTTGATCGGGTTGTACTGGTAGTGCCCCGGTGCCGCGGGGCACGCGAGGTTATAGATCTCGTCCACTTCAAGCCAGAGCGGATGGGTGATGTCGTGCCGGATCAATTCAAAGTTCGGCCGTCCGAGCAGGTGCGCGATGTTGTTCTTCTGGCTCGTGAAGAAATTGTCCACGCAGATCACGTCGTGGCCCGAGGCCACCAGCCGGTCGCACAGATGTGAACCAAGGAAGCCCGCCCCGCCTGTCACCACAATCCGCCGGATCTTCATGCGCCCTTCTCCGTGCCCGCCCGCTCACCGGACAAGCCCTTGGCCACTTCATCGGTCGCTTGCACGGCCGCCTCGCAGTTCTCTCGCAGGTGCGCAATATTCGTCGTTCCAACGATTGCGCTGCACACTCCCGGCACCCGGAATGCTCGCGTCATCGCGTTGACAATCGGGCTTGGTCCGATCGCGTCGAGGTGGCCGCTCGCGAGAGTTTTCTTCAGCAGAATCCCTATGCCGAGCTGCGCCGCCCGTTCGGAGACGAGTTCCATGGCCGGCGTTCCGCCCAGTTCAATCATCAGCACATCCGCCCATTCGAACGCCCGGATCGCGCCCTCGAACGACTTCACCGAGGCCCCGATTGCCCGCACTCGTCCGCTTGTTTTGGCCCTGGCGAGCGCTCGGATCGCGCCACGAAACGCCTCCGGCTCCACCTCCGCGTGCCCGTCCGAATGAAGGAGCACGCAGCCGAGTTCCGCCACCCGGAGCCGGTCGAGGCTCCGGTCGATGCTCCCGCTCACGGCGCTTTCCGAGAAATCAAAGCTGGACGATGAACCGTCCCACGCTTCACCGGCTTTCGTCACGATAAACCACGGGTGGGTTCGACCCTGAAGCAGCCTCCCCAGCCGCTCTTCCGAATCTCCGTACGCCGGCGCGGTGTCAATCAGGTTGATTTCCAATCGCTCCGCGGCATCGAGCAGCGCGCCGGCCTCGGCATCGGTCGGAATCGAGGAAACGCCCGGGTACTTGACGCCTGTGACCCGACCGAACTTGACCGTTCCAAGCCCGACGATACTCAGAGCAATCCCGCTCTTTCCGAGCATTCGTTTCGGGACGATCGTCTGCGATGTCATTCGCGAATCTGCCACGCGGGAATAGCGTAGTCGGGGCGCGCCTCCGATCCGGGAATCCATTCGTTGCCGGGAACCGGGCGAAGTCGTGCCTGAATGAGCCTGCACACGTCGTCGGCCGCTGCGGGCGCCATCACGAGTTTGGTCGGCCAAACCGCGATTGCGCCGGTTCCGCCAATTTCGCGAACCACCGGCGCATCCGGCCGTTTGCCCGCATCTGTCTTGCCCTCGGCGCGAGAGATTCGTATCGCACGGAAGCTCCAGCTTTCCGGATTGAGCCCCGGGAAACAGATCTCGAGTTCAGACTTTGCCGCCGCGATCTGATCTTCCTGCGGACGAACGACCCCGCTTTCTGCAAGTTCACCCCCGAGATACCAATGAACGACGCTTCCGGTGATTGCACTCGTGACCGACAGCCGCGGCTTGTCCGTTGCCGAGGCAACCCAGTGCCCGAAGAGCGGGCCCGGCGCTCCAGCGGCCGCCACCATGTGCAAATCTCGGCGCTGCATCCAATCATCCGGTCGTTGCCCGAGCATTTCGAGCAACCCCGCGTTTCCTTCGCCCGCGCAAAGCACCAGAGCCCCCGCCCGCAGTTCTCCGGATTCGGTGGACACCACCGATTGGTCCTGGGTTGACGCGATCGCGCGAACACCGGTCCGAATGAGCGGCCCCCGGGCGCTCTGCGCAAGGCTTCGTACAACCGAAATCGGATCGATCACGGTTTCGCCGACGCGATAAACCGAACGGCCGCGCTGTGCGAGAAAGGACGGGATCTCCTTTGGTTCCGCGGGTACAACGTGACTCGTCAGCACTTTCGAGGCGATCGCGCCGGTCAGCTTTGAAAGCAGGCCCGCATCCGTCCACATCAGCATCCGATCGGCGAGCACGCGCACACCGGACAAGTCCGGCCCCGCACGACCGGTCATGGCGTCGTCCCAGGCGCGGGCTGATTCTTCGGCAACCGCCGCTGCGTGCGCCGCCTGGGCGCTGAGCGCATACTTCACGCCCCGATGCAGAATCCCCTGAGAGGCGCCGGTCTGTCCGGAGCCGAGAGAGTTGCTTTCAAGCAGCGCGACGCTGTAACCGGCCTGCGCAATTCTCCAGCGGCACCAGAGCCCCGAGACTCCGCCCCCGATGATCACGACATCGAATCGCCCGTTCGACAACATTCCTCCGGAATCCGCCATCTCAGGCGGCATTATTGCGGCGCGGGCGGAATCTGCAGCACCTGCCCCGGTCGCAGATCTTCGGCCTTGTTCAGCACGTTGCGGTTTGCACTCAAGATGAGATCGACGCGGCGGATCGTGCCGTAGTACTTCCGCGAAATGCCCGTAAGCGTGTCGCCAGCGACGACGGTGTGTGCTCGGCCGCGTTCGGCGCTCGCTGCTTCCACCCGCTCCGATGGCGCAACCGTCGTTGGCTTTCCTTGAATGTTGGCAGGGTCACGGGGAATGCGAATCACGCGTCCGGGCTTGATCCGCTTGGGGTCCATCAGCGGATTGGCCTTGGCGATGATGTCCGCGCGGGCGCGGCTGCCGAAGAACTTGAGCGCGATCGACGCGAACGTGTCGTCGGGCTGAACCGTGTACTCGTCGAACTCCGGCGCGATCACGCCGCCCGACGGCGCGCGGGGAGCCGGACGAATCTGCGGAGCTGATTCCTGCGGGAGCCTTGTCGGACCTGGAGACGGCTCGGCAACGGCGTGCGGCAGCTTCGGGCGTTCCGGCGGTACATCGCTCACGAGTTCGGCCTTCGGTCCGTCTGCCGCGCCGAAGCTGATCTTGCCCTCGGTGGGCGTCCACAGCCAGAACACGATGATCCAGACCACCACGAGGCAGAAGAGCCCGACCGCGATCTTTCCGCCGTGGTACTCCACGACCGACCTCCCGGGGCGTCGTGCCCTTCCCGCCACCCCCGCTCGCTTCGCTCGGGCCTCAGCCCGGGACGGAGGTGTCGATCAACGGGCCACCGAGGCGGCACCCGCCAACGCCGGAACTCCACTATCGACTTTTCGACGCTTGCCGGACCAGACAAGGGGTGCGGCAATACCGACCGACGAATAGGTACCGACCACCAGGCCGACGGTGAGGGCGAACGCGAACGGCCGCATTCCCTCGCCGCCCAGGATGTAGAGAGCGATACACGCGAAGAAGGTCGAGCCGCCGGTGATAACGGTTCGGCTCAGCGTGTGGTTGACGGCGGTGTTGATCATGTCGTAATCCGCCTCGGCGCTCTTGCCCTTGGTCTCGCGGATTCGATCCATGATGACGATGGTGTCGTTGAGCGAATATCCCGCGATGGTCAGCAGTGCCGCGATCATGTTCAGATCGATGCGGAACGGGAGCAGGCCGAGCGCCTGGGCGACCGACTCGGTCGTCGTGTTCTTGTACAGGAGCTGGCAGATGGCGATGCACACCACGACGATGACGACGTCGTGGATGAGGGCGATGAGTGCCGCGAGTGAGAACCGAAGGCTCTTGAACCGGATCCAGATGTAGATCGAGATGAGCACGAAGCTGAGCGAAGTCGCGACGATTGCCTGCGCGCGGAACGATTCGGCGATGGCCGGGCTGAAGATGATCACGCTCGCCGGGACCTGCGCCTGCGTGAGCGCGGATTCGATGAGCTGCCACTCGCGATTCGCGAGCTGCTCGGTCCAGCGTTCCTCGTTGTCGAAGACCTTGAGGTTGTCGTCGTAGACCACCACCACCGCCGACTTGACGGCGCTCGCATCGCCGGAAGTAACCACGATCGTCCGCTTGCGGGCGAGCGTGTCGGCGAACTCGGCCGTGCTGCGTTCAGATTCAAGCCGCTGCTGAAGGGTGGCGAGCGGAATCGGAGGGGTGATGTCGTTCAGGACGATGGCAACGCCGCCGATCGAGTCGCCGACGTTCTTCGCCTGAGCCAGGGTGGCGCCGATGTTCGTGCCGAGATCGCCCGTTGTCACGCGGTGAATGGGCGCCGCCGCCGCTTTCGCGTCGGAATCACGGAACCGCAGCGCGGGCTGCTGCTCCATGACGTCGGCGAACTTCTCGACAAGCGCCTCGAGCACCTGATCGCTCTGGGTCGAAGAGGTCTTGACGGTGAAGCGCCAGCTTGTCACTCCGTCGCTCTGGGGGTCGATCGGCAGGACTTCGGCGTTCACGAGCTCGCGGAGCGGGCTTTCGAGAGGAGCGGAATCGGCGATCGAAGCGACGCGATCCTGCACCTGGCCGCGATTCAGCGTCTCGTGTTCGTCCGAACCCGGGGCCTTGGGCTTGAACTCCAAAGTGACGGCGGTGCCGCCCCGGAACTCGTTGTCGAGCATCTCGCGGCCCTGATAGGCAACGAGCGCGAGACCCGCGAGCACGTAGATCGTTGAAACGGTGAAGAAGACCGGGCGGAGCTTCAACCAGTCCACGTTGGGGGTCAATGCCCGCTGCAGCCCCGGGACGGCGAGCGGGAGCATGTTGATCCGATTCCAGCCCCAGCCGATGGCGATCTCGAACATCTGGCGGCTAAACACGAGGGCGCAGAACAGCGTCGAAACAACGCCGATGCCCATGGTGATCGCAAAGCCCCGGATCTCCTGCGTGCCCGTGTAGTAGAGGACCACGCACACGATCAGGTTGGTCACGTTTCCGTCAACGATCGAACTGAACGCTTTGTCGAAACCGATTCGGACCGCCGTTTTGGTATCAGCCCCGCGCAGGATCTCTTCGCGGATACGTTCGTAGACCAGCACGTTCGAGTCAACGGCCATGCCGAACGTCAGGATGATTGCCGCGATGCCCGGCATGCTGAACGCCGCGTGGTTCATCGCGAGCGCGCCCAGCACCAGAATCGAGTTGGCGAGGAGCGCGATGACCGCGATCACGCCCGCGCCGAAGTAGTACACCACGATAAAGGCCGAGACCGCGATGAGCGCCACCAGGCCGGCCTTGAAGCCCTTCGCGAGGTTGTCCGCGCCGAGCTCGGGACCGACGGAGCTGATGCTGATCGGTTCTGGGCTCAATTTCGCCTGGAGCGAACCGGCGGCGAGCACGCGGATGACGTAGCGTCGCTCCTCCGCGTCGAACGAGCCGGTGATCTGGCCGCTCTTGCTGATCGCCGAGTTGAGCGTCGGCGCCGTGTACACCTCGTCGTCGAGCAGGACGGCCATGCGTTCACGGACGTGGTCTTTCGTCAACTCGCCCAGCTTGGTCGCGCCCGGCGCGTCCATGACAAAGTCGATCGCCGGTCCGCCCCGCGAATCGCGTCCTTCCATCGCCCGCGAAACGCTCCAATCGCCGTCCGCCTTCGTCAGGCGGCTGCCCCGCACATCCCAGACCAGCATGTAATACTGGCCCTGATATTCCTCAACGATGTAGTTCCGCCCGCGGAAAAACTCGGCCGGATTCTGCTGCAGGAACGCGAGCTCCTGCTCGGACTGATACCACCCGTCGATCTGGTTGATCTTCGCCCACATCGCTTCCGGCGGGCGGGCGGCACGCGGCCCCTTCAGGCGCAGTTCCTCGCGGAGCTGCTGCTCGTCCGGACGCCGCCCCGGATCGACCGTGATCCGGAAGCTCAAAACGCCCGCGCCCTGCAACATCCGGACCAGATCCTGCGGATCGTCGAGCGTCGTCCGCTTCGACGCGTAGGCCGCGTACTTCTCGAGAACCGCTTCCAACTGATCCTTCGCATCGGGGTATGAATCCCGGATGCGGGAAAGGGCGTGCTCGCGAGCGCTCGGCAGAAGGATCTTCTTGCCGCTCGCATCTTCGATGCTTCTCTTGCGATCCGACAGCATGAGCGCCTGGCGGACTTCTGCCGGGGGCAGAACCGTCGCGAGCGCCGCGCGGGTCAGATCTTCGACTTTGAGCTCCGCTTCGCCCGCCTTATCGACAAGGATGTCGAGCTCCGACACCGGCGCGTTCGCGGCCTTGGCTTTTTCGATCTCGCTCCGGAGCAGCGCAACCTGGTCCGATTCAGCGACGAGCGCCTCGAGCGCCGCTTTGCGCTTCTGGTTGCCTTCCGCCAGCTCCGCAACGCGCTTGGTGCGGGCTTCGCCCTGGAGCGCCATCAACTCGGTCAGCCGTTCGCGCGTCAAACCTGTGCGTCCGAGCCGGCGCAGTTCATCCTCGAACCTGGCTTTCAGTTCCTTCACTTCGGCGCGGGGAAGCGGCATCGAGATCTCGATGCGGTCGCGCCCCTGGCTGACCATCGAGATTTCCATGAGCCCGTCCGGATCGACGCGGTTCTTCAGGACCTCGATGGTGTCGGCGACGACCTTCTTGGCGTCCTCGTCCGGGCCGACTTCGACCTGATACACGAGCGTGACGCCGCCGGCCAGGTCCTTGCCGAGACGGAGACGCTCTTCGGGCGGGAACGTCTGCCACGCGAAAAAGACGATGATCGCCAGAACGATGCAAAGGTTTCTGTAGAGTTTGCCCATGCCTATCCCGAATTCAATTCTGAAAGCCGCCGGACGGCGTCCGGTCCCGGAAACGGATCAACGTTGATTCAGCGTGCCCCGGCGCCGAGTGCCGCGGGCTTGGACTCGACGGAGGAATCCGCCTTCGGGTCCTTCGACGATTTCAGGATTCCCTGCACCGCCGTCTTGGCAAAGCGGATCTTGCCCTCTTCCATCCGCACGACAATCTCATCGTCCCGGATGTCGCTCACCACGCCGATGATCCCGCCCAGCATCTGCACCGTGTCGCCCTTGCGAAGCGAGGTGTTCATCTCGTCGCGTTTCTTCTTTTCCTTGCGGCTGCCGTTCCACGTCGTGAAAATGATCAGCAGCAGCATGCCGCCCATCAGGTACAGGAACATTGGATCGAATCCGGCCGGCTTGGCGGCACCCGGAGCCGTCGTTCCGGCGGGAGGCAACGGCTGCCCTTCAACCGCCGTCGTCTTTGACGCGGTCGGAATCCCCAGCGGCACCAGAGCCTGATTGGACTGCTGCGCACTCGGCGCAGCGCCCGCAGTCGCCCCCGATTGCCCACCCTGCGCCAGAATCATCGTCGAAAACGGCTGCATCTGCATTCCCATCAAACTCCAACTAGCCCCTGTCGCGCGCGGCCCATTTCCAGAAGCACTTCCGCACCCGGAGATGCCAAAAACCGCCCGAACAAGGAACTGCAAGGGTAGCCGGACAAAACACAATTGTCGGCCCGAATCCGGACGCTTCCGGTGTCCGGGTTCGCGGGCAAGCTGCCCGAACAACCTAGCTCCCCGTTTCGGAACTGGTTCGTCGGCATCAATCTGTAATTGGCGATCACTTGGATGGAATCTCGGGTGCCCTTCCCAGGGCAACCGGCCAGCGAGTGGTGAAAGTTGACCAATGGTCGCTCGCGATTGTCTGCCTCAAGTCGGCCATGAAGCGTTGAAAGTGCCGCAGGTTGTGAATTGTCACGAGCATCGGACCGAGCATCTCGTCCGCCATGAAGAGGTGACGCAGATAGCCGCGAGAAAAATGCCCGTTCGGCCCCGGCGTGCAGGCGTCGCAATCGCAGCCCACCTCAATCGGGGATGGATCATCCGCGTACTTGGCGTTTCGTAGCCGCAGTTGGCCGTTTGTTGTAAACGCATTCGCGTTGCGCCCGTTTCGGGTTGGCAGGACGCAATCAAACATATCCACACCGGCGCGGACCGCCTCGTAGAGATCGCGTTCGTACCCCACACCCATCAGGTAACGCGGCTTCGAGTCGGGGAGCAACGGGGCCGTGAACCGCACGATTCTCGCGATATCGTCGGCGCTCTCGCCAACCGCGACACCGCCGATCGCGAATCCGGGGCAGTCCAGTGCGCCAATCCGTTCCGCGGACCATCGCCTGCGGTCGAGGTCTGTTCCGCCCTGCACGATGCCGAAAAGTCCCTGATCTCCCTTTCGCTGGTGCGCGCGGATGCAGCGTTCGAGCCAGCGAACGGTCCGCTCGTTCGCAAGATCAAGGCGGGCGATGTGGTCGTAGGCCGATCTCCTGGCGCCTCGTGCCGAGAGGCCGCCGGAGTCTCGTTTCACCACCGATTCGAGCCGGGCCTGGCTCGGGCGCTCCACGTTTGGATCGATCGAGGGCGGACAATCGTCCAGGGCCATCAGAATGTCGGGCCCGAGCAGATTCTGCACTTCAACCGCTCGCTCCGGCGTCAAGCGGATGGTGCTTCCGTCAACGATCGACTTGAACGTCACGCCATCGTCGTCCACCTTGTTTGTGTCGCTCAGGCTGTAGGCCTGGTAGCCGCCGGAATCGGTCAGAATCGGCCGGTGCCAGTTCATGAACTTGTGGACGCCGCCCATCTTGGAAACCAGCTCGGGCCCCGGCCGGACGAGCAGGTGGTACGTGTTGTTCAACAGGATCTCGGCACCCGTCGCTTCGACCTGCGCGGGCAAGATGCCCTTCACGGTGCCCTTGGTTCCCACCGGCATGAAGGCGGGGGTCTGGAAGGTTCCGTGGGGCGTTGAAACCACGCCGGTGCGCGCATTGCACACGCCGGATCTCGCACGAATTTCGAACCCGATCGGCCCGTTCATGCACCATCATTGCAGCGTGTCGGCGACGCCGATCAGGTTCCGCCCCGGAGCCGCTCGGTATCGCGGGCCAGAGTGCGCTTTTCTTTCTCGGTCAGGCTCGATACGCCGCCGGCTCGCACCTTGGCGAGGATGCGATCGACCTCCGCGCCGTCCTCGCTGTTCCCCTTCAGCCAACCCCAGCCGCCTTTGGCTTCGCCCGGCTTGAGAGGTTTCCGCGAGTCGCTGAACACATCGAAGAAATCGCGAAGCAGATGCGAATTGCGGATGAAGAAATAACCGGCGATTGCGCCGCCCAGGTGAGCCGCCTCGCCACCCGCGTTCTTGGCCCCCATGAGAAGCTGAATCATCGAGAGCGCCACGAATCCGTACGCGAACGTCTTCATCTTCATCGCGATGGGCGGGAAAATGAGCTGCACCACGGTATCGGGCTCGATCTTCGCACAGGCCACAATCACGCCGAAAACGCCCGCCGATGCACCGACCAGAGGCGTCGTCGTCATGTTGAAAAGCAATCCCGGAACACCCGAGATCCCCATCATCGCCGCGATGAAACCGAGCAGGTTCAGCATCAGGTACATGACGCCGCCGAAGATTCCGGTGACGAGGTAGAACGCCAGGTACCGCTGACCGCCCAGATACCGCTCGACCGTTGGGCCGAACACGAACAGCCCGAGCATGTTGAAAAACAAGTGCATCGGGTTCGCGTGGAGGAACTGGAACGTGATAAACCTCCACACCTGCCACCCAAAGACATGCGCGGTCGAAAAATGCCCCCAGCCTTCCAAGGGCCGTTGCACCATGTACAGCGAAGCCCCCACTTCCTTCTGGGTATCCGGATCGACCCTGATCCGCACCAGCCCCGTGCCGGGGGCCGTCTGGGCGGGGTTCACGGGCTGGCCACCGTCCGGCCTGTAATACTCGCGCTGGTCCACCGCGTTGGCAGGTCCTTTCTGTCCCACCAATAGAGGCACACCCGGACGAGTCAGAAATGCTCCGAGCACAAACACCGCCACGTTGACCGCGATAATCCACGTGTTGACCGACCAGAACCGCAGCCGCCCGAAGACAGGCGATGTTCGCTCGGGTTCCCATCCATACTGACGATCCGACAAGCCCATCAAGACCTCTGTTTCTACTTTTCCGATACGGGAAGCGTGAAGCCGAAGGTCGCCTCAGCATCCATTGCCGCGGCCTTCCGCCTGACTCTATCGGCTTTCACCCCGCGGAGTTCTGACCGGGTGTCCCTCAGCGGGCGAATCACTCACCGGACATCATGCGCGACCCCGGGGCGCACAAAGAGCAGAACTCCGTTTATTTGCGCCGTTTCCAGTTTCAATGCCCGGCCGATCGCGCTCCGGTACGCGTGAATCTGGGGGCCATAGACCTCTGCCAAAGCGCCGACGCGATCGGGTGTAACCCGATCGGTCTTGAAATCAAGCACCTCCGCCCATGCCGGCCGACCCGAATCCATCCCGATGACGACACGATCGATTCTGCCCTGCACCAGCCCTGCCGCGCCGCCCTGTTCCGAACCTCGATCGCTCCAAGCCAGTGCCCATTCGCGAAGAACCCGCGGCACACCCGGGCGGAGGGCGTACCGAGCCTTTGAGAGCACGCCCCCCAACGGCCCGGACATGACCCCGCGAAACAGCGCCATCTGTTCGCGCAAGTCCCGTGCACCAAAGCCGAAGCGCGCCGCATCGTGCAGCAGCTCATCGTCCGTCGCGTTCCGGTCTTCTTTCCATTCCACCCGCTCGAACCACGCGTGCCACAGTTCACCCGTCGCGCGCGAAGACTCATGGGCTCGGGGTTCGCGCAGCAGCGCTCCCGCGTGCATGGCCGCGCGGTGCCCCTGCTTCGAGGGCGCGAGCCCGACAACGGTTCGGGCTGCCGCGGCGGCGAAGTTCAACGCTGCAGCTTGCGTCGTCGCACCGGCGGGCCGGGCACGCTGAGCGAGCGGCGCGGCGCGAGCGTGAAATGCCTTGCTGTAAAGCACCGACGCTTCACCCGGCTTTCCGGAGTCGGTTCGAACTCCGGAAAACGCCTCCCTCAGCACTTCCGCGGCAGAGAGCCGTTTTCCCTGCTCTTCCTCGTTTCCGATGATCATCTCAAGCCTTCGCCTCGCCCGTGTCATCGCAACATACAGGCAACTGATCGCTTCTTTGATTCCCCTTGAAGTCCATCGATCGACGAGCGATGCGAGGCGCGGATCGCAGGCCTGCGCCTCTTTCGGCGGCCAGAGCGACACGACTTCCACCGGCGCGAGCGGATCGCCCTCGCCCGCTTCGCCCCGATCCACCACGACGGGTGCCTTCTTTCCGTCCCACGCAACATCGAGGTCGATGAGCACCACCGCGTCCCACTCGAGTCCCTTGGCCTTGTGCACGTTCAGCACGCTCACGCGTCCGGCCGATTCGTCCACCACGGCGCTGTCGTGCACCTGCCGGATGAAATCGGGGATGCGAGACTGAGAGCCGGAATCGAATGCGCGCGCGAGCCGCTCCATGTGCTCGAGCCGGTCTCTCCCGCGATCGGAGATCTTTCCCTCAAGCCCTTGCCGAACCCAGGCCAGGATACCGGCGATGCCGGACTGCGCCGCCCGCTCGCGCAGCTCGCGCGACACGCGGTCCGCGACGCGATCATCCATCGCCGACGGCATCTCGAGGAGTCCGGCAAGCGCAGACTTTGCGACGTGGTACCGCGATGCGCTATCGCCGGGGTGCTCCGCGAGCTGCAGAAGACTGATGACGGCGCTCACGCACGGCTCGTCCATCAACGGGTGGCCGCGCTCCTGCGCCGCGAGAATGCCACGCTTCTTCAGCCTGTGAATGACGGGCGGAATCACCGCGTTGGTCCTTGAAATGACCGCGATGCTCCATTCCGGGTTCTCCGCCGCGATCTCAACCACGCGCTCCACGGCGCGATCGATCACGAGATCGACACGCCGTTCTTCACCCTTCTTTGCGAGCCGCACCTGCTCGAGCCGAACGAACCCATCCAGATCCCTGGCGGCTTTGTGCGGTGCGAAGATCGACTGCCAGCGCTGCGCCGAAGACCGAAACTTGTCCAATCGCGTATTGGAACCGATGCTGGTGAAGACGACGTTCACCGCATCGAGCACTCCCTGCGAAGAACGCCAGTTGCTGGCCCGTGTTTCGGGTTCGCCCAGACCCAGCCGTGTGGTCAAGCCCTCCAGCAGTTCCGGAACGGCGCCGCGCCATCCGTACAGCGACTGCTTGACATCGCCCACGGCAAACAGGCTCCGCCCGGCGTCGCGCGTGCTCGCAATTTCTTCGAGCACCGGTTCGAGAACTCGGTACTGCACTCTGGATGTGTCCTGGAACTCGTCCAACAGCAGGTGATCGACCTTGCCATCCATGCGGAACGCGATCCACCCGCGTTCCTCCTCGCCGAGCGACAGCATGAGCCGGGGCATGTCATCAAAAGTCAGTGCATTCCGCGCTTGCTTTGTTTCTTGAAGTTTCGCATCAAAGACCGTCATCAGACCCCCGGCCGCTCGAGAGGCAATCGCCAGGTCGTCGAGCGTGCGTGCCCGAGCGTGCGCTGCAAGCCGCTTCAGAATGTCCGCCATGGATGCGGGAACATCCGCCCTCGAGAATCGAGCGCCACTCAGCGCCGCCTGCACAAGCTTCAGCGTGTAAAAAGTTGCCCAGTCTTGTGTCTTGGCACATGCGGCAGCCTTCTCCCTCGCCGACTCAAACACAGCGTGTTCCTCGCCACCCCGCGTCAACACCGCCGGGAGTGCCTCGAACGCCGCCAGCAAGCCGCGAAGTTCTTCTTCGCTCAATTGATCTGCGGCCTCGGGGCGGATTGCCCCCCACTTGCTCGGGTCGCCGCCGCAATCGACAAATGCACCGTGCAGCGTCTTGGCCCGGCGGATCAACTCCGCCCGTGGCTTCATGGGCAGCCCGCCCAGGTTGAGAGCATCCAGGATCGCAATCATCGTGCCGGTTTCGAGCGTGCGGCAAACCGCGTCAATCGCTTCTTCCTGCACTTCCTCGATCTCGGTTTCATCCAGAGTGCGCCAACCCGGGGAGAGCCCCAGTTCACCCGCACCGACGCGGCCAATCTCCGCAAAGTACGAATCGAGTGTTTGAACACGCAGCCGATCGATGCGTCGCGCCAGCGAGAGCGCCGCTTCTCGCGCACGCTCGCCCTTAAGCCCCGCGACTTCATTCTCACCCCTCGAAGCCTCGATCAGGCGCGCCAGTATCTTCGCCTGCATCTCACCCGCAGCCTTGCGCGTGAATGTCGTCGCCAGGATCCGGTCGGGTGATCGCCCGGCTCGCTCGAACGCCGCGACGTATCTCGCCGCGAGCTCGAACGTCTTTCCCGAACCCGCGGAGGCCAGAATCACCGACGGCACGACCGGAGCGCCGTTCGCCTGGGCCGGTTGTCGATCGCGCGGCGTCATTCGTCTTCCCCTTCGGAGTCGGCACCCTCGGATGCGCCCTGGTCATCGGACGAATCCGCCTCGACGAGCGTGACGCCGCAGAGGCGGGCGATCGCTCCGGATCCGTACGGATCGTCACCGAGCGGATACTCCTTGCGCAGCATGGCAGCGGCGATCTCCTTTGCCCGGCGGATCGCATCGTCGATCATCGCGTCGTCCCATTCCCCTCGCACGATTTTCCCTTCCGCGCTCGCGCGGGGCAGCAGGATGTAACCCGCTCTCGCATTGCTCGCGGTGGGCTCCATCTGGCGGAGAATGTGGATGTAAAGCGGCAATTGCAGGTCGATCCACGCGTCTGCGTTTCGATGGGTCTTTTCGGGCGGCATTGGTTTGTCGGCCGTCTTGTAGTCAAGAACAAGCCATTCATCGCCGCGCACATCGATCCGGTCAATCTGTCCTCTCAGACCGAGCCTGCCCTCGGGAGTCTCCAGAAACACCGGCTCGGTGTGCATGCGCTCTGTCGAATGAACAATCCATCCGGCATCCGCGTGCTCGGACTGCAAACGCGCGAACATCCGCAGCCTCCGCCTGGCGACCTCGATCTGGGCATCTCTCACCGCGCTCGATCGCTGCCGGGGCAGGGTGTTCACGGTCTGCGCCAATTGCTCCATCGCCCATGACGCGATCTCATCCTCGTTCTTCAGTGCGCGAGATTGCTCGGGCCCGAAACCCTGCAGCACCTTGTGAAGCACCTTGCCCATCCTGCTTTGGTCGGCTTCGGGGGAAGGCTCGTCGAGTTCCTCCAACTTGGCAATCCGCTTGAGGAAGAACACATACGGAGATCGCACATACTCGCGGAATGCCGTGACATGGACCTCCGCAGGAGGGGGCAGTTCATGGAGCGGAGCAAGCGGGAACGCGGCGGCACCCGCCTTCGCATCAGGTGTCTGGGTGCGCGCCGTCGCGTTGAAACGTGCGGGTTCCGGAATTTCGCTCACCGCCCGCTCAACCCGTGCGAGCGCTTCGGCGTCATCGCACCGGAACAGAAGCCGGCTGGGCTTGAGCGGGCCGCCGTCTTCATCGCGCTTGGCGCACACGAACCAGACGCCGCCCCGTTTCTCACGTGAGCGGATCGCGCCTTCAAGTAAAAATGCGTCGCGCTCCGCCCGCGACTCGCCGGTGGGCATCCCCAGCACGCGTCGGACGCTCTCGGGCAGGAGCGCATCCTCCACTCGGCCGACGGGGATCATCCCCTCGTTCAGCCCGAGCACGGCGAGGTACGGGGCTCGATCGGCCGCGGCTTCCAGCCAGCCCAGCACTTCGACCTCACTTCTGGTCGAGCTGTCCGGCTGGCGCGCGTCGGCCACACCCTCAAGCAACAACTCAATCGCACGCCATCCCTCGATGTTTGGGATCCACTCCGAACCATTAC
Source organism: Planctomycetota bacterium (assembly GCA_017303555.1). GTDB lineage: Bacteria > Planctomycetota > Phycisphaerae > Phycisphaerales > UBA1924 > JAFEBO01. The sequence continues at coordinate 254,687 of JAFLCN010000002.1, forward strand.
GACATTCTTCGATCACGTCCGCGATCGCCCGGATCGCGCCCGCTTCGCGGTCGTTCAGCTCCTGCGCGCCGAAGACCGTGTCGAGCAGGCCCACCACCGCGTCCAGCCGCTGCGACAAACCGGTCCCCTGCGTTGCCGGCGCCGCAACTAACCCGGCGCAGAGTTCCAGGACGGCGGCCGCAACCTTCCCGTCGCGCTGGTCGTACTCGCGCGCGGGTACGTCCGGTGCGAAGATCGCGTCCTGGTCGATCCGATTGATCCAGCCGGGTTCGGGGCCTGCCGCAGATTCGATCCAGCGTTCGATCTCCGGCCGCTTGACCAGTGCAGCGAGGGCCTCGACAGTTTGTTCCCGCAGAAACTCCGCGATCATCGCGAGCAGCTTGACCACCGAAGCGCCGCCGAGCTTTTCGCCCGCGGCATCGTGAAAAGCAAGGCCTTCGACTCTCGTCGCCGCAATCCCGAGCTCGATGGCGAGCGCCGGCGTCGGGGCGCACACGGTTACATCGCGGGCGGACAGTTCTCCAGCCGGCTGCGTCCACGCCGCGATCCGCCCCACGATGCGCTTTGCTCCGTCGCGAACATCCTCGGCAAACTCGACACACGATGAATCGATCGAGACGTGCCCGCGCGGGGCACGCGAAACACACCCGAACTCATCCACGGCCGACGCTTCCGCCTCCGGTGCGAACACCAGGGAATGAACCGGAAGTCCGCACCGATCGATTGCACGCCGCGACGCTTGGTCCAATTCAACCACGCCCACCAGCACGATCTCGCGCAGGCCACCCGTTTGCAGGGCGCCGCCGGACCGAATCGTTGCCAGGCGGAAGAGGTGCCCGTCCGCCATGCGCGCGCTCGCCAGCAGTTGTTCATATGTTGGTCGCGCGGCATCGATACTGCGCCACCTCGAGCTCTCTCCCGATTCCTGCACGTCGCCCGCGCGCACCGCGACGTCGTCGGGTGTCAACAGCTCTCTCGCCAACTCGCCCACGGAGCCGTCAATCATCCGGCCGAGGCGCATCCATTCTGCTGCGGACGCGTCATCCGGCCGCCGCCGAAGGACGTGTTCGAATAGCTGAACCGGAAGCCCGCGCAGTGCCTCGCCCCACGCCATCGCCCGAAGCAGGCCCGGCGCCATCGGCGTGCCCGAATCGACGAGCACCCCGCACAACTCGCCCGGAGTGGTCACGCGCCCGGGGGAGACCCACGAGTCGGTTTTTTCACCGATGCCGACGATCTCCGCAGTGAGTTCGCGCCCGAACCGACGCCCGGGTACAACCACGAGTGTCTGCTGAAAGTCGATTCCGCGCCCCGTGTCGTCGGTGCGGAACCGCTGCGCAATCCACGCCGCCGCGGTTTCGATCAGTGGCCGCTCCCATCCCATGAAAACGCGTTCAATCACCCGCCGCACTCCGTTTGGACGCACCCGCTTGCGTTTGGTACGGTATCAGTTCTTGTCGCCCCCTTCACACCCGCCCCACCGGGCACGGACTCTGGAAATCACACTCATGCAGATCAGGCGCTCCTTCACGATCGCGGCTCTTCTTCTCGCTTGCGGCACCGCCCCCTTGTCGCTCGCGCAGCCCGCTCCGCGCGCAGCGGCGCCGGCAGCCCGAACCGGACTCCTCCAGTTTCCCAGCGTCAGTCCCGATGGCCAGTTGATCGTTTTCTCTTCTGCGGGCGATTTGTGGGCACTTCCCCGCTCCGGCGGCACCGCGACCCGCCTGACCTCGCACCCGGCGGAGGATCGCCGTTCCGCATTCTCGCCCGATGGCAAGTGGCTCGCGTTCGAATCTGAGCGCGACGGACCGCGGAACATTTACATCGCGTCCATCACCCGCACGCCAACCGGCGTGGTGCTCGGGCCTGTTCGGCGCGTCACGACGACCGACCGGCCGCAGAATCTCACCGGGTTCACGCCGGACGGCAAGTTCGTGACGTTCTCGGCGACCAATGAGCCGAGTATCTATCGATCGAACCGGCTGTACAAGGCACCCGTCGATGGCGGTCCGATCGAGCGGCTGAGCGGAGCGTTCGGAACATTCCCGCGTGTTTCGGCCGATGGGGCCTCGGTCGTGTTCACCCACGGCAGGGCGGATTTCACGCGTCCAAAGTACGACGGCTCCGGAGCGCCGGATGTCTGGCGCATGAACATCGCGACCGGCCAGTTCGAGCAACTGACCAGCGATCCGCGCTCGGATGCAGATGCGTGGCCTCTCCCCGACGGATCGACGGTCTATCTCTCCTCCAAGTCCGGTGAATACAACATCCGACGCATTCCAGCCGGAAAGACCGATGCGCAGGCGCTCGACCTCACCTCGTTCCAGCCGACCGAATCGGAGCTCACGATCGGCCACGGCGTGCGCGACCTGGGCGTGAACGCCGCCGGTGACACGGCCTCATTTGTCGTCTGGGATCGCCTCTACACGCTCGATCTCAAGGCGCCGGGGGCCAAGCCGCAACCGATCGACGTGGTCTTCTCCGCTGACTTTGCCGACCTCGACACGCAGCGCCTGAACCTCGGCAAGGAAGTTTCGGAGCAGGCCGTTAGCCCGGACGGCAAAACGCTCGCGGTGATCGCACGCGGACAGGTCTTTGTCCGTTCGACCGAAGAGAATTTCCCGACGCGCCGCGTCACGCTCGGCTCGGGCCGCGCTCGCGGGCTTGCCTGGTCGCCCGACAATCGCGTGCTCTACTTCGCTTCGGATGACACCGGCACGTATCAGCTCTATTACGCGACCGTCGCGATCGCCAAGTCCGATCTCTCGCCCGCCGAAGAAAAGAAAGAAGAGAAGAAAGACGACAAGAAGGAAGAAAAGAAGTCCGAGTCGAAGCCCGAAGAGAAAAAAGAAGAAAAGCCCGCCGATGCCAAGCCGGCCGATGGCGACAAGAAAGAGGAGAAGAAGGAAGAGAAGAAAGACGACAAGCCGAAGGTCGACTTCGCCAAGCGTTGGTCCGAGGCGGTCACGTTCACCGTACACCCGCTTGCGCCAACGAATCTCGCGCCCGGCCGAAACGACGGCCTCTTCGGGCCAGAGTACCGCGACCCCACTCCATCGCCAGACGGCAAGCAACTCATCTTTGTCCGGGGATTGGGCGATGCGATCCTGATGGACCTCGCGACGAAGACCTGCCGCGTGCTCTGGTCGGGCTGGAACACTCCGGACATCCAGTGGGCTCCCGATTCACGTCACATCGTCTACGAGGTTGAAGATCTCGATTTCAACGCCGATATCTGGCTCCTCGATACCAGGCTCGGCGACGACGGCAAAGCGCCCAGCGCCGTGAACCTCACGCGCCACCCCGACCTCGACGCCTCTCCCCGTCTTTCCGCCGACGGCAAAGTGCTCTACTTCAACAGCGAGCGCTCGGAACAGAACAACCAGTATCAGGTCTATGCGCTCGCGCTCGACAAATCGCTCGATGCGCTCCGCCCCTACGAACTCGAGGAGTACTTCAAAAAGGCCGCCGAAGCCGCCAAGAAACGCAAGCCCATCGATCCCGTCGAGTGGGACAAGCCCGCCCCCACGGCGACGGATTCGGAAAAGAAAGACGACAAGAAGGAAGAAAAGAAGCCCGATTCACCCAAGTCGCTCCGCTTCGACACCGACGACGCGTATCTCCGCATCCGGCGCGTCACAAACGGCATTCCGCTGTCCTCCCCCCAACTCGCGATCACCCCGGGCGGCGATCGCGTCATCTTCTCGGCGACCGGCGAGCCCGATCCGTCGCTCGTTTCCGTCACGTACAAGGGCGACGATCGAAAGTCCATCCAGGCGGGCGCCGTTTCGGGCCTGGGCGTAACCCTCACCGGAGACAGAGTCTTCTTCATCCGGCAGGGCGCCGTTTCCGCATCGCCGCCCGTCGGCGGAAAGGTCGAGTCGTTTCCCATCGATGCGCCGTTTGTGCTCGATGTTGCGGCTCAGCAGCGCCAGAAGTTCATGGAAGCCGCTCGCATTCTCGGCAATCAGTTTTATCACCCGACGCTGAAAGGATTGAACTGGACCGGCCTTGCCGATCGCTATGTCAAACTCGCCGAATCCACCCGCACGGTCGGCGAGTTCGCGGCGGTCACCATGATGCTCTTCGGAGAGCTCGAAGGCTCGCACGTCGGCGTGTTCCCGCCCCCCGGCAGCACGCCCGTCCCGCTCAACACCGGTTTCCTGGGCATGGACACAAAGCCCGTGCCCGGCGGGTTTGAAGTCGTCCGCATCCTGCCCCGTTCGCCCGCCGACAACTCGCTCGCCGCGGATGACAAGGTACGTGCGATGCGGATCGCCGTGGGCGACGTGATCACCGCGATCGATTCGGAAGTGCTGGCCCCGGACGCGAGCTCGATGCCGCGTATGGACCTGAGCGCCGCGCTTACGGGCAAGGCGGGCAAGGAAATACTCGTTGCGTTTTCGCGCAAGGCGGACGTTGCGGATCCGGTCTCCGGGACCATCAAGCCGCGAGCGGTCCTCATCACCCCTCTTTCCGCAGGCGCGGATGTTGACCTTCGGTACAACGACGAAGCACTTCGGCGCGCCCAGCTCGTGGACAAGCTCTCCGGAGGCAAGCTCGGATACCTCCACATTCGTGCCATGGGACAGGCTTCGGTTGATGATTACGAACGCGATCTTTTCGCCGCGGCGGACGGCAAGCTCGGGCTCATCATCGATGTGCGAGACAACGGGGGCGGCAGCACCGCCGACATCCTGCTCGCTTCACTGACCGCTCCGCGTCACGCCTTCGCGATCCAGCGCGGCGCCGATGGCAGCACGGTCAAGAAGGACGCCTACCCCCGCGACCGGCGGCTCATCTACGGCTACTCGCGCGATATCACCGTGCTGATCAACGAGAACTCTTTCTCCAACGCCGAGATCTTCGCGCACGCGATCAAGACCATCGGCCGGGGCAAGCTCGTCGGCACTCCAACCTACGGCGGCGTCATCTCGACGGGTGCGGCTTCGCTCATCGATGGCACCGCGGTCCGGACGCCGGGACGAGGCTGGTATCTCTCAGGGAATCACAAAGACATGGAAAACAACGGCGCGACACCCGATATCCGTGTGCCGCAAACCCCCGCGGACGAAGCATCGGAAAATGATGCACAGCTCGCGGCGGCGGTCACGGAATTGCTCGAGCGCGCCAAGGAGCCGCAATAGATGCGCCGGTGACCGCCGGGTCCCGCCGCTCTACGCTCCGAGTCCGTGGTTTCGCCCTCCCGCATCCTGATCATCCGCCCGAGTGCTCTCGGGGATGTCTGCCGCACGGTGCCCGCGCTCGTCTCGCTCCGGGCCGCGTTCCCACACGCGCAGATCGACTGGCTGGTGCAGGACGCCAACGCCGAAGCGATCCGTCATCACCCGGCGCTCTCGAACGTGATCGAGTTCCGCCGCGGGCAGCTCGGCGCCGGCTTCTCACGCGGAACGACGACGCCCTTCTTCAAGTTCGTCAACATGCTCCGCGCGAACAAGTACGAGGTCGTCTACGACCTTCAGGGCCTTTTTCGATCCGGTTTCATGGCCTGGGCGACCGGCGCTCCGCGTCGCATCGGGCTTCGCAACGCCCGCGAACTCGGCTGGCTCGGATTGAACGAGCGGCACCTCGCGCCCTGGTCGCTGCACGCCGTTGACCGCATGCTCGAGGTCATCCGTTTGAGCGGTGTGCAGCCCGTTGTGGACATGCGGCTCCACGCCAATCCCGAAGCGCAGGCCCGGGTGAGGGCCGACGAAACCCTTCGGGACGGACCCTTTGCCATCGTCGCGCCGACCAGCCGCTGGGAGTCCAAGCGATGGCCCGCCGACCGTTTCGCAATGGTCACAACGGCGCTCCTCAATCGTGGGTATTCCCGTGTCGTGATCGTCGGCGCCCCCGGCGAACGCGAACAGTGCGCCCCCCTCGTCGAACTCGCCTCGCGTGATCCGCGCGTGATCGACCGCATCGGCAAGACTTCGATCGCCGAACTCATGGCATTGACCGAAGCGTCGTCGCTGGTTGTCGCCAATGACTCCGCGATCATCCACATGGCGGTCGGATTCAATCGGCCGCTGATCGGCCTGTACGGTCCAACTCATCCCGGGAAAGACGGCCCCTATCAGCGCGATTCCGACGTCATCCACCACCCTCCCGAACGAACGATCCGCCACAAGGCGATTTCGACCAACGAACTCATGCAGGCGATCTCGACGGAAGAAGTGATCGCAAAGATTCCAATGCCGGGTTGATCGTTCGGACCCGACCACCCGCGACCGCCCGCCGCGGCACCAGGAGAGGAACCGCCATGCCCCGTTCGATCGCTGTGTTCTGTGGCGCCGCCCCAGGCAACGACAAGTCCTTTGCCGCCGCGGCACGCAACCTCGGCGAGGCGATCGCCCAGACCGATCGCACGCTCGTCTACGGCGGCGGAAGCGTCGGCCTGATGGGAGCGGTCGCCGACGGTGCGCTCGCGCACCGGGGCCGCATCACCGGCGTGATCACGCGTCAGTTGGTGGACAAGGAACTCGCGCACCGCGCCGTGCCGGACATGCGGATCGTGGCGACCATGCACGAACGCAAGATGGCGATGGCGGAAATGGCCGAAGCATTTATCGCTCTCCCCGGCGGCTTCGGCACGCTCGACGAGTTCTTTGAGATTCTCGCCTGGGCCCAGCTCCGCATCCACACCAAACCGGTGGGCATGCTGGATGTCGGCGGCTTCTTCGATCCGCTGATGACATTCCTCGATCGGGCTTCCGATGCCGGCTTCCTGCGCCTCCCCCATCGCGAGGTCATCGTCGTCGATTCGGACCCGCGGGCGCTCCTCGAACGGCTCGCGAACGCGAAGCAGGCTTGACGGAGTCCTTGCGCTTCGGACAGCCGACTCCGAACTTGGCGCAGATCCCGTCCGTTTCGCACGTGCCGCCCCGCGCCTTGCAGACGGCACGCCCGTGCCAGATGAGCTGATGTGAAAGCTCGCACCACTTCTCGCGTGGGAACGCGGCCATCAGCTTGCGTTCGATCGCCGCGACGTCATCCCCTTCTTCCGCGATTCCAAACCGCACCGCCAATCGCGCGATGTGGGTGTCCACCACGAAGCCCTCGTTGATTCCGAAACTATTTCCAAGCACAACATTGGCCGTCTTGCGAGCCACGCCGGGCAGACGTATGAGTTCACGCATCGTCCGCGGCACTTCGCCCCCGTAATCAGCCTCGAGCATTCGGGCCGTCCCGCTGATGCTCTTTGATTTATTCCGGAATAGGCCGATCGTGCGAAGAAACGGCTCCAGATCCTCGGGTGCTGCACGCGACAACGCCTTGGCGTCCGGATACGCCCTGAAAAGTGCGGGCGTCACCTTGTTCACCGCAAGGTCGGTCGTCTGCGCCGAAAGGATCGTGGCGATCAACAGCTCAAACGCGTTTCGATGTTCCAACGCGCAGTGGGCATCCGGATACCTCGCCCGCAACGCTTCCGCCAGACGGCGAAAACGGTCACCGGGCGCTTTCTTCGCCGCTCGGGTTGGGTTGCTTCGTGCTGGCACAGTTGCAAAGTAGGGCCGTTTCGCCCCGAATCGGACCTTCCGGAACGTCCGTATAACACGCAGTTTGCCCGCGGAACCGTTGTTTTCATTGACCCGACAGGCGCTCTCGATGACAATGGGTTGCCGGATTCCGCCCCCGGCTTGATGGAGGAGACAAGCAACCAAGCTTGTTTCTATTTCCGCCCGCGCGGCGTACACGCAGCCGCGTGTACGCGTGCGCCGTCACTTCGGCGCGCCGCATTGCCACCGTTGCCGAAAGGCGCCGGTTCGCGAACGCTGCTTCCCTTGAGCCACCGAGCCAAGTGGTGTTTGGCTCGGTGGTTCCTTTTTTGGCCTGCTCAGGCCGGACGCAACACGGAGCGCGCAAGTATGCCCGACAGGAGTTGAACCTGTAACCTCTGCCTTCGGAGGGCAGCGCTCTATCCAGTTGAGCTACGGGCACGTCAGTGCATACTTGCCGCGTCCGGGGCCCGCGGCAGCCCGATGCTACGATCGGCCCATCGCGGAAGCAAACCGCCCCTCTCGCATGTCGACAGCAATTCACACCGAAGCCCGACGCACCAACGCTCCCGGGCCTGCGCCGTCGTTGTTCTCGCGCCCGACGCCCAAACCGGCCGTTTACGGCTTTACCTTCATCAACAGCCTTTCCGCGGGCCTGGTGACCAGCGGCATCTTCGTCCTGACCGCCGAGGGCTTCGGCTTTTCCGCCCTGCAGAATTTTCTCCTGGGCGCGGTGCTAGGGGTCATGTACATCATCGGGGCGCTCGGCGCGCAGCGGTTCACCCGCTTCCTGAGGCGTGCAGTCCCCGGCCTCAGCAGCCGCGCCATTCTCGTCGGCATCATGATCGCTCTCGGATCGCTCACCGCGCTGCCGGCGGTTGTCTGCGGCTTCGGCAAACCCGCGCCCGGCTCGGGGGGCGAGTGGTCGGTCTGGGTGATGATCACGCTCTACAGCCCGATCACCGGCATCCTCTGGCCGATGGTTGAGTCGTTCCTCTCCGGGGGCCGGCGGGGAAAGGAACTCCGCGCCACCATCGGATTGTGGAATGTCATCTGGAGCGCGGCGCTCGTCATCGGCGCGTGGTCGATCTCGCGTTTCGTCGGCAACGCGCCGGGTGCGGCCCTGGTCGGCCTGGGCGCTCTGCAGATCGCATCGATCGCGATTCTCCGCTGGTTCCCGCGCGAGCCGGGCGTTCATGTGCACGAGGAGCACGGCCCGACGCCGCCGATTTACGCCGACCTGCTGACAACCTTCCGCGTTTTCCTTCCCATGTCGTACGTGGTGAGCAGCGCGCTCGGGCCGATTCTTCCTCTCGCGTGCAACGCCATCGGCGTCCCCGCGGAATGGCAGATGGTCGTGACCTCGGCGTGGCTCCTCCCCCGCTGCCTCGGTTTCCTGACGCTCGAACGCTGGCACGGCTGGCACGGCAAGTGGTCGGCTCCCATCGTCGGCGGCGCTCTCTTCGCCGGCGGCTTCGCGCTCGCCATCTTCGCTTGGAGCATCGCAAAGAACGCTCCGGCGCAGGGGCTCGATTGGCGCGCCCTCGAAATTCTGCTGGTCGGTCTCGCGCTTTTCGGGCTGGGAATGTCGGTGATTTACGCCGGTGCGATCTACTACGCGATGGAAGTCGGCGCTGCGGAAGTCGAGGCCGGAGGCATGCACGAGGCGCTGATCGGCGTGGGGTACACCGGTGGGCCGCTCCTGGGCGTCCTGGCGATCGGTGTTCAATCGATGGGCCTGATAGCTCCGAATTCTGTCAGCACGTTCATCCTGACCGGCGTGCTGGCCGTGCTCGTCGTTGCCTCGGCGATCGTGATCAAGCGAGTGCGTGACGGGCATCGCAAGCACCGCAACTCGCACGCGAACTGATCTCCGACACCTCCACTCCGCAAAAAAGCGCCAACCGCGAATCGCTCGCGGCCGGCGCAACACATGGGGGTGGGCTGGATTGGGACGCTACGGACAGAGAAGTACGTCGTAGGCGGCGGCAAAGACAACGAAATCCGCATCATCGACAAAGGCGTCGTTGTTGAGGTCGGCCGGGCAAGCCCCGGAGCACACCAGTTCGTCATACGCCGCGGCGAAGAGGACGAAGTCGGCATCGTCCACGAAGCCGTCGTTGTTCAGATCGCCCGAGCATGCGGCCTTGACCGTGAAGCCAACCCTCGCGTTGTTGACTACCACGGCGGCGCCCGCAGTGATCGCGTAGTTTGCGAGGTTGGTGGTGCTGGCGCCCGATGCAGCGCCGCTGTACTGCAGCGCCTTGGTTGAACTTGTTGGAAGGCCGGTCCCGAATGCGGGCGCCGCGTTGCCGTCCGAGTCGTTCGTGACGTTGAGCGTGTTGCTGCCGAGGTACGCCGCCCCGCCGTACGCCAGCGACCACCAGATGGTGCCCGCATCCGCCTCGAATGCAATCCGCCCCGCGGCGAGATACGCAACGGGAATGGGATTGGTCATGATGAAGTCGGCCACCGTGGCGGGCGCGGTCTTTGAAACGAATCCGCTCGTGCAGACCAAGATGGTGTCGCCGCCCTGAGCGTTGGGCACGTTGGTTGTGAAGTCGATGATCGTGATCCCGTTCAGTCCGTTCGCGTCATAGGCTCTGATGCGACCGGCCGAGACTACGTTCTGGCCCGCAAACCGTTGCCTCAGTTGGATGGCCTGGGCGCTGGTATCGCCGTTGACGCCGCCGATGACCAGTTGAATCTGCATCACGTGGTGATTCGCGCTCGCACCCGCCGAGAAAACCGAGACGGCCGCTGCGAAAACCACGGCTCGATTCTTCATTTCCCATCTCCCGCGCAGTGTCCAACGGCGGGTCGTTCGCCCGCCTCTCCACCAGATGTAAGGGCCGGGCAGATTCCTTGCACAAAGCCGGTCGCAATCAGCCCCGACGGGCCCCGAATATCGCGCCCGCACCGGCGGCGAGCCCGGACGGCAGATAGCTCGTGGCCAACGCCCGATACTTCTCGCCCTCTTCTCGGGCGAGCGCAACACCGTGCTCAACCTGTTGCTGGGCGCTCGCCCAATCGAAGTTGAAGATCCCAAAGTACTTGAGCGCCATGATCGCGCCCACCAGAATCGCGGCGATGAGCAGCACGCTCTTGATGACCTTCTTCAGCACGAACGCAATCAAGAACGCAGCGATGAAACTTGTTCCGTACTTCACGGCCGCCGGAGCCGGCGGCGATTGGACGGACTCGCTGCCCGCGGCAGAGGTGAGGGACGATGCGGAACGAACCGGCGCGGTGCTATTCGCGGTCAGATACGAATATCCCCACCACGCGGCTCCCGCGAGCGTGATGAGGACCGCAAGCCAAAGCGTCTTCGAGCGGAATGGGCCCGCTGTTGGCCGATTTGAATCGGGCGTTGAGACTGATGCGTCGGCCATGCCGGAGTCATCCTAGCGTTCACGCTCGTGGCAGCCTTTTCATGACGCAACCGACAGAATCCGAACAACCCTCCAGCAGCTCCGCGGACAAGCCCAAATCGGCCCTCGAAGCGCACGTTGCTGAGGTCATGCCGGAGTTGTACAACCAGCTTCGCGAGATTGCCGCTCGCTACATGAACCGGGAGCGCCGCGACCACTCGATGCAGGCGACCGAAGTCGTACACGAGGCCTTTGTGCGTCTGGCCGGCTGGGAAAAAGCGCTCCGGGTGAACGATCGCGAGCAGTTTCTGGCTGCCGCGGCCGCGGTCATTCGGCGGGTGCTCGTGGATCACGCTCGCCGTCGGAATGCCATCAAGCGGGGCGGAGGGGAGGTCGGCCGTCTGGGCGATTTCGATGCCGCCGCGCCCGATGAGCATGGTCCTTCGACGGTCGCGGAGCTGCTCGAAATCGACGGGGCGATCGACCGCCTTCGGCAGTTAAACGAGCGTTCGGCACGGATCGTTGAACTGCGTTTCTTCGGCGGCCTGACGATCGACCAGATCGCCAAGGTGCTTTCGATCTCTCCCCGCACCGTACACGAGGACTGGCGGTTTGCGCGCGCCTGGCTCCGGCACGAACTCGGCGAGGCGCTCGGTCAACACGATCAGGACTGATCCCGGTCGAACCGGGTTCACTGCGGATCGCGGAGACGCCCAAAGATCCGGCGCATCCTGTCACGCAAACCCGGTGCGGTCCCGTTCGGTTTCCCGTCAAGGAAGCCACGAACTTCATCGGAAAGGGCCGATGCGCTCGGGTGCCGGGCCGTCGCGGACTTGCACAACGCCTTCATCGGAATCGAACCCAGGTCGCCCGCGAGTTGGGCGCGGAGCTCCGGCGCGCTGCACGAGCGTCGCTCTGCAAGCTCGTGCGAGCGATCTCCGAGTTCGGCAAGGCGATTGACAGGATCCAAGACCGTCTGCTCGGCGAGGATCCGGGGAAAATCGCCCATTCCCGCCCGCCGAAGCGCAAATCGATCAAACGGAGCCACGCCGGTGAGCAACTCATAGAGCAGCGCACCCAGCGAATAGACATCCGACCCCGACTCGGCCAGGCGGGGCTCGTCGGCCGCCTGCTCAGGGGCCAGATACTCGACAGCCCCGTGCGCCAGTCGGGCTTCGATCCACGCCCGGCGCTGTCCGAGCAGATCGTGCAGCGCTCGCGCCACTCCGAAATCCGAGATCATCACGGTCGGCACATCGCCCGCCATGCGGACGATTGCGTTCCCGGGAGTCAACCCGGCGTGAATCACGCCGCACTGGTGAGCCGCGGCAACCGCTTCGCACGCATCGAGAAACAGCAGCAGGCGAGACCGGATACTTGCCCGCACTCGGTCGCAGTACTGCAGAATCGGTTCGCCGGGAATGAAGTCGGTCGCAATGTACAGACCGCCGCGTTCGAACCGCGCACAATCCAGCAGCCTCGCCGAAGGGTGCTGGCGGAGCGCCGCCAGCGAACGATGATCGACCTGAATCCGAGAAACAGCATCCGCGGCATCGGCCGGGAGCGCCGCAAGTTTCGCGTGAACGATCTTGACGACGGCCCGCCTGGCCTTTGCATCCGGATTCTGAGCGAGGCTGGTCACGCCGCTGGACCCCTCACCCAGCACCTGCAGCAGCTTGAAGCGGCCGACCGGATCACGACCCACCTTTGCCCGGGGGGCCGACCCAGTGTCTTCGACGGTTTGGATCACCGGGCGATCGAGTACGAATGTATCCGAATCGTCGTGCTTCAGAAGGTCGGCGACTTGCTTGTGGAGCGATGGATCGCCGCCGCAGCGCTGAAGCAAAAACGCCTGCCTCGCGGCCCCGCGAAACCGCTGGGCGTCGAGAAAGATCTCCCGGACGAGCTTGAATCGCTCGGAGTCCAATGTGGTCTTGTGGATGGCGAACTCGCTTCGAGGCATTGGAAACGGCTACCCCGCTTTCCAGGAAAAGCGAAATCGACCAGATGAGCCTGCAGGCATGAAGTTGAAATAAATGACATTGCCGAGCGGGGGCTCGGAAGAGGACGAATCGCTCGATTCCGTTCGCCTGATCCGCCGGCCGGTTCCGGCGTTTGTGGTTTGGACGGGTCCTGTAATTTTCTGCCACAAACTCCGCAGATTGGGGCGGCGGAATCCGCTTCCACAATGGAGGGGAGTGGGAGCCTCGCCGGTGAGATTGGAGACGTGCCGGTGGATGTAGATTCAGGATTGGGGTGGAGGGAAAAAAGGTAACTCGACGAAGCCGGGGACCCGTGGGCCCCTGTGGGGGAAGTGGGGTTCGGTCAGAAGAGAGAACTGCACCGAGTCGAGAGAAGAAATGGTCGTGCGTGCCCGCGGGGAAACGGGCACGTACGAAACTTCCGTGGACGCCGGCTCTCGTGGGTCGGCGTCCACGGTCTGTTTTTGGACTGCTTGTTTCTGGAGCTACTTGTAATCGAAGTAGCGTTTGAGCGCGAGCCAGTGCTTCTCGTAGAGATTCCATGAGAGCCAGGCGGCGCCGTAGGTGATGGCGATGCAGACGACTGTGAAAACAATCTGCGCAGGAAGTTCCATTCCTCCGATGATCGGAAGGTGCTTGTCCTTGAGCATGGTGTCGCGCACCAGCCTGTTCAGCGGGAAGTGGAACAGATACATCGCATACGAGTACTTGCCGAAGGAGCGGAGCAGGCGCGATTCGAAAAGGCGGACCAACTTTGAACGCTTCGCTCCCGGGTCTTCGATTTCGCGCTTGGAAGCGGCAACAGCACGAACAAGAACTGCTCCGAAGAACAGTGCGAGCACGGTCAGGCCGACGGTCTGGACTTCGGGCAGATTTGCGCTGAAAAGGCCTTCTTCGCCTTCGCGCCCGGAGTGCGTGAGGTAACGGAACGCGGCATCACCGATGATGAGCAGGCCCAGCACGGGAATCACGAACTTCGCGGCGGAGGCGAGGCGTTCAAGGCCGCCTTCATTCCGAACGGCGAGCGCGATAAAGGCCCCCACTGCGAGGGCATCGAGCCGGCTGGGGGTGAGCACGTGCAGCGCAACGGGATTGACGCCGGTGTAGAGCAACCAGCAGCGGAAGGCGAGCGAGAATGCGATCGCCCCGATGCAGATGCGGAGCAGCGTGCTGCGCGAGAAGAAGAACACGATTGCAGGCCAGACAAGATAGAACTGTTCTTCGATTGCCAGTGACCACGAGATATCGAGGATGCCGTGCCGGAACTTTCCCGCCTGCGCAATTGCGAAGTTGGACAGGTACGTCCAGTACATCCACTCGTCGCCTTCGATCTTGCCGAAGCGATCAAGCTTTGCCTGCGCGGTTTGAGGCAGGTGCGGTGCGATCGCGGGGAGCACGATGAGAGAGAGCACGACGACTGCGTAATAGAGCGGGAAGATCCGCAGAGCGCGGCGGATATAAAAGGTCTTGAAGTAGGTCTTGCTGGTCTTGGTGTCGTAGAGGATGCCGGTGATGAGAACGCCGGAGAGGACGAAGAAAAGATCGACGCCGGACCAGCCGCCGGAGCTGAACCAACGGGCGAATAGATCTGCACCACAAGCGGGAACGGTTTCTTTTTCGTCTGCTGCGACCGACGGCTGATGCCCCGGAACCTGCGTCGAGGTGGGAATCGGACTCTGCACAAGCACGCTGGACGGTTCACCGTCCGCGCGGACGACTACACGCTCGCGGATAAGCGACATGTGGAAGATCATCACGAGCAGGATGGCGAGGCCACGGATGCCGTCGAGCAGCGGAAGGTGGGTGCGGAAGATGGGAATTGCAGAAGGCACGGGGTTGAAGCAAAGGAAGGCATCGAGGCAGGAGGCATCGAGGCATAAGTGTCGGACACTTACGCCAGCGTCAAGACGTCCCCTCTCATCGGCAGTTCCGCCTTCAATCCGTAGCGCTCGAGCAAACCCTGCGCGAGTGAGGCCCGCGGGCCGTTGTCACCGTGGGTCAGCACAACGCGGGGCTTGCCCGTCGCGAGCTTGGACATCCATTCGATCAGTTCGGTGCGCCCGGCATGGGCTGAGAACCCATCGACCTTGTAGACGTTTGCCCGGACGATGATCGGGTCGTTGAAGATGTAGACCTGCTTGGCACCCTCAGCAAGGCGGCGACCCATGGTTCCTTCGGCCATGTAGCCGACGAGGATGAGCGATGTGCCGCGGCGCCAGATGTTGTGGCGGAGGTGATGGACGATTCGGCCGCCTTCGGCCATGCCGGACCCGGCGATAATGATGCAGGGGTCCCAGGATTCGTTGAGGGCGCGGGATTCGGCAGGGGATTCGATGATTCGGAAGCCTTTGAGATCCTGCTCGAAATTGCCGGTGCGTGCGAGCTTCGCCGCGTCCTTGTCGTAGAGCTCGCCGTGTTTGCGATAAACCATCGTGGCACGCATCGCGGCGGGGCTGTCGAGGTAGATCGGGATGTCCGGGGGAAGCTTGCCCTCGCGCACGGCCTGCCCCAGGTAGTAGAGCAGAAGCTGCGTGCGACCGATCGCGAACGCGGGGATGAGCACGCGTTGCTTGTTGAAGATGGTTTCGCGGATGATCTTCAGAAACTGATCGAGCGAGGGCTGCATCGGCGGGTGCTCGCGGTCGCCATAGGTGGATTCGAGAAAGACGAGATCACCGCTCTCGGGCGGGTCGGGATCGCGGAGGATGGGGACGTTGCGCGGGCCGATGTCGCCGGAAAAGACGATCTTCCTGGTGACGCTTCCGTCGGTGACGGTCATTTCGATCGACGTTGCGCCGAGAATGTGTCCGGCCTCGCGATAGAAGATTGAAACTCCGTCGGCAACCTGCACGGGCTTGCCGTACTCGCAGTCGCGTGTGCGTGCCTTGATGCAGTCGGCATCGGCGCGGGTGAACAGCGGCGGAATCGGCTCGAGCCCGGCTCGTTCACGCCGGCGATTCTCCGCGAAGGCGTCCTGCTCCTGAATTCCCGCGGCATCTGCGAGCACGGCATCGGTCAGGTCGCTCGACGCAGCCGTCGCGAAGATATCGCCTTTGTACCCGCTGCGGCAGAGAATCGGAAGTCGGCCAGAGTGATCCAAGTGTGCGTGTGTGAGCACGACCGCGTTGAGCGTGCCGAGATCGGGCGGCAGAACATAGTTCGAACCACCGCGGGCATCCGGGCCCTGGAACTGCCCGAAATCGACCATCACACGAGCCTTTGAGGTTTCGACGAGGTAGCAGGAGCCGGTGACTCCTCCGGCGGCACCGAGAACGTGGATGCGGATCATGAGGGCTCCAGAGATTCGACCGAAATGCTGAAGACGAGAGAAAACGCGGAGGGGCGGAGTTTGCGGAGTTGCGCGGAGAGGGAAGTGGAGAATCAGAACGGGTTGAAAAAAGCGTTTGAAAGGCTCGGAATAACCGGGAGTCTTACCACGCGGGCTGGAGCGCGTCGCCTGACTTTGTATGTGGGGCCCAGGCGAGGACAACGGCTTTTACGGTGATGTTGGTTTTCTTGGGTTTGAGGGTGAGTTTTTCGAGGGGGATGGTGGTTGCGTCGACCTTTGCCGCGGCGGCGTCGAGGTCGGCTTGCATGGTGGCTTCGAGGGCTTGAATCTGTTCGTCTACGGCGGCGACATCTTCTTCGGCTCGGCCGACATCGGAAGACTCTTTCATCGTGCGCGAGGCGCTACGGGCGGCCGTGCCTGCTTTGCTGATGTTTCCGGCGCTCATGGCTTTGCGACCCAGAAGTGCGCCGAAAATGGCCGAGCCGACGGAGATTGCGGTGTTCCACTTTGCGCCGGAGGCTTGTTCTTTCTGAACGGCGACTTTGGCTTCGGCCCGGCGGCGACGGTCTTGGAGTGCCGCGGACTTGGGGGCGTACTTGGCGCGGATCTTCTCGAGCGCGGCGTCGCGTGCCTCGCGCGAGGATTGATCGAGCCTGAGGCGGAAGTCCTTTTCGGATTCGCCGGGTTTGGAAGATTGATCGAGTTCTTTGCAGGTGAAGATGCTGATTGATTCGGCGCGGAAGAGGGCATCGGCGAGGGACTTTTTCCAGACGTCGTAGTTCTTCGGCTTTGCAGCTTCGGCTTCGGGTGCCACGAACGCGGCTTCGCCGCTCGGCTCGGTTTCGAGATCGGATTCGGCAAGCTCGGCCGCTTCGGCGCGATCCCAATCGATGGCAACGGGGCCCTTGACAAAGGGGGTGAGAAGCGAAGCCGAGACTTCCTGATCGACGCCGGACTTTGTGTCGCTGTAGTAGATTCGGGAGAGCCCGAGCAGCATGGGCACATAGGTGACGGACCCGGAAGCACGCGAAGGAAGAAAGTACTGCGGAATGTCCGAAGGGAGAACGGGACGAGTGGATGAACCGGTTGAACCAGATGGACTGGTGGCCGCCGCGGGCTTTGACGGAGCGGCAACGGACGAGGAGGACCGATTCGGATCTGTCAGCATTTTGATTTGAGCGCGGGTGAGCGGCCCGCGCAGATACGACAGGCACCAGCGAGTCTCGAAGACCACCGGATGGTCATCGTGAACGTTGTTCATGAGGAAGACACGGGTCCCGAGTTGGGAGAGAAGCCGATCCATCGAGGCGCGATCGAACTTGGAAGAGGCTTGTGAGGAAGCGCCTTCGAGCCCATCGAGCACGCGCTGCTTGTCGCGATCGGTCTGCAAGCGGCCAATGAACCACGTGCCGGCGTTTGCAAGGCCCTTGTAGTCGAGATCCACGGGGTTCTGGGTTGCGAGCACCACGCCGACGCCAAAGGCTCGAGCCTGTTTCATCAGCGTCAGAAGCGGCTGCTTACTCGGTGGGTTTGCGGTGGGCGGGAAATACCCGGCGATCTCATCCATGTAGAGGATCGCGCGAAGGCTGGATGTACCCGACTGTGTCCGCACCCAGCCCAAGACCTGATTGAGCAGAAGCGAGACAAAGAACATCCGCTCAGGGTCAGAGAGGTGCGCGATCGAGAAGATGATGCAGCGGGGCTTGGCGGAATTGGAATGGACCATCGCACCGATGTCGAGGGCTTCGCCTTCCATCCAGCGCGAGAAGCCGGGAGATGCAAGCAGCGAATTGATCTGCTTTGCGAGCGCGAAGCGGTCCTTGCTTGGATAAAACGTCTCGATGTCCATCACCCCCACTCGCTGGACGGGAGGAGTCTGGACCTGCGCGATCAGGGCTGAGAGATCAACGTCTTTGCCGCCGCCCCAAGCTTGCGACAGCAATGTCGAGAGCAGGATGTGCTCGCGGCTCTTGAGCGGATCGGCCTCGATCCCGAGAAGACCGAGCAGACTCGTAACGGTGGTGTTGACGCGATCGCGGAAGAGCTCGGAGTCTTCGATGACCTCTTGCGGCGGTGCGGCGAAGGACTTCAGAATTGAAACAGGCAGGCCCGCGCTGCTTGCAGGTGTGTAGATCGCAAAGTCCGCGGCATCTTTCAGGCGTTGGATGCGAGCACCATCTTGGCCCCACTCCTGCAAGCCTTTGGACCAAAGCGAGGCCTGCTGTGCCGCGAACTCGTCGGGGGAGACGCCCTTCTTCTTGGCGTCTTCTTCGTTAATCCACGGGCGGAAGTCTTCGGGCTTCAGATTCGGGAACGTGAGCAGGAGATTGGAAAGGTCGCCCTTTGGATCGATGATGATGGAAGGGATGCCGTCGATCGCGGCTTCTTCGAGCAAGGCGAGGCAGAGGCCAGTTTTTCCCGATCCGGTCATCCCAACGCAAACTGCGTGGGTGCAAAGGTCTTTCGAGTCGTAGAGGATCGGAGCTTCGGCTCGCTTGCGGGCTTCGAGGTCGAATTCCTTGCCCAGGTAGAAGACGCCGAGCTTCTCGAAATCGGGAGTGGCCATCGCGGGTTCCTTCCGGGGACAATGTAGCCGATGCCGCAACAAGCCCGAGCGTGAAGATTGAGACCATCTCGATTCATGGGCGGCCGATTCCGGGTACTGTCTGGGCATGGCCACTGAGACCGAAGAGCATGCCGCACCCGATCACCCCGAAACCGGCGGCGCAGCCCCAAGCTCCACAATCCCAAGTTCCCTGGCGCACCCCGCGCCTCACGCCCCGCGGAAGCAGGTTGCGACTCGGATTGTGCTGGTGCTGGCTGCGATTGTCGTAGCGATCGTGCTCACGCCGTGGATCCGGCGGATGCTGCGGACCGTCTCGACTGACGACGCGTATGTCAACGGGCACGTGACATTCGTGGCGCCGCGCGTTCCGGGACAGGTAACGCGGGTGCTCGTCGATGACAACAACCGCGTGAAGAAGGGCGACCTGCTCGTCGAACTGGATAAGACTCCGTATCTGGTGCAGGTTGATATCGCGGAGGCAGCGCTCGGCACGGCGAAGGCGAATCTGGCCGCGGCGATTGCGCAGACGCGTGGTGTTGAGGGGCAGATGCGGAGCCTGCGATTTGCGCTCGAGCGCTCGATCGAGTCGGTGAACGATCAGGTCGAACTACTCAAATCGCGCGTCGCGACGCTGAACGGGCAACAGGCGACGCTGACGCTGGCACAGAACGATTACCAGCGTGCGCTCCAGACGGGTGATTCGGGCGGTCTTTCGCAACAGGAGATCGACCGACGCAAGCAAGCGGTCGCAGTGGCGGAAGCGCAGGTTGCGAGCGCGCTACAGGATGTGCATCAGGTGCGTGTTTCGCTCGGGCTTCCGGCGAATCCGGCTGCCGGTGAATCGCTGATCACGGTGCCGGCGGATCTGGATCAGACATTCTCTTCGGTGCGCGAGGCGCAAGCGAAGCTGATCGAAGTCGCGGCACAGCTCGGCATCGTGACACCATTCGAGCAGACGCCCCGGGCGATGGTGGACAATTTCAAGAAGCGTGCGCCGGGCGGAAACGTGGATGTGATCTACAACGAGCTGCTGATGCTGGCCCCTGCCGTGAAGCAGGCGGAAGCAAAGGTTCTGGAGGCACAGCGGCAGCTCGACCAGGCGAAACTGAATCTGAGCTACTGCGATGTGATCGCGGAGATCGATGGAGCGGTGACACGGCGCAATGTGAATCCGGGTAACAACGTGGTCGTCGGGCAATCGCTGATGGCGGTGCGTTCACTCACCGAGATCTGGGTCGATGCGAACTTCAAAGAGACCCAGCTTGCCGACCTGCGCATCGGGCAGGAGGTGCAGCTTGATGTCGATATGTACGGCGATCGGCACACGTTCAAAGGACGGATCAGCGGATTCACGATGGGCACGGGCTCGACCCTCGCGCTTCTTCCGGCGGAGAACGCGACGGGCAACTTTGTGAAGGTGGTGCAGCGGCTGCCGGTGCGGGTTGAGCTGATCGATTATGACCCCGAGAAGTTTCCGCTCTTTGTTGGGCTCTCGGTCACACCCACCGTGCTGATTGATCGGCCGCCGACGGGTCCGGATGCGGGCAAAGTGCTTCAGCCGTCGATCCAGGCCCCACTGCCGCAGAAACCGGGCGTGGGCGGAGAAAAGGCCGAGTGAGCCAGAGCTCGTCGATCGCGGCTTCTCGAGGCGGCCTGCCCGGTGGGGCGGCGCTGCGATCGTTCCCGGCGTGGCTGGTCGGACTTGCGGTTGTCATCCCGACATTCATGGAAATTCTGGACACGACGATTGCGAACGTCGCGCTCCGGTACATCGCTGGCGGGCTTTCTGCCCCGGCGACCGACAGCGAGTGGGTCATCACAAGCTATCTCGCGGCAAACGCAATCATCCTGCCGATGTCGGGGTGGATCAGCACGCGGCTCGGGCGGCGGAACTACTTCATTCTTTCGATCGCGGTGTTCACCATTGCCTCGGCGCTCTGCGGCATGGCTCCGAATCTTGGTGCATTGATCGCGGCACGCGTTCTGCAGGGACTGGCCGGAGGGGGATTGCAGCCGTGCAGCCAGGCGATTCTGCTCGATGCGTTTCCTGTCGAGAAACGCGGCACCGCGATGACGATGTTCGGAATGGCGGCATTGCTCGGGCCGGTGGTCGGCCCGACTTTTGGCGGATACATCACCGACAACTTCGGCTGGCAGTGGATCTTTTATGTGAACGTGCCGGTGGGAATTGTGGCGTTCTTCTTCTGCCGCGCGGTGGTGGTTGATCCTCCGTACTTGAAAGAGCAAACCGCAAGCTCGCGACGCAGCCCAATGCCGTTCGATTTCACCGGGCTCACTCTGCTCTCGTTCACGATGATCGCGTGGGAGATCGGGCTGAGCAAGGGTCAGGAATGGGATTGGTTCGGCGATCCGTTCTGGCGGGTGCAGTCGCTGGCGGTGGTATTCGTGACTTCGCTGGTCGCGCTGGTTTGGCACGAGCTTCGGACCGCCAACCCCCTGGTCAACTTCCGCACGCTGAAGGATCGCAATTTCCGTTCGTGCTGCATAATTCTGGGCTGCGCCTACGGCGTGCTGTACGCGGGAACGACGTCGCTCCCGGCGATGCTGCAAACGCTGTACGGATACGACGCGACGATGTCGGGGCTGGTGCTTTCGCCGGCAGGCTTGTTTGCGATTGCGACGATGCTGCTGGTTGGGCGCTTGCTCGGCAAAGGGATGGATGCCCGGATTCTCATGACGCTCGGGGTCCTGCTCATCGCGGCGGGCAACTACTGGATGGCGATCATGAACCTTTCGATCAGCCCGTGGCAGGTGGTCTGGCCCCGGGTCGTGATCATCATCGGGCTGGGACTCTTGTTTGCACCTTTGAACGTCGCAGCATTTGCGACGATTCCGATCGCTATCCGGGGTAGCGCTGTCGGCCTGCTTGCGCTCCTTCGCAATGAAGGTGGCAGCGTCGGCACATCGGTCGCGCAGACGGTGCTGGAACGGCGCGAGCAGTTTCACACGCTGAGGCTCAACGAGAATCTGGATCCATTGAATCCGGCGGTGACAAATATTCTGGAGCTTGGGCAGAAACTGTTCTTGCAGCACACCGGTGACCCGGTGGCGGCGCGCTACATGGCGTATCAATTGATGGCCAACATGCGGGATCGTCAAGCGACTTCGCTGGCGTATTTCGACATCTTCTGGGTCGCTTCGGTGCTCGCGCTGTCGCTGCTGGTGCTGGTTGCGCTCATGAAGAAGTCAACGGTTGCCAAGGGAACGCACGTCGCGGCGGAGTGATCGACCGGTGAAGGGAGTCGGCGCATGGGCAAGGAGCGGCTGCCTCGGGTTGTGATTGTGGGAGGCGGATTTGCAGGGCTCAACGCGGCGCAAGCGCTGAACGGAGCGCCTGCGGATGTGACGCTCATCGATCGGCGGAACTTTCACTTGTTCCAGCCGCTGCTGTATCAGGTCGCTACGGCGGGCCTGTCGCCGGCGGATATCGCGTCACCATTGCGTCATGTGTTGCGGAAACAGAAGAACTGCCGCGTGGTGCTGGCGGAGCCGATCGCGGTCGATCTTGGGAAGCGACACGTGAAGTTCGAGGACGGCGTGGTGATCGAGTACGACTGGCTCGTGCTCGCGGCGGGCGCGACGCACTCGTACTTCGGGCACGACGAGTGGGAGAAGATCGCGCCGGGTCTGAAGACGATCGAGGATGCGACCGAGATCCGAACGCGGATTCTGCTTGCCTTCGAGAGCGCGGAATACGAGGGAAGCGATGAGGCGAGGCGGGCGGCACTGACATTTGCGATTGTGGGAGGCGGCGCGACCGGCGTGGAGCTGGCGGGCTCGATCATGGAGATCGCCGCCAAAACGGTGGTTCAGGACTTTCGCAACATCGACACGAAAACGACCCGAGTGATCTTGTTCGATGGCAACGACCGCCTGCTGACGGCGTTCTCACCCGAATCGAGTGAGCGGGCGAAGCGGACGCTGGAAAAGATGGGCGTCGAGGTGAGGTTGAAGGCCTTTGTCACCAACGTCACGCGCGATGGCATCTATGTCGGAAATGAGTTTGTCGCTGCACGATCCGTGCTCTGGGCGGCGGGCGTGCGGGCGAACCCGATCGGGGCGAGTCTGGGTGTGCCGCTGGAAAAAAGCGGGCAAGTGAAGGTCGAGCCGGATCTGACGGTGCCGGGGCAGCGGCAGGTCTTTGTAGTGGGCGATATGGCGTCGGTGGTGAGCGGGGGCAAGCGTGTCCCGGGGGTTGCGCCCGCGGCCATTCAGATGGGGACGTATGTCGGCAAGCTGATTCGGGCCGAGCTTGGGGCCGCAACGAGCAGGTCACCCACGGACTTGCCGAGCCGCAGGCCGTTTGAGTACTGGGACAAAGGCTCGCTCGCGACCATTGGCAAAGCCAAAGCCGTCGCCGAGATCAAGGGATTCAAATTCAGCGGCTACTTCGCGTGGCTGATCTGGTCGGTCGTTCACATCACGTTTCTGATCAGCTTTCGGAACCGGCTAATCGTGATGTTCAACTGGGCGTGGGGCTGGTTCTTCTTCTCAAAATCCGCGCGGCTGATCACCGGCGATTCGAGCATGCGAATCGACGAAGTGAAGGCGAACGAGGTGGTGATCGGGCGCGAAGTTTCGAACCTCGAAAGTCCGCGTCTCTAGATCACGGCCCCCAGACGTTGGCCGTTGAAGTTCCGGATTTCGCAGCACCGTTTGGCGCGCCGTTCGCTCCCCCATTGCCAGGCACACCCGGCGCTGGAATGACGGTGCTGTTGACATCCGCCTTGATGACATGCACCGGATGAACCTCTTTGGGGAACGCCGCGGCAGATGCGGGCGGAACGGTCGCGCCGTTCAGGTGAACCTTGCCGCTGGAGAGCCCCGGGAAGTGCTCGCCCTGCCACGATGCCGGATACTTGGCATCATCGAGGTCGATCGCGGCCTTGGTCGGGAAAAGCGGCCGGAACGTATCGCACATGACAGCAAGTTCCGCCGTGTGCGTCGCCGTCAGCGATGCTTCAACGGTGCCCGGATGCGGACCGTGCGGGATGCCCTGCGGATGCGCCGTGAGCGAACCAACTTCGATCCCCTTGCGGCTGCCAAAGTTCCCCTCGACGTAGTAAAGCACTTCATCCGAATCGAGGTTGCTGTGGTTGTACGGCACCTTGATCGACTGCGGGTGGTAATCGAGCATGCGCGGGCAGAACGAGCAGATCACAAAGTTGTGAGCTTCGAAGGTCTGGTGAATCGGCGGGGGCATGTGCAGCTTGCCGGTGATCGGCGCGAAGTCGTCGATATTGAAAATGTACGGGTAGTAGCAGCCGTCCCAACCGACGACATCGAGCGGGTGGTAGTGATACACGTATTCGTGCACCATGTCCCGTGCCTTGATGCGCACCGGGTAGTCGCCTTTTTCGTCAAACGTGAGCGGCAACTCCGGCAATCGCAGATCGCGCTCGCAGTAGGGCGCGTGCTCGAGGAACTGGCTGGTTTCCTTCGCCACGTACCGGCGGGGCGGCCCGATGTGCGAGCCGTTCGCGGTTTCGATAAGCAAGAAGCGTCCGTACGGCGTGTTCTCAACGCTCGGTTCGCCCTGCGCGATCTTCGAAGCATCCCGCTTATCCCAGATCAGCGTGTAGATCACGCCCTTCGGGATGATGATGTAGTCCTTCGGCCCAAACTTCAGCGTGCCCATCATCGTGTGCACCACCCCGGTGCCGAAGTGGATGAAGATGCACTCGTCGCCCTGGGCGTTCTTGAAGTGGTAATTCATCTGCTCGGCGGGATTGCAGACGGCCATCTCGCAATCCACGTTGCCAAAGAGAACGACGCGGCCGGTGACGGCGTCGCCCTTCGGGGGAGATTTCTGGCCGCCGGTCATCACGTGGCGCATGCGCATCACGTTTTGCTCGAGATACTCCTGCTTCGTGGAGTAGAGGTGCTTCCAGCCCGCGACCTGCGTCGGCGGATGGATGTGGTACATCGTGCTTGTTGGTCCGGAGAAACCCTCGGTGCCGAACAGTTCCTCGGAATACAGCACGCCATCGGGGCGGCGGAACTGGACGTGGCGTTTCTTGGGAAGAAGACCGAGTTTGGTGTAATAAGCCATGGGGAAGCTCCGGCGTTGAGAATCAGTTTACGCGGGCGAACGGAAGGGCCCCGGATGGGCGCAGCGGGCATGAAAACGCATTCAGCATGCGCATCCGCCTATCCGGATAAATCGATGAAACTTGATACGGGCTGCCGCGAGAGAGAAATACTTGACTTGCGGATGAAGTGTGTGAAAACTCTGCCCCTCCGATCCGGAGATTTCCCATGGCGAAGTACATGAGCCATATCCCGACAAGCAAGTCCCGCGGCCTTTGGCTTGCGGCGCTGTCGGTCTGCGACGCTTGAGTCGCTTCCTTTTCTGATTCCCATTCAACATTCTTTGAAGCTGACTTGTGAGTGTTTTCGCGTGCGCCCGTTGCGCCCGCGGAAAGCGTGGTCTTTATGAACAACGAGACGATGAACGAACTGACGGTGGTCCGCATTCTGAGCGCGGAGGACATTTCCGTGGGCATGTACGTCGCGGTGCTGAGCGAAACGCACGAGGTCTTCCCGCCCTCGGTGGTCGATGTACTGCCGGGCCAGAGCGTGAAGCCCTTCCGCGTGTCGTGCACCGGTTGCGCCAGTGGCGAAACCCGACGGGTGCTTTCGGTCTGCCTGCCGTTTGTCCAAGTGGAAACCTCCGAAGGCGAGCTGATCGCACTCGACGTGCGCCGTCACACGCTCGCGGCGCTCTCCGAGGCTTACGGCCTCGAGGCGTTCACGCGCCCGCGGCGTAAGTCTTGGTTTGAGGAGTAGTGCGAACGCACGAGACACCCCGCGCTCCGAACTGGAACGCGGGGTGCTTTGTTCTTGTGGTATCTTCTTTCAAACGAGGAAGGCGTGATCTATGGCAGAGTCGGCAACAACAGGCAGCAACTCGGATCAGCAGTTGCACAAATTCCGAGCAGGCATCATGATCGCCGTGGCAGCGCTCGCGTTGGCCTGCATCCTGTTTGGCTCCATGCCGCTCAAGATTGTGAGCCTCGTGCTCGCGATCTGCATCATTCAGGGCCTCTGGCGGGGAGCCGCGGAACTGATCGGGATTGTGGGCGGCATGATCGTCGGCGTGCTGGTCTGCCGGCCCATCGGGCGACTGTTCGAACCAGCGCTTGCCTCCATCACAAGCACAAGCGGACTTTCCTCCAGGTTGCTTTCAGTCGGCCTGGCGGCGCTTGTTGTCTCGGCGGTCTTTGCCGTGGTGATCGGGGTGCTTGCCAAGCGTGCGATGAAGAAGCGGCCCGATTTCGCGGGCGCGGACAAGCTCGCCGGTGGCGGCCTGGGCCTGGTTCAGGGCTGCTTTCTCGGATTGATCGTGCTTTGGGTGCCGCTCGCGATGGAGCCGGTAGCGCGGGCGCAAATCGAAGAAGGAATTGGCGGTGCGGACGTCGCCCCGGCCCCGCCCAATCCCGTCGCCCGGGCGGTCGTGAACTTTGCGGAACAGGTGAAAGGCTCGTGCCTCGGGGGCGTTGCCGAGGGCACCAACCCGATGGAGGGCACAAAGATCTTCGCGCTCAGCGGAGACTTTTCGATTGTGCTGCGTCACCAGAAGGCGCGCGAACACTTTGTTCAAAGTGATGCGATGCGTGGTTTGCGGACGACGCCGAGCGTGCAGGACGCGATCGCGCGATTGGAGAAGGACCAGCAACTCGGCGCGTTGATCCGCGCTGGAGACTACGGCCCGCAGTTTGTTCGGGAAGTCTTGCTCAGCCGGACACTGATGGAGGTTCTCGACAACACGACGATCGTCCGGGACTTGACGCCGCAGGTCGGCGAGATCGAGAAGGCCTTGCAGGAAGCCAAGAAGATTGCATTGGAAGGGCGATAGCGCCGACAACGCTGCTGCGTGCTTCGGAGCGTCTTCACACCTGCCGAAGCAGACGAACGCCGCGGCGGTTGGAAAGGTTGAGCCAGAGCGTGGCAAGAGCCGCCCGAGCGGACCACTCGCGGATGGCGCTCCGATCGCCGGTAAAAGCGAAGCGGCGAACGTCGGGCGCGTGCGATCGTGATGCAAGCGCAACGAAAACAGTGCCGACTGGCTTGTCGAGCGTGCCGCCAGAGGGACCGGCAATGCCTGTGATCGCGATCGCGTAGTCGGCGTTTGCTGACTGCAGTCCACCTTGCGCCATCGCCGTCGCAACTTCAGCGCTGACGGCGCCGGGTGCTTTGGACTCCGCGGAGTCCTTGAACAGTGAATCGGGCACTCCGACTTCGCGCGTCTTGACTTCGTTCGCGTACGTCACCCAGCCTGTGCGGAG
The DNA here is from genome assembly GCA_017303555.1 of Planctomycetota bacterium. GTDB lineage: Bacteria > Planctomycetota > Phycisphaerae > Phycisphaerales > UBA1924 > JAFEBO01. The sequence continues at coordinate 281,706 of JAFLCN010000002.1, forward strand.
GACGTCTGAAGCGCCTGCGATATCTGTGAGCTGGGACGCGACCATGCCCCCGGTGCAGCTTTCGATGGTGGTAATCGTCTGCGCGCGCTCGCGGAGCGTGCGCACGATGACCGAGGCGAGCGTCTCCTCGTCCTCGCCGAAGATCGCTTCGCTGATCAGCGCTCGAATAGCAGCTTCATCGCGGGCGATGAGTTGATCTGCCTCACCCGCCGAAAGCGGCCCTTCATACCGGATGCGGCAGGAGACGACACTGTTGCTGGCAGTCGTACCGATCAGCGGCGAACGATCGCGTGCCATCAGATTGCCCCCGGGAGCATCGCGGAAGCGCGAAGCGATCTCGGATTCACCAAGCCCAATGGTGTGGAGGACCCGCACGCGAACCGTGCGGGATGGATCCGGCTGAAGCAGAGGCGTCACGAGGCGATCGAACATCGGCGCGAGTTCGCGGGGCGGGCCGGGCAGACAGAAGACATCGCACAGTCCGATGCGCGTGCGGATGCCCGGGGCGGTGCCGAACTCATTTGGAAGAAAGGCGGCCCGCGAGGGTCGCTGGGCTTGCACCTTGTTGAGCTCGTTCATTGCTCGGCCGCGCGAAGCGAACCATGCGGCAATTTGTGCGAGGGCATCGGCGTCTTCCCTAAGTGTGTCGTCCGATGCGTCACAGAGCGCAAAGCGTGTGAGATCGTCGGCGGTCGGGCCGAGGCCGCCGGAGCAGAGGATGAGATCAACTCGTGCGGCCAGCCGCATCAATGCCGAAGCGATTGCCGCCCGATCATCCGGAAGAGAAACATGCTCCAGCGGCACGATTCCGCGATCAAGCAGCCGCGCCGCGATCCACTTGCTGTTGGTGTCCAGTGTCTGACCGATGACGATCTCGTCGCCCTGCGAAATGATGGCGGCGGTGCGGTGCACGTGGTTCCTTTCTGGGTCAGGCGTGCTTGTGGGTGCGGAGACCGGATTCATCATCTCCGACCTTGTGGATGGCGACGAGATTGACGGATTTGGCAACACCCAGCGGACGGCCGCAGAGGATGACGATCTGGTCGCCACGGGCCGCGATGCCGCGAGAGACGAGGAAACGATCGGTTTGCTCGTTCCACGAAGCGAGCGGAGAAGGCCCATCGGGAGTCTTGAGGCAAACGGCTGTGACCGCGCGCAGGATCGCCATGCGACGGCAGGCTCGCAATGAGGACGAATACGCGATGATCGGGATATCGAAATCGTTCTGCGAAAGATACCGGGCGGTACCGCCCGCCTCGGACCAGCAGATGACTGCTTTTGCGCCGATATCGCGGGCGATCTGCCACGCGCCGTGTGCGAGTGCAGCGGTCTGGTACTTGCTCTGGATGAGCTGACGCGGGGCCTCGTGATGCGAGGCGGTCTCGGACATCCGCTCTTCTGCCGCGGCAGAGATGCGGCGCATGGTTTCAACCGCCACGACGGGCCATTTGCCCGTTGCCGTCTCGGCAGAGAGCATGACGGCGTCGGCGCCATCGAACACGGCGTTGGCAACGTCGCTCGCCTCGGCGCGGGTGGGCGAAGCGTTCTCGATCATCGATTCGAGCATCTGGGTCGCGACGATGACGGGCTTGCCCCAGTTGTGCGCTTCGGTGATGAGCTGCTTTTGCACAACAGGCACGCGGGCGATATCCATCTCAACGCCGAGGTCGCCCCGAGCGACCATGATGCCATCGGCGGCCTGGATGATGGCGGTGATGTTGTCAAGTGCCTGCGGCTTTTCGATCTTGGCGATCACCGGAATCGTCGCGGATTCACCCTTGAGATCGGCGTAGCGATTGCTCGGGCACATCGTCGCGAGACGCTCTTTCAGTTCGAGCACCTCTGAGGCGGTGCGGACGAAGCTCAGCGCGAGAAAATCGAGTTGATTCTCGACAGCCCAGGCGACGCATTCCCAGTCGCGATCGGTGATCGCAGGAGCGGAGACCGCGCTTTGCGGGAGATTGATTCCCTTCTTGCTCGTGATCAGCCCCCCACCGCCAGGCGTGACCGTACAGCGGAGTTCGCCTTCGCGCTCGCGGGGGAGCGCGAGCAACCGGATCGCGCCGTCGTTGATGAGGACTTTGTGACCCGGCTCGACCTCGCGGACAATCGGGGCGTAGGTCGTGGGAAGAATCGCGAGCGGCTCGCCGGTCGGGCTTTTCTCGATGCGGGCGACATCGAGATCGTTTCGGAAAATGACCGTTTGCCCCGGCGCAACGAGAATGCCGGGCGATTCGACCATGCCGACGCGGATCTTGGGGCCTTGCAGGTCCCCGAGGCACGCGATGGGCCGGTCCATCTCGGCAGAGATCTGACGCACGGTATCGAGCCGCTGCTCGTGCGAGGAGAAATCGCCGTGCGAGAAATTGAATCGAAAGATCGCGACACCCGCTTCAATGAGCTTTCGGACAGTTTCGGGTGAATCACTGCCGGGGCCGATCGTTGCGACGATCTTGGTGAACGCGGATGGCGGCTTCGGCGTGCTCATGGCAACGCTTTCGTCCGGGTCTGCTCAAACAACCGCACGACTTCGCGATACTGCTGCTGGAAGAACTTGGCGTACGCGATCTCGGCGCGGCGTTGGACGCCCGGGCCCTTCCAAGCGTTTCGAACGGCCTGGAACGTTTCGGGCGTGAACGGAATCTCCTTTCCGTCTGGCCCAATCGTCGTCGGCCACGCGTAGAACGCGGCTTCCATCTTGGCGAGCACATCCTTGGGGAACGACGAATCCGCGCGTGCCTCGTTCAACACTCTCCAGGCCGATCGCTGTTCTTCCGAACTGTCGATCGCGAAGGCCCCCATCATGATGCCGATCGCCGATCGCCAACCCGCGGGCTTGACGGTGGATGCCAACTCGTAGGGGTTGACCTGATCAATCAGATAGTTCCAGTACTTCTCGTACATGATGCGCCTGATGGGCATTCGGCGTAGTTCGTAGTGCTTTGGCCCAAGCCTGATGCCGTCGAGCACCGGTGACTTGTCACTCTGAACATGGAAGTTCCACAGGGCTTGGCCTTCGATGCTCAGCACAAATTCGACGAAGCGCTTTGCGATCTCCGGATTCGGGCCGCCCCGCATGATCGAGATCGGGTCGGCATCAATGGATGCGGTTCCCTTTGGGTCGATGTACCCGACGCGCACGTGCGCTGGGTCCTCGCCCGGCTTGGCAATCGCCTGGGCCTGACTCCGCCCGTAGAAATCAATCGCCAGCCCGATCGCGCCCTCACCCAGGCTGATATCGATCGGAGGCTTCGTGGACGAGTTGGTGAAGTAGCGGGCATTGGCGCACATCTCGCGGAGCAGCCGCCAGCCCTTTTCCCAGCCGTAGTTGCTCAGCACGGCATCGAACGCAGTCGAGATCGAGCCCGACTGGCGCGGATCAGCAAGCGCAACCATGCCCTGCAATTTCGGGTTGGTCAGGTCTTCAAACGAAGTCGGATCCTTCAGCCCAAACCGGGCCAGCAATTCGCGGTTGAACACAATCCCGAAACCCGAAAGCGCATTTCCGATCCAATATTGCTCGGGGTCATAGAGCAGCGCCGACCCAATCTCGTTCTTGCCGAACCACTCATCCAGCTTCGCCTGAGGAAATCCCGCCGGAACCGACATCGACAGATTGCGTGAAACAACCTTGCCGTCGATCGACTCCTTGATCGTCACGCCCTCGCCCGCCTTCAGCCGCCCGTGATCGAACGAGCCGCCTCCAAAAACGATGTCGTAGTCAATCGTGCCGGGCTTGCACTTCCCCATCGAGTCGATCGCGCCGTTGTTGATCGCGGCGATGTACTGGCTCTGCAACAGCTTGATGATCTCGCTCGTACCCAGCGGGCCGCGCCAATCCACCGAGACCGGCGACCCATAGGTACGCTGGTGCCAAGCCTCAAAGGCCGGACCGAACTCGGCGGAGATCTGGGTGACGTGCGGCGTGATGATGATCAGCCGCGGCACACCCTTCGCGGGTACCGACGAACCGCCCGCCGGGCGCAGCAGGAACGGGACGCCGATGATGAGCAGGAAGACGACGAGTAGCGGAAGAATGCGGAGGCTCACATCCGAAGTCTACCGTGCAGCGAAGTGCCAGCGGCCAATGCGGGCCAAATCCGGGAGCGGAAAATCATGAATCAGCAACCCACTCGAGCGGCCGCCCAGACGGCGACCAAGACGGCAATCCTGACCGGCGCGGGCTCGGGCATCGGACTTGAGACGGCCCGGCTGCTGCACGCGGCAGGCTACAAACTCATGCTCGTCGGTCGAGATCAGGCCAAACTGGATGCCGTCGCGGCCGCCTGCGGCGGCGCCCTGACCAGAATTGCCGACATCGCCGACAGCGGCGCAGTCGAGGCGATGGTCGAAGATGCCGCCAGCAGGCTCGGGCGCATCGACGTCCTGATCAACAACGCGGGCTGGACGATCATGAAGCCGATCGGGCAGTACACGGCCCCGGAAATCGAGAGCATTTTTCGGTTGAACGCCATCGGGCCCTGCATCGCGATCGCGCGGACACTGCCTCACATGGTGGCGGGCGGGGGCGGGTGCATCGTGAACGTGGCATCGATGGCTGTGGTGAACCCATTTCCGGGCCTTTTTGCGTATGCCGCGGCAAAGGCGAGCATGACCCTGATGGTCAAGTCGATCGTGAATGAAGAAGGCAGAAAGGGTGTACGCGCGTTTGCCGTCGCGCCGGGCGCAGTCGAGACTCCCTTGCTTCGGAGCATGTTCGCCGAGCACACGCTGCCTCGCAGACGTGCGCTGGCTCCGGAACACGTGGCGAACATCATCATGGAATGCGTGCAGGGAAAGCGGGATTCGGAGAATGGCGGGACGATTGTGATTCCGAGTCCGTGAAGGAGAGTAAAGCAACAAGAAAGACACCGCCCGGAAGGGCGGTGCCACTTTGGATGCGGTATTGCGGTTCCGACGAGGTCAGGCCGGCTTCACAAACGTGCTCGCGACGTGCAGATCCTTGAGCTGCTGAGGCGTCACGCCCGAAGGCGTCTTGGTCATGAGGTCCGCACCGGTCTGCGTCTTGGGGAACGCAATGACGTCGCGGATGTTGTCGGTGCCGACAAAGTTCATGATGAGGCGATCGAATCCGAACGCGATGCCCGCGTGGGGCGGCGCGCCGAACTGAAGGGCCTTCAGCAGGAACGAGAACTTCTCCTGCGCCTGCGCAGGAGTCATGCCCAGAAGCTGGAAGACCTTGCCCTGCACAGCACCGTCGTGGATGCGCACGCTGCCGCCTGCGATCTCCTGGCCGTTCAGAACGATGTCATATCCGGCGGACACGATCGACTCGATCGTCACCTCGTCGTTCACATCCGCGTTGACGAAGGCTTCCGCCTGATCGTCGCGCGGACCGGTGAACGGATGGTGCATCGCGATCCACTTGCCCGTTTCCTTGTTCTTCTCGAACATCGGGAAATCGACAACGATGAGGAAGTTCCACGGGCCGCCCTCGGCGCCGGGCTTGGGAACGATGCCCATATCCCGAGCAACCTTCTGGCGGAGTTCCCCGATCGCCTTGGTCGCGATCGAGTAGGTGTCGGCAAGGAAAAAGACCGTGTCGCCCGGCTGCATGCCGAGCGCCGCGACCAATTCGGCCTTGATCGGCTCGATGAACTTGGCGATGCCGGTTTCGAGCACGCCCTGGGCGTTCATCTTGACGACCGCAGCGCCGCCAGCGCCGAATCCCTTCACGAACTCCGTGTAGCCATCGGTGATCTTGCGGGTCAATTTCTCCGCGCCGCCGGGGACGCGCAGGGCCTTGACGACGCCTCGACCGCTGTTGAACCTCGGGCGATCGGCGCCCTTTGCCAGCGCATCCTTGAACACACCAAAGTCGGCCTTCGCCGCGATTTCGGAGATGTCCTTGATCTTGAGGTCGTAACGCGTATCGGGCCGGTCGATGCCGTAGTCCTCCATCGCTTCGCGATAGGGCATCCGCTTGATCGGCGGAACGTCGTAGTTGCACATCTCCTTCCACAGACGGCGCACGAACCCTTCCATCATCTCAATGACGTGCTCGCGCCGGACGAACGACATTTCCAAGTCGATCTGCGTGAACTCGGCCTGGCGGTCGGCACGCGGATCCTCGTCGCGGAAGCAGCGGCAGATCTGCAAATAGCGATCCGCACCCGCGACCATCAGAATCTGCTTGAACAACTGAGGGCTCTGCGGCAACGCGTACCACTCACCCGGCTGGTGCCGGCTGGGCACGAGAAACTCGCGTGCGCCTTCCGGTGTGCTCTTGTACAGAATCGGTGTCTCGATCTCGAGGAAGCCGTTGTCATAGAAATAGTCGCGCGTCACCTTCAGGGCCTTGGCACGCGCGCCCAAGATCTGTTGCATCTTCGGACGCCGAAGATCGAGATAGCGATGCTCGAGGCGGAGCTCCTCGTTGGGCAGTTTGCCGCCCTGCGGGTTGTCGTCGGGCAGGAAGGGGGGAGTCTCCGACTTGTTGAGCACTTCGAGCTCTTCGACCACCACTTCGATCTTGCCGGTCGCAAGCTTCGGGTTCTCGCCCCCGGTGCGGATGCGCACCTTGCCCTTCGCGGCAATCACATACTCGTGGCGCAGCTTGTCCGCAGCCTCCAAGATCGACTTTCGGGAGTCCTCGCCATCGAACACGAGCTGAGTGAGGCCGAAGCGGTCTCGGACGTCGATGAAAACCAGGCCGGTGCCGTGGCCCCGGTATGAGTGAACCCAGCCGTTGAGCGTGACGGTCTGACCGACATCAGAATCGCGGAGTTGGCCGCAGGTGTGTGAGCGACGGAGCATGACATCCCTTTTCAAAAATGGACGGCGACTATAGGAATCGCGGAGTCGGCTTTGGGGCCCGAAGACAATTCCACTTCGCCCCGCTCTCGTGCCGATGGAACCATGACGGCGATGGAGTCCGCCTCTCATTTTTCGGGAAACCGGTCGCGGCGCGTGTGCGTCGCACCTGATGACTCCTACGACACGCACGCCCGGGCATGAACCGGGTCTTGACGTAGGAGAGACGCATGAACGAACCCGGACCGCTTGTCGGTGGCACGCTTGTTTTCCTCGGCTCGGGCGTTGGCGGGCTGCTCCGCCACGCGATCGGATCGGCGATACAGCACGCTTGGGGGCCGCGATTCCCGCTGGGCACGCTCGTTGTGAATGTGAGCGGATGCCTCGTCATGGGGCTTTGCATCGGCACATGGATCGGTGCCACGCCGATGCGTGAGGAATTCCGGCTGGCGATCCTCATCGGCGTGCTTGGCGGTTACACGACGTTTTCATCCTTCGGACGCGACTTCTTTCTGCTCGCTTCGGAAGGTGCATGGGGGCGTGCTGCGTCTTATGCGCTCTTGAACGTTGTGCTGAGCTTGCTCGCAGTCTGGGTGGGAGCAGCAATCGCACATCGCGTGTTCGGACAAAGCGTCACTTAACGCTCGCGCCGGATCACAACGATCGTCTGATCATCGGTTGGCGCTTCCCCGGCTTGGAACGCTTTGACCTCGCGATTGATCTCTGCGATGATCTCCTTCGCGCAGCGCTTCGCGTTGGCAATCAGGATCCGATCGAGCCGCTCCAGTCCGAAGAGTTCACGTGCACCTTCCCTGTTCATCGGCGTCATCGCTTCGGTGATGCCGTCGGTATAAAGCAGCAGCACGTCGCCCGGGCGGAGGACTGCTGCGGCTTCCGGATACGTCTGGTCCGGAAGGATTCCAAGCGGAAGCCCTCCAGATTCTTCGAGCGGAATGATTTGCCCCTCTCGCAGCAGCCGCGGCGGGTTGTGCCCGGCCGAAGAAAACGCCACTTTTCCGCTCGCCGGATCAAACGTCGCGTAGAACGCAGTGACAAACGAACCCGAGGGCGTGTACGACCGTGCGAGGTGGCCGTTCAAATGCGCAAGCACTTCGTTTGCCGGCTTGGGAAAGCCCGGGCGAGTGTGGGCGATCGCGTGCGTGATCGCCATGAGGACCGCCGCGGGGGTGCCGTGCCCCGAAACATCCGCGATGAAGACACCCCACTCATTTTCACCGATGGGAAAGAAGTCGTAGTAGTCGCCGCCGGCGCGAGCGCTGGTCTGGTAGTGCGCTGCGAGGTCATACCCGGGAATACGGGGCAGTTCGCTCGGCAGGAGCGACCGCTGAATCTCTCCGACTGCCTGAAGCTCCCGATCAAGCTCCGCGAGCGCCGACGCCAGCCGGTTGCGCAGCACCAAATTCTGAGTCCCGCGCCCGAAGAGCCCCGCCTGCCAGTGCATCATCGGCAGCATCGAACGATCGAACTCCATTCCGGGTGGAAGGAGCGAGATTCCGATGTTCAGCCCCTTGCCGTCCTCGTATTGAGGAAGCGCCACGAGCGTGCTGAAGCCCTGCAGGTAAAACCAGCCCGGATCATCCTTCGTCAGCCTCTTGTCCACGTCGGTCATGACGATCGGCTTGTCCGCGTAAGCGATCTCGCCAAGCAGGCCGCCACTGAGCACCGGCAGTTTCTCGCGCTGCGTCCACGGATTGAAATGCTCGGTAAACCGCGACGATCGCGTGACCAGAAATTTCGGCGGCTCAACGCCACGCCTCGAGAGCGAGAGATAGTCATCGATGGGCCAGAGATCGCCCACGCCATCCCAATACACCTGCACCATCTGGTCCGGATCCGTGATCCCGGAAATGGACTTCATCGTCCTGTCGATGATCTCGAGTTCTTCCTGCCATGTCCGGCGCTTCTGCAGCATGGGGCGATTGTATTGAGCGCTTACCCGCGATCTCCCGGTTCGGTCAGAGCCAGCATCGCGAATGTGGCCAGCCAGTGCTCGCCCATGTAGTCCCCGGTGACACGAGGCAGCGCCGCTTCGAGATGCTTCTGGTACGCGCCCTCCGCCAGCGTTCGCCTCGCATCTTCCGCAGGCAGCGCCGTCGCGATCGCCCGCCAGCACCATGCGCGGCTGAGATTCAGGCCATCCAAATGCGTGATCTGCCCGTCGGTGCGATCGCTCACAAACGCGGGCGTGAAGAGCGTCTTTGGCTGCTGCTCCGCCAGCTTTGGCAGGAAACGCCCGAACCACGCGACAAACTCCTCCCGGGGCAGAACCCGACGCATGCACTCCGCTTCCACGAGTCCCGGCGATTGAAAGTCCGAACCGTCCGGCTCCCACGCCGGATAGTTCACATCGTTCCCGTACCACTGGCGCGCCTTGGCCGTGAGCGCATCGGCCAGCGCCCGGTCGTTCACCCCGCGCGCGTAATCGAGCGACAAGGCGATCGCAAACGCTGTGTTGTGGTGCGTTCCCACTCGGATCGGGTAGGTTGCCTTCGGCAAAAACGCCACAAACCGCCCGACGAAAGCGTCCGTCAGCGGCGACAAAGCCCGCTCCCACTTGAGAAGACTCTCGATCGTTGCCTTGCCGACGCCTTCAACGCACGGCGCACGCAACTCCGCCGCGAGTTTCAAGAGCCACGCCCACCCGTATGGCCGCTCGAAGGTCCCTCGGAGCTGCTGTGCCAAGTACGCGGTTTCTTTCGCAACGTTTTCTTCCGTGTAGAGCGAATCGAGAATCTGCCGGATCTCCGCGGCCTGTGCGAGCGCCGGGTACAACCGCAGCCCCCGCACGAGCAGCCAGTGGCCGTGCACGCAGGAATGCCAGTCGAATGAGCCGTAGAAGATCGGGTGAAGTTCGCGCGGCCCCTTGACCTCGGCGGCGCTGTTCATCACGTGGTCGAGCTTGTTCGGGTACTCGCGCTGCGCGTGCGAAAGAACGACCGCGACAAAGTGATCGATCACATCCGAAGCGTTTGGCGACCTCATAACGCGATGCTATCCGGATCGGAAAACGGGCCCGCTCCTCTTTCGCGTCGGGCCCCCTGTCGGAACATGGCGAGGGGGAGATCGGAGGCCGATGCATTCAGCCTCCGGCCGCTCGCGACTTTCGAGGCGTTCCCGGCTTTATTCCGACTCACCGGCCGGCCGGACCGCGTTCCGACTTCCATCACCGTTCCGTGCGTCAACTCCGCAGCCAGCGAGCATGAACCCGACGATGTTGCATCTGCGATTCCAAAAACCGTTTGAAGGGAGCCAACTGAAGCAATGGCGTACGCGGGGCACTCCGAGTGTCATTGTTTACACTTGGAAGTCACAAATTTGACATTGCTGGGCCTGTTCGCATGCTGTACGCTTGATGTCACTATGGCCCCAATGCTCAGCGCTCGTGTCCCCTCGCCTCAGGTCCAGCGCCCCAGCCGATCGGCGGACGAAGTGCGCGAGGTCGGGCGAGTGCTCCGGGCCGCGATGCGAGAACTGATCGAAGTGATTCCGGAAGGCCCTCACTCCCCTTCCCGCGTGGCGCGGCAACTCGGCATGAACCGCGTGATCGCGAGCAAGCTTCTGAACGCGCTGGCGCGCGAGGACATCAACGAGACGATCCAGCAGATACCGGGCCCCGAATCGCTTCGGGGGATGACCAAGGCCGCGGCGGAACTCGGGGTGCCTTCCGCCGCGACCGAGCAGGCAAATCGGGCCATCGACTCGTTCGCCCGTCTGATCCGGGACGACTTCGGGACGCGCGGCGCGCTGCATGCCGCGATCAGCCCGCAGGGTGCGCAGGTGCGCCAAAAAGTCGAGCTTGCGAGCCGGTACCAGATTTTTCAGGGCATCCGAGAATTACTCGGAGTCGAGGCGGATGTGTGCCTGACCAGCATGATTTTCGCGCCCTCGCCCGACGATCCCGAGGCGGTTTCCAATACTTCCATTCACGGCGTCATCGGCATGCGGAGATTGCGTCCGGACATCAATCTGCACCTGAATTTCGGCCCGCCCAGAAGGGCCGCGGACGACAAGCGCCAACTGCTTCGCGCGCCGGTGGATCTCAGCGACCTGTACACGCACGATCCCGCCCCGACAGAAACACGCAACAGCGGAGGACAGCTCGTCCATCGACTCCTCCAGGAGAACGTCGGCAAGCACGCCTCGATGGACATGCTTCTGGTTGCCCAAGACACACGCGGGTCGCGCCGATACGCCTCACCGGAACGACCCAAGGGAGGAGGCGTGACTTTCGCCGATCCGCCTTCCAGGATGATGATCTTCGACGTGCTGCTCCATGACGATGTTTTTCCGGGTGCCGCGCCGGAGCTCTTTGTGTATAACCCGGGTGCGCAAGGCCCCGCCAACCCTGTCGATCCATCGCGGGATGTTGATCGCGTCGCCGTTCCGGAGAGCGTTGAGGTGCTTGAGAAGCAAAGCGGCAGATTCGAGGTCCCCGAGATCCCGCGCTACGGCGAGATGATTGAACGGGTCTGCGGGGCGTACAGCCTTCACCCCGGAAGCCTCCGCCTTTTTCGCCTTCGCATGGCGTACCCCGTGCACTGCTTCCAGTTTGTGATGGCCTTTGCGGCTCCTCAGCGGCCCGCGAAGTAATTTTCTCCGTTTCGGCAAGTTGACCGGCGTACCCGAACATTTAGTGTACATTGAATGGGTCCGGTCGGGAAACTCGGCCTCGGGCGGCTCTGTTTTCCGACATCAAGGAGTCAGAACATGAATTTTCAAAAAGTGATCTTGCCAGTCTGCCTTTCGGTCGTTGGTTTGCTTGCCGTGGCTGGTTCGCTCGCCGCGGGCGACCCGACGAAGGACATCAAACCGGCCGGACAACCGGCCGGCGAGATGCCATTGCCCCCGGGTTGGACGCCTCAGGACATGCAGGCGTGCATGGCGGCGGCGACACCCGGTGCGCAACACCAGATGCTCGCGGCGGGCGCGGGAAACTGGTCGGGCAAGAGCCAGATGTGGATGGCTCCGGGCACCCCGGCGATCGATACCGCGAACACGTGCACCGTCACCCCGATCATGGACGGCCGCTATGTCAAGACCGAGTTCACGGGCGATATGCCCGGCATGGGCCCGTTCACCGGCTTCGGCATCAACGGCTTTGACAACGTGAGCAAGAAGTTCGTTGCCACGTGGATCGACAACATGGGCACCGGCATCATGAACGGGACCGGCGAAGTTTCGTCCGACGGCAAGGTCATCACCTGGACGTTCAGCGTGAACTGCCCGATCACCGGCAAGCCCACCACGCTGCGCGAGATCGAGACGATCACCGGCCCGAACACCAAGACGCTCGAGATGTGGGGCATCGATCCCAAGAGCGGCAAGGAGTTCAAGTCGATGTTCATCGAGTTGACGCGCCAGCCGGCTTGATTCTCGACGGGCTCCGCTTCGTCAAGCAACCGTGCAACCCGCGTTCGGAACGCGGGTTTTCTTTTGCTCCGACGCGGGCCGATCGCCCGATGCTGCGAAGCCGGGTACGCTCGTACCGGTGCAGCAACACGTCGCACGAGGAAACATCGAACCATGAACGCGATTCAACCCTCCAACCCCAAGGCGATGCTCTGGAGCGGGCGTGCGCTCACGTTTCTCATCGTCGCGATGCTGACGTTCAGCGCGGCGATGAAGTTCTCGATGATCGAGGACGTGACAAAGGAGTTCACGCGCCTCGGCTATCAGCAGAACGTCATCGTCGCCATCGGCATCACCGAACTCGCCTGCGCCGTGGTCTATTTAATTCCGCGGACCGCGATTCTGGGCGCAATACTGCTCACGGGCTATCTCGGTGGCGCGATCGCGACCCACGTGCGAGTTGGCGATTACTTCATCGGGCCGGCGGTCGGGGGCGTGCTGGTCTGGCTCGCGCTTTTCCTGCGCGAGCCGCGCCTTCGCAGATTGATCCCCTTTCGGAACGACTGAGCCCGCAACTCGGGAATGCTATTTCAATATCGACTTCTGCTGATACATGACCGGCTCACCCCGGTCGTTGATCACGCGGCAGATGCCGCTGTCCGGCTTGCCGTTCAGCCGAATCGTGACCATGTGATTCATGCTGATCCCCGGCCGATCCGGCACTTCGATCGCAGTGTCCGCGATGATCGGCGCTGCCCAGAAGACGCAGTACACGCCGAGCCCCCACGCCTCGTGCGTTTTCACGTGGTCCGCGACTTTGTACGACGCATAGCCGTGAACGCCATCGTGCATCCACGCTTCCTGATACGGCGGGTCGTACGGCATCTCGGACTGGTAGAAATACACCCGTCCGCCCTCGCCGTTCCACACAGTCTGGTACTCGTGGCAGTGCTCAACGAACAGGCCGTACACCGTCACGTCGTCGCCGTTCACAATCAGGCCGTTCTCGTTGCGGTTGATGTGCCACTTGGCGCCGGTCCCATGGTCGGCACGCCAGAGCCAGAGGTTATCCCCCACCACGTTGTTGCTGTTGATCGTGACAAAGCTCTTGGTTGATCCGACCCGCGCCCCGCCCGCGCGGCAGAACACATCGAAGAGGAAAGTCGGCTCTGCCGCGTGATAGAGCGACGACCCCGGATCGCCCACTTGCACCAGCGTCGGAGAAGCTCGCTCGTCAGCATCAATAAGGACGCTCGCGATTTTGACCCCGCTGACGTCGCCGATCTCGATCGCGGCAGTTCCGTTGGTCGGCACCAGCGTCGCATACCCGAGCCCGAGCACGACCGTGTTCGGACTCCGAACCTTGATCGGCGCATCGAGAAGATAGATCCCGGGCGTCAGCAGCAGGTGCTTTCCAGAAGCAAGTGCTGCATTCATCGTTTCGGCGTTGTCGCGATCCGGGCGCGCGATGAAGAAGTGCTCGATGGCGATCGGCGTTCCAACGGGTGAACCGCTTTCCCACGTCACGCCCGAGGTCTCTTTCTGCAGATCCGGAACCATGACCGCGTACCGCCCATTCTCGTCAAGGAAAAGAAAGGGCTTCTCGCGCTTCAGCGGAGTCTTCTCGATTCGGGTGTAGGGCCGTTCGGGCCACTCACCTTCCGGCGGATTGGTGCAGCCGACAAAGACCATGTTCCAGTTGCCGCCGACCCACTTTTCCCATTCGGTATTCCGCGAGAACCACTGCTGCTGCGAACCCGAATGCACTTCGCCATCGATTTTGCAGTCGGAAAGGAAGCCGCCGCTCGACCACCCGTGATCGGCGAGCAGCAGATCGCCCCGAACGTGAACGCGTCGCATCGAAGCGCCCTGCGAAACGCCCCACATGTTGGGGACGTCGATCCGAGTCGGCGAGATCGAAAAGTTTTCGGCACTCCTCCAGAAGTTGCACGTCGCGTTGCCCTTCATCCATCGGGCGTGCGCGCGGACCGCGCCCTCGATCTCCACGTCGTCCGGTGAACGGCCAAGCCCGGCGACGTGCGTGTAGAAACCAACCTGCATATCGAGCGGGTACTTGCCCGGCTTGAACAGGATCGCGTAGCGCTCGGATCCGAACTGAGCCGCCTCCTGCCGCTTGAAAACCTCGTCCACGACACGCTGCACATCGGGCATGGATGGATCGAAGATGAACACGTTGGGCCCGAAGTCGGGATCGGAAACAGTCGGGCCTTCGATCGGCTTCTCCACAGCCCGGCACCCTCCCAAAGCCACCGCCAATGCGACCGCCAGCAGGAATGTGAGACGGTATCGGAAGAACGTGAAACACATAGTTGTGCGACCTGTCGATGATGAACGGGAATGGTCGAACCGCCTTTGGAAGCTTGCACTCTACGGGTTCTCGCGTCACCTTGGCGCAGCGTTCGCACCAGCCCGACAGCCCCGCGTTCAGCAGATGCTCGGCGATCGCAGTGCAGTCACGAGAACGCATGCCGGTCGCTTCGGCGTGCCGATTCAGCCTGGCTTTTCCCTCTGGTTTCCTCCGGTTAGACTGCCGCCGTGCATGATCCGCGTCTTGACAAACTTGCCGAGGTCATCGTGCGGCATTGCGCGCGGGTGCGGACAGGTGACCTTGTCACCATCGTCGCCGAAGCCGATTGCCTCGACGGCGTCGAAGCGGTGTTTCGTGCCGTTCTGGTGGCCGGTGCCCACCCCAGTTTCCACCCCCGCTCGGAACGCCTGCAGCAACTGGTGTTGATCCACGCCGGCGACGAACAACTGCGCCACGTCTGCCCGTTCGAGGAGTTCCGCCTCGCCCGCTGCGACGTGCTCATCGTTCTCCGCACGTCCAACAACACGCGGTTTCTTGGCGGAATCGACCCATCGCGAACCGCAACCATGCACGCCGCGCGACGCGACCTGATCTCCATGTCGATGCAGCGGTCCGCCGAAGGAAGGATGCGATACGTCCTCGCCGAGCTCCCGAGCAACGGCGCAGCGCAGGACGCGGAGATGTCGCTCGCTCAGTACTCCGACTTTGTGTACGGCGCCGGGTTCCTTCAGCTCGCCGACCCCATCTCGGCCTGGAAAACGCTGCACGAACAGCAGGAACGCGCGCGCGTGTTCCTTCAAGCCAGGCAGGTTCTCCGCATCCGCGCCGATCCGGTGGGAGATGCCGGGCCGACCGATCTCACCGTCGATGTTTCCGGCCGCACATGGGTGAACTGCGCCGCCGGGCAGAACTTTCCCGACGGCGAGGTATTTTCCGGCCCGCGTGCCGTCAACGGCGTGCTCCGTCTCACCCATCCGACTGCGTATAAGGGGAGAGAAGTCTCCGGGGTTTCGCTGACATTTCGGGATGGACGCGTCGTCGATGCCGATGCCAGAACCAACGCCGACTACCTGACCGGCATGCTCGATATGGATGCCGGAGCGCGATTCGCTGGCGAGATTGGAATCGGCACCAACTACAACCTGCATCACTTCGTGCGGAACGCTTTCTTCGATGAGAAAATCGGCGGCACCTTCCACATCGCCCTCGGCGCCGGTTATCCCGAGACCGGCAACACGAACCAATCGGGGCTGCATTGGGATTTCGTCAGCGATCTCCGCCACGGGGGCACCATCGAAGCCGACGGCGAGATCATCCAGAGAGACGGCCGCTTCACCAAACCCGGTTGGCCCGGCAACTGAGCGGCATCGCGAGAAGAAACTGCCGCCGGCGTACGACCCGCCCGGCCCACGTCGATCCAACGAAAGAGCCCTTCGATGGATTCATCGAAGGGCTTCACTCTGAAACAAGTCGGGGTGGCGGGATTTGAACCCACGATCTGTCGCCCGCGGCGACCGCGCTACCTTGCCGCGAGACCCTCAATTGCATCGAGTTCCATCCGACCGCGACCAGTCTTCAGGAACCGTTCGCGCCGGGTCGCCTCTGCTCGCGTCGTAAATGACTCTTTGTGGACCAGTTTCCACGGCACGCCGTGTCGAGTGGCAGGGCTGTGCTCCGCATTATGACGTCGCAATCGCTCGTCTACATCCTCACACGAGCCGGTGTATCTCCGGCCCGTCACGCTGCTGCGCAGAACGTAAACCCAGAACTGCCCAATCGGGGTGGCGGGATTTGAACCCACGACCTTTTGACCCCCAGTCAAACGCGCTACCAAGCTGCGCTACACCCCGCAGTATTTTGCGGACACCACAGTAGGCGCGCTGAAGTCGAAAATCACCACCTGTCGACGACGCAACCGCGCACCCAAACCGCGCCACACCCCGCACTTTCCTGCGGAAATGAGAAAAAGCACGCTCCCGAAACAAGCCCCGCTTTCGCGCCCGTGCTCCGCCCCGCTCTCCCGCCCGGTATCCTCCCTTCCGGATGCCCCCGCTCACACCCATCAAAAGCCGTCACGACGCCCCCAAGAACACGATCGCCATGCGCGCGGCAGCGCCGACCACCTGCCTGCTCATCCGGGGCGGCCGCGTCATCGATCCCGCTTCTCGCCTCGACAAGGTCTGCGACATCGCCGTTGACGGCGGCGTCATCACGGCCATCGGCAAGAAGCTCCCCGCGCCTCCCGGCACCCGCATCCTCGATGCCGCGGGAATGTTCGTCACGCCCGGCCTGATCGATCCCCATGTACACCTGCGCGAGCCCGGTCACGAATACAAGGAAACCATCGAAACGGGAACAGCAGCCGCGGCAGCCGGCGGCTTTACCAGCGTCTGCTGCATGCCCAACACGAGCCCCGCGATCGACACGCCCGAACTCGTGCGGTTTATCTACGACCGGGCGAATCTCACAGCGCGCTGCCGCGTCTTTCCTGTTGCCGCTGGAACCAAGGGCCGCAAGGGACTCGAGATCGCGGAGATCCAGCTCCTTCACCGCGCCGGCGCCGTCGCCTTCAGCGACGATGGCGATTGCATTGCCTCCGCGCAGGTCATGTCCCGCGTCTTCGCGGCAGTCAGCCAGACCGGCTCCACCTTCATGCAGCATTGCCAGGAGACCACGCTCACCCAGGGCGCATCCATGCACGCGGGCACCGTCTCCGCACGCCTCGGCCTCACCGGCTGGCCCCGCATGGCGGAAGAAATCATCATCGAGCGCGATGTGCGTCTGCTGCGCCATCTGCGCTCCCCCTGCCGCTATCACGCGCAGCATATCTCAAGCGCTGGTTCTATCGACATCATCCGCCAAGCCCGCCGCGATGGACTACCCGTCACCGGCGAAGCATCGCCTCATCATCTACTGCTCACCCACGATCTCTGCGAAGGTTACAACACGCTCGCGAAGGTAAACCCCCCGCTACGCGAATCGATCGATGTCAACGCCCTCGTCGAAGGCGTCGCCGATGGAACGATCACCATCCTCGGCACCGATCACGCCCCGCATTCCGCCGAGGAGAAATCCCTCCCGTTTGAAGACGCCCCGATGGGTCTCGTCGGTCTCGAGTTCGCATTGCCCCTCTACGCCGAAGCCCTCGTCCACTCCGGCGCGATCACCTGGCCCCGCCTCATCGCGCTGCTCACAGTCGAACCCGCCCAACTCTGCGGCCTCAATGTCCTCGGCCTCGGCTCACTCAAAGTCGATGCCCCCGCCGACATCACCATCATCGACCCCAACGCCAAGTGGACGATCGACCCAGCGAAGATGGTCGGCAAGAGCAAGAACACCCCACTCGCCGGCCGCAAACTCACCGGCCGCGCCATCACCACCATCGTCGGAGGCGTCATCGTCAACGCCGAGTAGTCTTTTTCAGGAACCCCCTCCCTGTGGGAGGGGGTTGGGGGTGGGTTCGAGGCGCTCCGAATCTCACAACTCACCAGCACATCCTGCTTGCTTTCTTCTCCTCCGCCTCTCCAAGTCTCTCCGTCTCTTTCTCACTTCTTCCAGTGACCCCCACACTCTCCACCCCCGATCGCATCCGCGACATCCTCGTCAAATACTGGGGCTTCGACTCCGTCCGCCCTCTCCAGCACGAAGCCATCACCGCGACCCTCGCGCACCGCGATTCCCTCGTCGTCATGCCAACCGGTGGCGGCAAGTCGCTCTGCTATCAACTCCCCCCGCTCCTCACCGGCCATACCACGCTCGTCATCAGCCCTCTCATCGCGCTGATGAAAGATCAGGTTGATGCCCTCCGCCTCATCGGCGTCTCCGCCGCCGCGCTCAACAGCAGCCAATCCGAAGAAGAAGCCCAGCAGACCTGGGCCGATCTCCGCGCCGGCAATCTCCGCATCGTCTTCATCGCCCCCGAACGCCTCTTCACCGGCAACCTCATCGAACGCCTCGGCGAACTCGGCATCACCCACATCGCCGTCGATGAAGCCCATTGCATCAGCCAATGGGGTCACGATTTCCGCCCCGAATACCGACGCCTCTCCGAGCTGCGCTCCCGCATTCCGAAAGTCAGCTTTCAGGCTCTTACTGCCACTGCCACACCCCGCGTCCGCGACGACATCGCCCAGCAGCTCTCGCTCAAAGACCCCGCCACCATCGTCGGCGTCTTCGACCGCCCCAACCTCACCTACCGCGTCCATCAGCGCACCGATCTCGTCGGCCAGGTCATCGAAGCCGTCGAACGCCACAAAGACGGCGCCACAATCGTCTACTGCATCAGCCGCAAAGACACCGAATCACTCGCCGACGACCTCAAACGCCACAAGCTCAAAGCCGCGGCATACCACGCCGGCCTTGCCGCCAGCACCCGCCAGCGCGTCCAGGAACACTTCAAACAAGAACGCCTCGATGTCGTCGTCGCCACCGTCGCCTTCGGCATGGGCATCGATCGCTCCAACGTCCGCTGCGTCATCCACGCCGCTATGCCCAAGAGCGTCGAGGCCTATTCACAAGAAACCGGCCGCGCCGGTCGCGATGGCCTGCCGTCCGAGTGCCTGCTTCTCTATTCCGCCGCGGACGCTGCCAAGTGGTCCCGCATCGTCGAACTCTCGGCCAAAGAGCACGACACCGATCCCGCTCAGGTCGCGCACCAGCTCGCACTGCTCGAAGAACTCCGCCGCCTCGTCACCGGTTCGCGCTGCCGCCACCGCGCGCTCTCGGAGTACTTCGGTCAGGAATACACGCCGACATCCGGCACAGGTTGCGGCGCGTGCGATATCTGCCTGCACGAATCCGAAGGTGTTCCGGATTCCACCGTCATCGCACAAAAGATCCTCTCCTGCATCTTCCGCGCCGCCGGAAGCGACCCCGACCGGCCGTATCACTACGGCGCGAAGCACATCGTCACCATCCTGCGCGGCCGCGCCACCGCCGATGTCACGCGACGGGGCCACCAGCAACTCTCCACCTTCGGCATCCTCGCCGATGTCCCCGCCGACACCCTCGGCAACTACATCGATCAACTCGTCGATATCGGCGCGCTCGGTCGCGAGCACGGCCAGTACCCGACGCTCTACCTCACCGCCATGTCGTGGGAGATTCTGAAGGGCAAACGCCAGATCGAACTCCGCGCCACCCGCGCCAGCGAATCCGCGCCAGATCCGGTTTCCGGCTCCGAGCCCGCGGCACCTTTCGACTCCGGCCTCTTCGAACGCCTCCGCGAACTCCGCCGCGAGCTCGCCACGCAGTTCGGCGTCCCCGCGTACATCATCTTCGGCGATGCAGCGCTCCAAGACATGGCCCGCGTGCGCCCAACATCGCCCGAATCATTCAGCCGCGTCAAAGGCGTCGGCGAACGCAAGGTGGCCGAGTTCGCCGAGCGCTTCACCAGCATCATCGCCGAGTACTGCCAAGCCCACAACCTCTCGATCGACAACGCCCCAACACCCAGCGGCCCCCGCCGCGCATCCCGCTCAACCACGGGCTCGAAATCTCCCGCCAAGGTTCGAAGCTTCCAGATGTTCGACCAACGCCGCCCGATCGATGAGATCGCCAAGGAAGTCGGCCTCACTCCCGGCACCATCCACGAGCATCTCGCCCACTACATCGAAGAACGCAAACCCGCCGACATCCACACCTGGGTCGATCCCAAAACCTACGAACTCATCACCACCACCGCCCGCAAGCTCAACGCCGACCGCCTCAAGCCCGTCTTCGAGCACCTCGCCGGCCTGGTTCCTTATGAGAAAATCCGAATCACGCTGACCCACGCCCTGGGCTCGCGTCCGAAAGGTGTGTAATTCTGGCTCGGGTCATTCACCACAAAGAACACCACGGACACAAACAGCACCGAAGGAAGAGAGAACAACTGCATTCTCAATTCCCGACTCCGCATTCCCTATTTCGAATTCCCAACTCCTCTTTTCCCCTCCGCGAAACTCCGCCCCCTCCGCAACTCCGCGTTCTCTCCATTTCTGATCCTCTCTTCGTGTTCTTCGTGTCCTCGTGGTGAACTCTCCAACTCATGCCACACGAACTCTTCCAACTCGCTGAAGCCCGCAACTCCGCCCGCGCTGCCGACCGTCTCTTCCGCCGCGAGCGCACCCGAATCCGACGCCGCATCCCCGGCGCGATCATCGAGCACATCGGCGCCACCGCCATCCACAACTTCCCGACCAAAGGCGACCTCGACATCGTCGTGCGCGTAGACGCACCTTCCTTCACCGCCGCCGAACGCGCACTCGCTCGTCTCTACAACCGCAACGCCGGCAGCGAACGCACCACCACCTTCGCCTCCTTCAAGAACGACGACACCACACCACCGCTCGGCGTTCAACTCGTCGCCATCGGCAGCGAGCACGACGACTTCGATCTCCTCCGCGACCAGCTCCGCGTCAGCGTTTCCTGCCGCCGCACACTCGCGCGTTTGAAACACCGTTTCCGAGGCCGTTCCATGGATCGCTACCGCCGGGCCAAGTCGCAAGCCATCGAGCAAATCGCCAAACGCGAACCCCTCGCCACGCTGCTGGAAACCCGCCGCTCTCGCTCCAAACCCGTCAAAAACTAGACAATTCGGGCTCCTCATTCCTATCATGCGCCGCACAGGAGGCCGGGCCCCAAACGCCCGCCAAGTTCCGGTGCGACTCGCACGAGGAGCAGGCCCGAAGCGCCTGCACGAAGGAATCTGACTCATGGCAATCCGCGTCGGAATCAACGGCTTTGGTCGCATCGGTCGTCTTGTCTACCGCATCGGCTTCGAGCAGGGCATCGAGTTCGTCGCCCTGAACGATCTGGTTCCCGCCGACAACCTCGCGTATCTGCTCAAGTACGACACCATGCACCGCCAGTTCATGGTCAAGGGCGCACCCGCCTCGATCAGCGCCACCGAAAATTCCTTCACCGTCAACGGCTTCACCACCAAGACCATGGCCGAGCGCGACCCCGCCAAGCTCCCGTGGAAGGACCTCGGCGTCGACTACGTCCTCGAATCCACCGGCCTCTTCACCGAGTTCGAAAAGGCCAACCTGCACAACACCGCCGGCGCCAAGCGCACCATCATCAGCGCCCCCACCAAGAGCGAGCCCGCCCAGGTCCCCACGCTCGTCCTGGGCGTCAATCACGAAACCTACGACCCGAGCAAGCACACCGTCGTCAGCAACGCATCCTGCACGACCAACTGTCTCGCGCCGATCACCAAGGTCATCGTGGATAACTTCGGCCTCGAAGAAGGCCTCATGACCACCATCCACGCCGCCACCGCGACGCAGCCCACGCAGGACGGCCCGTCGAAGAAGGACTGGCGTGGCGGTCGCAACGCCTACCAGAACATCATCCCCGCCAGCACCGGCGCTGCCAAGGCTGTCGGCCTCGCGATCCCCGCGATCAAGGGCAAGCTCACCGGCATGTCCTTCCGCGTCCCCACCGCCGACGTCTCGGCTGTCGATCTCACCTTCCGCACGAGCAAGGACACCACGCTCGCAGAGATCAACGCCGCGATGAAGACCGCATCAGAAGGCTCGATGAAGGGCATCCTCGGCTACACCGAAGAAGAAGTCGTCAGCAGCGACTTCATCAGCGATCGCCGCTCCTCCATCTACGACGCCAAGGCCGGCATCGAACTCAACAAGCGCTTCTTCAAGGTCGTCAGCTGGTACGACAACGAAGCCGGCTACGCAAGCCGCTGCGTCGATCTCATCAAGTACATCGCTGCCAAAGACGGCATCAAGTAATACTGACACGCCACATCTCAAGCACTCAAAGAACCCCACGCGCCAGCGTGGGGCTTTTTTTTCGCCGCGCTTCACATAATCCACGCACAAGATCCCGTTCGACAAGAACCCATCCCAAACTGCACGTTCTTTCTTGCGCGTTCTCCCCCTCCGCCCGAAAATAACGGACACACGGACCTGCAATCCCCGGCGCCGTCATAGACGCACCCTCGTTCTCGGTCGAAGATGCCTCGTGGTGGCAGTGTCTTCGTCGTCAGGTCTTCGGTGGCCCTTCGACAAAGCGACTCCGCGGCCAGCGGGAGTGCTCGTATGAATCTCCGTCTTCCCCTCTCCCTCGTCAGCCTCACGCTGCTCGGCTCACTTTCCGGCTGCGCCGCGATGCTCCCCATCGCCGGCGCTCTTGTCCTCAAAGAAGCCGCCGACCGCTACGAAGCCAGCAACAAACCCGCCGAAACCAAGCCCGCCGAAACCACTGTCGCCGCAGTTCCTGATACCGCCGCGCCAGAAGTTGAGCCCGAAGAACCAGCAGCGCCCGCCGCAGTCGCGACGCGCGTCGCATCAACGACTTCGACCAAGCCCGCGCTCAAGGCGCCCGCAAAGCAGGCCCCTACTGCCACCGCCGAGCCAGAGCTCGCAGCCTCAGACAATCAGCTCTCCGAAACCCAAGAGCCAATCGAAGTTGCCAGCGCCGCCGCTCACCGCGAGGAGTACACCGACGAAGAAATCGCCGCATCCCAGCGCCCGTTCAATTCCGCAGGCGTCCGCGCCAGCACGCCGCCGACGCCAGCCACGGCGACCTCCAAGCCCGTTTCGAATAGCGCCGCCAAACCCGCGCTCGCACCCGCCAAGTCCGGCACCCAGCGAAACACACCGGACCCCGCGACCCAGGCCGCAAATCAAAAAGCCGAAGCCGCAGTCAAGGCCGCCCAATCAATCCCCACCACCGAAGCCGCGGCAAACGAATCCGCGACCGACTCTGCCGCACGCATCCTCGCCACCGCGCTCAAGAAAATCCCCAACCCGCAGGCCACGCCCGCAACCAAACCCGCGCCAATCACGCCGCAGAAGACCAACTAGCGCAAAATCAGTGAAGGCGTAGCGTTCCCGCCGTGAACTCACAGACCGGCGGGACCTTGCCGCACAAGCCCAAGCGCAGGGATGTTCGCATTTGTCCTCCCCCGTTGCCAACGGGGGAGGTGGCATCGCGCAGCGAAGCGGAGCGATGACGGAGGGGGTTTCGGAAGTTCCCAAGCCGAAATCGCGTTCACGCAACATTCCACTGGCAATCGCATGACCGGCGCAAACTCCCTTCACCAAATCAAAAACCCCTCCCATCTGGGAGGGGTTCTTTGCTTTTACTTTTCTCAGAGCAGCGCATGCCCGCAAATCACGGCTTCACCGTCACCGTGATCTCCTTCCCATCCACACCGCTCCCAACGTGCTCGCCGCTCGCCGTCACGACACGCACATTCAACGTGCGCTGCGGCCGCGAACCATTTCCCTCAGTCTTCGCGACCTTCACCGTCACAGTGCCACCCGCACGCTGCGCGTGATACGTCGTCAGCAGGTACTCGCCCTTCTTGTATCCCCAGCCATCGCCCGCATCCTCATACATCGTGCCGCTCGCCTTTCCGTGCTCATCAAGATTGATGATCAGCGTCGGCTCCGTCGGCTTCTCATCCACATACTGCATCACCTGCCCCGTCGGCACGATCGCGCCCGGACGCACATACAGCTTCGGCAAATCCGGGTCCGCCTTTTCCGCCGCATCGCTCTTCGTGAAGTCGATGGGCGCCCAGTTCCCGCTCGGCATCGCGCTCACACGCGTCCGATCCGGCACCATGTCCGGCACCACCAGTAAATCATCGCCGATCAGGAACGCATCATCCTCGCTCCTCAGCGACGGGTCCCGCACATCCGCCCAGTACACCGGACGAATCACCGGCATCCCGTTCACGCTCGCCTCCTGGAAAAGCGTGTACAGATACGGCATGAACCGCATCCGCCGATTGATCGCGTCGCGGCAGGTGCTCTCCACCTCCGGCCCGAACGACCACGGCTCCTTATCAATATTCCCCTTCCCCGTATGCCCGCGCGCAAACGGCATCATCGCGCCAAATCCCATCCAGCGCGCAAACAGCTTCCCCTCGCCCCCCGCCGGCCCGTTCCCCGCAAAGCCGCCGATATCCGGCCCCGCAAACGGCTGCAAACTCATCCCCATATTCAGCGCCATCGGCACCGAATTCTCCAGGTGATACCAGTTCGCGCTGTTGTCGCCCGTCCACGTCGCCGCGTACCGGTGCCCACCCAAAAAGTTCGCGCGGCTCAGCACAAACGGCCGCTTCTCCGGGTTCGCATCCATGATCCCTTCGCGGCTCGCCTTCACCATGAACATGCCGTACACGTTGTGATAGCGAAGATGCGGGCCATCCCCTCCAAGATCCTTATCCGCGCGATGCAGATTATCCTCCGGCATCGTCTTGCTCGGCACGTTGAACACCGCCGGCTCGTTCATGTCGTTCCAGATCCCGTCGATCCCGTTCGCCATGAAATCCTTGTACAACCCGCCCCACCACGCCCGCGTTTCCTTCCGCGTGTAATCCGGGAACACGCACTTGCCCGGCCAGACTTCACCGAAGTACGTCTTTCCGTCCTTGGTCTGAACCGGGTGGTTCCCCGCCATCGCCTGCTCGAACACGAAGTAGCCCTCGGGCCCAAACTTGCTCGGATCCGCCGCGACGCCCGGATCGATCATCCACACATTGTGAACGCCCTTGCCGTGCAGATACGCGTTCAGCCCCTTCGGATCCGGGAACTGTTCCTTGTCGAACGTAAACACCCGGAACTTGTCCATGTAGTCGATGTCCATCCAGATGACATCGAGCGGGATCTTCCGCGATCGGAACCCATCCGCGATCTCTTTCACCTTCGAATCCGGGTTGTACGAATACCGGCACTGGTGATACCCAAGCGCCCACTTCGGAGGCAGCGTGATCGTCCCCGTCAATTCCGCCAGCGCCTTCACAACTTCCTGAGGCGTGTCGCGCTCAATGACAATCACCGGCGGCATCGGCCCGCCATCCACCGTCACCACGATGTCGCCCCCCGCGAGGCTCGGCATCTCGATCGTCATCCGGTACGACGAATCGATCATGATCCCCTTGGTCTTCCCGCTCGGCAGCACCGCCAGAATCCACGGGTGCGACTGATACAAACTCGGATTCGTGTCGTCATACCCGTACGCATCGGTATTCCAGAGCGTCACCGTCCGCCCGTTCCGCAGCACCGGCCCCGCAACCGATCCCGTCCCGTACAGCGACGTATTCGGCGCGACCGCATATCGAATCACCGTCTTCTCGCCCCGCGCCTCAAACCGTGGCCCATCCGGAGTCGCCGCATCCGGCGCACCGATCCCGGGCCGGGCCTTCTCAAGCGCCAGCGACGGCAACGCATTCTTCTGAGCCTCCGCATCCGCGAAGTAGCACCAAATCCCCTTCCCGATCGGACCCGAGATCCCGGCGGATACCTCCGCCGCCGAAACCCGCTCTCCCGCGGCAAACGCCAACGCCATCGCTCCAAGCACGCAGACCGTCCGCATCTTCAACATTCGCGCTGACCGCATCAGTAAGACTCCCTGTGGTTTCCCCGCTTTCGCGAAGGAAGGCCGGGAGTATGCCCTGAAACCGTCCCATCCTCAAGGCCCGGGGACCGAGAACACCCCCAGATTCTCTCCGAAGCCCGCAATTGCCCGTTGTCCCTCGCGTTCTCCGCCTGTATCTTGTATCCAGAGGAGAACCGTTTACAAGTCGGCCCGATTTTCAGACAATCCCAAAGGGCGATTGGAACGAACATCCTCTCGCCCCGGTGCGTTTCATATCGCCGGCCTGTTATTGGTCCATTCGTGACCCTCAACCGGCTCGCGCCCGCTGGCTCTTTCGACCTTCGCCTTCCGCGCTTGTCCAGTCAAGTTCGCCCAGAGAGAGGACCCGCCAGACCATGTCCACCCGCTCGAATCACCGCACCCTCGTTCTCGGTGTCCTGCTCGCCAAGGCCGCCGGAGCCTCGTTCTGCCTGACCGCAACCGCCGGGACTGTCGTCGCAGGCGACAACCCCGTCATGCTCCAGTGGTTCGAGAACAAGTGGTACGACATGGAGCGCCGCGTTCCCGACTGGTTCACCTTCGGCTACGGCTCGGTCTGGCTCCCCCCGGTCACCAAAGCCCGCGATCCGCAAAGCCCCGGCTACGACCCCTTCGATCGCTTCGATCTCGGCTCGCCCGCCTCGCCCACGGCCTACGGCACCGCCGCCTACTTCGATCAGATGCGCGCCGAACTCCAGCGCGCCGACGGCCTGGTCTACATCGACTCGGTGATGAATCACAACTCCGGCCGCGACACCTCCAGCAGCTTCCAGCAGCAAGGCGGCTGGCCCGGCTTCTGGCTCGCGCCCGGACCTGGCTTCCCCGCCAAAACTCCGACCAGCAACTGGGGCGACTTCCACGCCGGAAATGGCTCGGGCTATCTCCAATCCGAAAACCCCAGCGGCAGCAACTACAACCTCTACAACGGCGACCTCGTTGCCCTCTGCGATATCGCTCAGGAATCGGTCAACCTCTTCATCCGCCATCCCGTCGTCGATGGCGATCCGCTCAACATCCCCGCAGGCACAATCTCCAACAAGCCCAGCGCGCTCAACTACCAGTTCTACCAGAACAAAAATCTCCCCGGCACTTCATTCACCAACCCCGGCACCGCGCGCAACCCCGGCTCTTCGAACGTCACGCTCTTTCCGTTCGATGGCATGAACGGCACACCCTACACCGAAAACGCCACCGGCCTTCTCCTCCGCTGGACACAGTGGATGGTCGATGTCCACAAGGTCGACGGCTTCCGCATCGACGCCATCAAGCACGTGCCAAGCTGGTTCTGGGATACCTACTGGGATACCGCCGTCTACAACCGGCGCAAGACTCCCGACAACCGTTTCGTCACGCCCTTCAGCTTCGGCGAAAGCGTCGAGAGCAACCAGTTCACGTACGACAACTACATCCGCAAGGTCAACAACAACAGCGGCCAATCCTGGCGCCAGGGCGATTCCTTCGGCAACCGCGACTGCCTCGATCTCAACGGCGCCGGCGCCACCCGCGATCTCATCAGCAACGGCGGCCTCGGCTCCTGGCAAAACGTCCTCAACGCCCACCTCGATAATCAAGACGGCAACAACGACGGCTCCATCGGCGTCAACCACATCTTCAGCCACGACAACGGCTCCGCCGGAAACGGCGGCAGCTCGCCTCCCCTTCCTACGGCTCAGCAGCAAGGCATGTACGCGCACGCCTACCTGCTCACGCGCCCCGGCCAGCCCAAGGTCTATCACAACGCCCTCGGCCTCACCCGCTCCGGCGGCTTCTTCCCCCGTCAGGGCATGCCCACCGCTCTCGGCTGGAACCCCGCAGCCCCCGCCGGAGCAGATGCCACCCTCACCAAGCTCGTCCAGATCCACAACTGGGTCGCCCGAGGCCAGTTCAACGTCCTCAACAGCACCGATCCGCAGAACACCTCACTCGCCGATGTCATCGTCTTCGAGCGCCGCACCAACACCGGCTTCAACCAGTACTCCGGCAATTGCCTCGTCGCCTCCAACGATCGCTACGACTCCGGCACGCAAACCCGTTTCGTCAAAACCTCCTTCCCCACCGGCACACGTCTGATCGAACTCACCGGCAACGCCGCCGACCCCACGGTCGATCCGACCAACATCATCCCGGAGCTCATCACCACCGTCGATAACAACGGCACCGGCGGCTGGGCCCTGCTCACCATCCCCAACAACGTCAGCTCCGCCGGCACGCACAACAAGGGCTACCTCGTCTACGCCCCCTCCATCCCCAGCGGCACGCTCTCGCTTTCGAACGTGACTTCGACCATCGCCGCCGATACATCCTTCACGCCCACCTACCGCCGCCGCCTCACGCCGCTCCCGGTCATCACCGGCAACTCCTTCCAGATCCAGCTCGCCACCAGCAACGGCGACACGGCGCTCGTCGGCCAGCCCGGCGCCAACCTCAACACCGACGACAACGCCCTCTTCAAAATCGATCAGGGCTACACCGACTACAACGGAAACGGCGTCGTCGATTTCGACTACACGACTTCCGTCGCCGCCGGTTACGAGCAGTTCCTCACCCTCAAAGATCCGCTCTACAACAAAGGTCAATTCGTGAACCAGGGCAACTACGCTCAGGCCATCAACGCCGCCCTCCTCGATGAGGGCGTCCACTACCTCTCCGTCATCGCCTTCCGCCACCGCAATTCCAACGAGGCCGCGCTCTTCCGCGAGTTCCGCCAGGCCTTCTACATCGACCGGCTCGACCCGATCGCCGACATCACAAACTTCAGCCCCGTCGTCAGCGCAAACCCGAGCACCACGTTCCTCGTGAAGGCCGGCGACCGCACCGTTACCCGCACGCACATCCTCATGAACCTCGCCGAAGCCGCCGACCCCGTCGCCGGCTCCAACTCCTTCAACCAGTGCACGCAGACCGATCGCTACGACTACAACCGCGCCGTCTCCTTCACCAACGGCGTCAACCGCGTCACCCTCGTCGCCTTCGAGCTCTCCGGCCGCTCATCGGTCAAGAACTACTACATCAACTACTTCACCACCTGCCCCGGCGATTTCAACGCCGACGGCATGGTCGATGATTCCGACTTCGTCACCTTCGCAAACGCTTACGACGCCCTCACCGATCTCCGAGGCGACCTCAACGGCGACGGCCAGACCGACGATGCCGATTTCGTCCTCTTCGCCGCCGCCTACGACACGCTCATCTGCCCGTAACACCTCGCGAGTTTGCGAAGCAAACGGAGAGAACGCGGAGTGCGCAGAGGATGCGGAGTTGCGCGGAGAAGATTAGAGCAATCCCATTTCAAGCATGGCGTTCTCGATCGTCAAGCCGCGGAGCGGCGCCCGCCAGTAGCCTGGGGCGCCAGCCCCAGGAGAAGGCAGATAAATCCTCGTAGCCGCAAAGCGGCGGCACTCATCGAATCACACATCGCCACGCCTGAACCAGAACCGCTCCAGAGACACAGACAATGTGCGTGTCAGACCTGCAAGCAACCAGAAACTACTCTGCTCCTTCAGATCGGTCGCGCATGCACACGCGGAGCGTGAATCGCTCCACGCAATCTCAAATCTTCCCCTCCGCGAAACTCCGCACCCTCCGCGCTCTCCGCGTTCTCTCGAATCAGTCTCGCAATTCTCAACTCGCGCCGACCATCTCCCTCTCCACCGTCGCAAGCTTCAAAATATTCGCCTGCGTCATCTTCTCGCCTTCCAGCTCACCCGTGATCCGCCCTTCGCTCATCACGAGAATGCGATCCGAGAGCGCCAGCAACTCCGGCATCTCGCTCGAGACCAGCAGCACAGCCGCCCCCGCATCAGCCGCGGCACGCACCAACTTGTAAATCTCCGCCTTCGTCCCCACATCGATCCCGCGCGTCGGTTCATCCAAGAGCAACACCTTCGTGTTCTTGCCCATCCACCGCGCGATCAACAGCTTCTGCTGATTCCCGCCCGACAATTCGCCCGGCAGCGATTCCGGGCTCGCCGCCTTCACGCGGAAATCAACAAACCGATCCGAGATCAACTTCCGCTCTTCGCCACGGTCGCGCACGCCGAGCAAGCCCGCCAGCTTCGACATGAACGGCATCACCGTGTTCTCGCCCACACCAAGCAGGAAGAACAGCCCCTGCAAGCGCCGATCCTCCGGCACATAACCCATCCCCGCGCCGATCGCCGCGCGAGGCCCCTCGCCCGCGACATCTTTCCCGTCCACGATCACGCGCCCGCGAGCGCTCCCGTCCAGTCCGAAGATCGCGTTCAAGAGTTCCGATCGACCCGAACCCACCAATCCACCGATCCCCACGATCTCCCGCTCTTTCACCTCGAGCGAGATCGAGTCCAGATCGCCCGTCGAAAGACTCTCCACCACCAGCTTCCGCTCGCCAAGCGAATGCGGATGCCCGTTCTCCGCCGCCAGTGAAGGCAATTTCCCCGTCGGCGTGCTCAACCGCCGCCCGATCATCTGCTCCACCAGCGTCGGCTCATCCAGATCCTTCACGCGGCTCGTCGCCACATACTTCCCATCCCGCAGCACGCTCACCCGGTCGCACACCGCAAAGATCTCGCCCATCCGGTGACTCACATAGATCACCGTGATCCCGCTCCGCGCAAGCTGCCTCGTGATCTCGAGCAATCGCTCGGTCTCCGCGATCGAGAGCGAACTCGTCGGTTCATCAAACACGATCACCCGGGGCGAACTTCCCCCGCCCCGCCCACCTTCCGCCGACCGGTCATCGAGCGCCGAAGCGATCTGGCAGATCTGCCTCCGCCCCGGCGAAAGCAGCCCAAGCGGCGCTTCCACATCAATCCCCGGCTCAAGCTTGTGTACCAGCGCCGCCGCCCGCTCGTTCATCGTCCGGCGATCAAGCAGCCCAAGCTTCGTCCGCGGGAGATCGTGCAGCGCGAGATTTTCCGCCACCGACAAGTTCGGACACTGCGCCAATTCCTGGTGCACGATCCGCACGCCCGCATGAAACGCATCATCAATCGAGCCCGGCGTCAGCTCCCGCATGCCCGATCCCGAGTGAGCGCCCGGCTCCGAAACAATCCGCACCACACCCGTGTCCTGCTTGTGCAGCCCGCTGATCACCTTCCCCAGCGTGCTCTTCCCCGCGCCGTTCTCCCCCATCAGCGCGTGGATCTCCCCCTTCAAAAACGACACCGTCACGCCATCAAGCGCCTGCGTAATCCCGAACCGCTTCGAGATCCCCTCGGCGATCAACAACGTTCCAGCGTCCGTATCCATCGGAGTTTCACGATCCATGAGAACACTCGTCTGCGCGTCTATCAAATACAAAGGCATCCACCACAGAGGCACAGAGACACGGAGAAAGACAAGGAATCGTAAAGAGGGAACAACGCCGCAATGCAGCCGCCAACTCGACCCCTCTTCAGCTCGATTCCTCTCCTCTGTGTCTCTGTGCCTCTGTGGTGAATGCTTTTCCTTCTCACATGACTGGAGCGATCACTTCTTCCTCAGCCACTTGTTCCAAAGCCCCTCGTACTCACCCACATTCGCCTTCGTCACCACCGACAGCGGGAAGTTGTTGATCACCTTCTCCGGGCTCTTGTTGTTGTTCAGCTTGTCTACCAGCATCACCACGCTCTGGTAGCCCCAGCCGTAGCAATCCTGACCGATCAGCGCCGCCACCTGCCCGCTCTTCACGTAATTGAGCTGCTCCGGCAGGTGATCCACCGACACGATCGCCGCCTTCTCGTACACGCCATCCAAGGCGTTCTGCGTGAACAGCGGCCACCCGCCCACCATCGCCCACCCCACGATGTCCGGGTTGGCGGTCTGCACCTGCTGCACCAACGCCGCGGCATCGCTCGCCGTTTCCTTCGTGTAGTACACGTCCTTCAGCGTGAAGCCCTTGTCCTTCAGCGCCGCAAGCTCATCCTTCACGCCCTTCACACGCGCGTTCAGGTTCGTCGCGTTCTGGTTGCCCGAAAGCACCGCGATCTTCCCGCCCTTGCCGCCCATCGCCTTTGCCAGTTCCCGCATCACCGAGCGACCGGCCTCTTCATCGTTGATCCCGTAATACGCAAGCCGCTTGCTCGCCGGGATGTCGCTGTCGAACGTGATCACGACCACGCCCCGATCGATCGCGCTGTTCACCGCCGCCGTCAGCACATTCGCATCGCTCGCGCTGATCGCGATGCCATCAAAGCCCTGGCTCGCGAGCTGCTCGACATACTGCGCCTGCTGCTGCGCATCCTCATTCACCGGCGTACGCCACTCGACCTTCACATCCGCGCCGAGTTTCTTGCTCAGCTCTTCACCCGCATCGAGCGCGCCCGTCCGCGCCGCCTGGAAGACCGGATTGCTCTGGCTCTTGGCGATCACCGCGATGCGGTACGTCTTCTTCGGCGCCTCGCCGGCGCCCATCAGCCCAACCACGCCCGCACCCGCGATGACCGCGAGCGCCGCCCCGAGAAAGCCCCTGCGTTGCAATCCGATCTTCATGAATCAATCCCCTGAAAATGCCTCACGTGTGCCTCGGGCGGCGATCCCGCCTCCCGTGCCTGGGTTTCTGACGCGTTTCATCGTATCACACCCGCTTCCCAGCGGGGATACACAACGGTCGAGGGAGCTGGGGTGGAGAGGTGGGGCGGTGGGAAGGTGAAGAGGTGAAAAGGTGAAAAGGTGAGGAGGTGAGGAGGTGAATCTTCGGATGCAGCACCGCCACAAAACAACTTGCCGCGCCAACCAACAAACCAAAGTTCCGCCCCATAGAACCGCCCCGCTTCCCCATCACCTCCCCACCTCCCCACCTCCCCAACTCCTCACCGCCTCACCTCCCCATCCCATCACCTCCTCACCTTTTCACCTCCCCACCTCTTCCCTTCCGCAAAACTCCGCCTTCTCCTCACATCGTCCCCAATGAAAAAGGGCCCGCCTCGCGGCGGGCCCTCTGGTTCTTCTGATCTCAGCCGCCGAACTTACTCCATGATGTTCGCACAGAGCAGCTCGTTGTACGCCGCCGCGAACAGCACGAAGTCGGTGTCATCGACGAAGCCGTCGCCGTTCAGATCGCCCGAAGCCCAGCGGCTCTCGGCAATCAGCTCGTTGTAGGCCGAAGCGAAGTCAACGAAGTCGCTGTCATCCACGAAGCCGTCGCCGTTCAGGTCGGCCGGGCAGCTCTGGAAGATCGTGACCCACTGCTTGCCATCGATCGCCGAGAGATCGGTCGCGTTGGTCGTGCCGACGCTCGTGCCCGGCGAAGCGCCGTACGAGGCCGGGACGCCGCCGATCACCTGGTTCGAGATCGTGCCGCGATCGCCAGCGCCGATCCAGCCGGCCAGCTTGATATCGCTGGTGCCGTCGTAGCCCAGTTCCGCGAGGTCGATCGAGAATTCGCAGCCCGTGTTGACCGCGATCACGTCGTCCTCGGTGAACGCAGCGCCGCCGTTGGCCGACGTCACGCCCGCCTGGTTCGACTGATCCATCCGCATGAGGATGATGCCCGCCTCGGGCTTGGCGGCGTTGGTGTTCCCGCCGCCGCACGGAGCGACGATGTACTCAACCATGAACTTGTGGCCGGCGTACGGAGCGAAGTTGCCTTCGAGTTCCGTCTTGGTGCCGTCCTGCTCCTGGATGCCGATGAACGGTTCGGCGGCGCCGCCCGGGTAGCCCTGCAGGCCGTTGTACTTGATCACGTCGTACTGCTGGCCGTTACCGCCCGGAGCCGTCTTCGGGCCGCCGTCGAACATGCCGTAGTCCACGATCGCGTCGCAGACCGTCGCACGCCCGGCGGTGCGCAGCACCGTCGCGTGCGAGTAGTTGGCAACGGCCGTCTCGCCGTTCTTATAGCTGAGGAAGTAGGTCGCGCTGAAGTCGTTATCGAACTTCAGGCCGGGGTTCGTCGGGTTCGCATCCACACCGGGGCCGCCCATGTTGTTGATGCTGCCGAAGTCAAAGCCCGAGTTGTCATTGCGGAGCCGATTCTGGCCCAGCTCTTCGCCGCCGGGCGTCATGAAGCCGCCGACATCGAGGAACAGGTTCAAGGACGTGTAGTCGGTCTTCACGTTGCCCGTGGTGATCACGTACAGACGCTTGTTGACCTTGTCCACGTAGCTGTACACCGCGTCGATCTCCGAGCCGTTCGCCGTGTTCGGGTTGCCGGCCGGGGGCGGGCAGATCGCCGGAACGCCCAGGATGTTCGAGTTGTTGATGGTCGCGCGAATCACCGGAGCGCCCTCGACGCCACCCGCCAGCGTGCCGTCGCTCACGGCCGTGCCGCTGCCGCAGTAGTAGCCGACGCCGCCGCCCGTGCCATCGCTGTTCGAGAGCTTGGCGTAATCCACATACAACGCGTACGGAGCGCCCGTGCCGTTGATGCCGACCCAGTAGTTCGCGTTGAAGCCGGTATCGAAGGTCAGGCCGGGCAGCACGCCGTCGGTGGCCATCCGGATCAGGTGATTGCCGTCGCCGCCCACTGCCGGGTTGTCGGTGCGGAGGGTGTTCTGACCGAGCGGAGCGCCCGTATCAAAGAAGATCTCGAGGTTGTTGCCGTTCGACTCGAGGTTGCCCGTGAAGAACATGTACAGCACGCCGCCCGCGATGCGGACGTAGCAGCCGTCAATTTCCGAGCCGTTCGCGTTGTCCACGTTGCCCGAGTTCGAGTCACCGAAGTACGTGCGGGCGCCCTGCTGCGCACGCGTCGTCCAGCCGGCCGCATCGCGCGTGCCGTCGATCGTCGGGGCCGTGCCCGCCGCGTTCAGGTTGATCGTGAAGAACTGGTTGCCCGCCGCCCGAACATCGGTCGCCAGGTTGATGCTGCGCGTCTCGCCCATGTTCGTGGGGGTCGCCAGTTCGCCAACCGGTCCAACCAGAGGCGTGCCGGAGAACTGGTTCGATGCAAACGCGCCGTCGCCGCTGTTGATGAACGCCGTGCAGCGGATCGTGCCCGTCGGACTGCCGAGCGCCGTCAGCGGGATAGCGATTTCCACGCCCGTCGTCACCGTGTTCACCGTCGCACCGCCCAGCGTGTTCGGATCGCACGCCACGACGTTGTTGTCGCCGTAGTTCGTCGGGATCATGTTCACGAACCGCGGGTTGCCGTACTCGGCCTTCTTCACGCCCGTAATCGCAAGCGGCTGGGCAATCGCGAGCCCGCTGAGCCCTGCCAGAAGCAGGGCGGAGGCAATTTGAACCTTCATGGTGCATGGACGCATCGGCAAATACTCCCTCGAAAAAACTTCCATTTCGCTACCACTCCGGCACGCTCGCCGACGGCAGCTCACTCGCAACCCGAACAGGCGTTGCAAAACGCGCAGAAACAGCCCTTCCCCGAGTTCACACTCGGAACGGCTGAGACTGTTTCAGACACCGTTTTCAAGTGTACCACAAACGCCCGTCCGCGCTGCCGGGTTCGCTCCCAAATCCCGCTGATTTCACGATTTCCATCTCCCCCGCCCCGCCCGGAAATCTCGTGCAACGTCCTCTCCGTGTTACTGCCGAGATGCTCCCACGGGTGGCCCCTCGCCTCATGTCCACACCGCACGCCAAAACTCGCGTTTGTGTTAAGACCTCCCTCTTCTCCTCCCTCCGCGATCGGAACGAGCCCGAGGGCGGAAGCACGTTCACGCTGCGCCCGATCAAAACTCTGCGACCACCCGTCCGCCCCTCTTCACATCCGCCATCCCAAATCCCACATTCCCCTCCCCACTTTCCCACTTGACAGCACCTCAGTATTCCCGCTAGTTTGCCGATGCCTGTTGGAACATTTCATCAGGCAGGGGGATACAACGGACGGATCCCGTCGTATGGTTTGAAAGCGTTTCACGCGGCAGCGCAGCCCGTTCGGGCGTTCAGTCCAGCCGCAGGCAGTGCCAGAAGGAAGTCTGATGCCCACCGCCAACAAGCCCACCGTTCTCCACGCGCCCCGCGTTTCATCGCCCGCGCGCCGGATGAAACACGCTCAGATCCGCGGCTTCACGCTCATCGAACTCCTCGTCGTCATCGCCATCATCGCGCTGCTCATCGGAATCCTGCTTCCCGCACTGGGAAAGGCGCGGAACGCTGCCCGACAGACAAAGTGCCTTGCAAACATGCGAAGCACCGGCACTGTCATGTTGCTTTACGCCAACGAGAACAAGAACTGGTTCCCCGTCATGCCGGCCGTGGGGACTGCGAACGCGGCATGGACATCCGAATTCAGCACGCCCACAAGTACGAATGCCCCGAAACGAACCAAAACCGGCGACGAACGAATCGATGTTCAACAGTGGTATGGGGGCGTGGCGGGTCTTTTCAATCTGGTTCAAAAGGCCGATGGAGACGGCGAAGAGCTCGCGACGAGCGGTTACTACGACAAGTTTGGCTCGCCGACCGCAAACCCCGAGACGTTGCAGTTTTATAGAGACAAGAAGACCAAGCCGGTCCTTGCGAAATACATGGACACCTTTGGGTCATTGCTGTGCCCCAACGACCGCGAAGATCGACGCTATCCCGTTCACGCGGGTGGAGCGTTCGCGAACGACTCCACTTGCAAGCCGTACACGTCCACGCCTTCGCCCAACAGCATGTTCGTCATCCCCAAGATGCCGTCAAGTCAGCGCCGAGTGTACCCGTGGACAGTGAGCTACATGTACATCGCCGGCCTGCAGGCAGACGCCCCGTATTACATCGCCGCCACTCCACTTTGGGGCGACGAAACAAACGGACCCGACGTATCGACGTACGCATTTTACGGCGGTGGCGGCGGAAATGCTGGCAACGGCGCGAAGGAAGCCGGTGCACAAGCTCCAGGTTATTACGGAAAAGTTGACAATCACGGTGCGACCGGCGCGAACTGGGCGTTCTCCGACGGGCACGCCGAGTTTGTTACGTACAACATTCAAGATCTATTTTTCTCGGACAACGGCCGCTTGAGCATCAACGCGATGCAGCGCGAGGGCATGGGCAAGCCGTCGAATTTCATTCGGACGATTGACTGACCGTGATTGCGATTGCAAGACCCCCGCTGATTCGGTTCTCCCGAGCAACAACCCAACCCACGATACGGATTTGCCGCGGCCTGCACGCGTTGCTCGTCTACGCCTTCGTCCGACTCCCTCGTACGACTTCCGGTTACCGCCTGCGTTCCTTGGCGTTTGCCCTCCCCCTTTGCCAAGGGGGGAGGTGGCATCGCGCAAGCTTGGCGGAGCGATGACGGAGGGGGTTTCGGAGGTTCAGGTGCCGAAATCGCGCCCACGCAAAGAACACTTGGAAACCTCATCGATTGCGGCTTGGATTCTGGCACGCCGCACATGCGAACGGCAGTCTCCGCTTTAGCTTTCGGTGAATCATCGAGTTTTCTCGAGGTTGATCGGCTGATCATTTTTCGTTCGAGGTTGCGCAAGCCCCAAAACTTCGCTACTCTTGCTCCCCTTGAGCACGCCGACCGCCAGCACCGCTTCAAACTCTTCGATCTTCCGCCGCCTTTTCCGCGCGCAGGAATCAGGCCTCATTCTCGTCATCCTCCTGATGGCCGCGGTCCTCACCTTCCGCGGCGGCACAAAGCCCGGCGAGATCCAGCGCATCGCCCTTCCGCCCGGCACCACCACCGAGGAAGTCGGCGGCGTCCTCGTCATCACCTCCCCCACCGATGTCCCGCTCCGCGAACTGCGAGCGGCGCTCGGTGAATCCAAGTCCGGCGGCGCGAACGTCCGCATCGTCGCGGGCTCCTCCAAAGTCGAAGTCGCGAGCGCGAGCAACCCCCGCGTGATCGGCGTCGACGCCGATCAGAAGCTCCTCGTCTCCCGTTCCGAATCCAAGTTCCTCAACACCCAGAACCTCGTCCTCCTCGCCACCCAGGCCAGCTTCATCGCCGTCATGGCCGTCGGCATGACCGCCGTCATCATCCTCGGAGGCATCGATCTCTCCGTCGGCTCGATCTACGGCCTTGCCGCCGTCGTCGGCGCGTTCGCGCTCCAATCGCTCCAGCTCTCCATCCTCGGCCCCGAGGCCAATTCGCTCAATGCCGCGGCAGGCGGCGCGCCGTGGTACCTCGCCATTCCCGTCGGTATCGGCGTCTGCTGCCTCGTCGGGGCCATCTGCGGCGGCGTCAGCGGCAGCATGATCGTCGGCCTCCGCGTCCACCCCTTCATCATCACCCTGGGCATGATGGCCATGCTCAGCGGCCTGGTCTTTGTCCTCACCCGGGGCCAATCCATCACCGGCTTCCCGGAGAGCTTTACCAAGGGCTTCATGAAGATGCCCGCAGGGAATGTCTATCCGGTCCCGGTCGCCATCATGGTCCTCACCATGCTCGCGGGCATGTTTGTCCTCAGCCAGACCGTGCTCGGCCGGCGGATCTTCGCCATCGGCGGCAACGAGATCGCGGCCAAGTACGCCGGCATCCCCGTCGGGGGCGTCAAGGTCATCGTCTACGTCGCCAGCGGTGCCCTGGCGGGCCTTTCCGCCGCGATGTACCTGGGCTATTACGGTGCCGCCGCTCCGGGCGCGGGACAGGGCTACGAGCTTGATGTCATCGCAGCAGCCGTCATCGGCGGGGCCTCGCTTTCCGGCGGCCGCGGCAGCGCGTTCGGAGCCGTTCTCGGGGCCCTGCTCGTCCAGATGATCGGCAACGGCATGCTGGTGCTGGATATCGATCAGAGCTACACCCAGATCGTGAAGGGCGCCGCGATCGTTGTGGCGGTGGTGCTGGATCAGGCGAAGGCACGGTTGACGCCGGGCTCGCGGTAGAAGTCGCAACTGAATTCAGTCTTCTCTCCCCGCCCATGAAATGGGCGCATGGACGTTGCCAGATGCGCAGCATCTGGTAACGAAGCTTCGCCATTTCCTCGCCCATGAAATGGGCGACCGTCGCTCCCCTGTTGCCGAGGCCCGCCGCCCCCCCGCAGATCGCTCAACCCCTTGCCGCACGAGCCCAAGCGAAGCGACGGGAACACGCCCTGAATTCTCGACACGCTTCGCACCTTCAACCTGCTCTCCGCATCCCACGCACTCCGCACGCTGCCGCGATTCCTCAGCACCCTCCCTTCGCTGCGCTCGGACTCGTACGGTCCGGTGTACGGCTTCCGCACCGTCCTGCGCACAGAGCCTGAACCGCGAACGCCCGCTTTCGCCGAGGACCGCTGCACGCCCTCGGGCTTTGCAACACCTTGCCGTACGAGCCCGAGCGAAGCGACGGGCACAGACTTTGAATCTTCGACTCGCTTCGCACATTCAACCTGCGCCCTGCCTTCTGCACACTGCCTTGATTCCTCGGCACCCTCCCTTCGCTGCGCTCGGGCTCGTACGGTCAGGTGTACGACTTCCGCATCGTCCGGCGCAACGCAGCAAAAAGAAAAGCGGCGAGCTTTCGCCCGCCGCTTCGAGAATTCAAACGATTCGGTCTGAATCAGTCAAACCAGAACTGAGTGGTGCCGTTCATGACCTCGACCGCACCGGTCTGGCCGTTGGGGGTCATCCAACCGCCCGCACCGGCCTGGTTGCCCCAGCAACGCAGGAAGTTGTTGCGGCGCTGGTTGATGTTGATGGTGGTCAACCCGTCATCGGCCTTCGCGGTGTAGGTTGCGCCCGTCGTGTTGGTCGCCGACTCGTCTTCGTTGGCGAAGAGGTTGTCGTACTTGAGGGGCGGGTTGCCGCTGGTCACGCCCGGGTAGAGGATCGGCGTGTTGTCCGGATCGGGCTTGGTCTCGAAGCCGACGGAGTTGTCGTTACGAGCGACGTTGCCTTCCCAAGACGAGCGAGCGCCGTGGATCAGGAGCGTGTTCGAAGCGGTGGCGACCAGGTCGCCGCCGTTGCCGCGCTTGTCGTCGTTGGGTGCGAGAGTCCACGAGCCGCCGGTGGCGTTGTACCACGGGCCGCGGTTGCCGACGACAGCCTGCGTGGCATCGAAGGTGCTGGTCCAGACCGAGCGGCGGGCGCCGTACGGAACAGTGAACGCGTACGAAACGCTGCCGACCGGGACGAGGCCGCCGGCACCGGGCGTGCCGATGTCGCCGCCCACTTCAGCCGGATAGGCCGCGAACGACGGATCGCAGATGGCCTGCGTCTGCTTGTTCTGGTCCTTGATCGCCGAGGGCTTGCTGAACTGGTAGTAGGGGTTCGACTTGATGCTGCCGTTCACTTCGGCCGGGCTGACCAGGATTTCCGGTCCGAACGTGCCGTTGTAGATCAGCATGGACATCATGTACCGGGGAAGGTCCTTCTGGAACTTCTTCTTGGCGTCGGTCTTGGTGTCAATCGCCGTGCCGTTCACGTAGATCGTGTCGTTCAGGTCGATCTGGCTGGGGAGGGGGTAGTTATCCTGGTTCTGGCCGGCCCAGGTCACCATGCCCTGGTGGACCGAACGAACCTGCGTGCCGTCCTTGAGCTGACGGGCCGCGGCGCGGGCCTTGCCCAGAGCCGGGAGCAGGATGCCGATGAGCAGTGCGATGATCGCGATCACGACCAGCAGCTCGATGAGGGTGAAACCCTTCTTCTGAGACTTCATGTTCAATTCTCCTGAGTCGGTCGGAACAGCGTTCCGGACCACTCGCTTCAATCAGACGACCGACTTGATGACATGCCGAGAAAACCACGGGAAACCCCGAGCTTTCTGTTGACCGTCTCGCCCGCGAAAACCGACACTGCGGTGGGTCGTCCAAGACCCGCAGCCGCCGATGCACGCGGACTTCCAAGTTGTCGGCAGGTCGCTCACGCCCCGAATCAAAGCCACGGGCGGAACAAGTTGAGGCCCAAAGGACCTCGATGAGAACGCTTGGAAACTACCCAAGTGCAAATCAGATTGCCCGAAAATCGGACTCCTGACGCGTGCGTCCTGCCATCCAAACACAAATTGTCAATGCCCGATTCACCCAAACGGGCGGAGGGGCAGTACCCAAAGGTACACACACCGATTCGCTCGTCAAGGAAAACGGTTCCATCCGGTTATGGGTACGCTTGATTCTTCTTCTTCGTTCACCAATCGGAATCCAAACATGCCCAATCTCATCACATCTCCCGAAGCCCGCCTCGCCGAACTCGGAATCACCCTCCCCCCCGCCGTTCCGCCCGTCGCGGCATACATCCCCGTTCGTATCGCCGGCAACCTCGCCTTCGTTGCAGGCCAGATCCCCATGCGCGAGGGCAAGCTGATCGCTTCCGGAATCGTTCCTGCCGCGGTGCCCATGAACATCGCCGTCGAATGTGCCCGGCAATGCGCGATCAACGCGCTCGCAGCGCTCAAGGCCGAACTGGGCGAACTCTCCCGCATCAGACAGATCGTCCGCGTCGGCGTCTTTGTCGCCTGCTCGCCGGAATTCACGGATCATCCGCAGATCGCGAACGGCGCAAGCGAATTCCTTCAGCAGGTCTTCGGCGATGCGGGAAAGCACGCGCGGGCGGCCGTTGGAGCGCCGAGCCTGCCCCGCGGCGCGCCGGTTGAAGTCGAACTCGTTTGCGAACTGCACGCGCGCTGATTCGCCCGCGCAGTGCGTCAGAGAACTCCGGCACCTTGCCGTACGCCACAAAACCCGTTCATTCTCGGTCCTTTGCCGCACACTTCATCTATCCGGCCCGTACCTTCGGATCGGACCTTGCAACCGCCGCCGGTTCCGGTCACACTAGTGCTGCCGCCCCTTCTGTTTCGGGCGATCGCCGCGTGCATTCCGGGGAGTTTCCATGGATTCCAAATCAGGCTCCCCGAAGGCCGGCAAGCCATCGGACAAACCAAAGACATCCATCAACGTCGCGACGCCCCCGCCGTCACCCGCCGCGGCACAGGTCACTCAATTGCTCGTTGCTGCTGCCGGTGGCGATTCGCAGGCCGCACGCGATCTGCTGCCGCTCGTGTACGAAGAACTCCGCCGCCTTGCGCAGGTGCGCATGGCCCGCGAGCCCAAGCGCGGCGCGGGCATGACGCTTCAGCCCACCGCGCTCGTACACGAGGCGTATCTGCGCCTGCTCGGCGATCACGAGGTGCGCTGGAATGGTCGAGGCCACTTTTTCGGTGCCGCGGCACTGGCGATGCGGCGCATCCTCGTCGAACGCGCCCGCCATCGCTCGCGCCTGAAACACGGTGGCGGATTGCAGCGGGCCGACATCGAGATGGCAGACATCTCGCCCGTGCTCGCCAGCGAACCACCCGCCGAAGAAATGCTCGCGCTCGATGATGCGCTCAAGGGCCTCGAGAAGCACGATCGCCGCAAGTACGACGTGGTGATGCTCCGCTACTTCGCGGGGCTTTCGATCGAAGAAACAGCGGATGCACTCGAAGTCTCCCCCGCAACCGTCAAGAACGATTGGACATTTGCGCGGGCCTGGCTGAAGCGCCAGGTTGCGGGCGCCGAGCCCGCGGATGAGGATGCGTGAGCACCGCGTGCAGCGATTGCAGGCTTCCGCTGTCTGACGAGGCCAAGTACACCATGGAAGAATTGCACCGCAGAGTCGCAGAGAGCACAGAGAAGTCCGCGAAGAGTGCGTGGTGGCCGAGTTCGTTGTTGGCGTGCAAGCCAATCTCCGATCGTCCTTCCGCTTTCCCTCTGCGTTCTCTGCGACTCTGCGGTGAAAATCGTCTTTCAGTTGCACAGCGATATTCACGAAGCGGCCGGGTAGAACCCGCATGAGCACCGCGCCCAGCCAACGCCTCGAAGAGCTCTTTCTCCGCGCGGTCGAGCTGCAATCAACCGATCGCGCCGCATTTCTCGAGCGCGTCTGCGAGGGCGATGCGGAACTCCGAAAAGAGCTTGATTCGTTGCTCGAACACCACTCGGGCGTCGGCGGCTTTCTGGATTCCAAGGCAGCACCGGGCAGAGGTTTGCTCACGCAACTCGGCGCAAGCGCGCTCTCTGATGCTGAGCCGCTGCTTCCCTCCGACAAGAAGATCGGCAACTTTCATATCCTCGGCGTTCTCGGCAGTGGCGGCATGGGAGTCGTCTATGTCGCGCAGCAGGAACGCCCCAAGCGCACGGTCGCATTGAAAGTCATGCGCCGCGTGCTCGGCGATCCGAACTCGGCTTCCGCGCAGCGCATCCTCCGCCGCTTCGAGCACGAGGCCGAACTGCTCGGTCGGCTGCATCATCCCGGCATCGCGCAGATCTACGAGGCCGGCACCTACACCGCCGACGGGCTGACGCACCCGTACATCGCGATGGAGCTTGTGAAAGGCGAGCCGCTGCTGGCCTACGCCACTAAGCACAATCTCGGCAACCGCGAAAAACTGGTGCTGGTCGAACGCATCTGCGAGGCCGTGCAGCACGCGCACCGCAACGGCGTGATCCATCGCGATCTCAAGCCCGCCAACATTCTCGTCGATGAATCGGGAAGGCCAAAGGTCTTGGATTTCGGCGTCGCGCGAACCACCAACACCGATCTGCAACTGACGAGCGAACACACCGCCGTTGGTGCATTGATCGGCACGCTGCCGTACATGTCGCCCGAGCAAGTCAGTGGCGATCCGGCAGCAGTTGATACCCGTTCCGACGTTTACGCCGTCGGCGTCATCATCTACGAGCTGCTCGCGGGCAGATTGCCGTACGACCTCGCCAGCCGCTCGCTCCCCGAGGCGGCCCGCATCATCCGCGACGAGGAACCGACCAAGCTCAGCACGATCGACCGCTATTTCCGTGGCGATGTCGAGATGATCGTCTCGAAGGCGCTCGCCAAGGACCGCACCCGCCGGTACCAGTCCGCGAGCGACCTGGGCGACGACATCGCCCGCTACCTCGCGGGGCAGGCGATCAGCGCCCGTCGCGATTCGGCGATGTACGTGCTCCGCAAGCAGCTCCGTCGCTACCGGGGAATCGTCTCGACCGTCGCGATCTTCATGCTGATCGTGATGTGCCTGGGCGTCTTCGCAGCGATCCAGGCGTTCCACGCTTCACGGCTTGCCGCGACGGAAGCGCTCGCAAAGAACGATGCGCTGATCGCCCTCAAGCAGGCCGAACAGCAGCGCCGACGCGCCGACGAAACCTCCGCCTCGCTCGGCGTGCAGCTCGCCCGCTCGAACGTCGAACGCGGGCGTCTGCTCGGAATCGCCGGGAACCTCGTCGCGGCGGAAGACCTGATCTGGCCCGCGCACCTGCGCGAGCCGAACTCGCGGCACACGTTCTTTGCGCTCTGGGAAATGTACATGCACGAGCCGTGCCTCGCGACCCTGCGGGCGCACGACACGGTCATCTGGGGCATGTCGGCCTCGCGGGATGGAACAACCGTTGCCACCGGCGCAGAGAATGATCCTCGCATCAAGATCTGGGACACCGGGG
The DNA here is from genome assembly GCA_017303555.1 of Planctomycetota bacterium. GTDB lineage: Bacteria > Planctomycetota > Phycisphaerae > Phycisphaerales > UBA1924 > JAFEBO01. Next base: position 325,734 of record JAFLCN010000002.1, read on the forward strand.
ATCGCAAGCCGCGATCGTTCGCCCCGATCACCGGAACGGCCCGCGCGCTGACACTCAACGCGAGCGGCTCGCGCCTGGCCGTCGGTTTCGAATCGGGCGATATCGCGCTGTTCGACACCGCCGATGGACGGGAGATCACGCGTGCCCGGATATCCGAAAAGCCGATCCGCACGATCGACTTTGCTCCGGGCCAATCCGGCCTGCTCCTGGTCGGGTGTAACGACGGCCGCGTGCTGGAACTCGACCCCGAGTCGCTCGCAACGCGGCGCTCTTTGTGCTCCCTCCCGCTCCCTATTTCGCGGGTCGCATGGGCCCCGGACGCGACGCACTTCGCCGCGGCGCTGTCGGACAGCAGCATCCGCCTGCTGCGGTGGCGTGCGGAGGAACCCGCCGAAGCGGTCCGCACGTTCACCGGTCATGGCGGCGGCATCAACGTGCTGACCTTCGACCCGGATTCCGGCGTGCTCGCGAGCGGCGGCGGCGACCGAACCGTCCGCGTCTGGTCCATCGACGAGACCGAGCCGATCGCCGTGCTCGATGCGCCCAACGGCACGGTTCGCTCAATCAACTTCACCCCCGACGGAAGGAAGCTCGTCGCCGGGGGCTGGTGGACGATGAACGTCTGGGACTGGCGGAGCGCGACGCGGCTGCGTTCGTACTCGTGCCCCGAATCGTGCAGCGGATCGGCGATCATCGCCGACGGCACGGAACTCTGGACGACGATCGGGGACACGATCCGGGTCTGGGATATCTCGCCGACTCCGGGCGTGTCGCTCCTCACCAACCACTCCGGTCGAGCGATCGCGGCCTGGAGCCCGGATTCCAGATACATCGCGACGGGCGACGGCGCGGGGGCGATCCGCCTCTTCGACAGCGAGACTCTTGCGCTGACACGAACGCTCTCGCCGCTCAACGCACGCGTGCGGGCGCTGCAGTTCGATCGCGGTTCGCGTTACCTCGTCGTCGCGGGCGAGGGAAACCAGGCGAACGTGTACGACCTGCAGTCTCCGCACCCCGAACCGGCCTCGGTCCTCAAGGGCGGCTTTGCCTTTTCGCCCCGCTCGATCGACTTCTCGCCGGACAATCAACTCCTGGTGCTTCCGTTCCGGGAGAACTATCACGCCGTGCTCAAGTTCCCCGAATGCACGGAGGTGCACCGCATCCCGACCGCGGACTCGACCGAGGCGCTCAGCGCCCGATTCTCGAACGACGGCAAGCACCTCGTCACCAACGACCGGAGCCTGGCTCTGCGGCTCTGGAATGTTGCCGATTGGAGCCCGCACGGCGTGATGCGGCCGACCGGGGGCGCGCCGCAGCCGTGGTCTGTGGAGTTCATGCCGGATTCCAGGCAGCTCGTGCTCACAAGCTGGAACAAGCGGGCCGAGCTGTGGGATGTCGAAACCTGCGGATTCCTGCAGTCGTTTGCGGGCCACGGCGGGCTGGTGACCGATGTCGCCATCCGCAAGCGCGAGCCGATGATCTTCGCGACCTCGAGCACCGACGGCACGCTCAAGCTCTGGGATACCACCCACACCAACGAGCCCTGCATGCTCACGATCGACCGCTTCAGCGGCTGGGAGGTGAACAGCCTGCAGTGGAGCCCCAACGGCCGCAAGCTGCTGGTCGGTGATTCCACGGGGAACGTGCAGGTCATCAACATGCGCTACTTCAACCGGCACATGGGCGGGAACTACCAGTACCAGATGGAACGGCAGGCCCCCCACCTCCCCGCCGAGACGCCCATGCAGGACAATCTCGAAATGATGAAGATCCTGAACGACCGGAGCCGCACGGGGGCGTAGCCAGCTCGGGCCCCGGGTCGCACGGCGCACGGTCCGCAAAAGAAGTCCGAAAAATGTCTGCGCACCCGGCGGACGGAATCCGCTTTATCCTGTGTCCGAAGCCACCGATCCGTCATGCCGCCCGTTTGTTTGAGGGAATGCGCATGCGGCACACACGATCGACGCCCTCGCGAGTGGGCGTCGATCCTTTTTGCGCGCTATCAGCGGCTATTTCTCTTTCTTGATCTTGGCGTTCAGATCGGCCTCGTCCGCGTGGAGCCGGTGCAGAAATCGGTGCGCAAGGGGCGTGAGCAGCACGGTGACGGTGGTGATGAACGCGATCCCGGAAAACAGCGCGTAGAAAATGCCGAAGACTTTGCCGCCGTCGGTGTTGGGCGTGCCGCTCGGGCCCATCGCCGTGAGGATCATCGTCGCGGAATAGGCGGCGTCGATCCAGTTCTGGCGGTCGAGGTAGTGATAGCCAAACGTGCCGATGGCGAGTGAGGCCGCGACGATCGCGATACCAATCAGGGCGTGCCAGCACTGCCGCTTCAGGAACTCGGCGCGGGACAAGAGAGGCTCGGACTTGTGTTCGAACATGCGGGGCAGCGTATCAAGCGGGAAGGTCCGCGCACGAGCGCTAGTAGCCGGACTTCAGATCGACCGTATTGAGAAGCGGTTCGCCCGCGCCAAAGCGGCGAACGTTTTCGACCAGCAGCTGGCGCACGCGATCGTCGGTGAGATCCGAATCGGCGGATGTGTGGGGCGTGATGATCACGCGGGGCTGTTTCCAGAGCGGGTGGTCGGCTGGCAAAGGCTCGGGATCGGTGACATCAAGACAGGCCCCGCCGAGCCGGCCGGATTGGACTGCCGCGAGCAGGGCGGCGGTATCGACCACCTTGCCCCGGCCGACGTTGATGAGGATCGCACCCTTCTTCATCGCGGCAAAGGCCTTCGCATCGAAGAGCTTGTCGGTTTCCTTCGTGAGAGGCACGCAGACGGCGACGACATCGGCTTCGGGCAGCATGGAGATCAGTTCGTCCGGCTTGCCGACTTTTTGCACGAAGGACGGGGCCGGAGCATCGGTTCGGCGGGTTGCGATCACACGCATGCCAAAGCCGTTGGCACGCTTTGCAACTTCTTCGCCGATGCCGCCGATTCCGACAACGAGCATGGTCTTGCCGTGAAGAGCGATGGGTCGGACCGGGCTGTCGGCATCGTTCCACTTTCCATCGCGCTGGTTGTCGGTGTGCTCGCGCATGTTGCGGGTGAGCGTGAGCAGCATGGCGAAGGCGTGATCGGCAATCGCCGGGCCGTGCATGGCGCGGCTGTTGGTGACGACAATTGATTCGCGTTCGGCGAGGCCTTTGATGTTCATCAAACGATCGATCCCCGCCGAGGGTGTGACGACCCAGACGAGGTTCGGCGCCGATGCAATCAGTTCTGGTGACAACAGTCTCGCATCGACTGCGTTTGCTTTGCCCGCGTGCGCGAGGGCCGTCTCGCGATTGAGGCCATCGATGATCGTGACATTCGGGGCGGCACTGCGCATCTGCGCCAAGGTTTCGGCGGGCCATGAGCCCGTGAGCATGATCAGGCGAGGACGGGCGGCTGCGTCCACGCCATCGGGCATCGGAAACGCAACACGGGCGTTGCGAGTCGAACCGAGTTGCTCGGGCTGCTGCGCGAACGCGAACGACGCGAGCAGTGCGTAGCACAACGCGGCGATTCCACCGAGAGCCTTCACCATGAGTTCGACTCCGCTTGGACTTTCAAACTAGCGCTGCTGCCGGACGAGCGAGCGATCGATCGGGATTTCCTGCCAGTTGGGGATGCCCTTGGGGCTCTTGACCTGGTTGTCGGCCTGGATGAAGTCGATCGAGCCGTCGTCGTAGATGCGGTAGATATAGCTGTCGCCTCCGCTCACGCCGATGATCTTTTTGCCGGAGTTCTGCATGCCGACGAGGCAAAGAGCAAGAGCGCCAGCGCCGATCGCGAGCGCGGTGCGCTTCCAGAAGGTGACCTTGCGCTGCAGCACGGATTGCGCTTCCATGTGTGCTCCAAGTTTCCCGCACGAACGAAAAAGCAGCCGCCGAAACGTCGGCGGCTGCTTGAAATGGTACCAGTGATTCCGGAAACGAAGCGATCAGCGACGGCGGCGGAGACCCGCGAGGCCGGCGAGAGCGCCCATGGCGAGCACGCCCGGAGCCGGGATTTCCGTGCCTTCAGCGCGGAGCAGCCATGCGCCGGGGAGGGGCAGGACGGTATCGACGCGCTTGGCGAGCGCGTTGGCGCCGAGGTTGGCGACGTTCATGCCGCTGGTGGCGGGGTTGTAGAAGTACCACGAGCGATCGACGCGGCCGGTGAGATCTGCCGCGGCGGGCTTATCGACGCCCTTGACCGTGAAGGCGGTGGCCATGACGAAGAAGCCGCCGTTGACGACGGTGTCGGGGATATCGAACGTCGTGAAGACCGAGCCGCCGACCTGGGTGGGAACGGCGGTGACCTGCGAGAGGAGCGTCGCGTTGAGCGGGTTGTAGTCGTTGTCGGAGTCGGCGAAGAGGTAGAGCGTGACCGGGGTGGTGGCGTTGAAGTTCGGGCCGAAGGCGCACGAGAGGGAGGTGATGAGCGTGCCGCCGGCGTGCGACATGAAGTAGTTGCCCCAGCCCGTGATGGGGTTCACGGGGAACGAGCTGGGCGGACCGACGGCGACGGTGGTCGTGCCGTTGTCGTACGAGAACGTGGTAGACGCGAGCGCGGGTGCGCAGGCGAGCGCAGCCACAGCGGAAATGGACACGAAACGGATCAGCATGTCTCTGGCTCCTCAAAAAGTGACAAGCCCGGGCCGCGTAAACGCGGAAACGGCCCGGGCTGCAAAGAGCCTACACGGGCGCACGCCAGCATTTCAAGCGCATGTTGAAGAACGCGAGGGTGAATCTGCGCGCGAAGGGTCCGCAATGTTCCGGACCATCGCGCGATGCAACCGGTTCCATGAGGAGTTTCTTAGCTTGCAAGCACGCGTTCAGGGTGTGCGGACGCGGATCAGCTTTGGATCGATCGGGATCGGCGTCCACGTCGCGACGCCGAGTTCGGTGCGTGGGCCGTCCTGCGGCGTGAGGTAGTCGATCGCCCCGTTCTCGTAGAGGCGGTAGAGCGTGACGCGTCCGTCGTTGACCGAAGACGTGACGCCGATGACTTTCCACGGATCGACCACGCGGGGTGTGTAGAGCAGAACCTGGTTTCCGTCGGTGACGAAGAGCCCGGTGGGCGGTGTCATGCCGAGCATGGAAGCACCCGCCACTGCAGCACCGAGGCCGACAGCAACGCCCGCGAGAAATCGGAACCGACCCGAGAACGCATTCGACACCGATCGCATGAGAATGTCTCCTTGAAAAGTGTGGCTACTTCGCGGCACCGTGGTCGCCGTTGTTGGCGGCGTTGTGAGAACCCGTGTTGGATGCGATCCAGTTCAGCACCTGCTGTTCGGTCCAGTCGTAGAACGGGTTGAACCGCATCCGCATCATGAGGCCGGCGGAGATCGCGAGGATGCCCCGCTCGCCCCGGAGTGCGAGCGTGCCGAGGGGCAGCTTGCGCGTCGATTCGGTTTGGCCCGAGCCGTACACGGGGTCTTCGGGCGGAATCGGCAGGGCGACGTGGGAGAGCGAGAAGATGCCGGAGGGCCAGGGGAGATCGAGCTGCGTTTCGGTGATCGTGCCTTTGTCGAGCGTGCGGACGAGAAGATCCGGGGAGTCGGAAGCGCGGTTGGTGACGAGCTTGACGATGAACGGAAGATCGGAACGCTTGAGGCGCGGGCGGATCTGCGTTTCAAAGGAGTTGTCGGTGAGACCATCGAGCCAGGAGGAGTGGTTGATATCGAAGAGGATGAGCTCGCCGCGGCCCGGAGGCAGGCGATCCATCAGGATGTCGATCATGCGGTAGGCGATGACGGTCGCGTCTGCCGCGGATTGAACGACGAGGGTGGGCGGAAAGTCCTTCATGCGGCCGTCGGCCGCGAGCGTTGCGATGGATGCTTCGACGTGGCGTGTGATGCGGAAGGCCTGAAGACTCGCGTTCACGGGCCACGAGGAGTACTTGAACGGATCGATCTCGGGCTCGATGCCGGACCAGGACAGTTTCTTCTCGCCTGTGAGCCAGGAGACTGCGGGGTAGAGCTCGGTGAACTCGGCCATGGGCGTGATGCCGATCATGGGAGAGATGAGGACGAGCGCGTTTGGGCGCGCGGACGCGTCGTTGTTCAGGAGGCCCTCGCAGACATCGTTCACGCAGAGCGCGCCGCCGTTGGAATAGCCGACGGCGATGACGGGAAGCTCTTTGGGGATGCGTTTGCGGAGATCGGCCATGGCGAGTTTGGTGGCGGCGGCCCAGTCGTTCCATGATGACTGCGCGAGGGCCTGGGGCGATGTGCCGTGGCCGGGAACGCGGAGGCAGACGACGGTGTAATTGGCCGCGGCGAGTTTCTCGGCGAGCGTGCGGAGCGAGTAGGGCGCATCCGAAAGGCCGTGGATGAGGAGCGCGCCGCCGACGGGGTTCTTGGCTTCGGAGACGAAGGTGCGATTCCAGTTGTGATCCAGAATGTTGGCGGGATTGCAGACCGAATCGACCTTGTAGCGGGAGAAGCGCCCCACCACTTTGGGCGACCAGTCGTTTTTGATCAGCGTGTCGAGTTCGGCGAAGACCTTGTCTTCCTGCTTGAGGTAGTCGGCGAAGGTGTAACTCGGCTTGGCGTCGGAAGCCTGGAACTCGGACTTTGGCGCGTGGGTGTGCCAGCCCTGAAGATCGGGGAGGCTCTGGGCGAAGCGGGTCCAGGCGAAGACGACCCCCCCCGCGCCGACGAGCGCGAGCAGACCGAGAAAGATCGCGCTGAAAATGACGGCGCGGACGAGTTGACGGCGGGCGGCTTTGAGCGGCATGTGTGCCACATGCTACCCGCTTTGGGAGGAGGCTCAGCCGCCGCTGAAGAGCACGGGGCTCCGTCGCGAGGCGATTCCGGATGGAATGCCGGCGGAGGGGCGGACTTCGGGATCGCTGGTGGAAACGGGCGTGCGCGCGGGCGAATCGAGCGTGATGGGCGATTTGCGCAGTGCCTCGGCGCGGAGTTCGCGTTCGGCGCGGGCCCAGTCGGCTTCGGGGGTGCCGGGTTCGCCGCCTCGGGCGAGGAAGATGAAGTAGGCGCGTTCGCTGATCTGCTGCGTCGTGATTACGGGCTGCACCTGAATGGGGCGGGCGGAATGATCGTGCGGGGATGCGTGCGTGTGCCGGGTTGCGAATTCGGAGTTCTGAACGATGTTGGTCGCCATGGATCCTCCTTGAACCACCCCGCTTGAACCACCCCGCCTGAACCACCAGTTTGCGCCACCCGCAAGAACCTGCCACGAGTACTGGCCGCCCGGACCGTCCGATGCAGAATCATCCAGCCTCGGAATCAACCTGCGGGATCAACTTTCGGAACGAACGCGACGAATGCACCGAGGGCTCAACGACGCTGCACGCAACCTCTTGCACCGACGCAGCGGTCGATCCCCGCTTTGGCGTGTGCGAGCATCGGTTGGATGATGCGCGGCACATTCGGATGCGTCCGAACACAGAGATTACGCGCCGCACGTGAAGCGTGCGTGATTCGGTGCTGAAGACCGGCGCGATTCGCACTCCGTTTGCAGGGCGCGAGACGAACATCGGGCGATGCCCGGGGTATCCACCCCACTATCTGGAGGGCAGGCAGGAGTGTGGATCGAGCGGGGAGACCACGCCACGAATCTCGCGGATGGCGCTTGTGTTCGCCGGCGCCGTGTCGTCTGCGGGCTTGGGCGTCGGCGCGGCGAGCGGAGCGGGCCTGGTTCGGGCCGGCTTGGTGGCGGATGCCGCGAAGCGGAGGATGGAATTCGCGGCCGAGGTTACGGCGGAGGGCGAGCTCTGATCGCTCTCGCAGGTGATGAGCAGGCAGTCGACGGCGCGGGGCGCTGCGGCGGAAGCGGCGAGCGTCTGCTGCACGCGCTGGAGCGATTCGATCTGTTCGAGCGCGCGGACGATGGTTTCGGACTCGAACCAGCGCAGCAGCGTCAGGAGCGGGATCTCGAATTCCTGGGCGAGTTCGGGCACCGAGAGGTTGCGGGTGAGAAAAGCGGTGAGGATTTCGCTGGCGCGGGAATCGTTGATCTGGGTTTCTGGCATGGGAAGCCTCGCTGAGCCCGGGTGTTGCAGGAGGCGTGCGCTGGGCGAGCGAGGCCTCTACAGGGGGCGCTCGGTGCGGCTTTGACCGGCAAGGGTCGCACGTGGGCCGCGGGCTTTTCTTCGCCAAGATTGGCGGCACACAGGACCTGCGCTGTATTTTGCAAACTTGCGACATGGCGTGCGTTGTCGCGCACTTCTGGCTGGCAGATCCCGCACGTGCGAACTTGTCCGGAGGGAATTTTGCAGCTGTCCGCGAAGCATGATCCGGAGGCGGGCAACAACAAAAAAACCGGGCGCGATCGCCCGGTTTGGAAGCACTGGAATTCTGGCGCGATTACTTGAGCTTGCTCATCAGGTCGCTGACGGTGGTATTGATTTTGCCGATCTGGTCGGTGAACTGGGTGCTGAGGCTGCTCCACTTGTCGGCGGCGGCGGACTTGAGCTCGGTGAGCGTCTTTTCGGCGCCGGCGAGCTGCGTCTTGACGGATTCGACGCCGCTCTTCAGGCTCGACTTGATCGGTTCGGCCTGGGAATCGACCTTGGTCGCGAGTTCGTCGATCTTGGTCTTCGCGGAGTTGAGCATTTCGGTGGCCTTGGTCACGGCGGAGGCCTGGAGTTCGCTGGCCTTGTCGGCGACGGCGGCGCCCGCATCGGTCGCGGTCTTTTTGGCGGCGGCTGCGGCATCGCTCGCGGCACCGGCAGCGGCGTTGCCCATTTCTTTGGCCTTGGCGGCGGCCTTGTCGGCTTCTTCGCCGCAGGCGGTGAGACCGAATGCGAGACCGACGCACAAAGACGTTGCGAGCAGGTGTTTCACGTGATTCATGGGATTCTCCTTCGCGAGCGAATTGGGTACACCCCCACTCCCGGGCGGCCAAATGGCCGCGGGTCTGCGGGACGGGCGCAGTCTATCAGGCGTGTCTCGCTCTGATTACTTGGGAGAAGGGGTCGCGCCGATTGCACGCTTTGCATCGATATCGATGACAACGGGGTAATGGTCGGAGCCGTATCCCGCGGGGGGGAGCGTGTTGCGCCAGTCGGCACCGGCGGGGCGTGCGGGCATTCCGTAGATGAAGGCCGAATCATCCACCAACTGGCGTTTGAGGTTGCTGTTCAACAGGATGAGATCGATTCGTCGGCCGGATTCGTGCGAGATGTTGCGGGGGTCGGCGGCATCGCGGCCGGAGAAGACATCGAACATGCCGGCTTCGGTGTAGACCTTGCCGTTGGGATCGGTGATGAGGCCGTTGAAATCGCCCAGGACGGCGACGAGGGCCTTGGGATTGGCGGCTTCGATCTCCTTGATGATGTCAACGACGCCTTTGGCTTCGGCGATGCGCCAGTAATCTGCGCCGCGGCCGGACTTGTGGTGGACGACGAGGAAGGTCACGGTTTCGCCTTCGCCACCCTTGAGGTTGAATGCGTTGGTGGGAATCGCAATATCAACGCGGAGCGGTGTGCGCCGAAACTTGATGTCTTCGCCGGCAAGCGGGTTGGGGCGGTTGCCATCGCGAGCCGGGTGCTGGCCACCGATCTTGCGGTCGTTGTACGCCTCGGTCTTGACGATCGGGAAGCGCGAAAGGACGGCGTTGTCGATGCCTCGCGGGTCTTCGGATTCGATGAGCTGGGCGTGGTCGTAACCCATTCCGGCGAGGTATTTGTCGCGGAAGGCCTTGAGCACTTCGAGCGATTCGATTTCTTCCATCGCGACGATGTCGGCATCGACAGCGCGGATGCCGGCGGCGATGGCTTCGCGTTCTTCGGTCGGCTTGATCGGGGCCGGGTCGCCTTCGCTGTGGGTGCGGGTGACGGGGTCGGAATCGAAGAGGTTCATCGCGTTGTAGGTGGCGATGCGGACCTGGCCGGTGGTGCGGGGCTTGGCGGTCTTTTCGCCGAAGCGGACGGTGGAGCGATCGACGGGCTGCGTTTCGGGCGGGGTGCTCGCGGCAGGCGCTGCGGGCGGCTTCGCGGGCTTGTCGATCGCGGGCGCGGCTTGCGCGAGGCAGGAGGCGGAAAGAACGCACGAGGCGAGCAGGGCGGCAAGTTTCATCGGCTTCTCCGTTTCGAGCGGGAATGGTACGAAGGACGCGCGAAGTGAAGCCAAGAAAAAACCCGCATCGCTGGGCGATGCGGGCGGATGTGAATCCTGATGGAAGACGGCTTCCTCTGTGTCTTACTTGGTGGCGCGGGTAAAGGTGTAGCTGGCGGAAGAAAGAGCAGCGCCGGGGTTGAGCTGCGTGGTGAAACGGTCGGGCCCGTCGAAGCGGATGACGAGCGCGGCGGCGTTGCCCGTGCCATCGGCGGGCACGAAACTGAAAACGTTGCCGTTGTCGTGCGAGCCGCCGACGAGGCGGGTGACCGATGGCGACGCATCGCCCCATGCCGTGACCGTCAAGCCCCGTCCGGGCTCGGCGGCGAAGAGCATCGAGCCGTCTTCGCGTGTGGTCCGGCCGGCGAGCTGGCCTTCGGTGGACTGGACATCGAGCAGGACGAAGAAGTTGTTGACGAGCACGCCGGCGGCGCGACCCTGAACGGCATTGGGCTTTCCGTCGGCACCGGACCACGCGCCTTCAAACTGCCAATCGCCGACGAGCTTGGTGAGGAGCGCGCGATTCGAATCTGCAACGGATGCGGAGAAGGAAGAATCGGAATTGCTGGATGACGAGCCACCGGACTGGCAGGCTGTCAACCCGCCGAGCGCGAGTGACCCGACGACAACGCCCAGGCACGCGCGGAGCGCGCGGGATGATTTGTTTACCATTGCGAAGATCCTCCGTAACGCATGTTCTGCTGACGTTCCTGAGCGCGGCGATTCTGATCGCCGATGACACCACCAACGGCCGCACCGCCGATCGCACCAATCGCAGCGCCCGCACCGGCGTTGCCACTGAGTGAACCGATCGCCAAACCACCGAGGGCGCCGATTGCGGCACCTGAGGCGGCGCCCTGAGCGGCGTTGTTGCAACCGCTCGCGGAGAACGCGAAGGCGGTCGCCAGGCAGCACGCGGCGGTGAGTCCTCGCCAGCGTTGCGGGATCGAAACCGATTTCTGATTCATGAGCATGCTCCGAAATGTTCTCGGGGTCGGTGCGCGATTGCCCGTGCCCTGAATGGGTCACTATACCAGTTCGGGAGTGGATGGGGCGAACGCGATCTGGTTGCGAAAGGAACGGAGCACGTGGGCTGCCGCGGCAAAGCCGCTGCGCGATGCGCCTTCCATGGTGGCGGGCCAATCGGTTTGGGTGTAGTCGCCGGCGAGGAACGGGCCTTGGCCGGATTCGGAAGCGGTGGTCGGGCGGAGTGATTCGAAGCCGGGGATGCAGGCGAACGTGGCGCGGCGTTCTTTGACGGGGCGGGCGAGTTCGAGCTGCGCATCGGCGGCGCGTGGGAAGCGCAGGAGCAGATCTCGGAGGACCTTCTGCACGATGTCTTCCTGATCGAGGCCCATCCAGTCGTCGGCGGCGCTGATGACGGCGTGGACGACGCGGCCGGAGGCATCTTTGCGGAAGAGCCACTGCGTTTCGGCTCCGACGAGGACGGCGTGCGGGAGCGGAAGCACAGGGCGATCGAAGAAAAGGTGGACGCCGAGAATCGGGCTGTGCGTCATGCGGGCCATGCCTGCGAAGCGCTCATCGAGATGTTTGAGGCCATCGTCGGCGAAGAGGACTGCTTTTTCGAAGGGGAGTGCGCAGATGACGGCGTCGGCTTCGAGGGTGTGGCCGCTGGCGAGGGTTGCGGTGTGGGAGTTGAAGTGTGAAACGGATTCACCGAGGAGGAATGTGCCGCCGGATTCGGTGATTGCGGATGTGGCGCGTTCGTAGATCTGTCCGAGCGGAACGGTCATGATGCCGATGCGTGAAGCGCGAGCGCCGGCGAGGAAGGCTTGTTGGAAGACCTGGATCGCGGGGAGCGCGGAGACGCGTTCGGGCGTGAGATTGCAGGCGCTGATGATGATCGGATCCCAGAACTTGGTGCGTTCGGATTCGTGCTGGTTGAGATCATCGAGGAGCGAGCCGAAGGTCTGGGCTTCGTGCTCGAAGCGGTTCAGGAAGCGGAGCTGCGCGAGAGCGGCGGAGATGCGGGCCTTTTCGCCGATGTCGAGGAACTTGGCTTTGAGAAAGGCGGGAAGGCCGTGCAGGGGGGCGGGGAGATTCGCGGGCTTGAGGATTGTGGTTCGGCCACCTTCTTCGACCCAGTACTGCTCATCATCCCAGCGGATGAGATGCGAAACGCCGAGAAGATCGCAGAGGTGGAGATAGGAATCGCAGCAGCCGAGCGTGACGTGCTGGCAGTTGTCGAGCCAGAGGCCGGACTTGGCATCGAAGAAGGATGAGGCGCGGCCGCCGAGGCGATCGCGCGATTCGATGAGCGTGACGCGTGCGCCGGAGGCGGTGAGCTTCATCGCGGCGGCGATGCCAGCGATGCCACCACCGAGGATGAGGACGCGGGGTTTCATGGAGCGATGCCGGTTCCCGCGCTGGTCAACGTGCGCGAAGGAAGAGTGCATTCACCGCAGAGTCGCAGAGGACGCGGAGAGAGGCGGAAAGGTTGAAAGCGGTGGGATGTTGAGTGGGGTTGGCTTGGTGGTAGCGAATTTGGGGGCGAGAGGTGTCGCCGCTTTGCGGTTTTGATGAATGGGGCTGCGCTTTCCTGACGCCCCAGGCTATTGGCTTTCGCTGCTTCGCAGCTTGAAGGCGAAGGCGCACGAGCGAAGAGTAAAAGCGGAGTCACTCTTCCTCGGCTTTCGATTTGCTGGCGGCCTTCAGGCTTGCTTTGGCATTGGACGCGGCGGTTGCGACCTCTTGCTTCTTCACTTCGGCGGCTGCGCCGAAGCGGCGGGTGAGGCTTTTTGCGTAGACGGTTGCGGCGATCCATGCTTTGCGCGGAGCGGAGAGATGCACGGGGCGATCGGCGATGATGAGCTTGGGCTTTTTCTCGATCCGATCGAGGAGCGCGGAGTAGGCGCGGGTGAGGCCGTCGAGGACGGCGTAGCAACTGGGATCGATCATGCCCGCGAGCGGCGCGGATTCGTTGAGATTTCGGCGGGCGTGCGAGGCGAGTTCGCGCACGGCGGCTTCGCAGCGGACGGGGTCGCGCCATTGGCGGAGGCCGTCGGCGATGAGGCCGCACTTGCCGAGGAGATCGGCGGGGAAATAGACGCGTTTCGGAGTCCGATCGAAATCGGGGGCGAAATCGCGGAGGACGTTGATGGTCTGGAGTGCGCGGCCGCGGGCTTTGGAGAGCGGCTCGACCTCTTCAAAGCGCACGCCTTTCTTCAGGCCCCAGATGCTGATGCACATGAGACCGACGGTGCCGGCGACGCGGTAGCAGTAGTCATCGAACTGCGGAAAGGAACCGATGGCGAACTCGTTGCCGCCCTTGGTTTCTGGCGAACCCACTTCACGCCGCATTCCTTCGATGAGATCTTCGCACCATTGGGGGCGAATGCCGCAGGTGCGAACGGTCCATGCGACGGCGGGCCAGATCGTGGTGTCGTCGCCGGCGGGGCAATTGGCGAAGGCTTCGGTGGTGTTTTTGGAAAGGCGATCGAGCCCTTTGCGTGCGGTTGCGGCGTCGGGCGAATCGTCGGCGAGATCATCGGCGAGGCGGCTCCAGGCGTAGAGCGCGTACATCTCGCCTCGCTTGGCGGGCGGGGTCATCTTGATGGCGCGGAAGAAGGAGGCGGCACGCTTCTGCGTGATCTCGCGGCAGACTTCCATCGAGCGGCGCACCGGACCGGGAGCGGTCGTTGTGCGGCTGAGGCGTTCGGGGATGGATTGATCGGGGCGGGGCACGGGGGAGGGTAGTGGAAATTGCGGATTTCGGATTTCGGATTTGGGATTGCGGATATCGGATGTCGGATGCCGGATGTCGGATGTCGGATGTCGGATGTTTGGAATTATGAATGCCAGCGACGGAGGGCTCGCAAGGTGAGCGCTTGGGTGATGAGAATTAGTTTGTCGAGCTTGGAGAGTTTGGGGCGGTGCCAGAGGGTGGTGCAGCCGGTGCGGAGGATGAGGTTGAGGGTGTTGCGGCCGCCGTGGAAGAAGAGGTAGACGGCGGGGCCGAGGCGGCGCGAGAGTTGGTTGATGAGAGGCTCGCCTTCGGCGAAGAGCAGGTCGGTGCGCTCGACGAGTTGGCGCATGGCGAGGATGTAGGGAAGGCGAGCCTGTGGATCGCGTGGGCGGTTCATCCAGTCGCGGAGCTCGGCTTCGGAGTGCTTGAAATCGTGGAAGGGTATGTAAATGCGGTCGCGCTCGATGAGGTCGCGGCGGACATCCTGCCAGAAGTTGGTGAGTTGGAGGGCGGTGCAGATGTTGTCGGAGAGACGGAAGAGATCGGGATGCTTCTCTGGCGTGTGGCCATCGAGCATCAGGATGATGCGGCCGACGGGGTTCGCGCTGCGGGTGCAGTAGTCGAGGAGTTGATCCCAGGATTCGTAGCGGGTGATGCGCTGATCCTGCTCGAAGGCGAGGATGAGGTCTTCGAACGGTGTGAGCGGAAGCGATTTGGCGCGGATGGTGTCGCCGAGCTTTTTGAAGACGGGGTGGTGCGACGTGCCGGCGGCGCTGAGGCGGAGTTCCTGGCGAGCGAGTTCGAGGAGCGCGAGGGCGCGGTGATGCGCGGTTTCGCCGACGCCCTGGGCATCGGCAAGATCGTCGATCAGGCGGCAGTAGTCGTAGACGGCGGAGAAATGGGGGCGGAGATCGGCGGGGACGAGCGGACTGAGGACGGAGAAGTTTTCCTGATCGCTGGAGGCGGCAAACGGCGGGAGGATGAGCGTTTGCGCTCCGGAATCGATGAGGGGCGAGGATGACGGGTCGATTGGATTCACCGGTTGGAAGCTACCATGAAGTACAGGGGGAAGCGTGTAAGGAAGCGAAAGCGACGATGAAACTGATTCTTGCCAATCCCCGAGGCTTTTGCGCCGGCGTCCAAATGGCTGTGGACGTGGTGAGCCAGACGATTTCGCTTTTGCCGGGGGAGAAGGTGTATGTCTTTCACGAGATCGTGCACAACCGGCATGTGGTGAACCGGTTCCAGCAGCAGGGTGTGGTTTTTGTGGAGGATCTGGCCGAGGTGCCTCAGGGGAGCATCCTGGTTTTTTCGGCGCACGGCGTTTCGCCGGAGGTGCGGGAGTATTCGCGCAGCCGCGGGTTCCAGACGATCGATGCGACGTGTCCGCTGGTGACGAAGGTGCATTCGGAGTGCATCCGGTATGCGAGGCAGGGATACGAGATTCTGCTGGTGGGGCACGCGAATCACCAGGAAGTTGTGGGGACGCGGGGCGAAGCGCCGGAAGCTGTGACGGTGGTTGAGAGTGCGGAGCAGGTTGCAACGCTCAAGGTGCGCGACGAGAACAAATTGGTGTATCTGACGCAGACGACGCTCTCGACGGATGATGCGGGAGTCATCATCAGCGCGCTGAAGAAGCGGTTTCCGAATCTGAAGGAGCCGCCGAGTTCGGATATCTGCTACGCGACGACGAATCGGCAGCACGCGGTGCGGCAGATCGCGCCCGAGTGTGACATCGTGCTGGTAATCGGCTCGAAGAACTCGTCCAACTCGGTGCGGCTGACGGAGATTTCGCAGAACGTCGGAACGCCGGCGCGGCTGATCGATGATGTGAGCGAGGTGGATTGGAGCTGGTTCAAGGGCGATGAGACGGTGATGATCACGGCGGGTGCTTCTGCGCCGGAAGATCTGGTGGCGGCGCTGTGCCGCGAGCTGCTGACGCGGTATGGCGGTGAGCTGGAGCAGCGCGAGATCGTGAACGAGGATGTCGAGTTTGGGCTGCCGCTTTCGCTGAGAAAATTGGGGAAGGCGAAGGGCGTGGACCTGGATGATTCGCGGATTCGCGTGGGAGCGCCGACGATTACGCGGGCGACGTATGGCGCGGTGGCGTTGAC
Organism: Planctomycetota bacterium; assembly: GCA_017303555.1. Lineage (GTDB taxonomy): Bacteria > Planctomycetota > Phycisphaerae > Phycisphaerales > UBA1924 > JAFEBO01. The sequence continues at coordinate 341,610 of JAFLCN010000002.1, forward strand.
GGTGAGTGCGAGGAAGTAGGAGAAGACAGTCCACCACAGAGGCACAGAGGCACAGAGAAGAAAACAACTGTGTGTGTGTGTGTGTGTGTGTGTGTGTGTGTGTGTGTGTGTGTGTGTGTGTTGAATCTGGCCGAGCGCGTGTTGCTTCGCTTACGAACACCCGACAGCCAATCACGTGGTCGAGCGCCTAATCCAGCCCTTTTTCTTCTCTGTGCCTCTGTGCCTCTGTGGTGAATCCGCTTCAGAATCTCACGCGGCGATTGAGAACTTCGCATCGGCGGCTTCGAGCAGGGCGGATCGCCAGATCCAGCGCTTGAGAAGCAGGAACTGCTGGAGATGCATCTGCAAGAGCGTGTGCTCGTGGTCGCCATCGACGGATGAGCCGGGAATATTCGAGAGTTGCAGGAAGGACTCGCGAATGCGATCGGCGGCGGCGCGTTCGCGGGCGACGAAGGCTCGCGAGTAGGCGAGTTCGTCGGGCTGGGTGATATCGCGGCCGAAGCAGGCTTTGGCGAAATCGGGGTTCGCGCGGGCGAAGTGCCAGGCGGCGGTGCCGAGGTGGTGTTCGCGGGTCAGGAGATCCTGCGGCTGATAGAAATGATCGTGCGGGGCGAGGGCCTCTGGCCGGTAGAGGACCGGCAGGTGAAAGCGGCTCGCGAGACGGAAGCCGAGTTCGATATCGTCGTAGCCGTACAAGTGTGGGCGTGCGAAAAAGCCCCCCACTTCACGGACCTTCGCGAGATCTGCGGAGAAGTTGAGGCCGAAGCAGTGACGGAAACCCCAGTCGCGATCGGGATTGTGCGGCTCGCGGTCCATGGCGTCGTAGAAGAAAACGAGCGAGGTCGAGCGGACAAGGCGATCGAGAAGCGATTCGGGCTCGCGGCGGCAGAAGGGTGATGATCCGACGATGATCGCGTCGGTGCCGCGGGCTTGGAGCGCGGCATGGGCTTCGATGTGGGTGCGGAGAAAATTAGGGGCCGGGCGGACATCGTCGTTGAGGCTGATGAGAAGAGTGCCAGCGGCTTGGGCGAGGATCTGGTTGCGGACGAGGGTGTAGCCCTGCTTCGGGCACGCGACGATGTGGAGCGGGGCTGTGGCGCTGGAGGAATCCCACGTGTGACGGGCCGCGGCCTGGGCGGCGGCATCGGGGCCGTCGAAGCCGACGATGACCTCGAATTGGGAATGGTTGAGATCCTGCTTCGCGATGCAATCGAGGCAGCGGACGAGTTTGTCGGAGCGGGCGAACGTGGGGATGAGGACGCTTGCGAGCATGGGTAGGAATATCGGTTGAGGGGCGGGGGCATGTGCAGCGGTGGAGCGCGGGGATTTGGCGGGGCGGGGACGTGACGCGCAATGTCTGGAAGCACAAAGACGAAGACACCGCCCGGAGGGGCGGTGCCACGAAGCAAATGCATCCATAACCTCATGTCTTGCAGCATCCGGCCAATCACATCTTTGAGTTCACTCCCGAGACGCTGGGCGCGTGGTGCGAAGCGCGCTCGATGCCGGGGTTTCGCGCGAAGCAGATCCTGGAGTGGGTGTACCAGAAGGGGGTGGCGGACCCGGCGCTCATGAGCAATCTGTCGAAGCGGGACCGGGATGTGCTGGGCGCTGAGATGACGTTTTTGTCGGGCGAGACGATCCGGCACCAGAGCGCATCGGACGGGACGCAGAAGCTGCTGGTGGAGTGGACGGAATTTGGGGGAAACGGAAAAGCAGAGCGGGTTGATGCCGGAGTTTCCTTGCCCCTTTTGCGCGATTCATCGCCCACCCCCAACCCCCTCCCACGGGAAGGGGGCTCCGGAGTGGAGCGTCAGACCGAGTGTGTGATGATTCCGACGGAGGCTCGCAAGACGGCGTGCATCTCGAGTCAGGTGGGTTGTCCGGTCGGGTGCAAGTTCTGTGCGTCGGGAATGGGCGGGCTGGATGGGAATCTCTCGACCGGGCGGATCGTCGAGCAGGTGTGGCGGCTTGGACAGCTCAAGGAGGTGGGCAGGATCAGCAACATCGTGTTCATGGGGATGGGCGAACCCCTGAGCAATTTCAAGAACGTGACGGGGGCGATCCGGATCATCACGGCGCTTTGGGGGCTCGGGATTTCGGCGCGGAAGGTGACGATTTCAACGGTCGGACTGCCGCAGGCGATCACCAAGCTGGCAGAAGAGTTTGATCTGCCGGTGACGCTGGCGCTTTCGCTGCATGCGCCGAGCGACTACATCCGGCGGAAATTGATCCCGTGGGCGGAGTACACGACGATCGCGGACCTGCTGAAGGCGTGCCAGCGGTGGTTTGAGAAGACCGGGCGGGAGATCACGCTGGAGTACACGCTGCTGCGGGACGTGAACGACCGGCCCAAGCACGCGGAAGAGCTGGCGGAGATCGCGAAAACCATCCGGGCGAATGTCAATTTGATCCGATATAACGAGGTCGAGGGCATCGAATTTGAGCGGCCCCGGAACACGGACGTGCTGGAGTTTCAGAAGATTCTGCGGGAACGGAACATCAACGTGCATATTCGCGCGAGCCGCGGCAGAGACATCGCGGCGGCGTGCGGGCAACTGCGGCACGAGACTGCCGGGAGCGCTTCGGGAGGGGCAACAGGGGCGTGACGGGGCTGCTTGCGGAAATCCCCACCTGGGCGGACCGGTTTGTGCCGTTCTCGGCAACGCACGGAATTGTGACATTGGCGTTTCTGGTGGGGACGATCGCGCTCTGCCACAGCTTGTCGGAGCTGCGGGACAGCCCGCGCCGAAGCTTCGAGCTGTTTGCCGGGATGTGGGGATTCGGGTTTGCGGCGCTCTACGCGGCGTGGTGGATGTTCCCGAAGAACTTTGATGTCAATCGCTCGCTGCCCCTGCACGTCTGCGACGTGATGTCGTTTCTGTCGCCGATTTCGCTGTTGTCCGGGCGGCGGCGCTACACAACCTTTGCGGTCTTCTTCGGGCTGGCGTTCTGCACCCAGGCGTTTGTGCGCCCGCTGGCGGGGCCGGGGCCGCTGCACCTGGCGAAGTGGGCGCAGTTCTGGGGGTTCTGGATCACGCACGCGGTCGTCGTGTTTGTCGCGGTGTACTGGGTTTGGGTGCGCGGGTATCGGCCCCGGTGGTCGGATTTCAAGCTGGCGAGCATCGTGGCGTGGGTGTATGTCGGGATCATCTTCGTGTTCGACGCGGCGACCGGGCTGAACTATGTGTACGTGGGTCGGGGGACGCCGACGGGCGAAACCTTTGCGGATGATCTCGGTCCGTGGCCGCTCCGAGCGCTGTGGATCGCGCTGATCGGACAGGCGGCGCTGCTTGCTGTGATGCTGCTGCGGTTGTTGCCGGGCGGCGAGAAGCGCCGGACGCCAGTAAACTCCCGGGCATGATCGGGCTGTGTTTCGGATTGATTGTCCTGGCGGTGGCGATCAGCGTGCCGCTGTGTGCGGTGTTGATCGCGCTCGGTCATCGGCTGAAGACGTTTGATTCGGCGGGCGTCGCGGGGCAGGTGAAGGACCGCTCGAGGCGCGTTCCGAACACGGGGGGTGTTGCGATTTTCTGGGCGATCGTGCTGCCGCTGGCGGCTGCGCTGATGGTGGGCAACTTCCAACCGGATTGGCTGCCGAGTGCGGCGGGCGCGAATCTGCCTTATCTGGTGCAGAAGTCGTGGATGGCGGTGGTGCTGCTTTGCTGTCTGCTGGTGCTGCACGTCATGGGGCTGCTGGACGATCGGAGGCCGCTGCCACCATTGCCGAAGCTTGTGCTGATGGTCGCGCCGGCGCTTGCCGCCCCGCTGCTCACGGATACAAGGCTGCTGACGCTGCTCGATCCGTATGTCGGCGGGCCGTGGCTGAGCGTTCTTCTGACGGCGGTTTGGTTTCTGGCGATCACCAACGCGATGAACTTTCTCGACAACATGGACGGACTGAGCGCGGGGATCGCGGCGATTGTGTCCTCGTGCCTGTTGGTTCTGACGATCGACAAGCACCAGTGGCTGCTTGCGGGCTGCTTGTCGCTCGTCATTGGTTCGTGTCTGGGCTTTCTTGTGTTCAACGCTCCGCGAAAGGGAGGCGCCAAGCTTTTCATGGGCGACGGCGGGAGCCTGGTGATCGGGTTTCTGCTCGCGTTTGTCACGGTTCGGGTGACGTATTACGACCCCGCCAGTGCGCAATCTTCGAAGGCGCATGCGCTCCTGATGCCGCTGGTGATCCTCGCGGTGCCGCTGTACGACCTGATCGTGGTGACGGCGGTCCGGATCTGGAACGGCAAGTCTCCGATGGTTGGGGATATGAACCACGCGTCGCACCGATTGGTCCGGCGGGGGTTGACCAGGGCGGGCGCCGTCTATCTGTTGTGGGCGATGACGCTCGCGACCGGGATCGCGGGCTTGGCGCTCGCGCGGGCGGACGGCGTCGCGGCGGCGCTGATCGGCGCGGCGGTGCTCGTCTTGCTCGGAGTGCTGGCGGCGTTCGAGTATGCCGCTCCGGCTCCCGGAGCGCCGGCCGCGGCCGGTGCAACAGGAGAAGGCGAGCGTGCAACGTGAGTACGCCCGCGTTCGATCCGGGGGCTGCGCGGCTCGCGGTGCAGCGACAGGTGCTGGAGACCTTGAGTCTTGTTGCGGCGGTGCTGATCGCGGCGCTTGCGATGCTGAGGGCGTCCACAACGCTGGTTGTGTTTCCGGGCTGGGATATGGACCCGATGAGCATGGCGGCGCCCGCGATCGGGTTGGGGCCGGCGGCTTCGTTGGGGCTGGATTGCGTGTTGATCACGCTGTCGGGCGCGCTGATCGCGTTGAGTGCGCCGCTGGTGGGCCGGTTTCCGGCGACGGGGCTGATTCTGTTCCTTGCGGGCGGCGCGGCGATTGCATGGCACGGGGTGTTCTCGAAGCAGGCATCGCAGGAGAATCTGCTCATCGGGCTCGGCTGGGCGGCGGCGATGAGCGTCGCGATCGCGCTCGCGCACGCGGGGCGATTGGAATCGGTGCGGAGAGCGGTCGCGGCGGTTGCCTTCGCGTTCCTCGGTGCGCTCGCGATGAAGTGCGCTGCACAGGTCTGGATCGAGAACAAGGAAACGATCGATTCGTATCGCGCGAATCGCGAGGCGATTCTGGCCTCGCACGGCTGGGCTGCGGACTCGTTCGCGGCGCGCACGTTCGAGCGGCGGCTTTACGACGCTTCGGGCACGGGCTGGTTCGGCCTCTCGAACATCGTGGCAACGTTCGGCGCTGCGGGCGTTGCCGCGTTTGGCGTCCTGTGTTTTCGCGAGCGTGAATCGCGTGGACGCTGGCTCGCGGCCGTTGGGATCGTGCTTGCAACGCTTTGCGTCTGGCTGGCGGGCAGCAAGGGAGGGTGGGCCGCGGCGGGCGTCGGGCTGGCGGTTGGAATCGGCGGGGCAGCGATCGTCGGGAAGCGGCGCGGCGGGGGCGTGCTGCTGTTTCTTGCGATTCCGCTCGCGACGATCGGCGCGGTTGTTGCACGCGGGATCGCGGGCGAGCGGTTCGGAGAGCTTTCGCTTCTCTTCCGGTCGCAGTACCTGGCGGCGGCGGCGAAGATTTTCGTCTCGAATCCTGTCGCGGGCGTCGGCCCCGCGGGATTCAAGGACGCGTATCTGCTCGCGAAGAGCCCGCTCAGCCCCGAGGAGGTCTCGAGCCCGCACAGCGTTCTCTTTGACTTCGCGGCAACGCTGGGCCTGGGCGGAGTGGCGTGGGCGATCCTCTGGTTGACGCTGCTTGCGCTCGCCGGCGCCAATCTGTCGAAGGATGATCGGGAAGCGCCTGCGGGCGAATCGGGCGCCGCTGCGGTTTCGGCGTTCCGCTTTGGCGCGCTCGGAATCGCGATCGCCACGGTGGGCGGCGCGTGGCTTGAGAGCGCGATCGCGACGCCGTTGAGCGGGGTCATGCGGATCGCGGCGCTCGGGCTTGGGCTGATGCTGGCGTGGAGAGTGTGCAGCGCACGCCCCGGGGCGCTTCGGATCTCGCTCGCGGCAGCGGCGGCGGCGTGCGGGTTTCACGCGATGATCGAGGTCACGCCGGTGCAAGCCGGTTCGAGCGCTCTCTTTGCGGTGGTTCTTGGCATCGCGGCGGCGCCGCCCGGCGGTGCGACGGCCCAGGCACGCAGAGGCGTGCTGGTGCGGGCGATACCGGGCTTGTTCATCGCGTTGCTCGGCATACTGGCGAGTTTCATGATCGGCCGCGTGCAACGCTGGGAATGGCACTTGCTGTCGGGTGCCGAGCGTTTGGCGCCGATCGCGGCTCTCACGCAGGCGCTGTCCGAATCGACCGACGACGCGGCCGTGCGGAGCGCCGCTGAAGAACTCACACGCCAGCTCGGAACGTCGGTCGCGCCCAATCGCCAGGAAATCGGGCGCTCGCTCGTTGAAGCCCGAAGAAAGGCCGGGCTGCTGGCGTATCAAGACCTGATCCGCGCGATTTCGGAAGACCCGACCAGCCAGTTGACGCGTCAGGCGGCTTCCAACCTGGCGTTGCAACTGGCAACTCTGGAACACGACGGCGGGGCGCCGTCGTCGAAGTGGCTGAGGTCGGCATCGATCCTGGCCGAAGATGCTTCGCGTCTGCCGTGGCACCGGGCGCCGGCCGAAGCATGGTTGGCGACTGTCAAGCGGGGCATCGGCGAGTTGACACGGGATCGAGCAGCGCTGGAGGGGGCCTACATCGCGACGGTCAACGCGTCGGCACTCGACCCGCAGAATCCTTTGCACGCGGTCAATGCGGCGCGACTGGCGCAGAGGTTGGGCAACGGAGTTTCGGCCCGGGAATGGGCGGCTCGTGCGCTGCGGCTGGATGAGAACATGCGGCTTGACCCGCTCCGGCGACTGGATGCGAAGGCGAGGGCCGAACTCGAGGGGCTGAGCAAATCGGGCGGGTAGACGGGGCGGGGCGCGGCAAAGATGCGACGAAAAGCCCGGATTCGGACACCTGACAGAGCGCTTCCGGCCGCTTGATTGTGAGCAGATTTGGACTATTATTCCGCTCGCAAAAAGCGGAGCCGAACACCGGGCAATCGCCCGAAATTGGGGCTCCCCGCCGGACGGATGGGTGTTACCGATATGGACGAGGAAGAAGACATCGCGGGGTGAGCAGCAACCCCGACGCCCCGCTCGCACCTCCTAGCGACAGGCCGCGAGTTCACCGATACCCGTTCTGCGTTCAAGTTCGAATCAGTTGAAAACCGCGAAGCGATCGTGCTCAAACGCGAGCCCGATCGCCCGAGCGAAGTCCCTGCCTTCGGGCCGGTCCGTTTCAGCGGCACGGCCCTACGCATTCGAAATCATCAAGGAAAAGCCATGACCGCCGACCTGTCTCACATTCGCAACTTCGGAATCTGCGCCCACATCGACGCCGGCAAAACGACGGTATCCGAGCGCATCCTGTTCTACACGGGCAAGAACTACAAGATGGGCGAAGTGCACGAGGGCACCGCGACGATGGACTTCTTGCAGGAAGAGCAGGAGCGTGGTATCACCATCCAGTCGGCCGCGACGACCTGCCCGTGGACCCGCAGCGGCAAGGAATACAAGCTCAACCTGATCGATACGCCGGGACACGTGGACTTCACGATCGAAGTGGAACGCTCGCTCCGCGTGCTTGACGGCGCGGTCGCGGTGTTCGACGGCAAGGAAGGCGTGGAAGCGCAGTCGGAGACGGTGTGGCGTCAGGCGGATCGGTACAAGGTCCCCCGCCTTTGCTTCATCAACAAGATGGACAAGCTGGGCGCGAGCTTTGATTTCTCGTACGAGACGATCAAGACGCGTCTGGGCGCGAACGCGCTGCCTCTGCAGTGCCCGATAGGAACCGGCAACGAGTTCCAGGGCATCGTCGATCTGGTTGACCTGCGGGCGTATTACTTTGAAGGCGACAAGGGCGACAAGGTCACCGAGAAGGACATTCCGGAAGACCTGCAGGAATACGTCCAGAAGTGGCGCCACGAACTGATCGAGAAGGCGGCGGAACTCGACGACGCGCTGATGGGGAAGTACCTGGAAGGCCAGGAGCCGACGCGCGACGAGATCCGCGCGGCGGTCCGCAAGGGCGTGGTCGCCCGTTCGGTGTACCCGGTCCTCTGCGGCGCAGCGCTCCGCAACATCGGCATCCAGTTGCTGCTGGACGCGGTTGTGGACTATCTCCCCTCGCCGACCGAAAAGCCGGACGTCGAAGGCACCGATCCGCACGACAAGAACGTCAAGCTGTCTCGCCCGCACGATCCGGCGGCACCGTTCAGCGCGCTGGTCTTCAAGGTCGTCAGCGACATGCACGGCGACTTGACGTACATCCGCGTGTACTCGGGCACCTTGACGAAGGGCACGCGTCTGCTCAACCCGGGCAACGGCAAGAAGGAAAACGCGAGCCGCATCTTCGAGATGCACGCGCAGAACCGCATCCCGCTCGAGCAGGTGACGGCCGGCAACATCGTCGCGGTGGTCGGCATCAAGGACTCGTACACGGGTGACACCCTGTGCGACCAGGATGACCCGATCATGCTCGAGCGCATGTTCTTCCCGGAGCCGGTGATCGCGATGTCCATCGAACCCAAGACGACCGAAGACAAGCGCAAGCTGTCCGAGGCGCTGGGCGTCATCCGCCGCGAGGATCCGTCGTTCCGCTCGAACTACAACGAAGAGACCGGCGAAACGATCATCGCGGGCATGGGCGAACTGCACCTTGAGATCATCAAGAACAAGCTCACCCGTGACATGAAGATCAACGTCGCCGTCGGCAAGCCGAAGGTTTCGTACCGCGAGGCCATCACCAAGAAGGCCGAGTACGTGCGGGGCAAGTTCGTCAAGCAGACGGGCGGTCGCGGTCAGTTCGGTGACTGCACCATCCACCTCGAGCCCTTCACGGCCGAGCAGGCCGCTGCCGAGGAACTCGATTTCACCGACAACATCGCGGTCGAGAACGGCGTGACCGGCGGCGCGATTCCGAAGGAGTACATCCCCTCGGTCGAGTACGGCATCCGCCAGACGTGCATGACGGGCGTGAAATTCGGCTACCCGATGATCAACGTCAAGGCGACGATCGTCGATGGTTCGAGCCACGCGGTCGACTCGTCGCAGGTCGCGTTCGAGCAGGCCGGCCGCCTGGCGGTCATGGAAGCAACCGAGAAGGCCGGACCGGTCCTTCTGGAGCCGATCATGAAGGTCGTCGTCACGGTGCCGAACGATTACCTCGGCAACGTCACGGGCGACATCTCGTCCCGGCGCGGCATGATCATCGACACCGATGATCGCGGCGTCGTGAAGCTCGTCACGGCGGAAATCCCGCTCGATCAGCTCTTCGGCTACACGACTTCGCTGCGAGGCATGTCGCAGGGCCGCGCGAGCGCGACGATGGAGTTCCTCGAGTACCGCCCGATGCCGCGTGCCCTGCAGGAAGCGGTTGTCGAAGCGGATCGCGGCGGCAAGGTTGCGAAGAAGTAATCAACGGATTCAGTTCGCGTCCAACAACCGGAGCCGAAGGGCTCCGGTTTTCTTTTTGCGTTTATTCGTCAGTTGCCCACGGCGGAAGAGGCCATGCGACCTCTGGAACATCGGGGTCCGACATCATGGTCCGAGCCGGAGCAGGCGTCCGATGGATCGCAGCACGCCGTTTGAAGGTGGGGCTGCCCGGCGCTGGTGCTCGGGAAGCGCGGCACGCGCTGCGCCGGCGCTTTCGAAGCCGGAGCCTTCGCGCAGCCCCTCCGAGATCCAGTCATCGAGGAGAGGATCGAGGCTGCTGACAACCTGACCGGGTGAGACGCCCATGGTGCGCGAATCGAGGCCGGTCAGGCAGCGGAAGAGCAATTCCATGACCGAGCGGACTTCGGCGCGAATCTCCTCTTCGCGGGCAACTCGAGCATCGCGCACGCCTTTGGTGACCATCCGCGCCCAGCCAAAGTGTTCGATCTGTACCCGACCCTGACGATCAACGAGAATCTGTTTGGGCGCGACCGATCCGTTGTAAAGCCGATTGCCGTGCATGTCGTCGAGCGCGTGCAGGATGTGATCGGCCGCGGCTTCGACTTCTTCCGGCGAGAGGCGGCTGCCCCGGGATGTTGCGAGGCTTTCAAGGGTGACCTGGCCCGAAGAATGGCCGAAGTAGGGCGTGATAAGAACGATGCGATTGCTGTCGTCACGCGCCACACCTTCAATCGGAGCGACGTGAGCCGCGCTCGCGGAGGTCAAGGCTGTCGCCATGGCCAACTGATCTGCGGCCGAAGTGGACTCTGCCGCGAGGAAGCTGTGGGCGACGTGGGCCGACTGGCGCTCGATGTGCTTGATGAGCGTGCGATCTGCCGCGGCACCGGCATCGAGCGGACGCACGGTGCGGTACTGGTCGGCGAGGCGGGGAAGGGATTCGAAAGCAGACATTCGGGTCCATCGTATTTCGCCGGATTCGTGCGGAAGCGGCAGCGGGGTGGCAAGGCTTCTGCGTGAGGACCTGGGCGCCCCATGCCTCGTATCATGGTGAGCAGGTGCGTCCCGCCCCCACTCCAACCGGACGGAATTGCCCGGCGTGCCCGAACGGAGAATTGCGATGTCCACACTTTCGCCCGCCGTCAAGCCCAGCAAAGTTTCGGATCCGCTCCAGCTGATCGACGTCGATCACGTTCAGTTCTACGTCGGCAATGCGAAGCAGGCGGCGTTCTTTTACGCGCACTGCTTCGGGTTCCAGATCGAGCAGGTCTGCGATCTGACCACGGGCAATCGCGATGCGGCACACTACCTGCTGACGCAGGGAAACATCCGGTTCATCCTGAGCAGCCCGCTCTCGCCGGAGCACCATGCCGCGATGGAAATCGCGATGTACGGCGACGGCGTGAAGGATGTGGCGTTCACGGTGTTCGATGCTGAGGCTGCGTATGAGCGGGCGATCAAGAACGGCGCGATGAGCGCGTACGAGCCTCGCGTGTACAAGGACGACCGCGGCACGGTGACGATGGCGGGGATCCGGACGTACGGACGCGTGTGCCACACGTTTGTGAGCCGCACCGGTGACTACGACCTGACGAAGGTGAAGCAGGGCGGGCTGTTCATGCCCCGGTTCAAGCGGCTCGATGGGGGCATGTGCAACCCGGCGGACGGCGCGGTGGGCTGCGGCCCGCAGAGCGGCGTTGGAAGCTCGATCCTCGAGATCAACGAGTACAACAAGAAGAATCCGTGCGGGCTGAAGTACGTCGATCACCTTGTGGGCAATGTCGAACTGGGCAAGATGAACTACTGGGTGCAGTGGTACGAGAACGTGCTCGAGTTCAAGATGTTCAAGCACTTTGATGATGCGGACATCTCGACCGAGTTCTCGGCGCTGATGAGCAAGGTGATGGCGAGCGGCAACCACCTGATCAAGATGCCGATCAATGAGCCGGCGCACGGCAAGAAGAAGAGCCAGGTGCAGGAGTACCTCGACTGGCACTGCAACACGCCGGGCGTGCAGCACCTGGCGCTGCGGACGGATGACGAGCTGCATTCGATCTCGACGCTGCGCAGCCGCGGCGTGGACTTCCTGATGCTGCCGGATGCGTACTACGAGAAGGTGTGGGACCGGGTCAACGGGATGCTGAAGCAGCACGGGCACGAGGCGGTGAAGGAAGATCACAAGCGAATCCGCGACCTGGGGATTCTGGTGGATGCGGATGATGAGGGGTATTTGCTGCAGCTCTTCACCAAGCCGCTGCAGGACCGCCCCACACTCTTCTTTGAGATCATCTGTCGGCGCGGTTCGCAGAGCTTTGGCAAGGGGAACTTTAAAGCGCTGTTTGAGGCTCTGGAGATGGAGCAGGGGAAGCGCGGGAATCTGTAAGCGTGCCTGAAGATTCGAATACCCCCGTTCGACTAGAGACGCTGGATGCGTTGTGGACAACGCTGCTAAGACAGCCGCCGAATGATCGTCACGCCTTCGTTTTTCGCGGTGAACCACAAGTATTCTCAAGGGTGCGGCCAGCGCTCGATCGCGTCATTGAAGAAAGCCTGTCCGGCGATCAGCGATTGTCGTACGAAGTAAGCCTTATCCGTCGATTTACTCAGCTAGCCGGCCTCATGTTGCCATTAGCAGGCCGTTGAAAAACCCTCTTTCCAGCCTGTTTCAAAAAACCGCCTGATGCCAGCGAGCGAAGAGTACGGCATGCGCGGACGCCTTCAGCACCAGCCCAGCATCTTCGTCCAGATCAATCTCG
>JAFLCN010000020.1 GCA_017303555.1 Planctomycetota bacterium
GGCGCGTCTCGCCGAGGTGCTGCTCTCCGGCTCGGTCCCGCACCTCGCGGAGGTGCGTGATCACCCGAGGCTGGGCGCGCGCGCGTTCCCCACCGTGCCTCCGGTGACGGAGCTGCCATCCGTCCACCCCACCGAGACCACGCGCTCCGCGGAGGAGGAGGATCGCGAGGCGATGCGGCGGGTGTACGCCGGTGTATTAAAGGAAGATCGCCCGAAGGGCCCGACGCCACCAGCGCTCGCAAACAGCCCGGCCTCGGGGAGAATCGGTCAGATGGTTGAAGCCGCCCTCATCCGCCCGCCGGAGCGGGATTCGGGGCAGATCGAACTGGCTCCGACGCAGTGCCTCGGTGAGCCACGCGCTGTGTTCATCACGCATGCGCTGCGCGACCTCGCCGATCGGTCTGGAACGGAAAAAGAAGAGGCACACGGCTTCAAAGGGTAGCCGAAGGGCGGGCAGCGCTGCAAGCCAAATGCGAACCCCGAGATTCGTCCGGGTTCAGCCCCGCCGCTCCGCGATCGCCTTCCACGCGTCCCGGTAACGCCCGGCCATCACGCCGAGCGAGGCGTTGATCACCCGGACATGCCCGACCACGTTCAGAAAATTGACATCTCCGCTCCAACGCGGGACGAGATGGACGTGGAGGTGATTAGGGACGCCCGCGCCCGCGGCACGTCCCTGGTTGATGCCGATGTTGATGCCCTGCGGGTTGATCGCGAGCTGCATGAGCTGGGCGGCGAGATCGGTGAGTTTCCAGAGCGCGGCGCGCTGGTCGGGTGAGTAATCGAGGAGCGAAGGCCGCGGCTCTCCTAGCGCGACAAGCAGGTGCCCGCCCGCGTAGGGATACCGATTCAGCAGGATCAGCCCGCCATCATGGCGCGCCACGATGTGATTGGATTCGTCCTGCTCCGGGTGGAGCCAGTAATCGTTCAGGAACGAGACCGAACCGGGCGTCGGCACTTTGTCGTCGATGGATTCGATGTAGTCCTGGCGCCACGGAGCGTGGAGGGATGCGGGGCCTGGGAATGAAGGCTCGAAACTCATCGCGGCGAATTGTACTTGCCGCGAGCGGTCAAAGCCGTCTCTCTCGTTGAGGTTCCGTATTGCACGAAAGAACGCCTCGCGCCGAAACCACGCGGAACGGGTAGCGGATTCAGAAGTCGCAGCCTGCCGCGCCGTCGCGGGTATCGTGCAAAGGCCATGCGTGCCCGGTGAAGGGGTTGGTCGCGGGTTTGGTCGCTTCAGATAAGCGGCGCTGGGTGCTGTGCCCATCGACAAACAGAATCGGAGTTGCAGACTGACTGCGGAATTCTTCGCTGGAGGAAGCTCGATTCGGGAGGTGGCCCATTTCCTGATCGAAGAAAGCCGCCTTCCCAGACGGGAAGCGCACATCGGCCAGCCGCACCGAGCGGAGTTGGTCTGCATTGGCGGTAGAGCCGTCCATCCAGACGCTGGGCCTCGCCATGAATCCGAAGACGTAGACGTACGAGGGATATGCAATGTCGCCGGAAGCGGATTTCCACGGGAGACCCGGCATTCGCTTCGATGAGGGGCAGACCCAATTGACGAAGTTCTCTTTCCATGGGGCAACGCGGGATACCGGCGTTGTCCAATAGACCCTCAAGTCAAAGTGATTACCAGATACAGCGGTTGAAGTCGGCCCGTCTTCGGGCGGAGAAGTGGCAAAGACTGTGCCAGCGGGAGCAAACGGAAAAACTTCCCTGGAGGCGGCCCAGTACTGCTGAAGGGTCGTCCCCAACTGGCGCATGTGACCGAGGCACAGTGTTGTGCGGGCTGCGGTTCGCGCTTGCGATAGCCCGGCAACCGATAGCGCAATCAGCGTCGCGACGACCACGATGACGATGAGCAACTCAAGAAGTGTGAACCCTTTGTGTGAGGTTGATTTTGCACGTTCCTCCATATCAATTCTTCCGATCGATTATAGAGGCAGCGTGGTGACCGCACCATTCTTTGTGAGGTACTGAACAATTGACTGCGGGAACCAGCGGCGAGAACGAGAGTCCCAGACAAATCGAAATCCGACGACGACGTTGAGGTTTTCTCCTGTCTTCAAACATCGACGTTGAACCGGAACTCGTACTTCGGCAACCGTTGCCTTTTGCTTGATGGCGTCCTGTGGTCCGGGATAGGAAGGGCTGATTGTCGTCGTCATGCGGGAGACAAAGCCTTCGTCGGGCTGCGCCAGTTCGACGCCTTCTCGCACCAAAATGCGAACATCCATCCGATCGAGACTAAACGGGCTCAGGAACATATCGGCGATTCCAGCCCCGAAGGAGGTTCGCTCCTGCTCAGTCGCCGGCATTGGTCGCTTGAATCCCCGAGCAAGCCGGAATGCCTCGAACCGATCGAAGTCCGGAAAGATCGCGGCTCGAAACAACTCGGTACTGGCATCAGCCAAGTCGGCGGCACTCGGGGCCAGTTCCCGTCCGAGCCCGACGGCAGCACGCGATGTGATCGCTTCTTTCGTTTGCATCAGGAGGGGTTCAACCGTCGATCTATCTGGGCGAATCTCGAGCGGTTGCAGAGCCGGCTCCCCGGATCTTTCCGAGAACGCCGCGGATGGCCCGCCCGTAGCGTGACGGAGCGATGGCCATCCGCGGAGAGCGAAGACCGCACCGACGACAGCCAGCAAACAAACAAAGACAATTGCTCGCGTCTGGCGAAATCGGATCATGTGCGGTTCTCCAGATGATTTACCACTGGATCGTGCCGCAGGTCGCGGAAGCCCATGCGGTACCGCCGCCGCCCGGAACGCAGCCGCCGCCGCAAATGCAAACCTGTGTAATTGGACACTTCTTGTCTGTGCAGCTCGTCGCGATGACTTCTACGCCGTTCGTGACGCATTTCCCCTGGCAGCAGCAGGAGTTTCCATCGCTGTGCTCATCCGCAAGGGCTGCGCCCGCAACCAGCGCCGCAACGCCCACAGCCGCAGCCAGCCGCAGCGATGAAACCGAAGATGATCCTGAAGCAAACACCGACTTACTCATTCTCACGGGGCAATCTCCTTTCTGTGAGCGACGGTTGTCGCCACAAAGCAAACAAAACAATCGCGAGCGCGACTCCAATGCCGGCTCGAATAGCAACGGTGGGAGGATCTGATCGTTCGAGAAATGGAATAAACTTGAGCCCGCATCCGCAACTGAGGGGCGCGCGAGACCACCAAAGGAACATCGCCCAAGTAGCAAATGCAGAGAAGAGAACGATCGCGGCGATAGCCGTGCGCTTTGGAGCGATCCCGGTCAGCAAAGCCGCTCCGACGATCGCTTCTACTGCGATCAGAGCTGCGACACCTGCGGTTGCACGTTGATCTCCGACAAAGTACGTCAAAGCACGCACAGTCTCGGCCGGTTCTTTCGCTTTGGCGATCGCAGCGACTAAAAGCAGCGACCCAAGCAGGAGGGCCAGCAGCGTTGCAAGTGCATTCTGGTGTGAAGCCGTCACGAAAGCAGACTAGCGAGCGGTGGGGGTTGCTGTCAAGCTATGTGGCAAATAGAACCCATAAATCCATAAAACCACAAAGTTGTGGATTCGGGGGATTGGCTATGAACGACTCCATGACTTGATCGTAATACGCTCCGTTGCCGCGGTCCGAGACGCAGAGTTGGAACACGAAGAGAGCTCTCCATTTGCGGAGGCGGGGCGACTGTCTCATTCCATTGGGCATTCCACAAAATGAATCTGAAGAATGCGGTGGCGGGGCCACGACAGACTGGAGGCTATCCGTAAGCCCGCTAAACACGGTCAACCTGGTTTGTGACCGTGAGCTCTCCGTTTGACATTCGAGACATGACAACCCGGGTTCGACTCGACGAGTCGGTTGGCGGATCGCCTCTACATCTTCGAGAGCGGCAACGTTGACCGGTACCACGCCCCGATGGTTCCGGTCGAGAGCTACAACCCATGTCCGATGAAATGGGTGATCCGGCGTGGATGGTGGCGCGATCGCTCGAAGGTCTGAATCTCCTCGTGGATCCGGCGCGGAAGCGGTTGGTCGCGGCGGGGCCGCTGCCTGCGGCGTAGAGCAGGCGATGAATCACGGCTCTGGAGAGCCGTGCCACCACGAAGGCTCGTGAACGTAGAATCCACTCCGCTTGACGCAAACGTTCACAGGAGCCATTCATGTTCGATTCGATCCGCTACTCGGCCAAGTCCTCCAAAACCGCCACGCTGGTTGTCGGCGTGTTTGCCTCTGACTCAAAGACGCCGGGCACCAAGCCCACGCTGGATGCCGCGACCGCGCGGATCGTCGCCGCAGCGGGTGCGAGCGACGCTGTGAAGAGCGCGATCTCGAGGCCGGAGTTTGAAGGCGCGATGGGATCGTCCGTCGAGGCGTTTGCAGGTTCGGGCGGAAAGACGCGAGTGATCGTGGTCGGCCTCGGCAAGGCCGAGAAGCTGGCGACCGAGACGCTGCGGTTTGTCGGTGGTGTGATCGGCCGCAAGCTCGCGGCAGCGAAATCCGAAGGCGCAGTGATCGAACTTTCCTCAGCGGTGGCGACCGCCGTGAAGGCATCGGGCGCGGCGATCTCGGCAGGCGCTGCGGGCAGCGCGGTGGGTGAGGGGCTCGGATTGATCGGCTGGGTCTGCGATGAGTTCAAGGGCAGCGTCACAAAGAAGAAGGATGCGAAGGGGAAAGAAGTCACTTCGCGCACGAAGCTGGATGTGGCATCGAGCGATGCGAAGTTTGGCGATGGGGTGGAGCGTGGCCTGGGCCTCGCGGTGTCGGCGAACTTCTGCCGCACGCTGAGCCAGACGCCTCCGAACATCGCGACGACGTCGTACATGGCGCAGCAGGCGCGTTCGATGGCGAAGAAGGTCGGGCTCAAGTACAGCGTGATGGAAGGCGCAGCGCTCGAGCGCGAGAACATGACGGGCCTGATCAACGTCGGTAAGGCGAGCGAGAACAAGCCGTGTCTCGTGCGTCTCGAATATTCGCCAAAAGGCAAGAACAAGAACGCCAAGCCCCTCGTGCTCATCGGCAAGACGATGACGTACGACACCGGCGGCTTGTCACTCAAGATCAACAACGGCATGGTCGGCATGAAGCGTGATAAGGATGGCGGCTGCGCTGTGCTTGGCGCGATGCACGCGATCGCGACGGTCATTCAGCCGAATCGCCCGGTCGTCGCGCTGCTTTCTATTGCCGAGAACAGTATCAGTGATGAGGCCTATCGCCCCGACGATGTGATCACCTACCGCAACGGCGTCACAGTCGAAGTGACCAACACGGACGCCGAAGGCCGGCTCGTCCTTGCTGATGCGCTCTGCTGGGCCTGTGAAAAGGAAGACCCGAGCGCGATCATCGACCTCGCAACACTCACCGGCGGCGTGGTGGTCGCACTCGGCAGCACCTACGCCGGCATGTTCTGCGAGAACGATGCCCTGCGTGCGAAGGTGGAAGCCGCGAGCAAAGCCAGCGGCGAGCGCGTCTGGCGCCTCCCGATGCACCAGGAATACCAGGACCTCATGAAGAGCCCGGTTGCGGATATTCAGAACAGCAACGCCAACCGCAAGGCGCACCCGATCCAAGGCGCTGCGTTCCTCGCTTACTTCGTTGATGAGAAGATCCCGTGGTGCCACCTCGATATCGCGGGCGTGCATGTTGCCGACGGCAACAAGGGCGCGTTTGTCGATGGACCGACGGGATGGGGAACGCGGTTGCTGGCGGAACTTGTGGACGCGTGAGCCGATCGCGATTGCGCGTTCGTTGTCGGGGCTTCGGTCGCTCGGTGGAGGCGAGTCTGTCGTGCGTGGCGGACCACGTGCTCGCAGTCGCGACGCGAAAGGAATGAAGCCATGAACGTGACCGCGGGCTACGACAAATTGCGCGTCTTCGAGCAGATCCGGCAAGGCTTGCAAGAGGGTATTGCTCACGCGCAGGGAAAGCTCTCGCTCAAAACGACGACGATGCCAAAGCCCGTTCCGAAGTTGACGAAGAGTCGCGTGGTCGCGATTCGCAAGAAGCTTTCGATGTCGCAGGCAGTGTTTGCGTCGTACCTCAATGTGCCAACAAAGACGCTCCAGAGTTGGGAGCAGGGTGCGCGAGAGCCCAAAGCGAGCGAGGCGCGACTGCTTCAGATCATTGAGCATGATCCCGAACGCGCGATGGGATTGGTCTCGGCGGCATCCGAAGGACGTTCGCGCGAGCAAGCATCAAGAGGCCGTCAAGCCTCGAAGGGCTGATCGGCACGAACTGGTATCTGTGAGGAGGGGAGCAAACATTCAGCGGTGAGTGCTTTGCGTCCGCATCGCCTCACCAATCGTCCGCGCCGCCGCAGGCGACACTTCACCCCTCTCCACCATCTGCGCCAGCAACTCACGCACCCCATCCGGCTTGCGGCTCTGCACAATCACTCGCAGCCGCTCGATCACCCGGTCGAGCCGATTCCGGATCGTCGGGTAACTGACGTCGTAGCTCGCCGCGAGATCTTTCAGCGACCCCGAGTGCAGCACAAGCTGCACGATCAAATCCTGATCCTCCCGCGGCAGCGCCCCCAGCGGATGCTCGTCAGATGCCGGCGACGCGACGCCGATCGGCTGCGAAGCAGCGATTTCACGCCCCTTCACTGCCGCCGGAAATTTGGGTACCGCATTTGGAAAATTGAAAGCCATGCTTTCGAATAGTTGAAGGCGGTTTTCTGATTATCAATTTTTCCTTGCGATTTATTCAGGTGTCGGCCGCGGTCATGCGCTTCGGATCGACTCGTTCCCGCGTCGCGAGCAGCAACGCCACCATGAACCCCAGCGGCACAATCCGTCCCGCATTGCCGAATGCCGGCATGACGATGAGCGCCCCGATCAAAGCGCACGGAAGCAGCCAGTTCAGCGTCGCCGCCATGCGGAAGAGCCGTTCGTCGGGCACGCGCACCGCGAGCCAGCGCGCGTAGTTCACCAGGCCCGTCGCCAGCGTCAGCCACAGAGCAAGCTGGATCAGGGCAGAGCCGACCGGAAGAAGGATGTGCAGCAGCGGCACCGCACCCGCAGCCCGCGGCGGCGCAAGTGGAATTTGCATCCAAAGCAGCGCCACGAAGATGTTGAACACCACAAGCCCGATCGAAGCCCCCCGCATCGCGCGCTTGTTCGGCCGCGCCTGATCGCAGGGGTGCAGCCCCGGATCATCGATCGTGAGCATCCAGATTCCGGCGAGCAGCACCGCAGCGCCCGCCAGGTCGAACAGCCGGAACGAGGCCTGCGATCCGAATGAGAACAAGTTCGCGAGAATGGGCCAGCCGGCCAATCCGGCGACGATGAAAATCACGAGGGCCAGGGCGGAGATGAGCGAGCCGGCGCGGAGCGAAGCAAGATAACTGGGCGAAGAAAGCCCGAGCCTTCGGCGTTGGAACGAGTCGGCAATCGGATAGGCGCATTCGGGGCAAACCGAGCTGGGCAAAAGCCCGCGCAGCTCGTACCCGCAGCGCATGCAGATCATCGGCTGGCTGTCGGCGAAGTCTGCGGATCGAGAAGGTTGCAAGGTCATTCCCGCCTGCGTGAGAAGCCAGGGCTGAATTCATGCCGCCGAAGCGAGTTGTTCGGAACGGATTGCGTTCAATTCCGTCCGGATCCACGAGAGCATGTTGTAGTACAGCACGACCGCGATGAGCGGGGGGATCACAAAGCAGAAGAACAGCAGCAGAATCGGGCCGAGCCAGAGCAGCAGCTTGGCGCGCTTGTACACCCGTTCGCTGGGAATCCGCTCCGCCAGCCAGCGCAGATACGCCATTGAGGCGTAGTACTGCAATACCCACACAAGCAGGTTCACGATCTGTGCGGCGCCCGCGATGAAGAGCAGCAGCGAAGCCAACTGCTCGTTCATCGCGCCCGACATCGCGAACAAAGGCAACGTAAATCCAATCCCGAATGCGAGGACCGTCGACACAAGCATGAACACGATTGAAAGACGCACCAGTCGACGCGAGCGCTGCCCCTTTTCGTCGTCGGTTCGGCCAGGGTCTCTGGCAGTGAGAAAGAACCAGCCAACCGGGTACAGGATGACTCCGACAGTGAATCCGATTGAGGCAAGGATCGCGAGCAGGGGCACGATGATCGGAACCCCACGCATATTGGTGGAAGCGAGCGGTGCGGCGAAAAGCTGGAGCAAGAACGCGACGACGATGAGCGAAAGCGCCGTCTGAATGAGCACAGCGCCGGTGTGCAATCGCTTCAGGTACTTCGGATCGCGCCACCGAAGCAGATCGCCTCGGATCGACCGCTCGACCGAGATGCCGCACTCCGGGCAGGCCATCTCTGGGGTAAGGCCGACCAGGTCATACCCGCAGGTGATGCAACGAACGCTCTTGATGGCGGCCTCGGGTTCCACGCTCGCAGAATACAAGCGCTCCGCCCGCCTGCTCGGCACGGGGAGCTGGCAGCCCGTCGGTTCGGCGGATTGAGGCCTTCGCGAGGTGATCGCACAAGCTCTGCGCCGCCCGCTCGCCGCTCTATGATCGCCCCCGAAGAGACCACACCTATGCCCTACACCCTCAAACCCATCGAAGCCCTCGACGTCGATACCGACAACATCGACTACATCAAGAAGCACGTCGACACCGGCGACCGGTGGGTGCTCAACTTCGGCCCGCAGCATCCTGCGACGCACACGACGCTGCGCATCGTGATGGAGCTGGATGGCGAACGCATCGCGCGGATCACGCCGCACATTGGTTACCTGCACTCGGGCTTCGAGAAGCTGGGTGAGGTGCTGGATTACAACCAGTACGTGACCATCGTGTCACGCATGAACTACCTCTCGCCGATCGCGAACGACATCTGCTGGCATCACGCGGTGGAGAGGCTGTTCGGGATCGATATCACGCCCCGCTGCAAGGCGGTGCGGACGATCATGGCCGAGCTTGCCCGCATCCAGGATCACCTGCTTTGTGTTGGTGCCGCCGGGCTGGATCTGAATGCCATCACCGGCTTCTTGTATTGCTTCAACCTCCGCGAGAAGATCTACGACATCTGCGATTTCATCAGCGGCCAGCGTTTCCACCCGGATTGGACGCGGGTGGGCGGCGCCATGATGGACCTGCCCGATGAGGAGATGTTCAAGACGCTCGTCAAGAACTTCATTCACAAGGAGCTGCCCAAGGCGCTCAATGAAGTCGAAGGGCTCTTGAATCGCAACCGCATCTTCTGGGATCGCACCAAGGGAATCGGTGTGATGACCAAGGACGAGGCCAACGCCTTCAGCCTCACCGGCCCCCTCGCCCGCGCCAGCGGCGTGAAGCGCGATCTCCGCAAGGATGACCCGTACCTCTGCTACGCCGACAACTGGGATGGCCAGGGCGCACAGGCCGTGAAGTTCCAGGTGCCTGTCTGCGACGATGGCGATTGCTACGCGAGATATCTGGTGCGCGTCGAAGAGATGAAGCAGGCCGCGAGCATCATCGAGCAGCTCATCGACAAGATCCCCGGCGGCCCGATGGACACCTTCGCCGATTCGAAGATGGTCAAGCCGAACAAGAAGGATGTCTACGGCAGCATCGAAGGACTGATCCAGCACTTCGAACTCATCATGACCAACCGAGGCTGGAAGCCGCCGGTCGCCGAGATCTACGGCGCCAACGAAACCGCCAACGGCGAACTCGGCTACTACATCGTCAGCGACGGCGGCCCCCGCCCCTGGCGCGTCAAGACCCGCCCGCCGAGCTTCATCAACTACTCCACGGTCGCGAAGATGACCGAGGGCCATGTGCTCTCCGACATCGTCGCCATCCTCGGCTCGATCAATATCGTGGCGGCGGAGTTGGATCGGTAGCTCAAATCCGGTGCTGCCAACGTGCGGCATGGTGGTACATTGAGTAGCTCCGATAGCATCCGCACATGACGCTTCCGGATGAAACCGCCGCGGACCGCGAGCGTGCGCTGGATGCACGACTTGCTCGGGCTGCGCGAAGTGGCGACACCAAATCGCTCGCATCCCTCATCGAACGACACCAGCCCCGCGTCTATCGCATGTGCCTGCGAGTCACCGGGAATGAGGAAGCCGCGGCAGAGGCCACGCAAGACGCCCTGCTCCGCGCGGTCCGGGCAATCGCCACCTTCGACGAGCGCGCGCAATTCTCCACCTGGATCACC
This sequence comes from Planctomycetota bacterium, assembly GCA_017303555.1. GTDB lineage: Bacteria > Planctomycetota > Phycisphaerae > Phycisphaerales > UBA1924 > JAFEBO01. The sequence goes on from JAFLCN010000020.1 coordinate 10,094, forward strand.
CGAATCGCCATCAACGCCTGCTTCAGCCGGGCCCGTTCCGAGAAGCTCCGGCGCCACGCCAGTCTGGACGCCTCGATCCATTCCTCCCGCCCTTCCGCGGCCGGTCCGGCGGGCGATACCCAAACATTCGCCGATTCGCTTCCCGGCAGGGAACAAACGGCCCACTCGAGTGTCGAAAAAACAGAGGAGCAGCACCGTCTCCTCGGGGCCCTGGCGCAGCTCGATTTCGAGGCGCGGACGATCCTCGTTCTCCGCGATGGCCACGACCTCGAGTACGAACAGATCGCCTCGATGCTCGGCATCGCGATCGGGACGGTGAAGAGTCGATTGTTCCGGGCGCGCGTCGCGCTCCGGGAATTGATGGAAGAATCGGGCGACCGGGCAACCGACCAGGCAACCGATCAAGCAGGGGACCGACCGTGAGCACCCAGGATCTCGGCTCCGCGCACAACGACCACGAGCGATTGCTCGATGTGGTCGAACGCGCCGAAGCCGCTTCCGATCCGCGCTTGCGCCGGCTTCAACTCGATCGTGCGGCGCTCCGCGCGGCACTCGCAACCGATCTTGCCGAAAAAATCCCGGCCCGCCACGCGGCACGCCTGAATGCAGCGGTCGGCGAAGAGCTCGAACGCGGCGCGCTCGCAGCATTGACGCTCGGGCGCGACCTGAACGATCGGCCCCCGGTCTGGAATCCCACCCTGCCCGCACGCGGCAACCGCTTCTCGCTGGCGGGCCTGCGTTCGTCGAAGTTTGTAGCGGCCGCCGCGATGCTCGTTCTTGGTGCCGGCCTGCTGGTCTTTGCCTTGCAGCGTCCGATGACGCGGCAAACCAGGCTCGCGAGCGGCGGCCCGCGCGAGCTGCCGGAATGGGCGATCCTGCCGCCGCCGAAAGAGCAGGTTGTGGCGCCCGAACCCATCGTCCTCGCAGCAATTCCCACGCCCGCATCCGTCGTCGAAGTTCGGCTGACGCGCGACGAGAATCTGGCTCTCGCATGGGCGAAGCGCGGCATGCTCGCCGTCCGCATCGTCACCGACTCACCAACGCGCGATCGCGAACGGGTTGAAAAGCTCATCGCTTCCGGAGCTTCGCGCGAGCACTGGACGCTCGCCGCGGCGACACCTTCCGCGATCGCGGCGGTCTCGGAAAACGCCTGGCCGATCAACACGACCATCGCCGACGCCGACGCGGGCGGCTACTCGAGGAGCAGCCACCCGGCAAAGGCCACGGTCGGCACGTGCGGGCTCCTGATCCGTCCAACCGCAGCGACACTCGCCGCGGCCCGCGATGGAATCGAACGGTCGCTCGCGGGCGAGGTTGTTTTCGAACGCATCGACACCGGCACGGGATTCGGCGACTGGCAGGAGCGCGAGCCCGAGCCCGCTTCGGCCGCCGATGTTGTCTGGTGGCGCAAGCCCGCGGCGGAGTGGTCGCCTCGGCTGCGCGTGCCGGTGCTGCTCGAATTCGGCACGCCCGCCGACCGGCGTTGATCGGGCCTGCTAAATTCCGGTCATGAACATCGCCGTCATCATCGCGGCCGCGGGGGCCTCGCGCCGCTACGCAGAATCCGGAGGGCTTCGCTCCAAGCTGGATGAAGACCTCGGCGGCAAGCCCGTCCTGCAGCGCAGCGTCGAGCTCTTCAGCAAGCACGACGATGTGAAGTTCATCGTTGTTGCCGGTCCGGGCGATGATGCCGATTTCGCGGAGTTCAAAGCGCGCCACTCGGATCGACTCGGCCTGCTCGGCGCCGCGATCGTCAAAGGCGGAAAAGAACATCGGTGGCAGACGGTCAAGGCCGCGCTCGATGCTATTCCGAAGGGCGAAGGCGAAGACGCGATCACCCATGTCGCGGTACACGACGCGGCCCGCCCTGCAGCCCCGAGCGAGCTCATCGATCGCATCTTCGAATTGGCACGCCATCATCCGGCGGTGGTGCCGGGATTCGAAGTCGGCGACACGCTGAAACGCGTCAGCAAGAGCGATGCGCCCGCGCGTCCTTCCGATCCGCTCGCAGCCATTCTCGGTGCGGTCGCGACGGATGAAAAAACAATCGTGGTCGAGAGCACCGTCGATCGCGCCGGGCTCTTTGCCGTGCAGACTCCGCAGACATTCGAGATCGGTGTGATTCGCGCCGCGTACGCGCAGGCGGATCTCTCCAGCACCGACGACGCCTCGCTGGTGGAGAAGCTGTTTGCCTCCGAAGGCAGCGGCCGCAAGGTCGTCATCGCGTCCGGCGATTCACGCAACATCAAGATCACGCGTGCCGGCGATCTCGCGCTCGCACGCGCGATCATGGGTTTGCGCGGGCCGGAGGAACGTCCGGCGCACAAGAGGTTCTAGAGCGGCATTTCCGATCGATCGATCGCGAATCGAGACCTATTCATCGCTTCCCGCGGCGAACAGCTTCCCGTCCGCACTGTTCCACACCCAACCCGCCTCGTTCGGATCCGCTTCCGATCCCGTCGCGCCCTTGCGCGTGACCTCGATGATCTTGGTTTGATTCCGATCGGGCGAAAGCGGATTCGCCGGGAGCTTGGAGAAACCGAACGGGTTCCACTGGTCGGTGAGCGCCTGGCCCGGCTTCCACGGAAGCGACCTGGATGATTCGGAGTATTGGGTCACCGCAGCACGCACGCGCCGGAGCTCCGCCGCGAGGCGATCGTTGACCGAGGTGGACTCGGGCTTCTCATCGAGCCCGCGCTTGGACTTGAACTCGGCGACCTTCTTCTGCTGCTCCTGCACAAACTTGGGCGGCTCCGGGGCCTGCGCGGTTTCCTTGCCGCAGGATGCGAGAATGCATGCGAAGCCGACATTCAGGAACACGAGTGAGTAGGTCCGCATGTCGAGCCTCCGATCGCAGAGTGCGGCAGCAGCACCAAGCTGCCGCACTCTTGGAGCATCGACCCGCAAACTCGGCGACATGATTCCCCGGGCATTCTCGGACGCGCCGGGATTCCGAATGGCGCGGTCAAACCGTCCGCGCAATGGTGAGCAAGGCACGGGGCGCAAGCTTGCCAAGCGGCCCGGCAAGGTCCGAACCAGCGGCGTCTGCCGCGGCAAAGAGCGCGAGCGCGCGTGAATCGTCCGATTGATCGTGCGCAAGGACTTCGAACCGAGATGCCGCAAGCTGCTCGCGCGAAAAGGGGCAATGCCCGTTCGCGCCCGGTCCGTTGTCGGTCGGATCGAACGTGTTGTAGATCGCGAAGAGTCCGCCCCGGCTGAGCGAAGCACGCACGGTTTCAAGAAACGCTTCGTCGGTGAGTTTCAGTTTGACGTTGGGCTCGTGCGCGTGCTCGGCACGGGGATGGACGTAGCCCTGCTTGAGCGTGTTGCGGCTCAGAATGAGGTCGAGCGATCCGGCTTCGGGCGTCCAATCGACGCCGAGTCTGCCTTGCTTGATGGCGATACTTCCATCGTGCGAGCGGTCGATCGTGCGCCCGCGGACAGATCGGACCGGCCCGGTATCGCCATCGAAGGAGTAGAGCGCGGCGACGAGCTTGTCGGTTTCAAGCCCGGTGACGGAGGCGCCCAGGCACGCCATTAGGCGCAGGGGCAGGATGGAGGCGAAGCCAAGATCGAGCACGCGCTTACCCGAAAGCGAGCGCACACCGAAATCCGAGAGCGCATCCAGGAACGCTGCGTAGGAGAGCGGCATCCCGTACCGACCCTCGTAGCAATCGTGCTCATCGAACGAGCGGCTGACGAGTTTCCAGCGCCGTTCCGCACTGATCGAGGCGATCTGCGAGGAGGGATACAGAACTTTGGATTCCGGATCCTGATAGAGCTTGCGGGGCTGAATCCAGGGGAGCGAGCTGGTGGCGTTGAGAAAATCGGTCGCGAGATCGGACTTGATCGCGGTCTGGAGCGCTCGCGCCAGCCGCTGCAGGCGTGCGACGGTCAAACCCGGCTTTGATTCCACCCTGGGTGATTCCACGGTCAGAAAGGTACACGGTCAAAGACCGCGTGCGCTTTCAGGCGGCAGCCGCAGGTGGATTCTCTTCGCCCTCTCAGCGTCCGTACCGGCGCACAACCGCCTTCACGACGCCCTGCACCTGGCAGAAGCGCACGCGGATCGGTTCGAACGCCGGGTTGGCGGGCTGGAGGCGGATGTGATCGTCTTCTTTGAAGAAGGTCTTCAGGGTGGTCGAGCCGTCGGGGAGGAGGGCCACCACGCGATCGCCGTTCTGGGCGAGCTGGGTGCGCTCGATCAGGACGAAGTCACCATCGAGGATGCCTTCGTCGCGCATCGAGTCGCCTTCGACTTTGAGGGCGAAGGTGGATTCCTGGCCCTTCTGGGTCTTGGCGACCAGCATGTCGGCGAGGTCGATCTCGTCGGCGTTCTCGACGCGCTCGATCGGGTGCCCGGCGGCGATACGGCCGACCAGGGGGAAGCGGAGGGGGCGTGCCTCGTCCGGAACGGCGATGCCGTCAGCGATCGACAAAGAGCGAGCCTTGTTCGGTTCGCGTACCAGTGCGCCCTTCTTGATAAGCGCTTCGACGTGCTCGAAGACCGTGACCTTGCTGACGCCGATTTCGTCGGCAAGTTCCTGCATCGTCGGGGAATAGCCACGACGGACGCGCCAGTCGCGGATGAGTTGAAGGATGCGGAGTTGCTTCGGCGTCAGGTTGAGATTCATGATTCGTTGCTCCCCAGTTGTTGGGCCAGTTCTTGAGCCGGACGCCGTCGGACCCGGTTCGGTCCGCCGCGCCGCTCGTCCGAGCGAGGGCGAGTTCTTCGCCCGCGCCGTTCTTCTGACCGAAGTTCATCAGCCCCAAAAGGGACTGGCGAACCTCTGTCACCAGTCTCGCGGCAAGGCACCACTGCACCAGCCGCAGGACTTCAGACTCGGCCGCCGGCTCGCCATTCCACCCGAACGATCCGCTCGCGACGAGCGAGTCGGCTGCATCCGGGCCTGCCGGCTCCACCGTGCGGACGGCCCACGACTCGGGCCCCGTTCGCACGCCGCGCTGCACTCGCCTCAGACTCGTCGAACCCGAACGACGGGGTTGATAGTCCGCGACGAATTCCCCACCCGGACCGAACCGCAAAACCGAAGGCAGAACTGTTGAATGAGCGGTCGTCATGGCTGATCTGATCGGTATTCGCGCGGGAATCCAATCAGATTTCGCTCGGTCTGTTCGGTAGAAGATAAGGTAAAGAACGCCCCCTGTCAAGTGGTATTCCCTTGTGGGAACCGTATTTCCGCATGAAATACCAAATTTTTGCCGAAAATGCGTTTGGGTGCGGTCTGGAGCGCCCAAACGCCGTTTTTTGGCCATTCTGTTAGGGTGTCTGCCCTAGATCCCGCGAGTGAAAACCCCACCGGTCAGCGCGAAACTGGTCCTACGCCTGGGTTCGCCGGGCGAAACGGGGGCCGATGCGGGTCACCCGCTTGGAAATCTCGAGCAGCGTCAGGTGCGAGCGCAAACTCGCCGGGGCAAGCCCGGTGATCTCCACAAGTTCATCCGCCGAGCGCTCCGTATCAAGTGCGGAAAGAATGCGTTGCTGATCCGGCGCGATCGGCGCAGCGAGTTTGGGTTCTGTTGCTTGCGTCGGTGCAAACCGGGCGGCGTGCGTCCCGCTGAAAAGATGGCGCGCGGGTGACTCCAGCAGCGAAACCACATCGCCCGGCTCGGTAACCATCGCGGCGCCGCCGGATTTGAGCAAGAGGTTCGAGCCCTCCGACGCGCTCGAATCGACGCGCCCGGGGATCGCGAAGACCTCCCGCCCGTGCTCTTCGGTCGCCTGTTCCGCCGTGATCAGCGCGCCGGAACCCTTCGCGGCCTCGATGACCAGCACCCCGAGCGACATGCCGGAAATGATGCGATTGCGGCGAGGAAAGTTCTGCTTGTCGGGAATGGTGTTCAGGGGGAGTTCGGAAACGACTGCGCCCGCTGAGTTTCCGTGCTCATCGATTTCGCTGATCAGCCCAAAAAGTTCGGCGTTCTCGGGCGGATAGGTGTGGGCGAGCCCGCAGCCCAGGACGGCGATGGTGCGGCCCTTGCTCATCAGGACGGCGCGGTGTGCGGCGGTATCGATCCCCCGCGCACCGCCGGAAACGATGCTAATCCCCGCTCGCGCCAGTGTGCCGGCAAAGCGTGTGGTTTGTTCGAGGCCGTAGGCGGTGCAGCGTCTGCTGCCGACGATTGCCGCGGCGAAGCGATCGGTTTCGGGCCGGAGTGTTCCCTTGTAATAAAGGATGGGCGGCGCGTCGGGGATCTGCTTGAGCAGCGCGGGGTAATGGTCGTCTGCGATTGAAACGATCTGAGCGCGCAGTTGATTTGCACGCGCGAGTTCATCTTCGGCAAGTGATTGGGAGTTTCGGATGTCTGCCGCCATCCGGGCGGCGCGGTCTTTTCCGACTTTGCAGAGACCGATCTGCGCGGCAGAAAGTTCGAGCGCTGCTTCGGGCGAACCCACGAGATCGACGAGTTTGGCGATGGTGGCCGGGCCGAGGCCATCGACCATGGTCAGCCGCAAAAGAGCGATCGTGGAAGGGCTCGTTTCCATACGGTGAATGTAAGGTACACGATTTTTCGTCGGCGTGCCAGGCTACTTCGCGGGCGAAGTCGGCAGGGTGGGGGCCGCTCGAAACCGACGTTCGGCGGCGTCGAATTCGGCGCGGGTTTCGGGAGACGGACTGATGCGGGCAAAGTGTGCTTGTCCGTAGGCGACGCACGATTCCCAAAACTTTCGGCTGTCGAAGTCTGCTGGGTCGAGTGCGGCGTATTCCTCCGCGCGGCTCAGCGCGCGAAGAAACTCGCGAGCGGACATTTCGGGATCGGGAGTGGTCTCTGCGAGAAAAAGCTCGGCGGAGATCTCGATCCGCACGGCCAACCGGTCGGTCGGTGCAAGCCGTGTGGCGGCACGCGCGTGTACGAGCGACCGCGTCGCATAATCGAGCGCAGGGATGCCGTGCACAATCCGGGCGCGCCCGGCGTGTTGATAGGCACCGCTCGCGCCGCGATGTGCTTCGGCGATGGGGGCGAGCGCGACAAACTGTTCGAAGACTTTGATCTGACGCTCGAACCATGCGAGCCGTGCCGGATCACGGTCATGCAGCAGCATGCCCATTCGCTCGAGGCTCCAGCCGAGGTTGCTGAGAGCCATGGGTTCGCGGGGATAGAGGCGAGCGGCGCGCTCGTCGAGCTCGAGAGCTTCGCGATAGAACACATCGCGCGTACGAGAATCGTGAAGAGCTTGCGCTGCATCTCCGCATCGGACGAGGGCGAGCGAAAGCTGTCCGAGCCCGCCGAGCGGCCCGAACCCGGCGTCGGCGAGGCGGCGCCGGAGAGAAAGGGCTTCCTGAAAATTGTCGCGTGCTTCGATCGGATCGTTTGCTTCGAGGCAGTCGTAACCCTTCTCGGTGACGGCTGAAGCGAGCATCGACTGGGCGCGCTCATCATCGGGGAGCTGCGAGGCGAACCTGCGGATTTGTTCGGTCATCTTGGCGACGCCGGGTGCGCGCTTGCCGCTCTCGCCGAGCGTTCGCTGAGAATCCATCGCCATGTCCATCCAGGCCTGGGCGATCTGCATGCCCAGATCGCTGCGCTGAGCGCGGGCCCGTGCGATCTCGAGCGCGGAAACCGCGCCGGCGGCAACGACCAGAACCGCCGCGGCAGTTGCGATCCGATTGCGTTTCACAAATCGGAATGCGATGTGCAGCACGCCGGGGTCGCGGGCGAGGACCGCGCGCCCGTCGAGCGAGCGCCGGATGTCTTCTGCGAGTTCCGCAACTGTTGAGTAGCGCTGCTCGGGATCGAGCGCCGAAGCCTTTGCAACGATGGTGTCGAGATCGCCACGGAACTCCGGGCGGATAGAACGCAAGCGAGCGGGCGCATCTGAATCGCGGCGGAGCGGTTGATGGTCGTCCGGATTCTGCCGGTATGCCGGGGTCTCGGCGAGCATCTCGAAAAGGATGAGGCCGAGCGCGAAAATGTCGGAGCGGGTATCGATGAGATGGGTCTGGCCCCGTAGCTGCTCGGGGCTCATGTATGCGAGTGTGCCAACAACCTGGCCTGTGAAGGTTGCGCCTTCGTGCGGAGAAGATTCCATGGCTTTGGCGACGCCGAAGTCGATGACTTTGGCCTGCGCCGGTGAATTCGGCACCTCGGTCGAGATGAGAATGTTGGACGGCTTTAGATCACGATGAACGATGCCGCGCTGGTGGGCGTGCGCGACCGCGCCGCACACCTGCAAGAAGAGCTGAAGCCGATCGCGCATCGGGAGCTTTTCGCGCGTGCAATGGACAGTGATGGGGGGGCCATCGATGTACTCCATTGCGAAATACGCGTGGCCGGATTCCGAGGCGCCGGCTTCGAAGAACTGCGCGATGTTCGGATGCCGCATCGCGGCGATGGATTGACGCTCGATGTCAAACCGGCGGAGCGTTTCGCGCCGGCGGGCGGTTGAGTGCAGCACCTTGATCGCGGCGCGGCGAGTGACAGGTGTTGTCTGAGCGGCGAGATAGATCGAACAGAGATCGCCCTGCGCGATCGGCTCGAGGATGCGGAACGAACCGATGGTGGTTGGCGCGGCCTCGATTGACGGCGGAACGTCGATCTCGGCGTTCTCGCGGAGCCAACGCTGCAACTCCTCGGTCGGCGCGGAGGGAACGGGTTCGAGGAAACGATCGGCGCGATTGCGATCGTGGGCGGCGAGGAGCGAATCTGCACGCTCGCGAACGTCCGGTGAAACGGAGGGAGTGCTGTTTCGATCAGAGGGGTCGAGGCGATAGAGGCGGGCAAATTCGTCCGCCGCCGCGGATTCGAGATTGGAATCCATGGTCAATCTCCGGCGGAAAGTCCATCGAGTCGTACGCGGAGCCACGCACGGGCGTGTTCCCAGTCGGTTTCGATCGTGCGGGTTGAAAAGCCCATGTGCTCGGCGATCTGTTCGATGGTGAATCCGCCGAAGAACCGAAGCTCGACGACGGTTGCTTCGCGGGCGTGGACGGCCGCGAGATCTTTGAGTGCATCGTCGAGGCTGAGAAGGTCAACCGATTCGCGCTGGCGCGGGGTTTCGATCTCGCTGGAGGAAAGGCGGAGCCGACGCCAATCGCCGCCGCGCTTGTCGCGGGATTCGCGCCGGGCTTCATCGACGAGTACGGAACGCAGCGTTTTGGACGCGAGCGCTGCGAACCGGCTAGAGCGGCTGTCCCAGCGCGAGAGATCGAACCCTTTGAGCCGCATCCACGCTTCGTGGACGAGCGCGGTGGTCTGAAGCAGACCGGGGCATGCGCGGCCCTTCAGGATTGCGCGGGCGATCGATCGCAATTCACGATGGAGTGCTTCTTCCGCTTCGGAGTTTGCAGCGGAGCCCCATGCGGGGAGGACAGCGTCCTGGGCGGAGGAGTCTGGAGTGTCCGGAGAGGAATCCATACGGATGTGATCGGGGCGAGCGTACCACGGGGGTTTGCGAACGCGGGGCGCGAAGTCGGGTTTTTGCATGGAGCCGCCCAAAAAACCTGCGGGCCATGACGAGCGATGTCGTCTGTCTTTGGGGGGTGGATTCCGGGGGGGGGGTGGGGGACGGCGCGGCCGGGCAAAGGCGAGTTTCGAGAGTCGGGCGGACCTCTCGGAGCACGCCGCGTTCGGCCTGCGCCGGGCCGCGCGGTTGCAGTCGTTCGTGCGGCAGTTGTTGATGGGCGTCTAGAGCCAGTGTTCACCCAATCTTCATGGACGGTTTGAGGAGAGAGAGCATGCGATCGAAGCGCGTACGTGTTGGAGGGGATTGCGCACCAAAGCGGGCAATCGTGCTGTGCGCACTTGCCGGCGGACTTTGGGGAGCAGTCGATGCTCACGCGCAGCTCATTCCGTGGAACACGCCGATTGATGGGAACTGGAACGACACCTCGAAGTGGACCGGCGGCAATGTTCCGGATGCCAACGGTGAAACCGCGGTGCTCGGGCTGACCGGGGCGTACCAAGTTGAAGTGAACAACTCGTATCAGATCGGCGCCTTGCAGATGACGAATGCCGATGCGATCCTGAACATCGCGGGCGACAAGTCGCTCACGATCGTGAACGCGATGGATCTTGCCGGGATCCTGGTTGTGAATACGAACGGCGTGAGCGCATCGACCGCGCTGCGATTCAGCCGTTCGATCCCCGGAGCGGTTTCACTGACCGGAACCGGAACGATCTATCTGAACGCGAACTCTGGAAATCTTGATACCGGGTATCTGACAACTGTGAACAACACGGTTGCGAGCATCGGATCGGGCATCACCGTGCGTGGGCTGGGGCGAATCTACGGGCGGTATATCCACGCGGGAACAATCGTGGCCGACGATCCGTTTGGTGCGACGCTCGAGATGATGAACGTGACCATGCAAGGCTCCGGCGCGCTCCGAGCGGAGGGCGCGACTCTGGCGATTCAATCGCCGGGGATCGTCAGTCAATTGACAAATGTTTCGATGACCGCTTCGAGTGGCGGCAAATTCCTGGTGCACAACGGGACGACACTGCTCACGGGCGTGCCCATGACCGGGCCGCTCACGATCAGTGGCAACGCGGTGCTTCAGCAAAGCGATGGGGTTGTGACCGGGAACGTGACCGTCAACGCGGGCGGCGGCCTTCGGGTCACAAGCGCGGACTTCACCTTGAATGGCGACGTGAAGATCAATCACAACGGCACCGGCGCGAGCACGTATCTGTCTTTCGCGCAATCTGGCTCGTTGCTCGGCAGCGGCCGCGTGACATTGAACTGCACACTTGGGAACCTGGATACGGCGTATCTCTGGACGGACGCGAACGTTGTCACCACCATTCCGAATGGACGCATCATCGACGGCGCGGGCAGGATGTACGGCCGGTACCAGTTTGGAGGCATCATCCGCGCGAACGATCAATTGCTCGGCAGGCCTTTGGAACTGCAGAACATCAATCTCGTCAGCACCGGGACGGGCGCCATTGAAGCCGTGGGGGCGCCGTTTCAGATTCAGTCGCCGGGCGTGCTCGGGCAGGTCACGGGCGTTTCTATGACGGCTTCGAACGGCGGCTCATTCTTCGTGCACAACGGCACCACGCAGTTCACCAATGTTTCGCTTTCCGGCCCGCTGACCGTCAGCGGCAACGCAACGCTGCGGCAGGACAATGGATCGGTGAATGGAAAGCTGACGTTGAACGCGGGAAGCTTGTTCCGTATCACCGGTCCGAACTTTGCGCACACGGGCGACATGCTGGTCAATCACAATGGGGCTGGCGCTTCGACGGCAATGATCTTCGATCAGTCGGGCTCTTTGCTCGGGTCCGGCGTGATCACGCTCAACTGCAATTCCGCCAACCTTGATACCGCGTACATCTCGACGGAGTCGAACGTCACCGCGGCACTTCCCGCGGGAAGGACGATCGAAGGAGCGGGGCGTCTGTATGGACGGTACCAACTCGGCGGCACCTTGCGTGCGAGCGATGGGGTGCTTTCTCGCCCGCTCGAACTTGTGAACATCAACCTGAGCGGCACGGGAACGGGCGCGCTCGAAGCGAACGGCGGGCTGTTTCAGATTCAGTCGCCCGGGATCTTCGGGCAGGTCTCCAATGTCACGATGACTGCTTCGAATGGAGGCCGCTTTCTCGTTCACAACGGCTCAACTCAGTTCACGGGCGTTTCGATGGCGGGGCCGCTTGCGATCAGTGGCAACGCCACGCTCTACGCCGAAAACAGCTCAATCAGCGGCCCCGTAACGCTGAACAGCGGTGCCGGCCTACGGGTTACGTCGGCCGCGTTCACGCACAACGGCGACATGCTGATCAATCAGAACACCGGCGGAAGTGCCACGTACCTCTACTTCGGCCAGACCGGGACGCTCGGCGGCAGCGGCACGATCACGCTGAATTGCAACCTGAACAACTTCGACACGGCCTTCATCACCACGGAATCAAACGCAACGGTGACCTTGCCCGGAACGCGCACGCTGGCAGGCACGGGGCGAATCTGGGGCAAGTTTATTTTGAACGGCGTGCTCGCGCCTTCCAACGTGTCGCTGTTCAGCCCGATCGGACAGATCGACCTTGTGAACTCTTTGGCGCTCGGCTCAAGCTCATCGTTTGAAGCCGACATTGCTTCGCCGAGTTCCTTCGATCGGATCACCGGTTCGGCGCCGCGCACGCTTGGCGGAACGCTGAAGCTTCGGGTGGTCAACGGGTTTGTTGCCCGCACGCAGAATCCCATCGAGATCGTCGGAGGCAGCGGTGCACGAACGGGCACGTTCGGCTCGATCATCCCGCCCGCCGGCTATTCGGTGCAGTCGAGTTACACGCCGACGGGCATCACGGTCGCGCTCTCGCGAACGTGCCCCGCCGACCTGAACAGCGACAGCCTCGTCGATGATGCGGACTTTCAGCTCTTCATCGGACCGTACAACATCCTCGATTGTTCCGATTCGCTCATGCCCGCGTGGTGTCCGGCGGACCTGAACGACGACACAATTGTCGATGATGCGGACTTCGGCATCTTCGTCGGTGGGTATGACGCGCTGATTTGCCCGTAATCTGCAGGACCTTCGGTTTGCCGAATGCGATTGAGCTGCTCACGGCGGGCAGATCAACTGGTCGTACGCGCTGGCGAAGAGCACGAAATCAGCATCTTCCACGATGCCGTCTCCGTTGAAATCGGATGGGCAGCGTGTGTACGCGGGGTTGGTCGGGCACACCAGCACGTTGTACGCGTCGGCGAAGAGAACGAAATCGGAGTCATCGACGAGTTGGTCGGCGTTGAGGTCGCCGACGCAGCGAGATGTGGAGCAGCGGAAATCCGCGCTCATGCCCACGTCGACGGCGATGGCCGTGTCGAGCATGTAGCCTTCGTCGTCGATGACGGTGGGCAGCTCATCTTGCATGCCCAGCTGAATCGTGCCTCCCACGGCGTTGAGTTCCTCCTCGAGGCAGCCGCTGGCAAAGTTTGCATCGGTGCGGACGGTCCACGCCTCCCGGTCGAGAGCGACTTCCTGCGTACGTCCGAACATCGCGTAGCCGCCGGTGCAGTCGATGGGGGCGATCGCCTCGAATGCGGCGCGGGAATCGAACGCGAAATCGCCGTAGCTCCAAAGTCGCTCGGTATGACCGCTCGAACCAACACGAAGAACTGCCCCGGCGGTGTCGAAGTGATTCGTTGAAAAGCCCTGACCGGTGATGCCGGCGACGAGCATGGAATCATCGGGGAGTGCAAGCACCGCTTCCTGTCCGTTGGTGAATTCTTCGACTGTTGATGCCCACTGGAGATCGCCGGTCAACGCGTCGATTCTGCCGCAGAGTCCCTTGTACGGAACGATTCCTGCGACGGGCGGGGAGGAACGTGCGGCGCTGAAGAGCATGTCGCCGTTTTGTGCGAGGTCGAATCCTCCTCCGAGGAGATCGCTGGATTCGTCGTTGATGCGATAGCTGCGGGCCCACAAGATCTTGCCGTCCGCGTCGGTGCGCATGGCGAAAATGGCGTAATAGTTCGGCGAGATCAGGATGGTGCCGAGGATGAGCACTTCGCCCGAGGAGTCCTTGGCTTCGCGCGCCTGGATGAAGTCGAGTGCGGCGCCGCTGCCACCGGTCGGCACGTAGCGTTTGGAGAAGTGCAGGCTGCCATCGCGATGAAGGACGCTGAGCAGGCCGATGCGGACCACACCGTCCGTGTTGCGTTTGCGCCCGATCACGGCAATCCGGTTCTTGTACAACTCGCTGACGCCCGTCGAGACGAAACCGGGTGCGTTGGGAACAAAGAGCGGCACTGAATTGTCGCTTCCGGTCAATCGAACGCACCAGATCGGGACGCCGTCCTTGTCGGTGCGGATCACGACGCGCGAGCCGGGCACTGGAAGTCCGGTGTTGAAGAACTCGCAGCCGAGAACCAGTTCGTTGTTTTCGGTGGATTCGAAACAGGAGTAGCCGCACGACCGCGCACCGGTGGTGGATGAATACCGCTTCGCCCAGGCGACTTTGCCGGTTTCCGTGAGGCGTGCCGCGAACGCGAACACCTGAAAATTGGGATTCGTCTGTGTCTGGCCGATCACCTGGAAGCCGCAGTCGCGGGTGTTCACCAAGTCGAATCCGAAGCTGGTGTTTTCCGTCAGGACATTTTGAAAGGTTTGTCCGAGCGCGATTTGCGTGAGCGAGCCGGCTGCGAGCGCGACAACAACACCTGTTCGACGCAACGACGAAGAGTGCATGCGACTGTCTCCAAGTTGTCCGGCGCTGGCCGGCTGCCCCCAAAAACCGCGTCGGTGAAACGACTGCGGTGCCCTGCGGCATGTGCAGCGTACTTGGAACGGGCGGATCGATGCGCGGATTTTCGACAGGATGAGAAAGTTGTTGGTGGGCTGGGAAGGGTGAATGCCCCAGGCGGGAGATGAAGGCCGAACGAAAAAAAGCCCGCGATTGCTCGCGGGCTTGGAGGAACGTTGGTTTTGAAGCAAGGCGAAAGGCACATCGCCCGGAAGGGCGATGCCACTCCCCACCAAATCAACGCTTGCTGAACTGGAAGCGACGGCGGGCGCCGGCCTGGCCGTACTTCTTACGCTCGACCTCGCGGCTGTCGCGGGTCAGGACGCCCATCTCGCGGAAGCGGGCTTCGAGCGTCGGGTCGTAGCCGAGCAGGGCGCGGGCGACGGCGAGCTTGCAGGCCTGGGCCTGGCCCATCGTGCCGCCACCGTGGCAGCGGAAAACCACCGTGACCTTGTCCTGAAGGCTCGCGGCCTTGATCGGCTCGAGCACATCGTTACGGTCGCGCATCTCGGCAAAGTACTGTTCGACGGTCTTGGTGATGCGCTTGGAGTTCTTCGGGTCCTTCTTGCCAGCCTTGCTGGTCGAGGCGCACTCGAAGAGCACGCCGACTTCCGCGCCCTTGGAGGGCTTGATGCGGACGCGGGCGACGGCGGTCTTACGACGGCCCGTTCCCCACCACCAGCCGTGCCGATCGGCGGGCTTGGCGGCGCGGACAGGGCGGACGATCGGGGCGGCAGCGGGCGCGACAGCGGTGGCGCTCAGGCCCGCGGGAATGTTCAATCCAGTGGTCGTCATGTGTGTTTCTCGCTGAGTCTCAAGGTCGTTGAGAGGATTCGATCGGGCTTACGAAACCTTGAGTTCCGTGGGCTTGTGGTTGGCGTGCGGGTGTTCGGAGCCCTTGACAACATGCAGGCTCTGGAGCATGAGGCGGCTGAGGCGGTTCTTCGGAAGCATGCGACGAACCGCATCCTTCACGAGGGTTTCCGGGTCGTTCTCGCGGACCTGGCCGTACGTCTGGGTCTTGAGGCCGCCGGGGTATTCGGTATACCGCATCTTGAGGCGGTGAATGGACTTGCGACCGGTCAATTCAACCTTTTCCGCGTTGGTGACGACGACGTTCTCGCCGCAGTGAACGTGGGGGGTGTAATCCGCGCGGTGCTTGCCCATGAGGACAAGGGCGACTTCGCTGGCCAGACGGCCGAGCGGGATTCCGGCGGCATCAACGACGCGCCAGGTGTTGGAGCCCGATCCGGGCTTCAGGAGTGATGTTTGCCGACGATGCATAGCGAACCTCCGCAAGTCTGGCGTTCCGAGCGATGGCGATAGCAGCCAAGGCGACGGGACGACAGGGCGTCCGAAACAGTCTCGCCACCTACCGGGTGGGGCGGGCCGGATGATCCTTTGCAGGGCCACCAGGCAGAATTTCCCAAATGGGACCCGCCAGTATAGGCCCCAACCAGCCCCCCGGTCGATGGGGTTCGTTGGTGGTCCCGGTCGTGAGGGCACCGAATTCCAGACCGGTGGCCCTCGGACTTTGGAAACCCCCCGCGGATTCGCACCCGAAAGCCCGCGTTTGTGCTATGAACCAGCGAGCAATATGACCCAGAACCCATTTCAGCCGCTTCCTCCCGCCCCGGTTTCAGAAAGCGCTTCGGCCAGGGCCCGCGTGCCCGACCCCGGTTCGTCGGGCATGGCCTGGTTCGCTGGCCTGATCGCGATCGTCTGCTTCGGGACGGTGGTGTATCTGAATCAGGTTTCGAACGCGTCGTCTTCGACGCAGAAGGCGGCCAAGTCGGTCGCAACCCAGCAAACGGTGGATCTGGCCGACCCGGTGACGCTTGCCTCAAAGATGGTGATCAAGCTCGCGCACTTGTTCGACAGCAAGGACCAGGCCGCGCGCCGGGCCTGGCTTGGGCAGGCACAAAGCCCGATCACCGATCCAGCCAAGCGGCCGGAAGTGGATCGCGTGCGCGAGGCGATTCTGCACGCCGAGATTCTAAAGGGCGAGGACGGTGTCGAGGAGGCGACGCGCCTGCTGGATGCGATGGAAGCGGAGTTTGCCGATCGGCCCGATCGGCTCGCGCGCAGACTGGAAGAGGATGAACAGCGGAACATCGATGCCGCGAGAGAAGACATCGCGGCACTGCGCCGGATTTATGCCGGCGATGCGGCGGGTCTGAGCGACGATCAGCGCGAGCGGCTGAAGGCGCGCCACGGCTGGTTCGCCGAAGTCGCGTTCACGTTCGGCAGGCCGGATTCGGATGCCGATCGTGTTCGGCTGCTCTCGGGTGGGGGCCCGCTCATCGCGGGCATTCTGCTCGTGGTCGGAGCGGGGCTTGGTGCCGTGATGGGCGGCATCGGGTGTTCGATCGCGATGGTGGTGCTGATCGCGACCGGGAAGATTCGGCGGCGATTTGTCGCTCCCGCACCGGGCGGAAGTTTCGGCTGGGAGATCCTCGCGGCGTTCATGCTCGCGTTTCTGGGTTTCAAGATCGGTGCTTCGATACTGGCGGTCGTGATGTCCCGCGCCGGCCAGTTGCCGGAGTGGTTTCCGTATGTCGTGCTCGGCGGGCAGTGGATGGTTGCGCTCGCGATCTTCGTGCCTCTGTTGCGGGGCGTGCGTTTCGGCGAGTACCGCAAACTCGTGGGCTGGACCGCCGAGCGCGGCGTGTTCCGCGAGATCGTGGCCGGCATCTTCGGTTATCTCGCGGGATTGCCGATCGTGTTCGGCGCGCTGATGGTTTCGCTGCTGCTGAACTTCCTCGTGCACATGTGGAGCGGCAAGGACGTGCAGCCGCCGGAGAACCCGATCCTGGAATTGGCGGGCCGGGGCGATGCGATCCTGCTCGCGCTGCTCTTCACGCTCGCCACGATCTGGGCGCCGCTCGTGGAGGAAACCGTCTTCCGTGGCGGCGCGTTCCGCGCGATGCGGGCGCACATGGGCTTTGTGCTGGCGGCGATCGCGAGCGCGCTGATCTTCGGGTTCATGCACGGCTACCCGGTGCAGTTACTCGGGCCGGTGATCGCGATCGGGTTCGTGTTCGCGCTCATCCGCGAGTGGCGGGGGAGCATCATCGGGCCCATCGTGGCGCACTTTCTGAACAACGCGACGATTCTGGCGATTGTGTTCCTGATTCTGAATGCCGCGGCGTGAGGCGTCAGACGTTCGGCGTTCGCGCGCTCTGATCGGTCGCCCTTTCGAATTGCCGCGCAATCCGGAGCATGCGAGCTTCATCGAACGCGGGCGAAACGAGTTGGACGCCGACCGGGAGCTGCTTGCCCTCGACCGACGCGAAGCCCGCGGGAATGCTCATCGCAGGAAGGCCGGCGAGGTTGATCGTCACGGTGTAGATATCTTCGAGGTACATCGCCAGCGGGTCGCTCAGCTTCTCGCCCACCTTCCACGCGGGTGATGGGCTTGCGGGCATGAGCACCGCATGGCAATCGGCGAAGACGCGGTCGAAATCCTGCTTGATCCGGCGGCGGACCTTGAGCGCGGTGTTGTAGTAGGCGTCGTAGTAGCCGCTGCTCAAGACATGCGTGCCGAGCATGATGCGGCGCTGGACCTCGGGGCCGAAGCCTTCGGAGCGCGACTTGCAGTAGAGATCAAAGAGATCGTCGCCTTGTTCGAGCTTGGCGCGATGGCCGTAGCGGATGCCATCAAAGCGGGCGAGGTTGCTGGATGCTTCGGCGGGCGCGACGATGTAATACGCCGCGATGCCGTGATCGAGCAGGGGCAGATCGACATCCACGATTGTCGCACCGAGCTGTTTGTATGTGGCGATGGCTTCATCAAAAACTCTCGCAACGTCCGGGTGGTTTGCGTCGCTTCGGGCCTGGCGGGGAACGGCGAGCTTCAGGCCTTCGACGGGCGTGTTGAGCGGGCCGAGCAGATCCGGCAGCGGTTCCTGCGATGAAGTCGTATCGAGCGGATCGTGGCCGCAGATGACGGAGAGCGCGAGCGCGGCATCTTCGACCGTGCGCGTGAGCGTGCCGATCTGATCGAGGCTGCTGGCGTACGCGACGAGTCCGTAGCGGCTGACGCGGCCGTACGTGGGCTTCACGCCGACGATGCCGCAGTGAGAGGCGGGTTGGCGGACGGATCCGCCGGTGTCGGAGCCGAGCGCGAGCGGGACGATTCCGGCAGCGACCGCCGCGGCACTGCCTCCGCTGCTGCCCCCGGGAATGCGGGAAACATCCCACGGATTGAACGTGGGGCCGAAGCATGAGTGCTCGCAGGAGGAGCCCATCGCGAACTCATCCATGTTCGTCTTGCCGACGATGATCGCGCCGGCATCGATCAGTTTCTGAACCGCCGTCGCGGTGTAGGGCGATTCGTAATTGCGCAGCATGTTGCTGGCGCAGGTGGTCTTGCCGTAGGCGAGGCAGAGATTGTCTTTGAGTGCGATGGGAATGCCGGCGAGGGGGCCGCGTTTGGAATTGATTGCAGACGCCTGCGCATCGGCGAGTGCGCGGGATTCGAAGACCTCGACAAAGGCGTTGAGCCGGGGATTGACGCTCTTGAGGCGGTCGATCGAGGCGCGAACGAGTTCGGGTGCGTTGCCGGCGCGACTCACGCCCCACCCCCTTCACCCAGCACCTTCGGAACCTTCACAAACGGCGGCACGGTGTCGGGCGCGATCTTCATCAGCGCTTCGTTGCTCAGCGTCGGTCCGGGCGTGTCTTCATCCAGCCGGTTGGTCGTGCCTCCGACGTTGGCCATCGGTTCGACATCATCGAGCTTCAGTTCGCGCAAACGGTCCATGTATCCGAGCACAGCGGTCATGCGCGAGCCGTACTCGGCGACCTGCGCATCGGACAGCGACAGCCGCGAGAGTTTCGCGATTCGGCGAACATAGTCTGGCGAGAGCGGCTCGTGGCTCATGGGCGCAGTGTAAGCGGGGGTCCAAGCCTTGCTGATCTGGCGTCATCGCGCCGAAAATCCCCCTTCACCGCAGAGCCGCAGAGGTCGCGGAGAGAAAGAGACAGAATGGATGGTCGCTGTGGTTCACGAAGACCGCGCATCATCCGGCTTTCGAGTGTCCTGTCTTTTTCTGTGTTCTCTGTGACTCTGTGGTGAAATGGTTTTCCGTTCGCGCGCGATACAGATCAGGGCCGCGCCCCCGCGATTCGGCGGCACAACTCGTGCGTCAGCGCATGGCTCGACTTGTGCGCCGTGACATCGGCGATCAGCGGCCCGCCCAGCAGCGCAAGATCGCCGATCAGATCGAGCAGCTTGTGACGGGCCGGTTCTTCGGGGAATCGAAAGGCGTTCTCGATCGCGCTGCCGTCGGGCGCGATCACCAGCATGTCGCGGGCGGTCAGATGCGGGAAGAGGCCCGCGGCCCGCATCGCGAGTGCTTCTGCTTCGAGCGAGAAGGTGCGGGCGGGGGCGATCTGGCCGGAGTACGACGCCGCGCTCCCGTCCCACGCATAGTCCTGGTCCGGCAGGCCCGACCCCGCGGGGTATCGCAGTTCGTAGCGGTAAAGGATGCGATCGGAAGGCGAGGCTTCGATCCACGCTCCGCTCGATGCGTGCTCAACGCGAACGGAGGAACGCAGCCTGATCGGGCTGCCCGGAGCGGAGCGGACCCCGCGAAGTGCGTCGGCAAATCCGGATGCGGAACCGTCGAGGATCGGCAGCTCGCCCCCGTCCACGGCGATCTCGGCGTGCCAGATGTTCAGCCCGGCCAGCGCCGACATGCAATGTTCCACGGTGGCGACAGAGAAACGCTCATCGCCGAGCACGGTGTTGCGCCCGCCCAGCGGGCCTTGCGACGTTCGCTGGTGGGCGATCGTCGCGGGTGTCCCCATGCGACCGGAAGCATCGACAAAGCGGATGCCCCCCGAATCGGACGGCCGAATTTCCAGGCGAGCCGGGCGCGCCGAAAAAAGTCCGAGTCCGGAAATTTCAATCGGCCGCGGCACGCTTATCGAGCCTCCGCTCACGGATTCTCGAGCTTGACCTTCTTCAGGATCTGCGAGAGCTTGCGGAAGAGGGCCATGTTCCGGGCCGCTTCCTTCACGGGCATGGCGGGCGCGCCGAGCCACGTCTGGCCGCTGGGGATGTCGTTCATCACGCCCGCGCTCGCGCCGACGCGGGCCATCGCGCCGATGTGGATGTTGTCCGCGACACCAACACGACCGGCGAGTTGCACGCCGTCTCCCAGCGTGACCGAGCCCGAAAGCCCGACCTGGCCGCAGAGAATGCACGAACGCCCGATGCGGCAATTGTGCCCGATCTGCACGAGGTTGTCGATCTTGGTTCCGCTGCCGATGCTGGTGCTGCCGAACTTCGCCCGGTCGATGCACGTGTTCGCACCGATATCGACGTGATCGCCGATCACGACGTTGCCGATGTGCGGGATGTGGACGAGGTACTTGCCGCGCCCGCTCGCGTGGGGCTGCAGCGTGTAGCCGAAGCCTTCGGCGCCGATGACGACGCAGCCGGCGAGGTTGCAGTGGTTTCCGATGATGCAGCCGTCCATCACCGACGAGCCGGGCCCGATCTCGGTATCCTGACCGATTGCCGCGCCCGCGCCGATGTGCACGCCCGAGATCAGGTTCGACCGCGCGCCGATCTTTGCGCCCGCGCCGACGAAACACATCGGGCCGATCCGCGCGGTCGGGTCCACCTCTGCGCTCGGATCCACCTTTGCCGAGGAATCGATTCCGGGCGTCGGCGCGTGCCGGGGCGGCGCGAGCGCCGTCAGGATCGCGAGCTGCGCAACCTCCCCATCCTGCACCACGATGATCGCGCGCCCCTCCGCCACGCTTCGGGGCAGGCCGACCTCCCGCACCAGGATGGCCACCGACGCTTTGCTCCGATCCCACATCTGAGCGTACTTGTGGCTCCGGATGAACGTCAGGTCGCCGGGGCGCGATTGATCGATCGCGCTGATACCGGTGATCGCAACGTCGCCCGACCCCAGCAACTCGCCCTGGAGCAGTTCCGCCAGCTTGCCGGAGGTCATGCCGCCGTCGGGCGCGCCATCGCGCTGGGGGGCCGCTCCGTTCTGGGCGGGTTCGGCGCCGGGCGTGGTGGACGGCTGGCTTGTGGGTGCTGTTGCTTGCATTGTGGGTGGGGAAGTCTGCGCCGGTCGGTGTGCTTTGGAGACGCTCGGATGGCCCTGGTTACGGCTTCTTCGGCGCGGGCTTCTTGCCCCCGTTGGCCGCGAAGTTGTTGTTCATGACCTTGATGATGTCGTCGGTGATGTCGAGCGCGGGCGCACCGTAGACGATGCGCTTCTGCGAGATCAGGGCCGAGACCTTGCCCACATCGTCGTTCTCCTGGAAGGTCAGCACGCGGTCGTCCACCAGGATCAGCTCGATGTCGTTCTTCTGGGCGTAGTTCGCGCAGGCGTCCATGATGTGCCCGTGCACCTGCTTGAACAGGTCGCCCTTCTCGATGTTGATGATGCCCTGGAACGCCTGCTGCTTGGCGTTCGCGGTCGCGTTCAGCTCCATCATCTTGACGGCTTCTTCGCGCCGGTTGGTGTCCTTGGGGTCGATCAGCTCGAGCTTCTTCTGGCCCTCGTCGAGCTGCTTGGCGATGTTGTTCAGTTCCGCCTGGCGCGCATCGGCCTTGGCCGCGATCTTCTGCTGGCCCATCTTGACCTCGTCCAGGTCGTTGATCACCTTCTCGATGTTGATCAGGGCGATCTTGGATGCCGACGGCGCGTTGGCGCTGTTCGCCCGCACCGACATGGCACCGAATCCGGCCAGCCCGGTCGCCACGATGCCAGCGCCGACGAAGCCCGCCAAACGACCGAACGACCTGCGACCAGTTTTCATGAAATGGTTGTCCTGAGCGTGCGCAATCAGACTCCGTCACGCGGGGCACGCCGCCCCGTGACGCGGGTTGCATGATACGGGACTTTCCACCCCGCGGCAGAAACGGGCGAAAACGTGCGGGCGGGGCCCCGCAACGCCCCAAAACGGCAGTCAGAGCGGCAATCAGAACGGCACATCGACGCTGAACGTGAACAGGCGCCCGCTGTCCTGAGGCTGTTTCTTGATCGGGAAACCGAAATCGAACGCCAGTGGAGCGCCCGACAACTGCGGAATGTTCACCCGCAGGCCGGTACCGACCGAGATGCGGTACTGGTCGAAGCCGGGCTCGAAGAGCACGGTGCCGGAGTCGACGAAGAAGACCATCGCGAGGATGTCGTCGTACAGCGGGACCTTGATCTCGGGGTTGAAGCTGAACATCCAGGTGCCGCCGATCGGCTCGGGGCTGGGAACGTCCGGCGGGAAGTACTGATTGGTGCGGGGCGAGACAGTGCGGAACTGGAAGCCGCGCAGGTCGGCACCGCCGAGGTAGAAACGGTCGTAGACCGGCACGGAGCTGCGGCCCTGCGGAATGTACCCCATCCGCGTGTGGAACGAAAGGGTTGTGGTCCGCCCGAGGTAATCCTCGCTCAGCGGGATGAAAATCTGGTGCTCGACGCGGAGCGGGGTGTAGTTGTACGTGCCGTAGACCTGTTCCGCCGCGATCTCCACTTTCGTGCCCTTCGTCGGCTGGACCGGATCATCGAAAGTCGAGCGGCTCAGGATCAGTCCGGCGCGATAGATGTTGGCGGAGCCCTGGGAGTCGTAGATATCGACGGCCGAAGTGACGGGGATGTCGTAGATAACGGCTTTTTCGAAGCTGATCGGGAGGCTGGCGACCCACCGCGTGCCGAAGCGCCGGCTGAGGGCGAATCGCGGGCCGACGCGTTGCTCGCTGTACTGGTCGTACACGCGCTGGTTGTACGCGAATGCCGCGGACCCGGAGAAATTGGTCTCGAACAGGTACGGCTCGGCGAGCGAGATTCCGTAGCTCTGCACCTTGTCGCCCGGGAGGGCGGTGATGTTGAAGGTCTGGCCGCCTCCTCGGAAGGCGCGTCCACTGAAGAGTTCGCCCGCGGTGTCGGGCGGATCGCCGATGTCGAAGTTCCGCTGGGTGATGGAGATACGACCCAGGACGCCGCCGTCGCTGCTTACCGCGGCGCCGATGTTGAATTCGCCGGTGTTGGTCTCGGCCACCTCGACCAGCACGTCGCGATGCTCCGGATCGGCCTCTTCCGCCTTTTGGGCGGTCAGGCGCACGCGCTGGTTGTCGAAGGTGTTGGTCTGCTTGATCCGGCGCGTGCTGTTCTCGAGCGCGACCGTATCGAGCGGGCGGTCGGGCTGGAGCTCGATCTGGCGGCGGACCACCTTCTGCTGCGTGATGTCGTTGCCCTGAATAATGATCTCGCCCGTCTTGTACTCTTTTCCCTGGGTGATGAAGATGACGATGTCCACCTGGGGCTGCTGCGTGTCGCGTCTTTCGCGTCGGCTGACCTGGGCATCGACGTAGCCCATCATTCCGAGGGCGTTGGCGATCGCCTTGATCGACTTGTCCAGCTTGTCCACGCTGTAGACGTCGCCGGGCTTGATGATCATGAGGCCCTTGGCCTGATCGGACGAGATCTGGCCATCGTGCGAGACGAAGATGTTGCGCTCGGGGCTGTTCGGGCGTGCCTCGGGGCCGAGGACGAGCATCTTCTCGCCGGGCTTGAGGTCGGCCTGAGCTTCCGCGATGGTCGGGAAGCTGCGTGCGTATTCCATGTAGAAGGTGTCGACGCTGCGGAGGGTGTAGACCGGGCCCTCGTCGATCAGGAACGTGACGATCGCTTCCTTGCCCGTCGGAGCGGGGCGGACATTGCGATCGACGCGCACGTCGAGGAAGCCCCTGTCTTTATAGAAGCGGATGATGCTGCCGACGTCGTCGTCCAGCACCTCGTCGTCGAGCGGGCCCCGGTTGAAGAGCCAGGCCGTCTTGGTCTTGATGTTGGGCTGGATCTCCGAGGCGCCGAAGCTGCGGTTGCCTTCAAAGCGGATATCGACGACCTTGAGGCGCTCGCCTTCGCGGATGTTGAAGATGACGATGCCGCTCTTTTCGAGCTGCTCCTCATCGACGGAGACGCGCGCGAGGTAGAAGCCTTTCTTGCGGTACATCGCCTCGATGCGCCGGCTGGCGCGTTCGAGCTGGAGCGGATCGACGGGCGTGCCCCGCAGGATGTCCACTTCCTTTGCGATCTGCTGATCGCTGAACTTGCGGTTGCCGACGCTCTGGACATCCTGCACGATGGGCTGGAGCTGGAGGATGTAAATGAGCGCGACGCTGCCGTCGTCGTAGGGCTGGGCGCGGGTTTCGACCTGCTTGAAGCGCCCCAGTCGGTTCAGGCGGGTGATGTCGGCGGAGACGACGCTCTGGTCGTACGCGGCGCCCTCGCGCAGGCGGAGCTGATTGCGCACAATCTTTGCGGTGTCGTCATCGACCGGCTCGTAGGTGGTCGCTTCACCGTCGGCCTTGGGGCGCACGGGCTTGACGAGCCGAATCTCGCGCACCGGCCTGCCCTCGAAGACCTCGAGTTGCTTGTCCGGCGTTCCGGGCTTTGGCTCCTCGCGCTGCATCGGTCCGTCGACCGGCGGAGAACCAACCGGACGCTCGGGGCGCGGCGCGGGCTGCGCTTGCGAAAGCGCGCCGCTGGTCAGGGCGCAGGACAACAGCAGCGGCAGGGCCGCGTGCCATCGGTTCGGTTGGCCGGAACGCGCTCTCACGTGGTGGGGACGATACACCCTCTTGGCTCTCTTCACAAATCCATCCGCGCCGAACGCTTGCGATCAATTCCAAAACTTTCTGAAGTTGAACCGCTCCGCCGGGCGATCGCTAGAACTCGCGACTCCCGTGGTGTAGATTTGCCTCCCGAAGTCTCGGCACGCTCGATAGACCTGTGTGTGGGGATCCTGATGCATCGTCTGGTTCGTTCAATTCGTTTCGCCGGCATCGTTGCCGCGGCATGCCTGACGCTGCTTTCGGGCCTGGCGCTCGTCTGGTTCTTCGTTCAGCCCGAGACGCTGCCTCTGCTCTCGACCTGGCAACTCGCGGCGATCCTCGGCGCGTTTGTTCTCCCCGGCCTTTGCCTCGGGGCCTGGCAGGCCGATCGGCAAGCTTCGGCGCACGTCCCTCGGGCCCGGCGGGTTTCGCCGTCCGAGGCTGTTGTTGGTCAAGCCGTTCAGCCCGCCGCAGCGCGTGCGCCGGTTCAGCCCGTCGGCAAAGTGCCCGAGCCCCAGCCGGTCGGGCGTCGGTCGCCGAAGGGGCGTGTGATCCGCGCGGAGCGTTCGGTGCATCGGCACCGCCGGTCCGCCCGGGTCTGAAGCCCCGGAATGCGGGGATCCTTCTCGAGAATCACTGAAGGTTGACGGGCATGACGACGTAGACGAAGTCGCCGCCGCTCTTCACGACGCCGGGCTTGTTCGGGGCCTTCAGCTCCATAATTACCTGCGGATCGCTGATGACCTTGAGGGCGTCGGTGATGAACGTCGGATTGAAACCGATCTCGATGTCGTCGCCCTCGTAGCCCGCGAGGCTGATATCGACCTTCGCTTCGCCCATTTCGGGGGCGCGGCTGGAAAGCTCCAGGTGCTTTTTCTTCGCCTGGAAGTTCATCCGCACGCCGCGGGACTCTTCGTTGGTCAAAAGGGCGGCGCGGCGGACAGCGCTCGAGAGCACGTCGCGGTCGAATGTGACCTTCTTGTCCTGGTCCTTGGGAATGACGTCCTCGTACGGGGGGAACGCGCCCTCGACGAGCGTGGAGCTGAGCACCGAATGCGGGGCCTCGTTCTTGGCCCCGCCCCCGACCGCGAAGAAGACCTGGTTGTCGGTGATCGCGATCTGCACGTTCTCGTCGCCGTTGCCCAGCAGACGCTGGAGCATGGTGAGCGCCTTGGTGGGCACGATGCAGGAAATGGTCTTGGCGTCCTTGTCGCCCCCTCCGGCGAGAGTGGAGCGGCAGAGCGCGAGGCGCCGCCCGTCGGTGGCGACCATCTCGAGCTTCTTGCCGTCGCGTTTCATCAGCACGCCGTTGATGGCGTAGCGGCTGTTTTCGCGGGCGGTGGCGAAAAGGGTGCGGGCGACAGTTCCGGAAAGGAGTGCCGCGTTCTGCGTGAAGACCGCCTTGGCCTTGACGCCGTCGGTGCCGGCGATCACGCTGGTGATCTCGGGGACCGGGGGATAGTCGTTGACCTGATAGCCGAAGACCTTGAAGTGCGCATCCTGTCCCTTGATGTGGATGACTTCGGCCTCGGTCTCCAGCGTCAGCGTCGGCTCGGAGTCTTCGGCCGAGATGATCTGGCGGAGCTTGTCGGCGGGGATGAGCGCCTCACCGGGCTGCTGCACATCGACCTGGGCGAGCCGCAGGCGGAGCGAGATCTCGGCATCGGTCGCGACAAGCGTCACTTCGCCCGCGCTGCCCGTCTTGGTGGCGGTCAGTTTCACGCAGGTGAGCTGGACCTTGGGGGTGCGAGCGGCGACCGCGCCGGAGATGAGGTTGATGGCGTCGAGAAGCGCGCCGCGATCACAAATGACTTTCATGCATCCTCCGTGTAGTCTTGCGGCATCCCGCGGCAGGGCCTGCCGGTGCCGGGAGCAAGTGTACCAACAGCTCCGATCAAAAAAGCCACCGCCCACAAGATGTTGGGGCAGGTCCGGGAATCAAAATCGACCCTTCTGACTTCCGCAGCGGCCACGCCGACCGCTGCCTCGCCGCCGCTCACGGGCAGAGCAGGTTGTTGTAGCCCTGAACGAAAATGCCAAAGTCGGCATCGTCGGTGAAGCCGTCGCCGTTGAGATCCGCCCGCGGATCGACCAGGTCGTTGTAAGGACCGACGAAGAGCGAGAAGTCCGCATCGTCGACCTGGCCGTCGCCGTTGAAGTCGCCGGGGCAGGGTGACGAGACCGACGCCCATTCGAGAGCGTTGGCCATGATCCAGGCGCCGTCGGTTCGGGAGTTCCAGCCGCCGGAAATCGGCCAGAAGTTGAGATCCACCCGGCGGCGGGTGCTGTGAACCGAGGCGAGGGCGTTGCCGTCGGACCAGTTGAAAATCGCCCGTCCGCGCAGCAGGGGCGTCGGGCTGTTTCGGTAGCTCGCCCCGCCCCCGTCAAACTTGCGGACAAACTTCGCGACCGGGTGATCGGGCTCCAAGATCGCGCCCAGCGTTGCCTGCGGGGTGATCTCGGGCGGCAGTGGGGGCGGCACGACGTCGTACCCGCCGGTGTTCCAGCGACCTTCCGGAGCGGTTTGAGCGATGTCGGTCCGAACGGCGGAGACGACTCCGCCCCCAGCGTCCACGTAATCGACGAACACCTCGCCCAAGGCGAGGGAGTCGAAGAAGGCTCCGTTCTGCCAGGTAATTATGGAACCGAAGGGGCTGAGCTCGGCGAGAGACGGGGTGGAGCCGCCCACGTCGATGTTCGCGACGCCGCTGAAACGGCCGGTTGCGGTGAGCTTGTTCACGACATCGTTCACGTTTCCGGCGTCGGCCGCCACGCAGGCGACGTACGGCTTGATCGTGTAGAGAAGCGAGTTGATCATCAGCTTCGCGCCGTCGGTCGAAGGGAGCCAGAGGCCCGAGGAGGCGTTGTTGGAGGGCAGGTAGAAACCGAGATCGACCCTGTTCTTCCACTTGGTCGAGACCGCGGCGAGCGTTTTACTGTCGGACCACTTCGCGACGATCAGGCCGCCGGGATTGACCGTGGTCTTGGTCGGGCGGGCGCTGACCGATCCGCCGTTGAAAGTCGCGACCCCGTTCATGATGGGGTGTCCGGAATACACCACGGTACCGAGCGTGGCCGTGCCGAACGTGGAATCGACGTCCTCGGGGATGATCTCGTAGCCGTCGCTGATCCAGCGGCCGCCGGGCCGGCGGACCGGATCAAAGAACGGGCGGCGGTTGCCGAAGACCACGCCGCCGCCGGCATCGACATAGTCGGCGAGCACGTTGCCGATGGCGAAGGGATTGGCGAAGGAGCTTGCGCACCACACCAGGACCGCGTCGTACTTCCGGAGCTGTTCCAGCGTCGGGGTCGAAAATTCGGAGTTGAAGGTGTCGACGCGGCTGAAAACGCCCGTCGCACTGATCTTCGTCTGCACGTCCTGAACCGAGACGGGCAGATCGCTGGCGATCACCAGAATCCGCGGCCGGCTGACAAACGCGAGCGCGTTTGCCATCAGCTTCAAGCCGTCCGTGCTCGACACGTATCCACCGTTGAAATCGCCATCGCTCGAGCGGACGTAGAAGCCCAGGTCCACGCGATTGGGCTTCGGACCGACCGCGACCAGCGGCTTATCGTCCGACCAGGACGCGATCAGGGTCGCGCCCGGAGAAACCGAGGTCGTTCCGGGCCGCCAGCTTCGCTGAAAACCATCGAGCGTTTCGACACCGATCATGATGGGATGGGTCGGCGCCGCCACGGTGCCCAGGGTCGCGTTGGAGCCGAAGACCATGTTGGAGGTCGGGATGCACTGGTAAGCAGAGGTCCACCCGCCGGCGAGCATCAGGCCGTCTTGGCCCGCGCTGATGCGTGCAAACGAGAACACCGACAGCACCACGCCGCCACCCGCGTCCACATATGCCGCGAGATTCGTGCCCATGGCCGCACGGTCAGTCCAGCTCGTGACCGGACAGACCAGCACGGCGTCGTACTCGTTCAATTGGGAGAGGGTGGGCACGCTTTCGAACGCGTCGAGCTCGCTGACCGATTCAAAGAGTTGACTCGATGTCAGTTTGCCGATCACGTCCGGCACGAACGTGGTGAAGACGCGGTTGTCGTTGTTGTGCAGCAACGCGACCCGGGGCTTGCGCCTCTGGGCAGCCTCTGCGTTGGGGGCGAGGAACGCTCCGCAGAGCAGGCAGAGCAGCGCGCACTGCAACGCTCCGGAACACGCTTTGGACAACCGACGTACCATGGATGTCATTTGATCCCGCTCCCGAAAATCGACCTGACCCGGAACCGCGCCTGAGCCGCAGAACGCTGCCCAGAAAAGGCGAACCCTCAGTTATAACCGACAGCCGCGCCTTCCCAAGACGAAATTCGCCTATCACCCACCAAAAATGAGGTCACCTCTTTCCGGTCTGCGTGTGCCGAAGTGTTTGTCAATGCGAGCTTTGGAGCCTTTGGATTGACAATGAGATCACACGATTGAGGGTTCCGACGCCCTTGCCGGTGCATCCCGGCGCACACCGGAGCAACGATGGATTGCCGGGACGGGCTGATGATTTCTGCCTCCCGGGCGGGGCAATGTCGGGGTGAAAACGGGCGATTTCCGCTCCTCCCGGCTCGGAAAGGTTGTCAATAGCTGTTTGTTTGCAGATACTCACCAGACCCGGTCCGGCCGGGAGGCTGGCCATTGGGCCGGCGATAGAGCCGCGTGGGAGCGCCGGTCGTTCCCGAGCGCGGTTCGAACGATGTCGTCCGACTCGACGTAGGTGCCCACTCACCGCCGACGCGCGTCGGCGGCGTGTGGTCGGTGTTTTCCCGTTTGCACCCGCGGAGGTTCACCCGATGTCATTCGAAGCAGCCGTCCATGCCCAGGCCATTGAACTCGATCGACTTGCGCTCGAGATGACCGCCGCCGCCGGCAGCGGGCACCCGAGTTCGTCCATGGGTATCGGCCACCTCGTCACGGTGCTGATGTTCCACACGATGCGTTGGAGCCCCGATTACCCTGATTACCCGACCAGCGATCGCCTCGTGCTCTCCGAGGGCCACGCTGTCCCCGCCGTGTACGCGGCGTGCGCGAAGCTGGGCGTGATGTTCGGCAAGGACCCCAACAACCGCAAGCGTCTGACGGTGGATGACCTCAAGACCCTGCGTGCCGCGGATAGCTGTCTGGACGGCCACCCGAACCCGATGGAAGGCTTCCCCTTCTTTGATTCGGCGACGGGCTCGCTGGGCCAGGGCCTGAGCGTCGCGGCGGGCCTGGCCGAGGCCGCCCGTCTCGACGCGATCGACAAGCACATCTACTGCATCATCGGCGACGGCGAATCGCGCGAAGGGCAGATTGATGAAGCGCTCGACTACATCATCGATCACAAGCTCAACCGCGTGCTGCCGATCTTCAACTGCAACGAGTTTGGCCAGTCGGATCGCGTGAGCGGTCAGCAGAGCGCCGAAACCACGGCCGCGAAGCTGGAAGCGTTTGGCTTCGATGTGAAGGTGATCGACGGGCACAACCCGACGCAGATCAAGAACGCGTTCGATGCGTTCGAGAAGGCCGCCAAGCCGATGGCGGTGGTCGCGAAGACGGTGAAGGGCTGGGGCGCCGAGTCGATGCAGGGCGCGGGCTGGCACGGCAAGGTGGCGACGGGCGACGCCCTCAAGAAGGCGCTCGCCGAGCTCGATCAGAAGCGGATGGAACTGACCAGCAGCCTGGCGCAGAGCGATTCGTTCACGATCGAGCCGCCCCCGGAGATCAGCACGCCCGACCTCGCGACCGGCGACATGCCGACGCTGAAGGAAGCGATGAAGGCCTTCGACATGGAGAGCCTGTACCAGTCGGGCGTGATCGCAACGCGTCGCGCGTTCGGGATCGGTCTGCGGGCGCTCGGGCGTGTGAACAAGAAGGTGGTCGTTCTCGACGCGGACGTGCAGAACTCGACGTTCACCGACATGTTCCGCAAGGACCCGGCTTCGAGCGATCGGTTCTTTGAGTGCAAAATCGCCGAGCAGAACATGGTGGGCGTCGGCACGGGGTTGTCCGCCGCGGGCAAGGTTCCGTTCATGGCGACCTTCAGCAAGTTCTTCACGCGTGCGTACGACCAGATCGAGATGGGGCTGTATTCCGGCGCGAACCTGAAGATCGTGGGAAGCCACAGCGGCATCACGCTGGCGTCGGACGGCCCGAGCCAGATGTCTCTGCCCGACGTCTCGTGGTTCCGCGCGTTCGCGACGATGAAGGATCATCGGGGCAACCCCGGCTTCTACATCCTGCAGCCGAGCGACGCGTACGCCGCGTACGCGCTCGTGGGCGTGATGGCCGAGTACGAAGGCTGCTGCTACATGCGGACGCTTCGGGCCGAGACCGAGTTCCTGTACAGCGAGAAGGACGTCTTCAACCTCGGCGGCTTCCAGACGCTGGTCGAAGGCAAGGACCTTGTGATCGCCGCGACCGGCTACATGGTGCACGAGGCGAACAAGGCGATCGAGCTGCTCGATAAGGCCGGCATCAGCGCCACGCTGCTCGATATGTACAGCATCCCGTTCGATACCGACGGCGTGCTGGATCACATCAACAACGCCGGCGGCAACGTCATCACGCTCGAAGACAACTACGGTGGCGGACTTGGTTCGGCGATCGCGGACGCCCTGACAGAGAGCGGCGATGCCTTCCGCCTCAAGCAGATGCACGTCACCCGTATTCCCAAGAGCGCCAAGACGCCCGACGAGATGCTCAAGATGTGCGGATTGACCGCGCAGGACATTCTGAAGGAAACCAAGAAGCTGCTCGGCGTGGATTGAGTCGTTGCCGTGAATCGCGACATGCGATTCACCACGAAGGACACGAAGAGAACAAATGGATCGAAGCAGAGGGGAGACGCGGAAGGCGTTTCCCCTTTTTCATTGGGTGATATCTATCAACCAGGCCCGATCGGGCACCAACGCCGCGCGTTTTCCGGCCCCGCAGGGGCCAAGGGCTGTGGCCACGGGTGGAGTGAGCGAGTCGGCGAGCGAGCGCAACCCGTGGACATTCGAGCGCGAAATTCATCCCTGCCCCGAAGGGGCAGAGGAAAGGGGATTCCAAGCCCGTCTGCGCGTTCTGTATTCTCAACGATCTTCACAATTACAGGAGAACCGCGATGCCCGGCACGCATTCCCAGATGCTCTTTCACATTGTCTTCAGCACGAAACGCCGCACGCCGTGGATCACACCCGACGTCGCCAAGCGTCTCTACCCGTACATGGGAGGCATCGTCCGTGCCGAGAAGGACGTGCTCTACGAGATCGGAGGCATCGAAGATCACGTTCACCTTTTGATTCGCTCGCGCCCGGAGGCATCGATCTCGAATCTCATGCGCACCGTCAAGGCGAGATCGTCCAAGTGGGTGCACGCGGAGTTTCCGGAACTCAAGAAGTTCGCATGGCAGGAGGGGTTTGGTGCGTTCACAGTCAGCAAGTCTCAGGAACCAGTGGTCAAGCGATACATCGCGCGCCAGGCGCAGCATCACAAGAAGGAAGATTTCAAATCGGAGTATGTGCGCATGCTTCGGGCGCACGAGATCGAGTTTGAGATGCGGTACTTGTTCGATTGAGTCGTGCGAAGAATTCCTCTGCCCCTTTGGGGCAGGATGAAATCCATACGCCGAGTCCACGGGTTGCGCTCGCTCGAAGACTCGCTCGCTCCACCCGTGGCTACAAGCCGTGGCCCCTTCGGGGCCGAATGCAGTGCGCGGTTTTATTCATTCGGTCTGGAACGGTTCTTCGGTGTGCCGCATTCCGGGCAATTTGCTTTGGCCGGTGTCGCGGAACGGTCGTAGCCGCAGTGCGAGCATTTCGCTCCACGAGCGCGAACACCGGCCAGCGTGTCCAACCGAAAAGCCGCAGCCGTACCGAGCAGTGCGGGCAGTGCGAAGAGCCACAGAGGAATGCCGACATTCCACATGCCCCCGTTCGGATTCACATCGAACCACCACTCAAACCGCCGATCGGCTCGTTCGATGTACCACTCTCCCCGGCCATCCCAGAGGTGCTCTGTGTCATAAGCACTGCCCCGCAGTTTCCCTGCGTGCACGTAGAAGTTGAGACCACTATCTCTGTACCAGCCGGTTTCCCACCAGGCGCTTCCCGCCCAGAGCAAGACCAGCAGGCTGGAAAACATCGCCGCCGCCCACTTGGCCACTTTCCTGATCTTGGGATGCGGCTTCATGTCGCGGGATTACTCGAATATGCAAACGGGACTTCTCTCCGGCATTTCACCCGCTCGCCCGGATCTTGTCCTCGATCGCCTTGAGCTGTCCGCCGAAATCCGGCTCTGTGTCGCGCCGGTTCTCAACGGCCTTGACGGCGTGCATCACCGTGGTGTGGTCGCGCCCGCCGAAATAGCCGCCGATCTCTTCGAGCGAGAGCCTTGTCATCCTGCGGGCGAAGTACATGCAGACTTGCCGCGGCACGGTCACGCTGCGGGGGCGCTTCTTGCTCTGGAGATCCGCAAGCCGGATGCGGAAGAAATCGGTGACCGCCGTGATGATCTGCTGGATGCTCGGCTCGGGCAGGACCTCGGGCGTGCGCTCGTTCATCGCGGCCTTGACCAGCGCCAGGTCGAGCGGGCGCTTGTCGAGCGACATGTAGATCTGAAGGTTCGTGATCGCCCCTTCGAGCTCGCGGATGTTGGTGTCGATCTTCGCCGCGATGTAGCAGGCGCAGTCATCGGGGAGCGTGAGGCCGCGATCCCGGGCCTTGGATTTCAGGATCGCGGCCCGAGTCTCGAAGCAGGGCGGATCGATCTTCGCGACCAGGCCCCACTTGAAGCGGCTCACCAATCGCTCTTCCAGCGAGGGGATCTCTTCCGGCGCCGCGTCCGACGAGAGCAGGATCTGCTTGCCTTCCTGGTAGAGCGTGTTGAACGTGTGGAAGAACTCTTCCTGCGTCCGGTCGCGCTTGGCCAGGAAGTGGATGTCGTCCACCACCAGCACATCGACATCGCGGAAGCGGTGCCGGAACTGCGACATCTTGCCCGACTGCACCGATTCCATGAACTGCGTCATGAAACCTTCGCACGAGACGTAGTACACGCGCGCCTGCGGCTTGCGGCTCAGGATGCGCAGGCACGCCGCCTGGAGCAGGTGCGTTTTGCCCAGACCGACGCCCCCGTGGATGAACAGCGGGTTGTACTGGCGACCCTGGCTCTCGCCCACGGCGACTGCCGCGGCATGCGCGAGGCGGTTGCCCGGCCCGACGACGAAACTCTCGAACGAGAAATCCGGGTCGATGACAAGCGAGTACTCGCGCCGTTCACCTGTCTCGATGACGATGCGGCTCGCCGGCGGGCTGATCGGACGCACTTCCACCACGGGCGGCTCCGGCCGCTGCGTTTCGGTGGCGGGTACCACCGCATCTTCCAATGCGGTCGGCGTCGGGGGCAGGTCGGGGGGGGCGTACGGGTCGGGCAGCGGAGCGCTGCTGTTCAGCGCCGAATCCGGGGCCGAATCTGGTGCCGAAACTGGTGCCGAATCCGGGGTCGAACCAGAGGCCGATGGGGAGACAAGTTCGGGTGTTGCGGGCGCCGCGACTTCCACCGCCGGGCGCGGCTCGGCAAATTCTTCTTCGGGCCCCAGAAAGCGGATGGAGATGAGGCGCTGCGAGACCGTGCGCACGGCGTCGTTGAACGCATCGGCGCAGGTGCGCTGCAGGTAGTTGCGATGGATCTCGGATTGGGCACGCAGGTGCAGCGTGCCGGTCGCCAGGCCCGCGACTTCCAGTTCCTCGAACCAGGCGCGGCAGATCGTCGGGTGCGCCGCCCGCAGATGCGCGAGCATCTCCTGCCAGAGCTGGCGATCGGGGCTGATGGTGGGAGCGGTGCGGCGTGCCATGGGCTGGGTGCGGCGTGCGGGGGCGGGCTCGGAACGGCGCGCGGTTTCCGACGTGCGCGGAAGATGGTTGGAGCCGTGCGCCGGCGTGGCTGGAGCAATACCCCGATGGCGATCGGTTTCTGCGTGCGACGACATGCCGGTTCCGATCGGCGTGCTCACGGATGAACCCTCGCGCGTACATCGACCCCGATCCGACAGAAACGCCCCGCCGGGTGCCGCCGAGAAAATCGGCACGGGGCCAAACGTACCGCCCGGCCGCCGGACTGTCAACCGCCGAAGCTGTACAGTTCGATGTGGGACGCCTCCGCTCCATTCTGACGCGCCCGGCGGTCTCCGGCGTGCTGTTCATGCTGCTCCTCTACTCGTTGTGGCGTGTCCCCAGCGCCGACACAAGCGACTGTTCGGTGGTCGGCTGGACCCTGCCCGGACTCAAGGTGGGCAAGGCCGAAACATTCTCGCCCATCACCGTTTATTTGATTCGCGATGGCGAGGGCTTTCGCGTCGAGGACATCGAGAAGAGCAGCACGCAGGGGCTGATCGAAGCGCTCGAGAAAGATCCGAACGATGTCGTGCGGGGTTACCTCAACTACGAGCGACACGCCTCCGGCCTGTACGACATCACCTCTTTCCGCGATGAATACGCCATCGAGATCCGCCCGTTTCGAGGTGTCGCGCTGACCACCGAGCGTGCGGCACGGGCACGGGCCGCGTTCGTGGGCTGGATCGGTTCCAAACGCGGGGCCAATCTCCCCGGAGTTGCGGAAGCGCTTTCGGATGTGGCTCCATCGAGGCACGCGTTGAATTGGCCGGGCATCGCAAACTCGGCCTTGGCGCTCGTCGGTTGGACGCTGCTCGTTGTTTCGCTCGGATGGGTGCCGGGCGCGATTCGGGGCTGGCGCCGAAGGCGTGCGGAGCATCTGCTCAGCCTCGGCAAGTGTCCGCGCTGCAAGTACGAAATTTATGGGCTGAAGGACGGCGTCTGTCCGGAATGCGGCAAGCCGCTGCCAGCTCAGTTCTGAGGGGGCTTCGCGCCGGCGGGCATGGAACGCGAAACGGCCTTCAGGGCCCGTTCTGCGATGAAACCGAGAATCCCGAGCGCGAGCACCGTGATCGCGATGCCCAGTGCCGTTACCCACCATTCCTGCGTCAGGATGAACTCCTGGATGTTCTTGGCTTTCTTTGAGCCCAGTGCCGCGGCAAAGGCCACAATGCCAGTTCGCGGAGCCAGGCCGATCGCCGTGCCAAGCACGTACGGCAGGAAGCGAACGCCCGAACTCGCGAGGGCAAGGTTGGTGAGCGCAAAGGGCGAATTTGGGGGCAGGCGGATCAGCGTGACAACCCAGAGCGTCCGCCAGAAGCCGTGGCCGATGAGCGCATCGCGAATGGCGCGAGCCTTGGCGTTGGAGTTGAGCATCTCCTCCACCTTGTGCTTGCTCACGCTCTGCGCGATGAAGTACCCGAGAATGCTCCCCCCGACAAACCCGATCATCGCTCCGGGAAATCCGACGGCGAATCCGAACACCCACCCGCCCAGCAGCGACTGGCCGTAGGTTGGCAGAAAGCCGATCCCCGCGCTGACGATGAAGACCGCCACGTAGATCAGCCAGCCCCACGGCTCCATCGATCGGAGCCACTCGGAAATTGGATCGAGGTTCCAGATCAACAGGCCGCCGAGCACGGCGGGGGCGATCGCCCAGACCGCTCCCAGCACAGCCGTCGGCCCGAGTTGGCGGATCACTTCCTTGCGGGTGGGCTTGTGGGCTTCCGAGGCGGAATCTGCCCCGGGGGCGGCCGCGTCGGAAGATGGAAGCTGTACGGGAGGCGGCAATGTTGTGGAATCGGTTTCGGTCATCGGGCGTGGGAGGGTAGTTCTTCGGAATCGGACAGGACGGATTGCGTGACCGAGAGGTGGCGATCCTGCTGGGGCATTCCTTCACTAGAGTTGGGCCATTCTCACCATGAACAACCCCACATCCGTTCCTAATTCCTCGCAACCGGCCAAGCAGCCTCAGCCCGGCGGCGCGCCGGAGGCCCCGCTCCCTCCCCACGTGCTGGAGCAACAAAGACGCACCAATCGCGATGAAGTTCGCAAACTCGGCATGAATCCGTACGGCACGCGTGCGGATGGGCTGCTTTCTCTCGCGGATGCGAAGGCGAAGTACGACGACGCGGCGAGCACCGAATTCAACGCCAAAGGCAAGGAACCCGGCTTTGTGGACGGTCGCCCGCGCGTGACTATCGCCGGCCGCATCATGCTGCTGCGCGATAACGGCAAGCTGCTCTGGCTCAACCTGCGCGACGCGACCGGCGACTTGCAGGTTGCGATCAGCCAGAAGGATTGCGCCGAGGCCGGGTTCAAGCTCGCGAAGCTCACCGATCTTGCGGACATCATCGTGGTCAGCGGACGGGTGATGAAGACCAAGACCGGCGAGGTCACGGTGTGGGCGGATGATGTGAAGCCGGGCACCAAGAGCCTCGTGCAGCCACCCGAGAAGCACGCGGGATTGAGCGATGTCGAGATTCGCTATCGCCAGCGCTACACCGATCTCTGGTCGAATCCGGAAACGATGAAAGTGTTCGAGCTGCGCTCGAAGATCGTCGGGCAGTTGCGGCGGTTCATCGAGAGCCGGGGATACCTGGAAGTTGAGACTCCGATGCTCCAGGCGCTCGCGGGCGGTGCCGCGGCACGTCCGTTCGTCACCAAGATGAACGCGCTCGATATCAACCTCTTCATGCGCATCGCGCCCGAACTTTATTTGAAGCGACTGCTCGTCGGAGGCATGCCCAAAGTCTTCGAGATCAACCGCAACTTCCGCAACGAGGGCCTCGACAAGCAGCATAACCCCGAGTTCACAATGCTCGAGGCGTATCACGCCTTCGGCGATGTCGAAACCGTGATGGAATTGACCGAGAGCGCGATCCGCGATGCCGCGACGATGGTGCATCGCACTCTCTCCGCGACACAGGACAATCAGGACTCAGGACCCAGGACTTCTTCGTCCGATGTGATCCTGCCCTTCGGCGACCTGCAAATCAACTACAGCAAGCCATTCGAGCGCGTTTCGTACGGCCAGCTCTTCGAGAAGGCCTACGGCTACGCGATGACGGATACGGAGCGCACGCGGAAGGATCTTGCGACGCGCATGCCGCAGCACGCAGCAGCGATCGGAAACATGGACCCGTGGCTCGTGGTGAACGAGCTCTTCGAGATGAAGGGTGAGGACCAGCTCGATCACGCCCGACCGACCTTCATTACCGATTACCCCAGCGCCATCTCGCCGCTCACGCGTCCGAAGCCGTCGAACCCTGCGCTTTCCGACCGCGCCGACCTCTTTATCGCCGGCATGGAAGTCGCGCCGCATTACACCGAGCTCAACGACCCGGACATCCAGGAGGAGCGTTTCAAGGAACAGCTCAAGGGCCTCGATGCGGAAAAGAACACCGAGGAAAACACCTTCCGCACGATGGATCACGATTTCCTGCGGGCGCTCAAGGTCGGCATGCCCCCGGCGGGAGGCATGGGTCTTGGTGTCGATCGTCTCGTGATGATTCTCACGAACCAGCGGACGATTCGGGACGTCATGCTCTTCCCGCTGATGCGACCGGAAGCATGATGCAGAAGCCCCCTCCCTGTGGGAGGGGGTTGGGGGTGGGTTGCGTTTTTGGATTCGGGTTTCTTGATGCCGCGGCGTCCTGAGGAGCCCTTCTCAGAACCTATCAAGGAATCGCCAGGTTTTTGTCACACGACCCCTCTTTCGATCGCCCATACCCCTGAGCGCCTCGCGGCAGGCGCCATTCGAATCTCCTGACATGGAGGCTTTCAGATGGGCATGACTCGAAAGTACTTGATGTGTGGCGGCCAGAGGGCGACTTGCGGTCAGGATCGCGGGGGGGGGGGCAGGGTCTTTCCGCAGGATCGTGGGGACAGGCGCTCTGCTGCTGGCCTTGACGGCGGGCGGCTGTTCCAACGCCGAACGCATCCAAAGAATCTATGACGAAGAACGTCAGAGTTTTGTCAAAGAGCGTGACGAAACAATGCGCGCCGCTGAACGCACGCCGAATCCTGAACAAAACAAGCAACGGGTGTGGGACCTCTATCTTGAGCTGGGGGCAGACCTCAGGAGGGCGCGAGATAAAGCACTATCTGGCGACATCGAAGGCGCCCAGCGCCTCCGCGAACAGGCTTGGGAAAAGGTGCGGAACCTAATTCCTGGAATCGAAGACCTGAAGCCATTCTACAAACCCACGATTCCAAACCACATCCCCCAGTTGTCGCTCACGCTGGATGTGTCGGGCTACGGCACCGCGGTACCTGAGGCTGCGAGTGCTCTGGGTGTGCCCACCCTTGATCAAAACGGCAACGCCGTCTATATCCCGGCCCCCTCGGAGATGATGGACTATTCCCTCTACGGGACAGCGGTGCTGGCCGACGCCCAGGGTTCGTACGGGGTATCGGTTTCCGGAGACTTCAACTTCACCATCGTCCCGAACGACGAGGGATTCTCCGGTCGATTGAATGACGGAGAGATGTCCTTCTACACCGGCAATGGCTGGATCACACTCACGCCGGTCAACACCGACTTCAACTTCATCAACATTGGGGGCGACGGCCAAGGCGCGATCGAGACATCGCTCAAGGTCACCGCCTCGGACGCCGACGCTGCGATTTGTCTCCCGGTCTACGTCCGTCTCCGGATTCCGATCACGCAGACCGCGTACGGGTGGCGGGCCAACTTCCCCGCGATGCCTCTCTCGAGCTTGGCGCCCAAGCCCCCCAATCCGATCCGCGATTACAATAAGGACGGCCTACTTGATTTCGCGTCCGACTACGCCGCGTTCATGGTCGACTACAACGCGCACGCCTATTTCACCGATCGAAACGGCGACGGCACGTGGACCCAGGCGGACGTGGATCGCTGGATTCAGGAGTTCAACGGCAATGACTAAGCAACACCACATCCTTCTTCGGTTCACCATGTCGTTGATTCTGTGCGGTGCGATGGTGGGCGCGGCTTGTGCGTCGGCAATGGCTCTAAGAGAGCCACGCATGATCGCGCCGGTCGCGCCACCCGCGCTCGGTGACGAT
The DNA here is from genome assembly GCA_017303555.1 of Planctomycetota bacterium. Lineage (GTDB taxonomy): Bacteria > Planctomycetota > Phycisphaerae > Phycisphaerales > UBA1924 > JAFEBO01. Next base: position 49,782 of record JAFLCN010000020.1, read on the forward strand.
CCAAACGAGTTGCTCTGGCAATGCCGCGAGGAACAACGCTGGGGTGTCGTTCTGGAAACCCTGTACTGGACCAGCTACAAGACCTACAAAGATCGCTGGACGAAGGAACTTCAAGATGAACTGCTCTGGGTGCAGACTCGCTGGGATTACGTCGAGATTTTCTATCTGAAGGACATCGATCAGTCTCGAGTTGACGGGAGTCTCGGTCAGAAGCTGAAGCAGGCCCGAGAGGAACTTACTCAGATCCGAGAGCGTCGGATCAGGCTCACGCAGAAGATTTTGCGGGACGTCTTTGGAACGAAGCCCGGAGTTCGGGATCTTGAGGCTTTCGACCTTCCTGGCCCCTTGCCGGCAGAAGCGAAGTAGCCCTTTCGTAATCGTTGCATGATCGACCGAAGGCTTGTGGCGAAACGCGTCGTGCGAAAGGCACGACGCTTTTTAATGGTACAGTTCCAAGTCACCATGTTCGATGACATTCTCCGCAGCGGGTACAAGGGAACTCGCAACCCTCAGATTGTTCGATGCGCCACGCACAATGCCAAACACGCCGACGCCATTTCTCTCGTCTCGGGTTGCAGAGGACGCCCGCGCTCGGCGCACGCCGCTCAACATCCTCATACTCGCCGGCTTCGTCCGCAGCATCGACTGGTCCGAAACACTCTGGGCTCCCGATCTCGCGCACGCGCTCGCAGCGCGAAGCCACAAGGTCGAAGTTGCAGTCGACGGCTGCGATGATCCGTCGCTCTTTGCGGGATTACCCCTCATCATCCACCGGCCCAATCGGCGGCACTTCGGCGCAGAACCCTTTCTCTTTCGCCACTGGGCGCGAAGCCTGCTCAAGGCGCGCCCCGACAGTGTTTGCCTCAGCCTGACACCATTATTTTGCGGCGATGTCTGGCTCCCGCTCGGCGCTCGCGCGAGGGAAGTTGTCGCGCGCATCCTGGCCGAGCGCAGCCCGGTCGGCGCCGCGATGGAACTCGTGCATCACCCGTGGCTGCTCCACGAATTGATCGCCGAGCGCCGGGCCGCGAAGGACACGCCCCGCCGACGCGTGCAGCCACTCACCATCGGTCCGCACGCGGAAAAATCGAGCCTGCGCTCGCTCGGTTACGCGGCTCGTGCGCAACCGCTGCGGGGCGCCGAACGCGAGACCGCACGCCGGGAAGTTCGCGCGGCACTCGGTCTGAACGAAACGGACCGCGTCTTTCTCCTCAGCGGCACGCACGCCGAGGCGATCACTGCCGCAAACCTGCTTCAAGCGCTCGCCATGCTCGAGCGTGTGGCGACCCCGAGCCGGATCGTTTCGTCGAACGAATCAGTCATCTCGGCACCACCGCGGCTTCGTCTTCTCGTCACGGGTCGCTACCCCCACATGCTGAACTCACTCGCGCGCGATGCCGGCGCTTCACACGCGATTGTCTTCGCCGGAACGCGTGTCAGCATTCCGCGGCTGCTTGCAGCTTCCGACATCGCTCTTGCTGCCTTCGGTCAACTCGGCCTCGGCACCGGCCGGTTTGCCTGCGAAGCAATCCGCGCCGGCGTTCCGCTGCTCGCGGCACAGCACGCGCCCGGAAGCGACCTCGTCGACAGCGGCATGCACAAACCCGGCGAGATCATCCGCGACGACACCCGCGAAGGCTGGCTCGCAGCCATGGGCAAGATCCTCGACGACCGCTGGATGGCCAATGCCCGCGCCGCCGCGGCAAGTGTCGGGCCGGATCTCACCATCCCCCGCCTGACCGAGCGACTTGAAAGCTACTTGCTGGGGGCGCTTCGCTAAGTTTTCTTGCATTGCAGAGAGCCACGGAGCCCCGATCCACTTCTCTCCCCGTAAACTCGCCCTCCTGTGACAGCCTCCGAAGACAAGCCCGCATCATCGACCTCCGCCGAGCCTCCGCCCGGCGGCAGGATGCAGATCATCAAGGGCATCGCCGTCTCGCCGGGTATCACGATCGGGCACGTTGCGCTCCTGGGAGATGATCACCGGCGCCTGCCCCGCCGCCCGATTGCCGATTCGTCGGTTGCCGCCGAGCGGAAGAAACTCGACGATGCGATCGAGGCCTCGATTCAGGAACTGACGGCCGTTCACGCCCGCGCTCAGAAAGAGATGGGCGACGAGGCGGCGAAGATCTTCCTCTTCCACGCCGGCATGCTGAAGGACAAGTCGCTCGTTGTCCCGATGCAGAAGATGATCGAGTCCGAGCATGTCGGCGCTGAGTCCGCCGTGAGCCACGTGCTCGGGCAGCTTGCGGATAAGTTCCGCTCGAATCCCGATTCGGTTTTTACGACCAAGGTCAACGACATCGATGACCTTGCAACTCGTCTGCTGAACCATTTGCTCGGTCGCGCCGAGAGCCGCATGGCCAAGCTGCCGCATGGCTCGATCTTGCTCGCGCGCGACCTAACTCCCTCGCAGGCAGCCAGTTTCGACCGCACCCGTGTGGTCGGCTTCGCGACCGATCTTGGTGGCCGAACAGGGCACACCGCGATCGTCGCCCGCGCACTCGGGATTCCAGCGGTTGTCGGTTGTCGTCAGCTCACCGCCGCCGCGACCGATGGTTCGAGCATCATCCTCGACGGCGACCGCGGCATCATCATCCTCAATCCGGATGCGGAGCGGCTCGAGGAATACCACGGCCTCATCAAGCAGCGCGAGACATTTCAGCTCTCGCTGGGCGAACTTCGCGACCTGCCGTCCGTAACAACGGATGGAGAACGCGTCGAGCTTGTCGGCAACATCGAATTCGCCGAAGAAGCGCAGCACGTTCTCGATCTCGGCGGCGAAGGCGTCGGCCTCTACCGCACCGAGTTCCTCTACCTCACCAGCAAAACCGAGCCCAGCGAAGAAGACCATTACAAGAGCTATCTCCGCTGCGTCGAGCTCATGAAAGGAAAGCCGCTCACCATCCGCACGATGGACCTGGGCGCCGACAAGTACACGCAGGAGCGTGCCGAACTGCCCGAGCGCAACCCGTTCCTGGGCTGCCGCAGCATCCGGTATTGCCTCAAAAACCAACCCATGTTCAAGCGCCAGCTCCGGGCCCTGCTCCGTGCCAGCGCCAAGGGGCCGATCAAAATAATGTTCCCCCTTGTGACCAGCACGGGCGAATTCCGCCAGGCGAAGTACCTTGTGAACGACGTGATGGAGGATTTGGACGAAGAAGGCATCAAATTCGACCGAAACCTGAAGGTGGGGATGATGGTCGAGGTTCCGTCCGCCGCGATCATGGCGGACACCTTCGCCCGCGAGGTCGATTTCTTCTCGATCGGAACCAACGACCTGACCCAGTACACCCTCGCGGTCGATCGCTCCAACGAATCGATCGCCAGCATGTACAACCCGGCTCATCCGGCGGTGATTCGGCTGATCCGCGACGTTTCCCGGGCGGCCCGGAGGCACGACACCCCCGTTTCCTGCTGCGGCGAGGCCGCCGGCGACGTGGAATACGCCCTTCTGCTGGTCGGGATGGGCCTGCGTACCCTTAGCGTGTCCGCCGGATCGATCCCGCAGCTCAAGCGGCTCATTCGGTCGGTCAGTTTGAAACAGTGCGAACAGATCGCCCGACAGGCGCTCTCGTTCGATTCAGAGACCCAGGTTTCCTCGTACTTGAGGGACCGGGCTCGCAAGATTGTGCCTGATTTGTTCGACGGGCGTACCGGCGAATAAGGCAGGCAAAAGACAATTGAGGGCTTGTCGGCGTCCAGCCGGGCAAGTCCGAACGACGAGCATCGCTTCCCCCTTGCCTTTGCCGCTCACGCGGTGAACGAGGTGCGGGGAGCAAAAGACCGGGTCCGGCTTTCGAGTTGAAAGCCATCCGGCGGATCGAAGGCGGAACGGAATTCCGCCAACCGGGCCTGCCCCGGATTCGGTCGCGGCGATCGACGCGTGTGCGCCACCCATCTGGGAGGCGCCGAGTCGGTCGCGGAAGGCGCAGCGGGCGTTGCCCCTCTGCGGATGCGGGTCTCTCGGACTTTCTCTGAAGCAATCAGGACACACGAGCACTCCATTGTCCGCGGCGGTCTGCCGCGCACGGCGTTCGAGGCGATCAGCCCCTCGCGCCAGTTCGGAGTTTCGGTATGGTTCGTGAAAGCAAAGAAAAGTTCAAGACCCAGATGCTCATCAACTACGTCACCGGCGAGGAATGCCGGATCGCGATTGTTGAGAACGGCAAGCTGGAAGAGTTCACAAGCGAGAAGTTCTCGGCGCAAAGCCGCGTCGGCAACATCTACGTCGGCAAGGTCATCAACGTGGAGCCTGCGATTCAGGCCGCGTTCGTTGATTTCGGCGTGGGCGACAACGGGTTCCTGCACGTCAGCGATCTGCACCCGCGCTACTTCCCGGGCGAGAGCGACGATGCGACCGAACAGGTCGGTCACAAGACTCCGCGCCGCGAGCGACCGCCGATCCAGGCCGCGCTGCGCCGAGGCGATGAAGTCTTCGTGCAGGTTCTGAAGGAAGGCGTCGGCACCAAGGGTCCGACGCTCACAAGCTACTTGTCCATTCCCGGTCGCTTCCTCGTGATGATGCCGCAGATGGACAAGGTGGGGGTCTCGCGGAAGGTTGAAGATGAGGAACAGCGCCGCAAGATGCGCGAGATCCTCGATCAGCTCGACTTGCCCGAAGGCTTCGGCTTCATTCTGCGTACCGCCGGCCTTGAGCGCACCAAGATGGAGCTCAAGCGCGATCTTGCGTATCTCGTGCGTTTGTATAAGGACATGGAACGCCGGCGTGCCCAGGGCGATAAGCCCCGTCTTCTCTACGCCGAGAGCGATCTGCTCGTCCGCGCGCTCCGCGATCAGCTCACGACCGATGTCGATGAGATCGTCATCGATAACGAGCAGGCACTCCAGCGTGCCAGCCGCTTCCTCAAAATCGTCGCCCCGCGCACCAGCACCAAGCTGCTGCACTATCCGGGCCGCACGCCGATCTATCACGCGTTCGCCGTCGAAGAGCAGATCGCACACATCCACGCACGCGAAGTGCCGCTGCCCTCGGGTGGCCGCCTCGTCATCGATCAGACCGAAGCGCTCGTCGCCATCGACGTCAACAGCGGCAAATCCCGCGATTCCCGCGATGCCGAGGAAAATGCGTACCAGACCAACCTCGAAGCGGTGGACGAGATCTGCCGCCAGCTCCGCCTGCGCGATCAGGGCGGCATCGTCGTCAACGATCTCATCGACATGCGATCGCTCTCGCACCGCAAGGAAGTCGAGGGCCGCTTCCGCGAGCGCCTCAAGCGCGACCGCGCCCGCACCACGATCACCACGATTTCGCAGTTCGGCATCCTCGAGATGACGCGCCAGCGCATGCGGGCCAGCTCTGAAAGCCTGCACTTCGCCGACTGCCCGACCTGCCGCGGCCGTGGCCTGGTTCAGAAGCCCGAAAGCGTGACGGGCGACGCCCTGCGCGAGCTCGCGGCACTGCTGGATGTGGACAAGGTCGGGCGCGTCGAACTCGTCGTCAGCCCGCGCGTCGCCGGCGAACTCCTCAGCGCCAAGCGCCACCTGCTCAGCCGCATCGAGCGCTCCAGCGGCAAGCGCGTGGACGTCCGCGTGAGCGAAGCCGTCCCCGTCGATCGCGTCACCTTCTACGCCTACGACACGGTCGGCGCCGATATCGATCTCACCCAGCCGCTCCCGCGCAAGCGTCCGGCCGAACTCATCGTGGTCGAAGAGCCGGCCGAAGAACTCGAAGAGTCCGGCTTCACCGCCGATTCGGTCGCCGAACGCGACGAGGCCCACGAGGCCGATGTCGCCGCCGGCGACCCGACCGAGGAAGTCGTCGAACTCGGCGACGAACCGGTCCTGCTTTCCGACGAGGAACTCGATCAGCAGATCCGTTCCGACGCGCAGGAAGCCGCGGCAGCAACCGCCGAAGCCGAATCGCACGGCAGCGGCCGTCGCCGACGAGGCGGTCGGGGCCGGCGAGGCGGACGGGGCCGCAGCGATGACCGTCGCGATGATGGCCGCCGGACCGACCAGCGCGGGAACGACCAGCGCGGGAACGAGCAGCGCGCCGACAACCGGTCCAATCGAAATGGACCGCCCCGCGATCAGCAGCGCGCGCCGCAGCACGAGCCGTCGCGCGCTCAAGATGTTCGCCGCGTCGAGACAGAGCGGGGCGTCATGATCATGGGCGATCACGGCGACGAGGACGGCGCACCGCCCGCCAACGTCCCGCCGCCTTCCGGCGACGGCCAGGATTTCGCGGAAGATCAAGGACCACAAGGCTCGAACGATTCCCCGCAGCCGGGTGACATGCCCCACGGCGAAGGCCCGGGCGAAGGTCCCGGCGAAGGTCAGGGTGGCCGCCGCCGCCGCCGTCGGCGCGGACGTCGAGGCGGTCGCAATCGTGAAGGTGCCCCGAATGACCAGCCGGGCGGCCAGCAAAGAGCACCGTCGCAAGACGGCCATTCATCGGAATCGCCGAGCGATTCAACCGATTCCGAAAGCGACAATTCTCCCCAGTCCGGCCACGCCGAAACGGCGCAAGGCAGCGGAAACGACCAGCAGGGCGATCAAGGCGAACAGCGCGGCGGCCGTCGCCGCCGGCGCGGCCGTCGCGGCCGCGGACGAGGTGGTCAGGGTGGTGGCCTCAATGCAGGCCCCAACGCTGGCCAGACTGGCGGACAAAGCGACGGCCAGGGCCAGCACGGTGGCCACAACTCGCACAGCAACTCGAATAGCAACCAGGGCACGCAACGCGGCGAAGGGCAACAGCGGGGCTCGCGTGACTACTCCGGCTATCCGACGGCACCCCAGCCCGCGCCCGCACCAAGCGGCCCAAAGCCGAAGCTGCTCTACAGCTCACGGCGCAAACTGACGGCGGCGGAACTGAACAAGCGGCCCAAGCCGGAGTAAGCGACGCAGAAGCTCTCTCGCCGAGTGTGGGCGCGGAGCGTCTCTCTCATTTGGCCTCACCTCGAAGCCCCTTGTCGATCGGTCCGCATGCCTCCTACCCGTCTTCTCATCCTCGGTTCCACCGGCTCCATCGGCACGCAGACACTCGAAGTCGTCGCGCACCTCAACGCGCTGCACGCCGGCGGGCTGTTCCACACCGCCTTTGAAGTCGTCGGGCTTGCCGCGGGACGGGGCGCGGCACTGCTTCGCGAGCAGGCCGGTCGTTTTGGCGTGAAGCACCTGGCTCTGTCCGAGGCAAACGGAAATTCGCCGAGCGGCGCGATTGTCGGCCCCGATGCCGCGGAACGCCTGGTACGCGAAGTCGAATGCGACATCGTGCTCGCCTCGATCGTCGGGAGCGCGGGCCTTCCTGCAACACTCGCCGCGGTCGAGCTCGGGCGCGTTGTGGCGCTCGCGAACAAGGAAACACTGGTCGCGGCGGGTGCGCTTGTTGTGCCGGCAGCCCACAAATCCGGAGCAAAACTGCTTCCGGTGGACAGCGAGCACGCGGCGGTCTGGCAGTGCCTGCAGGCAAGTCCCGGCAACGGGCCGGTCGTTCCCGCGCTCAAGGAGGCGCCCGCCGGGGTCAAAAAGGTGACACTGACCGCCAGCGGCGGCCCCTTCCGCACGTGGGAGAAGCCGCGCGTGCAGAACGCGACCAGGGCCGAGGCGCTCAAGCACCCGACCTGGTCGATGGGCGAAAAAGTCACGATCGACAGCGCCAGCCTGATGAACAAGGCGCTCGAGATTATCGAGGCGCACTGGCTGTTCGCGCTCCCGGCCGAGATGATCGATGCCGTGGTGCACCCGCAGTCGATCGCGCACGCGATGGTCGAGTTCGACGACGGCAGCGTCGTTGCCCAGCTCGCACACCCCGACATGCGCGGGCCGATCCAGCAGTCTCTGACGTTCCCGCACCGCGTGCCGTCGCTCGTGAAGCCGCTCGATATCGCGGACGTTGCAACGGCGCTGCAGTTCGAGCCGCCGGATCGCGACAAGTTCCCGCTGCTCGATCTCGCCGGGCGCGTCATCCGCGCTCAGGGCACATCGGGCGCGATCCTGAACGGCGCAAACGAAGAGGCGGTTTACGCTTTTCTCCGGGGCGAGATCCGCTTCGGACGAATCGCGGAACTGGTCATCGATGCGCTCGACGCGATCGCGCCATCCCCGCTGCACGCGCTCGACGAGGCGCAGGCGGCCGACCGCCTCGCCCGTGCGCACGTCCGCGAGTCGCTCCGGCGTGCCGTTGTGCGCGCGTGATCCCGCGACCGTCGGGGGCTGACCAGGTTGTTGTGCGCTGCGCGGAAGATCCCCGCTGCGCACGAATCCCGGCGGCAACAGCGCACACAGAACGCGGAGCGAAGGTCGGACAAAGAAGCGAGGATCCGCCCGCGATCGCTACTTCGGCGCGGGAACGTGCTGATCGAACAGCACGGGATTGCCGTCCGGATCGATCAGCATGAAGAACGCCGTGCCCGTGCCGGATTCATCCGCCGCGGGTTCCGGCGTCAGCCCGAGCGCCTTGAACTTCTTTTGCAGCGAACGCACATCCTCAAAGTTCGGGGGCGTCTTGCGGTCCCGATCCCAGCCCGGATTGAACGTCAGCGTGTTCTTCGGGAACATGCCCTGAAAAAGCCCGATGATCGCGGTGTCGTTCTGCATGATCTGCCAGGTCTTGCCATCGCCGCCGACCGGCTTGAGACCGAGCTTCTCATAAAACGCACGCGACGCCGCCAGATCCTTCACCGTCAGGCTGATCGAAAAATTGCCGAGCGACATGGCTTTCTCTCCCGCCGGTGCTTTGTCCTTCGTGCCGGGTTCGCGCTCGAACGCCGCTCCGGCCACACCCATCAACGCGGCGCCCGCGAGCATCAACCCGGCTGCGCATAAAATCTTCCGCTTCATCGTCGTGTTCCCCTTGCGCTCCCCCTTGCATCCTCGGCGAGGCAGAGCAAACACAGCATACAGCCCGTCTTCCGGCGGACTTCACAAATCTTGCGAACCGCGACCAAACCCCGCCATTCGACCACGCTCGCCTACATCGACCGCGTCAATCGCGCCATCGACTACGTGATGCCGCGGCTCGATCGGCCGCTCCGCCTCACAGCCGTCGCGCGGGCCGCGTGCCTTTCACCGTTCCACTTCCACCGCGTCTTCCAGATCATCATGGGCGAGACGCTCGCCGATTTCGTGAAGCGACAGCGCCTCGATCACGCCCTGAAGCTGATGGCGAGAGAGAAACCCCCGTCGCTCACGCGGGTCGCGCTCGCCTGCGGCTTCACTTCCTCGTCCGATTTCTCCCGCTCGTTCAAGCAGCGCTTCGGCATCGCGCCGCGCGCCTTCGATCTCGACGCGTGGCGCGATCGGCACCGCTCGAAGCTCGAGGCTTCCATGCCCCGCGCGACGCGTCTCCCACCGCGCGCAAACCCCGACCGCTTCTCCGTCCGCATCCGCGAATTGCCCGCCCGCACCGTCGCGTACATCCGCGTGAACAACCCGTACAAAGGCGACGCCCCCGTCCGCGCCGTCGAACGCCTCATGGCGTGGGCCGAACCACGCGGCTTCTCCGGCAACCAGTGGCTGGGATATCAGTGGGAGAATCCCGAACTCGTCCCTCTCGAACACTGCCGCTATCACGCCGCGGTCGAAGCGAGCAACTTCACACCCTCGGGCGAGATCGGGTGTTACCGCTTCCCCGCGATGCTCGTTGCGCAGGTCGAAGTGAAGGGCGACATCCACCTCGAGCTGCGCGCCCTCCAGTGGCTCTACGGCTCCTGGCTCCCCCGCAGCGGCTACGTCCCCGCCGACCAGCCCGCATTCGAGGCCTGGATCGGAAAGCCCTTCGCCCACGGTTACGAGCGCTTCGAGCTTCACGCACAGCTCCCGATCAAACGCGCCTAGCAATCACGGGCACACGAACGGGCGTATCCGTGTACCCTCTGCGATCATCTCAATCTCACCACACGGTCGCCACGGGCGACCGCCCGTCAAAGGAGTCCCCCATGCCCAAGCTCGACAAAGTCCTCTACACGGCCAAGGCACACACCACCGGCGGCCGCGACGGCAAATCCCGCACCGATGACGGCCAACTGGATGTCAAGCTCACTTCTCCCGGCAAGGGCGGTGGCACGAATCCCGAGCAGCTCTTTGCCGCGGGTTGGTCCGCCTGCTTCATCGGCGCGATGAAGGCCGGCGCCGCCCAGATGAAGATCGCGCTGTCTCCCGAGGTCGCCGTCGATGCCGAAGTTGATCTCGGAACGTCCTCCGGCGCGTACACCCTCCAGGCCCGCCTCAACGTCAGCATCCCCGGCATGGACAAGAAGCAGGCGCAGGATCTCGTGAACCTCGCCCACACGATCTGCCCGTACTCCCGCGCCACGCACGGCAACATCGAAGTCACGACCAACATCGTCTGATTTCTCATCGCGATCGCCGTTTCGCGACGCCGATCGCACTTGCCGTATTCTCCGCCTGCATGTCGATCGAGGCCCAGATTCAGCAACTTCTCGCGCAAGGCAGCTATGCCGCGGCGCGCCCTCTCCTCGAACGCGCCGCCCGCACATCCTCCAATCCGCAGCTTCTGCTCGCGTACGCCCGTGTTCTCAACATCCTCGGCGAACGCGAGCCCGCGGCATACCAGGCCTCTCGCGCCCTCGCCGCGGCGTTGAACTCGCCGCACGAGCCCCAGCTCCGCGTCGTCGTCGGCGAACTTGTCCAGGAATGCGGCAAGCCGAAAGAAGCCGTTCGCATCTTCCGCGACGGGGCATCACGGTTCCCGGCGCTCAGCACGCTCCGCGCCGGGCTCATCAATGCTCTTCGCGCAAACAACCAGTCCGGCGAAGCCGGCGACGAAGCACTTCGCTCGCTCGCGGATTTTCCAAGCGACCTGTTGCTTCATCTCATCGGCGCGGGCGCGCTGGGTGACAGCCTGCGTCAAGCACAAGCCCGTGGCGCACTCTTCCGCGCGCTCTCGCTCGCACCCGCGGATCCGCGTGCGCTCATTCCCGCCGCGACGATGCTGCACTATTGCGACGGTGTCGATCCGGCGCAGCTCACCGAGATTCACCGGCGTGCGGGTCTCGCACTCGCGAACTCCGTCGGCCCGCAGTGGCAGCCTGCGAACTGGGATCTCTCGCCCGACCGACGTCTGAAAGTCGCACTGGTTTCCAGCGACTTCCGCGATCACGCCGTCGCCCGCTTTCTCGAACCGTGGCTCACGTATCGCGACCGAGCTCAGTTCGAATACATCGGCGTCACGCTCCGCGGCCCGGATGACGCGATGACCGCCAAGCTACGGCCGCTCTGCGATCACTGGATCGATGCGACCAACAAGCCCGACGACCAGATCGCATCGCTCGTCCGCGCCTCACAGGCAGATATCGCCATCGACCTCGCCGGATTGCACGTGACCGCACGCCCCGCACTCTTCGCCAAACGTCTCGCGCCAATTCAAATCACCTACCTCGCCTACGCCGGCACGACCGGCATCCCCGCGATGGACTTCCGCATCGTCGATGCCATCACCGATCCACCCGGTGCGGAAGTTCTTAGCACCGAGCAACTCATCCGCATGCAGGAGCCCCCTCCCCGAGGGAGGGGGTGGGGGGTGGGCTGTGAACGCGGCAACGAGCGTGACATTTGCAGTGCCGCCCAAGCCGCTGCTTCTCCTTGCTTCCTCTGCTTCTCTCCCGACCCTCGCGCGCCCGAACCCGCCAGCAATGCAAAGCAGAACTCCCTCACCTTCTGCTCTTTCAACGCCCAACAGAAAATCACCGACTCCACCTTCGACCTCTGGGCCGGCGCACTCCGCGCCGTCCCGCACGCAACGCTGCTCCTCAAGAGCCGCACGCTCACCGACCCGCGCACGCGCGAGATTCTGAACGCCGCCTTCGCCGCCCGCGGCATCGAACCATCACGCATCGAAGTAGCCGCCCACGCGCCGAACTACGCATCCCATCTCGAAACGTACAACCGCGCCGACATCGCGCTCGACACCCATCCCTACTGCGGCACAACCACCACGTGCGAAGCCCTGCACATGGGCCTTCCCGTTCTCACACTCACTGGCAATTCACACGCATCGCGCGTCGGCGCGAGCCTCCTCACAGCCGCGGGCCGTTCCGATTGCATCGCAAACTCACCCGGCGAGTTTGCAGCGATCTCCGCTGATCTCGCCTCCACAATCACGACGCGCGACAGCGTCGCACGCACGCAAGCAAAGCAGGCGCAGCGCGCACAGTTCATCGCATCCCCCGTTTGCAACGGCCCCGCCTTCGCACGCCGAATGGACGCCGCCCTTCGCACCATCTGGCAATCCCGCACGAGCAGCCAATAAACGCGACACTTCATCGTGCGTTCCGCATTCGGTATTCCGCAGTCCAAAATCCGAAATCCGAAATCCGAAATCCGAAATCCGAAATCCGAAATCCCCTTCCCCTTCTCCGTGTCTCCCTCCGTGGTTCTCCGTGGCCCTCCGCGTTCAATCTCTTCTCCAAAAAGAAATAGGACCTATGGGTCCCATGAGACCCATAGGTCCTATCTGCTTTCACGGTCTTATCTGTTGTAGATATACGTCGAGTTCAGCACGCCCTTGATCCGCTCGTTCGCCTCCGTCAGGTGCGAGAGCGTGTACGCATCCAGCCGCGCCGAGGCGCTCTTGCTCTCCAGGATCCCCTTGATCTTGTCCTGAATCGTCCGGAGCTGCATCAGCGAAAGGTTGCTGATCGGCTTGCTCGCCTCGCCGAAGAACGCATTCGGCTCCGACAGGAACACCAGGAATTCCAGGTGCTGCCGCTGCAGGTTCCGGCGCAGGCTCGAGGCCATCGGCGATCGTGCCGTGAACTGCTGCCCCGGCGCCTTGTCGATCTCCGTCCACACGTTCTTGCTGATCGTTTCCATCAGCTCCGGCAGCGTGAGAACATCCTCGGTTCCCGGCGAACGCATCTCGTTGTCAAAGACGCGCCGCAGCGTGGTCGGGTTCATCATCAGCACCAGCGCCGTCGTCTGGATCCCCGCGATCCGATCGTGGATCGGGTACGCCGGGTCCTCGACCGCCTCGCTGAAGCCGCCCTGGTCGTACCAGCGCGCGTTCGTGAATTTCGACAGCATCTCCGGCGAAAGGTTCCACGCCGAATCGTTGAACGTGTTCTCGATTACCCACTTCAGCGCCTCACGCTGCTTGTCGCTCGAGAACGGCGTGATCGGGTCCTTCCCGTTCGGGTCGCCTTTCCTGCTGTACGACACGCTCGATCCACCGATCTGCTTGGCCATCATCGCCATCGCCCGCGTCTGGAACGCCAGCGTCAGGTTGTAGCCCCGGCGCGCCTTCGACCAGCTCTCGCCATCTTTCACAAAGCGCTCGATCAGCCGCGATCGGTGATACCGAGCCAGCTCCATCAGGTTGTTGGCGTAATCGATCGGGTTCGCCGTGAAGTCGTACTGGCGCGCCAGCGGGTCCGGGCCCGAAAGATCCCAGTCCGTTCCGTACACCAGCTCCGGCTCGTTGCACCGCGCCAGCACCTTCTTCGGATCATCAAACCCGTACCCGTACTCGATCGCCCAGTAGTCGTACGGTCCGTTGTCCACCTGCGCGTAGTCGCCCAGTTCCTGCGGCTTCTCCGGCCCGCCCAGCGGATTGGCGGATGCGTCGGCCTTCTTGCCGTCCCCTTCCTTCTTCTCGCCTTCCTTCTTCGCCTCCGCTTCCTTCTTCAGGTGCTCCTCGATGCGCTTCGCATCCGGCACGTTCATGTTGATCGGCACGTAGTCCATCACCGAGCCGCTGAAGCTCTTCTTCCCCTTCACGTCCGGGCTGTTCACCTCCGCCAGCGTGTAGATCGTCGAGCCCTTGAAGTTGTGCCGCAGCCCCAGCGTGTGCCCGCACTCGTGCGCCACCAGGTCCACCAGCAGCGGCCCGATGAACCACTCCGGCACGCCGTCCAGCATGCTCACGCTCGTGCCCCCGGCCAGATTCGCCGTCCCCGTCAGGCCGTCGCTCCCCATGCCCAGTCCGATGATGTCGAGATGCATCCGCATCATCGCCATGTCGAAGCCCTTGCCCATGCTCGCCGAGCAGAGCGCACTCGAAAGGTTCAGCTTCCGCTGCAACAATTCCGGGTTCGATGCCAGATCCACCGAGCTCGGCAGCGGCATCCCGCCGTACGCCGTCACGCCCCGCCGGATCGCCGCCTCCGGGTTGCTCCGCTCTTCCTTCAGCCTCGCGATCACCCGATCCCGATCGCCCGGGTCCGCCAGCCTCACCCGCGGATCGATCTGCGGGTGCTTGTCCAGCCAGCCGATCGTCTCCTCCGTCAAACCCTGCATCGCCACCTGCGGCAGGATCTCGCTGTAATTCTCCGCAAAGTGCCGGATCCAACCGTCCGTCAGAATGATGTCCGCATCCAGAATCTGACCCGTCAGCGGATGCACGCGGCTCGGCCCGATCGCCGTCCCGATGTCGTTGCTCACCCAGCGCACAAAGTTGTACCGCACATCTTCCGGGTCCTTGTCCATGTGCGCGCCGCTCGCCGCATCCTGCTGATACACCTGGATCGCGTCCGCAATCCCGATCTTCTCGAACGCCGCGTTCCACCTCTGCACGCCCTCGCGCACGTAGCGCCGATAGCGCACCGGCGTCGTGTGCTCGATGTAGAAAATGATCGGTTCCTTCGGCGGGCTCACCTTCAGCCGCGGATCGGCCTTCTCCAGGTTCCACCGGTTGATGTACCGCACCCACTTGTCATCATCCGTGAACTTGCCCAGGTCGCGATACACCGTCGTGAAGTAGCCGATCCGTTCGTCCGCCACGCGGGGCGTGTACCCCGTGCTCTCCGGGATGCGGCTGATCGAGTAATGAAACTCCTGCATCCGGCCGCCAGCCGTCGGCATCTCGTAACTGATCTCGACATTCTCCGGGAACGCCTTGGCGCTCTTCAGGCTCGCCAGCCGCGTGTTCGCCTGCGAGATCCCCGCACCAATGAACCCGCCCACACCCCCGCCCGCGTTGAACATCTCCTTCACGCGCCCCGCCAGCATCTCCTTCAGGTCGATCACCGGCTGCCCGCCCGGTCCCATCGCCACGATCGGCACATCCAGCAGCACGCGATCCGTGAAGATCTGCTTCACGCCCGCCTTGCTCTCCGCATCGCCCGTCGAGCGATTGCCCGTATCCGGCTCGACCAGCAGCATCCGGTTATCAAGCCGCTTCCAGTACACATACAAGTCGCCCGCCTGAAGCCCCGCAAACGTCTCACCCGTTGCGATCGTCATCGCCACAAAGTGCTTCTGCCCCGACCAGCCCGAAGGCAGCTCCGCCAGCAGCCCGCCGTCCTTCTCCCGCCGCCACAGGCTGTACAGGCTGCCCTTTCCATCCGCCGTGCTGACGACCTTCTCATACCCCTTCGAGACTTCCTCGAACGACTTCAGGCCCGAATCGTCCTTGGGCTTCGGTGCTTCCGCTGCCGCAGCAGCCGGGGCCGGGGCGGCAGGCTGCGCGCTCGCACTCCGACTCACCGAAACCGCACTGCCCGCTGCCAGGCACAACGCCAACGCAAAGATCCGAAGTTCTGCCGAAGAGGAATCGCGAAGCATGAAAGGCTCCTGTATCCGTGAAGAGGCGCGAATCGATATCCAGAATGGACTGCCGACACCCAAAAGATGAACCGGCCCCGCCTTCCCGGCAGGGCTTCATTCTTGTCCCGCTTCTTGTATGCCGCGGCAGCCCAAACAGTTGCGTCAACTCGTCCGCTTCAGGTCAGTTCTCGCGCGTCTCCGCCGCTTTCTCGGTGATAGTGCCCAGATGCCGTATCACGTCCCTTTCCCCGCCGCCGCCTGCACCTCATCCCCCGCCCGCAGCATCGCGTTCGGATTGATGATGATCCGCGTCTCCGGCGTCAACTCCGCCGACGTCACTTCCGTGTTCGTCCCCAGACTCCGACCCACCGCAACTGGCAGCACCTTCACCTTGCCTCCGACCACCGTCGAAAGCGACGCCTTCCCGCGCGTCGTCGTGATCGTGTTGTTCGGCACCAGAAACGTCCGATCCGCAGCACCCAGAGTGAACGTCGCCGAACCCGTCAGGCCCGCCGGGATCGTCAGATCCGGGTTCTCGATCAGCAGTTCCACACGCATCGTCCCGTTCGCATCATCAAAGATCCCGCTCGTGCGGTACAGACTTGCCTTGATCTCCCGCCCCGGAAACTCCGCAAAGCGGATCGTGGCCACTTCGCCCGCCTTCAGCCGAAGCGCCAGATCCGGCGGGGCCGCGATCACGAAACGGAGCTTGTTGAGTTCAACAAGCCGGTACAGCCATCCATCAGCCGTCGATGAATCTCCCCGCACCCGGTCGCCCCGGTTGAAATTCCGCGCCGCGATCACCCCGCTGAACGGCGCGTACACCGTCGCAAAGCCCTGCTGCTCCTTGAATCGCGCCAGCTCCGTCTTTGCAAACCGCACCGCCGCGGCGGTCTCCGCCGCGTTGGCATTCCGCAGATCCACTTCCGCCTGAGCAATCGCCCGGGTCTCAAGCAGCGAGGCCGCGCGTTCCGCAAGCAGCCTCGCGTTCTCGGCTCGCGCCTCCGCCTGATCGATCATCGCCTTCGCGCTCTCGACGGCACGATCAATCTCCGGCGCATCGATCGTCGCCATCACATCGCCCGCCTTGACCTGATCGCCAATATCGAAGCGGCGCTCCTTCACAATCCCCGTCGCCCGCGTGAAGATCGTCGTTGATTCAAAGGCCTCCGTCCGCCCCGGGATCGTGTACGTGCGGCTCTCCGCCGCCGCGATCGGAGTCACAGTCTGCACCTGAAGCACCGCCCTCGCTGGCGGCTGAGGCGAAGCCTGCGCAAAGGTCAATGCGGCGGGCAGCAAGGCAAACGCAAGAGCATGGGAGTTCATTTTCATGGCGTGCAATCGGAAAAGTGATTCTCTACGCAGGCAAAGATCTCAAACCGCCGCCGGACGACCGTGGGGCACCGCCACATGGCCATTGCTGGAAACATCAACACTCGATTGAACCGGCGGGGGCAAAGCCGATTCCGATGCCTGTCCGCCCGGAGGCGAATCCGTCGGCCGCCGGAACCGGCTGCACACAAAATCAAACGCGACCGGCACGACAAACAGCGACGCCACCGTGCCGAAGAAAAGCCCGCCGATCACGGCGCGCCCCAGCGGTGCATTCTGCTCGCCGCCCTCCGCGCCGCCCAGCGCCATCGGAACAACACCCAGGATCATCGCCGTCGCCGTCATCAGCACGGGCCGAAGCCGCGTCGTCGCCGCCTCAATCGCCGCGGCACGCGCCGGCATCCCTCCGGCAAACAAGTCGCGTGCAAAGCTGCCCACGAGCACACTGTTTGCGGTCGAGACGCCCACAACCAGAATAATCCCCATCAGCGCCGGCACACTGATCGGCGTGCCAAACAGCCAGAGCGAAAAGACCGCGCCGCTGATCGCCACCGGCAATCCCGAGATCGCCACCAGCGGCAGCAGCCACGACTGAAAATTGACCACCATCACCAGGAACACCAGCACCGCCGCCAGCCCAAGCCCGCCGATCAGTTCGCTGTACGCCGCACGCATCAGCGCCGCCTGCCCCGTCAGCTCGATGCGGTTCGCCGGCTTCTGCTTCGTCCGCAGTTCATCAATGATCGTGTTCAGTCGATCCGAAACCGATCCAATATCCCGCGTCGTCGCGTTCCCCACAACAGTCACCGTGGGCTGGAGCGTCGTCCGCGAGATACTCGCCGGCGAACGCTTCTCGGTGAGCGTCGCAAACGAGCGCAAGGGCACGGGCGCAGCGCCGTTCGATGGCCGGATCGGCAGATTCAACAACTGCTCCACCGATGTGAGCGTCGACGGCGGCGCGATCACCTGCACGTCGTACGAGGTGCCCACAACCGGATCGGCCCAGACATTCGGCGCGACCGTGCCGCCGCTGCCAAGCGCCGCAAGGATCGAACTCGATGCGTCCTGCTGGTTGATCCCGAACGTCGCCGCCCGCGCCCGGTCGATGCGGATCGAATACCGGGGCTGATCCAGCACCTCCCGCAGCGTGACATCCGCCACGCCCGGAATCTTCTCCATCCGGTCCATCAGGTCGCGCGCAAGCACGAGGTTCCCATCGCGATCACGCCCCACAAACCGGATCTCAAACGTCGTCGGCGCGCCCGAAGAAAGCGTCTGGCTCGTCGTGTCCGCAGGCCGGAAGAACATCTGCACATCCGGAAACTTTTCGGCCATCATGGCCCGGATGCGGGCCTCATACCCAAGACTCGGCGAGTGCTCCTTCGCGAGCTGCACCAGCACCTCCGCGTCCGATGACGAGTTCGAAGTCGTCTGAACCCACGCCTGATTGATCGGATTCGGCGCACCGATGTTCTCGACAACAAAGCGAAGCTCACCGGCGGGGATGATCTCCCGGATGTTCCGCTGAACCTCCGCCAGCACGTGCGCCGTATCTTCCACGCGGCTGCCGCTCGGCACGCGGACAAACAGCCGGATCAGCCCCGCATCGGTCTTCGGAAAGAACTCCCGCCCCGCATGCAGAGCAGAGAAAACCCCAAGCGCCACCGCCGCGCCGACCGGAATCAGAATGACCACCTTCCACCGCAGGAGCAACCTCAGAATGCTCCCTTGGAGAGAAGCCAGCCCGTCGATCGCGCGCTCCATTTTGAGATGCATCCAGCGCAGCCCGCGAGGCGGGCGGCCGGCCGCCTTCGCTTCCGCCCGTACCTCGCTCGGCAGAATCATCGATGCCAGCGTCGGCACCAGCGTGCGCGCCAGGCAATAGCTCGCGATCATCGCGAAGATCACCGCCAGCGCCAGAGGCTGAAACACATACGCGCTCGTGCCCGTCAGCAAAAAGATCGGCAGAAAAACAATGCAGATCGAGAGCGTCGAGACAAACTCCGGGAACGCAACCTGCTGCGCCCCGTCCTTGATCGCCGTCAGCACATCCTTCCCCGATGCGATCTGCCGCTTGGTGTTCTCGATCTCCACGAGCGCGTTGTCAACAAGGATGCCGATCGAGAGCGCGAGTCCCCCCAGCGTCATCAGGTTGAACGTCGCCCCGGCCAGCAGCAGCCCGATCACCGAGCACAGCAGCGCCAGCGGGATCGATGTCAGCACAATGATCGTCGAACGCCACGAACCCAGAAAAAACAGCACCACAAACGCGACCAGCCCGCCCACCAGCAGAATCTCGTGCTCGATCCCGGCAACCGCCGCGCGCACAAACACCGATTGATCAAAGATCGGTTCGATCTGCATCCCCGGCGGCGCCGACGCCCGGATCTCCGGCATCCGCTCCAGAATGCTGTCGATGATCTCGACCGTCGAAGCGTTGCCCAGTTTCAGAATCGCGATGATCACCGCGTTCTGCCCGTTCAACCGCGCGATGTTCGTCGAAACCGCCTCGCCGTCGCGCACGTTGGCAACGTCCCGCAGCAGAATCGTCTCGCCGCCCACCGAGCGGATCGGCAGATCCAGAAACTCCTCGATCCGCTCCGGGCTTGCGTTCAACTCGATCGGCATCTCCCGCCCGCCCTCGAGGATCGAACCCGACGGCAGCGTCAGATTCTGCCGCACCAGCGCCGCGTTGACCTCCGCCGATGAAAGCCCGAACGCGTTCAACGCCAGCGGGTCAAGATCGACCATCACCTGCCGCGCCGCGCCCCCGTACGGCAGCGAGATCCGCATCCCCGGAATGCTCTGGAGCTGCGACCGCAACTGCAGCCGCGCGTAATCAAACAACTGCCCGCCCGACATCGTGTCCGACGAGATCACCAGCTGAATGATCGGAACGCTCGACGGACTCGTCCGCACAATCAGCGGCGGCGTCGTCCCCTGCGGCATCCTCCGGATGATCGTCTGCGAAACGCTCACCGCCTGCGCCTGCGCCGTCGCGATGTTCACCCCCGGCTGAAACCGGATCCGCACAATCGCCGAGCCGTTCGAAGTCTCCGACCGAACCTCCGCAACATCGTCCAGGTTGTTCAGCGTTGCGATCTCAGAGAACGACGTGATCTTCGACGCCATCTCGCTCGCATCGAGCCCGTTGTACGTCCAGACCAGCAACAACTCCGGCGAATCGACCTGCGGCAGAATGTCCGTCGACATCCGCCGAACCGAGAGCACGCCGAAAAGCAGGATCAGGATGCCAAGCACACCCACCGTGTACTTGTACCGAAGTGCAAACAGGACAATCCACATGCAAAACTCTAGACGACGGTCGCCCGTTCACGTTTCGCGCTATCAGCCGCCTTTGCCGTGTTTTCAGGTGATTCTTTCTTCACCTTCGCACGCCACCCGGACAAACAGCGCTCAGAACGTATGCCCATCCGGTATTTTGCCGGAACGCCCACCACCGATACACCCGTGATCACGGCGCGACCTCACCCTTCCTCGCGCCCCATCGCACGCGGATGCTCAGGTCTGCGATCCGATCCAGTGCCAGTGTCTTCCCGCCATGAGCCCCAGCGTCATCAGTCCAAACACAACCGCTCCAACCTGAAACGGCCGGTCCTTCGACGCCAGCTCCGTCGGATCGTCAAACGTCCCACGCTCCAGCAGCACAATCGCCCGCAGCATCGCGTACGTCGCCGGCAGCACCGTCAACCACATCAGGTTGAAGCCCAGCATGTACTTCGCATCCTGGCTCTGCACGTAGATCGCATACGTCATCAGCGTCACCACCGCCGTGACGACCACCGCTTGCCTCAGCAGTTCATCGGTATACCCGGCCTGCACGCCGCGCGCCGCTGCCGCTCCCGCGCTGCCCAGGCTCCGTCGCTCCCCGAGCCGCTTTCCGAACGCCAGGAACATCGCCAGAAAAAAGGTCGTGTTGAGCAGCCAGGTGGTGGGGGTCACCGAGACCGCAGCGCACCCCGCCAGCACCCGCAGCACAAAGCCCATCGAAAGACTGATCACGTCCGCAATGACAATGTGCTTCAGGATCGCCGAATACAGGTTCACATTCAACACATACACCGCGATGATGCCCGCCGTGTACAGCGCGCGCCAGCCACCCATCAGCAGCAGCGAACCCGCCGTCATCGCAACCAGCAGCGCCGCCATCCCGATCGCGCCGCCCACGCTCACTCGCCCCGATGCGATCGGCCGATTCTTCTTCCGTGGATGATGCCGATCCGCCGGCGCATCCAGTATGTCGTTCACGATATAGCACGCGCTGCTCGCCAGCGAGAACGCGATCACCGCCAGCAGCAGGATCACCCATGCCTGCAAGCCCAGCCGCGTGCCCCGCTCGACGAGCCACGGGTTCCAATCCCCGTTCGCATACCCATACGCCGGCCCGATCAGCACAAACACGCTCTTGGCCCACTGCACCGGCCGCAGCAGGCGCACGTAATCACCCACTCCCACCACGCCCCCTGAGTGCTCCCCGCCTCCCGAATTGGCCTCGTTCAAACTCATACGCCTTCCAGCCCGCTCGCCATCCCGTGTTCCCGTGCTCTTCTCTTTGCCTTTCTCCGTGCCCCCCTCTGTGGTTCTCCGTGGCCCCCCGCGTTGAACTTCTTCCACCACCTTATCGGCTGCCGAAGTCCCCCACATGCGGTTCTTGCGCCTCCTGTCCGCCGATGAATCACTTGCTTCGATAGCATCTGGCCAGCGCCTTTTCTCGATTTCATGGACCACGCCACCGGATTCTCGACAGGCCGACACCGGCGAACCATCTTCGCCGCGTCATTCCTCGCGCCCGCCTTTTTCCTCGCGCTCGCCCTCCCCCTCATCTTCAACGGCCTGAACCGCGGCCGGGGCGCCGCCGATTCCCTCAACTACCACGAAAAAGCCATCCGCACCTTCGCGTCCCAGTTCCCCCATCCCGATCTCTCCGACTACCTCTCCGCCACCACGCCCGGCTATCACCTGCTTCTCAGTCTCGTCGCACGATTCATCAGCGATCAGCGTCTCCATCTCCAACTCGCTTCCGCAGCGCTCTCCGCGCTGCTCATCGCCACCCTCGCATCTGCCTGCGCCTGGCGCATGCGCCGCGCCATGTCTCCCTTCGGCGTCCTCGCCGTCTGCCTCCCCTTCCTCTGCTCCATTTACGTTCTCAGCTCCGGTGTCTGGCTCCTCCCCGATAACGCCGCCTGGTTCGCGCTCCTCGGCGTTCTCCTCCTCGCGCTCCGCCGCAGCCAGCACTTCGGCGTCTTCGTCGCGGCCGGCCTGCTCATGGTCGTCCTGGTCCTCACCCGCCAGATCCACATCTGGGCCGCCGGCGTCATCTGGATCGGCGCCTGGCTCGGCGCGGGCGCCGCCCGCTCCGAATCCCCGCTCTTCAGCCGCCACGACATCGGCGGCCGCACCATCCCCCGCATCACCCGCACCACGCTCGCGTTCCTGCTCACGCTCCCGGCCTTCGCAGTCCTCTTCTATTTCTACAAGCTCTGGGGCGGCCTCACACCCCCATCCTTCAAGCCCATGCACGGCGCCCGCATCCAGTGGGCCGGCCCCGCCCTCGATCTCTCGCTCCTCGCCGTCGCCGGCTGCTTCTACTTTGAGTTCTGGCGCGCCGCCTTCGGCAAGCTCACGCGCGAGCAGCCAGTTCTCCTCGTCGCCGTCGCTGCCGGAGGATTCCTGCTCGCCGTCCTTCCGAACACCACCCACGATCCCGCCTCCGGCCGCGTCACCGGCATCTTCCACGCCGTCAAAGCGCTCCCCGATATCGCCGATCACACCTCCATCCTCTTCCCGCCGCTCGCAGCACTCGGCGCGGT
Organism: Planctomycetota bacterium; assembly: GCA_017303555.1. Classification (GTDB taxonomy): domain Bacteria; phylum Planctomycetota; class Phycisphaerae; order Phycisphaerales; family UBA1924; genus JAFEBO01. The sequence goes on from JAFLCN010000020.1 coordinate 72,413, forward strand.
CATCCTCTTCTCATTCCTCCGCGCCATGAACCCGCGCGCTCGCTGGGTCATGCTCGGTGCTCTCCTCGGTTTCTCCATCGCCAACAGCGTCAATCCGCAGCTCTGGCAGCGCTATCACGAGCCCTTCATCCTGATGTGGATCATCCTCGCCTCGTCCCTCGCCGTCTGGGGAGGCAGCGCCGCCAAGCCCGGCCGCCTCGCCGTCATCGGCCCCCTCGCTCTCGCCGCGCTCCTCGCTTTCGTCTCCTACCGAGGCATCTTCCACGAACGCGTCGCCACCGACGCCCACTTCACCCCCGGAAACGTCGAGCCCGCGGCGCTTTCGCCCAGCCAGAGCCGGTCGGATCATCCAATCGGTCCGCGCGATTTCGCTACGCTGCGCTGATGATTCGCGCGATCGGTTTGAGTCTTGTTTTCGCTTGGTCGGCCGCGCAAGCTCAATCGCTTGCGGAGCGCCCCTACGCCGGCGTCCGCCTGCGAGACAATCCGGAGGGAACGGTCGTCTCGAGCATTCAGCCGGGTCCGTTCGCGGGGAGCGATTCGGAGCGTGGGTTCCTGCAACGGAATGATCTTCTGGTTTCGGCAAATGGACGAACGGTTTCCAGCTTGGAGTTTGAGGAGCTTGTGGCGTCGCTGCGACCGGGAGAAGAACTTTCACTTGTCATTCGGCGGGGAAAATCAGCGGACCCCCTCGCGGCTCTTCCGGTGGGTGATCCTTCGGGAGAGGAACTGCGCATCACGGCGAAGCTGGCAAGTGCGGATGAATACACCGGGACGATCGGTCGACGGACAAGCCCGGTTGATAGCGAGAAAGTTGCCGGCGAGTTGGAGAAGCTTGTTCGCGATCTTGCGGTGGAAGCGAAGTCGTGGGAGGGTGTTGCGGACGGGCCGCAGCTTGAATCACTTCTGGCGTATCTGATGAATGTGCAGCGGAACGCCCGGGATGCGCTGGCACTTCCGGCGATCGCGGCGTGCTTTGCCCAGCCCCTGAGCGTGGATGCGGTCGCGGGTCAGTTTGCGCGGGCGACAAAAGAACTCGCGGAGCATCCGGATCAGGCGCACCTTCGCGGGTTTGTGGATCAGTTCATGAAGCCATTCGACGCGATCGGCGGGCGGGCACCGTCCGCGGCGGAGGCGATTGCGCTGGTGCGCCTTCTTCGCGATTCGGTCAGTATCGAAGGGCCCGATTCCAGGACGCTCATCGGCACCATCAACGCGGCGCCCGCCGGTGTGAGTGAATATGTCCTGAGCGACACGCATTGGCGGAACGTGGACGAATGGCAGAATCGGTTGCGCGTCGCGGAATCGACTGCTCCTCGGACCGATCTTCCTGCGAAGCTGCGTGAATCCTGCACCGGCGACATTCTGTCGTTCGAGCGCCTCGAGAACGGGCGGTACGCGGTGACCGGCGCGGACGGGGAAAACACGTACAACATGGAGGTCATCGAGATCGTCTACGACGTCGGGGGGAACGACAGCTATTTCTTCGGTGCATCGGCGAACCCGCTGCCGGAGACGATCAATCACATCATCACCGATCTCTCGGGTAATGATGAGTATGTGTCCAGGTCGGATTTCCACGGGCCGGGGGTCGCCGTGAACGGATTCTCGTTCATCGACGATCGCGGCGGCAGAGACACGTACAGCTCGGGCACTCAGTTCTCGATTGCCTCCGGTCTTTTCGGTGTCGGCGTCATTCTGGATCGCGACGGCAACGACAACTATCACAACCTCGGACCCCGCTCGGGGTGGTCGATCGGCGCGGGCGTGTACGGAGCAGGGCTCGTTCTCGATCTCGCGGGCAACGACGCGTACAGCTCCGAAAAGCTGAGCCAGGGCGCCGCGGGCCCCTTTGGAATCGGTGCGATCATCGACGCGTCGGGGAGCGACGTGTACTCGGCCAACGGCCCATCCTTTGCTTCGGCGTACAACACTCCGGAGACATTTCTTGCGATGTCGCAGGGTTTTTCGATGGGAGTTCGGGGTTATGCCTCGGGCGGCATCGGGGCGATCGAGGACCTCGAAGGAGACGATCATTACACCGCCGGCGAATTCAGCCAAGGGTGCGGGTACTACTTCGGTCTCGGCATTCTGCACGACGGGAAAGGCAACGATATCTATGACGGCAACCGCTACAGCCAGGCCGCGGCGGCGCATCAGGCGGTGGGGATTCTCATCGATGACGCCGGAAACGATCGCTACACGGCGAAGACGGCGGCCGGCCAGTCCGGCGCGTGGGATCAATCGATCACCTGCTTGATCGATCGTGCAGGGAACGACGAATACGCGGCACTCGATCTCTGCCAGGGCGGCGCGGCACAACAGGGACTGGCGTTGCTCTTTGATCTGGGCGGGAGCGACCAGTATCGGGCGGGGGGAGGCGCGGATTCATCGCCGGGTATCGGTGCCGCGGCGCAGGGACATTCGGGTTCGAACGAATATCACTACGACCGCGATCGCATGTTCTCGTTCTCGCTGCTGTACGACAGCGGCGGAAAGAAGGATTTCTTCAGCACTGGAAGAAACGGATTGCTTCGGACGGGCGTGATGGATGCCGCGGCGCCGGCGAAGTCGCGGGCATGGGGCGTGTTCAGCAAGAACCCGTAAACCACGGACAGCGAGCGTGTCTGCACCGATCGCGGTCAACGAACAAAGCACAACCAAACTTTTCCTTCCGCGCGGACCGATTGTTCTGTAGGCTTTTCGGCGGAGGAGACAATGCAAAGAACCCGCGCGTTCACGCTGATCGAGCTTCTGATCGTCATCGCGATCATCGCGACGCTGATCGGCATTCTTCTTCCCGCGCTCGGCTCCGCTCGCGATGGCGCCCGCACCACCAAGTGTCTGGGAAATATCCGCACGATCGGCACGGCGCTCTCGCAGTACGCCGACGCCAACAAGGGCAATCTGCCTCACTGGTCCGCGTGGCACGTCTGGGGCGGCGACGGCACGGGCGAAGACGCCTCCGGGCTGGGGTGGACCGAGCTGCTTTTGAGTTACGTCGGCAACAAGGAAACGTACAGCGATCCCGCGCGCCCGAAAGACCTCGCCCCCTTCTGCTATTTCCTCCAATCCCGCTATACCTCCGCGCTCAACAAGCGGGTGATGTACACCAGTCTGAACGAATCATCCGTCCTGTTCACCCAGCAATTCGTCCTCACGGCCGATTGCAACCAGCCGAACCTCTACGCCGCACCGTACGGGAACACCCCCCGTCAGCCCGATTGCGATCCGGACGACGAGAACATGGAGGGCGTTTTCTTCAAGGGCGAGATTTTCGCGCACGGGGTCAAGCGTCCGGATGCGCCGAGCGGCAAGAGCAACGTCCTCTTCATGGACATCCACGCCGCAACCTTCACCCGTTTCGAGCCCGCCCTCATGACCTGGCGCGGGCGGGAGTTTACGGATTGGACGAATGCGCGAGCGCCGTACTGACTTGTCCGAATTCGCACCTTGCCGAGGACGGATCGCCGGGGGAATGAAGACTTTGAGGCCACGCGAAGCCTGGCCGCCCTGGGCAGGAATGCCGTCGATATTCTGCGGCGATGGTTACGCCCCTCCGTTTCGCGGCATTGTGTTTCCTTCTTTTTGGCCTTGGCGCGTGCTGCCACGACCCGGGGAGCAAGGTCGATTCGATTTCCGACGGGTACACGATCAAGATTCTGCGCGATGACTGGCCGCCGCGGATTCAGTTCCATTCGCGGGTGCTGCCGGGCCAGAGTCGCGATGACAGCGTTTATGTCGGGTGCTATCAGGGCTCCACAACGATTCGGCGCGTCAACCCGACAACCGGAGAATCAGCGGTCCTCCGTGCCGACCTATTCCCGGGTCTGTCTGCGTTCCATGCAACGGCCGGCGCCTGGGCGATGGTGCAGCAGGGCAAGGTGACGGTCAGCGATGACAGCGGCAAGGTTCTCTGGGATCACGTCGCCGGACCGGCGGTGACCGATGTCTTTCTCGCGGCGGATACGCGCTCAGTGACCCTGGCCGGGGTGTATGAGCCGACCGACAACCTCGGCCTTGCGCTGAGCGGCGTGCGATCACACGACTCCGGCCGGTGCGCCATTCTCAACAGCGCCGGTGAGATGTCGCCGCTATTGAAAACCGATGCGCCCGGCGAGGTTTTTTCGTCCGAAACGGTCGTTTGTGTGCTTCCGACGCAGATTCAGATCGCCGATCCCACCGGGCAGCACCCGCAGACAAGGGGCTACGTCGGTGATGCATCCACTCGCGTGATCGCGGCGGAGCGCGATCGCAACATGCTCATTCTCCGCCGCCAAGCTCCGGGCTTCTTCTGTTTCGGAGCAAGAACACTTGAGCGTCGCCAGGTCGAGAAACCGGGCGAACTGGTCTGGCAGGTGCCGCAGACGCTTCTTGCGAGCGGTTACATCACCGGCAATGAGATCATCTCGTGCAGGGTTTCGCGATCGGGTCGGTACATTGCGTATGTCGCAACGTGCTCGATCGGCGCGATCGATCTGGATGATCCTTCCCGGCGTGTCGAAGTGCGGTTGAAGGAGAATCAGCACTTCGGGCAGATCGTTGAGCTCGAGAGTGACCGGTTTGCCATCATGAATGGCTTGCTCGCCACGATGTTCTTCCAAGTTGAGCGCAACCCGCTCGTGGCGGCGCCTCCTGCCGGCAACTGAACAACAGCGTGCCGCCTCGAACTCTGCTTGAAACACAGGGAGAAATCCTTGAAACGCTTTCAGCAAGCGGTTTCACGCGCGCTCGTTACATGAAATCGCGCGTCGATGAAACACAATTCGCGTCTTCTCTCACAAACTCCTGCACCAATCACCCGATCTCCGATGTAGGCTGAGTTCCGGCGGCTGTATGTGCGATGCGAAAACGCATTCACCGAAGAGGACGCAGAGAGCGCGGCGAAGTCAGATCGGATTGTTCAGAGCCTGGAAAGGCGCGAGCACTCGATGAAGGGCGGCTCGGTTCGGCGAGCCAATCGGTTTTTCTCCGCAATCTCCGCGCTCGGCGGTGAATGTCTGTTCGAAAGGGAACCTCCATGAAACGATCCTCCCGCGCCTTCACCCTCATCGAGCTCCTCATCGTCATCGCCATCATCGCGACGCTCATCGGCATCCTTCTCCCCGCTCTCGCCGGCGCACGCGAATCCGCCCGCACCACCAAGTGCATGGCCAACCTCAAAAGCATCGGCACCTCGCTCACGCTCTACGCCGACAACAACAAGGGCACCTTCCCCTATTGGTCTGGCTGGCACTTCGACGGTGTCTACGGCACCGCGGACGACGGAAAAAACGGTGACGACAAAGGCCCCGGCTGGACCGAGCAGCTCACGCATTACGCCGGCAGCAAGGATGTCTACGCCGATCCTTCCCGCCCCAAGGATCTCGCCCCCTTCGCCTACTTCCTCCAATCCCGCTACACCTCCGCGATCTACAACCGCGCGATGTACACCAGCCTCAACGAATCACAGGTGCAGTTCACGTCGCAGTTCGTCTTCGTCGGCGACAGCAACCAGATGAACCTCTACGCCAAGCCCTACGGCAATTCCGACCTCAAGCCCGACTGCGACCCCGACGATGCCAACCAGCCCGTCGTTTTCTTCAGCGGCCAGCGCCTCGCCCACGGCATCAAGCGCCCGGAACAGCAGAACGGCAAAACCAATCTGCTCTTCATGGATGTCCACGCCGGCACCTTCCCCGACTACGACCCCGCCACAATGACCTGGCGCGGCCGCGAGTTCACGAACTGGCAGGACGCCCGCAAGGATTAGCTCGCTCGCACAGCCCGCGACCCTCGTTTAGCGTGCTTCCGCGCCGCGATACGCCGCTATAAGCGCCTCGGCCACCTTCGCCCACGTGAAGTGATCCACCACCAGCTTCCGCCCCGCCTCGCCCATCGCGACACGCCCGTGCTCATCCACCAGCGTTCGTTCCAGCGCCGACGCGAGCTTCACCGCATCTCGTTCCACAACAAATCCCGCGCCCGCCGTCGCCGCCTCCGGCAGATGACACTCCGGACTGATCACCACCGCGGCGCGGCAGGCCATCGCCTCCGCAATCGCAACGCTGAACGCCTCGTGCCCGCTCGGCAGACAAAAACACGCGCAATCCACCATCGCCTCGTACTTCCCACGCCCGAAGATCGGCCCCATCAGATGCACCCGATCCGATATGTTCAGCCTCGCCGCCTGCGCTCGAATCGGTCCTTCCATCCCAAAGTCCGGCCCCACAATCGCAAGGTGCGGCAGCACCCCGCTCCGCAATCCCGGCGCATGCGCTTCGGGCATCGGTGATGACGACGGTGTCGGTCCGGGCGCCCCGAGCGCCGTCAGCACCCGCGCAAACGCATCCACCAGAATGTCCAATCCCTTGATCGGATGCAGCCGCGAAAGAAACAGCACATACGGCTCGCCGTTCAGCTCCGGATGCGCTGCAAAGAACGCCCCGGGCGCCGGCAGCGGATCGATCTCCTCCAGGAAAACCCCGTTCGGAACGACCGCCACCGGTCCCTTGAACCCAAACGCCGCAATCTCCTCGCGCTCAAAGGTCGAGAGCGCGTGCACCATCGACACCCGATCGATCGCGCGCCGGTACAGCAACGCCATCGCCACCGCCTTCTTCGCACGCTTCTCCGAAAGCGCCCACCGCGTCAGAATCCCGTGAGGCGACAGCACCACCGGCTTCTTCTGCGCCCGCGCCTCGTTCACCGCGTGCGTGAGAATCGGATCCCAGATGTTGTGTACATGCACCACATCGTGCCGCGCGATCAATTCCCGCAGCTTCGGCTTCGCATCGCTTCCCCAAACCTTCGCGAAAGCCCCCCGCAGCCCGCCCGCCCCGCGCGCGATCCGCTCGATCTTCACCCGCTCCGACCCCGGAATCGTCGGCAGCGCCGTCTCCGGTCCCGCGCTCTCCCGCGTCAGGATCGTCACCTCATGCCCGAGCCCCGCCTGCGCCGCCGCGACCCGCGTCGTGACCATCGTCGGTCCGCCCTGGTCCGCCGCCAGCGAATATGTCACATGCAACACGCGCATTCATCAGCCTCGAAAAAAGCCCGGGCTCGCGCCCGGGCTTCGAGAGTACACACCACCGGCGCTTCCTACTCGGTCGGAACCCCGGCAACCGCGGTTTCCGGCAGCTTCAGCTTCGGATCCTTGATCGCCCCATCAACCTTCTGCCCGCGCTGCGCCCGTGCCAACGCAAGCGCAAGCTCCTGATGCGAGAACGGCGATTTCTTGCCGCGTATCCCGCCCTTGAACGTACGGAAAAACTTCGGATCAAGCGCGGCAAGCGCTCCATTGCCCGATGCCTCCGGCGCCGGCGCTCCGCCCGCGCCCGCAAGCCCGGCCCCC
>JAFLCN010000021.1 GCA_017303555.1 Planctomycetota bacterium
TTTGAATTGTACAACCTTGAAACTGACCCAGATGAATTAAATAATCTCAGATCAAAGGATCCCAATACTTTCTCTTCGATGAAAGATGAGCTCTTAACCTACCTGGATAAAGAGAACGAACCATTTAAGAAGAAGTAGAAAAGCCGCTACTTTTTTGACTATGACCCTTCACCCTGATTTCCTTAATGATTTAAAAAAACGCTTCACAGGCGACCTTCGGCTTGATCCTGCTTCGAAGATTCTTTACTCCACGGATGCATCCATGTACCAGATCGAGCCGCTTGGGGTGGCAATTCCAAGAACACAGGACGATTTGCAAGTAGTGGTGGAATTGGCGGCAAAATATCAGGTCCCTATTTTGCCGCGCGGATCAGGTTCTTCCCTTGGTGGACAGGCCATCGGCGAAGCGTTGATTCTGGATTGCTCACGTTATCTTGATTCAATTATTGAAATTAATCCTGAAATTCATTCTGCAATTGTGGAGCCGGGTGTAATTCTTGCTGCACTAAATCGACAAGCCGCAAAGCATGGACTGATGTTTGGCCCTGACCCTGCTTCGGCGGAACGTGCCACGCTGGGCGGTGTGATCGGAAACAATGCGACAGGCGCGCACTCGATTCTGTACGGCATGTCTGCCGATCATTTGATCGAAGCAGATGTGATCTTGAGTGATGGGTCATTGGCGAAGTTCGATAACTCGATATTCAATACTCGGTTTTCTAATTCCGATTCTCGAATATCGAATATCGTTTCTACTGCTTTGGTAATCCGCGAAAAATATGCAGATGCCATAAAACGAAGCTATCCCAGATCATGGCGCAATTCAGCGGGGTATCGTTTGAATTATCTTTTACCGTGGAGCCCGTCTGCGCCGCCGCAATGGAGCGCAGATGATTATGGACTGCCATCCACGGTTTATCGTCCGCAGTCCACGATCAACCTGGCTTCCTTGTTGGCGGGGAGTGAAGGGACTCTTGCGGTGATGCGGCGTGCTAAAGTGAATTTAGTTCGCAAGCCGAAGCATACGATTTTGGGTGTGCTGGCTTATGACAGCATTGCTTCTGCGTGTGATGATGTGCCGCGTTTGCTGGAGCTTCACCCGAGTGCGATTGAGTTGATCCCGCGCATGATTCTTCAGCTTGCGCGGAGCGTCCCTGCGTATGGTCGTCAGATGGGGTGGATCGTGGGAGACCCTGCCGCAGTGTTGGTAATTGAATTTAGCGGGGATCAACCGTCGGCGTTGAAAGAGGCGGTGCGCAGGCTTGGTGATGTGCTGACCATTGCAGAATCCGCCGAAGACCAGAGCCGCGTTTGGAACATCCGCAAGATGGGCTTGGGAATTTTGGATTCGCGTCCACAGGCGGCAAGACCGGCGGCGTTCATTGAAGATTGTGCGGTGCCCGTGGAACGGCTTGGCGATTTTGTGCGCGAGATCGAAAAGATTTTGGCGGAGCATAAAACAGAAGGCGGGATCTACGCCCACGCTTCTGCGGGATGTTTGCACATTCGCCCGATTCTAAATTTACAGAGCGGCGAAGGTGTGCGTGCCGTGCGAAGTATCGGCGAGCGCGTTTTTGCGTTGGTGATGAGTCTCGGCGGTTCGATGAGCAGTGAGCATGGGGATGGGATTTCATCGGGCGAGTGGATTGAGAAAACATACGGTGCAGAAGTTTCTGCGGCGATGCGCATGTTGAAGCAAGCTGCCGACCCGCACAATTTATTGAACCCGAAAAAGATGCTGGATGCACCGCTGATGGATACACATTTACGCTACGGAGAGAAGTATCACGCGCAGGCATGGATATCCGCTTTACATTTTGAACATGAGCATGGTTTGGCTGGCGCGATTGAGCATTGTAATGGTCAGGGAGTTTGCCGAAAGACAACAGGTGTGATGTGCCCGTCATTTCAGGCGACGAGGGATGAGGCGAATTCGACGAGGGGCAGGGCGAATCTGCTAGAATGTTTTTCATGCGACCGTGCGGCCGCAACATGCATCCGACGCGGGTGAAGACCTGCGCTTGACCGGAGATTGACCGATGATTCCGAAACCGCCCCCGCGCGAGGGCTCCCTGGGCTTCTATTTCATTCCGCCGTACCGCATCCAGGGTTTTTCGGTCGCTGGCGAAGTCACCACGATTCAGGTTCCGGAGCTTGATGTTTGCTTCGACATGGGGCAGTGTCCGCGTGCGGCGCTTGCGAGCAAGTACTGTGCGATCAGCCACGGGCACATGGACCATGTTGGGGGCCTGGCGTATTACTGCAGCCAGCGCCGGTTCCAGGGGATGGGCGACGGGCGGATCATCTGCGACGAGCGGATCGCGCCGGCGATCCGGCGGATGATGGACGGCTTTGTTGACCTCGAGCAGCAGAAGACTCCGTACGAGCTGCTGCCCTTGAAAGAGGGCGAGCAGGTCGAAGTAAAGAACAACATCTTGCTGCGCGGGTTCTATACGGAGCACACGGCTCCGTCGATGGGCTACAGCGTTATTGAGAAGCGGAGCAAGCTGAAGCCGGAGTATGTGGATCTGCCGCAGGAGAAGCTGAAGGACCTGAAGGACCGCGGCATCGAGATCACGCGAACGCTGGAGATCCCGCTGATCGCGTATCTGGGCGATACGCAGCCGTGCGCGGCGCTGCTGAGGCCGGATGTGATCAACGCGCAGATCGTGATCTGCGAATGCACGTTCTTTGAGCCCGATCACAAGGAGCGCGCGAAGGTGGGCATGCACATGCATGTGGACAACATCGCGGAGTGGCTGGGTGTGCTTCAGTGCCAGGCGCTGGTGCTGTGCCACGTCTCGCGCCGGACCGACCTGATGTACGCGCGCAAGCGGCTGTTTGAAGTCGCGGGGCAGAAGAGCGAGAAGGCCTTCTTCCTGATGGATTACAAGGCGGGCAAGGCGCGCTACGAGCGGCAGGTGATCGATTCCGGCGGCGTGATCGAGCGGCCGGGATTCCGAGGGGGAGGCGGGCACGGTCACGGCGGAGGCGGCGGATTTCGGCGCGGGGCGCCGATGAATCGGTCTTGAAAACAGGGCCAATGAGTCCAATAGGGCCTATGGGACTCATTCTGTACATCTGAGGCGCGTGGCGCGGCGAACTACCATTGCTCGTCCACTCCCGAGGTTGTCCCATGCGTCGCCCTGCGTTCACATTGATCGAGTTGCTCGTGGTCATCGCGATCATCGGGCTGCTCATCGGGATTGCGATTCCGGCGTTGAGCGGGGCGCGGGAGAGCTCTCGGCGTGTGAAGTGCATGGTGAACTTGTCGGGGATCGGCAAGGGCCTGCAGATGTACATGGATACGAAGTCGAAGGGATTGCTGCCCTTTGCGAGCGGGCTGATCGAATCGACGGATCGGCCGACGTTTCCGGAAGTTGTGGGCGAGTATCTGGATGCGCCGAGGCCGGTGAAGGACGCGGACGGGTTCTTTCGTTCAAATGATCCGTGGAGGTGTCCTTCGGACATCATCGGGACGGACCCGGCGACAAACCTTGAGCCGATGTATCGCGTCGGTGGAAGCAGTTACGAATACTGGCCGGGCTCGATCATGCTGCTGGCGGATTTCATCCGGCTTGGCCTGACGCGCCCAGAGTTTTCGCTGACGAAGCTGTATCAGCGGCAGCGGAACGATCCGACGACAAACCAGAGTAAGTTCTGGCCGGTGCTCGCGTGCGGCGATCAGTGGCACAAGCTGCGAGCGAGTTCGATGGATCGGCGCAATGCGCTGTATCTGGACAACGGGATGCGGGTGGATTGGTCGATCGCGAAACCCTCGACCGAGGAAGTCCGGGATCTGATTCTCGAGCTGGCGCGCGAGCCGAACAATCTGTTCAAGTAAGGGAGTCGAACCGTGAGCGAGAGCAAGCCGGGCGCTGGGTCTTTGATCGAGGATCTGAATCTCAGCGCGGGCGCTGCATCGGCGTCGCCGCGGGTGTCGATTGGTGATCGGATCTCGGCGCGGCTTGCGGCGATGTGGAACACGCCGGCGTCACGGAATCGATTGGTGATTGCTGCGTGCGTTGCGCTGGTCGCGGGTGCTGGCTTCGCGGGGTACCGGTATTGGGAGATGCATCATCGGCCGGATTACGCGCTTGATCCGGTGGATGACCTGGCGGAGTTCACGTTTCTGCGGGGGGATTTCAATTCGCTGCCGATCAAGGAGCGGCTCAAGTTGATCAAGGAGTTTGCGGATCGGGTGCGGAACGCGAGCAGCGGGGATTCGGCGCTTTTGGCGAGCTTTGCCGCGGGGATTAGCGGGAAGGCGCGGGAGCAGATTCAGGAGAACGGTGCGCGGCTGATGCTGGACATGGTGGATGCGAGCGCGGTGGATTACATGAAGGTGCCGGAGGCGGAGCGGGGCGCGTTTCTCGAGAAGTCGGTGATCGAGTGGACGAGGATCGGTGATCAGGTGTCGGGTCGGGGTGAGCGGACGGATGAGGAGATTCTCGCGGATATCAAGAAGCAGACGGCGCAGCGCGACGAGATGCGGAAGAAGATGGGGCCGGAGCGCTCGGCGAAGATGGCGGCGGGGATTGTGGGTTTTCTGAACGGGAATGTCGCGAACCATGCGAACCCGGTGCAGAGCCAGCGGACGCTGCAGATGATGAGCGATGTGAATAAGCACTTCTCGGGGAAGTGAGAGTTCGCCACAGAGGCGCAGAGACACAGAGAAAGGCGGGGAGAGGGGATTGGGGGAAGGCAAGGGTTGAGGTGGTGCGGCAGCGAGGCTTGGTCGAACGGGCACTGCGCCGCTCAATGCACTGATCGAGCAGCGCTGTAAAATTGGGCAATCGCCGGACGCTGGTTTGAGGAAGACAACGATGCGATTGTGTTGAGCAGAGAAAGACGGGTGCGGAGCGCGGAATCGAGCTTTCGATTGCGCGAATGCCAATACGTCTTGTCTTTCGGCAATCTTGTCTCTTCTTCGTGTCTCTGTGCCCCCGCCGCAGCGGGTCTGGCGATCTGTGGTGAATGCCTTTCTTCCTCTCGCGAGAACCCATGAATCATCAGACCCGCGTGTATGACAATGTGTTCGAGATGTTGCCGAGCGAGGAGAATCCGTCGCCGCTGGTGCGGGTTGGGAAGATGAATCCGGCACCGAACTTTGAGCTGTATGCGAAGCTGGAGTGGTTGAATCCGTTTGGATCGATCAAGGATCGCGCGGCGTCGGAGATGATTCGTGATCTTGAGGATCGCGGGGAGCTGAAGCGCGGCGAGACGCGGGCGAGCGGGCGCGGGATTGTGGAGCCGACGAGCGGGAACACGGGGATCAGTTTGGCGGCGATGGCATCGGCGAAGGGGTATGCGATGCGGGCGATTGTGCCGCAGAAGGTGCCGCTGGAGAAGCGGGTGCTGCTGCGGATCGCGGGGGCGGATGTGGATGTGATCAACGATCAGATGTGTCCGAGCCCGGGGATGGGAGAGGGGTCGATCGGGATCGCGCGGTCGTATGCGAAGGCGCAGAAGGACCACTATGTGATGCCGAATCAGTATGAGAACGAGTTGAATGTGCAGGCGCATGTGCGCACGACGGGGCCGGAGATCTGGCGGCAGACCGAGGGGCGGGTGACGCACGCGTTTGTTTCATTGGGGACGGCGGGGACGGCGATGGGGCTGTCGAAGTTTTTGAAGGGGAAGAACCCCTCGATCAAGGTGATCGCGGTGCAGCCGAGCGAGGGGCATGATGTGCCGGGGCTGCGGAACAAGAGCGAACTGCACGTGACGAAGCTGTTTGATGAGAAGCAGATCGATGAGATTTTGGAGATTCCGTTTGAATTGGCGTACACGCGGGCGCTGGAATTGTGTCGAACGGAAGGGCTGTTTGCGGGGCCGAGCAGCGGGTTGATTTACGAGGGCGCTCGGCAGGTGCTGGAGCGCGATACGAAGCAGAAGGGAGTGGGGGTGATGATGTTCTGTGATAACGTGTTCAAGTACGTGTCGAGCATGGTGAAGCACGTGAAGGGGCTGGGGGAGGAGTGAAAAGCTCAAATCGCAAATGGGCAAATCGAGAATGAAGGCGCCGCGCGAGCGCGCGCTTGGAAAGGATCACACATGAGCAGCTATGCGCATCCGGAAGTTCTGGTCGAGGCCGATTGGGCGAAGGCGAACATCGGCAAGCCCGGCATCAAGTTTGTCGAGGTGGATGTTGATACCAAGGCGTACGAGGTTGGGCACATTCCCGGCGCAGTGGGGTTCAACTGGCAGACGCAGTTGCAGGATCAGGTGCGGCGGGATATTGCGAGCAAGGATGAGTTCGAGCGGCTCGTCAGCGCGGCGGGGATCGCGAACAGCGACACGGTCATCCTGTATGGCGACAACAACAACTGGTTCGCGGCGTATGCGTTCTGGCTGTTCAAGCTGTACGGACACAAGGATGTGCGCTTGCTGAACGGCGGGCGCGTGAAGTGGCTTGCGGGGGCGGATCTGCCTTTGACTGCGGATAAGACGGAGGTGCAGCCGACGACGTACAAGGCGAGCAACGCCGACGAGACGCTGCGGGCCAAGCTGCTGGATGTGATCGAGATCGCGCGGAGCTCTGCTTCGGCGCGGGCTTCGAATCTGGTGGATGTGCGCTCGCCGGATGAGTTCAGCGGGAAGGTGATTGCGCCGCCGGGGATGACCGAGTCGGCCCAGCGGGGCGGGCATGTGCCCGGCGCGGCCAGTGTGCCGTGGGCAAAGGCGGTGAATCAGGATGGCACGTTCAAGCCGCTGGAGGAGCTGAAGCAGCTGTATCTGGTTGAGGCGAAGGTGAACCCTGGGAAGCCGACGGTGGCGTACTGCCGCATTGGAGAGCGCAGCAGCCATACGTGGTTCGTCCTGAAGTACCTGCTGGGGCTGAAGGACGTTCGGAATTACGATGGCTCGTGGACGGAGTACGGGAGCGTTATCGGCGTCCCGATTGAGAAGTGACGGGAAGGGGCCGGAGCGGCATCAGGGTGTATGGAAATGCCCTTTTTCCGGGCAGGAAGGGCCAATCGGCAGAAATATTGACGCCGCGGCCGGAATGTGTGGAACTAAAGCCCCGAAAATCGGTAAGTACTTTCGAGACTGTCCTCCTTCGAACGGACCCGGAAGCTTAAGTGCTTCCGGGTCTCATCATACCGGGACTTCAATAAACCGCAAGTGGATTCAAGGAAGTCGAAAGAAAGCCGCCCGCGAGCCTTTCGGCTCAAGCGGGCGGTTTGCGGGCCTGAAGTGAGTGCGGGTCGTGCTTCAGGCCCTGGCGCGGGCGGTTTGTGGACGCTCGAATTTGAATCGAGCGCGATCCTGAAAAGCCGGGATCGAATCTGCGGCGGGCGCTTTCACGCTTGCCGCGGTGGTTCCGAAAAGGGCCCGCCGGGAGTCACACACGCGGCGGGCCACCCCTCCTCAAAGCCCCTCTCCTCCAACCCTCCGACCCCCCAACAGAACGCCCCTGACCCTGAAACAAAGAACCGGAACGAAGAACCGAAACCAAGAACCGGAACCAAGAACCGGAACCAAGAACCGGAACCCCACCAACTCTCACCCCACGAAACCCCCAACATTCGGAGCACGAGCGGATCGGAAAGGCGCGGACGGGGGCGGTTTATCCCGAGAGCGCTTTGTCCGAACGAACTCGTCTCCTCATCTCACGTCTCTCATCTCCACCGGCGGGACACTCGAATGAAACAGGTGCGAAGCACAACCCTGGAGGATGCGTTCTCACGCACCTCCAAGAAACACAGACCGAGCAGGTCTACTTGAACTCTTTGGTTCTTCTCGGAAGCAGGGGGTGGTTTGTTGTTCCCACAAGCGCCCGCAAAGGCCTGAAGAGTGTGGTTGTGAAAGAAGCGGACAGGAAGCTCGAACGATCCGAACCCGACTTTGGGGAGCGTTGGGGAGAACGCTCCAGACTGACAATCGTTTCGGAGGAGTTCCGCGTCGGTTCCGCAAAATCACATCCGGAGCGTGCCTGCGGGGCGTTTTCACGCAAACCACGACGAGCAAAAAAACTTGCTACCACCGATAAATCGGTGCAAGAACTTCGCAGGTTGGTGATCCGAATGCGCGTCGACGCAGCGTGTAGAGAGGGGCCTGCGCGGGGCAATTGAAGCGGAAGGGGAGCACCGCGGCGCCGAGGCCGCGCGAGATGCAGAGCACGGTGTCGCGCAGGCGGAAGACGCCGGAGGCTCGATTTCCCGGCAAATCGCAGCTTGTGTGCGGGATGAACGAGGCGTGCGAGCGCACCTGGCCGCCGTGCGTGTGGCCGCTGAGCACGATCGGAATCTTGAGTTCGGATGCGGCGAAGATTTCGGATGGATAGTGAACAAGCGCCACAGCGAACGGATCGTTTGCGCGGCAAGTTGAAGCGAGAAGGCTCTCGGGGAATCCGGAACCGATGAGCGCCAGATCGCGTTTTCCCTGCCCGAGGTCGATCGGGATTTTGACCGATTCATGATTCAGCCAGCGGAGACCGGGGATCCTTGAAGCGGCGTGGAAGAAGCGTGGGGTGTCGTGGTTGCCCAGGACCGCGAAGGCGCCGAAGCGGGATCGCCAGGCGGCTGCGAGTTCGCCGAGTGCGCGGACGGCGGCGGCCTCGTCGCCCGGGCTGGTCATGTAATCGCCGGTGAGAACGACGAGGTCGGCGGGTGTTGCGCGAAGGGCGTCGATGAGCCGGGCGTGATGAGGGGGGCTTGGGTAGAGCCGTTCGATATGGGTATCGGAAAGGTGGAGAATCCGGAGCCCATCGAGTTCGGGCGGAACCGAGGGGTGGACGAGGTCGAAGGGCTCGATAGGGGCGGGGGGCCGCGGAGCACGAAAACCCCACTCCGGGCGGCGGCAGAGCCCGATATGCGGCGGTGCCTCCGGGCAAGTTGAAAGGGTTGGAAGCGCGGGCGTCATAGAGGAAGTATCATCTGGGCCCGGCCGGTCCGCTGCCAGCGGGCTTTTCGGGTCTTCAGGAGTCTGTCCATGGCCAAGATGTTCTACTCGCTCGACGAAGCCGCCCAGAAGCTCAAGGTCTCTCCTGAGGCCGTGAAGGAGATGGCGGACAAGCGTCAGCTCGAAGTCTTCCGTGATCGCGACCGGCTGATGTTCAAGGTGGAGCAGGTGGATCTGCTCGCCGGCGGCAAGTCTGGGGGCGACGATGAAGTGATCGCGCTGGCGGACAGCAGCTCGGAGCTCGAGCCGATCGGGCTGGCGAGCAGCGGCTCGGCGGTTTCGATGGGCAGCGGGATCGGCATGAGCGGCTCGGGCGCTCCGGCGGGCGAGAGCCCGAAGGAGCAGACGGGTATCAGCATCTTCGATGCGGACGCGACGGACGAGTCGGATCCGTCGGCGGTGACGCGTGTGACGAGCGCCCCGCTCCAGGGCCTTGCCGCGACTTCGGCGGGGGATTCTTCTGCCGGTTCGGGCATCATGGACTTGGGCGGCGGCACGGGCTTTGGCCAGGGGCTCGCGGAGGATGCGTACAGCGTGACCTCGAACGCGGGCTCGGGCTCGGTGGATGCAGAGGGCAGCAACGCGGGCGTGGCCGAAGGCGGGGCGCTGTTTGAAGGCGGCGGGGGCGATGCAACGCCGGTGGGTGCGGGTGCGATGACGATGGCGGCGATGGTTGCCGCGGAGCCGTATGACGGAACTTGGTCGGGCGTCTTGGGAGGCGTGGCGTTCGGCGCGATTGTGACACTGCTGTTGAGCGTGTTCGCGGTGGTGCTGGTGCTGAGCGGCTCGGGCGCGGAATTCCTGGAGACGCTGGGCGCGAACATCTGGGCGGTGGTGGGCGGGCTTGCGGGCCTGACGGTGGTTGCGGGCGTGATCGGGATGGTGATCGGTAAGCGCAGTTGATTGACGGATTCACGAGAAGAACAAACCCGCACGCTGAGTGCGGGTTTTCTTATTGGGTGCGGCGTGCTTGCTCAGGGGCAGAGGAGTTCGCCGTAGGCTACGAAGAAGATCAGGAAATCAGCATCTTCGACGAAGCCGTCGCCATTCAGATCAGCAAGGCAGCCGGCGGGCATCTCAGGATCAGCGCAATCAAAGGTGTTGTACTGATCGAGGAAAAGAGAAAAATCCGGGTCGTCTACCAGTCGGTCGTTGTTCAAGTCGGAAGGACAGGCCTCTCCGGACACGGAGAAATCGGACAGAGCCTGGCGAGCACCCCGCCAGTTCTCGCCGGATGCCACGAGTTTGTACGAATAGCCTGGTCGAAGAACCGAGGAAGGGATGAGGGCGCTTGTTGTGGCCAACCCGAACTCGGAGTGAGCCACAAACGGAGAAGACGATCGCGTTCGTTGGGTTACACCGAGTTGATAGAGCACAGCGTTGTAATTCGACGAACTCGAACTTGGTCCCCATGTTGCACTGACGGCCCCCGGCGCGACGATGGCGTCCGTTGGAGGGAACTGAATCTGGAAAGGACCGGGTGGAGGTAGGACGTTCGAGGGATTGATCTTCCAGCCGATGATGTCAAGAGCTCGAATATCCGACATTTGCAGGAAAGACCCACCGACGATGTCGGAAAGTCCGTTCGACGCGGCGACGTCCATGATCCCTATGTACGCAGGGTGATTCGACAGAGCATCTCGCCAGTGACTGGCTTGGCCTCCGCCATCCTCAACCTCCGATACGCCGTCAGCCATCTCAAAGAGGAACGCGGGGCTATTCAGTGCAGCCACAGTTTGCGACCGCTCCCCGAGCGTTAATTGGCGTCGGACGCCCTGAAACTGCGCACCGGAAACCGAATCTGGGGGTGCGGTCCACGGAAGGCGAAAGATGTCGAGAGCATCCATCGGATCACCGTCAAATATTCGGTACTCAACGTTCGATGTAAAACCGAGATGATGTCCAAATTCATGCACAAGCGTGCCTTCCAAGTCGACTTGTCCCGGCTGGACGAGGCCCCCTCTCGAATCCAGGCACCATTCGGACGCGGAATCAAGATACACCTCCAGCGTTATCGGAAACGGCGTCTCGAAAACAGAACTGAAAAGCGGCAGCGTAAGAAATACATCCGAAGTTACCCCGAGGCCCGAAGAATCGAAATATGGAATCGTGAATCCTGGAGGGAAACTGCCGTAAAGGTCGGACTCTGCGCTGTCCAAGTCCACGCCAAACATTCGGTCCACAACTTCGCCGCGAAAATCCGGCCACCATTCGCCTGTGAAAATCGTGTAGGCAACCGCCACGCCACCGTCAAGGTCTTGCCACTTTACGTCAAAATCAATCTCGCAGTTGTTGCTACTGAGCAACTGGGTGTACATGGACGCGGCCCGGAAAACGGCGAACTCCGCTTCCATAGGCTTTGTTCCGCCCTGCAGCGATGCCGGCGCGCCGCTGTGATCGTATGTGTATCCAATCGAGACCGATCGGTTGGCCACCGTCTTATCGGGAGTGAGTAAACGCTTCGTGGTTGCGTCGCGGCGAAATACATGAACGCTGTCTGAGCCTGAAATTGTCACGGTCCACGGCTTTCGCAAGGTGCCGCACGTGAGGGATACGACGAATTCACGGATCGACCATTTCCCATCCGGTTCAAGAATCAGGATTCCCGGAATTCGGCGCCGAAACGTCTGCGGGTCGGCCGGATCAAACGTGTGTTTGATGCCCGATTCCAGATTGCCGTCGCCACCGTGGCTGAGCATCGGAACTCGAACGGGCAGGTTCGCGTCCTTTGCCGCGGCGAACTCAATCGTCGGCGCGGTACCGTTGACGATGACGCGCGCCGGAACCGCCGCCTCTGCCACCGTCAACAAAAAGCAATGCGATAAGACCATCACGCTTTTCAAGCAATTCATCTGGTTGCTCCTGTTTCAGGGTGACGTGGGACAGCGATGCCAGGAAGGATCGGCGGTCCGATCGACGACGGGTGCACTCGAACGCGGACTCTTCCAGCAACCGGTCGCGTCTTCGCCGTGTCGACGGTGCCGCCACCAACAGCCCATCGCTTTAGTGCAATCTCCCAACCCTCACCTTTGGGTCGGACTTGTGAGGCAAGCTCAAGGCCGTACATACCCGACACTTCGTTTGGACCCCCTCGAACGATGCGACTGAATTCGGGAGTCCCCGCCTCGGGCAACAACAGGCCCTCCACGCGAGTGTTTCCATCGACTGTCCAGATCGGGATCCAATCGGCCGGTTCTCCGTCGCAATCTTTCCATTCGACAGAGAACAGCCCGGTCGAGCGATCGAACAGCACGGCGGTGGGACATGTTCGAAGTGGATTCCGGGGTAGAGACTCAACGGCTACCTGATCGCTCGGTTGCGGTGGAGTGTGGGACTCGGGAGGCGGTGTGTCTGTGTTTGAACAGCCGATCATCACCAGCAACAGCACTGTTCCGAGCAATCCGACGACCGAGGGGCGTGGCGCTGAGAGATGCATAGCGGGTGAGCATACCAAGTTCTCGGAGCTGGAAAGCACCAGATCCAATTTCTTTGCATATTAATGTAACGTTTATATTGTGTTCGTGGGCTGCTGTAGAGCGTGCAAAAAGCAATGCACAGGGCGTAGCGCACGACGCAATGATTTGCTTGCATCACCGCTACGGACAAACCAGCGCGTCATACGCCGGAGCAAAGAGCGTGAAGTCGAGGTCATCGACCAAGCCGTCGTCGTTGAGGTCGGACGGGCAGCCGGCGGGCATGGTCGGGTCGGCGCAGTCGAGGATGTTGTACGCGGGGGCGAAGATGGCGAAATCGAGGTCATCGACGAAGCCGTCGTCGTTGAGATCGCCGGTGCAGGTGCCGACCGAAATGTCGGCGGTGAACGAGAAGCTCGCGCTGCTGGCGGCGTTTGCCGGAGCGCCGGACCACATGAGCAGGCTGTTGGCGGCGCACGAGACCGTCAGTTTGTATTCGGCATCTGCGAACGAGATGGTCTGGAAATCGAATGTCCCCGAGGTGGTCTTGCTGAAAAGCACGTTCGCGCCGAGTTTGAGTTCGGCGCGGAGGGTGGATTTGCCGGCGGTGCCGGTGAGCTCGCCGACGAGGCGGATGTTGCCGCTCGCATCGGGCTTGAAGACCACCTCGAAGCGGGAAGTTCCGGAACCGGCGAACACCAGCGGCGATGAGGCGAGCGTCGCGGCGTTGGCGTTGACCGAACCCGTGCCCGACATCTGATCGGTGCCGAGCTGTGAATCGTGCTTCGAGACCGAGCCGCAGCTTCCCTCGCTCATGACGGTGGTGGTTTGCACGGTGTCGTTGAACGGCGCGAAGGCGACCGGCGGCGTGTGGGCCGCGTTCTGCCCGAAAGAGTTCACGGCCTGCACGAAGCGGCCGTCGGTGATGTAGGTCACGCCCGCGAGGGCGGAAGACGACAGCGAAAGAAGACAGAGCGCGGCGAGCGAGCGATCCATGGCGGTTCCTTCTCACGGTCTGAAGCGTTCAGTTTACCGCAAGGAACGGACGGGTTGCCCCGGAAAACGGCGCGCAGAATCGGGATTTAGCGTCCTGATAACGATCTGGCTCAGGCTGGCGGTGCTTCGGCCGTGTCGGCACGCATGAAGAGTGCGGCACCCTTGGCGATGCGGTGGCCGGGCTTGATGCCTCGGGGGCCGTTGAAGGCGCAGAGTTCTGCGAGTGGGGCGCTTGCGTCCGGGGTGCAGTTCCAGGCGGCCCAGAGCTCGGCCATTTTCTGGGGCATGGCGGGGGCGAGCATGATCGAGGCGATGCGGATGGATTCGGCGCAGCAGGCGAGGATGTTGGCGACTTCCTGGCCGTTGGTCGCCATGTCTTTGGCGAGTGTGAACGGCTTGGTCTCGCTGATGAGGTCGTCGACGTCTTTGATGAGGGAGGAGGCGGCCTCGAACGCGGCAGAGAGATCGAGTTCTTTCGCGGCGGTGAGGTACGCGGGAACAGCGTCGGCGGATGTGGTCTCCCAGCGACGATCGATCCACGTGGATTGATACTCGGGGACTTTGCCCTCAAAGTACTTTTCGATCATGTTCGAGACGCGGCTCGCGCAGTTGCCGATGCCGTTGGCGAGATCGGCGTTGTAGACCTCGACGAACTTGGCGTGCGAGAAGTCGGCGTCGGTTGCGCCTTGCGGGCCTTGCGTGATGAGATACCAGCGGAGGGCATCGAGGCTGTACTTGGATGCGTAGGCCTGGAGCACTTCGATCGTGACGAAGTTACCCAGGCTCTTGCTCATCTTGCGGCCGTCGCGCACCCAGTAGGCGTGGCTGTAGACGGTTGCCGGCAGTTTGCGATCGAGCGCCATGAGCAGCGCGGGCCAGATGACGGCGTGGAACCAGAGAATGTCCTTGGCGATGTAGTGGACGGTGGGGGGCCAGAAGTTTTGCCGCTCCGGTGTGTCGACGACGCTGAGGTAGTTGAAGAGCGCATCGATCCAGACGTAGATGCGGTGCGATTGGTCGTCGGGCATCTTGATGCCCCACTGGCTGGTCGGGTCGGCGGTGACGGCGCGGCTGATGGGGATGTCCTGCAGACCTTCGCGGAAACGTCCGAGCACTTCGTTGCGGCGCGCTTCGGGGAGGACGAACGAGGGGTTCGCATCGAAGTGTGCCTGGAGCTTGGCCTGATACGCCGAGAGCTTGAAGAAGTAGTTCTTCTCGACCTTCTTGACGAGCGGCTTGCCGGTGACGGGGCTGACGAAGCTCGCTTCCTTCGCGGCGGTTTCGGTCAGGTACTCCTCCTGCGATTCATCGAACCAGCCGACGTAATCGCCGAGATAGATGTCGCCCTTCTTCTGGAGGGCGCGGATGTACTCGAGCACTTTGGACTTGTGACGATCTTCGGTGGTGCGGATGAAGTCGTCGTTGGAGCAGTTCATAAAGGCGAAGGCCTTCTTGAACTCCTCGGCGTTTTTGTCGGCCCATTGGATTGGGGTGACGTTGTGTGCGGCGGCGGAGGTCACGACCTTGTCGGCGTGCTCGTCGGTGCCGGTGAGGAAAAAGACATCCTGAGAACGGCCGTTCCCGGCATCACTCTGGCCCCCCAGCAGCCGATAAAAGCGGGCTGTTACGTCGGCGAGCAGCGTCGTGTAGCAGTGACCGATGTGGGGTCGGTCGTTGACGTAGTAGATGGGCGTAGTGATGTATGTCTGGGCAGGTTCGGGCATGCGAGCAGGGTAGGAAACGAAGAGGGCTTCAGGGCTCGGCGCATGTGAGTTGTTCGTAGCCGATAATGAACACCTGAAAATCGGAGTCGTCGACCACGCCGTCGCCGCTGAAGTCGGCCGGGCAGCCCAATGCCATGGAAGGATCGGCGCAGTCGAGCGTGTTGTACGCCGTGAGGAACACAACAAAGTCCGAGTCGTTGACTTGGCCGTCGCACGCAAGATCGGCAGCACAAATGGTGACGAATGCAGGTGTGGTGAGGTCGGAACCGGCGACACCGGGAGTTCCGGAGATGCGGCAGTCGTAGACCGCCGCATCGCGACCCGTGGCCGGATTCATGACATAAGTTGCTTGTGTCTCTCCGGGTATGGCGATTCCGTTGCGGCGCCATTGAAACGCGGTCGCGCCGGGTGCTTTCGCGGTGAGCGTGAACGGAGCGCCGGGGCAGGGGTTGGCACGGTTGGGAGACACGGAAGGGAGCTGCTTGCCAACGTGCAGGTAATCGATCTCGTGGTTGTTTCCCCACGCGCTGTTGCTGGCGAGGAAACTCTCGAACTCTGCTGTGACGATGCCCAAGCGTGCCGAGACCCCGACAAAGCCGTCGATGCCGTGCCCGGTTCCGACCGTTGAGTCGATTACTCCCGTTCGGTGCTTCTGACCCAGGGTGTCGGTGATCACCAGGCTGGCAAAGTTTGCTACGGAACTGTTGTCGTCAAACATCCAGGCACCCACGCCTTCCACTGGCGGATCGAACTCAAGAAGGATGCGACCGGATGGGCCGCCGGGCGATTCGCCGAGCAGTGCTCCGCCCTGGAAGCGGCCGGGCGTGGTGTAGACCCCAGATCGGAACGCCTTGCCGGTTTCCGCGACGACCGCTCCGCTTTGGTTGACCAGCCGTAGATCGATGGCGGGCGAGATGCGGTCGATCGGAGCGAGGTTGGCGTAGTTTTCGAAGTCATACACGGTTGGCGCTGCCGAGAGCGACGAAATGAACAACGCTTGCCCGTTGGCGACGTTTCCGGCGGTGTATTTTTGGGCTGGCACAAATGCGGCGTAGGGAGAAAGCCAGAGCGTCCAGTCGGCGTCACCGTCGTAGAGGTTCGTACAGTCAAAGTAGATCGACACGTGCAGCAGTTCGCTTGTGATTCTGCCGGGTGCGTTGGTGAGCAATCCATCTGACGAATAGAGCGATACGCTGAGCGGATCTCCACTCGCTTCCGTTCGAAAGAAGCGACTGCTCGGCAGCGAAAGATCGAAGTCTACTTGCATGTAACCAGTGACAACCGCACGCGAGGTAAATGTCAGAGCGATCTTCGATGCACCGTCCGCATAGTCCGTGATCTCTCCCACAAAGGTCGCCGAGACAAATCCGCCCCCAGTACTTCCGCCACCACTGATCCTTCGAGATCGCGAGATGCCTGCGCCGAGTCCGCCGGTCACCGGCCCGGCCGGAGTAAATCCTTGGATTGAGCCATCGGCCGTAGTCGCTTGGAACGCCACTTGGCCCGGTGCGACCGGAGGCTGGGCCGGGTATTCGATAAGGAAGCCGTTCGCAGTATCGTCCTCAACAGCGTCGTACCACGCCAGGCCCGTGGGGTTCAGCATCAGGTACGCGCGATTGCCCTCCATGCTGTTGGGTTGGCCGGTATGAAACGCTGTGAACGTCCACGGCTCGCCGGTTACCCAACGCCAGATCGAAGCGTTGTTGCGATCCCAGAAGCCGCCGAGCCATACGCCGACAATGTCCCCAAACTGCGCGTTCACAAATGTGCGCTCGCCCTGGTTGGTGATGGTTGCCAGATGGCCCGAGACTCCGAGGTGGGAGCGCGCCGAAGCGAGCGAGCTCGCCGCAGGCCACTTGATTCCCGTTTGCAGCACCCGCTCGTAGTAATGCCCATTCTCCGGATTGAAAACAACTTGGCCCTGCGCCCGGTGCATCGCAAATGCCGATAGTGACCAGCCGCCAAAGGCGACGGCGGCGGCGCGAACAAACCGGAACGATCCGTGCTGGCGATTCATGGTTTCCCCCTTTATGGAACCCGCGTACCCACACGATACAGCGGATTCGCAGGCCCGAGAATGCGGAGACGGAGAGTTCATATTCCGTGCGGGGTTTGGACGCAACAATTGCGAACAGGACCGAATTGTTCGGTGGGCGTGCGGTTTTCGAGAACCCGGCCTTGCCGCGGCGGGTATTGTGGATGAAGGAGATGCACATGAAACGACAAGCCTTGTTCGCGGTATTGAGCCTCGCCGGGCTTGCGGCATCGGCCCACGCGCAGAACGCGCTGGGCAATGGTCGGGGCATGCAGAAGAACACCAACCGGTTTGATACGAGCCTGGGGCCGGTAAACCGGGGCTTTGATGTGCAGGGCGCGCGGATGCGCGATGCGATCGTGTTCGGGCGCGCGCCCGGCGGGCTGACGACCCGCACGAGTTCGCTCCCGGATTCGAGCCAGTTCATGGGGCGGCTGGGGACGGACACGCTGTACAACTTCCGGCGCGATTCGTATTTCTCGGGGCTGGCCGGACAGGGCATTCGCTCGACGGATGCTCTGCAATATCAGTTCGCGATGACGACGGGCGGCGCGGTGCGCAAGCCGGGGCAGTTGGAGGGCACGCTGGCGTACGGGCGGTTCGGCGGCGCGAGCGGTGCATCGGTGACGGAGAACGCGGCGAACACGCGGACGCTGGCACGCGACTACGCCACCGCATGGCGCACGGATGACGCGAACACGGGCGGGGCGCTGCGATCGACCTCGTCGTTCGTGACTTCGAGCATGCTGAAGCCGTCGATCGTGGGCGAGCGGATGGATGCAACCGGCACGGCGCGCTCGGTCGCGGCGTCACCCCTGCTCGGCCTGCAGATGCTGGACCGGAACGTGAGTTCGCCGCTGAATGTTTCCGCGGCGCCGACGCGCGCGAACGCGGTGCCGGCGGACAAGGTGGATCCACGCTCGGCGGCGCCGGGCGGACCGGCGGCCGTGCCAAATCCTGCGCGGCCCGACAACTCGACAACGACCTCATCGGACGAGCAGATTCTGAGGCTGAGCGAGCGCGGAAATCAGCGCGATCAGAACGCGCGGGGCACGCGGGACGGCCGGCAGGGGACGGACCAGAACGGGCGGACACCGGAAACCCCGGCGGGAACCGAACCGGGCGCGACGCCTCCGGGCGTTTCGATGGATGCGGACGGGAAAGCGACGGGGATGCCCCAGTGGATGCAGGACATCGAGAACCTGCGGAAGACACTGACCAAGCCGGAGACGCCGGTGAAGTCGGGCCAGGGCGGATCGCAGGCGAATCTGCCGGGGATGCCCGCGGCGCCCCCCGGCATGCGGATCGATGAATCGGGGAAGATTGTGCCGCTGGTGGACAGCGGCACGATGGATCTGATCCGCGAGGCTGGCATTTCGGGTGCGCGGTTCATCAAGCCGTACAAGGACGATCGCGATCCGTTCGTGACCGAGATGCAGGCCGGCGAGAAGTTGTTCGCCAAGAGCCAGTTCTTCCTCGCGGAAGAGCGTTTTGCGCGGGCGCTCTCGATGAAGCCGAGCGACACGAGCGCCTTTACGGCGCGCACGCACGCGCAGCTCGCGGGCGGGATGTACGCGTCGGCCGCGACGAACCTGCGCGACCTATTGACGAATCACCCGGAGCTTGCGTCGGTGCGTTACGCGGCGGATCTCTTGCCCAACGCCGAGCGCCTCGCGATCCTGAGCAAGGACCTGGACGAACGGATGACGACGAATCCGCGGATGCTGGGCGCACAGGGCCTGAAGACGATCCGCGATGCGGGGCTTCTCCGCGCGTACCTGGGCTTCCAGACCGGTGATCGCAACGCCGTCGAGCGCGGCATCAACATGATGCTCACGTCGTTCGAAGGACGCGACACGCCGACACTGAACGAGCAGTCGCTCGCGGTTTTTCTGCGGGGCGTGTGGCTCGGGCCGGCGGCGGAAGCTGCGCCGGTCACGGCACCGGCTGTGGCTCCCGAACCGGCGAAGTAAGCGGTGCACGAAAGAAATAGGTCCTATGGGTCCTGTAGGTCCTATGGGACCTATTGCCTTTGGATCATTTCCGGCTGACTTCGACCTTGCCGCCGGGGGCGTCCTTGATGGCGTATCCCATCGCGAGCAGGTCGTCGCGGATCTGGTCGGACTTTTTGAAGTCTTTGGCGGCGCGGGCGGCGCGGCGGTCTTCGAGTTTGGCGATGACGAGCGGATCGGGCGCGAGGCCACCGAGGAAGATGCCGATTTCGGAGCTTGTTGCTTTCGCACGCTCGAGCGAGAGCACGCCGAGAACGTTGTCAAACGTGCGCATCGCGGCGACATCGCCGCTGGATGGGCGGTCGAGTTTGGAGGACCAGGTATTGAGCGCTGCGATCGCGCCGGCGATGTTGAGATCGTCGTTCATTGAGGCTGCGAACGCATCGAGTGCTTCGCGGGTGGCGGGCGATGGATCGCCGTGGGCGATGGTGAGATCGCCGATGCGGCGCCAGCGATCGATCATGCGCTGGCTATCGGTGAGGCCCTGCATGGTGAAGTTGGCGTTGCTGCGGTAGTGGGTCTTGATGAGTTCGAGGCGGAGTGCGCCGGGCTCGATGCCCTTGGCGAACAGGTCGCGGGCGGTGTAGAAGTTGCCCTTGCTCTTGCTCATCTTCGCGCCCTCGACCATGAGGAAGCGCGGGTGGAACCACATCGCGGCGTAGGGCGCGTCGGCCGGATCGGCGTTGAACGCGCAGCAGGATTGCGCGAGCTCGCACTCGTGGTGGGGGAAGATGTTGTCTTCGCCGCCGGAGTGGAGGTCGATGATGGGTTTAGCGTTGGGAATGCTGAGAGCAGAAAGTGATTCTGGCGTCAGTGGTCCCACGCTGGCGCGTGGGGTTCCTTCTTTAGCGCAGAGGCGTGCTGCGCTCATCACGCTGCACTCGATGTGCCAGCCCGGGTAGCCCCAGCCCCAGGGGCTTTCCCATTTCATGATGTGGCGCGGGTCTTCTTTCCAGAGCAGGAAGTCGGCGGGGTGTTCTTTCTGCGATTGGTGCGAGGCATCGATGCGTCCGCCCTCGCCCTCTTTGAGCTTGTCGAGGGTGTTGCCGCTGAGGCGGCCGTATCCGGGGAAGCTCTTGATGCGGAAGTAGACGACGCGTGAGCCGGGCGCGCCGACGGCGTAGGCATTGCCCTTCTCGATCAGTCGCTGCACCAGCGCGATCATGCCCTGCACGTTCTCGGTGGCGCGGGGCATGAGCGACGGGTCTTTCTCCGCTTCGATCGCGAGCTTGAGACCGAGCGACCTGGCGTCTTCGCGGAAGCGGCCTTCGTAGAAACGCGCGACCTGGTACGGGTCGTTCGGATCGACGGTGACACCGGCGGGGATTTTGCCGGATTTCTTGGCTTCGGCCAGGCGCTTGGCGGCCTGTTCCATCTTGTCCTCGCCCGCGCCGTCGGCATCATCGTCGTCGGTCATGTGGCCGACGTCGGTGATGTTCATGACGTGGGTGACGGTGCGCGGGCCCTTGTGCGTGCCGCCTTTTCCGTCGGCCACCTCGCACAGGGGCGATTCGATCCAGCGCCGGAGCAGGTCGGCCGCGAGGAAGGAGCGGAAATTCCCGATGTGCGCGTCGTCGTAGACGGTGGGGCCGCAGGTGTAGAACGAGACCGAACCCGGATCGCGCGGCACGAACTCTTCGAGCTTCTTGGTCAGCGTGTTGGAAAGACGGAGTGGCATGCCGGGGATGGTACCGGCGGCCGAACGGGCTCGAAGCGGACCGCGGGGAAGGGGTTTGCTTCGGCGCTCGGGCGCGAGCCGCGGCAGAAGAATCACCGGGGCGATTCATTCACGGGCGGGGGCGGCGCGGTCTCGACCGGCGTTGCGGGCGCGGGCGAGCTTTCGGCGGGCTTGCTGCTGGGGTCGGGCTTTGCGGGCTCTTCCACCTGTTCGCGCAGGCCCCGGGCGCGGGAGATCAGGCCGTCTTCAAACTGCTGCTTGTTCTCGCGCTTCTCGAGCGCCGGCTCGAGCGTGAAGTGCCAGCGGACGACCGATTCGTACGGAATCGGCGCGGTCGCGAGGTCGAGCGGCGGGCGTTCGTACAGCGGCGTCCAGGCCGTGGCCTTGGTGCGGATCGGCTCGAATCCTTCCTTGCGGATCTGGATGTCGTAGTCGCCGTAATAGGTGAACCCGGTCTGCAGGGGTGTGCGTCCGACCGGGACATCGTTCAGCGTGACGAGCGCGCCGCTGGGTTCGGTCGTGATCTCGATGACCTTCTGGGAGCAGCCGGCGAGCGCAGCACCGAGGAGCGCGGCAATCGACGCGGCGCGGAGCGCGGTCATGACGGATCCCCCTGCGCACCGGCGTGCTCTCGCCGCGGGCGTCGTTCGGGAAGATGGTCGAACTCGTCGCCCCGGAAGAGGGAGCCGAGGTAGGCCCGCTTGACCATCTCGTCGTTGATGAGCTGGCGGGGCGTGCCCTCGGCCAGCTCGCGGCCGCTGTCGAAGATGTAGGCCCTGTCGCAGACCCGAAGAGTTTGCTGCACGTTGTGATCGGTGATCAGAAACGCGATGCCGTCGCGGTCCGGTCCGTGCCCGTGGGCGAGGCGCTGGATCTCTTCCTGGAGCTCGCCGACCGCGATGGGATCGACGCCGCTGAAGGGTTCATCGAGCAGGATGAGCTTGGGGTTGGTGACGAGCGAGCGCGCGATCTCGAGCTTGCGGCGTTCGCCTCCCGAGCAGGTGCGGGCCGGGTGCTTGGCTTTGTGCGTGAGGCTGAAGCGCTCGAGGAGTTCCGCGGCCTTCTTCAGGCGTTCGTGACGCGAGAGCGAGGTGGTTTCGAGGATTGCCAGCAGGTTCTGCTCGCAGGTGAGGCGCTGGAAGATCGAGGGTTCCTGGCTGAGGTACCCCATGCCCAGCCGTGCGCGCTTGTACATGGGAAGCTGCGTGACATCGCGCCCATCGAAGTAGACGCGTCCGTCGCCCGCGCCGCCCGAAACGGCCGGGTCGGCGTCGATCATGCCGATGGTCATGCGGAAGCTGGTCGTCTTGCCGGCGCCGTTGCGACCGAGCAGGCCGACGATCTCACCCCGTTCGACGTGGAACGAGATGTCGTCCACGACGACGCGGCCGGCGTAGGTCTTGTGCAGCTTGACGCATTGCAGGAGTGGCACGGGACCGGAGTGTAGGTGAAAACGGCGCTGTTCGGAATGAGCGTCAGACGATTCGGATGCTCATCGGGTAGCGGTAGTACTCGCCCCGGTGTGCGGCCTTGGCGGCGAGAATGCAGCCGACGATATTGAGGATGAAGAGCAGGATCGCGGCCGGGATTGCGAGTATCAGAGCGATGCCGCACGTGACGAGAATGAGCAACGGGATCAGGACAGCCGCATAGATCGCCATCGAGATCTGGAAGTTTGTCGCCTCGCGTCCGTGGTCGTCGAGGAAAGGGCTTTCGCCCTTTTTCATCTGCCACATGATGATCGCGGCGAGTATGGGCAGCACGATCGGTCCGCCCAGGTGCGCGAGCAGGGGCACCAGGTGCGTGTACGTGGCGTAGCTGCGGGTGTCGGCGTCGATGCCGCTCGGAATGGAAGACTGGCTCGGATTCTGCGACACGGGGTTGGACCCTCCCGGCGATTATTCGGAGGCGGGGGGGTTGGATTTCAAGGTCCGGAGCGGACGGCAGGAACCCACAATCTGATCGCCCAGCCGGGGGCTGATTTTCTGGGGCTCTGGCGCGGGAATCGGTCTGAAGCGGCCAGCTACGGGCAGAGCAGCGAGTCGTACGCCCGGGCGAAGACGACAAAGTCGCCGTCATCGACAAAGCCGCTGAAATCAAGGTCGGCGGGGCAATCGGTTGGCATGCCCGGATCGGCGCAATCGAGCAGGTTGTACGCGATGGCGAACGCCGGGAAATCGGCATCATCGATCTGGGAATCGCGGTTGAAGTCACCGGGGCAGGAGACGTTGGCGAGGAGTTGGAGATCGAAGGCGTAACTGGCCTCGGTGCTGAGTTCCAAAGACGTGCCGAGCGTGGTCTCGGAGATCGATCCGAAGAGGAGGGAGTAATCGCCGGGTTCGAGCACGCCGAAAACTCCGGCGGGAAGATCGGTGGGCTGGCCGAAGGCGAAGACCGGCGCGACTTCGGACGCGAGGGTCACGCTTGAAGACGATGCGCCGGAATCCTGGCGAAACCAGCCGTCGAGCACGCGGAAGCGTCCGCCGAAGGGAAGCGAGAAATCGACGCGGACGGACGAGCGGCCGAAGGCTCTGCCGCCCGACCAGCCCGTCTCGGGAGCGAGGCGCGAGCTCGATGCGCCCTCGATGATGATTCGATCACCCCGGGGCATGCCGGCGTTCGGGCCGAAGCGCGAGAACGCGTTCGAGGAGGCCGCGGCGGTGCTGAAATCAGAGAGCGTGGCGAACGCAAAGTTGCTGATGCCGACATCAAAACCCTCGCCGATTCCGGAGATGAACTCGGTGCCGATAGGGCTTTTCGCCTCGGCGAGGCAGAACGAATCGAGCGTGAACGTCGAACCGGCCCAAACGCCGGGGTCGGCGAGCGTGGGGTGTGAGGGGGTTGAAGCAAGCAGCGTTGTAGAAGCAAGCAACAGCACGGCGGGACGTTGGGTTGGCATCGCAGGCTCTCCGGGTGGGCCGGAGAGATGCCGCGGCCGCACCTTGCGGCCTTGCCACCACCGACCCGACTGCGCGCCTTCGGAAGCTGCGGAGATGTACAAAGGCGACCGAAACAGGTTGCGGCGGATGGCCGCGGTTGGGCGTAATTTACGGGCACTCAAGCCGGTTGTACGCGGGCGAGAACACCTGGAAATCAAGGTCGTCAACGGTGCCGTCGCCGTTGAGATCTGCGGGGCAACCGGCGGGCATGGCCGGGTCGGCGCAGTCGAGGATGTTGTACGCCGCCAAGAAAATCACCGCGTCGCCGTCATCGACGAAGCCATCGCCGTTGAGGTCGGCCGGGCAGCCTTCGCGGATGAAGCCGTATTGGAGATGGTCGACCTCGATGCCGCAGCAGCCGGCGGTTTGCCAGATGCGGATTTTGGAGATGCCCGAGGCGAACTCGATTCCGTAGAAGCGATCTTCGCCGGTTTCGCTGTTGACGGAGCTGTCGGGATGAGAGCCGGTGATCTCGCCGAGCTTGACACCGCCGGAATCGAAGGCTTCAAAGTGGACGGAATTTGGGGTGCTGTTGTGGACGCCGTCTGTCCAGACGATCCCGACGCGCTGGGGGAGCTGGCCGCCGAGAGCGGCCGCATTGAAAGTGAAGGTGATCCCGGGGTTTCCGTTTGCGTAGTACGAGCGGCCGAGCTTTCCGAAGCCGTCGATGACGCCGTCGTCGCAGTCAACAGAGTCGGTGATGCCGCCGGGTCCGGTGGCGTTGCCGTTGCCGGTGACGCCCGGTGTATTGAGGAGCAGGTCCTCAAAGGTCTCGAGGTAGTAACCCGGCGAGGTGACGGGCCAGGGGCTGTCGCCGGAGCAGAGATAGGGCGTGGGGCCGAGGAAAGTCTGGGCGAGGGTTGGAGCGACAAGGGCACAGGCACCGGTGACGAACGAGGCGACGTGTACGCGGTTCATGATCGACTCCTGCAAAGCGGCGGGTCGACGCTCCGGCGGAGCGTGCTCGAAGCGCGCGACTAGGGGCAGACGAGTTCGTTGTACGCGATGACAAAGACAGTGAAGTCCTGGTCTTCAACCGCGCCGTCAAAGTTCAGATCGGCCGGGCAGCCGCCGGGCATATCGGCGTCGGCGCAGTCGAGGATGTCGTACGCGGCAACGAAGATGGTGAAGTCGGCATCTTCGACGATTCCGTCGTTGTTGAGGTCGGCGGGGCAGGAGCGGAGTGCGCGGACGCGGAAGTTGTCGACGCGGCCGGACGCGGTGAGGCGTGCCGTGAAGCCGCTGCCCCCGTTGCCGGAGTAGAAGCCGAAGAAGATCGGCTCGGCTGAATCGGAGAAGTCGGGCTTGCCGCCGCCGCCGATTTCGTTCCAGTCATTGGCCGAAAACTCTGCCTGATAGCTTTTCCACGGGCTTCCAGCCAAGGCCGCGGTACCCCCGGCGACAAACGTTCGGCCGTTCTGCACGAGCAGCGGGCCAAAGCCCATCGCGTTCACGTTCGGGGCTGAATCGCAGCGGACATCGAAGGAAATGTGCAAGCGCCGAAAGTACGCGGCTTCGACCGGGAGAGAGTCTTTCCAGTGGCCGAAGATGACGCTCACACCCTGAGGGACGACCTGCCAATTGTGGGCGACCACGCGGCAATCGCCGGGGTTTCCGCCCGAACCGCGGATGCCGCTGAAGACTGCATCGTGGTCGGGCGTGGAGTCGTCGAGCTTGAAGCCGGTCCACTGCGAATCGAAGAAAGTGGTGTCGATGATTTGCTGCGCGAGCGCGGCACCGGCGAGCGGAGCGGAGACAGCCAGCGCGGAAGCGAACGTGCGGCAAACGGATCGGGCGATCATGTTGGACTCCGGAATCGAATGGACCTTTTGCGGGGAGCGGTGTGCCGCGGGCGTCGATCTAGGGGCAGACCAGCTCGTTGTACGCGACTACGAAAATCTGGAAGTCGGCGTCGTCAACAAAGCCGTCTTGATTGACGTCGGCCGGGCAATCCGGCGGCATGGCGGGATCGGCGCAGTCGAGGATGTTGTATGCGCCGACGAACAGCGTGAAATCGGCATCATCGACAAAGCCGTCGTTGTTCAGGTCGGAGGGGCAGGCGGAGGCGGGGATGATCTCGATATCGAGGTAGTAGGACGCATCGGCGAAGAGGCCGTTGAAGAAGAAGTAGTTGCTGTTGGCCGAGGCACCGAGTTCGAGTGAGTAGCCGCCGGGGGGCAGGGTGCCGGATTCCTGGTTCGGCTGATTGCCGCTGGAGTCGAACGAAAAGACTGGCTCGCCCGCGAGCAGCGCGCCGGAGCTTCCGGCATGCGTGCCCAGGAAAGAGCCGTCGAGCACGCGGTATGTGCCGCCGGAAGGCAGATCGAACTGGACGGTGAGTGCGGAGACGGAATCGGCGCTGCCCCCGATCATGAAATCGCCGGGATCGACATCGGCGGAGACGCTGCCGAAAACCGAGAGGACGTTGCCGCTGAACGCGTAACGGAGCGTCGAAACGGCGCGCGATTCGCCGTCGCCGCCGGGGAGCGTGATGGTGACTGTGTAGGTGTCGTCGCGGGGCGGGAAGAGGCCGGAGTAGTTGCCGCCCTGAGTGTCCATCATCAGGTCGAACGGACTCTCGGCCATGCCCGAGGCCTTGGTGTTGGTGAAGTAGTTGGCGTTCTGCCAGATGGGATCGGCGTTGGCACCGCCTGCGAACAGGAGCCCGAGCGTCGCCGCGATTGCGCTATGGATTTGCATCGACCCTCCGGGGGATTAGCCTACCGGAATCGGCCGGATCAGATCAAGCCCAAAACGCCCGAACCGGCGGGAGACGCGATCCGGAGCCCCTTGGAGCAGGTAAATGTGCGTGCGATGCTGCAATGCCTACGGGCAGATCAGGTCGTTGTACGCGGTCAGGAAGATCACGAAATCGCTGTCATCGACGAAACCGTCCGCGTTCAGGTCGCCGGGGCAGCCCGGCCCCATCGCCGGGTCGGCGCAGTCGAGCAGGTCGTACCCGCGAGCAAAGACGGTGAAGTCGGCGTCCTCGACCACGCCATCGAGGTTGAGATCGGCGCGGCAGTTCCTCGAAAAAGAGAACGCGAAGTTGTCGTAGTTGCACGAGATCAGCCCGTTGCTGCCGAAGTGATTCTGCAGCACAAAGCGGACGCGTTGGAGCGGAGAGAAGTTGGTGATCGAGTCGAACTTGACTCCGTTGAAGTACGCTGCGAGCGTCGCGCCGACGCGTTCGATCTTCAGCGTTGCGGAAGTGAGCGCCGTGGAAGTGCGAGCGCGGACAGAGCCGTTCCAGACGTGGTAGTTGAGCCCCAGGCCGGAGTCGTTGTCGTAGACGTTGTAATAGACCGAGCCGCTCCGGAAGATTGTGTGGAGTTCGATTTGATTCAACCCGGCCAGCATGATGTTGGCGTTGGCGATTTCGATCTGGCAAGAGAAATCGCCGGCGACGCTGCCGCTGATCGAATCGAGCATCAGTTCGAGCGCGATGTTCTGCAGCCCGCCGGGGTTGTTGGGGGCGGGGCGGGCGAAGTGGATCGTGCCGCCGGTGTCGGACCAGACATATTGCCCGGCGGTTGTCTGGGTCACCTTCCAGAAACTGGGTCGGACGCCGAGCGAAAAATCGTCGACGAACGAGCCGGCGGATGCCAAGGGGCAAATGAGAAAAAGGGGCAAGCCGCGGCGAATGAGCATGATCACCTCCGCATCAAGGGTACGGGGTAAGCTCAACGACCGACTGCGGGCTCAGTTTCCGAACAGGTTCTTCTCGCCGAAATAGCCGTTCTGCTCGAAATACTGGAGCGCTTCGGAGACGCTGGTGAAGATCTTCGTGGCGGTTTCGGTGATGAACGGGCTTGGGGCCTTTTTGGGCTTCCAAACGACGAAAACTTCCTTGGTGTGCTCGAAGGCGTGGTGCAGCTCGCGTTCGACGCCGCTGCTGAGGCCGGGGAAATCTGTGCCCTTGGCGGTGGGGATCTCGGGGATGAGGCTCACGATCATGTCGGATTGGTCGATGAGCTTGAAATCGCGCATGTAGATCTGGCCGTCGATGTCGCCTGCGATATCGAGGACCTCGCGGATGCGGACGCGGAGCGGCGCGCCGGTCGCGGCCTTGCTGCCGCCGTAGGAGTGGGGCGTGACGTCGAGGAACTCTTTGCCTTCGCGTGCGGCGGCGAGGGAGCGTTCGAGCAGGAGCTTCTCGTCCACGTCGCCGGGATCGAAGGTAATGAAGTGCTCGGCGAGGGCGGCGCGGAACTGATCGATCTCCGCGAGCACATCGGGCATGTCGACGACGTGGCTCATCGGGAACGAGGGATAGACCTTGCGCATCTGCGGGCGGCAGGTGAGGCGGAAGAGCGTGCGGGTGGTGCTCTCGTGCCGGCCCCGCGCCATGATGGCGAACTGGGAGCCGGGGATGGCCTTGCTCATCAGCTCGGTCGCGAGGATCTCTTCCTCGCGCCAGACCATGCAGTCCTTGAGCGTCGCGTCGATGTCGTGTTCTTTGTGCAGGCGATCGTGCACCACCTCGATGTTGTCGACGAGGCAGATGAAGAGATCGGGCTTGAACTTTGCGATCTGATCGAAGTCGAACGCGCTGAACAGGCCGTGGCGCCAGCGGAAGGTGGCGTGCGTGTTGACGATGACGTTCTTCTGATCGCGCGATTCGGCGATGATGTCTTTGAAGGCGGCACGCCGGAGCGAATTGAGGCGGGAGAGGGGCAGATCGAGGATCTTGCCGGGGCGGACGTCGGCGCCTTCCTTGTACATGATGTCGCCGACGTGGTAGACCTGCAGGGTTTCGCCCTGCTGGCCGGCAAACTTGGCGACGGCGTCGAGGTAGGGCTTCTTGTCCATCCCGACCTGACCGGTGACGATTGCTCGCATGGAAGGCTCCAAGTAGAAGGGGGAATGATAGGAAAGCCGTGAGAGCGAGCGGGCTTTGTTGGTGCTTACGGCGTCGCCGCGGCGTCTAAAAACCACTCGGCATCACCAACACGGGCCGAGGGTTGATCTGCCGGCGGATTGGCAAGGCACCCTGCGACGACGGGCTTTTTGTCGGCGCCTGCAGCGAGGAAGATCCGGTATTTGGCGGCGCGAGCGGCGGGGAACGTGAGCGTGACGCGGTCTTTCACCGGTGAGGTGGGCGGCGCGATGGCGGAAGCGACCGCCTTGACGGATTCGTTCAGTGTCGGCGAGCGCGGGAAGAGGCTGAGGGTGTGGCCGTCGTCGCCGATGCCGAGAAGAAGGATGTCGATCGCGGGCATCTTGGATTGCGGGTCGATATCGCAGGTGCGGCGGAGTTCGGCTTCATATGCCGCGGCGCACTCGATGGGTGAAAGCGTGGTGGGGACGCTGTGCACGTTGGCCTCGGTAAAGCGGATGTGCGCGAGCAGCGATTCGCGGGCCATGCGTTCGTTGCTGTCTTTGTCGGTGCGCGGGACGCAGCGTTCATCGCCCCACCAGAAGTGGACGCGGGGCCAGTCGATATTGGGAAGCCCTGCGAGAATCGCGTACATCGAACGCGGCGTGTTGCCACCGGAGAGCGCGAGATGTGCTTCGCCTCGGGCTCCGATCAATTCGCGGAGAAGGTGGGCAACGCGATCGGCACAGGCGTGGGCCATCGCGGGGAGATCGACGTAGGAGTGGACGACGTGGGGCATGCGCGGAGCATAACGCGCGTTGGCGGGAGAGTCAGGGCTCGGTCCAGCACTGGCCGTAGCGGGCGACAAGTTCGTTCGCGGCAGTCGGGCCCCAGGAGCCGGAGGCGTAGGTCTGAATCGCGGGCTTGTTCTCGAGCACCGGGGTGAAGAGTTCCCACGATGTTTCAATCTCGTCGGCGCGAACGAAGAGCGTGCGGTCGCCTCGCGCGACATCGAGCAGGAGTGTCTGGTACGCCTCGGGGAGCTTTCCGAAGGCTTCGGAGTAGCGGAAGTGCATCTTCTGGGTCTGGAGCTGAAGGCCGGAGCCGGGCTTTTTGACCTCAACGGTGAGGTTGAAGCCTTCATCGGGCTGGAGCAGCAATTCGAGACGGTTCTGCGTGAAGAGGCACGCGCCGTAGCTGTCGAACATCGCGACGGGCGGGCGCTTGAAGGTGACGACGATGCGCGTCATCTTCTTGGAGAGGCGCTTGCCGGTTCGCATGAAGAAGGGCACACCCTGCCAGCGCCAGTTGTTGATGGAGAGTTTGCAGGCGACGAAGGTCTCGGTGAGCGAGTTGGGCGCGACGCCGTGCTCGGTGAGATAGCCGGGGACGACTTCGTTGCCGATCGTGCCCTTGCCGTACTGGCCGTAGACGACGTGATCGCGATCGACCGGAAGCATCGACTTGAGGACCTTGACCTTTTCGTTCGCGACGCTCTCGGCATCGATCAGCGCCGGCGGCTCCATCGCGATGAGCGCGAGGAGCTGCATCATGTGGTTCTGCACGATATCGCGGAGCGCGCCGGCGTTCTCATAGAACGCGCCGCGGCCTTCGACGCCGAGTTGCTCGGCAACGGTGATCTCGACGCGCTCGATGCGGTCCCGATTCCAGATCGGCTCGAAGAGCGAATTGGCAAAGCGGAAGACCAGGATGTTCTGAACCGTATCCTTGCCCAGATAGTGATCGAGGCGGTAGATGTGGTCTTCGGGGTAGTACTTATGGACGAGCGCGTTCAGGGCCTTGGCGCTTGAGAGATCCTGGCCGAAGGGTTTTTCGAGAACGAGACGAGTCCAGCCGGGAGACTTGTTCAATCCGGCCTCGGCAAGGCGTTCGACGGTGGGGGCGAAGGCCGGGAGAGGCAGCGCGAGGTTGAAGGCGCGATTGCCGGGGAGGTCGAGTTGCTTCTCAAGAGATTCGATGCGCTCGCGAAGGGCCTTGTACTGAGCGGGTCCGCTCTCACCCAGCGATTGGAAGTAGAGCGTCTTCTTTGCCCAGGCCTCGGCCTTTGCCTTGTCGATGCCGTGCTCGGTGAGGGCTTCGGCTGCGGCCTTGCGGAACTCATCATCCGAAAGCGGCGCACGGGCCGCGCCGAGGATGGCGTGTCCTTCGTGGGCCTTGGGGTCGAGGTCGACGTTGTAGAGCGCGGGGATGAGCTTGCGATAGGAGAGATCGCCGGTCGCACCGAAGATCACAAAGAGGTGGCGTGGCGCTGATCCGCCCTGTCCGACGAGTTGCATCGCGAAGACTCCCATGTGCCAGCTTCGGCCGCGAAGGCGGGCAACAGATATATCGGACCTTCCGCCCCGGGCCGTCAGCGGGCGATTGGAATTCGGAACACGAAATAGGGGGTTGTGGGCATTGTGCCGCCGGGGCTGAACCAACTCGTGCGGTTGATCTGGGCGGTGGTGAAGAACAGCGAACTGTCCGGTCCGAACGCGAAGCTGTCGGGCCAGATGATTCGGGGGTCGCTGGCGATGGTCTGCATGAGGCCATCGGGCGTGCGGGTCATGATCGCTCCCTTTTCGAGGGCGGTGAAGTAAATGGTGCCTCGGGAGTCGATCTCCATGCCGTCGGTCATGACGGAAGGCCCGAGGGACTTGACGGCCGACGCGATCCGCTCGTCGGTGCTGGTCGGTTCGCGGAGCACATCGGTGGGGACGCGATAGAGCGTGCGCGCGGTGAGGGCTTGCCAATAGAGCCACTCGCCGTTTGTCGAGAGTGCGATGCCATCGGAGTGAATCTGTGGCACCTTGCCAGCGTTCGGGCCACCCGAGAAGCGAAGCTCGCGGCCTTCGATGATGGGGACGATGTCTTCAGCTTTGGTGCGCGGGTCGTCGGCCAGCAGTCGACGGGCCTTGCCGGTTTCGAGATCGACCACCACGATCGCGCCGAGGCCAGAATCGGTGATGTACGCGACATTCCGAGGCACATCGACTCGGACATCGTTCAGGTAACTCGCCTGCGGCGCGATGGAATCATCGAATTGGATGACCCGGACGGCGCGATCGGTGGTCAAGTCGAACTGCACCAGCTTCGCCCCGCCGGGGATGACACCCGCGAGTTTGGGAGAGGCCGGATCGAGCACCCAAAGCCGATCCGCGGCATCGACATACACGGACTGCACGCAGACGAACTGCGATGAAGGTGGCAGGGTGAGATTCTCGTTGAACCGATTCCAGAACAGATCGGGGTAGGGCGTCACGCTCCCATCGGATTTCAGTTCGGCGACCGACCAACTGTGACCGTCGTGCCAGTTGGGGCTGCTGACGAAGCGGCGGCCGGTTCTGGAAACCGCGATGCCGGTCCACTGTGCTCCGAAAGATTCTCCGA
Source organism: Planctomycetota bacterium (assembly GCA_017303555.1). Taxonomy (GTDB): domain Bacteria; phylum Planctomycetota; class Phycisphaerae; order Phycisphaerales; family UBA1924; genus JAFEBO01. The sequence goes on from JAFLCN010000021.1 coordinate 31,914, forward strand.
CAACGGCGAGCGGCTTGTCGCCCATCGGGCCGGAGGTTGTCCCGGCGCAACCGACCAGATGGATCAATGCCGCGAAGGAAAGGATTCGGAACGCGCCCGTGCCGTGCAGTGTGCGGAGCATGTCAAAGCCTATCCGCAACCGGCCGGAGCGGGCCGGCGAAACGTGTCGTTAGAGCAACCCGGCCCCGAGAGCGATCCCGCTCACGATCAGCAAGACGGCCACGCCAATACGGAGGGATTCGAGCGTCATTTTCTTGATGAGCCGCGAGCCGACGAAGGAACCGGCAAATGCCGCGAGACATGCTGCGCCGACGAGCAAGGGGCTTACTCCGCCGCGGGAGGCGTGCGATGCGCTCAGGGTGAAGTAGGCAAGCCCGTACACGAGCAGGCGTGCGATATCGACCAGGACGCCGCAGACGGCGTTCATGCCGACATAGGTTTCCTTTGAGAGCCCGGCGCGCATGAGGAACGCGGCGCGCAGAGTTCCCTGATGCCCGGAAAGCCCGCCGAAGAAGCCCGAAAGCGCACCACCCAGCGGAAGCAGGCGCGGTCCGATGGTCAGGCGCGAGAAGACCGGGAGCAGATCAAGGAGCGCGAACCCGATGATGAGCGCCGCGATGACGAGTTTGACGGTGGTAATCTCGCACGCGTGGGTGCCGATCTTCCAGGTGTGGAGCGGGGCGACTTCGGAGAGCAGGCGGAGCGTCGCGGCCCCGACCAGCGCAGCGACCGTCGCGGGGATTCCGAACGCGATGAGCACGCGGCGATCGGCGTAACGGGCGACGAGGCCGAGCGAGAAGAGGTTGTTCGCGAGGTGGACGATCGCGGTGGCCGCGATTGCCGCGGGCAGCGGGAAGAACACCGCAAACGCGGGCATCAGCAGCGTTCCGAGACCGAAGCCCGACACCAGCGTGAGTGCGGATGCGAACAGGGCGACGGAGCAGACAAGCAGGTAGTCCACAGGCCCGACGTTACGCGGCCAGCGACATCGGAGCAGGAGTTTGTGAGCTGTTTGCGGCCTGGGTTGCGGCCGAGATCAGTCCGAGACGCCAGGTCCAGCGTTTGAGAAGAGATTGTTCGTTGTAGATGAACTCAACGGCCTGGGGCGTTGCGGAATCAGAAGCGACATCGGCGAGGGCGAAGAGTTCCTGGCGGAGCTGCTCGGCAAGCCCGCGCTCGGCTTCGACGAACGCGCGGCTATAGCGGATTTCATCGGCCTGACCGATCTCGCGGCCGAAGAGGGCCTTTGCGAAGCGCGGATAGCGGAGACCGATGCGAAAGGCCTGGGTGCCGCGGCAGAACTCGCGATCGAGGAACGCATCGGGCTCGATTCGGTGATCGTGGCGAACGCGGATCTGGTGTCGATAGACGAGCGGCAGCGAGCGCGCGGAGGTGACTCGCCAGGCCCATTCGAGATCGGCGTATTCGGAATGCTCGGGCGACTCGTCGAAGAGCATTCCCGCGGCATCCTGAGCGCGGAACGACATGTTCAAGAAGAGCGCATTCCGAAAGGTCCAATCGCGCTCGATGCTCGTGCTGTGCTTTTCCATCTGGTCAAGCGGGGCAGCCAGTGAAGTTTCGCGGGCGACGCGATCGAGAAGGCGATCGGGCAGGCGGATGACTGCGGGCGCTGCGCCCATGACGAGCGCGGGTTTGCCCGCGAGCGACTGGTGGGCGTTGAGATGACCTTCGAGGCAATCGGGGAGCGGAACGACATCGTCGGCCAGAAACAGAATGACGTCACCCTTTGCCGCGGCAAGCAGCGCGTTGCGCCGGGCCGCGAGTCCATTTGTGGGGGACGGAACGTGTCGGAAGCGATCGGATCGGTGCGTGTCGGCTTTCTGGGGGGTGCTGTAGAGGACCTCGAACTGATCGGCCGGGAGGGTTTGGGCACCGAGCGCATCGAAGCACCGGGCGAGGCGATCGGGCGAAGCAAGCGACGGGATGAGCACGCTTATCTGCACGGCGTGAGTATCGGTTGGAGCGCGGCATTTGCATTGATCCGGCGATCACGCTCGAAAAAACGATGGATTTTCGGAAGGTCCGCGAAAGTGGGCTGCCTCCCGAAGCCGATGCGCACAGGTCCGCCAGACCGCGAACCCCGGAGCCGCCACCGACGCTTCGGGGATCCAAGGGCCACGGATGGCCCGGCGCGGCTGGTTGCAGAGGGTTTGGTTGCAAAGGAGCCGCGGCATGCCCACCGATCGCCCTTCCAACTCCGAATCAAATCTCAAGCCCGATACGTCGGCTTCCGACTCGATCGGCCGGATCGAGCCCAAGTCGATCGATGCGCCGCAAGGCGCGGATCGTCGGCGCCACACCCGGATGTATGTTCGCAAGCCCTGCAAGGTTTTTCACTTTGAGAGCCGGCAGTACATCCCGGCGTGCACGCACGATTTCTCTGTCGGCGGCGCGATGGTGTGGATCGAGGCGGGGCGGCAGTTGAACGTCGGCGACAACATCTCGGTGATCGTGGGTTGGGATTCGGGCGCGGTGGTCCGGCAGGATTCGTCGATCCCGGCCCGGGTGCTGCGGGTCGTAACGATGGAAGGCGGACGCCAGGCGGCGGCGGTGCAGTTCAAGGCCGTGCAGCAGGCGCGTCTCGCGGCATAAGCGGCATCGGCTGGGAACGGGCGCGAATCCTAAACTTCCGCTGGCCGCTTCGGCCGCTGGAATAAGTCGTGCTCTGGCAACCATCGCTCCCCGAGAAGTACACGAAGATGAGCGCCGACGAGCTCGGTGCTGCGATCGCGGAGCGCAAACGCGAGCTCGGCTCGTCGCTGGTCATTCTCGGGCACCACTACCAGGTCGATGAGATCATCGCGCACGCCGACCACATCGGCGATTCGCTCAAGCTGAGCCAGATCGCGGCGAAGCTCGCCGGGAGCGCACCGAAGGACCGCCCCGTGAAGTGGGTCGTCTTCTGCGGCGTCCACTTCATGGCCGAAACCGCCGACATGCTCACGCCCGATTCGGTGAGCGTGATCCTGCCCGATCTGTCCGCCGGATGCTCGATGGCGGATATGGCGAACTACGACGACACCGTGAACGCGTGGAACTCGATCCACGAATCGCTCGCGGCACAGGGGTGGAAGGGCAAGGTTGTGCCGATCACGTACGTGAACAGCACGGCGGCGATCAAGGCGATTGTCGGCGCGAACGGCGGCGCGTGCTGCACGAGTTCCAACGCGGACAAAGTGTTTGCGTGGGCGATGGCGCAAGATAAGAACGCCAAGGTGCTGTTCCTGCCCGATCAACACCTCGGCCGCAACACGGCGGCGAAGTTCGGCATCGATGTCGCGACAGAGTCCTGCCTCTACGACCCGAAGCGGGCGAACAAGGGCGATGAGCTTGGCGGCGCAACGGCGGAGCAGTTGCTCCGGTCGAAGGCGATTTTGTGGGCCGGGCACTGCTCCGTACACAAGTTGTTCAGGCCCGAGCACTGCGATCAGATCCGCGCGGACGATGCGGCTCATCCAGAACATCGGCGCACCACGATTCTCGTGCACCCCGAGTGCGCGAAGGAAGTCGTTGACAAGAGTGATCTCGCAGGCTCCACCGAGTACATCATCAAGACGATCCGCGAGGCGCCGATCGGCTCGTACTGGGCCGTCGGCACGGAAGTGCATCTGGTGAACCGGCTCGCTCGCGAAGCAAAGGAGCGAGGTGTTCACGTTCGGATCTTGAGCGATTGCCAGTGCTTGTGCACGACGATGTTCCGGATTGATCAGCCTCACTTGCTCTGGGTGCTGGATCACCTTGCCGGGGCGTTCAGCAAGGATGGGAAGCCGAAGGTCATCAACCAGGTGAGTGTGCATCCGGAAGCGCGTCGCGAGGCACTGAAGGCTTTGGATCGGATGCTCGGGCTGACGAATCCCACGCCGAAGTTCGAGGCGGCGGCGACGCTGGACTGAGTAACACGCGGTGTGCGGAGTTGACTTGGCATCGCGAGTGCAACATGAAGACGCTTTTTGATCGGGAGGATTCGATGACGGAAGAGCCTTCCAGTCCGAGCGAACTTGCAGCGTCGCATGTTGATAGAAGACGGGCTTGGTGGTGGATGTTCTGCATCGCGATCTTGTGCGGACTTGGAATAGTGATCGTTGCAGTGATGGGAACGCAATCGGAGAAGCCGGCGTTTGTCGTCATACCGACGGGATATCGAGGAGACATCATTATCGTTGAATCGAGCGATGGGATCGAACCCGAGCGAGTTGCCGGAACGTTGAGATACACAGTTCCAGGAAGTGGGGTGCTTCGTGTGAGAAGCATTGAAAGGCTTACTGCGTATGTAACGACTGCGACTGCAGAGTCACGCGGCATCCACTGCGTTCAGCAGGATGGACTCGAGCTGCCCAATCGAATCACACCGCATTCAGATCTGTACTTCTCGCTTTCTGGTCCATTCGGCGATCATCAGGTCTCGGTGTTGTCGGTATGGTCGAAAACCAAGTCCGGCTGGCCCCACATCACCTCGCCGGACCTGGGCCAAATGTGGAAGTCGGGTGTTCCCAAGGATTTCGTGGCGCCGCATGTGCTTGAGTAATGCCGTCCGTCGGCGGACACACACACGAGCCCTGCGCTTGATCAAGCCTTCGCCCACGGCCTCATCACCACAATCGTTTCATCGTCCGGGCGCGGCGCCAGGCCCGCGAACTGGCGCAGGCTCCAGTGGATGTGCTCGGTGATTTCCGCTGCCGTCGCCTTGGGCTTTGAGGTCAGGATCTCGAGGATGCACGCCCGCAGCCGCTTCTTGCCGAACTTCTGGCGGTCGAAGTTCACCGTATCGACGACGCCGTCGGTGTACGCGACGAGCACATCGCCCGGGTGCATGTCGTAGACGGCGCGCTGGTAACGCTGGCTGCGATCGATGCCGACGACCATGCCGCCGACGGCGAGTTCGTCGATGTCGGCCGGACCGGGCGGGCGGTGCTCCGGTACACGGACGATCATCGGGGGTTCGTGCCCCGCGCTGCAATAGGTCAGGCGCAGTTTCACAGGGTCGAGCACGCCGTACCAGAGCGTGGCGAATTCATTATCGAGCGTGTCGCGGCAGAGTGCGATATTCACGCGGCTGATGACCTCGTCGAGGTCGTAGACGCCTTGCGCGTGGGCGCGAAGGCTTGCTCGTACGGCGGACATGAGGAGTGCCGCGGCGACTCCTTTGCCGACCACATCGCCGACCACGATTCCCATGTGGCCGGTCAGGCCGATGAAGTCGTAGAAGTCGCCCCCGAGCTCGAAGCTCGGGATGTACTTGGCTGCGATGTCGAGGTTCTTGAAGTCGGTCGTGGCGGCCGGCACAAAGCGGGGCAGCATGCGACGCTGCACATCGCCCGCGAGCATGAGCTGGCGCTGGATGCGCTGATCGTCTTCCTGGATCTTGAGCAGGCGTGCCTGCTGAACCGCGACCGCGGCCTGTGCCGCGATGGAACGCAGGACGCGCTTGTCCGATTCCTCGAAGGTGCGAGGGGTGCGGGCGTAGAGGCGCATCACGCCGATCGGACGACCTTGAAACGCGAGCCCCGCGTGAATCGCGGCGCCGAGGCGCTCGGTCTTGAGGCGTTCGGGCTCAAAGACGCGGGGGTCCTCGGGCAGGTTCTCGCTGATGACAAGCTCTCCGCCGATCGCGAGCCGATCGAAGAGGCGGTCTTTGCTCAAGGGTCGCGGATCATCGAGCCACGTCTCGCTCAGCCCCTTGCTCGCGATCAGGACGAGATCGGTCTCGGTCGATCCCTTGATCTCCGCAACTTCCTCCGTGTCTTCGGGGACGAGCACGACCGCGCCGCCGTCCAGTTCGAGCACATCGAGCGCGAGCTCCAACGCAACCTGCAGCACGCGGTCCACGCTGGTGGCGCGGGGCAGCATCGTGCTGAGCTTGTACAGCGCGCTCGCTTCCTTCACCCGGTGGCGCAGGTCGAGCTCGCGTTCGCACAGTTCGGATGTTGTGGCGCCCAGAAGCGTGACCACGCGGTTCAGCGATGCACGCGATTCGTCGTCCGATTTGTCCGAGGCGAACGGTGAGACCGCAAACGAACCGATCGAACGACCTTCGACGACCAGCGGCACGCACGCCGCTCCTTCACCGGGCGGAGCCGGTTCGCCCTGCTCGACAAACCATCCGCGCTCGCTCATCCGGATCGCGCGGCCGCGCGAATCCAGCAGCTCGACGCGGACGCCCGCGAGTCTTGTGAGCTCATCGCACAGCCGGACGAGCGATCCGTCCGACAGAAAATCTGAAATAGATAGGCCCGAGCGCGCAGCCGCTTCGGGGCTGGAAGCCTTCGTACTTTCAGCCGTCCGCTCACCCGAAGGGAGCGGCTGGCCGGGAACGGTCGTGCCGGAGGGGGACATTCGAAAAATGGTAGCGCGCGGGCGCACGCTCGGAGCAAGCGGTGCCGGCGATGGTGTCCGTAAAGACTTATTTCACAAGCACTTCGAGAAAATGCACTCAGCGTGTTTGTCCGGCCGAAGCGTTGCACTTCTCGCGCCACACGCTCCGGAGAAGCGCCTCGAAACGCGCGAAGAAGCCGGGCCCGTCCATCAGCACGCTCGACTGCATGCGGGATCGGAGCGAGCGCCGGTACTCGGCCAGCCTCGCCCGATCGCCCGCGAGGCGGACGGCTTTCTCGACGTACTCGTCCTCCGACCTGGCGATCAACTCCGTCACGCCGACGGCCGAGAGGAGCGAGACACCCACGCGCGAGCGGTGGCTGCTGCCTTCGAGCGTGATGACGGGCACACCCATGAGCATCGCCTCGCACGTCGTGGTGGTGCCGTGATAAGGAAACGCATCGAGCGCGATGTGCATCCGCTCGTAGGTGCGGAGGTGTTCGAGTGTCTGCGGGATCTGCTTCAAGAACTCGATGCGTGCCGGATCAACGCCGTTCTTTTCGATCTGCCCCCGCACATGCCGGCACGCGGCCTCGTCGGCGAACTGGTAGCTCTTGAGCACCAGCTTGGACTCCGGCAATTCCTTCAAGATCCGCGACCAGACACCGAGGATGTACGGCGAGTATTTCGCGGCGTTGTTGAACGTTCCGAACGTGATCGGCGTCGACGGATCGATTTCCGGAGCGGGAAGCGCCGGCGGCTCGAAGGGCGGCATAAAGCACACGAAGCACGGATCGAGGCGCAGCAGCTTTTCCGTCGAGCACGCATCGCTCTCGCCGGGCGGATCGGTGATGGAATCGACGATGCGATAGTCCGCCCGCGTGTAGCCGGTGGAGTGCGGGTAGCCGAGATACGTCATGGTGATCGGCGCCGGTCGGTGGCAGAGCAGCACCGATCGGTTGAGCGGCGTGTGGCCGGCGAGATCGATGAGGATGTCCAGACCGTGCCGGCGGATCTCGCCGGCCGCCATCTGGTCGCCGATCTTGAAAATATCGCACCAAAGCCCGCACATGCTCTCGAGCCGCCCCGAGATCTCGTCGCGCAGGTGATAGCACGAGTAGAGCGCGGGGATCATCTTGTTTCGATCACCGTAGCGGAGAATCGGCTCAAGAAAGCGGCTGACCGAGTGTCCGTAGAGATCGGGTGAAAGGAAGCCCACACGCAGCGCGCGTTCGGCATCGGCCGGTGTCGGGTTCGGGACCTTGGCCGGAGACGGGGGCGTTGTCGCCTCGATCTGACGCCCGAGTTCCGCGTGCGCGATCCGCAGTTGCTCGTTCGTCGCGTCGGTTTTGTAGAGCGTCAGAATCGCGATCATCGCCAGAATCGGGATCTGGTTCGGGATGCGGGCGTTCTGCGCGTGGGCGATCGCCAGCGCTTCCTCGGCGCGTCCGGAATGAAAGAGCGCCCAGGCGAGGCCGATCGAGAGCTGGGGCATCTCGGGAGTGAGGGCCAGGCCGCGCCGCAGCGCCGTTTCGGCCTGTGAATACTGGCGCGCTTCCAGCAGCGATTGGCCGAGGTTGTTCCAGGCCTGCGCATCGTTGGGAGCAAGCTCGCACCCGGCGCGAAACTCCCGTATCGCGCCGGCCAGGTCGCCCCCTCCGGAAAGGCAGATACCGAGCACCCAGCGCGATGCGGCGTTGGAAGGCTGGAGCTGCGCCGCGAGGCGTGCGTGCGGGAGCGCCTTGTCCAGCGTGCCCATCTTCATCAGCGTGGTCGCCATCAGGTGATGGGCCTTGGCGACGTGCGGGTGCGCAGACAAAAGCTCGCGCAGAAAGATCTGCGCGAGCTCGTAGTTGCCTTGGTTCGCCGCTTGAACGGCTTTCTGATAGAGCGTTTCGGGGCTTGTCATCTGGGCAGCATTGTTTGCATCCGACCGCAGCAACGCCCCTCACAAACCCGCGAAACGACCGGCCACCGGGACTTAGCGGTCCCCGGCCTTGCTGGCGTCGCTCGTCGTGCCCTGAGCGGGCTGGGCCTGAGCCGCCGAAGCCGTGGACTGCTTCACCACCGGCTCGATCAGCGCCCGGGTCTGCTCCGGCGTGAGCAGCGCGACGGCCTCACGCATCTTGGCGATGCGCTCCGACTCGTCCTTGCTGTTCTTCGCCTGGGTGAAGAACTCGGTCACTTTCGGCGCCACCTCGGCCGAAACGCCGATCTGCGTGACACGGCCCGCGGCGTCGTTGACGCTGTCGGCGAGCATCCAGTAATACACCTGGCGGGCCTCGTCGGCCATCGTCAGGAACATCGCACGCGAAACCAGATCGGTGTTCGCGGCCGGGCTGCCCGAGGCGGCCGAGTCGCGCTTCATGTCGTCCAGCATCAGCCGGCGGTAATCGTCAACGATGATCTGGTGCTGCTGAACGTTGTTGGCCGTGAACAGATCGGCCTTCTTCAGTTCCGACGCAAACGCGCCCAGGGACTGGAACGGCTTGGTGTTCTCGAGAACCTTCTTCAGGTTCTCGCGCTGGCTCATCGAGAACGTTTCGAGGATGCCGCTGTCCAACTCGCGGACCTTGTCCATGTTCTCGAACACCGCCTGCTCGACCTTGGCGCGACGCTGCTCGATGAACGCGTCGATCTTCTTCCGCGTCGCCGGCGTGATCGTCTTGTTCCGCTCGATCGCGGCCCACTGGAGCGGGCGATCCAGCTTGACCACGTGGCCCGAGCCGTCACGCTCCCACTGGTCGTAGTTCGTGTGCATCTGCTCTTTGGTCAGGTTCGGCTCGGCCGCCGGAACCGGCTGCGCCTGCGGAGCCTGAGCCGGAGCGTTCGCCGGGTTCGGATTGATCATCCCGCGACGAACCGCTTCGTCGGCCGTGATCGTCTCGTGCTTCGTGTCGTGCGCCTTGATCGGCGTCTCCTTCGGCCAGCCTTCGGGCTTCTGGGCCGGGGGAGTCGTCACCTGGGCCGTGGCGCCGAGCGCCAGACCTGCCATCGCCACCAGCACGCCGAGTTTGTTCATACCGCTCTTCATCGCTTGATTCTCCAAGGGCCGCGCAATCTGGGGCACCTCGCCCGGCGGCAGTGGCTCGCTATCGACGATCTTTCCGGCCATTCTCAGTCCAAGACGCCATTCTGCCAAGAGAACCTGCAACAAACCCCGGTTTTCACCCGCCCGGCTGTCCCGGAAGGCTCTGTAGGGGCGGCCGGGCAAGATATCCGGACGTTCTGCGTGCCGTTCCATGAAGCGCCGACTCCGCCCGAAAAGTTCACTCGGGATCGAGCTCGAGGGGCGAGACGCCGAGCAGGACCTCCGACCAGACGCGACGCTGGTACGGGTCAAGCTGGGGAAGCACCCTGTTGGTCAAATCGTACAGCTCACGCGGACTCGGCCTCGACCGGGACTTTTCGATCAGTTCCTGCAACGGCGTGCGGACTTTGGATTCCTGATCCGCACGGAGTTCCAGACGGTCGGTCAATTGATCCACCGTTCCGTCCCGGGCGCGGCAGCGGCGCTCGAAGGCCCGGCGCAGCTCGTTTGCCGTCGTGTTCAGTTCGATCCGCAACCTGGCCTGAAACAGCGATAGGTTCTCGCGTCGCAACTTGGCTTGCTGGGCCTCGTCCAGCACGAGCGCACGCCAGTATTCGTCGATCATCCGCTGGAACTCGCGCCGCTCGTTTTCGGGCAGCGAGCGGGCAAGGACATCCCGCAGCCGTTCGGGCGCGTTCACCGCCTCCACACGCTCGGTGAAATCGGCAACGAGTGCCGGAGCTTCGGCCTTGGTTCCCGCCTGCCTGGCCCGCGCGAGCACGAGCAGAATGCCCAGGTCGCTCCGGACAAACTCTTCAAGCGCGGTCTGGCGCAGTTTCAGTGCATCGTCCGCGCGGTCCCTTGCCGCAGCGGAGAGATTGAGCGCATCCAGCGCCGCCTCTTCGGGCGTGCGATCGAGGCGCCGCAGATTGCCATTGAACTCGAACCGGACGAGCGTGCGTTCCTCCGCTTCCTGGGTCAGGCGGGGGCCCGCCAGCAGGGGCTCTTCGTCCCCGATCCACGGGTCGGGTTCGTTCGGCTCAAGGCGTGTCGAGATCTCCTGGTCGTGCTGCGGATCGGCGTCCGGCGCATCGGGCGCCGACGCGCCGAGCAGCCAGAGACAAAGGATCGCGTTGAACGGCTCCACGAGAAAAGTCTACCCGCTCGGGCGGCATTGAAGACACCCGCCCGCTACGCTTGGCCCATGTCGAAAGAGGCACTGGCAAAGGAGATTGCTCAGGTCGCGCTCCTCAGGGGCAATTTCACGCTGCGATCCGGCAAGACCAGCACGTACTACCTCGATAAGTACCTTTTCTCGACGCGACCCGAACTGCTCGGCCAGCTCGCCCCCCTCTTTGCCGAGCGGCTGGATGGGTTGGAATCCCGCCTCGATCTCGAGATCGACCGCATCGCCGGGGCCGAGCTCGGCGGGATCCCGCTGGTGACCGCCGCCAGTTTGGCGACCGGCCTGCCGGTCATCTTCGTCCGCAACAAGAAGAAGGACTACGGCACTTCCAAGCAGCTCGAAGGGGCGGTGGAGAAGGGGGACGTGGTCGTGCTGCTCGAGGATGTGGCAACCACGGGCGGGCAGGCACTCGAAGCCGTCGAGGTGCTTCGGGAGGCCGGGGCAAAGGTCATCGCCGTGATCGCCACGATCGACCGGCTGGAAGGCGCCCGCGAAAACATCGAAAAAGCCGGCCTTTTGTTCGAGTCGCTCTTCACGGTGCATGAACTTGGTGTCCAGACCTAAGTCCTTGAGCGGACGGGTCTGGGACGGGTCTGGGAGGGGGCTTCCGCCTAGCATTTCCCCCTTCGGGACCGGCGATTCGTGTGCGGATCGTCGTTGGCCCGGGGCCGGCCCAAGGAAGGCGGGTTTTCGGTCGATAAGGACGTGGACCCTTTGGAAGGGCAGTGGGCCGTTGTATCCGTGGATCGGCCGCGGATCGGTTTTCGGCGTTCCGACCAAACCTCGGACGCTGTGCCGTCGTAGGACTCGGCCCGACAGGCAGACTGGTTTGAACTCGCTGCGGGCACATCGCCCGTCGCTCGGGAAGTTGAGGAGATTCGCAGTATGGCCACCCCGCGTCGCGCTCTGGTCACCGGCATCACCGGTCAGGACGGTTCGTACCTCGCCGAGTTCCTTCTCGGGAAGGGTTACGAAGTCCACGGCATCATCCGCCGCTCCTCGTCGTTCAATACCGGCCGCATCGACGGCATCTATCAGGATCCGCACGCCAAGAACGGCAAGCTCAAGCTCCATTACGGCGATCTGTGCGACGCCAATAACCTCAGCAAGCTGATGCGGGAAGTCCGCCCGCACGAGGTTTACAACCTCGGCGCGCAGTCGCACGTGCGCGTTTCGTTCGACATGCCCATCTACACGGCCGAGACGGTCGCGATGGGCGCCCTCAAGCTCCTCGAAGCCGTCCGCGACTTCCAGCAGGAATCGGGCCAGCAGGTGCGGTACTACCAGGCCAGCTCGTCCGAGCAGTACGGCAAGGTGGTCGAGACGCCCCAGACGGAAACCACGCCCTTCTACCCGCGCTCGCCCTACGCGTGCGCGAAGATGATGGCGCACTGGGCGACTGTCAACTACCGCGAGTCGTACGGCCTGCACGCTTCGTGCGGCATCCTGTTCAACCACGAATCTCCCCGCCGCGGCGAGACGTTCGTGACCCGCAAGATCACGCGGGCCGTGGGCCGCATCAAGCTCGGCCTGCAGGACAAGATCTTCCTCGGCAACCTCGACAGCAAGCGCGACTGGGGCTTCGCCGGCGACTACGTCAAGATGATGTGGATGATGCTCCAGCAGGAAAAGCCCGACGACTACGTGATCGCGACCAACAAGACGATCAGCGTCAAGGAGTTCTGCGAGCTTGCCTTCAGCCACGCCGGGCTTGACTACAAGGACTTTGTCGCATTCGACCCGCGCTACCTGCGCCCCGCCGAAGTCGATCTGCTCCTGGGCGATCCGGCCAAGGCCAAGCAGAAGCTCGGATGGGTCCCGACCACGACGGTCGAGCAGCTCGCGGCGATGATGGTCGATAACGACCTTGAGCTCGCCAAGCGCGAAAAGACTCTCCGCGATGCCGGCCACGAGATGCCGGAGTTCGCCGGACACGACCAGTAAGCACCGAGAGTAAAGAACCCCACGCGCCAGCGTGGGGCTGCCTCGGGTTCACAGATGTAGTTCAGCCACTTCAGCCCCACGCTCGCGCGTGGGTTTTTTTTCCGCGCCAACCATCCCGCATGTCCTGGCCCGGCCGCACCATCATGCACGTCGACATGGACGCCTTTTTCGCGTCGGTCGAACAGCGCGACAATCCGGCGTTGCGAGCAAAGCCCGTCCTTGTGGGCGGCGCGAGCAAACGGGGCGTCGTTGCCGCCGCGAGCTACGAATCTCGAAAGTTCGGCTGCCGCAGCGCGATGCCCATGGCGCAGGCTCTTCGCCTCTGCCCAAACGCCATCGTCGTGAAGGGAAACTACGGCAAATACAGCGCCGCATCCAAAGCCGTCTTCGATGTGCTCCGCACGTTTACCCCGGATGTGCAACCCATCTCCGTCGATGAAGCCTTCATGGAGATGACCGGCACGCTCCATATCTACGAAAAGCGGTGGGGCGTTTCGGGCTTGCCCGTGCTCGAGAAAATCGGGCGCACAATCAAACAGAGAATCCGCGAAGCCGTCGATCTCCCCGCCAGCGTCGGCATCAGCGGCAACAAGTTCCTCGCCAAACTCTCCAGCGATCTCTCCAAGCCCGACGGGCTCAAGATCCTCGATCCGCGCGACGCCGAGAACGAACTCGCCCCGATGCCCGTCGGCGTCATCTACGGCCTGGGCCCCAAGACCCAGGATCGTCTGCGCCAGCTCGAAATCAAATCCATCGCAGAGATGCGTGCGTTCGGAGAAGAAAGGCTCGTCAGCCGCTTCGGCGAGCAGGCCCGCGATTGGCTTCGTCTGTCGCGAGGCGAGGACAACCGGCCGGTCCGACTCGAGCGCGAACAAAAAAGCATCGGCAAAGAACGCACGTTCTTCGACAACATCGGCGATCCGGAAGAATTGCGTTCGCTCCTCCTCGGCTTCACCGAAGAAGTCGCACGCAGCCTCCGCGAGGACAAGCTCACCTGCCGCGGGATCACGCTGAAATTCCGATTGGGCGATTTCAGCACATTCACCCGCAGCGCCACGCTCGATGCGCCAACCGATTCCACCAAGATCCTCTGGGCGGCGGCAGCAGACCTCCTGACGAAGTGGCTGCACGAACGCCGCGGCGCACTCCGACTCATGGGCGTCAGCCTCCACGGTCTGTCAGGTGAGGAGCAACTCGATCTCTTTGCGGCGCTTCCCGCGGAACAAACCCAAGTCCGCACCTCGGGCAAGCAGAAGAAAGTAGATGAGACCACCGACGCGATCGTGCAGAAATTCGGGCGCGGCTCCATCAAGCGAGGCGGCAGCCTGCGCGATGAGTAACCTTCTAAGACCTTCGTCCGCTCCCAACCAAGCGATCAAATGAAAAGAGCCGGGTTTCCCCGGCTCTTTTACGAGGGCGAGAATGCCGAATTACCGGCGGCGACGCGAGGCGAGAAGCCCAGCGAGCGCCAGCACGGAAACACCACCGGCGGAAGGAACGTCCGAACCACCCTCGAACCCGCCGTTCCAGTTCACCTGTCCGCTGCCCGTCAGCGAACCGACGATCAGGTTTCCGGTGACGAGGCCCGACGAGAAATGCGTCGCGGCGTTGGCCGCGAGAATGTTGACTTCGTTGCTGCCCGACATGGTGAGCGTGGTGGCCTCGTTCATGTTGAGCAAGGTTTTCTGCGCCGACGATCCGCCCGCGTAGCTCCAGCTCAGGCCGGTCAGATTCAGATTGGTCCCGGCGAGGTTCACGACGACGGTGCCGCCACCGACAACGTGGATGCCCCACACACCGGCAAGGTTCGCGGCGGTGATATTCACCACCGTGAGCGGGCCCGTCGCGTTGATGACCATCTGGCTGAAGTTCATCGAGAAGTTGGTCGTCGGCGCGTGGCTCGCGGCGTACGAACCGACGTTGGCGAAGTACGACGAGACCGCACCGAGATTGACGGTGGGCGAGAAGGGCTGATTCTCCACCACGCTGCCGCTGACGGTGAGCGGGTTGCCGGTGGTCTTCTGACCGCCCAGGAACGCGCTGCCGTTGACGCTGCCGCTGGTGCCGCCGAGGTTGCCCCCGGCGCGAACGTTGCCGTTGACCGAACCGCTGTTGAGCGTGACATTGCCGGCGACTTCGATGCCGCTGTGATCAACGCTGCCCTGGAGGGTGAAGTTGCCTCCTCCGTAGAAGCCGTGCGCGAGGCTGGGCGAGGTGCCCGCGACACCCTTGACGGTGAAGCCGAGGAAGTTCGCGTTGCCAACCGCGCCCGAAGCGCCCTGGAAGTCGGAGCCGTAGCCCTGACCCGGGGTGCCGATCGTCGAGCGGCTGAACACGTTGAAATCCCAGTAATTCACAGCGCCGCTGGCGGTGCTGCAAGCCAGGGCGATCGACGCCACGGTAGAGACAACGACTGCCGCCTTTGAGGCGGACGTACCAAATGATTTCATGATTTTCTCTCTCCCAAACTCCCTATTGAGACGCACGGGCGGAAGTGTGCGTCGGAAACAACGAATTGCATTCTACCTGCACACCCTGTCCGTTCAAGAACGAAGCAGGGATTCTGGTGTTCTTGGTTTCTGAGGCGATTCCCTCAATTGGTTCACACCGTCAGATAACCAATGTCCGGCCCGGGCTTCTTGCGTGCGTTTTCTGCCGCGTCCGATCCAAAAAACAGAACCGGCCGGGATTGCTCCCGGCCGGTTCCGTGTGTGGTTCAGAACGCAACCCTTAGCCGCGGCGTCGGCGGAAGGCGATGAGCCCGGCGCCGGCAAGGATGAATGCTCCTGCCGGGGCGGGGATGAGTGCAGCCCCGCTGAACCCGCCATCAGCGTTCCAGTTCACCTGCCCGCCGCCGGTGAGCGCGCCGACGATCAGGTTGCCGGTGACCTGGCCCGACGAGAAATTGGTCGAAGCGTTCGCAGCCAGGATGTTGACGTTGTGCCCGCCCGACATGCGGATGTTCGTCGCCTCGTTGAAGTTCAGCAGGGTGCTCACGCTGCTCGCGCCGTCCTGGTAGTTCCAGGTCTTGCTCGCAAAGTCGAGCGACGTGCCCGCGACGTTCACGATCAGCGCGCCGCTGCCGATGACGCGGATGCCCCAGGCGTTCGTGAAGTCGTTCGCCGAGACGTTGACCACGTTCAGCGCCGAGCCCGCGTTGATGATCAGTTCGCCCCACTGATTCGTGTACGAACCCGTCGGGGTCAAACCCGCGGCATACGCCCCCGTGTTCTGGAAGTACGACGAGACGTCCGCCAGGTTCAGCGCCGCGTTGTACGCCTGCCCGGTGTTGAGTGAGCCGTTCACCGTCAACTGATTGCCGGTCGTCTTCGAGCCGGAGATCGAGACGTTGCCGTTGACGCTGCCACCCGAACCGCCCAGGTTGCCGCCGCTAGTGACGGGACCGGTGATCGAAGCGTTGTTCATCGTGACCGTCCCGGCGACATTGACGCCGCCGTTGTTCACGCTGCCCGACAGGCGGAAGTTGCCGCCGCCGTAGAAGCCGTAGGCAAGACTGCTCGAGCTGTTGGCGTTGGTCTTCGCGGCAAAGTTGCTGAAGTACGCATCACCGACCGAGCCCGAAGCGCCCTGGAAGTCGGAGCCGTAGCCCTTGCTCGCGCTGCCGATGGTCGAGCGGCTGAAGACGTTGAAATCCCAGTAGGTGACCGCGGCGTTCGCAGCAGTCGTCATTCCTGCCGCGGCGATGATCGCGGCGGTGATGGTGTTGAATCGGTTCATGATCCCTCCTCACAGGACGCGTGCGTCCAAAGACGAATACGAGCCGGGTGGCTCGCCGGGTCAAAGTTCCAATTCGTGAAAGCGACATGCAAGGTGCGCAGCGCGAAAAACGCGTATTCGAAAGCGTTTACAGGGGGTGAGCGCGTCGCATAACAGTGGCGATAGGGATCGGGAAATTCGCCGGTCCAGGAATGTGTGGGCTAGCGCGGAATGCGTGTGAGGCGATCGCCCTGCGCGTGCGCGCGGTGCGGCGGAATGACGGCCCGAGAAAACAAGTTGTGGTTGCGCGAGGCGTGTTGTGAGCTATCGGGCGCGGAGCTTTGCCTGTGTCCAGCAGCAGAAGGCTGATGCGATCAGCCACGAGCCGCAGAAGATCCACGACAGTTCGCGCAGCCATTCGAGGGAGTGACGGAGCGCAAGTGGGAACGACATCGGCCGGGTGACGGATTGGCTTGCGGACGGGCCACCTGTCTGCGCCAGAGCATTCGCAATCGCGGCGTCGAGTCGGCTCAGATACGGCTCAAGAAATTGTTCAGAGAGGGAAATGAACAACAGGAATGCAGCGATCGCGAGAGCGCTCTTCACTCCGATTCGCGCCAGGGGCCGCGGGCCGAACAAACGTGCAGCACAGGAGACCGTGTAGATCGCGCAGGCAAACGTCGCGGGGATCGCGATCACTTCCCACCATTCAAAGAGCGAGCCAAGCAAATCGAAGCGAAAAAGCGGGTGCAGGGGCGTTCCCCATCTGGGCAAAGGCGTCAGGGGCGCGACCTTGATCGCGAAAAGCAGCGCGGAGAAGAACACAATGCGCCGCGTAAGGCGCCGGGCCGATCCGGGCGTAATGACGACCGAGGCGATCAGCGTTGCACACGCAAGCGCAAGCCAGGCGACGTATCGCGGCACACTGCCGTCGAACGATTCGAATCGGTATCGGTATTGACCCATCGCACCGGTCGCGATGGTGGCAAGGGCGATCGAAAACAGTCCGAATGAAGCCAATGCGGCTTGATGCCGCTTGTCGGATTCAGAGAGTGGGAGCGTGCCGCATTCCGTGCAGAGGGAATCGGGCGATGCGGGAGCGAGCGTGTATCCGCATTCGGTGCAGAAGGCGGGGGATGGCACCATTGGCATGGAGCAAACATCGGCAAATCAGGCTCAAAATGGTCGCAGATCGGCTTGCGGCATGGTTCGTAGACGAGTTTCCGCAGACCGCTGCCACCGAAAGGAGTGGAGGCCGGTGGGAAACAAAATTGCAGGCTTCTTGCTCCCAATCACCATGCCATGCTCGAACTCGGCCTGCACCTCCTGATCTATGCGGTTCTCTTCGGCTTCTTTGCGTTGATCACTCGCAGGGCGACCGTGCGTGCCCTGTTCTTGGCCGCGGCGGTCTATGCCGTCCACGAACTAGCGCTCCGATACGGGCAGGCGATCCCTACCCCTGGGTTCCTGTCCGGCTCGCAATGGAACTGGATGGGCAAGCTGGCGGCCATCGCGGCGTTGCTTGCAATGCTGCCCCTCCTCTCTGCCGCCGAGCGGCGCGAAACCGGACTATCGGTTCGCTTCAAAAAGGGCTGGCTCATCCGCTCGCTCCCCGCCCTGATCTTCCTGATTGCAATCCCAATCGCGTTTGCCCGGAACGCCACTCGTCAGGCCTGGAGCACCGAGACGCTCCTCTTCCAGGCCACGCTCCCCGGTATTGATGAAGAACTCGCCTACCGAGGCCTGATGCTCGCGGTGCTGAATGTCGCGTTCCTTCGCCCGTGGAAGTTCTGCGGCACACCGATTGGCCCGGCGCTCTTCATCACGAGCATCATGTTCGGCGTCGCTCACGGCGTGACGGTGGGAGAGTCGGGAGTTTCGATCAACGCCTTCAACCTGGCACGGACGACGTTCGGTGGGCTGCTCTATGGATACATCATGGAGTCATGCGGCACGCTGGTCGCGCCGATCGTGGCGCACAACATTTCCAATACAGCGAGGTACCTGTTCGTGATGATGAAGTAAGCCGCTCGTAGTAAGAACGATTGAAACTAGCGATGGCGGCGAAAATTCTGTGGCAGACATGATGGTTCGCGCGTTCGGCGATTCTGTCGCCACGCTCAAGTCTTCTGTTCACTCCAGCTGAGCATGTCGTTTCCGAGCGCTCGCAGCTTTTCGTTTGTGGATCGTCCGTAGGCGGCATTCTCGCTTAGCAAGTACTCGCGCGCAAACTTCTGCCAAAGGGAGTGATACGGCTTGAAGCACGTGGTACCCAGGACGCCCGACCCTGTATCGGCCGCCAGTTTTTCCTGTTGAGCTCGCGCCTGTTCCGCAGTGACCCAGTCGCATAGTCGCGAAGCCGTTTCGTCATCTTCGGCATTCGCCGCAGCGACGCAGAGCACGATCGTCGCCAAGCCCGCGAAAACGAGCGAATCTTCCCACCATGGGAACGGAGCTTCGAGCAAGGCTGAGACCGATCGCAGAGCTTGCGTTCTTGCGTCATTGCCAAGACAGACAGCGCTGTCAACCAAGGGCGCAAGTATGTCGGACAACGAATGGAGGTAGTCACGCGAAGCTTCTTCGAAGTAGGCGTCTGCGAGAATCGCGCAGGCAAAGAGGCGCCGGCGATGTCCCTCTGCGGAGATGGGTTTCTCCCACCTTTCCAGTTCGATTGCTTCCTTTGGGTTCCAGTCGAGGCGCCCGACAACCTTCATCGAGCCTCGTATCGCGTGCAGGGCATTCAAATGAAGCTCAAAATCCGGCATGTCGTTCGAGGCAATCTGCACGAGATCGGCATCCGTCACTCGCGGACAGATGAATGACAGCAAAGCACTTCGAAAGCTCTCAAAGTTCGTCGGAAAACCGAACTTCGATGGCGATTGCTTGTCGGAATGACTATCCAATCGACGCTCCGTCGATTTACGAACCGCCCATCGCGCTCAGCATCGCACTGCCCATATCCGCCGGGCTCATCGCGACGCTCACGCCCGCAGCCTTCAGCGCTGCGATCTTCGCATCCGCCGTGTCATCCGCACCGCCGATGATCGCGCCCGCGTGGCCCATCCGCCGCCCGGGTGGCGCAGTGCGGCCGGCAATAAAGCCCGCAACAGGCTTCTTCAGTCTGCCGCTCTTGCGATTCGCTTCGATCCACTTCGCGGCGTCGATTTCGTCGCTGCCGCCGATCTCACCAATCATGAGAATGCCGTGCGTTTCCGGATCATCCGCGAACAGTTCAAGGCAATCGATGTGATTGAGCCCGCGCACCGGATCGCCACCGATGCCGACGCACGTGCTCTGGCCAAAACCCAGGTTCGAAGTCTGCCAGACCGCCTCGTACGTGAGTGTGCCCGAGCGGCTGACGATGCCGATGGCTTTGCCGCGCTTGCTCTGGCTGACATGCGTGTTGATGTAGCCGGGCATGATGCCGATCTTGCAGCCGGCATTCGTAAACGGCGCGCCGGGCTCGCCGGTCGTGCTGTTCATATTGGTACGGGGCCCAGGCGTGATGACGCCGGGGCAGTTGGGGCCGACCAGGACGAACTTGCGTTTGCTGGCCGAGGTCTCCGCGCCGCCGTTGAGTTCATCGAGAACCGACCGCACCCGGATCATGTCCTGAACCGGCACACCTTCAGTAATCGCGCAAATGACGCGAATCCCCGCGTCCGCGGCTTCCAGGATCGCGTCCGCCGTGAAAGCGGGGGGGACGAAGATCATCGTCGCGCTCGCGCCGGTTTCGCGCACGGCCTGCGCGACGGTGTCGAAGATCGGAAGGCCGTTAGCGTCCTTCGTGCCGCCCTTGCCCGGCGTCACGCCTCCGGCCATCTTGGTGCCGTAGAGGAAGCATCCCTTGGTGTGCACAGCTCCGAACGAGCCGGTGATGCCTTGACAGAGGACCTTCGTGTTCGCGTCGATGAGAATCGCCATAGGGGGAGGAGTGTAGAGGCTGAGGCGTGGCACCGGGCTTCCGCCCGGTGTTTCCTTCCGATCCGCATCAGCAAGAGAAAACCCGCAAGCTCCCGACACCGCCCGGAAGGGCGGTGCCACCTCGGCCGCTCCGAGCGCAAACAATCGCCCATGCCCTCTTCAGAATCGCTTCCGCCGCCCGCCTCCTTTGCCGGTGAGCCCTACCCGCCCAAGCCCCCGATCATCGCGCAGGATGGCTGGCTGATCGTCTCCTTCTTCTTTTTCCCGACCCTGTTCGCAACGGTGGTCGCCATCGGGCTTCGCAACACGCAGGCGGCCTGGCTGCTGTTTCCGACTGCGCTCGTCATGATCGCGTTCACGGTCTGGGCCTTCTGGTTCTTCCGCGATCCGAATCGCAAACCCGCCGCGGGCGAAGACCTGACTCGGTCGATGATCTGCCCGGCGGACGGCGTGGTCGTGAAGATCGATACCGCAACGCCTCCGGCCGAAGCGCTCGCGGCAGTGGGCGAAGCACCGGCACCGATGAAGCGCATGTGCATCTTCATGAACGTGTTCAACGTCCACGTAAACCGCGCGCCGCTGGCCGGCACTGTTGAAGCGATCGCCTACAACCGCGGCAAGTTCTTCAACGCGAGCTTCGACAAAGCAAGCGATCTGAACGAACGCGCCAGCCTGATCCTGAAGTTGCCCGACGGCGGGCGGCTGTTCGTGATTCAGATCGCGGGATTGATCGCGAGGCGCATCGTCTGCAAAGTGACGCCCGGCAAAGTGCTGGCCGCGGGCGAGCGCTACGGCCTGATCAAGTTCGGCTCGCGCGTCGATGTGTACTTGCCCCCGGGGTATGAGCCGGCGGTGGAGCTGCGGACGAAGGTCTTCGCGGGCCACACGATCATCGCGAGGCGGCAGGGCGGGGTCTGAGGCCAGGGCCGGCACTGGCATCGCGGGCTGCGCAGGGGGCAGCGATGCGTTTCAAACGCTGTGTTTCATGATGTTTCACCGTCTGCGAGGGTGTTTCAGATCGCACTTTTATTGATTGCGTGCGCGGAAGTTCTGCGGATCGATGTTGAATCCGACGCCTTCTTTCCGGTAGGCTGGAAGGGCTTGATCGAGGATTCCGCCGCGGCTTGCCGCGTCCCTTGATTGAGCATGGGATTGGGCATGGGATTGAGCGCAGCGCTCGGGAGAGGCATCAATGAAAACAGTGCGTTGTGGGGCGGTGGTGTTGTGCGCCGGTATGGCGTTGTCGATCGGGGCATCTGTCGCCAGCGCGGCTGATCCGCTCGAGGCGTACATGAACTCGATCCGGCTGAACGAGTTGCTCGCCAAGGGGCTTGACGGGACGGGCGTCAATGTCGGCCACATGGAGTACGACCGGCCCAACGCGTCGCATGTTTCGCTTGTGGGGCAGGACATCACGTTCTGGGGGAGCACGCCGGTGGCGACGCATCCGCACGAGACGGGCGTCGCGAGCCTGATCATCGGCAAGCGAACGGTGGATGGCGGAAACTTCCAGGGCGTGGCGACGAAGGCATCGCTGTGGATGTCGGGCATGGGAGCGCAGTCTCCGGCGAACTACAAGGCCGCGATGGACTGGCAGTTGACCGCGCCGAAGACGACGGTGGTGAACAACTCGTGGGGCCAGGATTGGGATGCGGGAACGGAAGCGGAGCGAAATCGGTATCGCCGCATCGCGGATCGGGCGGCGATGCTGGGGCAGTTGAACGTGTGTGCCGCGGGAAATGAGGGGCAGGAGGCGGGCACGGGCGGGAACAAGACGGGAAATCTGACGAACCCTGCGAACGCGTACAACACGCTGTCGGTCGGCGCTGTGGGCCCGGCCGGTACGTGGAATCGCGTGGCGGATTTTTCGAGCGTGTCGGAGGCGGACAACGACGGCAAGCCGACAGCGCGCCTGAAGGTGGACATCGTGGCCCCCGGCGTGGGCATCAAGCAGGCATTCGGTCCGGCGAATGATGCGTTTTCGGCGCGGAGCGGGACGAGTTTCGCGACGCCGATCACGACGGGGGTGGTTGCGCTGCTTCAGCAGCACGGGATGGCGAAGGGATTCTCGATCGATCCGAGGCTGATGCGTGCGGTGGTGATGAACAGCGCGAACAAAGCGGTGGAGAATCGCGCGGGCGTGCGCTGGGACAAGGAGTTCAAGGCCGGGGCGAACGGGACGGCGGCGAACCGCACGAGCAATGAGAGCGGCGCAGGGATGCTGGACGCGATGGAGGCGTACACGCAGTACGACGCGGGGCGGAACGGTCCGACGCTGAAGGCCCAGAACTTCATCGGCGATACGGTGCGATCGACCGGCTGGGATGTGAACACGGTGAACGGGGTTGGTCTGGACAATTCGAACGATTACGAGACCACGTTTGCGTTGCGAAAAGGCACGTATCTGACGTCGACGCTGGTGTGGAATCGCGACGTGAACTCGACGGATGCGGACCTGAACAACTGGACGTACGAGGCGCTGGCGGGGATGAACCTGGGGATCGCCAAGGGCGGCGCGTTCGGAACGCTCGTCAGTGTGTCGAACATGGGCGAACAGACGGGTGGGGGCGAGAACGATGCGCTCAAGGGCACCAGCCAGCACAACGTCTACAAGACGGGCGATCGATCGCAGTACTGGATGCGAGCGTACCTGCGTTCGACCAGCCCGATCGCGAGTGTGACGTACGCGCTTGCGTGGCGCGGCTATGAGATGGACACGCACAATGTGCAGTCCTTCAACGGCGGCTTTGATGGCGATCGCGGCGCGTATCGCGACAACGGCTGGTTCAAGGACGCCAACGCGATCACCTACGGAGAGGCCGTGCGCGAGGCGTGGATGCCCGGCAACGCCGACAACTGGGCGATGCGGATGGTGAGCGTGCTTGGGATCCAGGCGGGAGTGTCGCAGGAAGTCGTGCGCCCGTTCTCGTTCTTTGTGCTCACGTTTGATGTCGCGTTCGGTGCGGCGAACTTCCTCTCGAGGCTCGATGTCTTCCTGGGCAACCTGCTGCTCGGGACCGTGTTCGCCGATGGTTCCAACACGCAGGCGTTCCAGTTCATCGGGAACTTCACGCTCGATTCGGTTCAGTTGGCCGCCCTCGGGCCGGGCAATTTCGTTGATCTGAGTTTCAAGTTCACGTCGCTCGATGCGAACACCGCGTTCATCGACAACGTCGAGTACATCCCCTCCGCACCGACGCTCGCGTTGCTCGGCCTCGCGGGCGTGCTGGCGGGCCGTCGCCGGCGTGCCTGACCGATCGCGTTCGATGCGGAACACCAAGCCGAGTTCACGGGGTCGCCTTCGGGCGACCCCGTTTCCTTGTTTCGCTTGCGTTTTGGAACAAAAGCAGCGGGGGAGTCGCGGGCGAACAATCACCCAGCGTGTTCCTCAAGTTTCCAACCCGCCACAACGCCGTTCCGCTCCGGGCGATCCTGCCCAACATGATCACCTCGGTCGCGCTCGCGTGCGGCCTGGCGAGCATCCACTTCGCGCTCCAGAATAAGTACGAGAACGCGATGGTCGCGATCGCGCTCTCGGCGGTCTTCGATGCGCTCGACGGGCGTGCCGCCCGCCTCATGCGGGTGACGAGCAAGTTCGGTGCGGTTCTCGATTCACTCTCCGACTTTGCCTCGTTCGGAATCGCGCCCGCACTTCTGCTTTACCAGTGGATGCTCCGCGATACGCAGGCCACGCGCCCCGAGCCGCTCTTCATGATGAGCGTGCTCACCTTCGCCATGTGCTCCGCGATGCGACTCGCCCGCTTCACCAGCGCCAAGCCCGCCCGCAAGAACAACCCCTTCGCCGCCCGCTACTTCGTCGGCATGCCCACGCCCGCCGCGGCCGGCGCCGTGCTCCTGCCCGTGCTCATCGATGTCTCGCCTTCGATCAAGTGGCAGATGCCGCCGATCGCGGTCGCGATCTACATCTTCTTCATCGGCGCGCTCATGGTCAGCCGCGTGCCGATGTTCAGCTTCAAGAAGATCAGGCTGCATCCGCGCGCCGTGGTGCCGCTCTTCATCGGCATGGGCCTGCTGGTGTTCCTCGCCGCGAAAGATCTGTGGCTCGTCGGCATCATCCTGGCGGGCGGTTACCTGCTCACGCTCCCGCTCGCGTGGTGGACGCACGCCCGCCTCAGGCAGCAGCTCGCCGACCAGTCGGAAGACAACACCGGCGACGCGGACGAACACGCACGCACATCCGCCGGAAAGTCGTCCAAGGGGCTCAAGATCGGCCGCGGATAGTCACCCTTCGATGGTTCACGTATCGGACGTTCCGCCAGCTCGTCGGGCCGGTGTTCCGAACCGTTGGACCGCCGCGGTCTTTGTGCCGATTTCTGCGATTGGGCTTTGCGGCTGCTCCGCTTTGTCGCACAATGGAGACGACATGACAAGACCGATCGCCATCGCCTCGCTCGCGGCGTGCATCTCCGCAACCCACGCCGCCCCGCTCGGGGTCGAGTACCGCTCCGGCGCAAACCTCGGTTCGACCGCGATCGATCAGAACGGCACATCCTTCACCGTCGGCGGCATGAGCGGCATCGTGCGCGTCCACGGGACCGAGTACGCCGCGATCCAGAACAACTCAAGCCGCATCGCAAAGCTCATCGTCACGCTCAACGCGGACGGGAGCATCGCCAGCGCCGCCATCAAGCCGGGCGTCGGCGGCGGCCTGACGATCTCGCAATCCACCGACTTCGAAGACATCGCGTTCCCCGGCATCGCGAAGAACCGCGTGCGGATTTCCGAAGAGAGTGCCCCGGAGATCCGCGAGTACGACTTCACCAGCGGCGCTTACATCCGTTCGATACCGCGCCCGGCGGTCTACGCGAACCGCCGATCCAACTTCGGTTTTGAATGCCTCAGCCTGAACCGCACGCAGATGTCGATGTGGGCCTGCAACGAGGAGGCTCTGTCGGTGGACGGCCCCCTTTCGACCGCGTCGGCCGGAACGCTCGTCCGCATCCTGAAGTACAACAACGATCTTCCCGCCCCTGCGCCGGCCGCGCAGTTCGCGTACCTCACCGAGCCCGTCCACGGCGCGTTTATCTCCGGTTCGCGCAGCGGCGTTTCGCAAGTTGTCGCGCTGCCGAACGGAAAGCTCCTGGCGCTCGAGCGTTCTTTCGGACTCGGCTCATCGTTCTATCAAACACGGATCTACGAGGTCGATGTCTCCGTCGCGACCGACGTCTCCGGGCTTCCGACGCTCGTCGGCGCCACCTACACCAGAGCCACGAAGCGCCTGCTGCACACCGGCGACTACACCAATCTCGAAGGTCTTTGCCTCGGGCCGAAACTCGCCTCCGGCGGCTACGCCCTTCTCGGCATCATCGATGACGACGATCCGATCAGCGTCAACCGCGTTGTCTCTTTCCGGTTGACCGGCGACGTCGATAGCACCTGCCCCGCCGACCTGAACGAAGACGGAATCGTGGACGACGCCGATTTCATCCGCTTCGCCCAGTCGTACGACCTGCTGCTCGATCCCGTCGGCGATCTGAATCTCGACGAGGCGACCGACGATCAGGATTTCGTGCTGTTTGCGAGCGCGTACGACCAGTTGCTCTGCCCGTGAATGCAGGGGCAAAAACGAAATAGGTCCTATGGGACCCATAGGACCTCTACGACCTGTTTCCTGTTTTTTACGGATTCTGCCGCGGCAGCCTCATCCGGCTCGCCAGTGCCGCATCCATCGCGCCAAACACTGCCGGCTCCAGTCCTTCGTCCGCGGCTCGCTTCAGCATGCGCCGGGCGAGTTCGAATCGCCCATCCGCCTGCATCAACACCGAAACCATCAGCCAACTCGAGGCGCTTCCGACGCGGTTGGCGTACTCGACCGCGCGGTTGATCAGGTCCGAGCGCCGTGCCCCGTTCAATCCGAGGAATTCCACATCGAGCGCGTCGTTGGCCAGTGTCGGATCCTGCCGGTACGCCTGGCGCAGCATGGCCGCCGCGTCGTCCGGCTGGCGTGTATCCAACATCGCCAGGGCGAGGACTCGCATGGCCGAAGTGTCTTCCTTGTCCTTCGACACGGCCGCAGTGAGATACTTCACCGCCGCGTCGCTCTGGCGCGATCGGAATGCCATCACGCCCAGGTCGTAATTCGTCGGAGCCGGCGCAGGTGCGACGCTTTGCTGTTCCGCCATGCTCCGCTGCGTCGCGCCCGGAAGCAGGTTGGGGTCGTAGAGATACGTCAGCCCACCAAACGGCCCCGGCACGTACGGGGGCACCGGAAAGCCATTCCAGTACACGACGTAGTTCGCGCCGTTCCACGCCACCCAACTGTTCCAGCCCCACGGCCACCAGTTCCAACCCGGCGGACAAACCACGGGCGGGATCGGGCACGGCTGGGGCGGGCAGGGCACGCTGGGGGGTGCCGGAGGATTCGGGATGGTTCCCGGAGGAACACCGGGGACGCCACCGGGCCAGACGCTCGGGTAGTTTGGCTGGTTTAGAACCGGGAGGGTATTGGAGTTCATCGCGGGCAGCGTGTTGGAGTTCATGGCCGGGAGAGTCCCGGGCACGAAGCCGTTTCGCACGGTCCACTGATTGAACTGTTGGCCGGGGGCGTACGTCGGCGTGGTTCGGAAGGCGCCGGTTGTGCCAAAGTTGGCAGTTCCGGGCGTGATGAAGCCGCCGCCGCGGGGCGCGAAGGAGGTCATTCGCGGCGCGCCGCCAAACCCGCCCCGGAAGGACGAAAACTGTCCTCCACCGGGAACGGCGGGTGTCGCGGCAGTCGCCGCGGCCGACATGCTGAAAACGACCAACGCACCGACGCTCAAGCTCGATATTCTGCTCGCCCTGTCCATTTCCGTGGCTCCTCGCCCCGCACGTCTTTCGGCCAACCCCGCTCTTCCCACGCCTCCCGCCACGATACCGTACAAGTCTATCAGATCATGCCCCAACGTGGACCACTGAAAACCTCGCTGTTTCGACGCCTGCTTCCGGTCGGCCTGACGGTCGTTGCCGCCTGTTTTTCGGCGTCCTGCGGCATATTCGGGGGCGGACTGACCCGGGAAGCCACGCTGGCATCCGCCGAGACCGGGTTTGTGCTCAACATGACGCCCCGTTACCAGGCGTATATGTCGTCCGATATCAACACGGCGGATTTCTTTCTGTCCGACCTTCCCGCGGACGCCTTTGCCGACAACGCCGACCTGAGCCAGTTTTCCGGCAGCCTCATCCAGATACACATGTTCCTCGCGCCCAAGGCCGGTTCCACTCCGATTGAGTTTTCCGCCACTTCCGCCACCGTTCGCCAGATCGTCTTCGCCAACGGACAGATGGGCATGTATTCGGGGGGTGGATTCCTGTTACCCAGCGGCACGGCCGGCGATCGCACCTTTGGCGGCAAGATCCACAGCGCCTCGATGCGATTGACCGCCCGGACGCCGGGCTTTGCGGACAAGCTCGGTCCGGCGGAATTTGCGAGCGGGCTCAGCGTTCCCAAAGACGTTTCGCGCGCCAAGCGCATGTCGCTGCTGGTCGAGCGGGCGTACGCGCAGATGCCGATCCGCAACCTGCCCAAGATCCTCGGACAGGATCAGAACGAGGCGCTCAACGAGCAGGCGGAACACCTCGACGCCGATACGTCGGAATCGACGCCGGATGCGAAGATCGAGAAGCCGACGCCGACGAATCCGGGCACCGAGCCAACGCCCCCTTCGACGCCGCCCCCCGGACCGCTTTAGTTTCAGGCGAGCTTGGGCGTGCGACGGCGGCGGATCAACACCAACAGCGTGACGGCGACGATCAGAGCGCCGAGCGCGAGCACGATCGGGGTAAGGATCGCGAGGATGCTGGCCACGGTGGCGAGCACCGACTCGATCGCGGCGTAGAACGGGTTGGCGATGCCGCCGGTCGTGGCGGTCGAAACCAGGCGTCCGCTCGCGCTGGTGACCTGGGCCACACCCGCGGCGGCTGCGCCGGAAGCAGCGGCAGCGCTCAGGCCGGTCGCGTAAAGCGCCTGGCTGACGAAGCCGTTGACCTGTTCGCCCGAGGCAAGGGTTGAGTGCAGTTCGGGCGCGATGAGACCGATCGAGAGCAGCGCACCGGCGAGCCAGCCCGCCGGAGCGCTGACGGCATCGAGCGCGTGGTCGACAACCGGAACGCAGTAGCCCACGCCCTCGGCGATGCTCAGCGCTCCGAGTACCGCGAGGGCCGTCCAACTCGACGTCCAGGCCAGAGCCGGAGCGAGATGGACCAGATCGAGCCGCTGGGCCAATCCCGCGATCAGCAGCGGCACAAAGACGCGAAGCCCGCCGGCGGCGGACAAGCCGAGCCCGATACAGACAGCGGCCAGGAGTTCCATGCCTTTTTCTTGGGAATTGGTTGGCCGCGATTTTGGATGAGATTCCCGCGGAAAAGGCCCGCAGGCATGCGAACGCCGGCCGTGGGCAACCCCCAAATCCGACGGGGTCGTTGCCCCGATGTCAGTCGGAATCGGTGTTCTCGCGGGCGCGGTTCTTCGCTCCGCGCAGCCGAGACATCATGTCGCCGGGCTGCTTGGTTTCGGCCTTTGGCTGAGGCTTTTCGAACTCGAGAACGGGAACGGGCCGCGCGCTCGGCTCGCTTGATTGGGTCGAGATCGGCGCCGCGAACGGTGCGGAGGGGCTCAGGGTTTCCGACGCCTTCGGAATCTCCGCTGCGGCTCGCGCCTTTGTGGCCGCGAGCGCATTGAGCGCACCGGAAGTCACTTCCGGTGCCTTGCCGAAGAACCCGCGGACTCCCTTTGCGAGGCGATCGGTATCGACCCAGACACGACGGACGGCCACATCGAGCAGGAAGAGACACGCGAGCGCGAGTGCGGCGTGGCTCCAGATCGGGCGCACAGCTTCGGGCATCGTCACGCCTTCGCGCGACCAGAGATCGGTCCCCGTGCGATCGAGCCGATAGGCGCGCCCGCCGGTTGCCGCGGCAACATCTTCCAGGAGCGTTCGATCCGGAAGCGGGCGGAGCAATTCGGAACCGGCGCGCTTCTCGATGGCGGCGCGGAGCGAGCCGGCGAGCTTGTTGCCCGAGGCGTCCGTCGCTTCGTAGCGGACCGAGACCAGGTGCAGTCCGGGACTCTCGGCTTCCACTGTTGCTTCGTACCGGCCGGGCCCAACCTGGCGGAAGAGCACATCTTCGGTCGGTTGGCTCGAGCCCGAAGGATGGGCGATTCTGCCTCGGAGCGCCGCGAAGTTCACCCGCTCGCCGTTGGCATCGAGCAGGTCGACCAGCACGCGGCTGCGCCCGTCACTCTGCTCGATGGCGATGCGTCCGTTCGCGCTGCCCGAGGGCCTTGTGACCCACTTGATCTGTTGCTCCCAGAAGGGGCGGAATCCGCTCCAGCCCAGCCACGCTGCGTTCCAGCGGGACGATGCGTCGCTGGTGAATGTCGTGACGCGTCCGAGCCCGTGCTGCCACTGCGCGAGGATCGGGTCGGCCTCCATGCCCCGCAGCCCAACGGTCGCAAGCCCCGGCCTCTCGGCGGCGACGACGTAGCCGGTGATCGGGGGCAGCGGGAGGCTGATGCCGCGGAGCGATTCGCCAAGAAAAT
This sequence comes from Planctomycetota bacterium, assembly GCA_017303555.1. Taxonomy (GTDB): domain Bacteria; phylum Planctomycetota; class Phycisphaerae; order Phycisphaerales; family UBA1924; genus JAFEBO01. The sequence continues at coordinate 61,587 of JAFLCN010000021.1, forward strand.
CGGCCTTTGGCGAGAACCCGTTGCCCTCCCAAATGAGCGAGCGACGGACGGTCTGTGCTTCCTTGACGAAGATCTGCGGCAAGACGGCCCAGGAGTTCTCGCTCCGCACGTTGTAATTTCGACCCTCGGCGGTCTTGGCGATGTTTGCGAGCAGCGTGTCGTTCGACATGTCGCCGATGGCGACGGTGGAGATCGTGATACCCATGCGCTTCAGGCGCGCCGCACGGGCGATGCCGTCGGCAGGGTCGCCCATCGTCTGGCCGTCGGTGAGGATGATGATGTGCTTGACGCCCGCCCGGCTCTTGAGAAGCTGCGCAGCGGCCTCGTCCATCGCCGGAAAGAGGTTCGTGCCGCCTCCGGAGCCGATGGAACGGATGCGTCGAGCGAGCGTGTCGGGGTCGCGGCAGGGCGTGAGCGGGATGATGATTTCGGGTTCGCCGCTGAAGGCGATGACGGTCACTTCGTCCAGACGCGAGAGGCCGCGGATGGCGAGAACGGCGGCTTCGTCGGCGATCTGCTGCTGGGTCAGGTCGGTCCCCTGGACCGGGGAGCTCATCGAACCCGAGCTGTCGATGATGAGCGCCAGTGCGCCCATGGGGAGCTGGCGTTTCTGGGGCGGATCGAGCTGGATCGGAAGCGCATCGGCAACCGGCGAACCGATCCAACCGCCCGCGCCGAACGAGTTGGGCCCGCCGATCATCAGCAGCCCGCCCCCGGCGTCGTTGACGTAGCGGACCATGTCTTCCTGTTGCTGAAGCGAGAACGAGTACGAAGGCTGATCGACCAGCACCACAGCGTCGTACGAGGCCCACTCGGTCAGCGAGGTCGGTGCTTCACTGGCGCTGCGGATGTCGATCCGGGTGTTCTCGTTGCGGAACGCGTCGGCGAGCGGGGCCGATGTTTCGGGAGTCTCGCTCAGCATCAGGATCCGGGCCCGATCGCTCGTGAAAACGGCCGCTTGCGCCGAGAGCAGTTGCGGCACGGCGGCGGACTGATCGTCGGGCTCGAAGACGGCCTGGAGTTGATGCACCGCACCCTCGGGCAGACGGATGGGGAGCGTGTACACCTGATCCCCCTCGCGCAGCGTGAGCGGCAGCGACGTTGCCGAGGAATCCGGGTCGAGATCGATCGCCTGCCCGTTCAGGATGATGCGCAGTTTTCCCGGTGTGGGTTGACCGGCGTGCAGGTGGACGCGGGCGTTGATGGTGTCGCCATCGCGGGCCCACGCCGGGGCGGTGACGCTCTCGACGCGCGCCGTGCGGCTGCGGTCGTACTCGACCGGAACAACATCAATCGGGACGCCGGCTTTCGAGAGTGCGCGTGCCGCCTCGCGCACTTCGCCCCGGTTCTGGTTGCCGTCGGTCATGAGGAGGATGCGTCCGCCCGCATCGGGCGGGAGCAGCGCTCGGGCGAGACGAACGCCGCTCTCGAGATCGGTGGCATCGGTCGACCCGATGAACCCCGTCTCCGCGTGCGAAGCCGTGCCGGAGGGGAGCGATTGAACGAGCGGATCGCGGGCGACGGTGATCACGCCGAAGCGATCGTCGGGCTTCCGCTCGGCCAGCGATTCATCGAGGAAGCGGAGCGAGCGCTTCTGTTGTTCGGCCGGAACCGAATCGCTCACATCCACGAGCGCGACGACGGCCACTTCCCGCGCGCGCCTGCGGATCTCGGGTTCGGCCAGGCACGCGAACAGCAGCGCGATCACAAGACAGCGGAGCGCGAGGCTCGTGGTCCGCCTGCCGCCACGCTCGGAACCGATCGAGCCGCGCGCCATCCAGAGCGAGAGCGCCCAGACCAACGGGATCGCGAGCAGCCACCCGGGCTGCGAGAAGCCGATCGACGCGAGAGTTGCGACGGCGTGCGTGGAGATCACTCGGGAAATTCTCCGGCTTCGGCTTCTACGACGCCGATGCCGCGTTGGTGCGGTTCCGGGGCCATTTCGGTCCAGAGCCTATCCGAAGGGTGCGCCGCCGGGGGACGGGTGCTCTGCGGCGGGCGCAGCGGCGCGATCAACAGACTTTCCCCCTTCGCTTCGCTCGGGCTCGTACGGCGAGGTCTCGATCGGTTGAAAGACCGTTTCAGGTGCGAGGCCGTTGCCGGCGCGAGACCGTTTCCGGAGCGGGGCTGCATTGCCTGGAGGGCCGTTCGCACTGGAGCCGATTCGGTTTGCGGCCCGTTCAGTTTCATCGGAATTCGAGGCTGTTACATGAACAACGGGCCAAACCGCAGAGGTACGCTCCATCACCGGCCGGCGCGAATGCGTCCGCGGCCAACGGAGTTTTCACCGATGCCATCGTTCAATCGCCCCTCCCGCGTTCTGGCTGCCGCCCTGCTCTCGACCATCGCGTGCGCCGCTGTTGCCGATCCGATCAAGGTCGAGCTTGTTCAAAAAGACGGCAAGTGGCAGTTGATCCGTGACGGCAAACCCTTCTTTGTCCGAGGGGGTGGCGGCGACGGCAGCCTGAAGACGCTCACGGCGGCCGGAGGAAACTCCAAGCGCACCTGGGGTGCCGACAACATCGGCAAGCAGCTCGACGAAGCGCACGCAAACGGCGTTGCGGTCGCCGTCGGCATCTGGCTCGGTCACGAGCGCCACGGCTTTGACTACAACGACGAGAAAGCGGTGCAGGCGCAGTTTGAGATGGCCAAGGCCGCGGTGATGAAGTACAAGGATCATCCGGCCGTGCTGCTGTGGGGCATCGGCAACGAGATGGAAGGCTTCGGTAAGGGCGACAACCCGAAGATCTGGACGCACATCAACGACATCGCGAAGATGATCAAGCAGATCGATCCGAACCACCCGACGATGACGGTGATCGCCGAGATCGGCGGCGAGAAGCTTCCGAGCGTGAAGAAGTACTGCCCCGATGTGGACATCATGGGTCTGAACAGTTACGGAGGCGTGCTGAGCCTGCCGGATCGGTATCGTGCTGCGGGCGTGAACAAGCCGTTCATTGTGACCGAGTATGGCCCGGCGGGAACGTGGGAAACGCAGAAGAACGCGTACGGCGTGACGGCGGAGAAGACGAGCACGGAGAAGGCGTCGGTTTATGGAGCTGCCGCGGCAAAGTTCGAGAAAGACCCGATGTGCCTGGGCTCGTACGCATTCATCTGGGATGACAAGCGCGAGGCAACGTTGACGTGGTTCGGCCTGTTCCTGCCGGCTCCTGGTCGCGAGCGCACCGGCGGCATCGATGCATTGCAGGAAGTCTGGACGGGCAAGCCCCCGGCGAATCGCGTGCCCGTGGTAGAGCCGATCAAGATCGCTGGAAGCGACAACGTCAACGGCGGCGACACGGTCAAGGCGTCGTTCAAGGCCTCTGATCCCGAGAACGACCCGATCAAGGTGACGTGGGTGCTCAAGTCCGAGCTCGATCCGAGCGAGGGCGGAGATGCCGTGGCCGAGCGCCCCTCGCATCCCGAATCGATCGTGCAGCAATCCAATTCGGAGGTCACGCTGAAGATGCCGAAGGAAGGCGGCGTTTACCGGCTCTATGCGTTCGTCACCGACGATCACGGCGGCGGCGCAGTTGCGAACGTTCCGCTGCACGTCAACGGCCCCAAGTCGAGCGCGGCTCCGAAGGCGAAGCTGCCGCTCATCATCTACGCCGACGGCGCGACCGGCGCGTACACGCCATCTGGCTGGATGGGAAACAGCGCGGCCATCGTGAGCGACCCTGCCTGCACGGACAATCCGCATAGCGGCGCAACGTGCCTCAAGATCACGTACAGCGCGCCCGACAACTGGGGCGGCATCGCGTATCAGAGCCCCGCCAACGACTGGGGCGATCAGCCGGGCGGTTACGACCTCACCGGCGCCAAGCGACTCTCGTTCTGGGCGCGCGGCGAAAACGGCGGCGAGAAGATCGAGATCAAGGTCGGCACGATCGGCAAAGACAAGAAGCACCACGATACGGCGATTGTCGCTCGCCCCATCACGCTGACCAAGGACTGGCGCAAGTACGAAGTCGATCTCGCGGGCAAAGACCTCAAGGTGATCAAGACCGGGATGGTCTGGTCGCTTGGGGGACAGGGGAAGCCGGTGACGTTCTTTTTGGATGATGTGTGGTTTGAATAAACCTGCGGATTGAAATGCCTCGGTCTTTCTCGCTGCAAAGCAGCGAAAGCCTACAGCCTGCGGCGCAAGCCGCAGTGAAGGGCCGCATGATGCCAAAGCCGCAACGCGGCGACACTTCCGCGTCTTCGTTCTTGCATTCTCCCTCTCGATCGGCATCATCCTTTCGTGAACTTGCGACGCGTCCTTCATTCCGCGACACTGCCGCAATGTCCAACACCCTCACGAACATCGTGATCCATATCATCTTCTCAACCAAGAACCGCGCACCGCAAATCAAACCCGAATTCGCCGAGAGGCTCTATTCGTACATTGGGGGTATCGCCCGTAATCTCGATTGCACCCTCCTTGCGGCAGGCGGAATCGAAGACCACATTCACCTCCTCGTCGTGCTGCACCCCACTGTCGCCGTCTCCGATCTGCTGCGCGACGTGAAATCCAATTCGTCCAAGTGGTTCCACGAAGATCTCAAGGCTGACTTCGAATGGCAACGCGGCTTCGCGGCGTTCTCGGTCAGCGAATCAAATGTCCCCGAAGTCCGCGCCTATATCGCCAACCAGCGCGAACACCACACGCGCCGAAGTTACGAGGAAGAGCTTGTGGCATTTCTTCAACGCCACAATATCACGTTCGATCGAACATACCTGCTTGGGTAGATCCGAACCAAGTTGATAACCAGAGCCGCACGGTGCCGCCGCTCCGCGGCTTTGTGATCCGATCTCGCCTCTCCTGCGGCTTACGCCGCAGGCTTTAGGCTTGCGCTGCTCTGCAGCGAAAACATGCAGAGCGATTGTCCTGTCTTGCCCATCACGTTTCGCTTAGATACACCACCCGCTCCATCGCCTGCACCGGCGTGGGCGGATTCGAGAGGTCGATGGGCAGGTAGACGCCGCGCTCGTGGTCGGTGTTCAGCACGACGGCGTTTGGTGCAATGAACGCCGCGCCCTCTGGCGCTTTCTCGTGCCCCAGAATAAACAGGTTGATCCCCCAGCGCTCGACCAGGTCTTCGAGCTGTTCCGAGTCGTAGCCGCGGCCCCAGATCATGATGTGGGCGGCGCCCGTGCGGGGTTCGTAATCCTCGGTTGTCAGCGCGCGCCCGAGCACCGATGGGTCGAACCGCTGCATCATCGCCAGCCCGGGCAGCGAGTGCGCACACAGAATGTCCACGCCCCGCGAGCCGTCGGGCTTGTTGCACTCGACGCGCATGGCCAGAGGCATCGCCAGCACGAAATCGCGGATCGCCTCGTGTACGGCGATCGCATCGTCGCCGAAGACGTGCTCGATCCCCGCGTTGAACGCGTCCACCACCTTCACGCCGTCTTTCACGATCCCCGCGCCCATGATCTGCGAGAGCTCGTGATTGCCCAGCAGCACGTGCACGTGCTCGGGGAACTGCGACTTCAACGATGCGACCCGGGCCAACGCGCGATAGGAGTAGTCCACGCCATTGATCAGGTTCGGCGGATGGATGATCTCGTGCAGCGTCAGGTGCGCCGGGTCATCGCTTCCCAGGCCCGCGATCGAGACCAGCTTCTTGAAGTTGATGGGATGATCGTGCAGGTCGCCGGTCGCGATCAACCGGCCGGGGGCGCGGATCACATCGATCGAGCCCTTTCGACACTCTGCATCGCGGCACGCCGCGGCTCCGGCGCGGAAGATCTCGCAGACCTGCATCGAATCCTGCAATCCGAGTTGGCCGATGGCGGCTGGTTCCAAGGCGGTTCTTTCTGCGGTAGCGGCGTGAACCCCGTGTGGTTCGACGGGAGGCGCGGGTTTTCAACATCGGCGTTCCCTGCGCCAGAAGCAAGGGATTTCGGGCGAGCCCGGATGTGGCGGTGTCATAATCCGGACTTATGCCGCCGAATCTTCCTGACTCTCGGCGGTTTCCGCGGCAGGCCCCGCCCGCTGCGCGACCATCTTCGCCCGGATCAGGTTGAGACGGTCGGCCACGACCTTCATATCGGCGGGGCGCTTTTCCGGCTCGATTTCGAGGCAGTGCATGATGAGCTCGCCCAGCATCGTCGGAATGCGCGGGTTCAGTTGGTGCGCCGGCGTCGGCTTGGTCAGCAGTTTGTCGTCGATCTTGCCGAGCAGGCTGTCGCCCTTGCCGAGCGCGGTCGGAATGTGCTTGCGGGTCAGGATCCAGTACATCGATGCACCGAGGTTGTAGACGTCGGTCTTCGCCGTGATCGGGCGGCAGTGCACCTGCTCGGGCGCGATGTAATCCGGCGTGCCCTGGATGCGTTCCTTCACGGTGTCGATGCGGCACGACTGGCCCAGGTCGATGATCTTGGCCGTTCCGTCGGCGGTGACGACGATGTTGTTCGGCTTCATGTCCGCGTGGACAAACCCGCGCGTGTGCATGTGGTGCAGCGCTTCGGCCGTCTGCTCGAAGATGTGCACCGCTTCTTCGAAGGTTTTGGGCGGCTTCACTTCCATCGAAACGCCGTCGACCAGTTCCATCACCAGGTAGAGATGGATCGTCTCGAGGCTGAGCATGCTCCGGCCCCGCTTGATCATCTTGGTGATCTTGCGGATCGAGGGGTGATTCATCGCCTGCGCGACGTGGTACTCCGCCTCGGCCTGATCGAGGAAGCGCTGGTCCTTGGGCTCGAGCTTCTCAACGTGCTTGAGCGCCCAGATGTGGTTCTCTTTGTCCTTGACGAGGTAGATCTCGGATGCCGCGCCGCGACCCAGGTCGGAAAGGACCTTGAAGCCCTCGACCGTTTCGCCCTTCTTGAACTCGGTGACCGCGCGACTCATTCCAGGAACATCTCCGGCACAACCCAGCCTGCGTCCGACTATTGCGACCGCACCCCGAAATCGCGTGATTCCGGTGTCGCCTTCCTCATCTTTCGTCCAGCCATCTCCCGTTGCCCGAGAACCGGGATCAACGTCCCTGCCGCACTCCGCCCGTCCCGCGGGCCTCCTTCTTCGTCCAGACCGAACCCGAACTTCAGCGTTCAGTGTAGCGCACCACGGTGTGGCCACGCCGAAAGCTGGTCGTCTCGATCTCGAAGCGTCTATTGGCGAAAGAGCCCGTCCGGTTCCAGAACTCGGGCCGCCAGAAGGCGTTCTTTGGGTAATTTTCGGTGCGGGCCGAAGGAGCGCCCGGCTCTACCGCAGCGAGAGCTGCTCGCGGAACGCCGCACCCGGGAAATAGCGCCCGGGGCCGGCACCCTTCACCAGATCGTCCTGCAGCACGATGCGGTCGCGCGGGATGTTCAGCTCGCGGCAGAGCGCGTCCACAAGCTGCGAGAGCCGGCGCATCTGGGCATCGGTAAAGCGGCCTCGGTCGCCGTTCCCGACCAGGCAGATGCCGATCGAGTTGCGGTTGTACCAATCGGCCTTGGGGCCGCTGGTGTGCGCGCCCAGTTGCTGACGCAGCCAGCGTGCACCCACGTGCAGCTCGCCATCGTCCAGGCCGTTGCCGTTGCCGATCACAAAGTGATAACCCAAACCGGTCAGGCCGTTGGCCTTCGCGTCGGTTTCAAGGCTCTGAGGTGTCGCGTAAGGCGAACCCGTGTGGTGGATGACGATCGCCTGCCACTTCGATTTATCCAGCGGGGACTTGGTGTTGAAAACCACTTCCACGCTCGTTGCGGTCGCGGGAGCGATGAGGGCCGGGAGGTTGACACCGTCGACGCGCGGGCTGGCCTTGCCGTCCATCGCGTAGAGGGCGCCGCCCATGACGGTCATGGTGGCGATCAACGCGCCCCACACGTTGCGGGAGCGAGCGCTCAGCACATCCCTGCCGGCATTCGACTTCGAGCTTCGGGACATCCACCCTTCCTCATCACCAGCGCAGCCGCGCCTGATAGATTCTGCCTCGCACCGGCGCACACGCAAGGCGCTGCGACGGTTACACACTCTTCATCGACGTGCCGCACTCCCCGAATTCAGCGAAACACGAGGGCTCAACGTGCAACTTTAGACTTTTTTTCAACCAAGATCGACATTGTCGTCGCGAGATTGATCGCAAAATCAACCGCTCGTGCCGCACCGAACCCGCACCACGAGCCGCGGTGGGCGTGATTCCAACCATTCGGCCCGAGAATCACTCTTTGGGCAGCAGCCGTCCCCGCAAGTTCGGGCGCTTGTAGCCGAACTCGTCGGTGTAGGTGGTTGCTGCACGCTGATCGCGGACCGCGTCGTAGCGGTCGTACTGGCTGCGCGGCTCGTCGGGGCTCAGCAGGGGAGATTGGCAGCCCGCGAGTGCGCCGGTCAAGCATGCCGCCAACCCCGCAAGCGTCGCCCGTACTAAGTGCGAACGGTTTCGGAGTTTGGCTTGCGTATGCACGAGGGAAGCGGGCTCCGAGTCGGCGCGGGCCAGAACTGGCTGCGCCAAAAACAAGTGTACCGTCCGGATTGGCAGACGGCACACCGAGGAGAGAGGAGATGGATCGGCTTTGCAGCCAAACCCATATACGGAACCGACTTGCGACAGGTTCGCGCGTCGGCCTCCGCCACCCTCGGCGTGGCTCAAACTTTCGGCAATTCGACCGACGGCTGCGTCATGAGCATCGCTGACGGCGATGCGGGGCCTTGCGGCTCTTCGGCCGGCGGGTGGACGGCCTTCTCCATATCGAGGATCCAATCCTCAAGCGGGACATGGCGCAGCAGATCGAGCCGAACTTCCTGTCCGGCGAAGTGCGGTGCGCCCTCGCGGATTTTGAGGAAGATCAGGAACTTGTCCCACTTGCGCTTGTCGAAGACATCGATGCTGCTGGCCGCGATGGTTTGACCGCCCGGAAGTGTCAGAGTTTTCGTGGCGGGGTCGTAGCGGTAGACCGTGCCCACCGTTCGGAAGAGCACATAGATCATGGCGAGCGCGATCGCGCCGCAGACCGCGAAGATCGCCCACTGCACAGGGATATCGAGACGCGACAGCGCCTTGGGTGCCTGATCGGCCTTATTGAACTTCTTTTCAAGGGCGTCGCGGGTTGCCACGGGCTCGCCGATCTGCGTGCGGGAGGCATCGAGCCGCGCGGCGTTGCGGAGGGCGCCGAGCCATTCAAGACGCGCCTTTTCCACCGGCGAGAGCGTTCCCGTCCGATCGCGCTCGCTCAGGGTCTGCAGGTCGGCGACCGGATCTTCGATCACCGTTCGCTCCAAAACCCCGGGCTTGAGCGCGGCCTTGATGTACTGCAGCTTCAAGAACTCCGCGGCATGTTCGCCCCGGTTCGGGTAGACGATCGTCGCATCCACCAGCGCCCAAAGCGCAAAGCCCGCAACCAGCAGAATGAAAATCACCTGCTTGCCCAGCCACTTGGGAGATGCCTTGGTTCTCAGGAGCTCGTCTGCCATAAAGGTTGCCTGTCGCGAAGTGCGGTTGAAGGAATGGGGTGGGGGCCCATCGATCGTATCAAAGCGCGCGATCTGGGTTTGAATATTGCTGATGTGGCCGATGTGGTATCCAGCGCATTCAGCGGCCGACGTATTGCTTACTATGTAAGTAATGG
>JAFLCN010000022.1 GCA_017303555.1 Planctomycetota bacterium
CTCCACCCTGGGCGGACATCGGCCCCCCTCTTCAACGGAGTCGATGGGGCCTTTGCGGGACAGTGTTCAAAGCAGGCAAAAATGAAGCGGGGACCGGCGAACCGGTCCCCGCATTTCAATTGGAATCAGAACGAATTACCGGCGACGACGCGTCGCGGCGAGGCCGGCGAGGCCCAGCATCGCGAACGCCGAGGGAGCCGGGACATCGAGCACTTCGATCGAGAGCGTGCCCGAGATCCAGATGCCGTCCCAATCGTTCGGGAAGTCATCAAAATCTTCGAAGAACTCGAGGCGGAGGAGGCCGTCGGCATCGAGGTTGAAGTCGAGACCCAGACCGATGAGGTCGAGCAGACCGCCGCTCGTGTACGAGCTCGTGCCGGAGAAGTCGTCGCCGAATCCGGGGTTCAGGAAGACGCCGTTGGACTGCGAGGAGTTCTCAAACGCAACAGCGAGTTCCGAGAGCCACGAGGGGCTGTCGGCGTAGATCGTGACGTCCCAGCCGATCGAAACGACATGGCCGTTCGCCATCGCCGTATTGACGATCTCAACCACGTTCAGCGGGCTGCCGTACGGGTCGTTGCTGTCAACGTTGTTGAGGGTGACATTGAAAACTGCAGCATTCGCCGCGGCAGCAGCCACAGCCATGCCCGCAAAGGCGGCCAACATCTTCTTCATCTCTCTCTCCTTCTCTCTAAAATCCCAAATCACCGGCGGCGGAAAACGCCGGACAACAGGGAAACACCCCTGTGTGCTCGAAATATACCCGACGCGGGGGATTCACCCCCCCTCCAATTGGGAAATTTTCAATAAATTCACTGATTCAGTTGGCAATGCTGCGATTTCTGGACCCGTTTGGGCGTCGTGCCGCCAGAACCCCTTTGTTTTCAGATGTTCTGCCCGTGATCTCCGCCGTCCCCGAGGCGCGGTGTTGTGCAGAAAGTGAAGTTTTCTTCATTTCAGATCCCTGTCCTTTCGTGCAGGGTGGACCTGCGAACTCTTCCTCCCGGGTGCAACCAGCGGGCTGCGAGAAATGGCTCCCCAGGGCTACCCCGGTCTGCCTGCCCGAGACGCGGGTGCGATCAAAAGCAACGGGGTGGCCTCCTCACCGCCACCGCCACCGCCACCCCACCCCATCCCCATCCCCATCCCCATCCCCATCCCATCCCCATCCCTTCCCACCTCCCCTGAAATCTCGAAATCCTCGAAAAAAACTCGTCTAGAACGTCACGGACTCCGCCCGCGTATATTCCAAAGGCCGAACCGACACACACAGGGAGCGTTCAGTGAGCACCGAAGCCGTCCAATCCGAAACCACTTCCACGCAGGCCCCCGTCATCCTGAGCCCGACCGCGGCCCGAGAGGTCGGCACGATCATCCAGCAGCAGGAACTCGACCCGGCGAAGGTGTGCCTTCGGGTGGGCGTCAAGGGCGGCGGGTGCTCTGGTTTCAGCTACATTCTGGACCTCACCGAGACCCGCAAGGAAACGGATGAAATGTTCGAGCAGCACGGCGTGCGGATCATCTGCGACCCCAAGAGCTTGCTGTATCTCGCGGGCGTGACGATCGACTTCAAGGACGAGATCATGGGCCGCGGCTTTGTGTTCCAGAACCCCAACGCGACGAGCACCTGCGGCTGCGGATCGAGTTTCTCCGCCTGAGTTGAGGCGAGGGGAAGCCGAGCGGAGATCCGTGGCGGAGGCTGAATTCCGCCTTGTCAGCGGGCGGAAGTTCCGGTAAACTAGGGTCGCAAGCCGGTTTCCGACAATGGTTTGGAGACGGCCTGCGGCGTGGGAACTGTGTTCGGCCTCGTCGAATCCCGATTCGCCTGATCTCTGCCGCGCGGGCGACCGAACGGTGCGGGATCGGACGAACCGGAGGGGCTGCGCATGGCTTCCGGCGCTCGGCGTTCGCAAGGACTTCGCGATGAGCCAGGCCTCGATGGGCTATGAAACGACTCAGGGCTATGCGCCCCCGATGGTGACGCAGTTCAGCGTCTTCCTGACCAACAAGGTCGGGAAGCTGTTTGACCTGGTCGAAGCGTTCGACGGCTCGACATGCGCCATCTGTGCCCTTTCGGTGCACGAGGCCACGGACCACGCCGTGGTGAGGCTGATCACAAACAATGCCGACTGCGCCCGGCGGGTGCTCCACGACGAGAAGCTTCCGTTCTCCGAGAAGGATGTGCTGGTCGTCGAGCTCTCAAAGGGACACACGCTTGCGAGCATGTGCCTCAGCCTGCTCGGTGCCGAGTTGTTCATTCAGTTCGCGTATCCGCTGATGCTCCGGCCCAATGGCACCCCCACGATCGCGCTGGCGGTCGATGATCCGACGCTGGCGGGGCAGATCCTGCGGCGGAAAGAGTTCCGCATCTTCGGCGAGTGCGATTTGCCGGCGAGCCAGGATGCGAACGACCACTAAGATTTCATTGAACTTCGAGAGGCTGCTCGTGGCGCAGGCGGTCTTGTTCCTCGCGGCGTGTCAACCGCGGCCTCATCCCGCTGATCCGCCCGATTGCAGCCGCGCTCCACTCGGCTACTACGCGCCGCCCCACGAGGCGAATCCAAGCTCACGAACAGCGCAGGTGGTGGGCGTGCGAGTTGCCACAGGTGGACTTCTTCTCGACGTCGTCACGGACGCGAAGGATCGAAAGCCCCTCAACATCGCTTGGTTGAACGCTCGAAGCGGGCAGGTGCAGGCTCGCGATTCAACCGGAGCTCGAATCGCTCTCTATCGCTTCATTCCATCGTTTGCCGGAATCGGCGTCGTGAATTGCACCATGCCACCGGACGCCCGCCTCTCCGTCGCGCACCCTGAGTGGACAATCCTCACCGTTCCGGTGCGTTCGCGCCAGTTCGAGGCGGGCGATCAGATCTCTCTGCGTTTCATTCCCGACCCGCCGCGACGCGGGGCTGAGGACATCGTGGTTCTACCCACGGAATGGACCGAATTCACGCTCGCACCCAATATGCCGCTGCAAACGCCGCAGGAAAGGTAATCGCCGTTGATCGCTCTCGTTCAACGCTGTCTCCACGCTTCGGTTCAGGTTGAAGGCACCATCGTCGGCGAGATTGGTCCGGGCATGGCCGTGTTTGTCGGTTATGAAGCGGCGGACTCGCCGGCGCTCGATGTGAAGCTCGTCACGAAGTTGACGGCCCTGCGGATATTCGCGGATGATGCGGGCAAGATGAACCGCAGCGTCGTGGACTGCGGCAACAACATTCTGCTGATTCCGAACTTCACGCTGGCAGCGGATACAAGCGGCGGCAATCGGCCGAGTTTCACCGGCGCGCTTGCGCCCGATCTCGCGCGACCTCGCTTTGAAGCCCTTGCTTCGCAGTTTCGCCCGACGCTCGACAACGTGCAATCGGGACGCTTCGGCGCGGACATGAAGGTCAACGTGCTGAACGATGGACCGATCAGTTTGATCTTGCGGTTCGCGTGAGTGTGTGCGAGTCGAGAGGCCTAGTCGATGCCCTGCGCCGCGAGCCAGCGTTCGGCGTCGAGTGCGGCCTGGCAACCCATTCCGGCGGCGGTCACGGCCTGGCGATAGGCGCTGTCGGCGACATCGCCGGCGGCGAAGACGCCCTCGATGTTGGTGTAGCTGTTGCGCTGCTTGAGAGCGATGTATCCGCTCTCATCCAGTTCGATGCCGCTGCCGGCAAGAAACTTCGTCGCGGGCGTGTGGCCGATCGCGATGAAGAGGCCCTTGACATCGAGCGTTGAGATTTCGCCGGTGACGGTGTCCTTGAGCTTCACACCGGTGATTTTGTCGTCGCCCAGCACATCTTCGACGGCCTTGTTCCAGAGCACCGTGGCGTTATGGCGGTCGAGGTAGCGTTTCTGCATGACCTTCGATGCGCGAAGCGAATCGCGCCGGTGGATGACATAGACGGTTGAAGCAAACTTGGTCAGGTACGTCGCTTCTTCCATCGCGGTGTCGCCGCCGCCGACGACTGCCAGCGGCTGGCCGCGGAAGACGGGGAGAGCTCCATCGCAGACGGCGCAGGCGGAGACGCCGCCACCGATTGTGGCGAGACGCATCTCGTTCTTCAGTCCGAGCCAGTTGGCAACGGCTCCGGTCGCGATGATCACGCTGTGCGCTTTCACGACGTCGCCGTTGGCAACATGGAGCTCGAATGGCCGCTTGGAAAAATCGCAGCGGACGATGTCCTCTCCGACAACGCGCGTGCCGAAATGCTCGGCCTGCTGCTGGAAGAGGCTCATCATCTCGGGGCCGGCGACGCCCTTGGGGAAGCCGGGGTAGTTTTCGACGTCGGTGGTCAGCATGAGCTGACCGCCGGGAAGAATCGGGCCGGGGTCCTGCTTGGGGATGCCGACGTAGACAAGCGGCTGGAGCTGGGCGCGTGCCGCGTAGATCGCGGCGGTCCAGCCCGCGGGTCCGCTTCCGATGATGACGACTTTCTCAACGCCGGACTGCTGGCTCACTTGAGGTCCCCGGTTTCGCTGAGGTACTGGCGGTAGAGGCTCAGTTCGCTGGGCCAGATGAGGTAGTCAACGTCGGGGGCCTTCTCGACGGTGTTCTGCACGCGCTTGGCCCAACCCTTGCGGTTGTCGGCGCCGACGCTGTAGATCACGGCGGTGTCGTCCTTGAGCTTGATGGAGAAGTTCGAGCCGTTCTCGCCGATGATGTTGATCTCGTGCGGCAAAGGATCGCTCTTGGCATCGACCGCCTGGTCGCGGATCGGCACGAAGTACTCGAGCGGCGGGCGGTTGTGGTTCTGGAGCTGCGGGTTGAACGGATCGATGTCGAGACGTTCCATCCATTCGGGCGCGACCGACGAGAGCTTGGGCGGGAAGGTCTTGCGGGCGTAGTACGAGCCGACGATGGCGAGCGCGGCGCGCGTGCCGACGATCTCGGTGCGGACGGCCTGACGCAGGTTGAACAGCTCGGACATGTCGGGCACGGTTGCCGCGAGCACGGCGAACATGGTTGCATCCAGCTTGTCGCGCTCGAAGGGGAGCGAGCTGAGCGGGTGGAACCATTCGAGCGGCCAGCGCTTGGTGTAATCGTCGGAGAGCTTGCGGACCTCTTCGTTGGTCGCGAACCAGTCGCCGTGTCCGGCGCCGGCGCTCTTCCAGGTCGCGGCCTCGCTGAACAGGCGGAGCGGCTGCTCGGAGGAGGTCATCGCGGCCATGGTGGTCGGGAAGGTGCGTTCGTTGATGCCGCCCCGGGGGTTCATGACGATCGCGACGGCCTGTTCGGCGCCGATGATGTCGCCCTTGGGGAACAGGATGCGGTCCACGCGCACTTCACCCTTGTCGTCGAGCGCCTTGATGAAACCCATGATCTGTTCGCGCGTGAGGAGGTGCTTGCCCCGGAAGTCGATGTACGCGATGTCGCGGACGCGTTCGAGCGAGCTGACCATCGTCTCGAGCCCCCAGCGGGCCTCGCGGAAAAACTGGCGGTCGGCGATCTGGCGGCCGAGGACCAGCATCCTGCCCATGAGCATGATGGCTTCGTTCACCTTGCCTTCGGTCTGAAGGCGCGTCGCCTCGATGTTGGCGAGGATGTTGAGCTCGGTGAGCTTCGGGAGGTAGAGGAACTGTGCCGCGGCGAGGAGAGGCGGATCGCCGAGTTCGGTGTAGAGCCGAGCCTTGACGAGCGCGGGGGTGACGGCGGCGACGCCGTAGCCCTGGCCCCACGCCATGGGGGGCGGGCTGGCTTGAGGAGCGGTGGCCTTGTTGAGGGCGTCGATGGCGGCCCGCTGCGCGGGTTTCATGGCCCAATCGAGGGCTTCTTTCCAACCCTGCATCTCGGGGACGAGCAGGCGCGCCTTTTCAAGATCGCGGAGCGAAGCCGGCGGCGCTTCCATCGCGGCGAGCGCGGGGATGAGGATCGTGTCGCTGCGTTTGCCAGCGGGAATATCCGCGTACAGGGCGTTGACGCGGCTGACAAAGTCCTGGGCGAAGGCCAGCGGTGCGACGAGCGCAACGGCCAGCACCGTGAACGTCCGAACCAATCGTGTCTGCATGAGCCGATCGTAGCCGAAGGCACAATCGCTTGCCAAAAACAAAGCCGGGGCGAGACGCCCCGGCCGAAGGTGCAGAAGTTTTCAGAATGCCGATCAGCCGGCGCGGCTGCCCTCGAAGTTCGGGCTCGAGAACCGGGCCTGGCGGGGCGGGGCTGATTCGTCGCGGCGGCCGGCTTCGCCCTCGCGGAAGAAGCGGCTGGGGCGATCGTCGGTCAGACGCTGATTCAGCTTGGTGAGCGCCTCGTCCACGATCTGGCGGACGCGCTCGCGGCTGATGCCGACTTCTTCGGCGACTTCCTTGAGCGTGAGGGGCTCGCAGCCGTCGAGGCCGAAACGAAGACGCAGGATGCGTGCCTCGCGGTCATCGATCGTCTCGAGCAGACGGCGGAGCGTTTCGAGCTCGTCGTCGCGGAGGATGTTGTCGTGCGGCGTTGAGTGACGCGAATCCGCGAGGATGTCGCTCATCTTCAGGAGATCGCCGTCGATGTCACGGGCATCGCTGCCGGGGCTCTGGAAAGCCTTGACGGCGCGCTTGATGACGCGGAGCTTCTTGACCGGCAGATCCATCGCCTTGGCGAGGTCCTGCAGGCTGGGGGGATAGCCGAGTTCCTGCTCGAGCTTGCGTGCCGCGAGCTTCCACTTGGCGATCAGTTCGACCATGTAGGCCGGAACGTGCACCGGCTGCGTGGCGTTGACCAGAGCACGCTTGATCGCCTGCTTGATCCACCAGCTCGCGTAGGTGCTGAACCGCGCGCCCTGCGAAGGATCGAAGCCTTCAACGGCGCGAAGCAGACCGATGTTGCCCTCTTCGATGAGATCGGAGAGCGGCAAACCGCGGTTTGCGTAGTTCTTTGCGATCGCAACAACGAGGCGAAGGTTCGCGCGGATCATCCGCTCGCGAGACTTCGGGCAATTCTCGTTGATGATCGCCCACCCAAGCTCCTTCTCTTCGTCTGCCGTGAGAAGCTTGGTCCGATTGATTTCCTGAAAATACACGTGCAGGTCGGATTGGACCTGAACAGAACCCTGACGGGCCCGAGCGGAACTCGCTGCCACTGTTCTACCACCTTCCGGGGCACCACACCCCTCTCAACTCCTCGGCCCGGCCAAACAAGCCCGGGCACACCACACAGAAGGCTACGCAAGAAGTCATCCACAGGTTGCAATCGACTTTGTTCATCGATTCCATCACCCTGCCTTGGCTCTTTGCGCACCTCCTCGTACTTGAACCATGACACAGACTGCGCCAAATGCAAATCCGGCAGCCAGAAAAAGCGAAAATTTTCACCAAACCGTGCAGTCCATCCTGCCGAAATCACCGGATTCTTCTTCGGGTCGCCCCGAATCCCTAGCGAAGGGCGAACACGCCTTGCGTTTCAGGACTATCTACCTACGGTTCTCCTCGGTGCCATGAATCACGATCTGAGCAAACTCCTTTCGGAATGGGCATACGAGCCGGGCTCGATCAACGCCCGCCTGATCCAGGGTGACGACGGCCAGCCCCGGATTCAGATCCGCGTCGATCTGGGGATTCTCCAGATGTATCCGGTGGGCCGGCCCGATGGCGAACGCCCCCACGGCTTTCCGAGCCTGCTCGAGTACTTCGAGGCTCAGCTTGATGCCAAAGCCGAGGAAGAAGAAGGCGCCCCGGCGGAGCGGTTCTCGCTCGATTCCGAAGACTGCCGCCTGCTTCGGGAAGAGGCCGTTCAGTACTACCACCGCTACCTCGCGCTGCTCGCGCTAGAAGACTTCGAGGGCGTCGTCCGCGACACGACCCGCAACCTGCGCGTGCTCGATCTTTGCGCCGCCCACGCCGAGACCGAGGGCGACCGAAACGTGCTCGAGCAGTTCCGTCCGTACATCCTGATGCTGCGGGCGCGCGCCATGGCGAGCCAGGCTCTCAAGGACAACGAGCCCAAGGCCGCGGTCTTCGCGCTCGACCAGGGGCTGGAAGCGCTGCGGCAGTATTTCTCCAGCGTCGGGCAGCCTCAGATGTTCGATGCTTCCGCCGAGGCGGACATGCTCCGTGGCATGCGCGAGTCGCTGGTGCCCAAGCTGCCGGTGAGCCAGCACGCCGAACTGCGCACTCGACTTGCGGAGGCGATCGAGAACGAGAACTACGAGCTGGCCGCAATCCTGCGCGACGAACTCAAAATGATGGGCAAGACGGCGACGCCGCTGCCCGCCGCGGCAACGCCGGACCCCGACAAGAAGCCCGGCGAGGACAAAGACTCCAAGCCTTCCGACTAACTGAAACGAACCCGCGCGATGGCTCAAGAAGCTTGCGGCTGGGCCACAAGCTCCGGCCCGCGCCGGCTCTGGAGCTTCTCGAAGATCTGCTTCTCCATCGCGTCCGCTGTCACGACTTCCTCGACCACGGCATGGTCGGCGCCGGCCTCGTACGCGCGGAAGGCGCCGCTCAGGTATCCGGTGCGGCAGGCGATGAAGGTCGTCGCGGAGAGCCCCCGCGCCGTCGCGATCGCTCGCAGCGTCGCCTCGTCGTCGGGAATGGTGATCACCACAGCGTCGGCGATGCGTGCGCCGGCCGCTTCCAGCACTTCCGGATTGGTGATATCGCCGTACAGAATCGACCGCCCCAGGCGGCGCTGGCGGCGAACGGTCTCGGGATTGAGCTCGATGACGGTGTACGGAACCTTCTGCACATCAAGGCGCGCTGCGAGGCTGCGCCCAACCGGGCCGAAGCCAGCGATGATGACGTGGCGTGCCTGGATGGTCGGTTCTGCGTTGCCTTCGGGAGCGGCGGCCTCGCGTGTGTCGGCCTTGAGCAGGACCGAGAGTCGCTTGCTCCATGGGGGAGGACCAAACCGCTGCATTCGGGCGGCGAGCGGGTGCGCCCAGCCGAAGAGGAACGGCGAGAGAATGAACGAGAGGACGACCACGGCGATCATCGCACCGAGCGGCGCACCGCTGAGGATGGGAGCGGGCGAAGTTTGCCCTGCCGCGGCGAGCAGCACAAGGCTGAATTCACCGGCATTTCCCAGGTAGATCGCGGTGATGACGGCCAGCGGCGCCGAACTGCCCAGAGCCCAGACGCAGACCCACGTCACGGTCACCTTCAGCACCATGAGCACCAGCACACCGAGCAGGATGGGCCCGAGATAAGCGCTGATCTCGGGGAGGTGGATGCCGAGCCCCACGGTTGTGAAGAAGATCGCCATAAGCAGATCGCGCAGCGGCTCGAGCTGGCCGGCGAGTTGGGTGCGGTAGGGAGTGAAGGCGAGCAGCAAGCCGGCAAGGAAGGCACCAAGTTCGGGGCTGAAGCCCAACAGACTGGTCGAGACTGCCGCGGCGAGGGCGATGGCGGCGGAGGTGACGAGCACGAGTTCCTTTGATCCGACGCCGGACTTGCCGCTGGACCCGCGGGCGCCGACATCGGCGACGAACTCGAGCACGGCGGGGAGCGCGTAGCGGCCGATCATGAGGAGCAGGGTGACGCCGGAAAGGCCGATGAGCACGCTGATCGCGGCCTTGCCGAAGTCGGGTGGAGCCGCGTTTTCTGAACCGGCGTGACCGGCGGCCTGCCAGGCGGCGATCGCCGGCAGCAGACCGAGCATCAGGATCGACATCAGGTCCTGCGCGATCGAGACGCCGACGCACAAGCGGCCGTGGGTCTGATGCAGTTCGCGCCGTTCCTGGAGCACGCGGAGGAGCACGGCGGTCGAGGAGATCGACATGGCCATGCCGACGGCGAGTGCGGCGGGTGCCGAAAGGCCGAACGCCATCGCGGCGGCCCAGAGAACGGCGGCGCACGCGACGGTTGCGGTGATCCCGAGCCCGAAGATGGAGACCATGGACCGCCGGAGCGAGTCGATCTCGAGCTGCAGGCCGATGGTGAACATGAGCAGCACCGTGGCGAACGAGCTGATGTTCTCGACCTCGCCCAGGCCGATCTCATATTTCTGCTTGATGGCGGAGGCGAGCACCGAGACAAGCGCACCGGCGATGATGTATCCCGGGATGATCTGGAGCTTGAGCCTGCGGAAGAGCGTCGCGACGCTCGCGGCGGTCACGAGGATGACGACCAGCCCGACGGCGGTGTTTCCGTGCGCACCTTCCGGCGCCGCGGCCTGCTCCGCCAATGTCAGCACTCCGGCGTCGATCAAGTGTTCACCCCGTCGGCCCGAGCCGTTGGGGGCTGTTGATACCTCTGGACGAGCACCGCGAGCAGCGTGACATCGGCGGGTGTGATCCCTTCGAGGCGGCTCGCCTGACCGAAGGTTTCGGGCCGGAACCTGCTTAGCGCCGCGCGCGCCTCGGTGCGGAGCGGGGTCAACGCGTGATAGTCGATTCGGTCGGGCAGACGCCGGCGCTCCATTTCCTGTCCACGCCGGATGTCGTTTCGCGCCCGGTCGATGTAGGGGGCGTAGCGACGCTCGGCGAAGACGGTTTCCCAGACTTCGTACGGAACGCCGTCGAACTCCGGCTCTCCGGCCATGGCTTCCATCAGGCGCGTCGAATCGAATTCGGGCATCCGCACGAGCTTGGAAAGCCGCTCCCCATCGACCGTCAGGCGATCGATGCGTGAATCCACCGCCCGGATGCTCGCGGCCCGTGCCTGGTGGCGCTCCCAGCGGCGCTCGCCGAGTTCTCCCGAGAGCAGGCCGAGTTCACGTGCGATCGGGGTGAGCCGATCGGCGCTGTTGTCCGCCCGCAGGATCAGGCGGTGCTCTGCGCGGCTCGTGAACATGCGGTACGGTTCGACCGGTGTCTTGGTGACGAGGTCGTCCATCAGCACGCCGATGTACGCCTGATCGCGTCCGAACGTGAAGGGTTCGCGCTCGAGCGTGCGCAGCGCCGCGTTGAGACCGGCGACGAGTCCCTGGGCGGCCGCCTCTTCATAGCCGCTGGTGCCGTTGATCTGCCCGGCGAGAAAAAGACCTTCGACAACACGGGTCATGCCGGTCGCGGCGATCTGGTGCGGACGCACCATGTCGTACTCGACCGCGTAGCCGTATCGGTAGATCTCGGCCTGCTCGCAGCCGGGCATCGAACGCACGATCTTGTCCTGCACGTCCGCGGGCAGGCTCGTCGAGATGCCGTTGCAGTAGATCCAATCGTCGCGGAGTGATTCCGGCTCGAGAAAGACACCGTGCGTCTCGCGCTCGGCGAAGCGCACGACCTTGTCTTCAATCGACGGGCAGTATCGGGGCCCGACCGACTCGATCTGCCCGGAGTACATCGGGGCGCGATGCAGGTTCGCGCGGATGAGCTCGTGCGATTCTGCGGTCGTCCGCGTCTGGCGGCAGTTGATCTGCTCGAGCACGGGGAACCGCGCGATCGAAGGAGCGGGCACCAACGCAGCATGCCGCCCGCCGGCGCCCGCGAGCGTCAGATCGCTGAACGGTGTTGGATGCTGATCGCCGCGTGCGATGTCCAGTTCGTCCCACCGGATCGTGCTCTGCTTGAGACGGGGGGGCGTGCCGGTCTTGAGCCGGCCGAGCTCGAAGCCGAGTGAGCGAAGGGTCGCGGAGATTCCGACCGCGCTGGCTTCTCCGTAGCGGCCGCCTTCGACCTTGCTCTCGCCGGTGTGCATGAGGGCGCGCATGAACGTGCCGGTGGTGAGAACGACGGCGCGGGCTTCGATCTTCTGGCCCGCGACCACAACGCCCCGGATGCTGCCGCCAGAAACAATCAGTTCGTCCACCGTGCCGCGGAGCACTTCGATCTCCGGCCTCGATGCGATCATCGCCTGCACGGACTCGGCGTATGCGTGCTTGTCGCACTGCGCGCGGGGGCCGCGCACGGCCTGTCCCTTGCTTGTGTTCAGAACTTTGAACTGGATTCCGGTTGCGTCGGTCGCCAGGCCCATCACCCCGCCGAGCGCATCGATCTCGCGGACGAGCTGGCCCTTGGCAAGGCCGCCGATCGCGGGGTTGCAGCTCATCACGCCGATCTTCGACGGGTCGATGGTGACGATCGCGACGCTTTTTTCTGTGCGCAGCAGGTTCGCGGCGGCCCAGGCCGCTTCGACGCCGGCGTGCCCCCCGCCGATCACGACGACCTGGAAACTGCGCTCGCTCATTGCGGAAATCGTAGGGGAACAGCGCCCGTGCGCCCTACCCGGCTCGCACGTTTCCCTGCTTCAAACCGATCTCGCGGATGACTTGCTTCTCGGCCTCGGAAAGAAGATCCGGCTTGGGCACGAGCACTCGGACCACGGCATAAAGATCTCCGGCGTCGCCTTTGGCCGGCTGGATTCCCTTGCCTCGAAGCCGCAGTTTGGCTCCGCTCGAAGCCCCGGGGGGCACGCGCAGTTCGACCTCTCCGTCGAGCGTCGGCACGGAAACAGATGCACCGAGCGTCGCTTCGGCGATGGTCAGGTTCAGATCGAGCGAGAGATCGTTCCCTTCTTCACGCCGAAAGAGCGGATGCCCGCCCACGCGGATATTCAGCACGAGATCGCGGTCGCCGGCGCCTTGACGCATCCGGAGCTGCTGTCCGTCGCGCACTCCCGCGGGGATGTTGACCTCGATCGTCCGCGACTTTCCTTCCAGGTTCAGCTTCAGCTCTTCCGTGCCTCCGCGGGCGGCACCGAGGAATGTGAGAAACAGCTCGTGCTCCAGAGGCTCGGGCTCGGGGGCTCGCTGCGCCCGGGATCGCGCGGAGCCGCCCCCGCTCCGTGCCCCACCGCTGCCAAACGGCGATCCGCCGAACGGATCGCGCGAGCGGCCTCCTCCGAAAAAGGTCTCGAACATGGATCCGAGTTCTTCGGGATCCATTTCCACCTGGTCGGCGCGCACACGCTGTCCGCCTTCCCACGGTGTGCGCGGGCCTTGACCGGCGGTGCCGGCTTCTGCCGCGGCGGAACCGGGCACGACTCCGAACTGGTCGTAGTAACGGCGTTTCTTTTCGTCCGAGAGAACGTCGTACGCCTCCTGCACCTGCGTGAACTTGGCGCTGGCGTCGGGGGCCTTGTTGACGTCGGGGTGGTACTGGCGCGCGAGCTTGCGGTACGCCTTCTTGAGTTCGTCGTTGGTGGCCGTCCGGGCCACGCCGAGCACGCTGTAAAGATCTTTGTCGCTCATCCGTTGTCGCAATCCAAAAGAAGGCGCGAGAACGCCGCGCCCCAAAACGATAGACGGCCGGGCGAGAAACCCGGCCGCCTTGAAAGTGCTGCTGACGGATCACTTCGGTTGAGGTTCCGGGCTCGGCTGCACGGGCTCGGCGGCCTTGGGCTTGGCTTCCTGGATGGGCTGACCGTCCGGCCCGATCTTGATCACGCGATCGCCGAGCTGGCGCAAGTCGGTGCCGCCCACCGTGAGGGGCGGTTCGACGCCCTTGACCGTGGGGTCTTTGAGGCGCATGACCTCGAAATCGAAGTAGAGATCGGCCCACGGCGGGATGCGCGTGCGCGAGTTCCCGAACTCGCCGTACGCCGCTTCCCACGGGATGTAGACGCGCCGGACGGTGCCGACGTTGGCGCCGAGCAGGCCCTGGATAAAGCCGGGGATGACCTGCTTGCCGTTCACGTTGAACGTGAGAGGGTTGGGGGGCTGGCGGTCGAGCGAGCTATCGAAGCGGAGCCCGTTCGAAAGGAATCCGAGGTAGTGAACGGAGATCT
This sequence comes from Planctomycetota bacterium, assembly GCA_017303555.1. GTDB lineage: Bacteria > Planctomycetota > Phycisphaerae > Phycisphaerales > UBA1924 > JAFEBO01. The sequence goes on from JAFLCN010000022.1 coordinate 13,576, forward strand.
CGTCGCCGAGTTCGCACGAGCGCGAATCTTCGCCCCGGCGGTACTCGATGACAAAGACGTTGCCTTCGCGCGTGAACGTGCGAACGGGCGGCTCGAAGCGCGCGAACTCGAAGGTGCTGTCGCCCTTTGTGCCCCAGATCACTTCGCCATTGGAGTCGAATCCCTTGTCGGAGGTGACGATGCGATCGGGCTTGATCGCGACTTCACTGGTCATCTCGACGGCGCCGAGGCGACCGGTCGGGTACGGATGTGGGCTCTTGCCCTTGAAGCTGTCGCCATCGGCGGTCAGGTCGAGATCGATGGTCGCGACAAGATCGCGGCGCGACACGGGCGGAAAGACGTCCGGATTCGCCCAGAGGCCGACCAGCGATCCGCCGATCTGACGCATCGGCTCGAAGGTGCGGAGACGCAGCCCGCCCTTGTGCTTGTAGACCTGGAAGAAGGCCTGCCGGTACGGGGCCTGCAGCGAATCGACGCGGGCCGACTCCACGTACATCAGGTCCTGCAGGTCGGGCGAGCGAGCCGGCGCGATGAACATCGCGACCTCGATCGCTTCCTTCGGATCCGCGCCTTCCGGCAGCGGGGCCGTGGACTTCCAACTGCCGATCAGCATCTTCGCGATTTTCTCGATCTCCGGATCGCTCCAGGTGATCGGGGCCAGCGGCTCGCGGACTCTTTGAGGTGTCGCGGGGGCGGGTGCCGCGGCGGGCGCATTGGCGGGCTGGGGTGCGGCATCGGGCTTGGCGGGCTCGTCGGCGATCGCCTGGCCGCAGGCAAGGACCATCGCGGCAATGAGGCCCATCTTTGAATTCAAGTGCATCGGGATCTCCTGGTGCTTTCCAGCGCGTTCTCAGGCCAATTCGTTCGGCAGAACAGGCCGGTTTGTTCAGCCCAATCCTCCGATACGTTCTCGGACTGTGGCCGGAACCGAGTTATCAAGCCAATTCGGGGAACTGCTTCCGCACGACCCCGACCAGGTCCTTGACGTGGCTGATCGACTCGTCCATGAACTTCTTTTCCGTCGCGTCCATTTTGAACGAGAGGATCTTCTCGACTCCGCCCGCTCCGAGTACGGCCGGCACACCCACGAAGTAGCCTTTGCCCTTCTGTCCGGGCGCGACGCCGAATTCGTCCTCGCAGTATGCCGCGGAAGGGATGATCCGCTTCTTATCGCGGACGATGGCCTCGACCATGTCGATCGTGCCGCTGGCGGGGGCGTAGAAGGCGCTGGTCCCCATCAGCTTGACGATCTCACCTCCACCGACCTTGGCGCGTTCCACGGCTGCATTGATCTTCTCGGCGGGCAGCAGGTCGCTGATCGGGATGCCGTTCACGCTGGTGAGGCGGGGGAGCGGGACCATGTCGTCGCCGTGTCCGCCGAGCAGCAGCCCCTGGATGTCTTCGACGCTGACGCCAAGTTCCATGGCGAGGAAGGTTTTGTAGCGGGCGACATCGAGCGCGCCGGCCTGGCCGATGACGCGATTGGCCGGGAAGCCGGTCACTTTCCACGCCACATACACCATCGCGTCGAGCGGGTTGCTGACGACGATAACGATCGAGTTCGGCGCGTACTCCTTGACCTTCTCCGAGACCGACTTCACGATGCCGGTGTTGACCTGCACGAGGTCGTCGCGGCTCATGCCCGGCTTGCGGGGGAGGCCCGCCGTGATGACCACCACTTCCGAACCCGCGATGTCCTTGTAGTCGCTGGTGCCGATGATGCGCGAATCAAAGTTCTCGATGGGGCCGCAGCAGGCGAGATCGAGCGCCTTGCCCTTGGCGACGCCTTCCTTCTCGGGGATATCGAGCAGAACGATGTCGCCGAGTTCCTTTGCTGCCGCCCAGTGGGCGCACGTGCCGCCGATGTTGCCCGCACCGATGATCGAGATCTTCGAACGACGCATAGAGCCTCCGCGTAGGGCCGCGGAGCGTGCTCACGCGGCCGGTTGAAAATTGGGGGATGACTATAGGGAACCGCGCGCGTTCAAGGCCCCGTTCGAGCCGATGCGTGCGGCTGGATTGTGCGCCGGGCCGGTCGTGTTCGATTCTGCTCCGGCCTGTTCGATGGGTTTGAGAAGTGCGGTGCCACCAAGTCCGGGTGCTCCCACCGACTGACGCAATCCCTTTGCTTCGGGCGTTTCGTATACCTGCCGCATCGCTTGCGCCCGGCCCCACAGGCACCCGGGAAGGAGCGAACCGAGGTCGAGCAGATCCGCCCGCGGCAGGGGGCGGCCGCCGACGCCAGCAACAAAAACAACCGGCACGCCGGCACGCACGCGTTTGCCCGCGGCGACGCTGAACACTTGACCGCGAAATCCACGCCGGTCTCGCCAGGCGCCGAATTCGGGCAGCGTCAGCGGCATCACGAACGGATCGCGCTCCGGAATGAACTCATAACCAGCGCCGCGGGTTCGTTCGAGGGCGGCCTCGGCCTCGGACATCATCTCGGCGAGCGCGGCGGGCATCGCATCCGCCCGCCAGATCGACTCGAGCTCCGCACGCAGCGTACGCGTGATGAGCGCGGCCCGATCCTGCCCGGAGCTGTACTCGTCGGGGGGCAAGGTATCGATGTGTTCGAGCGCATGCGTCAGCGATTGGAGGCCGATGATCGCCGGAACGCTCCGGCGGAGCAGCCCCAGATCGCCCGACTTGGGGAGAGCGCCGGCGGCCCGGGCGAAATCGGTCCACACCGCGAGCAATCCGGACCATGTCGTAACCCGTGGATCCATCGTTGATGCGAAGATAGCACGGGAGGAACGCTCGAGTTCCAAAACGAAAAAGGCCCGCACCGAGGTGCGGGCCCTTTGAAGTTCAAACCAGGGTCGATCAGGGTCGATCAGGCGCGACGGCGACGGGCGGCGACCAAGCCACCGAGGCCGAAGAGGGCCAGGCTGCCCGTCGAGGGGACGATCTGGCCGCTGACCTGCGTCGCGACGTTCGACAGGTTCTGATCCGTGAAGAACGCGCCGCCGTTGAAGATCAACTGCGTGAGAGCGCCGGTGTACGGAGCGGGCGACGGAAGGTTGGTGTTCCAGTTCGTGCTCGAGCCATCGGTGCCCGTGAACGTGGCGTTCGGGGTGATGTTCACGTTGGCAAGCGTGCCGTTGAAGGCGATGCCGATCGTGGGCTGCACCGACCAGAAGCCCGAGATGCTGCCAGCAACGGTGTTGCCGAGAGCGTCGGTCGCGGTGAAGCTACCAGCGCCGAGGCCGGTCGTCGCCGACAGGCGGGTGAAGCTGATGTTGATGGCGAAGTCAGCGAAGGTCGCGAGGCTCTTGAAGCCCGCAGCGAACTTGGCCTGACCCGCACCCGGAACCAGGCGGCTCACCGAGCCGTCGGTCTGAAGGCCGCCCACACCCTGATCAACCGCGACAGCGGAGAAGTTGCCGGCGTTCATGCCAGCAGCGGTGTACGTGCCCTGAAGGTTGTTGTATCCGAACGTCACGAGAGTGGTCGCGGCCTGTGCGACGCTCACCGTACCGGCGGCAGCAGCCGCAACCAAAGCCAAAGTCTTCATCTGACGCATGTTTCCTCTCCTCCACTCTCAAATTTGAAGGGTGTTGGTAGCAACACCCAAGACGGGCTCTCTCGTACCCGCGCGAGCAGTATCGCAGGTACACCACTGGGTTTCAAGGAGAAAATACTGCTCCTCCATCAACATGCCTCAGAATCCAGGCAATGCAAACAGAACGGAAGATCCCGCCAAAGAATTTATCCGTGCAGAGTCCAAACAGCATGGTTCTCGGGCCGGTTTTGCCGAATCCGACTCTAAACTCGACCGTGACCGCTCCGCAACCCGTTTTTATCGATCCCGCCAGGCTCCCGGCATCGGAGCGTTACAAGCTTTTGATCGGGGGTGTCGTCCCCCGGCCCATTGCGCTCGTCTCATCCATTTCCCCGCACGGCATCCCCAACCTGGCGCCGTTCTCTTTCTTCTGCGGTGTGGGTTCCAATCCCATGACCGTCCTCTTCTGCCCCGCTTCCAAGCCCGATGGCTCCGACAAAGACACGCTTCGAAATGTCCTGCCGCATCCGGAGGGGGGGACGGGTGAATTCGTCATCAATGTTGTCTCGCACGCCATCGGACGGCCCACAGCGGCGGCAGCGGAGCCGCTTGGGTATGAAGAATCCGAGTTCGAGTTCTCGGGGCTGACCCCGGTGCCCAGCGTGAACGTGCGGCCGCCTCGCGTTGCCGAATCGCTCCTCTCGTTCGAGTGCGTGACGCGGCAAGTGGTGCGGACCAATCCGGGCGCACCCGATTCGGGAAACATCGTGATCGGCGAAGTGGTCGGAGTGTGTGCCGCAGCCGGTCTGATCAACGCGCGACACCACATCGATCCCGCCTTGCTTGATGCGATCGGTCGCATGGGCGGCAACACCTATTGCACAACGCGCGAGCGGTTTGACATGCCCCGCGGCGCGTCGGCACTTGCCCCGGACCGGCCGAACTAGGAAAGGCGGGCTTCAGGAACCGCGGCGTTTCTGTGCCGCGAGCGCCGCGTCGATCAGTGCGCCGGTGCGCTGCACGCGGTAGAACTCGCTCTCCCACACGCTGCCGGCGCTCGGAGGCAAATCGAGCGTCTCGCCCAGCAGACGCATCTGCCCACGGGCGCTCTTCGCGGCGGCGGAAAGATCAATGCGCGTGCTCTGTGCGTGTACCGGCATCGCGAGATTCTGGGGTTTGCCCGCGTAGTTTGCGGCCATCTCTTCGGGCGAGACAGGACGGGCGTTGGCGGGCAGGCCCCCGAGATAGAACGTCGTTCCGGCGGGAATCAGGATTGTCGATCGCCCGTCGATGTGCGTGTACGCCGAACGGGGGAAAACGGCGACCGTGCTCCCGTTCTGCCGCGCGAAGTACTTCTTTCCGTTGAGCTCGACTTCGTACACCCGGTCGAACCCTGAAGGCTGGCGAAGACCCGGTGAAAGCGAACGCCCCGGGCCGGACAACGGGCCGACATCCGCGATGCCCGCATCGACCGGCTTCATCACGGGTTGATTCGCGGGCTGCCCGTGAACAACAACGCCGGCAAGGGCGAGGAGAACTGAGATGCCAACAACGCCCGATTTCACGTTCACCTCTATCGACCCGCTCGTGCGAATTCGTCAACCGGCCAAAGGCAATCCACTACTTGAAGGTCACCCGCACGACCACCGAGAGTGTTTCTTCGGCTCCCAGGGAATTCAGATCCTTCCCCGATGCCCGCCAGCGATAGATCGCGTTCATGAGCGGATCATCGACGTTGGGGTTCCCAGTCGCCGAACCGTTGATGAACTCGGCACGCTTGACCGTGCCGGTCTTCTGGAAGGAAATACGCACCATCGTGTCTCGGGGCGGCGCGGTCAAGAGTGTTGTGTTGGTGAAATCGGCGCGGCGCGTGATGATGTTCAAGCCCCTGCCCGCCTGCACTCGGCCATCGCGCATGGGCGCATCGATGACTTTCTTGTGGAACGCCTCCGACTCACGGTCGGAACGAATTCCCTTCTGTTTCGACTGGCCGCCTGTCGCGGGCACCGCCGGTGAATTCGGACTCGGATTGCTCGAGGGCGACGGCTCACTCGCCGGAGACTCCTGCGCGGGCGCGGCCGGAGCGACCGCAACCGGCGGCATCGCGTCGTCCGGCTTGGCGAGCGGAGAAGCCTCGGCGACTTCTTTGATTTCCTTCTCGGCTTCGCCCTTGCCGTTCTCCGAGCTCATTTTTTCGGATTCGGTGTCGCGAACTTCTCCTTCGCGTTCTTCGCCGGTCTTCGCGTCGGGCTTTTCGGGTTTCTCTTCGGTGATTCCATCCGGCTTCGGCGTCTCGACCGGCTTGACCGCTTCGGGATTCACTCCGGTGTTCGATTTTTCCGCGCCCGATCGCGGCGCGAGCGGGTCGTCGACGGTGGTCTTTTCGCCGGTTTGACCCGCCGGTGGCGAAGCCTGAGGCGGAGCGCTTCTGGAGGGCGAGGGCGCAGCTTCCTCGGCCTTGCGGGGGGCCTCGGTTTCCGCCGGTGTGGGCGACGGCGGACGGACGTTCATCGGATCGGGCGGGTTCGCGGCTGGCTGCGGAGTTGCGGGAGGCGTTGCGGCGGTCGGCTGCGTGCCCGGCGAACCTGCACTGCCGGGCGAAGCGGCTCCGGGAGCACCCGGGTCTAAAGCCATGGCTGCCTGGTCGGTCTCACCCTGGCGGCCGGAGGGGGAATCACCCTCCAGGAAACCGAGCCATGTGTTGCTGTCGATCTTGGAATCATCGATACCGAACTTGACGTCCGTGTTGATGTCCTTGGGCTGCTCTGGCGGCGGCGGGTTGTTCGGATCGGGGGGCTTGGGTTCGGGCTGTTGGAACTGGTGCGGAAGGCCGGTGACAGGCTTGAGGGCCGCGAGCGAGACCCGGGCCTTGGACGACTCGATCTTGACGTGCTGCAGGCCGATGAGCGCGGCGATGTGCGCGCAGGCAGAAACTGCGAGCCCGATCAGAAACGACGTGTTGGTTCGGTGCTCAGCCATCGGGATGGGAAGGAACGGGGGAGGCCCCTCGCTCTCCAGAATCGTACGCGATTGGGGAGGCCGGGGGTTCAGCCGTTTAGCGCGCCGGACGCACATAGCTTCGCCCCGCCCAGCCGGTGGGAACGCCGGAACGGAGGTTGGACGCTGCGCGATGGAGCAGGCCCGCGAGCTTCAGGCAGCCGATCGGCCAAAAGAGAACGATGAGAGCCCGCTGCCACCAGGGCGATACCCCGGCCAGGACGAGAAATCTGTGCACAGCGCCCGCCCACACCGCACACCCGAGCGCGGACAGGCCCGCGACGAGCGCAAAGGGCCATGGAATGGGGTTTAGGTGGAGCGCGAGCACCGAAATGGAGAGTGCGAGTGCCGCGGCGCATCCGAGCGGTTGCAGAAACCCTCGAACAACGGTTCCGACGGCCCAGGCGCGGAGCCGTGCGGGCTTGCGCTTTGCGGCTTCGATGAAGATTCGTGTCCAGCCCCGTTCGAATCCGGCGGAATCCGGGTACATGCGGCAGCGGAGCATCGAGCCGGCGGGCAGGACCTGGATGGAGAGTTTTTCGCGCCAAAGAGCGCGCGCGATCGCGAGGTCTTCGAGCAGTTCTTCTCGAAACGCGGCGTGCCCGCCGATCTGGCGGTACGCGGGAGAGCGGATCATGATGAACTGGCCGTTGGCGAACGGACGGCGGCGGCGATCGCGTCCGGCCTTGAGCGGCGGGTAGCGGACCAGCAACTCGAAAGATGCGGGGGCCTGCATCCATCGCTCGAACGCCCGTTCGTAGGTGAGGGTGCTCAAGAGCGTGAGCGCATCGAGACGGCGGTCGTTCAGGATGTTCACGCACGAGCGGACGCAGGCAGGATCGAACCTCGTGTCGGCATCGGCGAAGACGAGGACGTGATCGGGCGAGATTGTTCGGGCGGCGAGCGCCGAGTGGATGGCGTGAACCTTTCCCGCCCAGTTGCGCGGGCACGGACCAACCTCGAGAATCTCGAAGCGGTCATCGCCCGCGATTGTTTCGAGCGCGATGGCGAGCGTGGCATCGGTGCAGCGATCGAGCGCGAGCACGACGCGGAGGTTCGGGTAGTCCTGGCTCCGGAGCGACGAGATCAGGTCGGCGATGACGGCCTGCTCGTTGTGTGCGGGCACCACGACGATGACGGGAACATCGGCGGCCGGGCCCGCCCGACCATCCTCGGCGGACCCGAGCAAGGCCCGCGCGCGGTTCATCGACGCGAGCGCGATTCCCCACCAAAGGACAGCGCCGAACGCGGGCATTGCGAGAATCGAGGCGAGTGCGATGTGCCACCAAGCGGGCATGGACATGAGCCTAGCGGACGGCCCAAGCCGAGAGAATCCCGAGCCATACGCTGTCCGCCGATGCCCACCCGCGATGCGATTCGAACGACCGAACTGTTCATTCTGTCTCCCGATGCTTCGCGGGAGATCGACCGCCGGTGCGCCACGAAGTACGGCCTTTCCACGCTGGTGCTGATGGAGAACGCGTCGGTTTGCGTTGCGGAAGCGGCTATGGAACTGGCCAATGGTCACGAGAACGCACGCGTACTGATTGTCGCGGGAAGCGGAAACAACGGGGGCGATGCGCTCGGTGCGGCAAGGCACCTGTCGAATTTCGGAGCCGCCGTTTCGATCCTGATGGTGGGCAGCGCCTCCAAGCGAACGCCGGACACAACGGCCCAGTTGAAGACTTGCCGGCGGATGAAGCTCCCCGTTGTGAGCGCGGGGACGCCGCTCGCGCGGAGTTTGGAGCGTGCGCTCCGCCAACTCCCTTTGCCCGCAAAGGGACGGCGCCGCGGGCCGCTCATCGTGGTTGATGGGCTGTTCGGCACCGGGCTCTCTCGTACCGTGGAAGGGGTCGCGGCCGACGCCGTCCGGGCGATGAATGCGCTCCGAGAATCCGGAGCGAGGATCGTCTCGATCGACCTTCCGAGCGGCATGAACGGCGAGAGCGGCGAAGCGATGGGCGTCGCTGTCCGCGCCGACGTGACGGTGACCTTTGTGGGGCTGAAAACCGGCATGCTGGCGCCGGGCGCGATCGACGGCCTCGGGCGCGTCGTCGTTGCGGACATCGGCGTCCCGCGGCAGCTGGTCGAATCGCTGGCCGCCTCGGCGCACCGTGCAACCACGGGTCGCCGCCGAGGGATTTGACTTCGGAGTTTGGCGCACCACGATTTGTCCGACCGGGTGACGTGGCAGGCAGAAGATTCTCGCGTCGTTCATGGAGGCGGTATGCCCGTTCGCATGGAGTTGAGCCGCATCCTGATCCGCGAGTTGACGGAGATGCAACTCATCGAGTTGCGCGAGGTCGTGCCCGAGGGAACCGACTCGTCGGACATCCGGTCCTTTCCGATCGTCATCGGCCTGCCCGAAGCAACCGCGATCGAACGCCGGCTCAAGGGGATTCAGATCAAGCGGCCGCAAACGCACGATCTTCTGGCGAGCGTGATCGGCAACATGGGCGGAGAACTGGTCTCGATCACGATCAACGATCTTTCGGATCACACGTTTTTCGCGACCCTGGATGTGAAGGCCGCGGACGGTCAGGTGCTGCACATCGACAGCCGCCCGAGCGATGCGATCGCGCTGGGCGTCTCGGAAGGCGTGCCGATCTATGTGGAAGAGCACGTTCTCGAAGCGGCGAGCCGAGATCCGGAGATGGAATCGGGGAGCGAAGACCCGGCGGATGGGGACGAGGAGTGAACGAGGCGGCCCAACCGACAACCGGCGGAAGCCCCGTGCGTGACACCGATCCGCATGTTGCGCCCGCGCTGTACATCACGTCCGATGTCCCGGGTACGGGCGGCGCGATCAAGCAGCGCCCGGAAGATTTTCTCGTGGACGAGACCGCGGCGTACCAGCCATCGGGCGAGGGCGATCACCTCTACTTGTTCGTGGAGAAACGAAATCTCTCGACGCCGGAAGCGGCGCGGGTGCTGGCGGGTCACTTCGGCGTTCCGCCCGATTCCGTCGGCTTCGCGGGCATGAAGGATCGCGTGGCGATCACGCGCCAGCTCTTCTCCGTGTATGCGCCGGGGAAGAAGCCCGAAGATTTTCCGAGGCTGGAGCACGATCGGCTGCAGATCCAGTGGGCCGATCGGCACGCGAACAAGATTCGGCTGGGCCACCTGACCGGGAATCGATTCAGCATCCGGATTCGAGACGCGGGTGTCGCGCAGGTTCGCGCCGCGAAGGCGAGCCTGGACATCCTGGCGCAGCGGGGCGTGCCGAACCGTTTCGGGCCGCAGCGGTTCGGACGCATGTTGAACAACCACCTGGTGGGCCGGGCGCTGCTCCGCTCGCAGTTCGACGAGGCGATCCGGCTGTTGATCGCGCCGGAAGGTCCGATGACCGAGGCGCACGACAGGGCGCGAACGCTCTTTCTTGAAGGCCGGTTCGGTGACGCGATGGCGGAACTGCCGCACACTTCGTATGTCGAGCGGACGATCCTGCGGGGACTGGCGAAAAAGGAGCGACCGTCGCGCATCATCAAGACGCTGGACCGCTCGACGCTGCGGTTCTTTCTGTCGGCGTTCCAATCCGCGGCGTTCAACACAGTCCTGGACGATCGGCTGCGGGCGGGAACGCTGAACACGCTTCGCGCCGGCGACATCGCCTTCAAGCACGACAGCCGCGCCTGCTTTGCGGTGGACGAGCCGATCGTCGCCGACCCGACGACCGCGGAGCGCCTCGCGAAGTTTGAGATCAGTCCGAGTGGACCGATGTGGAGCGCCGAGATGCGTCGGGCCTCCGGTCCGACCGATGAGATCGAAGTCGCGGCGCTCACCGGGCTCGGGGTGACGCTGCCCCAGTTGAAGGCTTTCGATCGGAGCGCGGGCCAATTGATCGAAGGGGCACGCCGTCCTTTGCGGGTGCCGCTGGCGTATCCGGAACTGGAAGCCGGAGCGGACGAGCACGGGCAGTACATCCGTGTCGCGTTCGATCTTCCGCGCGGAGCCTTTGCGACGGTGGTGCTCGAAGAGATCATGAAGGTTGCGCGCACACAAGACGGCGCAGACGAGGGCGCGGAGTGAGCGCCGAACGCGAGATCCGCTGCGTCTGCTTCGACTGGGGCGGGGTCATCCTGCGCTTTTGCCGCAGCTTTGCGGAGGGTGTGCGTGCCGCGGGGCTGGAACTTCGGCCCGGCGCAGACGCGGCAGCGGCAATCGCGGCGAGGCGTGGCCTGGCAAACGAATACTCCAGGGGCAAACTCAACCGACCGGAGTTTCTTCGCCTCGCAAGCGAGGCGACGGGCGGCCTCTACACAGTCGATGAACTGGAACGCATCAACCACGCCTGGCTGATCGAGGAGTATCCGGGCGTTGACGCGATCGTGGATGAATTGAATGCGGTACCTCATATCGAGACCGCGCTGCTTTCCAATACCACCGAGATTCACTGGGAGCGCCAGCACACCGAACCGTCGCGGAGCAACGGCATCCCCCACTTCCCGACCGCTGCGAAGCTGAAGCATCGGCACGCGAGCCACTTGCTCGGCCTGCTGAAGCCGGATGATGCGATCTACGCGGCCTTCGAACGCGAGACCGGATTCTCGCCACAATCGATTCTGTTCTTCGACGACTTACTCGAGAATGTGGCGGCTGCGCAATCGCGCGGCTGGAACGCCGTGCAGATCGATCACACGGGCGATACGGCGGCGCAGATTCGCGCATCGCTCCGCGAATTCGGCATCCTCTGAGCGACTGCGGGGATCCAATCAAATACGATCGATCGCGATGTCAAGCTCCGCTGTACGCGGGGCGAGACACTCGGTGCCGCTGCACGCCTGGAACGTGACGGCCAGCAGGGGCCGCCCCTTCAGCTCACCATCGAGCTCCACCGCGACTTCAAACTCGAGGCGCCCTTCGTACACGCGCGGTTTGCCCATGATGTCGGGCGCCGCGTGGTATGGATCGCCCGCGGGGTAGTCCGCATACACCTTGACACCCGTGCCTCCGACAACATGCACCCGGAAAGGAAGCAGCCCGCGCACCGACGACTTTGGATCGTCGACCCACGGGTCGGCGGCGATGATGTGATATCCCGCCGCGATCTGTAACACGAGTTTCATCGAAGCGGGCGTGTCGAGCCCCACCGACAGCCGCTCTTCGGAGGCGTAGATCTCGACCGGCGTGAAGGATTGATCGGCAGCGGGCGCGGCCACCGGCGTACCCCGAAGCCGACTTGCAATCGCGCTGCCCTGGAACGATGCATCGGTCAGAACGCGCAGCGCGGCACGAGTTGCATTCGCAATTCCGAGCGGCATTTCACGAAGATTCTCGGCGATGCCGGAAAGCAGCCCGGCGGCCCGATCGTTGTGATGCATCGCAAGAAGATTGTGCAGTTGAACGGATGTGCCGCAGGGGATTGCGCCGTCGTGCGTTGACCGAGCGCGGACGAACAGATTGCCGGCATCCGCTTCAACGTCAAAGTGAATTCCGTGCTCGTCTGCGAAGAGCTCATGCACCTTCTCGTTGAGCGAGTACGCGGCATCGGTGTACCGCTTCGCGCTCGGCCGGTCGTCGACCGCGCCGGCGAGATCGAGCAGCCCGGCGACGACGAACGCGTAGTCCTCCAGAAACCCGTGCCCGCCGCTCGTTTCAAACCGCCGCGAGCGCATCAGGTGGCCATCGGGCGCGGTCATGTGCTTGAGAATGAAGTCTGCGGCTTCCGATGCCGCGGCGGTGAATCGGGGTTCTTGCAGCGTCTTGCCGGTGAACGCGAGCGCGCCGATCATCAATCCATTCCACGATGCGAGCACCTTGTCGTCGAGGTGAGGCTGCGGACGTTTGTTCCGAACCGCCAGCAAGGTCCCGCGCACTCTCGACATCCGCGCGTGAAACGTGTCGATCTCCATCCCCATCGTCTGCGCGACACGATCGGGCCGATCGGTGAGGCGGAGCACGCTGCGGGCAATCTCTTCTGGGTGATGCGGGTCCTTGAAATTCGGGCCCGCATCGAGCGAGAAGACCTTGATCGCAAGCTTCGCTTCGTCGGGGTGCAAGGCCGAATTCACCTCGTCCTCGGTCCAGAGATAGTTCAGACCCTCGCGCCCATCGACCTCCGCATCCTGCGCAGACGCAAACCCGCCTTCGCCTGTGCGCAATTCGCGCAGCACGTACTCGCAGGTTTCGCGGGCGATTCGGGCGTACTCCGAATCCCCGAATGCGGTGGACGCCCGCGCGTAGACCCGTGCCAATAGCGCGTTGTCGTAGAGCATTTTCTCGAAGTGCGGCACGGTCCAGTGCCCATCCACGCTGTAGCGATGGAAGCCGCCCCCGATCTGGTCGTAGATGCCGCCGATCATCATCCGGTCGAGCGACAGCCGGAGCGCCTGATCGATCGCGTCTCTGGTTTCGGGCGAACCGGAGCTCGCGCGGACGTCGAGCAGGAGATCGAGGTAGACCGGCTGCGGAAACTTCGGTGCCGCGCCGAAGCCTCCGTGATTTCGATCGAACATCCGGAGCAGCGTCGAAGCCGCCTCGGTGATCGCGCCGAGTCCGTCGATCGGCTCGGTTCGAACGATGGGCTTCATGCGGCTGCGCACGATGCCCGCGATCTGCTCCGCCTGGGCGATCACTTCATCCCGCTGAAGCCGGAATGCCTCGCTGATGTTGGAGAGCACTTGCGGAAATGACGGAACGCCGAGGCCCGGGCGCGGAGCGGGCGGAAAGTATGTGCCGCACCAGAACGGACGCAGCGCCTCCGGCTCGAGGAAGCAGTTCATCGGCCAGCCGCCGTGGCCGGTCAGAACCTGCGTCGCGGTCATGTAGACATCATCGATATCCGGGCGTTCTTCGCGATCGACCTTGATGCAGACAAAGCGCTCGTTGAGGATCGCGGCGATCGCGTCATTCTCGAAACTCTCACGCTCCATCACGTGGCACCAGTAGCACGTGGAGTAGCCGATGCTGAGCAGGATCGGCACCTGCCTCGCCCGTGCTTCCGCGAAGGCTTCGGGCCCCCACGGCTGCCAATCCACCGGGTTGAAGGCGTGCTGGAGCAAATACGGGCTCGTGCTTCGCGCGAGCTTGTTGGCGCGGCGCATCCGGCCCGGTTCTGAGTTTCCCGTGGTCATCGATCAAGTGTTGGAGCCCGGGAAGGGCTTTGCAGCGGGGCGTTCGAGCCGGGGAAGTTCAACGGCGCGCCGCGTTCGGCCGGCCCAGCGGCTTGACCACGAGCGCAAGAACGAACTTGCCTTCAAGGGCGTCGCGACGGGCGAGGGCGGCAACCGCCCCCTCCTTCTTCGACTGACCGGCGAGCGCCTTGCGGGGCGCTCCGGTCAGGGTGCGCATCGCCGTCAGGCCCGAGCGGAGGACCGCATCGACGGGCGCCGCGGTCATCGAGAGCGTGATCGTCGCGTCGATCAGCCGCACCTCATCGTCCCGCGCATCCTCGGCCATGTAGTCGCGGAGGGCATCGAACTCCATGGAGTACGCCCGCGCGGCGTGGTCGATCTCCGCCAGTGTTTCGCGGTCAAGGGGCTCTTCCGCATCGCGATAGGCCTGACGCGAAGCCTCGGACATCGCGCTCCGCAGATCCGCGAGCGGCTCGTGCAGTTCCTTGCGGTACGTCGCGATCCGCGCGGCATCGGCCTGAACCACGGCGGGGATGGCGATCGTGAAGAGGCGCCGAGCGAGTTTTTCCTCCGCACGCTGCGCAACGGAAGTGGCGTGCGCCCGCATGACGACCAGCGAATTGCGGCAGCCGAATCGGTCGAGCGCAGCGCTGACCGGCAGGCTGACGCCCGGGTCCGGTCCGCCCTTCAGCAGGTCGTGCGAGACCGCATCGAGGTATCGTTTTTCGTCATCGAACAGGTCCTCGTGCATCAGCGCACGGAGCGGCGCGAGACGATCGTCGCTTGTCAGCGCGGCACATACATGGCGAACGTCTCCCCCCGCGTCCGATTCACGGAAGGAAGCGCCGACAACACCGGATTCCCACAGCGGCATGCTCCATCGCCAGGAGTCCATGAAACGGAGATACTCGGGAGAGAGCTCGACCGCGCGACCGAGGCTCTTTGCGTCGCTGCCCGAGAGCGGCGCGGGGATGAACGTCACCACGCGCTCGGCGAGCAACAGCGCCGCCATCGCGGGCGGCTCTCTGGTCGTCAGGTGGTATGGACTGAGAACGACGTTCATGGAAGTCAATTCAACGCAATGTCCGTGCGATCTTCGACTACCGAAGCGGAAAACTGGCGGGTTTTCAGCAGAACAGCCGGTATGCGGGCGGCGTATGACGGGGTGGGCTAGGCGCGATACCCGCGCGGATGCGTGGAGAACCATTTCCACGCCGTCTCCACGATTTGCTCAAGTTGTGTCACCCGCGGCGTCCAGCCGAGGCGCCGGTGTGCCTCGCCGGGATCGGCAAAGAGACGCGCCGGATCGCCGGGCCTCCGGGGCGCGGATTCGATCGCGATCGTCCGCCCGGTGACGCTCTGCGCCGCTTCGATGATCTCGCGATTCGATGTGCCCCGTCCGAGGCCGAGATTGAGGTGCGCGATCTCTCCGAGCGGGATGCGATCGAGCGCGCGAACGTGCGCATCCGCGATGTCGCAGACGTGAACGTAGTCCCGGACGCAGGTCCCGTCGGGTGTCGGATAATCGGTGCCGAACAGCTTCATCGTCGGGCGATCGGACATCGCGGCACGCAGCACGACGGGGAGCAGGTGCAGCTCCGGATCATGGTCCTCGCCCAGTTCACCCTGCGGCTCGCATCCCGCGACGTTGAAGTAACGCAAGCAGGTGAGCGCCGTCCTGGTGCCGCCGGCTTCGAGCGCCCTCACAATATCCTGCAGCATCTGCTCGCCGATGAGCTTGGTGCGACCGTACGGGCTCAGGGGCGCGAGGGGCGCCGATTCTTGCAACGGAATCAGGTTCTCCGGAGGCTGGCCGTACACGGAGCAACTGGAGGAGTACACGAGCCGCGCGACCTTGTACTTGCGGATCGCCGCGAGCAACGGCGCCATCGCGCCGACGTTGTTCTGGTAGTACAGAACCGGATCGGCCGACGATTCACCCACGTTCGCGAACGCCGCAAAGTGCATCACGGCATCGATACCCGGGGCGAACGCGAGCTCGAGCGCCGCGGAATCGCCCATGTCGCCCCGGACAAACGAGAAGCGGCTTCCGCCGCGCCGGGAAAGGATGTCGATCGCGGCGCGGTGACCCCGGGAAAGATTGTCGAGGACCACCACGTCGTGCCCGGCGCGGAGCAGCGCATCGCACGCGTGCGAGCCGATGTAGCCGGCGCCTCCTGTCACGAGAACCTTCACCCGATCGATCCTTCCGCTGAATTGCCATTCCGACGAACATGTGTATCGGCCGGATGGAACGGTCCGCTCAGGCGGAATGTTCGGTGCGGCGGCCCCAGCCGCCAACAAGCCGCACCGGGCTGGTCCGCCTCGCGATCGCGAGCGAGGCCCCGAGAAGGCAGAACCCCGCGATCACCATGAGCACGCTCAGCCACTGACCGCGGGAAAGACCCAGAATGCGCTGCACGGTGAGTTGGGCGTCCGGCAATCGCCAGACCTCCGTGAGCACCCGAAGCACTCCGTAAACGATCAGGAACCACGACGCGACAACGCCCGAGGCGCGGGGCCGGCGCCAGATGAGCATGAGAACAACCCAAAGCACAATCCCCTCGGCGAGTGCCTGATAGAGCTGCGAAGGGTGGCGGGACGAAATGAGCGGGCCGAGTTCGGCAGCCACCCGTCGTCCCGCTTCGCCGCCCTTCTCAAGTTGATCCAGAACGCGCTGGTAGGCCTGGTCAAGATTGTCGGTCGGGAGCGCGTGCTTGAGCAGCAGTTCTTCGAGCGCGTGCTGTTGTCCCTGCGTCAGGTCGGGCCGATGGCCTCCCTTGCTCATAGGTTCGGAGAGCATTTCCTGCGGGAAGCGAACGGCCCACCAGGGCCCGGGCTGGCCCGGGGGCGTGACGATCTTTCCGAGCAGTTCGCCATTGATGAAATTGGCGATCCGGCCGAAGAACAGGCCGGGTGGCGCCGCGACGGACATCACATCCAGCACGTGCAGCATCGAGCACTTGCCGACGATGCGCCCCGATTCGTCCTTGAAACCTCGCGAGATCCACCAACTGGCGATGATGACCCCGGCGATTCCGCCGTGACTGGCCATGCCGCCCTTGTTCAGGGTGAACATCCCCCACCACGGGAATGAGGAGGAGAACGTGATGAAGAGCCGGGGCTCGTAGAAAATGGCGTAGCCCAGCCGGCCTCCGACCACGACGCCGAGGATGAGCCAGGTCATCGCATCGCCGATGCGTTCGGCGGGAATGAGGATCAGGCCCCGTCGCGCAAGCAGCCGCATGAACAAGTACGCGACAACAAACCCCATCGCATACGACAAGCCGTACCAGCGCAGCCCGAAGCCGTCGGTGATTTTCAGCGCAAACGGGCTGAGGTCGTGCAGCCATGAAGCCAGCGTGGGCATCGGGGTCCAGTGTAGCGGCGGCTACCGAGCATCGATCCCGTAGAAGCGCTTGGTGTTTGCATTGATCCGCTCGTGGAAGGCCGGCCACTCGTCCCCCCGTGCCGCGGCGACCGCGCGGGCGGTCACGCTCGACATCCAGGGTTCGCAAGGACGCTCTCCCCGGTGCGGCTCGGGAGAGAGGAACGGGGCGTCGGTCTCGATCATGATGCGATCCGCCGGTACGAGGCGGATCGCCTCGCGAACTTCCTCTGCATTGCGGTACGTCGCGACACCGGTCAGCGAAACACTGGCGCCGAAATCCAGGAGCATGCGCATCTCGCGCGGACCGCCGGTGAAGCAGTGGAACACGAATCGGCCCGGATCGAACGGCGAGCGCTTCAGAACGGGAACAAGATCATCGAAGGCCTCGCGGCAATGGAGCACGATGGGTTTGTCGATCCCTTCGGATTTCCACCGCGCAAGCCAGTTGAGCTGCTCGTCGAGGACCTGACGCTGCAGGTCCCCGGCCGGTTTGTTGTAGTGATTATCGAGGCCGAGTTCGCCCCATGCGACGCAGCGTTGCGATGAGCCGACCTTCCGGAGATTCGCCCATTCATGAGGCCCCTTGTCGCTGTAGAGCGGGTGCACGCCGGCGGTGCACCAGACATTGCTATACGTCTCGGCGATCGCGAGCGCCGAAAGGCAATCGTGCGTGGTGGTCGAGATTGTGATGCAACCTTCGACGCCGTGCCCGGCTGCGGATGCAAGAACCTCCGGCACACGTCCCTTGAAATCCGGAAACGTGAGATGGCAGTGCGTGTCGATCACGGTTGCAGAATAGGTGAGGGGTCAATCGGGCGGGCGGATGCAACGCGTCCGCGGCTTCTAAACTCCGGCATGAGCCCACCGCTTCAACTCCCGGCACGCGATCCGCACGGGCACAAGGGAACGTACGGAACCGTCGCGCTGATCGGGGGCTGCGCCGACGGCCGTTCACGCATGATCGGCGCCCCGGCGATCGCGGCTCTCGCGGCTCTGCGGTCCGGCGCGGGATTGGCGCGGGTGCTTTGTCCGGGCCCGATCCTCAACGACGTCATCTCGATCACGCCCTCGGCGACCGGAGTGGCTCTGCCCACCGGCGCCGCCGGGAACCTCATCGCGCACGAAGCGGCAGAAGTCTTCGATCTGAACACATCGTCGGCCGATGCGATCGTGATCGGGCCCGGACTCGGGTGGGTCACGGACCCGCTCGATCCGCTGGCCGAGGGGACACGGGCGATCGTGCTCCGCGCCATCCTGCACGCCGATGCGCCGCTTGTGGTCGATGCGGATGCCCTGACGGCTCTGGCCTCGACGCCCGACTTTGCCCGCGATTTCCGTGCCGCGGCGATCCTGACTCCGCACCCCGGCGAACACAAGCGGCTCGCGACGGCGCTCTCGCTGCCGCTCGCCGGAGACGATGATGCGAGCCGTCGCCGGGCGTGCGAATCGCTCGCGCAGAGAATCGGGTGCATCGTCGCTCTGAAGGGCGCGGGCACGGTGGTGAGCGACGGTCAGCAGACGTGGAAGTGCGAACGCGGGCACGCGTGCCTCGCGACCGCCGGGACCGGCGACGTGCTCAGCGGGCTGTTGGGCGGCTTGCTGGCTCAGCACGGCGGTCCGACTTCGCGGGCCCGCCTCTCGCTGTTTGAGATCGCGTGCATCGGCGTGGAGGCTCACGCGATCGCGGGCGAAACGTGGGCGAAATCAACCGCTCAGGCGGGGCTGATCGCACGGGAGCTGGCGGACTTGCTGCCCGGCGTGCTCGACACGCTCCGGCGGTGAGGCGACAAACCGCCGATCACTCGACGATTTCAAGCCTGCGGGGCATCACGCTCGAAACCAGGCGGATGGTCGGTGCAGAGAGTTCGGTGTGGAGGGTTGTGTCTTTGGTATCGGCGGGCTGCACCGTCAGGTCGAGCGTTGCACGGCGCAGGCGCGGGCCGATGTCGTATTCGAGCGTGAACTTGGCATCGGTCACTCCCTGGAGCAGCGGCTGATCCTGGGTGTCGGTGAGTGTTTCATTCGAGTACATTTTCTGCACCATGTAGAGCGTGTACGGTCCTTGCTCACCGGTCTTGGGGTCGCGGCGCTCGACACGGACGATCTTCTTCTCGAGCGTGTTCGGGTCGTAGAACGAAACAAACTCGAGATAGGTGCTTTCGAGCGGATTCTGGCTTGCCGCAAGCACATCGGCCGGGAACGGGCCGAACTGGTCGCCGGTGCGCACCATCGTGAGCAGCCGGTGCATGACGATGCGCGAGACAACGTGCGTCGATGCGGCGTCGGTCGTGAACTTGTACGCCCGGAACGAGGCGTGCAGCGCGGTCATGGTGGCAGCGAGCAAAGTGCTCGTGATCGTGAGCGCGATCAGCATCTCGATGAGACTGAAAGCGCGGGTTGGACGGAATTGAGATCTCAAGGCTTGCCCTCCTTGTACGTCAGCGGCAGCGCCGTGAACTGGAGCGGGAGCATGATGCCATCGGGCAGCGTCATCTGCGGGTTGAGGCGGAGCTGGATGCGTCCGTACCCGTAGAACGGAACGGCCGTGGCGCCGGCATTGAGCTGCGCCTGCGTGGGAGTCGCCGTCGGGCCCAGGTCGGGCAGGCCGTCGCCGTTGAGATCCCAGCCGACGATCTTCTGACCGCCGACGATCGGCAGCGTTGCCGGGTCAAGGCCTTCCTTCTCGCCGTCGGCGCTGCCGAAGTAGCCGACGCTCAGATTGAAATCGGCGGGGTTGCCGACGGGGTTGCCGCCGACGTCCACCAGCGGCTTCGAGCCGAGCTGCGGGTCAAAGGTCATGAGCAGGGCTCCGTCAACCGTCACGTTGCCGCGCAGGTCCATCAGCCCGGCGATGACCGCGCCCTGGAGATGGATGTCCTGGTCGGGCGGGGCGTTGAAGTTGCCGACATCGACCGAGTAGTTGGGCAGCATCATGCTGCTCTTGGCGATCTCGGTGAGCTGGGCGTCGGTCGGATTGGCATCCGGATCATCGGGGTCGCTCGGGTTCTTGGTGGTGAACTTGGTCTTGCCGGTGAACTGGATCTTGTTGCGGATGTTCGTGAAGACCGTCGGGCTGTCGCTGACAACCGACCCGACCACCGTGCAATCGTGGAATCGCACGTTGTTGCTCAGAGCTTTGGTATCGACGATGCGCTTACCCCCGACCACCAGCGGATTCGCGAGCGCCGAATACCCGGTGGTGAGCGCCACCATGTCGGACGGGATGTCCGCCTTATCGAGCGGGGTGGTCGCCATCATCAGAACCTGGTTCGGCGGGGTCGCCGTGGACGGCAGCATCGTCGGGTATTTGGTACCCGCGTAGATCGTCCGCGAGGGCGAGGGTCCGGGGAAACCGTCGGCCTGGACGGTCATCAGCCCGTAGCTCGACCAGAGCGGGTGGGTGTTGTCGATGGTGGTCTTGATCAGCGTGACGCCGATGAAGGTGCAGTTGACAAACAAGGCGTTCGTTCCCGCCGGGATCACCGGGCTCTTGAACGTCATGTTCTGGTACACCGGGCGGTAGTAGATGTCGGTGTATGAAGGCGAGTTGAAGGGCATCTTTTCCCAGTAGGCGGTGGCGTAGTTGTCCGGCCGGCCGTCGCTGTTCGCGTCGCCGTCGAGGCGCTCGAAGCGCGGCGAGGTAGACGAACGGGGCTTGGCCTCGACGTACGTTGCGAGTGCCGCGGCACCGACGCCGAGGTTGGTCGCAACCTGCGTATTGAACGCGGCGCCGTTGGCGAGATTCGCAAGAACCGCCTGCTCGGCGCTGAAGACGGCATCGGTGGGATTCGGAAGCAGGTTGTCGGACGCCCCGAAGGTCTGCGCGGTTTTGCCGCCGCCGGGGATGATCGAGCCTTGAACTTCGTTCGCGACGGCGCCGAGCGAGTTGGTCCAGGCGGCCTGAGTCGTCTTGTAGATGACACGCCCCCCCACCTTCGAATAGCGGTCACGCTTGTCGATGTAGCCGTCCCGCCAGCCCAGGGTCACATCGTCCGAATCGACGATCGTCTCACCCTTGTCCCAGCGTCCGTTCAGGTTCGCGTCGTTGTAGCCGTACGCGCCGTTGACGTTGCGGTCCGGGATCGCCGAATCGATCAGCAGCCCGAGATCGTCATCGGCCGTGAACTCCGGGGTTTCGGCTTCGGCCGGGGTGCCGAGCGTCAGCGGCTTGGAGAGCGCGAGGCGGCCGTCGCCGTTCTTGTCAAAGTGCTTGATGAAGATCGAGAAGTCATCGATGTAGCCGTTGTCGAGCACATCCGTGAATGCGTTGCTCGGTTTGCCGCTGCCGTCGTAGTCCTTGCTGTTGGCGGGGATCCCCAGCGATTCGATGGGGTGATTGACGCGGAGCCGGTTGTCGCCGTCGGCGTCGTACGAAACCACGCCGGCGAAGAAGTCCTTGAGCTTCAGATCCAGCACGGGATCGATGCCCAGGAAGTCCGAGCGCATGGTCAGCGGTTCGCCGTTCTGCTTGTCCACCTGCGTGAAGCGGCAGCCCAGGTCGCCGCTCACCATCACGTTGCGTCCGAGCATCACGCGGGTCGGGCTGACGATCGCCTGCTTGACGCGCTTGCTGAGCTGGAAGTCCTGCATGATCGTGCGCGACAGGGGCTGGCCGTTGCGCGAATACCCGAAGTCAAAGCCCGTCACGATCGCACGCACGGTGCGGCCGTCGGCCAGGGGTGCATAGGTCACCGAGAACCCGATCGTCGGCTTGCCGCCGGAGCCCGGCGCGTCCACGCCCACCACGGGCGTGTAGAGCCAGCCGCTCTTTGCGTACACCGAAAGATCGGCGCCGCTGATGGCGTTTCCGAGCGTGGGCTGCGAGACGCCCACTCCAGTCACGACGTTCTGGTCGCACGCGTGCCGATTGGCAACGGCCTGCGCGATGCCGCCGGGGGTGGAGGATTCGGGGTACGACGTCAGCGGCAGTTGCACCTGCACGGTGCCCGCCTTGCTCGTGTCGCCGTTCCAGAGCTCCGACGCAAGGCTTCCGGTGATGTCGCTCTTGCTGATGACAAACCGCTGAGCCGCCTCGTGGAGCCGTGCGGAAGCGATGTGAAGCCCTGTCTCCGCTGCGCCCAGCGCGCGGACCACGTGCACGTGCGTGGATGCCGTGCGGATGTTGCCCTTGCTGGCGATTGCCATCGCCGCCGCAAGCGAGCCAAAGAGGATCAGGAACATCATCGAAAGAATCGAGGCAACGCCGCGTTCGCGGACCGAGGTTCGGCGGCGGCCCGTTCGCGGGTTCGAGGAACCGAAGAGCTGGATGCGTTTCATGGGAGTTGCCCTCGGACGGAAACGAGTTCGATCAAACAAGCCGCATCCCAACGTGCCGGCGCAGGGAGCGCTTCGCGGTTCAGGGAGTAATCCAGACCAGACGGGTGACTTCGATCGGATGAGTGTCGAACGTGCCCTGGTATGTCACCACGACCGTGACGCGCAGCGGGAACTGATCGATCGCTACACCGGGGTCGTTCCCCGACGGCGCGACGTAATAACCCTTGGATCGGACGGTTGCGTAGTTGAGCGGATCGACCTTCTCAACGGTCACCGACTGCGCCCAGCCTTCGAGCGGCTTCGGGTCACCGTTCCCGTCAACCTGCGCGATGCCGTTCGCATCCGACATGGGCACGAAGGTGCCCGAGGCCGAAACCGGCCCCGGCATGTTCCCATCGCGGCCGAAGATCTTGCCATCGAAATCGGTGAGGCAGTTGAAGTCGCGGACGATGATCTTCTCGGAACCCGCGCCCCAGCCGACCACGGCGTTGTTGTTGCCCGAAGTCAGCCCGAGCACCGGGTCGTATTTCGGGAGGTGCCTCGAGAGCTCGCGCACCTCGTTGGCGAGCAGGGCGCCCGTCGCCGAACGGCTGGACCAGTTGTTCTGTTCGATGAAAGCCCGCTGCGCATCGATGAACGCGAGCACCCCCACACCGATGACGATGAGGGCGAGGCTGGTTTCGATCAGCGTGAAGCCGCGGGAGTGGCGGCGACGGGCGGGCGGGTTGGCGATCGGATTGGCGGGCGGGCGGGCGCGGAGCATGGCGGAGTTTCTCCCTCGCCGCCGCACGCGCGCCGTGCGTGCGGCATCCACCATGAACTATCGGATATTCACTTCACGATCTGGCTCATCTTGAAGATCGGAAGGATGATTGCCATGGCGATGAAGCCGACAATGACGCCCATGACGAGGATCATGATGGGTTCGATAAGGCTCGTCACGGCCTTGATGTTGTCCTTGAGCGCCTTCGAGTAGTACGTGCTGATCTCGTCCAGCACTTCGCCGAGCTTACCGGACTCTTCGCCCGCGGCGATCATCTGGCTGACCGCGCGTGGCAGCAGCGGGTCCTTCGTCAGCGTGCCCGTGATCTTCTTGCCCTGCTTCACGCTGGTGTAGACCTTCTTCCACATGGCGTGGTAGAGCTGGTTTCCGCTGATCTCGCCCGTGATCGCCAGCGTGTCCAGCATCGGGACGCCCGCGTTGATCAACTGGCCCATCGTCTGCAGCGAGCGGCTGATGTACAGCGAGCGGAACATCGAGCGGACAATCGGGATGGTCAGTTTCAGCTTGTCAACCCAGAAGCGACCGATGTCGGTGCGGGTGAACGCGAACGCTCCGCCCACGATGATCGCCAGGCCGCCGAGAAGGTACGGCCAGTTCGCCACGATGAACTTGGAGAAGTTCATCAGGAACGTCGTCGCCCAGGGCAGAACATCTTCCTTGCCCTCGAACACCGCGTAGAACTTCGGAAGCACGAAGGTGAGCAGGAACACCGTGACCGCCACGGCGAGCGTGCCGATGACGCCGGGATAGATCGCGGCGCCGACGACCATCTTGCGGGTTTCGATCTGCTGCGCGATGTAGCCGGCGATGCGGTCGAGCATCTTCGCGAAGCTGCCCGACATTTCCGACGCACGCGTCATGTTGATGTAGAGCGGGTTGAACAGCTTCGGGTGCTTTGCGATCGCTTCCGAGAACTGCTTGCCCGCCTCGACGTCGTTCTTGAGCGTGATGATGACTTTCTTGAAGCCGGCGTGCTGCGTCTGCTCGGCGATGCCCTCGAGCGCGGAGCGCAGGTTGATGCCGGCGCGGATCATCACGGCGAGCTGCGTTGTGAAATCCAGGACGTGCTTCTGATTCGGCTTGCCCGCGTTCAGCTCGCGGAACTTCTCCATGAAGCTCACGGCCTGCTCGGTGCCCATTGCCGCGGACACGCTCAGGACGTGCGAGCCCTGGTTTCGCAGAATCGCGGCGGCGCTCGTCGCCGAGTCCGCGGCGACCACGCCGGTTGTCACCTGTCCCTGCGCCGTGCGAACTTGGTAGCGATAGTTGGGCATATCTTCTCACACGGGCTCGGGACGGAAGGGTCTCACGCGGCCTGAAATCACGCCGCCAACTGACGATCGAGCTTGTCCGGGAACGCCGCCTGCGCGATCGCGTCGTCGCGGCTGATCATGCCGTTGAAGTACAGCGAGGCGATGGCCGTATCGAGGCTGCACATGCCGATCGCCCGGTTCGTCTCGATGACGTTGGGGATTTCGAACGTGCGGGCTTCGCGGATCAGGTTGCGCACCGCGGGCGTGCACAGCAGCACTTCCACCGCAGGCACCATGCCCGCGGCATCCGTGCGGCTGAACAGGGTCTGACTGACCACGGCCTGCAGCGTGTTCGAGAGCATCGAGCGGATCTGGTTCTGCTGACCGCCCGGGTACATGTCGATGATTCGTTCCACCGTCTGCGAGGCGTTCACGGTGTGCAGAGTGGACAGAACCAAGTGGCCGGTTTCTGCCGCGGAGATTGCCAGCGAAGTCGTCTCGAGATCTCGCATTTCGCCGACGAGGATGATGTCCGGGTCCTGACGCAAGCAGTGCTTCAGGCCGCTTCCGAACGAGGGCATGTCCTGCCCGAGCTCGCGCTGCTCGATCACGCACTGCTTGCTCTCGAACTGGTATTCGACCGGGTCTTCCAGCGTGATGATGTGCTTCTTGTACCGCTGGTTCATCGCCTCGATCATCGCGGCGAGCGTGGTCGACTTACCCGAACCGGTGTCGCCCGTCACCAGCACGAGCCCGCGGGGCAGGTAGGTGAGGCGTGCGATGACCTCGGGGAGATTGAGCTTGACGAGCGCCGGCACCTTTGTCTTGATCGATCGCATCGCCAGGCCGATCACGCCGCGCTGCATGTGGGCGTTGACGCGGTAGCGGCTCAGCCCTTCGACGAGGTACGAGAAATCGGCGTCTTTCACCTTCTCGAAGGTCGCCTGGGCTTCCTTCGACGCCATCTGGCGGAAGAACTTCTCGGCGTTCTCCGGAGAGATGACCGGAAAGTCCATCTTGGTCATCACTTGGTGGATGCGGCACATCGGGGGCTGGCCCGCGATGAGGTGCACGTCCGACGCGTCCGACTCGAATGCCGTCTTGAGAATCGTGTTCAGATCCACCGGAAGCCTCCTGCGCCTGTTCGAGCCGGAATGCGAGGGATAATCGCCTCCTTGCATCGGTCGGGCACGGGCGCAGCTTCGGCGGGCGATGCCAAGCCGCGCGACGGCGCAGCGAGTCGAATCGGCGCGAGCGGATCAGGCGGAATAAACGGACCGGCTCGAATCTACTTTCCACCAGAACCGGGCGAGGGCGGCGGGACGGGCGCGCCCGACGAATCAGGGCGAACCGCCTGTGGCGCAAGAAGATCCGCAGCGACCCGCAGGTAGAGATCGGCCAGGAGGCGATTTCCCTCGGCGTTTGGGTGGATGTCGTCAAAGAACACCGATCGCCCGCTCCGGACCGCCGGCGCGAACAGCGATGCGGTCTGAAAGACCGGAACCCCAAGGGACTCGGCGACGCCGGCGAGCGCGCGATCCCCTTCCAGTTCTGCCCCGTTCAGCTCCTTCTGCGTCTTGTGGAGGATCACAGCGACCGGAATGTTCTTGCTCTGGATCAGCTCCAGGAGTTTGCGTGCAGACGAAACGCCCTTCTCGACATCTTGCGGCGAGTGCGCCGGAGATTCCGAAGAGGGAGGAACGATCATCGGGATCGCGTACCGACGGAACGCTTCGTACGACGCCAGGATCGGTTTCTCGGTCGGCTGGTCGATCGCAAACGGCCCGAAGCCCGGGATGTCCCACGCGTCGTGGCTGCTCCAGACCACGATCGCCGCGTCGGCATCGAACGTGCCGAATTTCTCCAAGTACGCGAGTTCGTTCTGCGGACCCCAGCTCCCCGCCGAGATATTCCCGACGATCACCGGACGCCCCGACGCCGTGGCGAGATCCCGAGCGAAAAGATCCGTCGCAACCTGGGAGTTGTCGAGCTTGGCTCCGCCGTTCACGACGCTATCGCCGATCACGAGCACACGCAGCTCGTTGGGTGACGCCTTGCTCTGCGGAAAATCGGGCGAGCGCATCGACCACTGATTGACGTGCACGATGTGCCCGAAGCGGTGGTAGTGCCCGGGTTTGTTCAGATACTCGATCTTCGGATCCGCCACGAAAAGCGGCGGGTCGCCAAGCCCGAGCACGAACCTCGCGACAAATTCGGTGCCGATGAACGCCGCGAGCGCGAGCGAGCACATGACGACAGCAACGCGACGCGACCGCAAAAACCGCCATCGCCTGTTCGCCGGACCGGTATTCAATTCGCAGCCTCCACGAGCGGAATCCACTTTCGGACCGGCCGCGTTGGCCGATTCCGATGCACCAGACTACCGCGCCAGATTACCTGACCAGCGCTTCGCGTGCCGCGACTGCGAGCTGGTCGCACCGCTCATTTTCCGGGTGCTCGTTGTGCCCCCTGATCCAGTGGAATCGGAGCTCGTGACGAGACTTGAGTGCATCGAGTTCCTGCCAGAGATCGATGTTCTTGACCGGCTGCTTGCTCGCGGTGCGCCAGCCCTTTTTCTTCCAGCCTTCCATCCACTCCTTGAGGCCGTTCAGGACATATTGCGAATCGCTGAAAAGCTCCACGATCGACGGCGCCTTCAGCGCTTCCAGTCCACGGATCACCGCCATGAGTTCCATGCGGTTGTTGGTGGTATCGGGCTCCGCACCGGCGTTCTCGAGCTCCTTCCCGGTTGCCGGATGCTTGAGTACGAAGGCCCACCCGCCCGGCCCCGGATTTCCTGAGCACGCGCCGTCGGTGTACAGCTCGACGTGCGGCTTCGCGCCCGAACCCGTTGCCGACGTCTTCGCGCTCACGCCGTCGGCCCCAGAAGCGAACCGATGCCCGCGCCCCCCGCGGCAAAGAACCGCTCCACGCTCAGATCGTGCGCCTCGTGATACGCCGGGCCGAGGTGCGCCCAGTCAAAGTCCCAGCTCCGTCGATCAACCGCGTTCCGCAGCGCGATCCGCTCGCGCCGATCCATGCGGCAGAAATCCAGCAGCTTCCCGCAGAGATCCGCAGCCGAATCGTGATACGCCCGCCCACGCCGGCGCAGCACCGTCAGACCCCATTCGTCGTGCCCGAGATGGTGCTCGGCGACATACCGGCCGAAACCGGCGAGGTCGCTCGTCACACTCGGAACACCCATCGCGATGCACTCGAGCGGCGTGTACCCCCACGGTTCGTAGCTTCCGGGGAAGAGCCCCATGTGACACCCGCGAACAAACTGGTCGTATTCAATGCCCCAGAGCGGATTCGCCGGGCTGATGAACTCGGGGTGGTAGACGATCTTCACCGGGTCTTCCGGGCGATTGATCAACCCCAGTTGCCGGATTTGATTGAGCACGGGATCGTCCGCGTCGCTCTCGAGGATGTGCGTCACCACCATGGGCAGGCAATGCTGCTTCATCGCCTGCTGCGTGCGGCGATAGCGCAGGGTCCAGTACTCATCGACGAGGTCATCGAGTTTCAGCTTGCCGCCCGCCGCGGCACGCGCGTACAGGCGGTTCTCCACGCCCTGCGTGATGTTCTGGCAGACCGTGCGCAGCTCGTTCATCACGCCGCGTTTTTCCAGCGCGAGCGGGTTCAGGCTCTTGCTCGCCTTGCTGGTCACGATGAAGAACACGATCGTCTTGTCGATCTTGTGCGCCTTCATCTCGGCGTTGAGCCGAGCGAGCGCTTCGAGGCAGAGATCGAAGCCCTTGTTCCGAGGTTCGTATCGCCCGGAGGTGAAGAAATAGAGCGTCTTCTCCAGATCGAACGAGTAGCTGGGGAAGAAATGCCCCATCGTGAACTGGTGGATGCGATCCTTGTAGCTCGCGTGCATCTGCTGCTGCTCGTGAGCGACGTTGTACCTCTCCACGTTCAAGCCGTTCGGCAGCACGACATCGACCGGGCGACCGAGCAGCGCGGCGCATTCTTCCGCCGTAATCGCCGAGACTGTCGTGAACACATGAGCGCCGTGCGCACAGGCACGTTCGATCTTGTGCTGCGTCACGATGTTGTACTTTTTCGCCGCCTCCGCGTCGTTGATGTCGTGGAGCTTCTCGTAGAAGTCGTCCATCCCCATCGCCATGAACCGACCGAGCAGCGTCGCGTGCGTCGTGAAAACCGTCGCGACCGGCAGATTCTGGCGCCGGATCATCGGAATCGCAAGACCCGCCATCCATTCATGGAAGTGACCGATGAGCACGCGAGGCGTCGTTTTCTTGCCCGCGCTTGCCGCGGCACGCTGCTCGCAGAGCGCCTCGAGCACCCGTCGAACGGCGTCCGCGAAGGTGATCACGCCGTCGATCAGCCAGTCGGTGCCCGGCGTTTCGATCCCGTGCTGCTCCCACAGCCCGTACTTGATCTCGCCGAGTTTCCAATTCGGCACCCAGTGCTCGATCAGCAGCACGCGGGGCCGGCCCGGAATCAGCCAGCGGCCGTGGTGAACTTTCAGACCTTGGGCCGCCAATTGCTCGATCGCGCGAGCCATCCAGCCGCCGGGCGTCGTCGCCTCGAACTCAACGCTCGCCTTCTGCTCGTTGTACGGCCCGATGAGGGTGTAGCGGTCGCCCCACCGTTCCATCATGAGGGGCACCTTGGACCGGATGACCTGGTAGATCCCGCCCAATTGATTGCAGACTTCCCAGGCGATCTCGAAGAGGTACGCCCCTTCGCTCTGGCGCGTCGCGTCCGCATCGTCTCCCGCACCCGCCGGATTGGCCAACGTGTCTGCCATCGGGCGGGAGTCTAGCCGATGCGAATCTTCGCGCAACGCCGCGCGGAATCCGATCCTGTGATTCCTACGATCGCGCCGTGAGCCACACCGCCGCCGCATCTCCTCACGCGCAACTTTCGCCGCCCGAGTCCGTGCGGGTCCACCGGGTCGAAGTCTGGCCGAAAAGCCCGTCGCTCGATGCGCGCGGGGCCTCGGTCGCCCGCAGTGCCGCATCGATCGGGATTTCGCTCGGCACCGTTGCGTCCGCCCGCATCTACCTGCTCGAAACCGATGCCGACGCGGCGCAGGTCGCCGTGCTCGCCCAGAAGCTCCTGGCCGATCCCGTCACCGAACGCGCTGTGATCCACGCCGCTCCGCTCGCAAAGAACGCATTTCAGGTCGAAGTTCACCCCTTGCCCGGCGTCATGGATCCCGCGGCGCAATCGGTCGAAGTCGCCGCCCAAGAACTCTTCCAAGGCAAGCGACGCGTGCGAGTCTCCACCGGAACCCGCTACGACCTGCTCGATCTGTCCGGCGGCAAAGCACAAGCCGAACTTCTCGCTCGTCGCGTGCTCTTCAACCCCGCCATCCAGGCGGCACACTTCGATGCTTATCTGCCCAAGTCGCTCCCCTCCGGCCATGAGTATGTCGCCAAGGTCGGTCGCATCGCGATCCGCGATCTCAACGACGACCAGCTTCAGAAGATGTCGCGCGAAGCGCATTTGTTTTTGAGCTTGGACGAGATGCGAGCTGTGCGCGATGAATACCGCACGCTCGGCCGCGATCCCACCGATGTCGAGCTCGAAACCATCGCCCAGACATGGTCCGAGCACTGCGTTCACAAGACGCTCAAGAGCAACATCAAGTACACGGCCGCCGCCGGAACCACGGCGGATCCACTGAAGTTTGCCGGCCGGCCCGGCCACACGGTGCACCCCGACGGTTCGGTGACGATCGCAAATCTCCTGAAGTCCACAGTCGCCGCCGCAACGCACGAGTTGATCGCGGACGGCATCGACTGGACACTCAGCGTTTTCAAAGACAACTCGGGCGTGATCGCGTTCGATGACGCGCACGGTGTCTGCATCAAGGTCGAAACACACAACCACCCGAGCGCGATCGAGCCGTACGGCGGTTCTGCGACCGGCATCGGCGGATGTATCCGCGACGTCATTGGAACGGGGCTTGGGGCAAAGCCGATTGCAAGCACTGATGTGTTCTGCGTTGCGATGCCGAGCGAAACCGAGTTACCTCCCGGCTGTCTGCCGCCGAAACGCGTGCTGAGTGAAGTCGTCCGAGGCATCCGCGATTACGGCAATCGCATGGGAATCCCCACAGTTTCCGGAGCTGTCGCCTTCGACAACCGCTACATCGGCAACCCCCTTGTATTCGCTGGCTGCATCGGGCTCATCCCGCGGAACATGGTCCACGGCGCAAGCCGGCCCGGCGATCGCATCATCGCACTCGGCGGGCGCACCGGCCGCGACGGCATCCACGGCGCAACCTTCTCGAGCGCCGAGATGGAGCACACGCACGCGGATGAATTTTCGCACGCGGTCCAGATCGGCAATGCGATCGAAGAGAAGCGGACGCTCGATGCAATCCTTCGGGCGCGTGATTTCGGCGGCGGGCCGCTCTATCACGGCATGACGGACTGTGGCGCGGGCGGCTTCTCGTCCGCCGTCGGCGAAATGGGCGGAAAGATCGGCGCGACCGTCCAGCTCGATCGCGCACCCCTCAAGTACGCCGGCCTTTCCTACACCGAGATCTGGATCAGCGAAGCGCAGGAGCGCATGGTCCTCGCTGTTCCGGCGCACAACGTCGCCAAGCTTCAGAAGATCTGCGATGAAGAGGGTGTTGAACTCGCGGACCTCGGCGAATTCGGAACGCCCGGCGCGGAACTGGTGCTTCGCTACGGAGACCTCGAAGTCGGCCGACTTCCCATGGCTTTCCTGCACGACGGCATCCCCACTCCGACGCGCGAAGCCGAGTGGACGCCATCAACACCCACTGTCCGCTCTGCGTCGAAGCAGCCGAATCTCTCCATCTCTTCGTCTCTTTTCTCTCTCCTCTCCCACCCCAACATCGCCAGCAAACACTGGATCATCCGCCAGTACGACCACGAAGTGCAGGGCAATTCGATCGTCAAGCCGCTCGGCGGTCCGCTCACGCGCGGGCCGATGGACGCGGCAGTCCTTCAGCCGATCCCGTCGACGAGGCGAGGCATCGCGATTTCCTGCGGTTTGCAAACCGGCCTCGGCAACCCCGAAATCGGCGGCGATCCGTATTTGATGACGCTCGCCGCGATCGATGAATGCGTGCGCAATCTCGTCTGTGTCGGCGCCGACCCAACGCGCATCGCGATCCTCGACAATTTCTGCTGGCCTTCCTGCAGCGAAGCACGCAATCTCGGAACGCTCGTCCGCGCTGCCGAAGCCTGCTACGACGGAGCCAAGGCCTATCGAACTCCCTTTGTTTCCGGCAAAGACTCGCTCAACAACCAGCTGCGTTACACCGACCCCGTGAGCGGCGAGCAGAAGCTGATCGAAATCCCGCCCACGCTCCTGATCACGGGCCTCGCCATCGTTTCCGATGTCGCCCGCTGCGTGACGATGGACGCAAAGTCGCCCGGAAACGTGCTGCTTCTGGTGGGCGAGACCTCGAGCGCGATGGGCGGCTCGCACTTGCAGTTGATCGCGCCGGAGATGATCGCGGATGGATCAATCCCGCATACCGATTTGAAATCCGGACCACGCACCGCGCACACCGTTGCATCAGTGATCTCAAATGGTCTTGTTCGAAGCGCACACGATGTTTCGGATGGCGGCCTTCTGTGCGCTGTCGCCGAAATGTTGATCGCAGGCTCAACCGCGAAAAAGCCGGTCGGTGCATCGCTCAAACTCGAAGCAGCCCACGCAGATGTCATCGCCGCGGCATTCTCAGAATCGCCCAGCCGCTACATCCTCGAAGTTGCACCGGAGAACGCCAAGGAAGTCCAAGCAAAGCTCGCCGCGGCGGGAGTCTCGGCGCAAAGCATCGGCACGCTGGACAATTCCGGCCGGCTCAAGGCCTCCGGTCTCGATGCGGGGGTCGAAGACCTCGCCAAAGCCTGGCTCGCACCGCTCGATTGGTAACGATCAAGGAATCAGCACGATCTTCCCGAACGCGCCCGGCTCCATCACCTTGATGTGAGCCTTCGCGGCATCATCAAGCGAGAACCGCTCGCCGATGATCGGCCGAAGCTTTCCGGCTTCAATGCCAGCCCGGATCGACTCCCACGCGCTGTGCAGCTCTTCATTCGTCGCGTTCAGAACGCCCATGCCCATCACATCGATGTTGTTCTTCATCGTGTGACGGGGAGTGATCTCGATCTTCCCGCGGCTGCCGACGATCACGATTCGACCTCGCATGGCGGCAAGCCCGAGATCGTTCTCGAGATTGACGTTCGCGAGCATCTCGATGATCAGGTCCGGCCCCTTGCCGTCGGTCGCCGCGCGAATCTCTTCGATGTACCCGGCTTTCGCGTGATCGAACATCTTCGCCGCACCCTGCTCAATCGCCAGTTGCCTGCCTCGCTCGGTGCTTCCCGTGCCGAAAACCCGGAGCCCCGCGGCACGCGCAAGCTGGACCGCCGCGATTCCGACGCCGCCGGTCGCACCGTGAACAAGCACCGTTTCTCCCGCTTTCGCGCGGCCCCTCGTGAAAAGCGCCAGATGCGCCGAGAAGTACGGCACGCCGAGCGCCGCGCCTTCTTCAAAGGACAGATTCTGAGGCAGCGGAAACAGATACTCGGGGTGGCAGGAAATGAGCTTTGTGTAGGTCCCGCCCGGGGGCCGGTACACGACAACACGATCGCCCTGCTTGAACGCTTTTTGTTCCGCGCCGACCCTCTCGACAACTCCCGCGGCATCAAAGCCGGGAATGAACGGAAACTCGCGCGGGCCGTAAATTCCTGATCGGATGTACGTATCGACCGGATTGACGCCGACCGCATGAACACGGATGAGCACCTGATTCGGACCAACCGCCGGATCGGGAAGCAACTCCGGCTTCAAAACCGAAGGATCGCCGAATTGGTGGACGCGCACAGCTTTCATGCGAAACTCCTTCGCGCGGGTCCTCGCCGGTTCAGCGAAGCCCGTATTCCTTGAGCTTGCGATAGAGCGTGCGCTCGCCGATGCCGAGCAGCTTCGCGGCGTGCTCGCGGTTGCCCTGGGTGAGTCGAAGTGTCTCGCGGATGGCCCGCTTCTCGATCGCTTCCAGACTTGTCCCTGCAAGCGAAGCCCCGACAGAAGCGGACTCCTGAATCGAATCCGAGTCCGCGGCATCGCCCACCCGCACCTCGTCCGGAATGTGGCGCACGTCGAGCACAAACTCGCCCCCGGGGGGCACATCTTCACCCAAAGCGGTGACGACCATGTTCTGGATCACGTTCAGCAATTGCCGCACGTTTCCCGGCCAGTCGTAACTGGTGAGACGCATCATCGCGGCGTCCGAAACCTTCGGCGACGGTTTTCCGGCCGCGAGTTCCTGCATGAACCGATCGACAAACGCCCGCACCAAAGGCGGGATGTCCTCTCGCCGCTCCCGCAGCGCCGGCAGGTGAACGTGCGAACCGTTGATGCGGAAGAAAAGATCCTCGCGGAACGTCCCCGCTTTGACCATCTCCCGCAGGTCCTTGTTCGTTGCGCTCACGAATCGGACGTCGGTGTGGCGCGAGTCGTTGGAGCCGAGGCGGACAACTTCGCCGCTTTCCAGCACGCGAAGAAGCTTGGCCTGCATGCTCATGGGCATGTCGCCGATTTCATCGAGGAAGAGCGTGCCGCCGTCGGCGTACTCGAAGACGCCCGGCCGCTCCTTGTCCGCCCCGGTGAACGCGCCGCGAACGTGACCGAAGAGCTGATCTTCGAGCAGGCTTTCGCTTTGGCCGGCGCAGTTGAATGCCACGTAGCGTCCGCCCGCGCTGCCGCCTCCCCCGAGAAAGCCGCCTCCGGAAGCCGAGGGCGGGCCGGCCCGCTTGCTCAGCTTGTGTACTGCGAGCGCGATGAGTTCCTTGCCGGTGCCGCTCTCACCCGTGATCAGGACCGGAATGTTGCTCGGCGCAACCGTCCGGATCGTGCGTAG
The DNA here is from genome assembly GCA_017303555.1 of Planctomycetota bacterium. Lineage (GTDB taxonomy): Bacteria > Planctomycetota > Phycisphaerae > Phycisphaerales > UBA1924 > JAFEBO01. The sequence continues at coordinate 47,739 of JAFLCN010000022.1, forward strand.
CACGCGCCGCATCGGCTCGCTCGTCGCGACCAATCCATCAAAGCCCGCGCTCTCGGCCTGCACTTTCAACTCATCGTTCTGATGGCGGAGCAGCACCGTCTCGGCCGCTCGATTGACGAGATTCCGGAAAACTTCGAGGTCGAGCGGCTTCTGTATGAAGTCGTAGACGCCGTGCTTGAACGCGGCCCGCGCCGTCGGCACGTCGCCGTGCGCCGTGACCATGATGGTCTCTGCCGCGGGCTGAAGCTTGCGGGCGGATTCGAGCACCTTGAGCCCGGCATCCGCGCCGTCCGGTGCAACGCCGTTCTTCGAGCCCGAGCCCGGCATGCGAAGGTCGGTGACGATGACATCGAACGCCCCGCCCTTGAGCTCCTCGAGAGCGCGGCCGACATCATTCACGATCGTGCAGACATGGCCGGGCTTTCGGAGCGCATCGGCCATGACCTCGGCGTGATCCCCCTCGTCCTCCACGATCAGAACCTGTGCCGCCAGCTTTCCGCGATCTTCTGCCATGGTGAACTTTATCGCGCCCAACACGGGAGAAAGCCTCGAACGGGGCCCGCTCCTCTAGCCGAGCGCGATCGCCGCGGCATCGGTGCGGCGCGAAGCGCAAATCGCGACCGCGAGCGCATCGGCCATATCGGGCGGCTCGGGAATTTCCGCAAGGCCCAGCATCGCCCGCACGGCGAGCTGCACCTGCTCCTTCTTTGCCAGGCCGTTGCCCGTCACCGATTTTTTGACCATCGTCGGCTTGAACTCGAGCAGGTTCATCCCGAGCTGACGGATCGCCAGAAGCAGAATGCCCCGCGAGTGCCCCATCACGATCGCCGTTGCCGGATGCTTGTAGTGCGCGAACAGCGCCTCGACCGCCACAACATCGGGCCGAAGCCGATCGAGCATCACGCGGAAATCACGGTCCAGCTCCGACAGCCGGGACGAGATGCTGTGCGCATCCCCCGAGCGGAATTCGGCCAGATCGCGTTCACCTTTGCTCAGCGCTTTGCCGAGCCGAAAAACGCCCGCTTCCACGAGCGTGATCGCGCCGTCCGCGACGTCGATGCAGCCGTAGCCCGTGATTCGAAGGCCGGGATCAATTCCAACGATCCTCATCTGGTCCCTCTTCAACGTCCCTCGAGCGCTGCGGGTCGCGCATCGGCGCTCTGCATGCTCGGCGCGTAATTCTTGAGCCAGTGAATCATCGTCTTCGCCATCGAGTCCGCTTCGACATTCACCCCGTCGCCCGCCCGAAGCCCCGCCAGGTTCGACTTCTCGAGCGTCGCGGGAATCAACGCCACCTCGATCCAGCCCTCCGGAACCGAAACTTCCGCGAGTGTCAGGGAAACACCGTTCAGCGCCACCGACCCCTTGGGCACCATGAATTCCATCAAAGATCCACCCGGACGCAGACGGATCCGCCAGTCCGCGCCCTGGCGAACGTTCAGAATCGTCCCGACACCGTCCACGTGGCCCTGCACGACGTGACCGCCCATAAAGGTTGACGCCGTCGCCGCGTGCTCCAGATTCACCGGCTTGCCCATTTGCCAGTTTCCGAGCGTGGTCTTGGCGAGCGTCTCGGGCACGGCATCGAACCTCCAGCACCGATCCGGGCTCCCAGCCGAATCAACGACCGTCAGGCAGCACCCATCCACGCTGATGGAATCGCCTTCGCCGGGCCGAAACCCCCACCCGAGCGGGTCCACCTCGATGCGCAACCCGGACGCCCGGGGCTGCACCCCTTTGACCGTCCCGACAGCCTGCACAATGCCTGTGAACATACCGGGAAGTGTCCGCGGGCTGGACGCCAAACGCAACCGAAAGCGCGGAAACTGCGGAGAGAGTCCAAGATCGAGATGTCGGGCCGGGCCTCGACGCCCTGCCGCCTGCGCTCCAACAATGGCCCCCACGCCTTTCCTTCGCCTTCAGCGCCCGCCGCGCCCGGCAAGGCAAAATGTGGTAGAAGAAGCGAACTCGCGACCCCGAAAGACCCGCTATGGCGAATCTTCAGTTTGTCCGCTCTGCCGCCCTCCGCCTTCTGATTGCCGCCAGCGCGGTGCCGCTGGCATCGTGTGCGAACAAGAGCACGGCGAAGACACCGGAGGCAAATCCGCCGGCCAAGTCCAACGCACCCACGGGCACGCCCGCCACGACTCCGCCGATCGGGGGCTACTCGATCAACGACTCCAACTTCCTGGAGCTCGGATACCGGCGCGACTGGACCGCCTTCCCCTATGTCGGCAAGCGCCAGAAGCTTCAGCTCGTCGAACCGGCGGGCGACATGGTTCTGAGTCTCGATACCGGCTCGACCGTCACCGGCCTTGAATCCTCGAACGGCGCGATGCGCTGGGCCAACGAACTCGCCACTCCGCTGACCCGTTTCGTCGGCCTGAACCGAGACGGCGAGAAGATCCTCGCTTCGTCCGAGAGCGAACTCTTCGTCCTCTCCGCCACCAACGGCGACGTCCAGGCACGCCAGGGGTTCTCGCGGGTCGTCAACACCGCTCCCGTCGTTTTCGGCAATCTGGCGATCTACGGCACGACAACGGGCCACGTGCTCGCTCAGCGCACCGACCTTGGCGTCACCGGGTGGACGTTTCTTCTCCGGGGCGCGATCGACTTCAAGCCCGTTCTGGTCGGGTCCCTGCAGGGTGGCGACGCGACGATCGGTGCGATCTCGCAGGCCGGTCAATACGTCTTCCTCAGCGTCAAGTCGGGTCGTCCGCTCGGCCGTGGCGAGATCTTCGGCGGGCTTGACAGCAACCCGATCGCCGCGCAGGGTCTCATGATCGCTGCGGGACGCGACCAGTCGCTCTGGGGCCTGCGAACCGACGGCAGCGTCGCCTGGCGCATCCGCTGCGACCAGCCCCTGACCCGCCAACCGTCCACCGACGGCAAAACCGTCTGGAGCCAGCTCGGCACCGAAGGGCTTTCCGCCGTTGATGCGACCAGCGGCAAGGTCCTCTGGTCCAACCGCGTCGTCGAAGGGACCGTCATCGGCATCCGCGCCGGCAACCTCGTTGTCTGGAACGGCTCGCTCGTGCTGCTGCTCGATAAAGACCGGGGCGACATCATCCGCTCCTATGTCGTGCCGCAGACCGTGAACATGTTCACCGACAAGTTCGAAGACGGAAACCTTTTCGCGGTGAGCGACGGCGGCGTGGTGGTGCGGTTTGTCCCGCGGACCTGATCGCGTCCAACACTTTCTGGAGGCTCGCGATGAACGACCTTGTCACCATCCGGCGGGCCATTCTGTCGGTTTCGGATAAGACCGGCCTGATCGAGTTCGCGCGTGCCCTTGCGCGACGCGATATCGAAATCATCTCCACCGGTGGAACGGCCGCGGCCCTCGAAAAGGCCGGTATCGCGGTCACCCCGATCGACCGGGTGACAGGCTTCCCCGAAATCATGGACGGGCGCGTCAAGACGCTTCACCCCAAGGTCCACGGCGCGCTGCTGGCCGTTCGAGACGATCCGGAACACCAGCAGGCCCTGCGCACACACGACATCGCGCCGATCGACCTGGTCTGCGTGAACCTCTATCCATTCGAGAAGACCGTGGCAGCGCCCGGTGTGGAGCGCGACGAGGCTATCGAGCAGATCGACATCGGCGGGCCTTCGATGATCCGCTCCGCCTCGAAGAACCACGACTGGGTCACGGTTGTCGTCGGTCCCGAGCAGTACGAGGCGGTCCTGAACGACCTGAACTCGCTCGGCGGCAAGACCAGCCTTTCGCTCCGGCGCGACCTCGCGGCAGCCGCCTTCAAGCGCACCAGCGCCTACGACGGCGCGATCGCGGAGTATCTCGCCGGTGCGGGCGCCGAAAAGCCCCGGTTTCCCGCTCACTTCCGCCAGAACTTCTCTTTGGTGCAGGAACTTCGCTACGGCGAGAACCCGCACCAGAGCGCCGCGCTGTACGCCTCTCAGGATGGCCCGAGCGCGAGCATCCCCCGCGCCAGGCAACTGCACGGCAAGGAACTCGGCTACAACAACATCGCGGACGCCGCCAGCGCTCTCGAGCTTGTTCGCTCGCTCCGGATCATCGCGCCCGATTCTGTCGGGGCCGCGGTCATCAAGCACGCCAACCCGTGCGGATGCGCACTCGCAAAGACCGCTCTCGAAGCCCTGGAAGGAGCGATCGCGGGCGACCCTCTCGCGGCCTACGGCGGGATCATCGCGATCTCGGCTCCCGTTGACCTGAGAACGGCGGAACGGCTCTGCCGCGACGACACCTTTGCGGAAGTGCTGATCGCTCCCTCGTTCGCACCCGAAGCCGTCGAAGCGCTGAAGAAGCGCTGGTTCAACATGCGGATCCTCGAAGTGGGTGCGATCGAGCAGCCGAGGCTCGGAGAACTCGAGCAGCGATCGATTCCCGGCGGGCTGCTTGTCCAGACGCGTGATGCGCTGCTGGCGGCGCCGAAGGAGTTTGCACGCAAAGCGGGGCCGGAACCAAAGGCGGATGCCATCCGCATCGCCCAGTTTATGGAAGTTGTGACAAGAGCCGTCGCGAGCAACGCCGTCGCGATCGGGGGCATCGACCCCAAGACCGGCGCGCTCCGTTTGTTCGGCGCGGGCGCGGGACAGATGGACCGCCTGACTTCGTGCCGCCTGGCCGTGCAGAAGGCCGGGCCGCTTGCCTCGGGCGCCGTCGCATTCAGCGATGCTTTCTTCCCGTTCCCCGATGGGCCGCAGATCCTGACCGACGCGGGCGTGACGATGATCGTTCACCCCGGGGGCAGCAAACGCGATCAGGAAACGTTCGACCTGTGCGAAAAACGCGGCGTCACCTGTATGACGACCGGCCTCCGCCATTTCCGGCACTGAATCGCGGCGAAAATCACGCCGCCTTGCGGAGTCCCGCGGCTTGGAGGCGGCGGATCGCGAGCGCGGTCACGTCGTCGCGCTGGTGGAGCGAACCCTCCTGCCCGGCAATCGCCTGCGCCAATCGTTCCATCCCTTCGCGCACACCGCAGGCGTTCGCCGAATCCAACAGCCCCATGTGCTTGAGGTATTCACGCGGCGCGACGCGCCGATGATCGATCGGTTCGTCCGCGGCGGGGAACGCAAGCTCGAATCCGTCGGTGTACAGCAAAAGTGTCGCGCCGGGCACCAGTTCGATCGTCTCGTCGGCGTACTCGGCCTCGGCAAAGACGCCCAGCAAGGGGCCCTGGCTCTCGATGGACTTCATCTCGCCCGCGTGCAGGAGCAGGCTCGGCGGGTGACCCGCCCCGGAAAGCCGGATCGAGAAATCCCGCTTGTCGAGCACGCCGCACACCGCCGTCGCAAACCGGTAGTTTCCGGCCGCGTGCTGGCACAGTTCCTTGTTGAGGCCGGACAGGCACGCGGCGGGGCTGATGTCGCCCCCGGAAGCGGCGCCGATCGCCAATTCGTTCAGCAGGGCGCGGGAGAGCATCATCGTGATGAGCGCCGCGGGCACGCCGTGCCCCACCGCATCCGCGATGAAGAACGCGACGCGGTTCTCGTCGATCACGCGCGCGTCGAAGAGGTCGCCGCTGACATAAGTCGCCGGGTGATAGAGCGAGGCGAACTCGACCTCCGCATCCTCGGGGAGTTTCTGGGGCAGCAGCTCGCGCTGCACCGTTGCAGCAAGGTGCAGTTCTTCGTGCAAACGGTCCATCTCGCCGCGGATTCCCCGGTCCATGCCGGAACCCGAACGCACCTCGCGTGCGAGCTGTTCCACCAGTGTCTGCCGTTCGCAAAGCGCGAACATCATCGAAGCGACACGCCCGGTCGCCTCCCGGCCGTTCAAGACGATTACGCCGTCTTTGTGGACCAGACTTCGGATCGCGTTCTCTCGGGGCGTGATCACGATCGCGGGCAGGCTCTGCCCCTGCAGCCGATCGCAGAACTTGGCGACCGCCGCCGTCTCCTCATCGCCCCGCAGCACAACCAGCAAGCACGAGAATCGCCCCAGCGTCTCGGCCGCGCGCGAACCGGTGTCCAGCAGTTCGTCCAGATCGAGCCGCTCGGTCTCGGGTACGTCCCGGCCCGGCCATTCGGCCAGCACCGGCGCGAGCCATCTCGCCGAAGCGACTTCCGCTTCCCGACCCGCGCAGAATGCGATCGTCGCCACGCCCAAGCAGGGTTCCCCTCGCGCACATTCTCGGCCCCTGCCGAACTTGCTGCGCTCGCCGGGTTCTCATCGACCAGAGCCGGGGCACGCTTGATCGGGGGATCGAACCTACTTCGCCTTTGCAGCAAGACCCGGGTCGATATTGATCAGTTCCCCCGGTTTCACGGGCACTTTCTCGAGCATGCCCCCCTGTAGCTCGATCGCGTACTGCGAATCAAACCGGCTCGGATAGCGTTTCAGCCGCCCCTCGTACGTGACCATGTCCTCCCCTTCGCGCCGGGGCTCTTCCACCTTCATGGCGTGTGTCGCCGTGACCCGCTTGGACCGATCGAGGAAAATAATGTCGATCGGGATCGGGCAATCCCGCATGACAAACTCGTGGCTCGTCACCTGCGAATCCGGAAACACGAACAACATGCCCCCATCGTCCGGGATAGTCGTTCGTCCCGACAGCCCCTTCACGCGGGTTTCCTGATCCGTCGCGAGTTCCAGCGTGAAGGTCTTCTCTCCCACCCGCACACGCGTGGTCTTCTGGGTCGTCGCGTACCGCTCTTCACACCCGGAAACACAGGCCGTCGCCGCCAGCAGCCCGGCGCAGGCGAGGATCGTCGTTCGATGCTTCATCATCGGATTGCTCACACTTCTCTTCCCTTGACCATCTTCTGCTTCAGCCAGCGATCATCCCGAGGGGTGAACACAACATCGCACTTCGGAACGCGCGACAGATCGAACTCCCGGGCGAATTCTTCGGCCGTCATCGCCTCCGCGTCGCCCGAAAGACCCGACCATTTTGCCAGGAGCGCAATCACCCGATGCGGGTGCACGCCCGCGGCCAGATAGGAATCGATCCGAGTATCCCCGTGCCGCTTCGCGAGCCGCTTGCCGTCTTCGCCCCGCACCAGAGGCAAGTGGAGATACGAAGGGGGATGCACGATCCCCAACGCGGGCATCAACAGCCTCTGGCGTGCCGCGGAATCCAGCAGGTCGTTCCCCCGAACGATGTGCGTGATCCCCTGACGCGCATCGTCCACCACCACCGCAAGTTGGTACGACGGCTGCGCCCGCTTGGTCCACACCACAAAGTCCCCCACCGTTTCCGCCGGCCGATGAGATTGCCCGCCCGCGAATCCGTCCTCAAACTCCACCGCCTCATCGGGTGTCGCAAATCGCCAGTTCTCTTCGCCCCCACCCGACTCAAACTGCATCGGAAAGACCACCGGGCGACTACTCGCCGGAAACACCGACTCGCGCGCCCCTTCCTGCGGAGCGGACAGCGCGCGTGCCCCGGCATCGTCGATCTCGCCACGGCTCTGCGACGATGGATACACCTTGCCCGCCGCGGCTAGTTTCTCCATCGCCCGCCGATAGGGCTCCAGATCGTTGCTCTGCACGATCGGGCCCTCATCCCACAAAAGGCCCAACGCCTCGAGCGTGCGGTACACACCCTCCGCGGCACCAGGTTTCACCCGCGGCGTGTCCAGGTCCTCGATCCGCAGCACAATGCGCCACCCGCGCTGTTTGGCCAACGCCCAGTTGATGAGAAACGTTCGGGCATTCCCGAGATGGAGGGCCCCGGTCGGGGATGGCGCAAGTCTTGTTCTTAGAACAGGATGCGCACTGCCATCCGCAGTTCCCCTGACCCGAAAGCTCGCCGGCGAATCGCGGAATTGGACACCTTCGCGTGCAGCCACGCTTTCACGGTACACTCGTCGGGACGCTCGCGAAGGACCGCGAGGCGCGTGGAGAGATCGATGCCCAAGCTCACAGAGGCGCAGGTCGAGGCGGCGTTGAAGGCCGTTCCGGAATGGGGAGAATCCGGCGACGCGATCCAGCGGACGTTTCAATTCTCGGATTTCGTGAAGGCGATGAGCTTCGTGGACCGCGTCGCGCAGGCCGCGGAGCGCAGCCAGCACCACCCCGACATCCTGATTCGGTACAACAAGGTCACGCTCACGCTGAGCACGCACGATGCGGGCGGAATCACGGTCAAGGACTTCGAACTGGCAAAGGCGTGCGACCAGTACTTTGCAGCGTTCGGCCCGCCACCCGCTCCTCCGAGCGCTGCACCGGCACCCGCTCCGGCTGGCAAGCGCCGGAAAGCCTGAAACCGATCCGTCCCGTCTGCTTTGGCGGCCGGAATAACCGGTGCGATCCTCGCAAGCCCGAAGACCGTACAATGTTGCGTCGGCATCTCCCGCTTCCGGGGCAACCCGGCGGATGGACGGTGCCGATGTTTCGGCGTTGGCTGTCACCGCCGAGGCTCGGGAGAGAGATCGGATATGCCGCATCATCACTCCAAAGACGACCGAAAGCGTTCCTCGCATGAGCGGGGCGCGAAGCAGTCGCGGCAGACTTCTCCCAATCCGCAGCCGCCCGAAGATGCTCCGATTCTGGATATCGATGGCGATATCGATCTCGCGACGCTCGCCTCGGCCGGAGGGCGATTCAACCTGGGGGGAGCCGCAGGGGTGGGCGGGGTGGGCGGGGTGCTCGCGGCAGACGGCCTCAACGCCAAAGTCCTGGTCCTCAACAAGCTGTACGTCGCGGTGCGTGTCGTTTCGGCCCGGCGCGCGTTCTGCCTGCTCTCGCGGAATATCGCAGAGGTCATCCACGTCGAATCCGGCAACGAGGGACCGAAGTACGTCAACTACGACTTTGAAAGCTGGACCGATGTGGCCGCGTTGAGGACGCGTTTCGAGCACGCCGAGCACGATTGGGTGCGCACCGTGCGCTTCGAGATCGCCGTGCCCCGCATCATCCGATTGCTGGGGTACGACCGGCTGCCCGAGCAGACGGTGAAACTCAACCGGCGCAACCTGTTCGCCCGCGACCGCAACACCTGCCAGTATTGCGGACGCCACTTTCCGACGGCGGATCTCTCGCTCGATCACGTTAAGCCCCGCATGCAGGGCGGCGCCGATTCGTGGGAGAATCTTGTGTGCGCATGCATCAAGTGCAACGCGAAGAAGGGCGGCCGCACGCCGGACGAGGCACGGATGAAGCTCATCAAAAAGCCGGAGCGCCCGAAGCGCAACCCGCTGATCGCGCTGCGCCTCGGGCACGAGAAGTACGCATCGTGGAAGACGTTCCTTGATAATGCGTACTGGTCGGTCGAGCTGCGCTGATCAGGCGAACGATGCTGCCGACTCCGAAATCCGGTTCTCGACGATCCGGTCCTCGCACACCAATCCATCCGCCAGCCGCACCACCCGCTTGCAGCGCTTGGCGATGCTGTCATCATGCGTCACCATGATGATCGTCATCCCGATCTTGTGCAGATCCTCAAACGTTTTCAGAATTGCCTGGCCGGTCTTGCTGTCCAGGTTTCCCGTCGGCTCGTCCGCCATCAGGATCGCCGGCTTGGTCACGAGCGCGCGGGCGATCGCCACCCGCTGCTGCTGACCACCCGAAAGTTCGCGGGGCCGGTGCCCGAGGCGGTCCGCCAGCGCGACAAGTTCCAGCGCCGCGATCGCCTGCTTCCGACGCTCCTTCGGCGGCACGCCCTGATAGAACAACGGCACCTCGACATTCGCCTCCACCGTCAACTGCGGTATCAGGTTGAACGCCTGAAAGACAAAGCCGATCTTCCGCCCCCGATAGATCGAAAGTTCCTCGTCCCCCATCGTGGTGATGCCCTTGCCATCAAGCAGGTACTCGCCCTCGCTCGGGCGATCAAGACACCCCAGGATGTTCATCAGCGTGCTTTTGCCGCTGCCGCTCGCGCCCATGATGGCGACGTATTCACCCCGCCGGATCGTCACGTCGATCCCGCGCAGAGCCTCCACCATGATGCTGCCGTCGGGCTTGTAATAGATCTTCTTGAGGGCGCGCAATTCCGCAATCGGGGGTGGGGGCGGCGCCACCGCGCCAAAAGCCGCTGAAGCAACGCCGTTCGTCCCGGTCATCGCACGCTCCGCGGGAAAGACGGTTCACCACAGAGACACAGAGGCACAGAGAAGAGAAGAGTGGATCGGCAATGGCGCTGAAGGCAGAGATTTTCAACACGGAGAACCACGGGGAACCACGGAGTCGACAACCGAGAAAGGCGTACACGACAGAACCGCGGCGAGCGCCGAGAAAACAAAGACACAAGAACGGATCGGATGAAATGCACGCCTCCGCCTTTCTCCGAGTCCTCTGCGACTCTGCGGTGAAATCCCTGTTTTACTTACTCGCCCGCGCGGTTCTCTTCTTCAATCTGGAGCGCCGCGAGGGCTGTCATCGGGTCGGGTGCGAAACGGAAAATCTTGTCCAGGCCCGTCACCGTCATCACCGACTGCACATCCTCCGAGAGCGAGCACAGCCTCAGCCCCCGCTTCTTCTCGCTCAGCAACTTCCGGATCTTGAGCAGCGAAGCCAGGTTCGAACTGTTCACATAGGTGACGTTCGCAAAGTTCAGCACCACACTCGGCACCGCGGCACCCTTGGCGCTCAGGCGATCGCCGATCGCCGACAACTCCTCCGACAGCACCGGCTCATCGGCGAGGTCTGCGATCACGATCGATTCGGACCAGTCGTTGGACATAGGGCGGATTCTAGCAAACCCGGTTTCAAAGCCCGCGCTCGCGCGCCGCTTTCGGCCCCGACAAAAGGGCCCCCATTCTCGAAAACACTGGTTCCCGGAACTACTAGCAGGCCGTTGAAAAACCCTCTTTCCAGCCTGTTTCAAAAAACCGCCTGATGCCAGCGAGCGAAGAGTACGGCATGCGCGGACGCCTTCAGCACCAGCCCAGCATCTTCGTCCAGATCAATCTCG
>JAFLCN010000023.1 GCA_017303555.1 Planctomycetota bacterium
GCGAACCTTGCACTGCATCACGTCGCGCGTGTTCTTCGAGCTTCAAATCCTGCCCACGCCCTGCCCCACCCGGAACACGTGTCCATCCGGATGCTGCAGGTGAAACTCACGCATCCCCCACGGCTCGTCCGTCGGAGGCATCAGGATCCTCAGGCCTTCCATCACGCACGTGGCGTGAATCTCGTCCACGCCTTCGACGAAGATGCTCATCCACACACCGGCCGATGTCGCCTCGTAATCCGCCGAAGTCGGCATGCCCTTCCCGCCCTGCCCGCCGCGGCAGAGAAAGATCTCCGATTCATTCGCGCCCACCGCCGCGAAGCTCGGCGTGCCCGCTCTGCCCGATTGCTGCAGAATCGGAAATCGATGATCGCCTTCCATCATCATGATGCTGTCGTACCACGCCCAGCACTTGTTCCAGCCCCACTTCTCGAACCACGCGATGCTGGCGTTGATGTCGCGGACGTTGAGGATCGGCGTCAAGTGTGAGATCGGCATGCCGCGCAGGCTAACAGGTCCACACGCACTTGCAATCCCCTGCGCGCGAAACCGGTGCCGCGTGCGATTGCGCTGAAAGTCCCTTTTTTGTTGTCATTTGTGAGGATCGCAGGCGAAACACCGCCCCTTCACTCCCCAAGCAAGGGTCGCGATGACCACTTCAATTCCAAGCGTTCCAGCATCCCGCGCCGGCATCCTCATCAGAGTCGATTGGCGCTACTGCATCGCCTTCTACTTCGTCGTGATGTTCTACACCTCCGCGCACGAGCTGGTCCACCACTTCTTCGCCCGCGCCGTCTGCGGCTCGTGGGGCACCAAGACCTTCAACTCCTTCCACACAACCTGCGAAGGCTCGTTCGGCTCGTACATGTCCACGCTCGCCGGCCCGATCTACACCTTCGCGTGCATGTACCTCGGCTGGTGGCTGCTCGCTTCCGCCCGATCGACCCCGTTCCGTCGCCAGCTCGGTTTCGCAATCATCTTCGCGCAGCTCCCGCTCCAGCGAATCACCGGCCCCTTGCTCGGCTTCAACGACGAGCTGTACGTCACCGCCCACTTCTTCGGAAACTCCGCCGCGACCCGCTGGCTCACGTTCGCCGCGATCCTGGCGATCTGCCTGCCCCCGCTGGTCGGCGCCTTCCGCGCGATCCAGAACCGCTGGCGGTTCACCTGGTTCCTCTTCTACCTCTGTCTCTTCCCCGCGCTCATCTGGGGCCCGGTCTTCATGGGCCTCGAGTACCTGCTCCTGACCCACCACGTCCTCGACGGCCAGATCATCGGCATCGCGCACTTGTTCATTCTCAACGAGATCATCACCGTGATCGGCTATTACGCAACGCGCAGGTGGCTGCTCGTCCCCGCCAGATCGCGTGAAACACCATCAACCAAAGCGATTGCAACCAATCCGAGTTCCGTGTGATCGGCTCAGGCCGCGCTCACCGCGCTCCGCGCCCCACCACCCGCCGGCGCCGCCGTCGCGCCCGCCTCCGCATCGCTGAACTTCTGCACCTGCTCCGGAGGCAAGTGCCAAACGGCCTTCTTGTGCTGTCCTTCGGCGAGATACCACTTCACCATCCGGTCGATCGCCCCGTCCGGCCCGGCCAGCGGAATCCGCGACTTGAAGCCGGCATCAAGAACCTTCTGCGCCTCAAACTTCGTCTGCATCGCAAACAGCTTCTTGATCCGCGCGCTGCTCACCGGCAGGTTCTTGCCCGTCAGCTTGATCACAATGTCGAACGGCAGCGCCAGCAAACACGCCAGCCCGAGCGGGATGCGGAACTTCGGCGGGTTCTTGCCCAGCGACCGGTACACCTGCTCGCTGATCTCTCTGCTCTTGAGGTCGGGCTTGTCCACAAAGTGGTAGACGCCCCATGCTTCGCGCTGCTCGCGCATCCACAGATAGATCGTCGCATCGACGATGTTCTCGACGTACGACAGGCTCTTGATGTTCTCGCCGTCACCCACCAGCACAAACTTGCCGCTGTTCACCTGGCGGATCAGCGAGTACATGTTCGCGTAATTGCGCGGGCCAAACGTCACCGTCGGCCGAATGATGAGCGCTCGGCGTCCCTCGCCCTTCCTCACCCACGGCTCGTACACCTTCTCCGCCGCCAGCTTGCTCTTGCCGTAGTTCGATTCCGGCTGCTTGGGCGCATCCTCCGTGTGAGGCTCGGGCGCACTCCCAAACACCGCGACCGTCGAGAAGAACCCGACCTCGCGCACGCCTTCCTTATCCATCGCCTCGCACAGCACCCGCGCGCCGTTCTCGTTCACATCGAAGAACGTCTTCTCGCTGATACCAAAATCATGGTGTGCCGCGGCAAGGTTCAAAACCCGGTCACAGCCCCGGATCGCCCGCTGCACGATCGCCGGGTCTCGAATATCCCCGTGGAAAAACGGTGAACGTCCGATATCCCATTCGGGCTTCACAAGATCCAAGATGACCACTTCGTGGCCCTTGGCCGTCAACTGCTCATGAAAATAGCGGCCGATGAAACCCGAGCCGCCGGGGATGCAGATCCGCACGTCGCCGTCTCCAGACTCCCTCCAACCCGTTCTTCCCAGCCCGACCCAATCCCCCTGACCCAACACGAACACCCCCACGCTGCATCGGAGGCCGCGTGGACGAAACTATAGCATCGGCTGAGCAGCGCCCAGCGTTGATGGAACGTCCCGCGCACGCCCGCTGTTCTTAAGAAACCGGGCAAACACAGCCTCTTTGCGTTACTCCGTCGGCCGTGTTCGCGGACCAATCGTCCGCACCGGATCGCCCCCGAAAATCGTCCACGGCGCGAGCGACTCTCGCGCCGTCCCGCGCGCTCCGAGAATCGCGCCAGCCCCCACCGTCACTCCCGGAAACACCATCGTCTCTGTCGCCACCCATCCGTCCGTCTCAATCGTGATCGGTCCGCGAAGCGGGCTCGCGCCCTTCGGCCGCTCCATCGTCGTCAGCACGCGAGCATGCTGGCTCACCGTGCAAAAGTCCCCGATCACCACGCGCTCGGTCGAATCCACATACGCGAAGTCCCCGATCGCGCTCCCCTTCCCCATCACCAGATTCCACGGATGGGTCACCACGGCCGTCGGTCGCACCAGGCTCGTGCCCGTCAGCTCCGCCCCGAACGCCCGCAGAATCGCCCGCCGAATCCCGTACCAGTTGTGAAATGTCCACGCAAGCAGATGCCTCCCGGCGCACTTCCACAGCCAGGCTCGAATCGGAAAGTTGTTGCGTGCTTCGCCGCTCATCGGAGTTGACCAGAGAGACACAGAGCCGCACAGAGAATCGCAAATCGGTCGTGATCGTTGCGTTGGAACGACGCTCGTGTTCTTACCCCAACTCCTCTCCGTGTCTCTGCACCTCTGTGGTGAACGCCTTCATCCCGCCTTCGCCGGATTCCCCGCATACGTCTTCCCCGCCGCCGTGTCCTTGAACACGCACGCCCGCGCCTCAATCACGCACTCATCCGCCACCGTCACACCCGGCCCCACAAACGAATCCGGCCCGATCCAGCACCGCCTCCCGATCGAAATCGGCGGCCGCGTCAGATCAAACGTCCGCTTCGTAAAATCATGCGAACCCGCGCACAGATGCGCAAAACGACCCACCACCGTCCCCTCGCCGATCGTGATCCTGCCGAGCGAATACAAGATCGCCCGGTCCCCGATCCGCACGCCGTCGCCGATATCCAGCGTCCACGGAATGTCCACCAGGCAACTCCGCGCAATCTCCACATCCCGCCCGATCTTCGCTCCGAACCGGCGAAAAAGCCACGCGCGATACCCGTGCGCGCCCTCAAAGCTCAAGCGCACCAGCGTCCGGCCCCCCAGCATCCAGATCACCCGCACAATGTTGCCCTTCAGGCCCCACGTGCTCCCCATCGGCATCGCGCCGCCCTTTGCGGGCTGCACCGCGCCAGAATTGTCCGTCGCTGCCTGCTCCATCGCGCTCATTATTGGCCCAAGTTGCATCCGCTCCGGTCTCTTATCGACCGCAGAACACGCAGACTTCGCCAGTTCTTGCTCCAGCTCCTCGCCCGACCTCACCGGTCCGGCAGCCGCCGCGCCCGCACCGTCAGGCTCCCCACAAAATTGATGTACCACCGCCGATACTTCGCGTACTTCCCGTCCCCCGTCCACGCCTCCGGCTCAAACCCCACATGCCGCAGCAGATCCGTCAGCGACGACTGCGTGAAGTAATGCAGGTGGTGCCCGTCCCAACCATGCTCGCGGCAGTACTTCGCATCACGCGTCGGACTCCCCGTCAGCGGCTGCCGCCCACGCAGCAAATCCCCCACGTGCTTCACATACGCCATGTTCGGCACGCACAAAACCAGGCACCCGCCCGGCTTGCACACCCGGTGCCACTCATCCAGCGCCTCATAGATAAACACCAGGTGCTCCAGCACCGCAATCCCCAGCACCACATCAAAGCTCTTATCCGCAAACGGCAGCGGCTGGTCCGCGCTCGCCACGTGAAACTCCAGCTTCTTCGCAAGCTCCGGATCGAGTTCCGCACGCCTCCGCGCAGCCTCCACCGCCGTGTTCGAGATATCAATCCCCGCGATGTGATCAAACTGCCCCGCCAGCGCCGCCGTCAACCCGCCCGTGTTGCACCCGATCTCCAGCGCCCGCCCCTTCTCGCCACGGATCAACCTCGCCACATCGTCATTCCGATTCGTCGAGACCGCGTCCGGCCGCAGCACCGGCGGCGGCGGCAACTTCTCCCCCGGATACTTGATGTTGTACGCCTTCTGAAGTCGGTCTTGCAGTGATGCGTCGGCCATGCCTTTTTCCCTCCGGCGCAAGCCGGGCGGAATGAGTATGGCACACCCTGCAAGCCCCCTCAAGGAAATGCGCATCCACACCGGCGAACTTCCGCGTTCTCGGTCGATGCGCAGGCAAGAAATGCGTGCCGACCACCCCGTCGCGCAGCCCCGCGAAGCGAACCTTCACGCCGCAAGCTACTTGCTCGGATTCGCCCGGTACCACTCGATCGTCTTCTTCAAACCTTCTTCAAACGTCACCTGGCTCTTCCACCCGAGCAGCTTCTCCGCCTTCTCCACCGACAGCTTCCGCCGGGGTTGACCATCCGGCTTGGTCTTGTCCCACACGATCCCACCCTTGAACCCCGTCAGCTTCACGATCAGTTCCACCAAATCCTTGATCGTGATCTCAAAGCACGCACCGAGGTTGATCGGGTCCGGATCGTTCATCACATCCGCAGCGCGGCAGATCCCCTCCGCCGCATCTTCCACGTACAAAAACTCGCGGCTCGCGCTCCCCGTTCCCCAGCACACGATTTCCTTGTCCCCCCGCTGCTGCGCTTCCACGCACTTGCGAATCAACGCCGGAATCACGTGGCTGCTCTTCAGGTCAAAGTTGTCGTGCGGCCCGTACAGATTCACCGGCAGCACAAACGCGCCGCGGAACCCATACTGAAGCTTGTACGCGTCCAGCATCTGCCACGCCGCCTTCTTCGCGACGCCGTACGGCGCATTGGTTTCTTCCGGATAGCCGTTCCAAAGGTCATCTTCCTTGAACGGAATCGGAGCAAACTTGGGGTACGCGCAGATCGTCCCGACCTGGATGAACTTGCCCCCGCGCTCCGCCAGCGCATCCTGCCGCGCCTCTTCGATCAGGTGCAGCGCCATCGCCATGTTGGCAAAGAAGTACCGCCCCGGATTGGCCTGATTCGCCCCGATGCCGCCCACTTCCGCCGCGAGGTGGATCATCACATCCACCTTCTGCTGGCCGAACGCGCTGCGATACAGCCGCGCGCAGTCCACCCGCTCGGTCAGGTCAAAGTCCTTCCGGCGCGGAATGAACACATTCCCCGGCTTCACCCCGCGAGCCTTCAGCCGCTCCTGCACGGCCTTGCCCAAAAACCCGGCACCCCCTGTGATGACCACGCGGGCGTTCGGCCAGTCGATGGGTGTCGTTTGCACGGTCGGAGCGTTCTGTACGGATGGGGCGTTCGCCATAGGGTCGGGAGTTTATGCGTATGAAGCGGCAAAAAGGGGTACAACCGTTGCAGCCCCAGCTCGAACATTCCGCCAAGTTGAGTCCGGCAAGTGCCCGTTCAACCCGGCGTTTGGTTGGTAGTTCGTCGGCTATTCTCTGGCTCCCCTTTTCCGGAAAAGGGGAGCCAGACACCGCCTGTCCGGCCTTTCTCTTCCACCCCGACTTTGGAGCCAATCCCCCGTGCGACTAACGATGGTGGGAACTGGTTATGTTGGCCTCGTCACCGGCGTCTGCTTCGCCGGCACCGGCAACGACGTCACCTGCCTTGATGTCGACGCCCGCAAGATCGATGCCCTCCGCCAGGGCCGCTGCCCGATCTACGAGCCCGGCCTCGAAGAACTCCTCGAGCGCAATATCAAGAACGGCCGCCTCCGCTTCACCACCGATGCAGCCGAGGCGTACAAAGACGCCGAAGTCATCTTCATCTGCGTGGGCACCCCGAGCGACGCGGCAGGCCATGCCGACCTCAAATACGTCCTTTCCGCCGCCGACGACATCGCCAATGCGTTTGTCCGCTATCCCGGCAAACAGCGCACTGTGGTCGTGAAATCCACAGTCCCGGTCGGCACAACGCTGAAAGTCCGCGACCGCATCCGCGCCGCCGCCCCGGACGTGATGTTCCACATCGCCAACAACCCCGAATTCCTCAAAGAAGGCGACGCGATCATCGACTTCAACAAGCCCGACCGCGTCGTCGTCGGCGTCGAGAACGAAGAAACCGGTGCGCTCTTCCGCCGCCTCTACGACCCCTTCGTCCGCAACGGCCACCCCATCTACATCATGGACATCCTCTCGTCCGAGATGGTGAAGTACGCCAGCAACAACTTCCTCGCCACCAAGATCTCCTTCATCAACGAGATGGCCAACCTCTGCGAGGCATACGGCGCCGACATCGGCAAGGTCCGCGAAGGCATGTGCGCCGACAAGCGCATCGGCTCGGCATTCCTCTATCCCGGCCTGGGTTACGGCGGCTCCTGCTTCCCCAAGGACACCCTCGCCTGCATCGCGATGGGCCAGAGCGCGGGCGTCCCCATCGCCATCAGCCAGGCCGTTCACGACACCAACCAGCGCCAGCGCGACCGGTTCTTTGCGCGCATCGAATCCCACTTCGGTGGTGCCTCCAGCCTCAAGGGAAAGACCCTCGCCTTCTGGGGCCTGGCCTTCAAGCCCCGCACAGACGACGTCCGCGAGGCCCCCGCGCTCACCCTCATTTCCAAGGCGCTCAAAGCCGGCGCAGCCGTCCGCGCTTTCGACCCCGTCGCATCCGAAACCGCCCGCGCCGAACTCGGTACATCCCCCATCATCTGTACCGACATGTACGAGGCCGCCCGCGGCGCCGATGCGCTCGTCATCTGCACCGATTGGGACGACTTCAAAAGCCCCGATTTCGACCGCCTCGCCGCCGCCCTCAATTCCCCCACCATCTTCGACGGCCGAAATCTCTACCGGCCCGATGAAATGCTCCGGCGAAACTTCCGTTACTTCAGCGTCGGACGCCCCAGCAAACCGCTCGCACGATGACCGACTCGCCCCCGCCAACCCCCGCAGACGCTCCGGTTTCCGCCGGCACGCCCCCCATCCGACTCTGCCTCTTCCAACCCGCACTCCCCAAGTACCGCATCCCTGTCTTTCGCGAGCTCGCCTCCCGCCCCGGTATCGACTTCCATCTCTTCTACTCCGCCGACGAACCCGTCAAAAACGTCACTCCCGACGGCTTCAAAGGCTCTTCCATCACGTCCCGCGTCCTGCTCAAAAAGCCCCGCCTCCTCTGGCGCCAAGCCCAGATCGACAACGTCGATCCCGCACGCTTCGACGTCATCATGGCCGGCTGGAACACACGCTACCTCAGCCTCGTCCCCTGCCTCCTCCTCGCCCGAAAGCGCGGCATCCCCACCATCGTCTGGGGCCACGGATACTCCAAGCAAGAAGCCTTCTCCCGCCGCTTCCTCCGCGACAGCATCGGAAACCTCGCCAACGCCATCGTTTTCTACAGCTCCTCCGCACGCAATCGCTTCGTCGAGCGACACGGCAACGGACACCGCGTCTTCGTCGCGCCCAATTCGCTCGATCAGCGCGAACTCAAGGCCGCCCGCGAATCCTGGCTCGCCCGCCCGGATGAACTCCAGCGCTTCAAGGAAAAGCACGGCCTGCTCAGCGGCCCCGTCCTGCTCTTCGTCTCCCGTCTCTCCAGCGAAAACCGCACCGATCTGCTCCTCCGCGCCGGCGCGATCCTCCGCAAGCAGTACCCCAGCCTCAAGATCGTCATCATCGGCGCCGGCGATCAGGAAGCCGACCTGCGCGCCGTCGCCCGAGAGAACAAGGTCGATGACCTCACCGTCTTCACCGGCGCGATCTACGACGAACACGAACTCGCCCCCTGGTTCATCAGCTCCGACCTTTTCGTCTACCCGCGCAACGTCGGCCTCAGCCTCCTCCACGCCATGGGCTACGGCCTCCCCGTCATCACCACCGATTACGAACCCTCCTGGGCCCCAGAGGTCGATGCCCTCCAGCCCTGGATCAACGGCATGACCTACAGCGACGGCTCCGTTGATGCCCTCGCCCACGTCGTCGGCGCCGTCCTCTCCGATCGCGAGCGCCTCGAGCAGATGAAAGCCAACGCCTACCGCACCGCCACCGAGGAGTACAACCTCTTCAAAATGGTGGACGGAATGGAAGCCGCCATCCGCTACGTCTTCTCCACCCGCCGCTGACCTCCGCTCCCCCGGACAATCCACGAGCCCCCCGGGCTGCCGTTGCGTCGCGGCGGGCCGCCTCCCCCCAAATACCACGATCAATCCCCATCGCACGCCGAAGGCGCGCCGGTCACGCCCTGAGCACGCTTCAGCTTCTTCACGCCCCGATCCCGCACCGTTGACCCCTTCGCACCTCCCACAATCCCACGCCCCGCAACGCCGATACTCTGAAACCGTTCCTCCAGGAGCCTCATGCACGTCGTCATCTTCGAGCCCTGCCCCCGCGGCCACCGTTTCACCTACGTCAAGCACGTCGTCAACGCCCTCGCGCCCCTCCCCGTCAAAATCACACTCGCCACCAGCCCCGGCGCACAAGCCTGCGAGACTTTCCCCGAGCAGCTCGCCCCCCTCGCCTCCCGTTTCGATATCGTCGAGCGCTACCCCGAGGCCGACCCCGCTGGCAAGTTCGCCTTCGGCTGGAACAGCGCCGGCACGCTCGTCCGCGCCGCGTCCGATCTCCGCCCCGATCACATCATCTCCCCCTCCTCCGACGGCGTCGTCGAGATGCTCGGCGTCAAACGCCTCCTCTTCCAGGCCCCCGCCTTCGCCTCCACCGAGCTCGAGGCGATGATCATGAACTCGTCCTGGGCCTACGAGCCGCGCCGCTCCTTCCGCCGCTTCGCCAAGCGCCGCGCCTGGGCCGCCCTCGTCGGCGCGAGCACCACCCGCACACTCCACGTCATCGACCCGCTCCTCATGCGCGCCATCCGCGCACTCACGCCGCACATCGCCTCCCGCACCGTCCTCTCCCCCGATCCCGTCGAAGCCGTCCCCTCCGTCAGCAAGCCCGAGGCACGCAAGCGCCTCGCGATCCCCGAAGACGGCCGCCTCATCGCCTGCGTCGGACGCCTCGACGAACGCAAAGGCGTGGACATCCTCATCCGCGCCTTCCACGCCGCTTCTCTCAATCCTTCCGATCGCCTCCTCCTCGTCGGCACCCACATGCCCGAGATCAACGCTCTCCTGCAGGGCGAAGCCGCCGACCTCGTCCGCGCCGGCCGCATCATCTCGCGCGACGGCTACGTCACCGACGAACAGATGATCCTCGCCATCGCCGCCGCCGATCTCATCGGCGTCACCTACCGCCGGCATCTCGGCTCCGCCAGCATCCTCATCCGCGCCGCGGCACAAGGACGCCCAATCCTCAGCTCCGATCTCGGCTGGCCCGGCGAAACCTGCCAACGCTTCGCCCTCGGTACCGCCTGCACCGTCCGCGATCTCGACGCCGTCACTCGCGCTCTCCGCGCCGCGCTCGAATCGTCCCCCGATTTCAAGCCCCACCCCGCCGCCGCCCGCTTCGTCCAATTCCATTCCCTCGACAACGCCCACGCCTTCTGGGCGCAGCGCACCCGCCAGCGACTCAACCTCCCCGGTTCAAACCCGCCCAAGACCTGGGATTGGGTCCTCGAGACCGCACTCCCCCTCCCCGGCGGCGAGCCCCTTCCCTGACCCCACGAACCTTCACTCTCCCCAAAACTTCCCCCCCCACCGGACCGATAAAGTCTGAACCCCGCTTCCCGGGGATTCGTTGTCTCCTTGGAATCGGAGCCCCCAATGTCCGCCCACAACATCCTCAACAAAGTCATCCCCCAATCGGGCAAAGACGCGCTCCGCGGAGCCGCCCTCCAGTTCATCCCCACCATGCGCCACCTCGACATGCCCACCCGCCTCCGGCATGTCCACAAAATTGGCTTCGACCCAAAGGTCATCTTCGACATCGGCGCCGCCCGCGGCGAATGGGCCCGCATGGCCCACGAGGTCTTCCCGAACGCCCGCATCCACTCCTTCGAGCCAAACGCCCGCGAAAAGCCCTCCCTCGAAGCCGTCAAGGCCGAGATCCCCAACTTCAACTACAAGCTCGGCTTCCTCGGCCCCAAGCGCGACACCATCTCCTACTCCGACGAAAACACCCAAACCTCGCTCCTCAGCGACGCCAAATCCAAAGGCTCCGCCACCGCCGAGATGTACGTCCTCGATGAACTCATCGCCTCCGGCGAGATCCCCACGCCCGATTTCATGAAGCTCGATGTCCAGGGCTTCGAGCTCGAGGTCCTCAAGGGGGCCGAAAACGCCCTCAAGTCCGGCCCCGCACTCCTGCTCGAGGTCAGTTTTATTGATTTCTTGCCGCACATGCCCCTCATCGAGGACGTCCTCAAGTTCATGTCCGAACGCGATTACGTCTGGCACGATGTCATGGGCCTCTCCCGCCGCCCACAAGACGACACCCTCTGGCAAATGGACGTCTTCTTCCTGAAGCGCGATCACCCCATGCGTCGCTGACTGATTTTTCCGGAAGGCCCCTCACCGAGAGCGGGCGAGCGGAAGGGTTGAAATCGTTCGGCTCTGCGTAAATCCGAAGCCCCGCCCCCCCATCCGCCTTTCGGGAAGTCCACCGAGTTTCTCCTTCCGCTCGCATTCCGATCGGCGTCGCCCCGCACAGTCCATACGCTGCCACCCGCGTTGATCCGGCCTACTCCCCATTCCGACGATGTCGCCCGGTCCGAACCAAGCCCGGCGCCGATCGACCGCCCAAAAGCGCCAATGCCCGCCGATGCCGGCTACGCCAAACGCGTTCTCTCCGGCTCGGTCTGGATGATCGCCAACACCGTCGCCACGCGCATCGGCAGCTTCGTCTCCCAGATCTTCCTCGCCTGGTGGCTCACCAAGTCCGATTTCGGAATCGTCGGGATCGCGCTCGCCATCAGCGGCATCGCTTCCGTCCTCCGCGACGGCGGCGTCCGCCAGATCCTCCTCAAGCACCACGCCGAGCACGAGAAACTCCTCGGCCCCTGCTTCTGGATGGCCCTCGCCTTCAACACCGTCCTCGCGATCCTCCTCACCGGCCTCGCATTCCCCTTCGCCCGCCTCTACGAAGACGACCGCCTCATCGTCATGCTCGCCATCATCGGATGGAGCATCCCCCTCGGAACCGTCGGCGGCATCCTGCTCACCAAGCTCCTCGCCGACATGCGTTACCGCGAGAACGCATCCGTCATGACCGCCAGCGCCATGACGCGCTACGTCTCTTCCGTCGCCTTCGCCTACATCGGCCTCGGCCCGCTCTCGTTCATCCTCCCCAACATCCTCTGCGCACTCGTCGAAAACGTCCTCGCGCTCTACTACTGCCGCCACCGGCCCTGGCAACTCGCGCCCAGCGCCAACCAATGGTGGCCGCTCTTCCTCCGCTCCCGCTGGGCGCTCGTCGCGGCACTCGGTATCGCCGGCATGAACCAGGGCTCGAGCGCCATGATCGGCCTCGCCGCTCCGCTCGAAGTCGTCGGCATCTACACCTTCACCTTCCTCATCGTCGTCCAGGTCGGCAGCCTGCTCTCCACCAACATCAACCAGGTCCTCGTCCCCGTCTTCACCCGTCTCGCCGATGAAGAAGACCGCAAGCGCGCCGCCGTTCTCCGCACGCTCCGCCAGGTCACGCTCCTCGCCACGTTCATGTCGCTCGGCCTCGCCGCCACCTACCGCCCGTTCGAATCCCTGGTCTGGCGCGAACGCTGGGCCGCCAGCATCCTCCCCGTGCAGATCATCGGCGCGGGCTACGCCATCAACGTCCTGCTCTCGATCAGCCTCGCCGTCCAGCAGGCCCGTGGACAGTTCCGCGCCTGGGGAGTCGGCCTCCTTCTCCTCGCCATCGGCACCATGCTCGCCGCACTCGTCGGCACGCTCATCGGCAAGCCCCAGCTCGATCGCGCCCTCTTCCTCGCCCTCAACGTCCCCACGTTCTGGCCGTACGTCACCGAACGAATCTGGTGGTCCGGCGTCTATATCGCTCTCGCATCCGCCGCTTTCGGCGTGGTCTCCAGCCTGCTCCACCTCGTCATCGCGCTCAAGCCGCTCGGCGTCCGCCGACGCGAAGTCGTCAAGAACTCCCTCACCGTCTGGTCCCTCGGCCTTCTCGCCGGCGCGCTCACCATCTCCATCGACACCGTCGCCGACGAGTCGGTCCGCCGATTCCTTTCCGGCATCTTCGGCCATGATGCGGGCGTCTTCGCCGCCGAGTTCCTCCTCTTCATCGCCGCCGGACTTTTCTTCTCCGCCGTCTACGCCTTCCTCGTCCGCACCGTTGTCCCCGAAGCACTCGCCGAGGCCTTTCAAATCACTCCCGCCCGCTTCCGGCCCCACCTCGTCCGGCTCTTCCGGCTCGAACAGCCCGCCGCACCCTCGGGTACTTCACGCAGCCCCGCCCCCTGAACACCTATCGGCCACCAATCCGCTCGCTTGCGGTACACTCCGTCTCGCCTCCACCGCGCTCTTCCTCCGCACCCAGCCCAACTCACGCCCAACGCAAGTCCACCCCAGCCCAGTCCCGCCCGGATGCTCCGCATCATCCTCACATCCTGCCGTGCCCTCAGCGCCGCGCTCTGGGCGCTCTCCGCCGTCCTGCTTTTCATCTGGCTGGTCGGTCGTCTCTTCAACGATTCCTTCCGCTGGTCCCAGTTCATCTTCTGGATCCCCAGCCTCTTCACCATCTTCATGGCCGGCATCGCCTGCGCCCTCGCGCTCTCCATCCAGTTCTTCCTCCGAGGATTCGAGCAGCTCAAGTCCGGCGGGCCGCCCGAAAACCGCCCTCCCTTCTTCAAACGCCACGCCCGCAATCCCTACGTCCTCCTCTGCCTCGCCTGGTTCTTCGCCGCAGCCTGGTCCGCCACCTTCGAGCACCGCATCCCCCGCGCCCTCCTGCGCGAATGGGGCCTCGCCGATACCAGCCGCCCGCGCGACCGCATCTCCAACTCCATCCTCTTCTGGAACATCGGCGGCCGCGTCCGCGATGGCTGGCTCGATCAGCTCCGCCAGATCGACGCCGACCTCGTCGTCGTCTCCAACCAGCCCAACTGGTCCGCCGTCAACGAATTCAAAACCCTCGGCACTCCCGCCCAAACAACTCCGAATCCCGAATCCGCGCCGCAACCCGCGCCCGCCGCCAAAGACAACTCCTCAACCTTCCTCGCCGGCATCTTCCTCATCCACACCCGCCTCAAGCTCCGCGAGTGGGGCTTCACCTCGCTCAACATCAAGCCCGGCGTCGGATTCGACATCCGCAAGCAAAGCGGCCGCTACGAAAACAACGACCCGGGCTACTCCCTCTACCTCATCTTCGACCCCGAAGGCACCGTCAAGCAGGGCACCGGCCAGCCCTTCGTCGTCTGGCTCATGGACCTCCCCAGCGACCCCACCATCAGCCGCCAGTACATCACACAAGAAGCCATGAAATCCCTCGACGCCTGGCGAGGCACCGCCACCGTCCTCGCCGCCGAGCCCGACGCCAAGGGCGAACCGCAGTGGATCAACGTCCCCGCCGAACAACTCGGACGAAAAGGCTTTCCCCTTCCTGATGTCATGATCGGCGACTTCAACATCCCGCGAGGCAGCCGCAGCCTCCAGCACCTCACCCACGATATGGAAAACGCCTTCGACCAGGCCGGCGCCGGCTACACCGCCTCCTACCCGCGCAAGGTCCCCTTCGCCCAGCTCGACGGCCCAGGCCTCTTCTCCGCCGTCCGCTTCTTCATCCCCAGCGACGTCCCGTTCTTTCACATCGATCAGGCCTTCATCGCCCCCAGCCTCCGCGCCACCCGCTACCGCGTCATCAACCTGGGTGCGGGCACACACTGGGCGCAGTTCGTCGAGATACAAGCTCGGTGATTTCGGATTTCGGATTTCGGATCAAGAGTGTGTCTCGGCTTGACTCACCGGCAACCCGAATCCGCCGGGTTGCGCACCTTGGGTAGCATTTCGGGAATGAATAAGGCCGAACTCCAAGCGAGAACGAAGTCCTTCGCGCTCCGCATCATTCGGCTGACCGATTCTCTGCCTCCAACGCGGGCGGCCGATGTACTCGGGCGTCAACTCTTGCGTTCAGCAACATCTGTGGGCGCGAACTATCGCTCAGCCTGCCGCGCCCGCTCGACGGCAGAGTTTCTGAGCAAGCTCGGTATCGTCGAAGAAGAATCTGACGAATCAACCTATTGGCTCGAACTGCTCGCGGATTCCGCCTTGATCAAACGCAACCGCCTGACCAGCTTGATCAAAGAGTCCGACGAATTGACGGCAATCTTTGTTGCGTCCATCCGCACCGCAAGACGCCGAAAATCGTCAACGCAAGCAAAGTAGCCCAACGTGCGTTCCGACACAAATCCGCAATCCGAAATCCGCAATCCGAAATCAGATCACGCCCTCACCAGCCGCTCGCCCATCTCCCCCGCAAACTTCTTCATCGCATTGCGGGTATCCACCACCAGCTTCGCGCCCTTCGCCACCGCAGCGTAATCAAACGCCGTGTGGTTCGTCGAGATCAGCACCACATCAAACTTCGCCAGGTTCTCAGGCGTCAGATCCACGCTGTGCATATCGAGGTTGTACTTCCGCACCGGCTTGGTGTATTTCACGTACGGATCGCTGTACTCAACCTTCGCGCCCATATCCAAAAGCAACTCGATCAGCTCATACGTCGGGCTCTCGCGCGTGTCCGCGATGTCCGGCTTGTACGCGAGGCCCAGCACCAAAACCTTCGCACCCTTCGTCGCCTTGCCCTGATTGTTCAGCGCCGCCGCAACCTTGTGAACCACATAGTGCGGCATGGAATTATTCACTTCCCCCGCGATCTCAATGAACCGCGCCGGAACCTTGAATTCCTTCGCCTTCCACGTGAGATAGAACGGATCGATCGGGATGCAGTGGCCACCCAAGCCCGGCCCCGGATAGAACGGCATAAAACCAAAGGGTTTTGTGCTGGCTGCTTCGATCACTTCCCACACGTTGATGCCCATCGCATCCATAATGGTCTTCAGCTCGTTGACCAGAGCGATGTTCACGCAGCGGAACACGTTCTCAAACACCTTGCTCGCTTCCGCGACCTCGGCAGTTGAAACCGGAACAACGGTCTTGATCGGGCCGGTGTAGAGCTTGGTCGCGAGATCGCCGGAAACTTTGTCGAGCCCGCCCACCAGCTTCGGAATCGTGGTGGTGCTATGGCTCTTGCGACCCGGGTCTTCGCGCTCGGGGCTGAATGCGACAAACAAGTTTTCGCCGAGCGTGAGCTTCACGCCTTTCTTTGCGGCTTCCTTGATGATCGCGGGCAACATGTCCTCGCGCGTGGTCCCCGGGTACGAAGTCGACTCCAAAACCACCAGCTGGTTTTCTTTGGCGTTTTCACCGATCATCACGCCGGTGTTGATCACGTAGCTGAGATCCGGTTCGCCGTGCTGACCCAGCGGCGTCGGCACACAAACGATGATCGCGTCGGCTTCGCCGAGGCGCTTCGCATCCGTCGTTGCATCAAACTTCTTGCTGCCGACAAACTGCTTGCACAGGTCGCTGCCCAAGTGCGGCAGGTAGTTCTCGCCCTTCTTCAGGAGCACCGGCTTTTCAGGGTCGATGTCGAAACCGAGAACGGGGAAGCCGGCTTCGTGGAATGCCGCCAGCAGGGGCAGGCCGACATATCCGAGGCCGATCACGGCGACCTTGGCCTGACGAGACTCGATCTTGGTCCGAAGTTGCTCAGCGTGCGACATGCCGCGTGATCTCCCGATTGCCTGTTTCTCTGAGACGAAAACGGTCATTTCAACCCCCGAAAAAGTCGGGTCCGACTATAGCGGTCGGCCCTCGTGCTCATCCGCAAACCCGGCCCGGCAAAGACAGTCCTGGGTGCTGTTGTCCTGTGTCCTGTGTCGAGAACCGCCGATGTCTGACTCAGGACTCAGGACCTCATGACTCAGGACTGCATTCCCTCCCCCTAACCTCTTGCCCATGCCCGAAGCGCCAATCCGCACCATCGTCTGCGAACCCGCGCTCGCGAAGTATCGACTGCCCGCGTGGCGTGAATTGGCCTCGAGGCCGGGTATTTCTCTCCATCTTGAATACGCCTCGGACGGTCACGTCCCCAATGTCGATCCAGTCGGAATTGACGGACATTTCACACCAGCCCGCAAAGTCTTCCAACGTCCGGAATTGTTCTGGCACGCGGGTTATTTGGCCGCGCTCGACCGCCCCGCCGACGTCGTGATCCTCAACTGGAATGTCCGCTTCCTCGACAACCCGCCCGCGATTCTCAAAGCGCGGCGGAAAGGGATGGGCATCGTCTTCTTCGGACACGGCGTTTCCAAAAACGAGACCCCCGCACGCCGAAACATCCGCAACGCGCTTGGTCGGCGCGCTGACTGCATTCTCGTCTACTCCGCATCGGCACGCGAGGGGCTGATCAAAGAAGGGTTTGAACCTGGGCGCGTGTTCGTTGCGCCAAACAGCGTCGACCAGACCGACATCCAGGCAGCGCGGCGAGATTGGTCCGCACGCCCCCGCGATCTCGAAGCGTTTCAGCGCGCCAACGACCTCAACCAGAGTTCGCCTTCGCTGCCGTTTCCGCCGCCGACGCTGATTTTCTGCGCGCGGCTCGATCCCCTCCGCAAACTCGAGTTGCTCTTCGAAGCCCTCCCCACCATCGCGCAGGCGCACCACGGCACCCAGCTTCTCATCATCGGCGGCGGCGAAGATGAACAGCGCCTCCGCGAGATCGCCGTCAAACTCAACCTGCTCAACCCCGCCAACGCGCAGTCGGCGCGCGTGCGTTTCCTCGGCCCCGTCTACGAAGAGAAGAACCTCGCGCCGTGGTTCCTCTCATCCGACCTGATGGTGTTTCCATCACACATGGGCCTCAGCGTTTTGCACTCGATGGGCTACGGCGTTCCCGTGCTCACATGCAACGACGCGAGCAAGCACGGCCCCGAATACGACGTCATCAAGCCCGGCATCAACGGCGATGTCTATCAGGATGGCAGCGTCCCCGATCTCGCGGCAAAGGTCATCGCGCTCCTCAACGACCGCCCCAAACTCCGCGCGATGTCGGCCGATGCGCTCGTTACCGCCACGCGCGATTTCAGTATTGAAAAAATGATCGACGGTTTCGAAGCCGCGATCCGGTTTGCGAATGGCCGCCGCGGCAAGCGCGTCTGAACGCGAGCGTGGCTGTATAGATCACAACCAAACACGCGAGTGCTCCGCACGCGGAAGTTATCAGACCAAACACACCCGACGTGCCTTTGACACCCGATGGGACGGGCCGGCATTGCAAATCCAGTCACCCATTCAGGCCACCTCGGGTAAGCTGGCTGCACTCATGCTCGAATCACTTCCGCCGCGGCATCGCGTCTCGCAATTGTTGATCACACTACTTGCCCTTTCACTCGCGCTTTTGCCGCTCGGCGTCGCGCACGCGCAAACACTGACATGGACGGGCGCGGCCAATGGAACCACCTTTAGCCTCGCCGGAAACTGGTCACCCGCCGTGTCGCCGGGCGCGACTCACGACTGCATCATCCCCGCGGGACCGAGCACGATCTCGGTAGGCAACGCGAATGTGCGCTCGATCACCACGGCTCGCAATCTCCTCTTCGAGGGGTGCGACACCGTTACTCTGACCGGCGGCATCGCGCTCCAGTCCGGCGCGGTGGTTCAGATCGACAATACCGGTGGCTGCACCGGCCTGATTTTCAGCGGGGGGTCGCAGTCGATTTCCGGCTCGGGCTCGATCTTCATCTCGAGCGAGGGAAACGGCGGGAATGCCATCTCCGTGCAGAGCGGCTGCACCCTCTCGATTGACCCTTCCATCTCCATCACATACGGCGCGGGAGCCACCGGATCGCTTGCCCAGATCCGGCTCGAGAGCGGGACGACGCTCAACAACAGCGGCACAATCGCTGTCGCGCAGACCGGGCGCACGTTCAACATCAGCGGCCCCGGAACATTCCATAACAGCGGGACTTTGCGCGCCGGCGCGGGAACGCTCGGCATCATCCCCGATGCCTGGTCGAGCACGGGCCAGTTCCTGGTTGAGACCGGAGCCGTCCTCAAAACGGCCGGCGCGTTCACCTCGCTTGGAACAATCACGAACTCCGGAGGCACGGTCATCGTCTCCGGCGCGGCAACCGGCGCGACTCTCACCGCTTCGACGCTCTCTGGACCGATCACGCTCCAGAATGCCGTGCTCACCAATTGTGTCCTTGAATCTCCCGACGGCACCGGCTTCACGATAGACGGAACATGCGCGCTCAGCGGCTGCACGATCGGCACCAACGTCACCGGCGCGTGCGTGTTCATCACCATCCGGAACGGTCTGGTATTTGCGAACGGCGCGGTGCTCAGCGCGGGCGGACGCTGCGACAGCGCGAGAATCACAATCTCGGGCGGCGCGCAGCTCATTTCCGGCTCCGGACAGATCCGGCTGCACAGCAGCGGCTCCAACTCCGGCAACGGCGCGCTTGTCATCGCCCAGTCCGCCTCCGTCACCTTTGGACCGGGCATCACCATCGTCGCGCCCGCTTCCGACCCGTGGACCAATCTGCAGATCCTTCCCGGCAGCTCGCTCGTCAACAACGGCACGATTTCGGTCGGCGCGAGAGAATTCAACATCGATGTGCGCGACGCCTCCGCGCACTTCATCAACAACGGCACCATCGAGCTGCTTTCCGGCTCGACCGCGTCGGTCCTCAATTCCGCCTGGACCAATGCGGGCACGATTTCCGTCACCGGCGCCAAGCTCACGCTCGACAGCTCGTGGATCAACGACGGATCCATCTCGGCCTCGAGCGCATCCACGCTGAAATTCAATGGCAGCCAGGGAACCAACAACGGCGCGATCGCCGTCACCAACTCGAACGCCTCGTTCTGGTCCACCACCTGGACCAACGCCTCCCAGATCACCGCCACCTCGTCCACGCTCGAACTCCGAGGTATCTGGAACAACCCCGGCCTCATCACCAACACCAATACCGCCGTCATGCTCGCCGGCACGTTCTCTTCGCTCGGCAACTTCGCCCGATCCGGCGGCACCATGACCCTCGCGCAGGGCATCTACACCGGCCCCGCGCTCGTCGCGACTCCGGCAACAGGCGATCTCATCCTCGATTCCGTTTCCATGTCCGGAACGACGCTCACCACCCAGGGGGCCAGCTTCATCGTCACCGGCCCCACCATGGAGAACTGCACCATCGCCTGCGATCTCCTGATCGGGATCGACCGCCAGATCCGAGTGAAGGGCAATCTGACGCTCGCCAATAACGCCGTCATTTCGCTCGGCACCTCCGCTCCATTCGCCTACGCCGACGGATTCTCCTTCACCGGGGGCACGCAGGCTATCACCGGTGCGGGCACTATTTTCATCGCGAACTGCCCGTCGCTCTTCACATTCAACAGCACCACCACGCTCACCCTCGGCCCCGGCATCAAGCTTGTCCTCGGCCCCAATGCCGGCGCGAATGCGCTCGCGCAGATCCCGATCCCTTCCGGCTCCACGCTCATCAATCAGGGCACCATCTCCGTCGCGCAGGCGGGATGCGAGTTGCAGATCTATCAATCCGGCACCTTCAAGAACGAGGGCATCCTCGATGTCGTCGCCGGCACACTCGACATCGACAACCTCTCCGGCCTCGTCGGCATCGCATTGGTCGCCTCCGGTGCAAAGCTTGAACTCAAGGGCTCCTTCACGATCGATCAACCCATCGACTGCCACGGCGCACTCACGCTCGAAGGAACCTGGACCAACAACAGCACCGTGACGGTTACAAACGGTTCGCTCACGCTGCTGGGAACGTGGACGAACGCCGGAACATTCGCGCTCAATTCCAGCCCCTGGACAGTCTCCGGCACATTCTCCGGCCTCGGGCATTTCACCGCTGTCTCCAGTCCGCAGACCTATCTCGGCACCATCCCCTCCGGACTTCTCATCACCGCCGACGCCTCCACGGGCGACATCATTCTCGATCGCGCATCCTTCACAAACTCCACGCTGCGCGCCGAAGGCGGCGCAGTCTTCCGCATCGCTTCCGGCTCCGGCCAGTTCCTCAACCTCAACGGCTGCACACTCGCCGGAAACCTCCTTGCCGGTAACTGCGGCAACATCACCCTCACCAACGGCCTCACCCTCGCCAACAGCGCCGAACTCTCTCTCGAGAGCGGTGAATCCTGCGGCCCCGCAGTCCTCGTCGTCGCGACCGGCTCTCAAACCATCGGTGGCATCGGCCAGATCTCGTTCCGGAACCTCTCCTTCACAACCGGATCGATCCAAGTTCAGAACAACGCAAGCCTCACCATCGCCAGCGGTGTCTCGCTCATCTGCCCCAACAACAGCCGCTCGGGCGGACGTATCACGACCTCTTCACTTGCAAGCTTGACCAACTTCGGCCTCATCTCGATGCGGATGCCCGCCACCTCGTTCGTTGTCGGCGGCACCGGCACCTTCAACAACTCCGGCACCGTCGAATCCATCGCCGGCGATCTCGTCGTCAATCCCACCACCCTCCAGAATTTCGACACCACGACGCTCACCCTTTCCGGCGGCAAGTGGATCTCCCGGGGCGGCTCGCTCACGCTCGGCACGCGCATCATCCGCAACATCGGCCCCGGCGCCGTCATCGACATCACCGGCTCCTCCGCGGCCATCCCGACGCTCACATCGCTCAGAACAATCGACGGAACCCTGCGCCTTGCCGCTCGCAACATCACGACCGCACCGGCCAACGGCACGCTCTACAACTCCGGGCTGATCGACCTCGCCCCCGATGGCGTTCTCACGATCAATGGCGGGATCACGCTCAATCCTTCCGGCACCGTTCGAATCGAAATCAAGGGCGCTTCGACCGGGCAGTTCGGCCGCATCAAGCCCTCTGCCGCGGCGTCGGTCGCAGGGCATCTCCGCGGCGCTTTCATCGCGCCCTACTCGCCAGCACCCGGCACAATCTTCTCGCCCGTTGTCTACGGCTCCCCCATCACCGGTGCATTCTCCGACATCTGCTTCGATGACAACCCGCAGCACATGAGCGTCACCCAAAATCTCGTCCCGTTCCAACTGCAACTCATCCCGTCCACATCATCCGGTTTCGCGCCCGTTATCACACTGCAACCAGACAACGCCCACGCCTCGCCCGATGCAACATTCTCAGTCCTCGCAGCGCCGGCCGACGCAACATACCAGTGGCGAAAAGGCGGCACACCTCTCACCGACGGCCCAACACCCTCCGGCTCCACCATCTCCGGCAGCCAGACCGCTTCGCTCACGATCCACAACGCTCATCCGGAAGATGCCGGCTCCTACGACGCGCTCATCTCCAACACCTGCGGCAGCGCGACATCCGATCCCGCCACGCTCAGCGTCTGCACCGGCGACCTCAACGCCGACGGCCTCGTCGATGATGCCGACTTCGTCCTCTTCCTCGCCGGTTACAACATTCTCGACTGCGCCGACCCAACCATGCCCGCAAATTGCCCCGCCGATCTCAACAACGATGGCGTCGTTGACGACGCCGACTTTGTGATCTTCGTTCCCGCGTACGACGCGCTCGTCTGCCCCTGACCCTTTCTCGGAAAGCCGACCACTCCCGCTTCGGCCTGCCCGTGGCACCGCCCAGCGTGTGACACCGCCCACCCCGTGGCACCGCCCTTCCGGGCGGTATGCCTCCCGACCCAAACCACAAAGCCCAAACCCATCGCCCAAAAAGGGCGATGCCACGCCATTCGTTCCCCCAAACCGATTCAACGCAATCACTTTTCCATCAAACACTTACGGAAAGCCACGTTCTTTCTCGAAGAAATACCAAACAAAACCCTTGTGTCAATGTTTTTTCACGGTAAACTACGCGGCAGCGTTTTCTGCTCCCCCTTCTCTCCTTTCTGGAGCCTTCTCGTGGCCGCCCGCAAGTCCGCTCAATCCCACATCGCCCCCAACAACACCTCCAGCAACATCACCGAAACCGCCCCCGCACCCGATCAACCCGCGCAAGAAAACCCCGCACCCAAACCCATCCTCCGCGATCGCAACGACTGCGGCTCGCACCCAAACGCCGACACCAAGCTCCGCGCCGATTACATCCGCCGCGTCGAACGCCTCGGTGCCAAACTCGGCAAGCGCCCCACCCAGCCCAATCTCCGCAACCTCGCAGGCATCCGCGACGATCACACGCTCCGCCTTTTCGGCAATTACGCAGCGCTCTTCCGGGCCGCCGGTTTCCGCTCTCAAGTCCGCGGCAAGTTCACCGCCCAAATCTCCTCCGCCGACATCCTCCATGACTTTCACAAAGTCATCGCCCGCATCGGCCACTTCCCCACCGTCGCCGAATATCTCAAACAAGGCGGCGGCTACTCATACAACCTCGTCATGAGACACTTCGGCGCATGGTGGCGCGTCCGCCTCGCGCTCGAAAACCGCTCCGGTCACGATTCCAACTGGCCCGCAAACCCGCGCGACCCAAGCACAACCTTCGGCGACTCCCTCCCCGCCTCTCTCTCCGGCTCCGATCTCGCCCCGCGCCTCGCCGGCCTTTCCATCTACACCCCCACCGATGACCGCCCCGTCTGCGGCAGAGTCCTCAACCACCGCGCCATGCTCCATCAGCCCACCAACGAACAAGGCGTCGTCCTCCTCTTCGGCATGATGGCCGAAGAAATGGGCTTCATCATCGAAAACGTCCGCACCGCCTACCCCGACTGCGAAGGCAAACGCCGCGTCGGCCCCGACTCCTGGCAACGCGTCCGCATCGAGTTCGAATACCTGAGCAGCCGTTTCAATCACCCCAAAGAAGGCTGCGACCTCATCATCTGCTGGCGCAACGACCACCCCGTCAAAGGCCTCGAAATCATCGCCCTCGAACAGGTCATCCATGACATCCGCGCCCGCCAAGCACTCCAAGCCCCCTCGCCGGCCGAGTTGCCCAAAGTGAATCACCCAACAACGCAAGAAAACCCAGCCAGCCACACCCCCACCAGCGAAGCCGCCCCCACCCAACCAACACAAGCCGCCGCCTGACCCCACCCGCTCGATTCAGCTCCGAAGACTCAAGCCGTTGGCCCTTCGCCTTCGCGATCCGCAACTTGTCAATCTGCGATCTGCGACCGGCGCTTTTCGCTTTTCGCTTTTCGCTTTTCGCTTTTCGCTTTTCGCTTTTCGCTTTTCGCTTTTCGCTTTTCGATCAAATTGTCCCCGCTCCCATTCCGCGCTCCCCCCTCTCTTTGACAAGTAAATACGCCCGCCCACCAGTGCACCCCCAATGCACCCTCCCCCTCCGAGCCGCGAACTTCAGTTCGCGCGTCCCTCTCCGCGCACTCCGCAATCCCAAATCCGAACTCCGAATTCCGCAATCCGCAATCCGCAATCCGAAATCCGAAATCCGAAATCCGAAATCCGCAATTCCCCCGCCCCCGGGGCGCCCGATCGTTGCCAGGCGTTTCAACGCCTGGTCGTGACCTGCCCAACCTCTCCCCTTCCTTCATCCCTGTCGCGCCAGCGACACAAACCCAGCGCATTTCGCCTTCGCATCTCACCCGCAGAACACCGCTTCCCGATGATGCCGCAGATACGCCGCCTCCGGCCGAAACCGCTCGGGCATCTGCACCGCCTGCCCCTCGTGCTTCTCGAACATCCCCTCCCACACTTCCCGCGGCAGGCCCTTCTTCAATCTCTTCGCGTACCGCACTTCGCACGCATCCGTCAGCGTGAACAACCCGCGATCGAACGCCGCATCGTGCAGCGCGTTCAGGCAAAGCCCGTTCCGCGGATTCAGCCGCAGCTTCGCATCGGTTTTCCAAGGAACGATGTGGCTCGCACGCAGCATCTCCGGGTGAGCGATGCCCGTGATGCAGCACTTGCCATCATGCCCCGCGAGTACCGCGGCACGAAAGAATCGCTGCCCCCGCCTCTGCTTCACGGTCATCACGATTTCGGTCGGGCCGTCGGGTTCCAACCCAAGCCCCGACCCGGGCAACGACCCGGGCGACACCGCCGACACGGCCGACGCAGGCACCTGCGTGCTCACAACCACCTTGATCTGGCTCGCGAGCAACGCCCACTTCCCGTAGAACTCGGCCCAGATGCGGCGGTCGGCCTCGGAACTGTTCGCAAGTCCTTTGATGCCGCGCTTTGCAAGCTCCGGATCCATGCTCGCAAAGTTGCCGAGTTTGTACGCGACGGCGCTCGGCGTGCGCCCGATCTCTTTCGCGACGGCGACGACATCGGGATTCCGATGGCTCATCTTGCCGAAGGGGATCTGGCAGTACAGGGCCAAGGTCTTCAGCAACTGATCGCGCGTCCAGCCGATTTGTGCCATTCAGGAAAGACTATCCAAAGCAATACGCCGAAGGAAGGGTTTGGGAGGAAGAAAGGCCTTCGCCCGCGCTCACGCATCCGAACCGGAGAGAATGACTTCGATCTGAGGATCTACCACCAGATTCCAACCGCTATCAAGATAGCGACCCGGAATCGCTACGGAGTAGATGCGGCGGCACATGGACCGTTCTTTTCGCTGACTACATTGCCGTTTCACATCCAAACACGCGCTCATAATTACTGTCGAGAGTCGCAAACCGCCAAATTACCAAGTCAACAGTGCCAACTCGGTCCCCGGTGATCGTGGCGATCTCGCGACACAGATCGCCTGGGGTCTCAAACCCTGCAGCTCTCGCAACTCGCACAAGATGTCTATCGGCTTTCACGAAGTCCATTCCCAAGTTCTTCGCGAGATGAAATGCTGTCACCGGACCGATATAACTAAATTGAACAAACGCCCATGGCCCACCATCGAGCATTTGCTGTTTGACTTGCACAAATCCATCGTGCGCAATTCGCTCAGCAACTTCTGCAATCGCCCGCAATTTAGCGTCGTGTCCAAACGCACCTCTTGCTCTGCTAATACAGCGAGTTCGATTGTTCGCAATAACCTTGCCCGAGTCCCAGTTGCAAAACGCACAAGTGATGGCGTCGAATACTCTGCGAATAGTTCGCTCGGACATGCCCGCGGACAATATGACCCATGCGGCTTCTCGGAGAAACTCTCGTTCGGTGACCTTCGAATAATCCCTGGATTCTTGCCAGTCGATTTCTGCGGCGTATCCCGAACACATCACCCGCTCCCGTGCTACCAGGTACGCGTCAACCGTTCTTCGTAGCCTCATCGGATTGGCGTGTCTCTGATCCGCCATTCCTTGCCTCCCGCAATGCCTTCAAAGTGTCTCTAGCCCGAAAGACTACCACTAAAATCGCCCTGGGGCAACCAGGGTGCCGGCTCTTTAGTTCGCTTACGGCGACCTTCCGGAGATGTTTCGCCTTTAAAGCGATAAACTTTCGAGGGTCATGACTAGCTGAGCGGGGTGTTCCGACAGAGGGTAAGCAGCACGCGGTACAGGTTTTCGTGACGGTGGTTGAAGCGGAACTCGCACTCCTTGAGGTGGAAGTAGAACGTGCTCGGATGCATGCCGCGGAACCTTGCCATCCGTGTCTTCGCGTAGCCCCAGAAGCCTTCGATGCCGTTGATGTGGTTCCCACGCACTCTGCGGCTGCTGAACTCGTTGGCGCTGTGATCGACCCGAAGGTGCTTCTTGTACCCCATGTCCACCAGGCCGTCGTAGCCCTTCCAGCCGTCCGAATGCACGATGCTCCGGATGTCG
Source organism: Planctomycetota bacterium (assembly GCA_017303555.1). Lineage (GTDB taxonomy): Bacteria > Planctomycetota > Phycisphaerae > Phycisphaerales > UBA1924 > JAFEBO01. Next base: position 26,211 of record JAFLCN010000023.1, read on the forward strand.
ACTCTGCCCCGAATCGCGGCCAAAAGCGTGGGTTTTCTGCAATCCTCGATCACCTCGGTGTAGACCTTGCCGTGCCGCTTGCACACGCCGAACACGATCGTCTTCCTGCCCGCGCCGCGTCCGGCTTTGCCCTTCACCCGCCGCGGACCGAAGTAGCTCTCGTCCACTTCGACATGCCCGCGGAACGGATGCTGAAGCTCGCACGCCACCGCCATGCGTTCACGCAAACACGCGAGCAATCGGTTGACGGTGTTGCGGTTGAGCCCGGTGAGCTGCGCGATCTGCACCGCCGTCAGGTCGGCGACGACGTGCCGCAGGAACCGGCGGAAAACATGCTCCGAAACTCGTGCACGGACGACGTAGCGGTTTCGCACAGGAAATCAGCCTATCCGGACGCTTCCGGGAAGGCTCAGCTAGTCATGACCCAAAGAAAAAAGACTCACCGCAGACACACAAAGGCACAGAGAAAACGGGAAGCTGTGAAGCCTGAAAACGCAAGAGATCCTTCGGATCACGCGTCCGATTCTCTCCGTGCCTCTTTGTCTCTGTGGTGATTGCCTTAGAAGAATCGCGTCGCTCACTTGCCCTTCAGCGCTTTCTTCACCGTGTCCACCAACTGCTCGATCTGGAACGGCTTGAACAGCACGCTCTGCAGGCCTTCCTGGCTCGCCCGCACGATCGAGTGGTGCGGGTCGTAACCAAAGCCCGTCATCAGGATGACGGGAATATCCGGGCGATACTTTTTGGCCGATGCGAACACTTCATACCCGTTGTGATCCGGCATCCGGATATCGCTCACAACAAGGTCGTACGGGACTTCCTGCTCGATTGCCGCGGTTTCGAGCGCCTTGATCGCCTCACCGCCTCCGTTGCACACCGTCACGCGCGCCCCGCGGTTGCGCAGCACGCTCCCGATGATCTGACGGATCTTGGGCTGGTCGTCGGCCACCAGCACCCGCCGCCCCTGCAGAATCGGATCGAGCGTGCGGTTCTCCATCGCCTTTTCGACGCCCAGCAGCGTTTGGGGGCCGCTGGCCACATCACGCACACGCGATCGGATCGCTTCGACATCCCGCAGAATTCGTGCGACATGCGCACTGGTTGTTGGATCGTCCGCCACCACCTGGTGCAGGAATTCGACCTGCTGCACGATGTCCGCCAGCGGCTCCGCGAGCTCGCCTTCCACGCGTCCGCTCACGCTGAGGTTCGTCGTCGTCCGTTCGACGACGAGATTCTCCTGCATGTGCACCGCCATGGCGATGTAGCGTGCGAAGATCTCGGCGAGCTGGCGATCGTCATCATCGAATGCCGCTTCTTCCTGGCTCTCGATATTGAGAATCCCGATCACCTTGTCGTGCAAACGCAGCGGCACAGTCAGGCTCGATCGCGCGCCGTGCAGGCCCGGCAGGAACAATTCATCCTTGCTCGTGTCGTCGCAGATGTAGCTCTTGCCCGTCGCCGCCACGTATCCGCTGATGCCGTTGCCCTCGGGCTTCGCGAAGATATCGAACGCCTCGTACTCGCTGGGCAAGCCGACCTTGATCACCAGCTCGAGCCGCCCCGAACGCGCATCCAGAAGCCGAATCGCAAAGTGGTCAAAACGCAGAAGGTCGCGCGAGAACCGCACGACCTTGTCTTCCAGCACTTTCAATCTTTCCGCGGCATTCAGTTTTCGAACCGCGTCGGCATCGAGCGTAAAAAGCTCCGCTCCGGCCCGGTCAATCGCGTCCATCCGGAGTCGGACGCGATTCGCCGCCGTGACGTCCCGAATGACGAGGGCGACCAGTTGGTCCTGTTCGGTTCCCGCCGCCGAGCCGGGCGCACCCGGAAAAGTCGGAGCAACAAGCGAAACCAGAACTTCAAAGTACCGCGAACCGTCCGCCGAAGTGAGCTCAAGGCGTTGGCTCGGTTCGGCCCCCGATTTTCCGGCCGTGCCGGTCACGGCGCCGGGTGAGGCCAGCCCGAGCCGCGCGTGCTCGATCAGTTCCGACCCGACCTCGCGGGCGGCAACATTCAGCAACTCCGCCGTTCGCGCGTCGTATCCGTTGAACAGGTCGTTGGCCCACAATCGTTCGCCGACTCGGGTGTACAGGGCTACACCTTCACCGATCGAGTTGAGAAGCGAGACCGACCACGCCGGCCCCTCGGTTCGCCCGAGGGTCGCACCGTTCGTTGGCTTGTCCTGCCGCTCACCTGCAACCAACGGACGAACCCCCTGATCTCCCGCCCCAGCCTGACGCTCGACCGGACCCACAGTCACATCGAACAATTCGCGCAGCCGATCCTTCAATCGTGAAGCATCGGCCCCTTCGCCGGAGAAGACGACGATTTTGGGCCGGTCATCGGGCATCCGGGCCAGCAGCCTGTTCGAGAAGTCTTGCGAACACGTTGCGACCGAGTGTAGCGGACGACGCAAATCGTGCCGCCGCAATTCTGTCGCGAATCGAACACAAACCCAACCCCGCCAACTCTTCCATGCCCGACGCAATTTCCGCGCCGTCTGGTATTTTGACGCGTCCAGCTCCCCGCACGCCGACCTATCCCTTGATATCGTCACGCTCCCGGCTCCCGCTCCAACCGTCCGAGAATGCCGCCCGAATGCTCGACGTCCGCGACATCCACAAGTGGTACGGCCCGTTTCACGCGGTCCGGGGCGTTTCCTTCAGCGCCGCAAGGGGTGAAGTTGTCGGCCTGCTCGGCCCGAACGGCGCCGGAAAGACCACCTCTATCCGGATGATCACGGGGGTTTTCCCGCCGACTCGCGGCACGATCACGATCGACGGCCTCTCCATCAGCACCGACCCGGAGGCCACCCGCCGCCGTATCGGGTATCTACCCGAATCCGCTCCCCTCTATCCGGAGATGAGCGTGACCGGATACCTCTCGTACCGCGCGCGCCTGTTTGGTCTGAGTTCCTCCGAACGGGCCGAAGCAGTCGAACGGGCTTTGGGGCTCACTTCGCTCGAGGCGGTGCAACGCAAGCGGATCAGCGCACTCTCCAAGGGGTTTCGCCAGAGGGTGGGTTTGGCCGCCGCGGCACTGCACCGGCCGGGGCTGCTCGTCCTCGATGAGCCCGCGAACGGGCTTGATCCGACCCAGATTCGCCAGATGCGCGAAACGATCCGCTCGCTCGCGAAGGACGCTTGCGTGCTGCTCAGTTCCCACATTCTGAGCGAAGTGGAATTGACGTGCGACCGTGTGGTGGTGATCGCCGCCGGGCGCGTGCTCGCGGACGGCACGCCGGCCGAACTCCGAGCGCGGCACGCTCCGGAGAACGCAATCCTGATCGAGATCAGCGAGTCGGAAACGACCGCCGCGACCATCGCCATTCGCTCGACCGCGGGCGTCGCGGAAGTCGAGAGCGGGAAACTGGAGAACGGCTGGCGCTCGCTCCGCGCCCGGCTGAGGACGAGCAAGGAATCGGGCGGGGCGGATCAACTCTCCCTAGTCGCCCGCTCGCTGCACGATGTGGGAGTCGTGCCCCGCGTGCTCACGCCCGATGCGCCGGGATTGGAGCGGGTCTTCCATTCGCTGCTCGAATCCTCCGCCACGGCCGAACCCGAAAGGGCCGCATGAGCGCGACGCTGACCATCGCCCGGCGCGAACTCTCTTCGTATTTCCGGCTCCCCGTCGGCTGGTTCACCATCGCGCTCTTCCTTTTCCTTTGCGGGAGCGTGTTCGGCCTTGTGGTGCTTGCGCCGGGGCGGGTGGCCAGCCTCCGCGCCTTTTTCGGCGGCGCGGGGTGGATGCTCCTCCCCGTCGTCCCCGCGATCAGCATGCGTCTGTTCAGCGAAGAGATGCGCAGCGGCACGATCGAACCGCTGATCACGTCGCCCGCGCGCGAGTTTTCGATCGTCCTCGGCAAGTTCATCGGCGCCGCATCCATGCTCGCGCTCATGCTCCTCCCCACGCTGCTGTACGCGGCGGTTCTGGCACGCGTCTCCGCCCGACCGCCCGAGCCGGGTCCGCTGATCGCGGGCTACCTCAGTCTTTTTCTTCCGGGAGTCTTCTACCTCTCCATCGGCACGCTCTGTTCCGCGCTGACCAACAACCAGACGCTGGCCTTTCTCGCCACGCTCTTCATCCTGCTCGCGATCATGCTGGCGTCGGCGCTCGGTCCGGCGGTAGCGCCGGTCGCGCTGCAGCCGGTGCTCGCGTGGCTCTCGTTCGACTCCCGAATCCAGGACTTTGCCAAGGGCGTCATCGATCTGCGCCACGTGGTCTTCTTCCTAGGCGCGAGCATCCTGCCGATTATCCTCGCCGGCGCGGCGCTCCGCGCAAGGAGGCTCGGATGATCCGCCGGCTCTCGTTCTGGCTCTGGACGATCCTCGGACTCTGCGCCGCGATCGCATCCATCGCATTCGCGAACGTCGTCGCTTCGCGCTTCGCACCGCGTTTCGATGTGACGGCTTCCGGTGAACACCGGCTGAGCCCGCGCGCCCAGACCGTCCTAGCGAGGCTCCCTTCGCCCGCTCGCCTCATCGTCGCCGCCGACTTCCAGCGTGTCAGCCCGGAAGCCTTCCGAGACTCGAACGACGTCCTTGACCGCTTCGTCCGCTCGCGCAAGCTCGAACTCGCTCTCATCGACCTCGGTTCTCCCTCCGGTCAGAAGCAATACCAGGAGGTCCTCGCCGACCTCATCGAACGCGATCGCGCCGAGTTGCAGTCGCAGGCTGTCGCCATCCGCGCCGCGGCAGCTTCTGCATCCGAGGTTGCCGCGTGGACGCAGACCGCGCTTTCTCGCACGCTCGATGAACTGCGGGCGTCGCTGCCGTCCGGAACATCGGGACCGGTGCAACAAGCCCGCAGTTCGCTCGAGCAGCGGGCCGCCGGCGCACGCATCGCCGGACGCGACCTCGCCGGTGCGATCGGCCGCATCGAGGAACCGCTCAACGCCCGGATCGGCGAGCTCTCGCTCCCCGCGACCGACCGCGCCGCAGATTCGCTCCGTCGCGATCTCCGTGCCGCGTCCGATCAGATCGGGCAGATCGTGGGCGAGCTCCGGCGCCTCTCCCGGGTGACCGAATTTGGAGAGGCGTTTTCGGCCCGTGCCGCCGCCGCGGCCGACGCGATCAGCAAGCAACGCGACCGCATCTCCGTCGCCGCGGAGACCCTGGCGCGGCTCCCCCGTCCCGGCGTGCTCCGAGTTGCATCCGCGCTGCGGCAGTCGTCCGCCGCGATCATCGTTCCTCCGAGCGGCAACCGCCTCTCGGCGATTCCAATGGATGAACTCTTCCCCGCACGCGAGATCGTTCTCTCGGCCGGCGCTCGGGCGGATAACCGGCGTCGCGTCGAAGAGTTTCTGACCGCTTCGCTTGCTTCGACGCTCCTCGACAAGCCGCCGATTGCGGTCTTCGTACACGCGGAAGAACGCCCGTACATCACCGATGCGCCGTTCCTCGAGCACCTCCGCGACGGGCTGCTCATGAAGGGCATCGATATCGTCGAGTGGCCTGTCCTGCTCGAGCCGGAAGCTTCCGGCCTTGTCCGACTCGATCCTTCGCGTTCTCGACCCGCGGTCTTCATCGTGCTGCCGCCGGATTCGACCACCGCCGCTCGCCCGGGTGAGCAGCGCGGCGGCATCGAGCGATCGCAGCGCCTCGGCGCCGCCATCGACAAGCTCGTTGCCGAACATCAGAACATCCTGCTCAGCCTCAACCCTTCGATCCAACGCACCTACGGCGATGCCGATCCGTTCCTCCCGGCGCTCCAGCGATTCGGGCTTGAGAGCGCCGCTGGCAAGCCCATTTTCACCGAGCGGTTCGACCAGGGAAAACGCGAGATCGAGACCGATCGCACCGTGATCGCCGCGGCGCCAAGCGATGGACCAGGGGCCAATCCGGTTTCCGGCGCAATTCGGGGCCTGCCGACTTACTTGCCGTGGCCCGTGGGTCTTAAGGCCGCGCCCGGAGCTTCGGCAACGGCACTTCTCGGCATTTCCGCCGACGACAGCGTTTGGGGCGAATCGAGCTGGCTCCTGATCTGGCAAACGCCCCGCGCGCAACGGGCTGCACTCGCGGGCTCGCCACGCTTTGATCCGGGGAAGGACGACCGCGGGCCGTGGTCGGTCGCGATCGCCTCGGAGATCCCCGCAACGCCGACCGCTCCGGCCCAGCGCCTGATCGCGGTCGGTTCGAGCGGCTGGTTCTTTGATTCGCTCACCCAGCCGGGCGTGCAGGTGGACGGGCGGGTCGTCTCGCCGTTCCCGGGAAATCAGGAGCTCTTCGACTCAGCCCTCTATTGGCTTGCGTTCGCCGACGACCTGATCGCCCAGAGCCCGCAGGCCGGTGCCGTCCCGCTCATCGGCAGCATCGACCCGGCGCGCCTGCTCTGGCTGCGATTGATCATCATTCTTGGCCTGCCCTTGTGCATCCTGGCGCTCGGAGTTGTGCACCGCGCGATCTTCGGTTGAAACCGCGCGACTTCTCGTGAAGAGCACGTGCAACCCGCAGTTCACGCACACCCAATCCCGATGCCCGTGCGGTTTGGTCTCGCCCCCGCAGGACGAACACGGGGGCGATTCGCCCGCCGCGAACGCGTGCCGAGCGCCGCACTCCGGGCAGATCAGCAGTTCGCCCTCGGGCTCGATCCCGATCAGGCTGTACCCGCATCGCCGGCACGCCGACTCGCGTCGCACGGGCAGACACGCGATGTAGCCCCCCACCACGCCGACGATCACGCCGAACGGCACCATCAGAATCATGAACGAATCCGTGCGCTCGATGCCCAGCAACACCCCGAGCAGCAGATAGAACCTCGCGACAAACCAGACTCCCATGACTCCCAATCCGACCGCAACAAATCCGATCAGCCGCCGGCGCCAGCGGAGCGCCGCCCACCAAACCAGCGCGGCATAAACCACAAACAGCATCACGGGTGCGGTTCCTCGGGCGCGAGACGTCGATCTCGCGTCAAAATGCTACGTCGCCGAGCAGACGCGGATCGGGGCGTCGGTCGGGCGCGGGGTGCGAACAGTCCCAGACGGGCCTCACCGCCCGGCTTTGAAAAAGGTCCGCAGCGATTCGTAGATGTCGTCGCGCCCGTTCACCTTGCTGGTGATAAGGCGCGGACCGAGCTCGTCGGCGGCGCCCTCTTTGAACGCCTCGTTCAGCACGTTGATGAAGCTGCCGCTGCCGTACGCGCTCGTGACCTGGCAGTAGCCGAACATGTTGCAGATCGGCAGGAGTTCATCTTCGAGCAGTTTCACGCAGAGTCGGTTGTCCGCGTCGCTGCTGTTGTCACCGTCGGAAAAATGGAAGAGGTAGGTGTTCCAGTCGCTCGGGTCGTAGTGCGTGTCGATGAGTTCCTTGCACGCGTGGAACGCGCTGCTGATGCGTGTGCCGCCGTCTTCACGCACGCTGAAGAACGTCTTGCGATCGACTTCCTGCGCACGCACATCGTGCACGATGAAGCGGCTCTCCACGCCCTCGTAATTGCGGCGCAGCCAAGTATCGATCCAGAACGCCTCGAGCCGGACCAGTTCCTTCTGTTCGTCGCCCATCGAGCCCGACACGTCCATCATGTACACGATGAGCGCATTGCTCTGCGGCTTCTTGACCTCGTTCCAGCTCCGGTACCGCAGATCGTTGCGGATCGGGATGATGATCGGGTTTTCGGCATCGTACGTGCCGAGCGAGATCTGTCGCTTCATCGCCTCGCGGTACGTCCGCTTGAAGTGGCGCAGCGCCGCCGGGCCGACCGGCCTGATGCCCGAGTACTTGTCGCGGATCGTGGTGATCCGATGCTCGCCCCGCGGCTTGATCCGCGGCAGCTTCAATTCCTCCGCGAGAATGTCGGCAAGCTCTTCCATCGAGACGTCCACCTCGAGGATGTGCTTGCCTTCCTGTTCGCCCCCCTGGCCCTGATTCCCGCTGCCGACCGACTGGCCTTCCTTGCCCTCGCCCATGCCCACGCCGCCGGAGTTGTCGCCGTAGCGGAACGTGGGGATATCGATGTCGTGCACGGGGATGGAAACGAAGCGCTTGCCCTCGCGCCCGATGAGCTCGCCACGCGAAAGAAACTTCTTGAGGTCGCGCCGGATCTTGCCCTGCACGATCTGCCGGAAGCGCTGATGATCCTGTTCGATCTTGCTGACCATGCCCCTACGACTCCCCCGCAGCGACCTGCTTCGAGTCGAGCGCATCCGTGCGCTCTCCTGTCACCATGCGCCGTTTCGGACTCTCCGGATGCACCTGCCAACGGACGATGCGCGCGCTTCGCCCTACTGCTCATCGGTCGAAAGCGGTTTCAGCTTGGAACCGACCCGGCACCTGCCACGCTTTGGGCCGCCCGAAACCGCCCAAGCCGCTTCGTGAGCCACCAGAGGCTCAGCAGGCCCACCGGAACGGCCACAACAACCTCGCACGCCCGGTTCAGCAATTCCGCCGAGACTCCGAAGGCGATCGGCATCTCGCCGGGCTTGCCGTACCACTCGGGCAGGCTCCGAGCCGCCAAGCCGACCATCCATTCTCGGACCCCAAGCCCGTTCCCCGCGATCGGGATCAGCGAGGCCGACTGGCTGATCCCCGCGATGGCGGACGCCGTGCCGACTCCCACCGGTCGGCCCGCGACCGAGAACAACAGCCAGTACCGGACGCTCCACACCAGCGAATCCGCGTAGCGAAACCCGAACGCGGCGCTGTAGCGCCACGCGTGCTCCAGACTCCCCTTGCGGGGAATCGCAAGCCCGATCACCGCCACCACCAACGGCGATGCGATCAGCAATGCGCGGCCCCACTCGCTCCACGCCCGCTCCGCCGCGATCGACGCCAGCGTCACCTGCGTACCAAAGCACGCCAACCCGACGCAGATCGACTGAATCACCACCACCAGCGACCAGCGAAAGTCGATCGCGTTCACATGCTTGTGGTACGCCACGCGACCGGCCACGCCCGGCTTGAGTGGAAGGTAGTTGAGCAGCCACGCCCCGCCGAGCAGCGCGAACATCTCGACGCAACCGACCCGCCCGAAGCGCAGCGTCAGCATCCAGAAACTCATGGACGCCAGCGCGAGGCACACAAGCGGCAGACCGATCAACGCCGCCAGCTCACGCGGACGCTCCGCGGCCCGCGCGAAGGCCCTCATCCCATCCGAAGAACCGACCCACGCCGCGTAGATCGCGAGCGCAAACAGGCCCGCCCCGACCAGGAACAACGCCGTGCGAATCGCCGGATTCGCGAAGATTGCCCGAGCCCCGCTCCGGCCCTGCCCAGCCCCGGGACCGGCGGCCTTGTCGATCACTTCGTCGCGTCCTGCTTGGTTTCGGGAGGGGCTTCCGGCCGGACCGGATCGAGCGCCTCTTCGATGTTCTGACCGAGCGTTGCGTAGCACGTCGAGCGATCGGCAAGCCGCTCGGACTGGAGCTTCGCGACCAGCTTCACCCGCTCGTCGCTCGACTCCATGGCGGCCTTCAGCGCCGGGGCGTCCGCCGTCGAGGTGCGGGTCAGCAGCGCGATCGGGAGCACCGAGGGGTCTTTCTCTTCGAGCACCGCCGCATCAAACTCCGCAAACTCCGGGGCCTGTTTGGCCGTCGGAACGATCGCGATGAGTGCCGCGCGGGCGTTGGGCGAAAGCGTCGGATAGCGCTTTGCCAGCGCCTGCGCCATCGTCAGCTTGTCAACCGGTGAAACCTTTCTGGAGTTGAACGGCTCGCCGAGCACGAGAGTCTTTGCCGCGGCACCGAGGCGAACAACGGCGCCCTCGCCCGCGCTGGCGGCTTCGGCCGCGAAGTCGGCGGCGCCAAGCGTCGATTCCTTGAGCGTGGTGCGCACGATGATCGGAAGATCGAGCTGAACGCAGCCCGGCCCCGGATCGATCAAGCCGCGCTGGCCGGTCACGAAGCCCTGCACGACGCGGTACTTCGCCCGGATGACCTGCGAAGCGATGTCCTCGCTGAACCAACCCGCAAAGCCCGGATCGGCCCACACGACGGTCTCCAGGATCTCGCCGGGCATCAGCCGCAGACGCCGGTCCAGATCGATCACCTCGGGCTTCGAGAACCGCCTCGCATCGCCGTCCTTGAGATCCAGGTTGGGCGCGAAAAGGAAACGGCTGTTGAGCGGCCGATTCGAACCCAGGCCCATCGGCACCGCGCCCAAATTTCGGATGCTCATTTTCACCAGCATCGGCGAGAGCGGTTCCTGCGTCGTCGCCAGCGGCTCGGCCGACACCCCAACGAACGTACGGGGCTGATCGACAATGTCCTCGATCCATCGCGGAATGCCCGCCGCGAGCTTCTCGAGTTCCTGCGTCTTCGCGAACAGCGGCTCGCGTTTGCCCGACATCCGCTCCAGCAGCGAAGCCGCCAGGGCACTCTGGGCTGTGAACGGCGCCCGCCGAACAATCTCGCGATGCGCGGCGCCCGCTTCGGCTTTGCGTCCGAGCGCTTCGAGGGCACGTCCTTTTCCGATCTGGGCGTACAGCGTTGCGTCGGTCAGGTCCGGGCTCTCGCTGGAGGTGTCGATTCCCAGGCCCGCGAGCGACGCCAGCGCCTGCTCCGCCTTGCCCTCGTTCAGCAGCATCAACGCCGCGATCAGGGCCGGGCGCGTATCGCCCTCGGGCAGCGGCGGATCCAGTTCCTGCAGGCCAGACTCGACCTGCGCCGTCTGCACGCCGGTCAGCGCGCGGAGGAGCGCAAGGTCCACCTTGGCATCGCGCGCGATCCGCATCGCGTCTTCCTTCGAGACTTCCTTCGGACGCTTCTCATCGTCCGGTGATTCCTTCAGCATCTTCCCGACGGTCAACCCGAGGTCGGTGAGCGATGTTTCCATCGCGTCGGTGTTGCCCTCGGCGAACGCCGCGAGCGCCCGCATCTGTTCTGCAACCCGGGGCAGGCGGATCGATAACGGATCCAGCACTTCCTCGCCCGCAACGTTCATCACCTTCTGCCGGTCCGCGATCTGCCGCGCGTTGTGCCGCTCAAGATTGAGCGATTTCTCCAGATCCTCCCGCACCGTCTTCGGCCCCGCGGCCTGCCAGCCCAGAACCAGACGCTGCAGCTCCTGTTCTCCCCCCGCCGTGCCGCCCGCGGCGTTCTGAATCTTCTCGCCGATGCGGAACATGCGGTTCGCGCCCGCGAACGCGCCGTTCGACGCCAGCTCCTCCGCCATTGTCATGTAGATGCCCGGATCGAGCGGATCGCTGTAGAGCAGATTGCTCAGCAACTCGAATCGCCCGACGGGATCGTTCACCGTCGATGTGAAGAACGTCTCCGCGACCAGCGCCGCTTCCTTGTTCGTCGGGTCGAGCGAGGTTGCCTGTTTCAGCTTCGCAGCGAACTTGTCGTCGTTGCTCCGCTCGCGATAGAGCAGCGCCGCATCCAGCGCGAGCCGGCTGCGGATCGCCGGGTCGATCGCCTTCCCTTCCGGTCCGAGGAACCGCTCGTACGCCGCGAGCCGCGCCTCGACCGTCTGCAGGCGCGCGATGCTCGACGAGATCAACCGGAGCTGCGCGACCGTGTCCTTCGGATCGAGCTTGAGGAGCACCTTGGTCGAAGCGATCGCCGCGTCCTCGTCTCCCGCGTTCCACTGGCTCTCGATTTTGCGACGGACCAGGTCGGCATCATCCGGGCGGATGTTGTTGGCAAGCTCGAGCAGCACCGAAGCGAGCTTGTAATCGCGCGCGTTCGGATTGCCCGCGAGCCGAAGGTCCATCATCGCGAGCCGGACGAGCGACCGCGCCGCGTAATCGTCCACCGACCAGACCGGAATCGAATCGGCGTTGCCCGTGCCGCTGGTCGTCAGCGCCGGTCCGCTGGGTGCCGCCGGTTTGGAAGGCTGCGCCGTCGCCGGTACCGCCAAGCCGGCCATCGCAGCAAGCAGCATCGCCCGCGCCAGCCCCGCCCCGGTCCTGCCGCCACATCGGTAGTTCTGCTTCAGCAAAGCGTTCGCCTCCATGCCTCGTTCGTCCCCCCGACCCGCCCGGTTCGCCCGATCGCGCTCACAGAAGGCCCCGTACGAACCCCCCCACCGAAACAAGCAGTCCCACCAGCACTCCCCCTTCCGCAAGGGCGACGAGCCGGCGATCGGCATACGGAAACCATCGGTCCGCGACCGCCGCCATGAACACGAACTGGCCCGCACAAAGCGCCGCGAAGCCGAGCCAGAATCCGTGTGTCCGGATCCAGGCGCCGGTTACCGGGCCGCCGAGTGCGGCCAACCCTGCAATCACAAGCAGCGCAGACCAGACCGTGAACAGAATTGTCCGAACCAGTAAAACCGCCGCGGGCGAGGCCATCCGTGAAGCTCCGGAGCCGCCCATCGGTGGAACGTTGCGGCACGGCCAACCCTATGCACGCATGCCCCCGCCATCCGTTACACTGTGCTCCTCCTCGGGGTTCGGGAGATTCGAAATGCTCAAGCTTCTGTTCGCCGTCGGCTTCACCGCGTGGACCGCTTTTGGGTCGGCCGTTGCCCAGATCGCCCCCGCGCGCTTCGATCGGCAAGTGGTCGTGTCGGTGTTTCCGCGCGGGGCCGCGGATATCGAGTTCATGGACTTCATTTCGTCCGACCGGTGGACCTGCGGGCCGGGAGGTCCAAACAGCGAGGCCGACTACAGGATCTCGAACGACCAAGTGCCTGAGTTGCAACGCCGCGGCATTCCTTTCCGGGTTGCGATCCCCGATGTGCAGGCGCTGCTCGACCGGGAACAAGCCGCCATGAAGCACGCGGCACGCGATGCCGGTGTCTTCGGCTCGTTTCCGACCTACGCGCAAACAGGGGCGTTCATCGATTCGCTCGTCGCCAATCACCCGACACTCGCGACGCGCCTGAATCTCGGCAACTCATTGGAGGGGCGACAGATATTTGGAGTGCGAGTGACCGGTACAGCGCCGGGAGTCGGAGACTCCGGGCGCAAGCCCGCGATTGTCCTGCAGAGCCTTCAGCACGCGCGCGAGTGGGCCGGCCTTACCAGCAATCTGTACACCGTGAACTGGCTTCTGGAAAACTACCAATCGGACACAACCGTCCGCCGGCTACTCGACGAGTATGAAATCTACGTCGTGCCGATCGTGAACCCGGACGGGTATGAAATCACCTGGACTTGGTACCGCTATTGGCGGAAGAATGCCCGCGTGCAGACCCCGCCGGGCTACGTTGTCGGCGTTGACCTCAACCGCAACTGGAGCGTCGGATACGGGCTCAACAGCGGTTCGAGCGCGTCCTACAACAGCGAAACCTACCGCGGCCCTTCGGCATTCTCCGAGCCCGAGACCCGCGTGATGCGCGACTTCATCCTCTCGCTTCCCAAGCTCGCGGCATTTGTCGATATCCACACATACGCCGGCAAAGTCCTCCGTCCGTGGGCGTACCAGTGGCAGACTCCCCCCGGCTATTTCGGGCTGATGCGCGTGGGACAGGCGATGGTCGACAGCGTGCAAAGCGGAACCGGCATCCGATATTTCGTCGGCGGTCCTGAAATCCTCTATCTCGCGTCCGGGGTCGCGCCGGACTGGGCGTACGGCACCACCGGTGCGGTCTCTTTCACGATCGAGATGCAGAGCGAGTACGGATTCTCTCCGGGACCGGAAACGATCGTGCAATCCGGAGAAGAGTGCCGCCTCGCGATCCTCGCGATGCTGCGCAGCCTGTGCCGCGCCGACTTCAATCTCGACAACGTGGTGGACGATGCCGACTTTGTGCTGTTTCTGAACGCCTACTCGGCGCTGCTCTCGAACGGAGGCGACCTCAGCGGCGACGGCAAAACCGACGACGCGGACTTTTCTCTCTTCGCGCCCGCGTACGACAGTTTGACCTGCCCGTGATCGATCACCCCGGACGAATCAGCCCAGCGCCATCGTCATGAGGAACTCGGCGTTGGTCTTCACCTTCTTCAGGCGGCCCTTGAGCAGTTCCATCGCCTCGACGACGTTCATGTCGCTCAGCACCTTTCGCAGGCGGTGGACCAGCTCGAGTTCCTTGCCGTCGAGCAGCAGTTCTTCGCGCCGGGTGCCCGAAGCCGCCACATCGATCGCCGGCCAGATCCGTTTCTCGACCAGCTTGCGATCAAGGTGCAGTTCGCTGTTGCCCGTGCCCTTGAACTCTTCGAAGATCACCTCGTCCATCTTCGAGCCCGTGTCCACCAGCGCCGTGCCGATGATCGTGAGCGAACCGCCACGTTCGATGTAGCGGGCGGCGCCGAAGAACTTCTTCGGGCGCTGCAGCGCGTTCGAATCCAGGCCGCCCGTCATGATCTTGCCCGAATGCGGCATCTCGGCGTTATACGCACGCGCCATGCGCGTGATCGAGTCGAGCAGGATGACCACATCCTCGCCGAACTCCACCATCCGCTTGGCCTTCTCGATCACCATTTCGCACACCTGCACGTGCCGGTGGCTCTGCTCATCAAACGTGCTCGCCACGACTTCGACGTTCTTCGCCGAGCAGTGACGCTTGAAATCCGTCACTTCTTCCGGCCGTTCATCCACCAGCAGCACGATGATCTTCACGTCCGGATAGTTCCGGGTGATCGCCTTCGTCATCTTCTGCATCAATACCGTCTTGCCCGTGCGGGGCGGCGCGACGATCAGCGCCCGCTGGCCCTTACCCACCGGCGCCACCAGATCCATCACGCGGCACTCGATCTCGTCTGGCGTCGTCTCCAGCACATACCGCTTCTCCGGATGCAGCGGAGTCAGATCCTCGAAGTTCACGATGTTCGCGATCGCCTTCGGATCCTTGCCATTCACCGTCTCGACGCGCAGCAGCGCGAAATACCGCTCGCTTTCCTTGGGCGGGCGGACCATGCCGCGGACCGTCATCCCGCGACGCAGACCCAGCCGGCGGATCACGCCAGGGCTCACATAGATGTCGTCCGGACCCGGCAAGTAGCTCTGCTCCGGACTGCGAAGGAAACCGAACCCGTCCGGCATGATTTCAAGCGTCCCCTCACCGAACATCAAACCCTGTTTCGCGGCACGCGCCTTCAGAATCTTGAAGATCAGCTCCTGCTTCGGAAGCTGGTGGAAATCGGTCAGCCCTTCCTTCTCGGCGACCTTAAAAAGATCGTCCACTTCCTTCAGTTGGAGCTCGTTGATGCTGATGGCGTTCTTGACCGCCGCCGGATCCGCGCTCTTGGCGATCCGCTCGAGTTCGATCCCTTCCCGCTCAAGCTCCTCGTCACTGGGCAGTTCTCCCAGGTTCATCCGCTGATACCCGCCGCCCGACGGTGCGAAGTTGCCGCCGCCCCCGCCTTGCCCGCCCTGCTGGAACCCGCTCCCCGAACCTCCACCGGGCCCGAAGCCCATTCCCCCGCGACGCTTCTTGCGCTTGCGCCGACCGCCGCGATCGTTCCATTGCCCCCCTCCGCCCCCTCCACCGCCACCTGGATAGCCCCCGTAATTGGGATAGCCCCGATCGCCTTGCTGCTGGCTTCCCTGCGACGGGCCGCCGTGGCCGCCATTGGAACCACCCTGCGTCGATCCGCCTGGGCCAGCTTGACCGGCTTGACCACTCGGGCCCGGACCGCCCGAATTGCCAGAGGGGCTCCCACCCGACTGTTGCGAAGGGCCAGATCCGCTGCCGGAAGTTGATGAACCGCCGCCACTGAAACCCGAGTTCGAGGCGTGGCCGCTCGAATGAGCCGCAGGAGATGGTGACGGATTTGAAGGGCGGGGTGCCGGAGCGGGCACATCCTCGTACCGGGGTGTCACCGGGCGATCCGAGCGCGGCGCGGGACGTTCGGCCGCGGGCGCTCGTTCTGCCGGCGCTTCGGGCTTGGACTCGGCGACGGCTGCGGCACCCTTCTTGCTGTCCCGCCGCGGCCCGACCGGCCGGAACTTCGAACCAGAACGTTCGGTCTTCGCGTCGGACTTCGAGGAATCGCCTGATGACTTCGCCATGAATCTGCAAACTCCGAATGTTGTCCTGTGCGCGCCCCGAGATGGGTGCCTCGGACATGCAAGATGTGACTGGGAAACGCTCGTTGGAAGAGCGAGAGCAAGCCGACGCGTGAGGAAAGTCCGCGTCGGAAAAAGGCCCGGCCGCCGTCACTTTCGTATCGCTCAGTCGGCCTGCGTCAAAACGCATACCGCCAAATACCACGCAAGCCCGTGAGCGAAACAACTTGAAAGCGGGAGGAAAAGACCGGTCAGAACCGCGAAGTCCAAACTCCGCGTCACCGGTCTGCTGAGTATAGCCAAGCATCTCCACGGGGGGCAAGCAAGGCCGAAGCCCGCTAACAAAGTGCCGGCTTCGTACCCCGGCCGGACTCTACTTCCCGCATCAATTCCGCCACACGAGCACCAAGCGCCGCCAAGTCTCCGTCGTTGACAACGACGTGCGTGCTTCGAGCCCTTTTCTCACTCAGCGGCAATTGTGCCGCCTCGCGCCGTGTCAATTCCGCATCGTCCCAGCCCCTCGAACGCACGCGTTCGAGCCGCTGCTCGCGCGGCGCATCGACAAAGACAACCGAATCGCATTCCTTGTCCACCCCGGCCTCTTGGAGCAGTGGCGCGTCGATGACGACAAACCGCACGCACCGCGCCGCCGCGGCATCAATATCCAACTGCCTCGCGGCATGCAGACGCGGGTGCACAAACACCTCAAGCCGCCGTCGCTGTTCCGCATCCGCAAAGACAATGTCCGCGACGCGTTTGCGATCGACCTTGCCGTCCTGAATGATCTCTGGCCCCCACCACGCCGCGAGCTGCTTGTGAGCTTCGGGCGTCTCGAGGACTGCTTTCGCCCGGGTGTCCGAATCGAGTACGAGCGCGCCGCGTGATTCAAGCTCGCGTGCCACAGCCGATTTTCCCGCGCCGATTCCCCCAGCGAGGCCAATCACGATCGGCCGAACACCCGGAGAGCCCGACTGCAACCGGAGTTTGGGCGCACCGCTCGCCGGATCACCGAGCCCGGATGCATTGTCCGCGCCGCGTTCCGCCGCATCGAGTTCACGCCGCAGCTTCGCGAGCACACCGTCCGGGTCATCGATCATGCGCCAGACAATCTCGATGCCCGCGGTTCCCGCGGAAGCAATTCCGAGCGTGCCGATACCAGCGAGGCGCTCAAAGAACGATTTCGAGACAAACGTGTTCTGCACCCGAGCAAGAGGAATCTCGGTGCCGAAACGCGAAAACACCCCCGTCGTCACGCGAACGCGCAGGTTGGTGAGTTCATAGCTGGCGCACGCATTCCAGACTGCCTGCCACACCACGCGTGCGATGAGCAGCGCAAGCAGAATTGCCATCCCGATCGTGCGTTCCCGCGACGGAGGCACATACCACCAAAGCACGCTGAACCCAACGATGAAAATCACGATCGGGCGAATCGGTCGCAGCACAATCGAAGCGGCTGAAGGCCGAATCGAAAGAATCGTGCGCTCGTCGGAGTTGGAAGAGGTTGCCGTCATTCAGGAGCCCAGGCCCAACCTTCAGAAAGAGCAGTCTTCGCCGCAGAGTCGCAGAGCACGCAGAGAAGATGCCAATCGAATCTTCGATGAACGAAAGTCTCGGGCTTGAGCAGAAATGCGTTCGCCAACCCAAACAGATCTCTCCGCGCTCTCTGCGACTCTGCGGTGAGTGCTTTCCGTCTTCTTGCTTTCTCGCTGGCGCAGGGAAGGCTTGGAGCCGGAAGAATCGGAGCGATCGTGCGACACTCTCACCCCCGACTTTGACTCACATCGCGTCACAAGCATTCCTTTACCGCCCGATCGCTTCCTGCTTCAGCACTCCGATGTACGGCAAATTCCGATAAAACCCGTCGTAGTCGAGCCCGTACCCCACCACAAACTCGTTGGGAATATCGAAGCCGACGTAGTGCGCCTTCACCTCGCGCTTGCGCACCTCCGGCGGCTTCTTCAAGAGCACGCAGATACGCACGCTCGCCGGCTTCTGTGTCTGCACAAGCTCGTCGATCAGGCCGAGCGTCTGCCCGCTATCCAGAATGTCGTCCACGATCACGACGTGTTTCCCCGCAAGGTCCCGCGGCAACTCGCCCGCCAGCTTCGCGCCCTTGCTCTCGACGCTCGTTCCCGGATAGCTCGAAACCGCCACCACGCGAAGGCTCAGTTTCATCGAGAGTTCGCGGATGAGATCGGCGGTAAAGACCAGCGCGCCGGTGAGGATCGGCACAAAGATGATCCGATCGTGCCCGTCCGGATCGCCCTCGCGCTGCAGCTCATCCTGCAGGTCCTTGGCGAGCGCCCGCCCAAGGTCATGCACACGCAGGGCAATCTGGGCACGATCAATCAGAATGCTTTCGACATCGGCGACCATGCGGAGAAGGTATCACAAGCCGGAGAAGGTCTCCATGTCTTCGGGGGAACTGCCTTCGGTCGCACTGGTCTCCAGCCCAGTGGCTCTCTGCTTCTTTCCAGCTCAGGCCTCCAATCCAGTGCCTTCCAAGACACTGGTCTGGAGACCAGTGCCACCCAACGCCGTGAACTCTGCGGGTGAATCTGGTTCGTAAGTGCGCCTGTGGCGCGGATTTACGTATGGCGCGAGTACGCGCGGCCTCCGTGCCGATGTTTGTTGTGCTGCAGCAAACAGACGGAAGGAGGCCACGATGTTCACTTCATCGATTGGCGGCGGCGTCGCCGCGCGATGTCTCGTCTATCGGCACGCTCTGGTTCGATTCTTGATGCCTGCTCTCGGCTCGTTGCCCACAGGCTCCGGCTGGGCGGGGTTCTCTCTGGTTCTTTGCTCCTTGCTGATGCAGTGGAGTTCCGCGCCCACGCTCATGCAGCGCCTTGAGTCGTCGTTGTCCGTACTCGATCGCGTGCTCCCGCGCCGCCGACGCACCGGCCGCACCTATCAGGGATTCATCAAGGCGCTGCTCGGTCGCTCGGCGAGCATCCAGCAATTGCTCGCGCCCCGGCTGCGGACGCTCACACAAAGCGCTGCGGGCTCGCGCTGGCGGATCGGTCGCTTTGTTCCCATCGGTGCCGACGGCAGCAAGTTCGACGCGCCCCGCACCATCGCCAACGAAGCGCTCGGCCTCGCCGGCAAGGACAAATGCGGCCCGCAGATGATGCTTCTGCTTCTGGTCCATCTGGGCTGCATGATCCCGTGGAGTTCCAGGGTCGGGCGGGCGGACGAGCCCGAGCGCTCGCTGCTGCGCAGCGCACTCGACGATCTTCCCGAAGACACGCTCCTGGTCGCCGATGCGGGATTCACCGGCTTTGACTTCCTCAGCGAACTACTTCGACGCAAGGTTCACTTCCTCGTGCGGGTCGGTCGGGGAATCCATCTGCTGAAGCAACTGGGCTGCTACCGACGCGAGGGCAAGGACACTGTGTATCTCTGGCCGAGCTATCGCGACGGCAAAGCGCCGCTGACGCTGCGTCTCTTCCGGATTGGTTCGATCTACCTCATCACCAGCGTGACCGATCCACGCGAGCTCTCACGCCGCGCCGCGGGCGAGCTCTACCGCCGACGCTGGGGGTTGGAGGTCTCGTTCCGCGCGCTCAAGCAGACGCTGGAGCGTCGCAAGGTGCGTTCGTGCCAGGCGGAACGGGCAAAGGAGGAACTGCTGTGGTCGGTGATCGCCTTGTGGATCTTGACGCTGATGGGAATGCGAACACTGAAGCGTGCCGGGCTCGATCCGCACCGGCTCAGCATCGCGGGCGCGCTCGCGGCAATCCGGCACGCGGCACACTCAAGTGCCTCGCTGAGCGGGCTGCGAAGACGGATGTGCAGAGCGGTGATGGATCAATACCTGAGACGCGCCGGCAAGACCGCGTACCGGTGGCCGCACAAGAAGAACCCCAAACCTCCCGGTGCGCCAAGACTGACCGTCGCCACCCGCTTGCAAGTCGCACGCGCACAGGCACTTCTCCGCTCCATCGATGGCCGATAGTTCACGGCGTTGAGTGGCACCCATTGCCAGTGCTACCAACAACGGTCACTCCGCCTTTCCCAGATCGCTCTGCAGCCACGCCCGCGCAAACGCCCAATCCCGTTTCACCGTCCGCTCCGAAATGCCGAGGGCGAGTGCCGTGCTGGCAAGATCGAGGCCGGTGAAAAAGCGGAGGCGGACGACTGCCGAGGCTTGGGGATCGATCTTCTCGAAGCGGGCGAGCGATTCATCAAGAGCGAGCAGCCCTTCGTCAGAATGCTCGTCGGCCGCCAGCCCCTCCATGCCGCTGAGTGAGAGGGCAACTTGCCGCGCGCGAGGCGTGGCTTCGGCCCGACCGTACTTGGCGCGGGCGCGATCAACCAGGATGCGCCGCATCGCTTCGGCGGCCGCAGCGTAGAAGTGCCCGCGATTCTGCCACGGAACTTCGCGCGGGCCGACAAGCTTCAGGTAGGCCTCGTGGACGAGCGCGGTGGCGGAGAGAGTGTGGCCGGCACCGACGTTGCGCTCGCTTCTGATCTGGAGTTGGGCGGCGCTACGCAACTGGTCGTACACCAACGCCAGCAGTGCGTCGATCGAACGCGGCGAGGGTGACTGGAGCAGAAGCGTGATCTCGTTTGGTCCGGCGGCCGGGTACGCGGGCCCGGAGATTGATTGCCCCTCGCCTGTACCGATCCGCCCTTCTGGCATGGGGCGCAGGTTGTTTGTCTCGTATTCGCTCACGGGAGGTCTCCCCAGAACACCGGGGGAATCGCTAGGGATTTACCGCCGCCTTGTTTGTCTCGCGCTCCGCTTCTTCGATCAACTCTGCAGGCTGGGAGAAGCCGAGCACTGCCTCGTCGCCCTTCAGAGCCTTGCGTGAAGCGTTCGCCGCGGCAACTTCGTCGCGGGCGGCATTGAGGTTGGCCTCGCCTCCAAGCCCGACCAAAATCAGGGCGCGGATGGCGCGGGCGACGGGCGCGGGCTGAGACTCGATTTCCTGCGTTTCGGGTTTATCCGCCCGGCGGACACCTAGCGAAATGGAGCGGTCGATCGCTTCTAGAGCGGCGGGAAGATCGTTTGTCCGGTACAGAGCCAGAGCGAGCGTCTGATAGCCGAGAACGCTCTCCGGTTCGACCGTGAGCAACTGCCGACACTCCGAGATCAGCTGCCGCTGGATCTTGGCGACATCGAAAGCTGGTTCGGTGGCCGCCCAATCGGGTACCCCATTGGAAACGACATGCCACAGATTGCGGGAGGTACGGTTGACGCAACGCCGACGGAGGAACTCACCACGGTGCGACGACAGGACACGTTCTACGCGTTCGATCTCCGCGGGAGAAAGATTGTCCGCGCTGTACATTTGAGAGGCCGTTTCCTTGACGGGTTCATGGACCTGAATCGATTTCACCTTCCCTTCGGCGGCAGCCCGGAAGGAATCGGCGATCTTCTTCGCGTAATACTCCGCTCGATCGATATCGCACGAATCGCAGTTGGAGTCCAGCGCGAACTGCCAGGCACGGAAAAGCTGGGCATCGGGCTTTGGCGTTCGGCTCTCTTTCTGAAGAATCGCTTTGTCTAACTTCGCGCGAGCATCCGGCTCACCGAGGTAATTCGCGTCGTTGGCGAGCATCTCGATTTCCGCTTCGAACGTTTCATCGTTGTTCTCGCCCAGGTGCTGAAGTCGCAGCGAATAGGCCCGGTGAAGTTCCACGCTGTTCGGGGCCACGTAGCCATCTTCCTCCGAGGGCTGAAGATGACGCTGCATGATGCCTGCGGCCTCGAGCAGATCGGCGCGTCGGACCGCGTCGGACAGCTGGCCGGCCTCACTGGGTTTGGGCTCTTGGTACTCCCACTTCTCTGCACGCGCTCGCACACTCTCGGCGATTCGTGGACCGAGGTCCTTGGCAGCGGCGAGTTCAGCCGCCAGCAACTGCGCGAACGCCGCCTTCTCCTTGATCTGGCGTTCCACGGCCAGTTTCTTCGCTACTTCGTACCGATCGCTCGCGTCGCGCTCCAAGTCGGCCAACCGATCTCGAAGCGTGCGCCATGCCACCAGTCGGCGCAGCGGAGTCAGCGATTCGTCGGCACGGAGAAACGCATCGAGTTCTTTTGTCGGCTTTGCACTGACGAGCAGCGCATCGACGTACGAATCCGCCGCAGGCTGCTCGGCCCATTCCCGCTGGCGATCCTTCATCCGCTCGACGGAATCGCGGATGTCCCAAAAGAGCTCGGGGCTATCTTCGTCCGCGAGCGAGATAATCAGAACGGCCCCATCGCCACGCATTCGTAAATTGATTGCAGCGTCTGGAAGTGAAAAGGTCGCGACTTCTTTTCCTGATACAGGTTCGCTCAACCGGATTGTGCGGTCAGATTCAATAGAGATCTTTCGATCGCCCTTTGGAGTGACGATCGATCGTCCTTCAAGTGGCGGAGGTTCAACGGATCTCAGCAACGCCTCGGCGCTGAGCGATGCGTCCCAGTCGCCACTTTCTCGAGCTCTGTCGGACATTGCACCATCGAACTGCCCGAGCTCTGATATTTCCAAAGTATCGCTGACCGAGGAATCAATCGGGCCGGAACTCACCGATGCTACCGCGTTTCCTTGCGCATCTCCCGAGATTGAACGCAAGGGGCCGGCCTTTGGAAGCGCGACCGAATCAAGAGCGCGAAGGGTGCTCGGGTCGCGTACGACGACCGAGTGGTCGAATGAGCCTGTAATCAAGGCTTTCCCATCCGCGGCAAAATACGGCTGACACGACTGCGAGCACGCGCCTTCCGCATGCATGATCTTCGCGCCGGATTCACAATTCCAAATCGAGACATCGCCGCGTTGCGAGACGGTTGCGACGACCTTTCCATCGGGTGCAAACGTGGCGGACCAAACCGAGCTGTCACCGGTTGGGATGGTTTTCAGCGCGTCGCCGGAGCGTCGATCCCAAATCCGAAGCGTGCCGTCCGACGATGACGTTGCAATTCGAGCACCATCTGGCGTGATGCATGCGCTCGTGACGGGCTGGTCATTCGGCCGCAAGGTCTGAATCGCTTTCCCATCGGCGGCGTTCCAGACTCGCGCGGTGTGGTCGATCGACGCGGTCACCAGTACTTCACCGTCGTTTGCAAAAGCAAGCGAGTTCACCTGGTCGGAGTGGCCGGAGAACGTGTGGAGATGTTTTCCGGTGAGATCCCACGAATCCACACCGCCGTAGATCGTGGCAGTGACCAATCGAGACGCATCCGGGCTGAACGCTATGCAATTCACCGAATCGTCCAACTTGAGCGCAAAGAGCCTCGCTCCGGTCTGAGCATCCCAGACCTGCGGCGGCGCATAGTTCGAAAGCGTTGCCACGTATTTGCCGTCGCGGCTCATCGCGGCCGCTTTGAAATCTCCGAGCTTCGCCCAGCGTACTTCGTTGCTCCTTCGATCGAGAAGGTGCCACTCCCAACTTCGCTTGCTTTCAGGGCATGCCG
Organism: Planctomycetota bacterium; assembly: GCA_017303555.1. Taxonomy (GTDB): domain Bacteria; phylum Planctomycetota; class Phycisphaerae; order Phycisphaerales; family UBA1924; genus JAFEBO01. The sequence continues at coordinate 49,451 of JAFLCN010000023.1, forward strand.
CGAGCCGCTTCCGCGCCTCGGGCCAGTTGTTTGCTTCCATCGAAGCCTGCGCGAGCGCGATGTTCGCGGTATACGCGTTCCACTCCGCTTCATCCGCCTGCTCGGCATAACTCTTCACCGCGATCTTGGCAAGCGTTGCAACTTCAACAACGGGTCGATCTTCGATCGGGATTGCGTTGTATCCGTCGCTGGCCCGAATCCCGGCGAGCCCGCCTTCGGTGATCGCTGCTGACCGTGTATCGATCAATTGGCCGGGAGGCGAAAGCTCGCGGTAGGTCCTTTCAATAATTTTGTTCTGTCGTTCCAAAGCGATTGCGATGCGTTCGCGCTCTGCATTTGCAGAAACAGCTCGAATCCACTGCCACGATGCGATACTCGCGCCGGCCGCGATCGCCAAGGTAACAGCGGTGACCGCCATCACCGCCCCCTTATTCCTCCTCACAAACTTCCGCACCCGATACCCCACACTCGGCGGCGCTGCATTCACCACCTCCCCCGCCACATGCCTTTGCACATCCATTGCCAACTGGCTCGCGCTCTCATACCGGCGTGCACGCTCCTTATCCAGAGCCTTCATCACGATCCAGTCGAGTTCACCTTTGACCTGGCTGTTCAACGCGGCGGGCTCCAGCCGCCGGGCGGATGCGGTTTCCGCCAGCGTTGTCAGGTCGCGCTGCAATCGCACGCTCGGCATCGGCGGCTCTTCTTCACGGATGATCCGCTGCATCTCCGCGTACGCCGCGGAACGCAATCGCTTTGCTTCAAACGGCGTCGCGCCGGTCAAGAGTTCGTACAGCAGCACCCCCAGCGCATACACATCCGTCCGCGTGTCAATATCCGGCGAGCCCTCGGCCTGCTCCGGGCTCATGTACTCCGGCGTGCCGATCAACTGTCGGTGTTCGGTGAAGAGCGTCTTGTCGGTCAGCGGCTGGGCGGTCGCCTTCGCGATGCCGAAGTCGATCACCTTCGCGAACGGCTTGCCATCGCTCATGCTCACCAGGATGTTGCCGGGCTTGAGATCGCGGTGGATGATGCCCTTGGTGTGCGCGTGCTGCACTGCCTGGCAGACCTGGGCAAAGAGTTCGAGGCGGTCCTTGACGGCCAGTTTGTGCGCATCCGCAAACCGCGTGATCGCGTCACCCACCACATATTCCATTACAAAGAATGGCCGACCCGACTCGGTCGCTCCCGCATCAAGCACCTTGGCGATGTGCGGGTGATCCATCAGCGCGAGGGCCTGGCGCTCCGCCTCGAAGCGCGCGATCACGCTCCGTGTGTCCATTCCCAACTTGATGATCTTGAGTGCGACCCGCCGGCGAACCGGCTTTTCCTGCTCCGCCAGGAAGACCGATCCGAAGCCGCCCTCGCCAATCAACTGAAGCAACTTGTACAGTCCGATGCGTGTGCCGGGGCCTTCGACCAGCGGTATGGTGGCCGCGAGTTGTTTCCGCGTCTGCGTCCCGATGTCACCGGTCGGCGACGAAAGAAATGTCCCCTCGGCTTCTGCTGCCTTCACCAGTTCACCCGCCCGCTCGCGCAGGGCGGCATCGTCCCGGCATGCGCTGTCAAGAAAGGCCTGTCGCTCCGAGGGCGCGAGCTGCATCGCCCGATCGAAAAGCTCCCGAAGTTTGGCGTGATCGAGATTGGACAAACAGACCCCCTTCTGCCGCGTACGCGATCGTACCGGACGGCGAAAAAACGCGCACCGAAAAAGTGGTCGGGTTCCGAAGCGCGCCCCCACCCCTTCCGAAAGCCCCCGAAACCCAAAGCCACCTGCCGCGGCTCCGGAAGCCCGACCAATCGAGCCCGCGACGAGTCCTCTTCCGAGATGTCGCGGGTTCATGGCTTCAAGCGGCACGGAGGGAAAGAAGGGGCCACGGAATTTGTGGATTGGTGAATGAAACTGCGCCGCAAACTACAAGTGCGAACCCACCCCCAACCCCCTCCCTCGGGGAGGGGGCTTCGGAGTTGCGCGATTGAAGGTTCTGCTCAGTGGCTGCCGCACCCGTGTGGCTTGCCACACCCGCAGCCCCCACCGCCGCCCCCGCCCATTCCAAGCGAGACCGATCGCCCCTCCGCTCCCTTTGAAGCAAAGGTCGAGAACTTCCGCGTGAAAACGCGGCCTTTTCCGGCCGGGTCTGGCACCGGTTTGTCGGCCTCGGCCATCGGCCTCATCAGTTCCAGAACCGTCCCGTCGGCCTCGCAGACATACTCGTAGAGGGGCATTGGTGATTTCCTGGTTTCTCTACTACATTCATACGCTGGTTCTCGACGCTCTGGTTTCTGCCCAAGGAACGCCCATGCCCAAGTGCCCGTCCTGCTCGCTTGAAGTGCCCGCTGCCGCCAAGTTCTGCCCGTCCTGCGGCGGATCGATGGTTCCCGGCGCGAGCCAGAAGTCGATGAGCGACGACCACCAGGACATGCTCCAGACAGCGATCTCGATGCCGCCGGTTTCGCAAAAGCCGACCGGGCAATCGGTGCCCACGCGTCCGGCGAATCAGACCCTTCCGCCGACGCAGGTTTCCGGCGCCGGCGCTTCGATGCCGCCCGCGGGGAGCGTGGGCATCGGCTCCGCGCCGTCGGTGATGAGCCAGGGACAGCCGATGCGGGGCGCGATTCCGCCTCGCGATGAGCGGATGGAAGCCACGATCCCGAGCCCGAGTCATGGTTCCGCGCCCGCGGGTTCGAGCACGCCGATGGCCGCGGTCTCGGCGATCCCGATGCCGGTTTCCGAAGTCGCGGCGGGGCCGATCGGCGCGCCGGCGGGCGGTGGCGGCGCGGTCCGAGCGGTTTCCGGCACGTCGATTTTCGCGGGCGCGGAACTCGGTCGATTCGTTCCGGGCACCGTCTTCGCCCAGCGCTATCGGATCATCGGCCGGCTTGGCAAGGGCGGCATGGGCGATGTGTACCGCGCCGACGACATCAAGCTCGGGCAGCCGTGCGCGATGAAGTTCTTGCCCGAGCAGCTCGGGCAGGATCGCGCGGCACTGATCCGCCTGTTCAACGAGGTGAAGATCGCGCGCGCGGTGAGCCATCCCAACGTCTGCCGCGTCTACGACCTGGGCGAAGACGGCAACCAGCACTTCATTTCGATGGAGTATGTGGACGGTGAGGACCTGTCGAGCCTGCTGCGCCGCATCGGGCGGTTGCCGGGCGACAAGGCATTGCAGATCGCGCGTCAGCTCGCGGCGGGATTGGCCGCGGCACACGAAAAAGGCGTGCTCCACCGCGACCTCAAGCCGGCGAACGTGATGGTGGACGGGCGTGGTCACGTGCGCATCATGGATTTCGGCCTTGCCGGGCTCGCCGAAGAGCTCAAGGGCGACACCGGGCGCGCCGGCACACCTGCGTACATGGCTCCCGAGCAGCTCGCGGGCAGAGGCGTCACGGCCAAGAGCGACGTGTACGCGATCGGGCTGCTCTTCTACGAGATCTTCAGCGGCAAGCCGGTCTTCCGGCCCGAGTCGATGCAGGATCTGGCGCGCCTGCACAAGCAGCCGATCGCGCCGCTCTCCTCGATCGTGCCGGATGTCGATCCCGGCGTCGAGAAGGTGATCATGAAGTGCCTGGAGCGCGATCCGGATCTGCGTCCGGGTTCGGCGCTCACGGTTGCCAACCTGCTCGGGGGCGATGCGCTCACGGCGGCGCTCGCGGCGGGCGAAACACCCAGCCCCGAACTGGTCGCGGCATCCGGGTCGCGCGGCGCACTCACACCGGCGATCGCGGCGGCACTGGTCATCTCGTGCGTGCTGGCGGTGTTCGGCGCTGCGTCGCTGAACACGAAGGTCAAACTCTTCGCACGCACCACGATGGAGTATGCGCCGCTCACGCTCGCCGACAAGGCACGCGATGCGCTGAAGCAACTCGGCCACAACAACCGGGGTGTCGATAGCGCGTTCGGCATCGATGAAGTGCGCGTCGAAGTCCAGGACGGCCAGCCAGCCGTTGCGCCGCAGATGCGGTTCTGGTATCGCGAGAGCGATCGGCCCTTTCCGCCCGGCGCGGGAGGACGCATCAGCAGGCTCGATCCGCCTCCGGCGGCATCGGGCGAGCGCAACGTCCTGATGGATCTCAAGGGAAACGTGATCGAAGCGACCGCGCCCGTCGCATCGGGCACGCTGACCAACGCGACGGCGAGCGCCGCCACGCTGCCCGAGCCGGAACTGCTCCGGATCGTCAAGCTCACGAACGCAGCGCCGGACAAGCTGCGCGCGCTCGATGCGGCGGACTTTGTTCCCGCGTCTTTCTCGACGGGGCGTTTCTCGTTCGAGGGCCAGCGGGTTTCGGCAACACGCAACGCCGCGACGTCGCCGGTACGCGTGGATGTCGCGACGGTGGGCAACGCCGTGACCTACCTCTCGGTGCGCGACGGAAAGGCGCCGCTGGTTGCTCCTGAAGCCCGGGCGGCGCAGGGCTCGGGCGAATCGAACTGGGTTGTGGCGGCAACGGTCGGGTTGATCCTGCTCGCGGTGCACGGCGTGCTGATCTGGATGGCGACGTGGAGCCTGCGTCAGGGCAAGGCGGATCGCAAGGGCGCAACTCGGCTCGCGATCGCGACATTCGGTTTGCAGGCGCTGGTGTGGCTCTGCCGGGCCCACTTTTCGAGCGATCCGGAAACCGTTCCGGACACGGTGATTCCGGCCCTCTCGTTCGCCGCGTGGCTGGCGGCGATTGTGTGGATGATGTACGTCGGGCTCGAACCGATCATCCGCAAGCGCTGGCCGATGAGCTTGGTGAGCTGGAGCCGCTTGCTCGGCGGGCAATGGCGCGATCCGCGCGTCGGCCGCGACCTTCTGATCGGAGCGCTCGCCGGAACGGTCTGGGTGCTCGCGGTGCAGGCGTTGGCGCTCTGGCAGAACCGGGGCGGCGGCCACGCCAATCTTGCCATCAACGAATTGACCTTGCTCGGCCCGCTGCCCGCGCTCTCGGTTGTCTTCTCGGCGCTGGTCGGCGCGATTCTGCTCACGCTGTCCTTGACGTTCTTGTGCACGCTCCCGCGATTCGTACTCGGGAATCATGCCGCGGCGAGCGCCGCGGTCTTCGGGCTGCTTGCGGTCTTCTTCGCGGCGGCGATGATGCAGCAGACGGGCAGCCTTGGTTCACCCGTGGTTGCGGTCGCCGGCCTGCTCGCGGGGGCGATCGCGGGACTCGTGCTCACGCGCCTCGGGCTGCTGACGCTGCTCGCCTCGTTCTTCATCGCGGGCGTACTGGGGAGTTTCCCGCTCTCGCTCGCGGGCGGTTGGACGATCGCGGCATCGCTCTCGGCGATCGCGATCACGATGATCGTCGTGCTGTACGGCGCCTACGCGAGCTTGGGATTGCACCTGCCGAAGGCAAGAGCGGTGTAAGCAGCAGAGCTGCAGACAGATTGTGCCCGATACCACGCCTCTGCGATCAAGCGACTCGAAGGACTTTGTTCTTTCCGCTCTGCAAATCTGCCGTTCTGCACATCTGCTGCTCTAGCAGGTCGTTGAAGAACCACGATTGAAGACAGCCGGACGATCCTTCGCCGGTCGGTGCGATGTATTTCGCGGGTGTTTTTGTTGGACGCGGAACGCCTGCTGCGGCTTGCGGCCCGTTCACCCCGGCAGCAGCCTGCTTATCCGTATCAGATTCAGCGCCGAGAGCGCGATGTCGGCCAGCTGCTGGATCTTCCATCGGCCCACCACC
>JAFLCN010000024.1 GCA_017303555.1 Planctomycetota bacterium
CTCCGGGGTGGGGGGTGGGGGGGGTCAGCTTTTGGATCGTCGGAAGAAGGATGTGCCGCTGCCGGATCCGGTGCTCCGAGTCGGTTCGACGCTCGGCGTCGGCAGGATTTTGTCCACCGAGACTCCCAGAAGATCGGCTTCGAACGCCGCTTCGGATCGCCTTTCGGTGATCGGTCCCTCGGCATCCCCCCGCAGAAATTGCCGGATGAGGCGTTCGGTCTCGGGCAGCCCTTTGGCATCGTGGTCGGAGAGCTTGCGGAGATCGTCGTACCACTCGCGCCGTTCGACCTTGAGCATTTTGCCCCGGTCGAGCATGGCCATCCGGTCGGCGATCACAAACGCCGAGTCCATTTCGTGCGTGACGACGACGCTTGTCACCCCGAGCTGGCGGGAGAGGTCCACGATGAGCCGGTCGATCTGCGCGCTTGTCACCGGGTCGAGGCCGGCCGAAGGTTCATCGTAAAAGAGGATCTCGGGGTCGAGAGCGAGCGCGCGGGCGAGTCCGGCGCGTTTCTTCATGCCGCCCGAAATCTGCGAGGGATACTTGTTGGCGTGCTCGCGCAGCCCGACCAGTTCCAGCTTGATCTTCACCTGGATGTCGATGATTTCCGGAGAGACATCGGTGTGCTCCCGCATCGGTAGCGCGACGTTCTCGGCGATCGTCATCGAATTGAACAGCGCGCCCGACTGGAACAGGATGCCGAAGCGCTTGCGGACTTCGGCGAGTTTGTCCTCATCGCCCCCGCCTTCGGGGCTGCCGACCAGGGGCGTCATGTCCTGTCCGAAGAGCATCACGCGTCCGCGATCGGCCGGGAAGCTCCCGATGATGACGCGCAGGAGCGTGGACTTGCCCGAGCCCGATCCGCCCATGATGACCATCGTTTCGCCGGGATAGACATCGAGATCGATCGATTCGAGCACGGCGCGACCGTCGAAGATCTTGGCGACCTGCTGGCACGAGATCAGCGGGGGTTTTTTGGAAGGTGTGTCCGCCACGAGTGGGAGCAGGATAACGCGTCGGCGGGCTATTTGGGGGCCGGGGCCGGGGCGGGTGTCGGGGCGACAGGCTTGGCCGGAGCGTCGGGCTTGGGTGCCTCGCTTGTTTCGGGCGTCGTCGGCGCTTCGGTACCGGTCTTGGTTTCGGCATTCCCATTTGCCGCGGGTCTGCGCCGGAGCAGTTCCGGATTGATCAGCGTGATCGGGTCGGCTCCCGGCGGGAAGATCGCCAGGTTTCGCAGCGGCAGCGAGATGGTCGAGGATTGCGGAACCTTCTGGTTCGGGGCGATCTCGATCATCATCAGGAACGTGCCCTTCTCAAAGATCGCGGGGATCGGGATGTTGTTGGGGGGCGGATCGCCCAAGGCGTTCTTCTGCGAGCTCAGGGCCGAATAGCCGTCCACGATCCCCTGCACGGTATCCGGGATGCCCTTGAATTCACCGAGTCGCTCGCGGTATGCCGCGCGGAACGCCTCGAACTTTTCCGGCGTGAGTTGATCGGCCGAACTCTGGACGAAGCGCACGCGGGCTTTGTCGAACTCGCCATCGCGGACTTCGATCATGATCGTGTTCGAGGCCCGGAAAACGTGCTCCTTGAAGTAGCTCGCGCCCTGCCACATGCCGTAGCCGATGGCGGTCCAGAGCGCGGTGCTGAAGAGCCCAAGCACCAGCGCCGCAATCGCCAGCCCCGTTCCGCCGACGCGCCCCTTGCTCCCCGCGATCCCCACGAGCGCGAAAACCGCGAGCAGCGAGGCGATGATGCCGAAGCCCGGAATGAAACAGGGCAGCGCAAAGACGAGCGCGATGATCGCAACGATGCTGGTGCGCTCCGGTCCCCAGTTGATATCCCGCTCCGCCGGCGCGTTGAAACTTGTCATGCGGGAACAGTATGTCTTGATTTCGGAGTCCTGAGTCCTGGGTCCTGAAGTCCTGAGTCATCGATTCGCTGACGAGCGCCGGTGCCCGACGCAGGACCTGAGGACTTCGGGACAGTCTTCACTCACACTGCCGCACTGGTCGATGCCCGGAGCGAGTTCACGCAGCGGATGACAATCGCCGCCGCCTGCTTCAACTCTTCCCGCGTCGTCTCGCGCGAAAGGCTGAACCGCACCGAGCCGTGCGCGAGTGCGGGCAAAACCCCCATCGCCAGAAGCACCGGCGAGGGATCGAGCGAGCCTGAAGCGCAGGCCGCCCCGGCGCTTGCGCACACGCCGCTCTCCGAAAGCGCAAGAAGCACCGCCTCTGCCTCGAGTTTCGGGAATCCGATGCTGGTGGTATTCCAGATGCGTGGTGCCCCTGCGCCATTGACCTCGGATCCGGGGCAACCCGCCAGTACCTCGGCCTCGAATTCATCGCGGAGGGTGCCGAGTTCGTCTCGTGCGCCAGAATTGGCAAGCCACGCACGGGCTTCTTGGGCGGCAGCGCCGGCCGCGAGCACCCCGGGCACGTTCTCCGTCCCGCCTCGACGCCCAAGTTCCTGGCTCCCCGGCGTTTGGGGTCGAAGCCGGACGCCCGATCGCACATACAGACAGCCGACACCCTTGAGCCCATGAAACTTGTGCGCCGACAAGCTGAGCATCGCGCAGTTCAACCCATCCGGCCCGAGCCTCGTCTCTTCTTTGCCGACCCACTGCACCCCATCACAGTGAAAAAGCACGTTCGCGCTGTTGCAGATCGCGGCAATCTGCTCGACGGGCTGGATGATCCCGGTCTCGTTGTTCACCCACTGCACGCTGACGATCGCGGGCTTCCGCGCCACCGCATCGGCCACGGATTCGAGCTGAACAAGACCGGCCCCGTCCACTTCGAGCCATTGCACGCGCGCCTCGCCCCGCGCTTCCATTTCGGCGAGCAGTTCGCGGATCGCCGAGTGCTCGACCTTGGTTGAAACAACGAGCGGCGGATCATCGTGCTTCGGCTGCGCGTGGACGACGCCCCGGATCGCGAGCTGGATCGATTCGGTCCCGCTCGAGACAATCGTGATCTCTCTCGGCTTTGCGCCGATGAGCTCCGCGATCGACTTGCGTGCCAGCTCCATGTGGGCTCGCGCAGCCTGTCCGGCGCGATGCACACTCGACGGGTTCTGCCACGCCTCGCGCATGCCATGTCCGGCCGCTTCAATCGCGGCGGCGCACGGGCGGGTCGTGGCGTTGTTGTCGAGGTAGATCACAGTGAAGAGTGAAAAGCGAAAAGCGAACAGAAAGGCAGCGCATCGGCCGCCTGTCCGTGAAGCGTCCGGACAGCGGCCTTTGTTCGCTGTTCGCTGCTCATTGTTCGCTTTCGAAGCCTCTTCGGTATTTCAGGCCTTTTCGGCCGCCCTGCCGACAAGAATGCGTGCCACCACATCCTGCGGGTGGATGCCCTGCGAATCGGCACCGTGATCGCCATAGCCCATGGCCGCGACGACGCCGTAGCCCATCCCGATGTGGATCAGCAGCCACGCGATGACATCGGCGCTGAAGCGTCCGGTCACCTTGTGCTCTTCCTGCGCGAGCTTGATCTCTTTCGAGATGAACGCGTGCAGGTTGTCCATGTGACGTTTGATCGCGGCTTCGATGCCCTCGTCGTCCACTTCCGTGATCGCCTGGAGCAGCACGCGGTAATCGTCGCGCCCCGACTTGGTCACCATCGGGTTGTCGCCCAGCAGCCGCAAAAGCCGCTCCGCCGGGTCCTTTGCACCGGAAAGGTGCTTTTCCCACGTCGCGATCGTGCGCTCGCTCGAGCGGTCGATGAGCGCGATGAAAAGATCGCGCTTCGAATCAAAGTGTCTGTAGATGATCGGTTCGGTCACGCCCGCGGCCTTGGCAAGCTCGGCAGTCGTGGTGCGGGCGTATCCAACCTTCGCGAACAGAACTCCGGCGTGATCCAAGAGTTGCGACCGACGCTGTTGGGCTGGCAACCGGCTCATGCTCGCAGTCGTTCCTCCCGAAAAACCGCCCTGGGCGGTCTTCTGCCGCGGAATGGACAAGACATGGCCGCTTATCGGCCACCCAGCGGCAATAGGTTAGTAAGGGATCACAACGGAGGCGATTTGTTCGCCGCCTCAATCCGGAGGGGGCACCGGGTCGTAGCCCCCCTTCGAGAACGGGTGACAGCGCAGCAGCCTTGTCACCGTCATCCAGCCTCCGCGGATGCCCCCGTATGTGCGGAGCGCATCCAGCGCATAGTGCGAGCACGTCGGCCAATAGCGGCACTGACCTCCCATGAGGGGCGAGAGCGTCCACTGATACAGGCGCACCAGCGCGAGCAGCGGCACCGCCAGGGCCCGCGAGAAAAGGGAGATTCGCGCTGCATCGTTGCTCACGCGCCGCGTGCCTCACGCTTGCGCCACTCGCGATCGAGCCGTTCGATGCCGTCGGTCAGCCAGAGCATGTACTGCTCCATTCCGGCGTCGTCGTGCTTTCGGCTGGTGACAAGCAGGTCGTAACTTCCGCCGGATTCGGAAGATGGAACATCGAGCTGCAGCAGTCGAAAAGCCTCACGCAGGCATCGTTTCAAGCGGTTGCGTTGCACCGCCCCGCCAAAGGCACGCCCGATGGACATTCCCAGCCTCGGGTGCGGGAGGCCATTGCGCCGGGAATGGATGGTCAGCGGGCCGCAGGGCGTCTTCATCCGGGCTTCGTGCACGGCTTCAAACTGACGGCGATGCGTCAGCCGGTGCTTGGGCCGGAAAAGCAGCTTGGCCATGCGGAAATGCTAGTTCGCTCACGCCCGGCGGCGGCTCGCGGGCAGAAGGCCCAGCAACACCAGCACCGAGCCCACGACCAGCACCCAGGGGCGCACCTTGTCGTCCGTCACCATGCGGCTCAGCGTGCTGTCGAAGCGCTGGTACTCGGGCAGGTCGATCGGGTCGGGCTCGAGATTCGGGAAGACGCTCGCGCTCCCGGCCTTGATGTCCGTGTACCCGCCCGTCGTCGAACCGACGCCGATCGGCACGCGATCGGCCGGAATCTGGTTCAATTGGCTCGCGGCGAGCGACAAAACAAGCGACTTCTCGCCGTGCTCGAGCGCTGCCGCAAACTCCTGGTATCGCGTCATCCGCTCCTGCCGGTGCTTCTCAACCAGCAAGGCTCGGTCGCGCTGCCAATAGGCCTCTCGCACCTGTTCGGCCGCCGGAATGAGCACCGACGCCAGCAACAACGTCAGGCCGGCAACGACAAAGAGCCAGCCCGGGTCAACCAGAACCGGAACCCGCACCGGCGGGGATTCGCTTTGAATTGGGGCTTGTGCCGCCATGATCACCAAACGGTATCGGATCGCGCGGGATCGGAGCGCAAAAATCCCGGTTCGGACGTGCGTCACCCGCTGCCAAGGGGCGGAGCCGGAAGCCACCCGAGTCGGAATTTGGCCGGGGGTGCGCGGTATCCGACCGATCGCTTCTACCATCTGACCGTCCATGCCTCGAAGGGTCGTCATTACCGGGATTGGCGTTGTGAGTCCGCTGGGCATCGGGCACGGTGCGCTCTGGGAAGGCTTGAACGCCGGGCGATCGGCCTTTGCCAAGCCCACGATCTTCGATTCTTCCGGCTTTGCAACCAAACTCGCCGGGCAATTGCCCGCCGAGTTTTCGGCGAAGGACTACGTTCCAAAGAGCTACCGCAAAGCGGTGAAGGTCATGGCGCGCGACAGCGAGATCGCGGTCGCCGTGGCCAAGCTCGCGACCGAAGATGCCGGATTGGTCACGCGGGGCACGCTTGATGGCGCACCCGGAACGCCGACCTACCCGAGCGAACGCATGGGCTGCCAGATCGGCGCGGGGTTGATCAACGCCGAAACAGATGAGCTCACCAGCGCCCTCGCAACTTCCACCGACGAGAAGGGCGCTTTCGACTATCGCAAGTGGGGCACCGTCGATGGCGGCGGAGGCGGGATGAACAACCTCCAGCCCCTCTGGATGCTCAAGTACCTCCCCAACATGCTGGCGTGCCACGTCACCATCATCCACGGGTGCGAAGGGCCGAGCAACACCATCACCTGCGCCGAGGCGAGCGGGCTGCTCTGCATGGGCGAGGCGACCCGCGTCATCCAGCGCGACGCGGCCGACATCTGCTATGCCGGCGGGTGCGAGAGCAAAGTCAACCTGATGGGCACGCTGCGCTGGACCCTGCTGAATCGCCTCGCCCCCTGCGCCGAAACTGAGAACCCCGCTTCGATCGTTCGCCCCTTTGATCCGGATGCTTCCGGCACGATCCTCGGCGAAGGCGGGGGGCTTGTCGTTCTCGAAGAGCGCGAGAAGGCGGTTGCCCGCGGCGCAAACGTCTATGCGGAAGTCGTTGGCTTTGGCGCGGCACATTCGCCTCCGCCCGCCTATGAAGCGATCCGCACGAAGCAGAACGCCTCGGGCGACGACAAGCCCGGTGACGGTCCGCGGTTCGCCATCGAGGCGGCCCTCGCCGAGGCCGGGATCGGTATCGGAGAGATCGACGCGATCGTTCCCACGGGCTCGGGAATCCCGAACGCCGATTCCGATGAGGCCGCGGGTCTTCGGGCCGTCTTCGGCCGGAAGCTGGCGGATATTCCCCTGGTCACGATCACCCCCGCGATCGGTCAGAGCGTGGCAGGGCACGCGGGTTGGCAGCTCGCCGCGGCGGCGCTTGCGATCAAGCACCAGCGTTTGCCCGCGTCCCTCAACGCGGGCGCACCGCCGGCCGATCTGCGATCGGGGGCCGCATCGGCCAAGCCCGCAAAGTTGCGGCATGTGCTGGTTGTGAGCTGCGCTCTGGGCGGGCAGAATGCCGCGGCCGTTCTGCGTCAGTCTTAACCTTTGGCCGGAACGCCGCTTCCTACACTTGCATCAGAAAGGACACTCGCCGAAACGTGCGTCCACGCCGCAAGCAGTGATCTACCGGAGCGCAACCATGAGCGACTACAGAAACGACGGACGGGGCGATTCTCGGGGCAACTACAACTCCGGCTACGGCGGCCGAGGCCGGGGCGGATACGGAGGTCAAGGTGGCCGCGATGGCGGACGAGATGGAGGTCGCGATGGCGGTCAACGCAGGGGCATCCCGCTCTCGGAACTCGATCCGACGCTGACCTCGATCAGCCACAAAGTGATCGGCTGCGCACGCGATGTGCATATCGCGCTCGGCGGCGGCTACGACGAATCGACCTACATGACCGCGCTGCAGCAGGAGATGCGGGCGCAGGGCGTGAATTTCAAGCACAACCACTCGATCCCGGTGAAGTACAAGGACCAGGTGGTGGGGCACTCGATCTGCGATCTGTTCATCGAAGATCGGTTCATTGTGGACGTGATGGCCCGCTACGGCGAAGTGTCGGGCGCGGAGCGATCGGTCCTGCGGGCGCAGCTGAAGGCGGCGGACCTGGAACTCGGCTTGATCATCAATTTCGCCGGGCGTCTGTTGAAGGATGGCCTGGTGCGTGTGCTGAACGTGGACAAGATCAACGCCGCGAAGGGCATCGCTCCGGGCGCGTACGAGGGTGGGGAAGGCGGCCACGGCGACGATTCGCAGATGTACGACTTTGATGAGAAGGCGTGAGCAACCGTCCTGAGTCCTTTGGTCTTGCGTCCCGAGTCGGGATGCGTCGGCAAGTTTGACAGAGGACACAGGACTTCGGAACGCAGGACTTCTTTTGTTTGCCATGACCACACGAGTTGTCATCACCGGAACGGGCTGGGTCACTCCGCTGGGCAGCGAGATCGAAACGGTGTGGGCCAGACTGCTGAAGGGCGAGAGCGGCATCGGTCCGGTCTCGCACTTTGATGCCAGCACGAGCGCGACGAGCTTTGCATCCCAGGTGAAAGGCTTCGAGCTCGCGCGGTTTCTTAAGGATGTCTCGCCCCACGAGATGGCGAGCATTGGTACCAAGTACGCGCTCGGTGCCGCGGCACAAGCCTGGAAGCAATCGGGGCTTGCCGACGCGAAGGTCGAGCGCCGCCGGTTTGGCATCTATCTCGGCTCCGGCGAGGGGCAGCTCGATTACGACAACTTTCTCGCATCCAACCTTGCCGGATGGACGGCAGAATCCCGTTCCGTGGACGGCCGCAAGTGGGCGGAGCACGCACTCTCGACGATGACGGCCGTGCGCGAGATCGAGCAGGAGCCGAACTTGGCGATGAGCCACGTCGCGGCGGAGTTCGGTTGCCGGGGCCCGGCGTTCAACTGCATGACGGCGTGTGCCGCGAGCACGCAGGCGATCGGCGAAGCGTTCGAGATCATCCGCCGGGGTGATGCGGACGTGATGTTCGCGGGCGGCAGCCACTCGATGATCCACTTGCTCGGCATGACGGGTTTCGTGCGTCTGACGGCGATGAGCCAGCGCCGCGATACCCCGCAGACCGCCGCGAGGCCGTTCGATCAGACCCGTGACGGATTCGTGATGGGCGAGGGTGCGGGCATGATCGTGCTCGAATCTCTGGAGCACGCGAAAAAGCGCGGCGCGAAGATCATCGCCGAGCTCGCGGGTTATGGCAGCACGGCGGACGCGTTTCGCATCACGGATATTCAGCCCGACGGGCGTGGCGCAACGGGCGCGATGGCCCAGGCGCTGAAGCAGGCGGGCGTTTCGCCCCGCGAAGCCGGGCCGGACGGAAGGCCGCCCGTGCATTACATCTCGGCGCACGGCACGGGCACGAAAGAGAACGACAAGATCGAGACGGCTGCGGTGAAGGCGCTCTTCGGCCCGCTCGCGCCCAAGATCCCGTTCAGCAGCGTGAAGAGCATGCTCGGGCACCTGATCCAGGCCGCGGGCGCGGTCGAGCTCATCACCTGCATCAAGGCGATCGAAACCGGCATCGTTCCTCCGACGATGAATCTCAAGACGCCCGATCCTGCCTGCGACCTCGATTATGTTCCGAATGCCCCGCGCGATCTGAATGCCGAAGGCGGGGTTGAACTCTGCCTGAGCAACTCGTTCGGCTTCGGCGGTCAGAACGACACCGTGGCGGTGCGGAAGTATCGCGACTGAACCGACATGGCCGTTCTCCTCACAGCTCAAAAACTCGCCAAGACCTTCGGCTCGAAGACGCTCTTCGAAGCCATTGATCTCTCGGTCCACGAGCGCGAGCGTCTCGCCCTGATCGGCCCGAACGGCTCGGGCAAGTCCACGCTCCTCCGCATTCTCGCGGGCGCGAACATTTCCGACGAGGGAACGGTCACGGTGCGGAAGGGCGTTCGCGCCGCGTTCGTTCCACAGAGCGACGATTTTCCCGAGGGAGCGACCATCCATTCCGCCGTCGCCGGTGCGCTCAAGGAGAGCATGGCCGCGGGAACACTTGCACACCTGCACGATGACCACGAGGCGGATCTTGCCGCGGATCTCGTGCTCGATCGCGTGGGGTTCAAGGATCTCGCGCAGCCCGCCTCGTCACTTTCCGGCGGACAGCGCAAGCGCCTCGCCATCGCGCGCGAGATCGCGAAAGAGCCCGATGTTCTCCTGCTCGACGAACCGACCAATCACCTCGATGTCGAGGGCATCGAATGGCTGGAGGGCGTGCTGCGTGCCGGCCCCTTCGCGAGCGTGATCGTGACGCACGATCGCGAGTTCCTCGAAACGATCGCGACGCGCATCGCCGAACTCTCACGCCAGTATCCGCAGGGCCTTTTCGCCATCGACGGAAATTACACCGAGTTCCTCCGTCGCAAGCAGGAGTTTCTCGACGGCCAGGCCCGCCAGGAGCAGGCCCTTGCCAACCAGGTGCGCGAGGACCTCCGCTGGCTCGGCCGCGGCGCGCAGGCACGGCGCACCAAGTCCAAGAGCCGCATCGATGCGTCGTACAAGCGCATGGATGAGCTTGCCGATCTCCGCGATCGCAATGCCGCGGCAAAGGCAACCGCGATCGAGTGGGAATCCACCGGTCGCATGACGCAGAAGCTGCTCGTCGCCCGCGCGATCACCAAGTCGCTCGGTGGCAAGCCGCTCTTTACGGATCTCGATCTGATTCTGTCGCCCCGGAATGTCCTCGGCCTGCTCGGGCCCAACGGCTCGGGCAAATCGACGCTGATCAAAGTGCTCATCGGCGAACTCGAGCCCGATCCGCCCACGCCCGCGGCCCTCAAGGCCGCCGCCGAAGCCGTCAATCTTCCGCCGGGGCTCCCGGCACCGGGCACGATCCGGCGGGCCGACAAGCTGCGGACGGTTGTTTTTTCCCAGCACCGGACCGAGATCGACCTGGGCATCACGCTCGCCGAAGCGCTCAGCCCGCACGCCGACGCCGTGATCTACCGCGGCGCCTCGCTGCACATCAACACGTGGGCCCGTAAGTTCCTGTTCACGACGCAGCAGCTCAAGCAGCCGGTGCGGGCGCTTTCAGGGGGCGAGCAGGCCCGCATCCACATCGCGCGCCTGATGCTCGAACCGGCCGATGTGCTCGTGCTCGACGAACCAACCAACGACCTCGACATTCCTTCTCTCGAAGTGCTCGAAGAGAGCCTCGAAGAGTTTCCCGGCGCGGTCGTGCTGGTCACCCACGATCGCGCCATGCTCTCGCGGCTCTCGACGCACCTGGTCGCGCTCGACGGCGAGGGCGGGGCACGCCACTTCACCGACTACGAGCAGTGGGAGCGTGCGCACAAATCCGAGCCGCGGAGTTCGGTCCGCGAGGGCAACACCCGCAAGCCCGCGAACGTGCCGAGCCCGGAATCATCTGTCCGCGCGGATCCGCCGGCGTCGCGCAAGAAGCTCTCCTACAAGGAGCAGAAAGAGCTCTCAGAGATCGAGCCCGAGATTCACAAGACCGAATCGCTCGCATCGGATCTCGAGAAGCAGATGAACGATCCGGCCGTGATCGCGGATTTTCGGAGGTTCGAGGAAGTCTCACGGGCGTTCGCCGACGCACAGGCGAAGGTCGCCTCGCTCTTCGATCGCTGGCAGGAACTCGACGCGCGCCAGTAGAGACCGCGAAAAGCCCGCGGGCGTCACCAGGCGCCGGTTGCCGCGCTGGTATCGACTTCGTTCTCAATCACGCTCGCAGTCGGCAGCTTGCCGACCATGCTCGTCAGCCGCGGCACGTCCCAGCCGTACAGCCCGCCCCGCGTCCAGCGGTACCAGCCCGCCTGGAAATTTGCCTGCGTGCCCGTATCGACCTTGCCCCAGAAATCCGACTTCTTGGTGTGCGAGAAGCGCCTCGTCATGTTGCCGCGGTTCGATGCGCCGGATGGGTCCCATCCCGGGTTGGTGCTGTCCGTCCGGAAGTAGCGCACCGAGCCGTCGTGGAACAGCAAATCCTGTCCTGCTGTCTGGTAGGCGAAGTACCGCGTCTTGCCGTTGTGGCGCGCGTACTCGTCGGACATGAACACCTTGTTCGAAGGAAACCGAACTTCCGACGATTGCTTCGGACCGTTCACCCCGTTGATGGAGCTGGTTCCATTGACAGTCCAGATCGAAACGTCGCTCGATGTCGGGTACCACATCGGCGTCGGCGCGGTGCCGCCGAACACCGCGACCCGCGTCTGCCTGCTCGGCCCCCACTGGTACGTCCCCGCCGAGTACGAACTCGAGTAGGGGTTCCGCCAGTTGGACGACGAGCTGTCCCCGCCGTTCGAGGGCAACTGCGAAAAATCGCCCTCCACAAACCGCTGGCGCGCCTGGTCCTCCGGGCAGACCATGTAGCTCGCCGGAATCGGCAGGTTCACGTAGTCCATCAGCGCCGTATGCGAATAGCCGATCGGGCTCATCCAGCCGGTCGGGATCGGGGATTGAACGTCGGTGAGGTTGGCGAGTCGGCGGAGAATCAGCCCCGCCTGAAACGCCTGGGCTTCGGTGTCCGAGGAAAAGAACTGGAACGGCGAAACCGGATTCCGCATGCCCGCCCGCCAGCTCAGCGCCCACATCGAGCCCGCGTAATCGTTCGAGTAGCTCCCGCTGGCCTGCGCGATAAAGCGATAGTTGCCGATGCACGCCTGACGCATGCTGTCCATGCGCACCTGGGAGAGTGCCGGGATCGAAACGATTGCCAGCGCCGCGAGTGAAGCGACACCAAGTGCGAGATCGCGGAGTACGAAGCCGGCTCGATTCATTGTTTGTACCTTCATCTCGATCACCACGTTCCGGTCGCGGCGCTCGTGTCCGCTTCGTTCTCGACGACGGTTGCGCTCGGGAGCTTGCCGACCATGCTGGCAAGCCGCGGCACATCCCAGCCGAAGAGACCGCCCCGCGTGTAGCGGTACCACCCGGCCGTGAAACTGGCTTGCGAAGCGTTGTTGTCGAGGCCGCCCCAGATGTCGGCCTGCTTGATGAACGAATAACGCGACTTCATGTTCCCGCGAATCACGGAGGACGTCGGGGTCCATCCCGGATTCGTCGAATCGGTCCGGAAGAATCGTACCGATCCGTCGTAGAACAGAAGGTCCTGCGAAGCAGATTGGTACGCGTAGTAGCGGGGCTTGCCGTTGTGGCGGGCGTAGTCGTCGGAGAGAGCCACCTTGTTCGATGGAAAGCGAACATCCGATTCGAGACGAGGCCGGAACGAATCGGAGATGCCGTTCGAAATACTGCCCGGATCAAGGCCGATTGTTGTGTTGTTGATCCAAACCATCGTGGACTTGCGAACACGCCCGTTCTCGATCGCCGTCTCCTGTCGGCTTGGACTCCAGCGATAGAGATCGGTCATGTACGAGCTTGTGTGCGCACGGCGATAAGGGTTTGAATCGCCCAAGTTGCCCGCCTCAAGCGCCCGGAAGTCGCCATCGAGGAATCGCTGCCGGGGCAGATCGTCCGGACAGACGAGGTAGCTCGCCGGCAGCGGCAGATTGACATAATCCGCCAACGCGAGATGCGAGTACCACGCGCTCGCGACGAACCCCCCGGGGATTGTCTCGTTCCGCATCAGCGGCGAAAGCCGCCGAAGAATCGCCATCGCCTGGTGCGCCTGGCCCTCAACGTTGCTGTCAAAGTAATACGTGCCCGGAATGATGCCGCCCTGATACGGCATTCCGCGATACCAGCTCAGCGCCCACATCTGCCCGGCGAAGTCGTTCGCGTACATCGCGCCCGACTGCGCAATGAACCGGTAATTCCCGTTGCACACCTGGCGCGACGTGTCCATCCGCACCTGGGAAATCGCGGGAACGGTGAGCACCGCAAGGCAGGCGAGAATGACCGTCGAAACGAGAGCATCACGCAGCGCAAATGCCGGTCGCAGGGCCATCTCGTTTCTCCTACCACGTGCCCGTTGCCGGGCCCGTGTTCACTTCGTTCTCAACCACACCCGGGCTCGGCAGCTTGCCCACCATGCTCGAAAGCCTGGGCACGTCCCAGCCGAACAGCCCGCCCCGCGTCCAGCGGTACCAGCCCGCCTTGCAGGCGACGCTCCGCGCACCGTTCGACAGTGCTCCGAAGGCATCGGCTTCCTTGGTGAACTGGAAACGGTTCGTCATGTTGCCGCGCGAGGAGCGCGTCTGCGGGTTCCAGCCGGGGTTGGTCGAATCTGTCCGGAAGTAGCGCACCGAGCCGTCGTGGAAAAGCAGATCCTGGGCCGCGCTCTGCTCCGCGAAGTAGCGCGTCTGACCGTTGTGGCGAGCGTAATCGTCGGAAAGAAATACCTTCTGAGACGGGAAACGCACGTCCGCCGCCAGCTTCGGACCGAACGCACCCGGCAGAGTTGTGTCTCCGTCGAAGCTCCACAGGTTCGTGGTGGTGCTCAAGTGGTAGGGCATCGCAGCCCAGCGGAGAGGGCCTCCCCAAGGTGCCTGCGCCTGATACGTCCGGCTCGGGCTCCACTGGTACACATCCCACTGATACGAACTCGAATAGATCCAGCGCCAAACGGAGGAGGATCCGTCGCCGCCCGAGGCAGGCAGGTTGCTGTAGTCGCCGTCCAGGAATTCCTGGCGGGTCGAATCGGACGGGCACACCATGAAGCTCGCCGGGATCGGTTGATTGACGTAATCGAGAAGCGCCGTGTGCGCGCTCAGGATCTGCGGCACCCACCCCGCCGGAACCGGTGTCTGCTGCGCCGTGAGGTTCGCGAGCCGTCGGTAAATTCCGATGGCCTGATAGGACTGAGCCTCGGAATCCGTGCTGAAGTACTGCGTGCCCGGCACCATCGGGTTCAGCGTTCCGGCCTTCCAGTTCAGCGCCCACATCTTCCCGGCGTTGTCGTTGATGTACGACGAGCTTGTCGAGGCGATGAACCGGTAATTCCCGATGCACGCCTGGCGCATGCTGTCCATGCGCACCTTAGAAAGCGCGGGGAGCGTGACCGCCGCGAGCGCGGCCAATACCGCCGTGCCGAACACGCAATCACGCAGGGCGAACGCCCGTTGATTTTTCACGATTTCATACTCCCGGCCCCACGCGAGCATTCTATCGAATTCGTACCCGGAGTGCAAGCCTGAGGCTCCAGCCAAAGAGAACCCCGCCCCTGGTCCTCATCCTTCGTGTACCAATCCGCTCCCGAACAGCCCGTAGCAAAGCACGCTCAGCACAATCAGTGTCACAACCACGTACAACCAGTCGCGTTTGTACAGAAATGCAATCAGCGTGAAAAGCACGCGTGCCACGGGGGTAAGGATCAGCAGCACCACGCCGAGCTGCATGATGCCCGCGCCGTCCAGCTTCAGTGCATCGCGAAAGACCGAGAACACGCTGGCGTGCTCCGCCGGATTGAATGTGCGGAAATCGAGCTGCCGCGCCGCGTCCGTCCGCAGGTAACTGGCCGCGCCGAGAAAGAGCACAGCCGCCGCGAGCGCCGTCCCGGCGGTCAGCAACGTCGCGAGCGAGGCCTCCATGTCGCGTGTGTGGCGCTGCACGCCGGTGTTCGGGCCGGATCTGTTCCCGTGTTCAGGCCCGTTCACAGTTCCGCTTTCGTGTTGCGGATTCATCGTGTTGACTCCATCACAACGTCCCTCCCAGCACCCGCCTCAATAGCTCAAGCCCGGCGAACACCACAACCACCGCAAAGACCCAGCGGAGCGCCTTAGTCTGAATGCGTGGTAGCACCCTCGCTCCCACCAGCGACCCGCCGAGTGCACCAAGCGCCACCGGCGCCGCGATCGCGGGCTCGATCTGCCCGCGCTGCAGATAAACCCCCGCGCTCGCCGCGGCCGTCACGCCGATCATGAAGTTGCTCGTCGTCGTGCTCACCTTGAACGGCAACCGCATCATCCGGTCCATGGCAAACACTTTCACAATGCCGCTGCCGACGCCGACGAGCGCACTCAGCAGCCCCGCGCCGAACATCAGCACGCCCCCCAGCGGCACGTGATGCACCTTGTACGCGACCATGCCCTCGTTCGTCGGGTAGGTCGAATCCAGCCGGAACTTCCTGGAGATCGCGTCCGGCTCCTGATCCGGAGGCAGGGGCTTCGGAGGACGAAGCGTCGAGTATGCGCTCCAGAAGAGCGCCAGTACGAACACGATTGCGATGAAATTCTTGCTGACCAGCGCCGCGATGATCGCCCCGACGATCGCCCCCATGACCGTCGCGACTTCGAGCAGGATCCCGACGCGGATGTTGGTGTACCCCTCTCGCACGTACGCCGCCGCGGCACCCGAGCTTGTCGCGATCACCGCGACCAGTGACGCCCCGACCGCGTACCGCAAATCAACACCAAAGAGCAGCACCAGCAGCGGCACAATCACCACGCCCCCGCCGAGCCCCGTGAGAGCGCCAAGAAACCCCGCCCCGATCGAGGCGAACAACAACATCAGGACGAAGGCGAGTGCGGTCACGGCCGCAGTTTACCGGAGTTCCAGTGCGTGCGTCCGGCGATCTGCTGCCGAATCCGCCCGAAGCGGCGCACCGCCTCCTGCTCCTGCCGGTACGCTCAGAGCATCTCAGCCGACGGAGGCCGCATGCGCCAGATCTCTCGACGTACTCTGCTCGCCTCAGGTCTCGGATCAGCCGCGGCATTCTCCATCCCCGGCCTCGTGCGAAGTGTCGCCCGCGCCGCAACTCAACCCGCAGAAAAGCAAAGCATGAACATCGAGCACCGGACCTTCGGAAAAACCGGCCTCTCCGTCGCCGTCCTCGGCTTTGGCGGCAGCGAGATCGGCTACGAACGCACCGACGATGCAACAGTCTCGAAGCTTCTGAACGCCGCACTCGATGCCGGGCTCAATGTCGTCGACACCGCCGAGTGCTACGTCGCGTCGGAGGAACAGATCGCTCGCGCAATCGGGCACCGTCGAAATGAGTTTCATCTCTTCACCAAGGTCGGCCACTGGATCCCCGAAGGCAAGGATGAATCGTGGGGCTGGACCAAAGAAGGCGTGCTCGCGTCAATCGATCGGAGCTTGCAGCGGCTCAAGACGGATCACGTTGAACTCGTGCAGATTCATTCCTGCCGCGTCGAGCAGCTCAAGCAGGGCGGATGCGTCGAGGGATTGCAAGAAGCGCAGAAGCAGGGCAAAACCCGCTTCATCGGCTATTCCGGCGACCGCGAAGCGGCGGTGTACGCGATCGGTATGGATGCCTTCGATGCGTTGCAAACGTCGGTCAACATCGCCGATCAGCAGAGCATCGACTTGTTCCTCCCGCAGGCCCAGGCGAAGAACCTCGGCGTGATCGCCAAGCGCCCGATCGCAAATGCCGCGTGGCGTTACGACGACACGCCCGGCAACGACTACCACGTTGAATACTGGAAGCGATTCCAGAAGCTGCAGTTCCCGTTCGCGTCGGGCGAAGCCAGGAACGTACAAGGCCCGGACGGCCCGGTGGGCACCGCGCTGCGGTTCACACTCCAGCAGCCCGGCGTGCACGTCGCGATCGTCGGCACCAGCAAGCCCGAGCGCTGGGCCGAAAACGCCGCTCTGACCACGGCCGGTCCGCTGAAGCCCGAACAACTCAAAGCGATCCGGGATCGGTGGAAAGAAATCGCCCCAGCCGATTGGGTCGGAATGACCTGAGGCCGAGGCGGCGGTCGGCTTTCAGTTGTGCGCTGTCATCTGACAGCCCTCCGCATTCCAAAATCCAAAATCCAAAATCTGAAATCTGATTCCCTCTGTGCCTCTGCGCCTCTGTGGTGATTGCCTTTCAGGCCGCGCAAACTTCCGCAAACTTCATCGCCAAAATCTCCGCCGACCGCTCCGGCTCACCCAATCCCGTCTTCTGGGCCACATCCGCCTTCACGCACGCATCAAACAACTCCGCCGCGGCAATCGGATCAATCTTTCCCGCCGTCCGCAGGATGATGTCCTTGCTCGGGCCGAAGAGCTTGAGCGTGCCGACGAGCGCAAACGGATTCACCCCGGCGCGGATGCCCCGCGCAGCGCCGTGCAGCTTGCGTGCGAGATCCGTCATCGCCCAGATGATCATCACCGTCGGCTGGCGAGAGATCTGGATCAGGTCGCGCACGTGCGCCACCGCCTGCGCGGAATCGCCGCTGACCAGCGTGGCCTGAATGTCCCACACCTCTTCCTCGCGCGAGCGCCCCACAAACCGGGCGATCAGATCGGTCGTGATCACCCCCGGTTTGTCGCCCGCGACAGCCAGTTTCGCAAGTTCGCAGTCGATGCGTCCGAGTTCGGTGCCCACGCGCTCGACGAGCGCCTGCGCCGCCTTGAGGTCCATTTTCGCCGCGTGGCGCTTCTCCGCTCGCTTCATCGCCCAGGTCACCGCCTGCGATTCTTCAATTTCATCGCAGGTGACGATTGTGCCCACCGCCTCGATCATCTCGTCCAGTTTGCCCTTGTGCCACTTGGTCGCCCGCAGCACCAGCGTCGCCCCGTCGCTCGGTTCCTGCGCATACCGCTCCACCAGCGGACGCTTGTCCTCCTTCACAAACTGGTCCGCGTTGTCCACCACCACCATCTTGTGCTGCTGCATCAACCCGAAGCTGCGGCACTCGTCCAGCACCTCCGCCAGATTCGCGTTCTGCCCATCAAACGTCAGCACATCCATCTCGCCGTGCTTCGCCAGCAGCTTCTCTCTCAGCGCCTGCGTGTGCTCGCCCGCGATGAACGAGTCGGACCCGACCAGTAGCACCACGCGGCAGTCCGTGTCCAGTGCCTTCCGCGGGCCCGAAGATGATGCTTTCTTCGCCATTCCTTCAAGCGTATCGCGCGGGCGGCGGCGGAAAATACCGTGTCAATTGCGTACTTCCGCGAATCCCGGCATCCTGCCTAGCGTCGAACCACTTCGACAAGGTCGCCAGCCAGAAAGTCAGCGCCGCCGCCATTCCGACGAAAAAAGAAAGTCCCAGGGGCAAACTGGCCGCCATCGTGCTCTCGCACGCCGTGGTCGATTTCTTTTCCGCTCTGGTTATCCCGATCCTCAGCGTGCTCGAAGGCCGCGCCCATATGTCCCCGGCCGAGGGTGCGATGCTGGTCGCGGTCGGGTCCCTCTCGAGTGGCGTCATCCAGCCCATCGTCGCGATTGTCGGCGATAAGCGCGACACACGCGTCCTGGGAACCATCGGCCTCATCGTCGCCGCCGTCGCGATCGGCCTCATCGGCTACGCAGATAGTTTTTGGAAACTCGCCCTGCTCCAGATCATCGGTACCGCGGGAGTGGGGGCCTTCCATCCGCCCGCCGCTGCCGTCATGGGCCACCTGGCCGGAAAAAACCGCGCCGTCGCGGTTTCGGTCTTCTTCGCCGCAGGAATCCTGGGCGGCTCGATCGGTTCGGTCGCGGCGCCCCGGTGGGCCGCGACGCTCGGGATCAAGTCGTTCCTCTGGGGCGTGATCCCCGCCCTGCTTGTCGCCGTCATCCTCGCCTGGGCCACGCACGGCTCGGCACACCGTCACGCCCACGCTCATTCCACGCACCGGGCTTTGCCAAAGAAGGAACGGGCCGCCCGCTGGAACGCGGTCTGGGTTCTCTACGCCGTCAACGCGATGCGCTTTACGGTCAACATGGCGATGGTTCAACTGCTCGTCCGGTGGAGCGAGCTGTACACGCTCTCTCAAAGCGGCGTTGCCGGCCCGATCTCGCCCACGATGAAGGCGGCGCTCCTCACGCCCGAACTCCGACTCGCCTCCGCCGGAGTCAACGGTCCGCTCCAGGCCGCGATGGGCTTGGGGATGGGTGTCTTCGGCCTGCTCGTCGGCTGGCTCGTCCCGCACAATCGCGCCCGCCTCGCCATGATCGTGACCCCCTGCCTCGGGGCGATCGCCGTTGCCACCATGCCACTCACGAGCACCATGTGGGCCGCTTTCCTCCTCAGCGTGCTCGTCGGGGGCGGCTACGCGGGCACAATGCCCCTCTCGATCGCCGCGGCACAGCGCCTTTTGCCCCACCGGACCACACTCGCCTCCGGCCTCATGATGGGGGGGGCCTGGTCGCTCGCCTTTGTCGGCCCCCCGATCGCCCAGTGGATTTACGCGGGGACCGGGGGCAGCCTTGCGACCGTCGGTGTCGTTTTTGCAGTGATGCTGGTGGTCTCGGGCCTCATTATCCTGCTGATTCCCCGGCGATTGCTCGATCAGGGCGAGGCCGTCATGCACGCAAAGGACGCAGTTGCAGTTCCTGACACCGCCGGGCTGGTTGCGGAGTGACCGGACGACTTTGGGCAGGTATACTCGCGACCCGAGATTGCTCGGGGGTCCGACCCGCCTTTGGGGCCGGAAGGGAAAAGTTCGGGATTGTAGCTCAGCTGGCTAGAGCGCACCCCTGATAAGGGTGAGGTCGGTGGTTCGAGTCCACTCAGTCCCATTGAAAGTTGACGCCCGGTTTGTGGCGTCGAAGTTCCGGATGAAGGGGCGGCCCGTAAGGACGCCCCTGCTTTGTTTGTGCCCTCAACTTTGGAACCGGTTCCATCCCGTTCCACGGCGAGGGAAGAATGGAACGTGAGGCCGCCGGACAATCCGCCGCGTGGCCGCGGGAGTGCATCATGCGGATCGACGTCATCGGACGCAATTTGGAAATCACCAAGGCGATCAAGGACCACGCGGAGGGCAAGGCCGACAAGCTCCCCAAGTTCTACGACGGCGTGCAGGCCGTCCGATTCACGATCTCCAAGATTGATCACCAGCACAAGGGCTCGTTCGATGTCGAACTCGTCATCGACGTCGAGAAGCACGACGATTTCGTGAGCCACTGCAAGGGCGAGGATGTGTACGGCGCGATCGACGAAGTCGTCCACAAGGGCTCGCGCCAACTCGCCGAGTTCAAGGAAAAGCTCAAGATCGAGAAGCGGTAAATCCCCGATCCGGGTTCGTCCGGCCTGTGTGCGCAGCCGGAGTTCTCCCCGTCATCACGGTCCGATCGCGGTTTCAGGAGTGTCGCGCGTGCTCAAGTTCGCACAACTCATCGCCCCCGGAGCGATCGTTTCGCAGTTGCGTTCCACGCAGCGCGACGAAACCATCGCCGAGCTGATCGACTCCATCGTCGCTTCCGGTGTCATACCGGCCGCCATCCGCGACGAACTGATGCTCAAGGTGCTCGAGCGCGAACGCAAAGGATCCACCGGCTTCGGCCGGGGCGTCGCCGTCCCGCACGTCAAGCACAAGAGCATCTCCAAGATGACCGCCGCCATCGGCCTCTCCCAGCGCGGCATCGACTTCAACGCCCTCGACAAGCAGCCCGTCCACTCCGTCGTGCTGCTGGTCAGCCCGGAAGACAAGCCCGAAGAACACCTTCAGGCCATGGAAGTCATCTTCAAGAATCTTTCCAAAGAGACCTTCCGGCGCATGCTCCGCCAGGCCGCTTCCGCCGACGACGTTCGCCAACTCCTGTCCGACGCCGACAACCAGCAACTCCCGGCCTAAGCCGTCGCGCCGCACGCACTCCCCACTGATGCCCGCGACGCACTTGTTCCGCGCTCACAATCTCGACCCGAAATCCGAAATCCGAAATCCGAAATCGTCCATGCCCCGCATCGAAACCCAAGTCACCATCGTCAACCGCCTCGGGCTCCACGCCCGGCCCGCGATGACCTTTGTTGACCTGGCTTCGACCTTCGCGAGCGACATCACGGTCCGCAAGGACGACACCGAAGTGGACGGCAAGTCCATCATGCAAATGATGATGCTCGCCGCGGCACAGGGCTCTGTGCTCCACGTCGTCGCGACCGGCGACGACGCCGAATCCGCCATCTCCAAGCTGAAAAAGCTCGTCGAGAGCGGCTTCGACGAAGAGTGAGTTCCGCGAATCCGTCCGCGGCTCCGGCCTGCGCAGCCGCCACTCCGAATGCCGCCGCTCTTCGGCGGTTTCGGTCTCCATCTCATCAATCGGGAGCCTGCCGCGAAATCGGTGTGAGATTCCAGGCCGGAGAGTGGTTCTCCATCGCAGAACGACAGTCGAAACCGGCGGCTTTGCGATGGACGGAGTTGCGCCATCTCATTGTGTCAAAGGGCGGTGGGAAGCGGCGGCAAGACTCCTCCCGACCTCGCCGTCGAGCGATCGGTCGATGCCGCTGATTGCAACAAGCCCTGCGCCTGTTTGCAAACGCGGGTTCTTGATTCACTCATCGGCGTGGTACGTCGCGCTTCGTCCCCCACAAGGTCCAGCAACCACGGTGCGAACGCTCTCTTGGTCATGACCCGCGGCGTGTCTGCCCGCCGACCATCCCTGAAGAGCACCATTGCCTCCACGGTCTCGGAATCCATCGTGGCCAGCGGATTGCCCACAACCATGTCGATTTGCTTCTTGACGAGCTTTCTCTGCGCGGATTCGAGAAGCCCTTCGCGCGGTTCGAGCGCAAAGCCGACAAAGAGCTGATCGGGGCGGCGGCAGGCCGAGATTCCCGCGAGCAGATCGGGCGTTGGCTCGAGTTCGAGAACAAGCGGAGCATCTGTTCGGCGAAACTTGCCTCCGGACATCGCGGGGTTGGGCTTGGGCCGGTAGTCCGCGACCGCCGCGGCCATGATGAGAATGTCCGCCTTGGGGGCATGCGCACCGAGGAGCGATTGCAGATCGGCGCACGTGCGGAAGCGGATGACTTGCACCGCAAGCTCGCTCGGTTCAGCCGTGCCGGGGCCGAGGAGCAGAGTGACCTGCCAACCACGAGCAACCGCCGCTTCCGAGAGAGCGACACCCATCCGGCCGGATGAGCGATTTCCGAGAAAGCGCACCGAATCGATGGGCTCGTGCGTCGGGCCTGCGGTGATCAGGAGTCGTGGAGGATTCATCTGCTTCTTCTCATTCGGGCCGAACGGTCCTCAGGCAGTGCCGACAGCGGAGCGAGAACGCGGGGTCCTGAATTCGGATGCCGCGCGGGCGTGCGCGTGACCATCAAACGGCACCCGGTTCGAGCGAAGCATCTCGCTGATGAGGGCCGTCCAGCCGGTTTGGTGTGTAGCACCCAGGCCGCGGCCGTCGTCGGCGTGAAAGTGCTCGTGAAAATACACAAGGTCCTTCCAGTGCACATCGTGACCAAATCGCTTGTCCTCCCCGTGGCAGGGGCGGTTGCCGCCCGCGTCCGGGAGAAAGAGACGGACGAGTCGGGCGCGGATCTCGTCCGCGGCCTGCTGAAGGGTGTATCGTCGGCCGTCAGAACTCTCCACGGTGAGCGTGTCGCCGTAGTAATGGTGGTAACGCTCGAGAGCCTCGATGATGAGGTAGTTGAGCGGAAACCAGATGGGCCCGCGCCAGTTCGAGTTTCCTCCGAAGAGCGAGGTGTTGGATTCGCCCGGGCAATAGTCAACTCGGTGTTCATCACTTCCGACGCGAATGACATATGGGTTATCTTGATGATGCCTGGAAACCGAGCGAATGCCGAAGGGGGAAAGGAACTCCGTTTCGGAAAGCAGGTACTTCACGACCCGCACGAGACGGTCCTTCGTCGGAATCGCGAGTAGGCGGTGCGAGCTCGCCACAGAAAGTGACTCCCGGTTTCCATCGTGTGAACTGCCGAGCGTCTCCGCCCAGGGCAGGTCCTTGCGGTACTTGAGGAACCACTCCATGCGGCACTTGAAATCGGGAAGGCGATCGATGACGTCACTTTCCAGCACTTCGACCGCGAGCAGCGGGATGATCCCCACGAGCGAGCGAACCCGGAGCTGCGTGATCTGTTCCCCCATGCGGATCTGGTCGTAGTAGAAACCGTCCTGTTCATTCCACAGGCCCGTGCCGCCGAGCGTGTTCATGGCATCGGTGATGGCGATGAAATGCTCAAAGAACTTGGTGGCGATGTCCTCGTACGCCGGATCTTCGCGTGCAAGTTCGAGCGCCATGCTCAGCATTGTCCCGCAGTAGAACGCCATCCATGCGGTGCCGTCGGCTTGTTCGAGTTGCCCGCCGGTCGGGAGCGGGCGCGAGCGATCAAAGACGCCAATGTTGTCAAGTCCGAGGAATCCGCCGGCGAACAGGTTTTTTCCGGTCGGATCCTTCCGGTTCACCCACCAGTTGAAGTTGAGTAACAGTTTTTGGAAGCAGCGGCCAAGGAACAGGCGGTCGCGCTGTCCCTTCTCTCCGGTCATCTTGTACACGCGCCAGACCGCCCATGCATGAACGGGGGGATTGACATCGCCGAAGGCGAATTCGTATGCGGGGAGCTGTCCGCTGGGGTGCATGTACCACTCGCGCAGGAGAAGCACGAGCTGCCCCTTTGCAAATTGCGGATCGAGACGGGCAAAGGGGATCATCTGAAAGGCAAGGTCCCACGCGGCGTACCACGGGTATTCCCACTTGTCGGGCATCGAGATGATGTCTTTGTTGTTCAGGTGCAGCCAGTCGGCGTTTCGTCCGCTCTTCCTCGATTCGGGCGGCTTTGGTTGGCCGACATCGCCGTGAATCCACTTCGGAACATCGAAGTAGTAAAACTGTTTGCTCCAGAGAAGCCCCGCCGATGCCTGACGGGCGATGAGCCGCTCGGGTTCGGAAAGCAAGTCATGGCGACGTGGCGCGGCGTTGTAGAACTCGTCCGCTTCACGAATTCGGGCGGCGAACACGCGGTCGCTTTCGCCGAGATCAAGTTTGTCCGGCGAATTCGTTTGTGCTTTGACGAGACGGGCGCGAACGATTGCTGTCGCGCCGGCAGCGATGGTCAGCGTGTACCACGCCGCGGCTTTCGTGCCCATCGGCGTCGGATTGACGGCGTCCGTATCGCCATTCACCACGCGTCGATGGAACGCGTCTTTACGATACGGCGACTCGCTTGGAACGCCCCAGAGACGCTCGCCGTTCGAGACATTGTCCGTGAAAAGAGTCGTAGGGGCACGAAGTTCGGGTCCGGTTTCCAACTGCAAAACGTACTGGCCGAGCTCCTCATGGCTCGCGGCGATGCAACACGCGCCATCGGCCTTCAGCATTGGCTTGATGCCGCACGAGCCCAAACTCGCAGCGCCGCAGCCCCACGACCAGGCTTTGCGGAACCAGAGCGTGGGGAGCAGGTGCAGCGTGGCCGCTTCCGCTCCACGGTTCGAGACGCTGATGCGGATGTGCAGATCTTCCGGTGCGGCCTTGGCGTACTCGACCTGAACATCCCAGTATCCTGCATCGAAAACGCCGGCGTCGCTGAGCTCAAACTCTCTCGCGTCACGTCCGCGCCGGCGATTCTCTTCAACAAGCTGCGCGTACGGAAACTCGGCCTGGGGGTACTTGTAAAGGGCTTTCAGGTACGAATGCGTCGGCGTGGAGTCGAGGTAGAAATAGTGCTCCTTCACGTCTTCGCCGTGGTTGCCCTCCGGCCCAGTCAGACCGAAGAGACGCTCCTTGAGAATCGGGTCTTTGCCGTTCCAGAGCGCCAGCGCAAAGCAAAGCCGGGATTCGTCGTCCGAGATGCCGAGCAGTCCGTCCTCACCCCAGCGGTACGCGCGGCTGCGCGCGTGATCGTGCGGGAAAGAGTTCCAGCAATCGCCATCCGCGGCATAGTCCTCGCGCACCGTGCCCCATTGGCGCTCGCTGAGATACGGCCCCCAGCGCTTCCAAGGCGCCCGGCGCGCGTCGGCTTCAGCAAGGCGCTGCGATTCCGGATCGTTTGCGGCAGCAAAAGAGCCGCGCTGCTTGGAGATCGTCTGGGCCATGGGTTCCCTTTGTCAAAGTTTGAGTCGTGCGCGCGGCGACCGAGCCGGAGCAGCGCTTCCGGCGCGGAGGCGAACGCCAACAAGTGGAATCTCCGCGCGGCGAATCGCGAGAATCGTGGATGAGCCCGCAAAGACAACGACCGCGAGCGCGAAGAGCAGGCCGCCGTCGCTCTGAACAACGATGCCGAGCCTGGTCAGGTGGCTCATGATCGCGCCGGAGATCACGGCCAGCGCGAGAATCGCACCAAACACAATCGTGCGGGGCGTCAGCAGGAGCACCACGGCGATGAGCTCAGCGATTCCGCTCGCGATGCGGCCGAAGGGCTCCATGCCGAGGGTGCGGAAGATGTACTTGCTCTCCTCCGCGCCCGTGAACTTGAAGAAGAGGGTTTGAAAGAGAATCGCGGCGACGAGGATCTGAAGGATCCAACTGGCGATTCGCGCAGTGCTGGAGAGAGTCATGAATTGCTCCGGGTGCTTTTCAAACAGGGGTCGCGAAAGAGACGCGAACGAAACGAGCGGACGCGCGATAGCGCATCACTTCCCCGGCTTTGGTCCGTCTTCCCCGGAGAGCTTCTTCCAGTTCTGATCTGCCGCGGGCTCCCATTCCTTCTCGTGTTTGTTCCAGTCTTTGAGCGCGTCGGAGAAGAAGTCCTTATAGAAAAGAAAGAGCCGGCCACCAGAGACCTTGAAATTGGCGGGGTCGATCTCGACTTTGGTTCCTTTCGCCCCCATCGCGCTGGCACACCAGCCTCCGTAGGTAGGGAGGTACTTCTCGGGGTTCTTGGCAAATGCGGCACGGTTGCTCTCAGATGAGAACTGGTACTTCACGCCGCGATAAGACGAGGTGAGAGCGGGCGTGCCTTTGATGGCTTTGTTCTCGGTGAAGTACGCGACGATGTCGTAGCCATCGACGGCCACGCGCTGTCCTTTGGGAAGGTTGTAGTCGCGAAGCGCCGGCGATTCGGTGGCCTTCGCGAACTTCTGCTCGAAGGCGCCGAATGCGAGGTGATCGTGCGGGCTGGCGCCCACCTGCCGAAAGAGCTCGGCGCCGGTCATGTCGAAGACGACGGTCGCGGGCACCGACAGCAGCACGCTCCCGTCGTTCACAAGCTGGAGTTCTCGTGCGAGTGCGCCGTTCGGATCGAGGAAGAGGTCGGGCTTGTCGGCGTCAAACTGCGAAGACCATTGCCCCGCCTGTTCCGGAGTCGCCTCAAGCACGAAGACTTCGCGTACCCCGGCCACGGTGTTTGCCGCACGCACGTAGGACTTGACGAAGTCAACGTCGGCAGCGGTGGGGGAACCCGAAGCGGGCAGGAAGTGGACAGCGAGCGATCGGCCGAGATCGTTCCGCAGCAGATAGGTTTCGCCGGTCGAAACCGAGGTCAGAGTTGCGGTCAGCGGCGTCGTTGTCGCCGGCGCTGCGAGAACTGCCGGTGTCAGCGTTCCGGCGAAAGCCATGGCGGAGACCAACCCGATACGCGAATAGGTTTGCATGTGATGTGTTCCTTGAGGGTGCAGAACGAGCCGCACGTGACATATGCGATGCCGCGGCGGGCTGGCCGTGTCAGTGCTCCTGAGCACAGTTCGTCGATGCCTCGGGCCTGACGAGCGCCCTCCCGATGATCAGCGAATGTCCATCCGGGTCCTTTGCGTGCAATGCCGCCGAAGCGCCTGCGAACGTGTTGACGTTGTTCACGATGCCAGGAGAGATCCAACGTCCCCGTGTGCTGCGTGCTGCATCCTCCAGCGCGTCTGCGGTCGGCACTTGGAGCGCGATCTGCCAGTGCCAGAGATCGCTTGCGCGGGTATCCGCTGGGAAGGGGCGTCCATCGGTCGGCGCGAGGTATTGGAGCAGTTCGATACCGGGTCCCGCGGCGGCACGAAGCGAGGTAATGCGCAGGCGTGCGCCGAAGACGTTGTTCAGATGCTCTTGCTCGTCGCCGAAGTTCTCGCTCTCCCCGGCGATGCGGAGCCCCAGACGATCGCGGTAGAAACCGAGCGAGCGATCGGTGTCGGACACCACGATCGCAGTGTGGTCGATGCCAAGAAAGATCTTGTCGGTCGGCGCTTGCCAACGCGCATCGCCCTTGCCGGCCGGAAACTGAATGATCTCGAGCACGTGGCCGTCGGGGTCCTTGAAGTAGAACGCGCGAATGCCGCCAGCGCTCTGGTTCCATGCCGGGAGGAGCTGCGGACCTGTCGAAGCGTGTCGGACGCGATGGCGGCGCAGCACCGCATAGGCCTTGTCGATGTCGGAGACG
The DNA here is from genome assembly GCA_017303555.1 of Planctomycetota bacterium. Taxonomy (GTDB): domain Bacteria; phylum Planctomycetota; class Phycisphaerae; order Phycisphaerales; family UBA1924; genus JAFEBO01. Next base: position 27,072 of record JAFLCN010000024.1, read on the forward strand.
GCAATGGCGATGTGCTGAAACCACAGGTCATTGCTGCGGGAATCGACCGGAATCGGTCGGCCTTCGGGCGCGAGGAACTCGGTCAACTCGAAGGTTTCGTTCCCCAGCCTGAGCCGGGCGATTCGACAGCGGCTGCCGAAGACGCCCGTGAGCCGTTCCAACTCGGGACCAAGCTGTTCTGTCTCGCTGACTTTCTCGAACGAAAGAACCTGGGTGTAGAACTCAACCGCGCGATCGAGATCGGAGACTGTGGCGCCGAGAGAGGCGACGGCAAAGATCGGAGACGACTTGGGCGAGGCATCGTGCTCGGGCGGCGCAGCGGCGTGTGCGACAAACGACGCCTGGAGCAGCGCGATCGAAAGCAAAGTGGCGACGAGAAAGCACAGGCGAGGCCACGGAGGGGAGTGCGGTCTCATGCGACAGACTCCGCAAAGCTCGTCGATCTCGCGTTGCTCGTTCCAAGCTGTTCCAGAATGCGGTCGCCGACGCGCAGTGCATTCGCCATGATGGTGAGGGACGGGTTCACGGCGCTGCTCGAGGGAAAGAACGACCCGTCCGCGACGAACAGGTTCTGCACATCGTGCGCGCGGCAGTTCGCATCCAAGACGCTCGACTTCGGATCGATTCCGAAGCGGAGCGTGCCATTCTGGTGGCTGACGCCGCTGACACCCAAACGCGATGCGAGAAATGTCGGCTGCTCTCGTCCTCGTCCGCGTTCAACGGCGATCATGAGCTGCGCCAGTTTTTGTTCGAGGCGGGTGTATGCCTCTAAGTTGGTCGGCGTGTACGAAACACGGAGCTCGCCGTCCTCTCGCAAAGTGATCCGATTGACCGGACTCGGAAGATCTTCGGCCGTCAGGAAGAAATCGATGGTGCGTGAGGCGAGAGCTTCCGGCGCGAGACCGGGAAGCTGCGAGCCACGAAGCCAGGCCAGTGTGCCCGGATCCGGCTTGCCCATGAGCTGGATCGTGCCGAGCGGGAACGGAGAATCCGGCGCTCCGCGATAGAAATCGGTGATGGCAAAGTGCTTCTGGAACTGCGAGTCGTTGGGCTCGCTCGAAACCACAACAAAGCAGCCGTTGTGATGCGACATGTAGTTGCGGCCGACCTGATCGGAACTGTTGGCAAGCCCGCTCGGATGTTCAGCGGAAGCCGAACGCAGCAGGATTGCAGCGGAATTGATCGCTCCCGCGGCAAGCACCACGATGTCACCACGAATGGCAACCTTTTCGCCCTTCACCCGCGCGATGATCTCGCGGACTCGCGTTCCGCTGCTGTCTGTTTCGAGGCGCTCGACAAACGCGCCGGTGAGAATCTGAACATTCGGATACCGAAGCGCTGCACGGATGCCGACGACGTGGGCATCCGCTTTCACTTCGGTCAGGTCCGGGTAGCCGTCGAAGTTGCCGAGGCGATACGGGGATGTGCCGCGGGCGTTCTCCGGTAGGCGCACTCCGAGCGGAACGGGGAACGGGCGGACACCCAGGCCTTTGAGATCGTGAAGCAATTCGCCGATGCGAGGCTCGGGCGCAACGGGCGGATGCGGGTATCCGGCTGAAGCGGGCGGGTCGTAGGGATCAAGGCCGCGCTCGCCGTGAACACTGTACAGGCGCTCGGCCTGCATGTAGTACGGCTCGAGGTCGTCGTACCCAATCGGCCACGCGGGGGAGAGACCGCCGAAGTGACGCACCTCGTCGAAGTCGAATGGGCGCATGCGAAGCAGTGCCGCGCCGTAAACCTTGGTGTTGCCGCCAACCCAATAGTGCGTGTACGGCGCGAAGGGCTGATCGTCCCTGTCGTACCAGGTGTCCTTTGCGAGATACCGCTTGTCCTGGAAGACGGCGCGCGTGTCCCAGTTCTCTTTTTCCCGCGGCAGAAAGTCGCCGCGTTCCAGAATGAGGATCTTCTTGCCTGAGGGCGCGAGCTTGGCGGCGAGCGTCCCGCCCCCGGCACCCGAACCGATGATGACAATGTCAAAGCGCATGTCGGTGGACATGAAGCTCCTTCGCAGCAGGTTAGAAAAAAATGCAAGCCAGACGCACGCTCAACGAGGCGGCACGGATGAGATGCCGGACTGTCCCAATCGTGTCGCCCGCCACCCCGGCATGTGGTCGATGCGGCAGTTGAATATGCATCCGCGCCCGTGAGGATGCTCAAGCTTGGCGCAGTACACGCTGTCCGCGCCGCGAACGCTGATATACAGCAACGCCGCGCTCAGCATCGCCAGCGGCGGGGCGGTGAAATAGATCCACAGGCCGCGGAATGCCCCTGCATGCACCGCCGAGCCGAGCGTTCGCGCCGGGTTCATGCTCATTCCCGAAAACGGTGCCTCGATAGCGATGAATGTCGCAACCATCAGACCGGCGAATAGGCCGGTGTAAGGGGCGGTCGGGGCGGAGTTGCTGCTCCAGAGAATCATCGACATCAACAGGAAGGCGATCGTGAACTCCGCGATCCAGGCGATGCCGAGACCGCCCGTGCCGGGAAGCGTCGCGGCACATTTCACGCGGTCGTGCGAAACCGCTCGACGCAGCGCGAGGCGAGCAATGAGCACGCCCGCGATGCCCCCCACAAACTGGGCGCAGATGTAGAACACCGCATCGAGCGGGCGGACTTTCCCCAGCACCAAAAACGTCAGCGTCGTTCCCGGATTCATATGAGCACCCGAACGCTGGCCGGGTGCCGAGGAAATAAGAGCGATCGCCGTAAGCCCCATCAGTGCGCCGATGAATACGCGCCGCACGAAGGGGCTCGTGAATCGCCGGGGAAGTGGCGATGCCGGATGTTCGAAGACCGCGACGGCAAGGCATGCCGCGACCATGAACACGCCCAGCAGCGACGCTTCGATTGCGTACTCAAGCCAATGAAACTGGAGCATTCCGCTTCCCGAAGTAGATGACGTTCTTGATACCGTCCGTCGAAAGCAGCGGCGTCTTGGCCTCGGAGATGTGATACCGGCCCGTGATCAGCCGGTCGAGTGCGCCCGGCCATTTGCGTTTGAAATCGCGCAGGTCCTTGATCGCGGCCTCGAACGCGTCGCGTCCTGCATTGACCGTGCCGAGCAGCACCTGGTTCTTGAGCACCATGTTCCGCATGATCTGATCGGTGTTGATCTCGGCCGGACCTTTCAGTCCCGGAACGCCCGTAAACACGAACGCCGCGTTGGAGCCCACGTGCTGGAGCACTTCGAACGAAAGCTTGGAAGCCCCCGTTGCCTCATACACCACATCGATCGTCCCGATGCGTTCCACAAGCTTGTCCACCGGGGTCACCTGCGCCGAGATGTAGGTGCCGCCGAACGAACGCACCAGGTCGGCCTTGTCGCTCTTCTCATCTTCGCGGCTGTAAACAAACGTCGAGAACCCCGCGTTGGCAAACGCCATCGCGCCGAGCAGCCCGATCGGGCCGGCGCCGAGCACCACCGCATGATGGCACACGCCCGGCCTGGACTTGCCCGCGTGCGGACACGACCACGGCAACCGCTGCTGCACCTGCCAGACCTCGATGAGCGCCTTCTCCGCGATCGTGAGCGGCTCGACGAGCACCGCATAGTCGCGAAGGCTCTTTGGGATGGGCAGCAGAAACCTCTCCGAGTCCACGACGTACTCGGTCATGTATCCGTGTTGCTGCTTGATGCCGCGCTCTTTGAACGCGCCGGTGTAGCAGAAATCCTGCCGGCCCTCCTTGCACGAGGGGCAATCCGGCTTGCCGCACGGGCGCCGGACGGTGAGAACCGCCAGGTCCCCCTTCTTGAAGGATTTCACCTGTGCGCCCACGTCCACAACTTCGCCCAGACACTCATGCCCGATCACCAGGTGATCCGAACCCTCGGGCGGAAATCCGTAGTGAAACCCGCAGATCTCGCGGTCGGTGCCGCAGACCCCGACCTCCAGAATCCGCAGTTTGACCTGATCGGGCGCGGCCAGGCGAGGTTCGGGCGTATCGATGACACGAACATCCCGCTCACGCGGGAAAACGGCGACTGCTTTCATAGTGTTTCTCCGCTCCGCCGCTGCATTCAGCGGCCGGGCTGGAGTGTGGGATGCCACCCCCATGACGCCGTGGCACTCTTCACGACCTGAACTCGCCATTCGCTCGCAGAAAGATTCGAAGAATTCCCTCAAACCGGTGCGACGCGTCGGTTGCCTCCGGCATCAAACATCGCGGAACTCGGATGCTGCTCCGGTTGGTCGTCATTCAATGAGGAAGTTTCGTGAGCCGTAACGAATACATCACCTGCCGCGAGCTGATCGATTTCATCGCGGATTATCTCGACGGCACGCTGCCGCCAGAACATCGGCGCGACTTTGACCGGCATCTGACCGTCTGCCCGCCATGTGTCGCGTATTTGGACGGATACAAAAAGACGATTGCGCTTGGAAAAGCGGCGCTCAAGCCAAGCGATGACCCCGCGACCGGGCAGGTTCCAGAGGGATTGCTCCACGCGATCCGCGCGGCACGGCAACAAGCCAAGGGATAGGCCGGGGGCGGACTCAGTAAGGGAAAGTCGCGATGGTGCAGGCAGAATCCCTGGGTTCATCGATTGATCACGCCGAATCTTCCGCCCGGCGCATCGCCTGCATGGAAGTCTGGGGTGGACACGAGGGCTTTGCGGGTGAAGTGTCCGTGCCGGGAATCGATGTTTTCGTCGGCTGCGAACCGCACACCGGTGATTCGCACGGCGGCGACATCTATTACGTTTCAAACTGCGCCGCCGGCCTGATCACGCGATTCGTACTCGCCGATGTTTCCGGCCACGGCAGCATCGTGGCCGAGGCCGCCTCGGGCCTTCGAAACTTGATGCGTCGGTTCATCAACACGCCGGATCAGAGCCGGTTCGCCCGCGCTCTGAACAAGTCGTTCTCAAAGCAGAGCGGCCTTTTCGCCACCGCGATCCTCGTTTCCTACTTCGCCCCATCCGACCACGCCATCATCTGCAATGCCGGACATCCGCGCCCGCTCCATTTTTCGGTTTCCAAACAGGAATGGCGGTATCTCGATCAAGACTCATCCGGCGCGGTGAAACCCCAGCAGGCCAGATCCATCGGCGTATCCAATCTTCCACTCGGCGTGATCAACCCGACGCAGTACGAGCAATTCGCCCTCCCGCTCGAGCGGGGCGATCTTCTTGTTCTCTACAGCGATGCATTTCTTGAAGTCCGTGGATCAGATGGAAAGCCGTGGGGAGAAGATGCACTCCTGAACATCGTTCGGCGCATCGACACCACCGACCCGGCGAACTTCCGGAGCAACTTGCTCAATCTGATCCTGAAAGAGTCCGGCGAGACCCGGCTCGACGACGATGTCACCATGATCGTGCTGCACCACAACGCCTCGGATCCACCTCGACAAGGTCTGCTTGAGCGCGCAGTCGTCCTCGGAAAAGTGCTCGGTCTGGTTGCGAGCTAGCAGTCCGCTCGCGGTTTTCGCCGCACCTTGACATCCCCGCCACTTCCTGGCGCCCGCGGCATCGCATCGGCATTCCCATGGCCGATTCGATTGCACTCGCCATCCTCTGGACACTTGCCACATACGGCGCGGCAGGTTTCTGTTTCGCGCTTGCCTTCGTCTTTCGTGGCATTCATTGCATCGACCCAGCCGCGGAACACGCGGGGCTCTCGTTCCGCATCATCCTTCTCCCCGGCGCCGCCGCCCTCTGGCCGATCCTGCTCCGTCGTTGGATTCTGGCAGGTGCCAAGCCATGAACCGAACGCAGCGACGAGTTCATCTGTTCCTATGGGTTGTCCTGACCCCCGCGGCACTGTTGCTTCTCATCGCGGCCTTATCGGCACGAGCCCGCGCGCCCCAGCTTTCCGATGAGACCCAAACTCCCGTTCTTCGAGGTGCGCAATGAGCACTGGCTACGTCGCGGTGCAATGGAGCCGCCACAAACGCGTCTACGACGCTTCGATCGCGATCGGAATCGCTCTGTATCTCGGCGCCTTCGTCGGTGTCAGCAAGGTGCTCTGGCAGGGCGCTCACGGCATCAGCGACGAGGTGATCCTGATCCGTGCGCTCGGATCGTGCGCAATCGTGCTCCTGCATGTCATTCTCTGCATCGGACCGCTGGCGCGGCTCGAGCCGCGCTTCCTTCCGATTCTCTACAACCGCCGTCATCTCGGCGTGATCACCTTCCTTGTTGCGCTCGCCCACGCGATGCTCGCAATCGGTTACTACCACGGCTTTGGCGTGCTCAGCCCGGTTCGGTCGCTCTTGACATCGAACCCCAATATCGATTCGTTCCGCGCATTTCCGTTTGAGCTCCTCGGGCTCGGTGCACTCGCGATCATGTTTCTCATGGCCGCGACAAGCCACGATTTCTGGTTGAGAAACCTCTCTGCCTCGACCTGGAAGCGGTTGCACATGCTCGTCTACGTGGCGTACGGGCTCCTCGTCGGCCACGTCGCGCTCGGCGCACTTCAGACCGATCGGGGCTGGATCGGTCCTGCGCTCATGTTCGTCGGCCTTTGCACCGTCTCCGGACTTCACATCGCCGCCGGTCTCCAGGAGTACCGAAAAGACCGAGGCAATCCAACAACTACGCCGGACGCCGAAGAGGTCACGTGGGTCGATGTCGGCGCCCCCAATGAAATACCGATCGATCGCGCACGCACCGTCTGCGCGCCGGGAGGTGAACGCATCGCGGTATTCAGCACCGGAGGCACGATCTCGGCCGTCACAAACATCTGCGCACACCAGGGCGGTCCCATCGGCGAAGGCAAAGTCATCGACGGCTGCATCACATGCCCGTGGCACGGCTGGCAATATCGGCCGCAGGATGGCTGCTCGCCGCCTCCATTCAAAGAGAAGATCGCCACTTACCAGGTGCGGATCGTGAGCGGACGCGTCCAGGTGAGTGCAAAGGCCTTGCCGCCGGGCACACCAACAACGCCGGTTCGGATTCCCGGAGACATGCCATGAGCGACCAGCGTTCTCGCGTTTCCATGCTTTCTCAAGCGCCGTTCTACGTCGGGTACCTGCCGGTGCCATCGCCGCTCGCAGCGTTTCTGTTTCTGATCGTTCCAACCGTTCTCGCGGTTCTGGCCTTCACAGCGATCGCCGCGGCACGTTCGCAGCGAGATCCCGGCGCTGCCGTCTGGAACGACGCCCACGCGCGTCAGTTCCGCGGGCTCTTCGTCGCCCATCCATACCCCATGCTTCTGATTCAGAAGGACGGCGAGGAAACTCCAGAAATACATCTCCTGGTGGAAATGGGAAAGCATGCAGGCCGAATCGGCTTGGCTGAATTGAACGGGAAATCGGTGATATCCTCGGGCTGGACGCTCGAACGCGATGGACGCAGAATGATCGAGCTCGAACCCGATGCAAAGGCGTTGGTTGCCGACGCTTCCCCAAGTGCGGTTCCGCCGCTTCCACCAGTGGTGACCACGGGTCGCGTCACTCTTCACGGCGAGATCGTCGATTCCAAGTGTTACCTCGGCGCGATGAAGCCCGGCGAAGGCAAGACCCACAAAGCGTGCGCAACGCTCTGCATACGTGGGGGTATTCCCCCAGTCCTCGTCACCCGCGATGATGCGGGCGGTCGCGTCTACTACCTCCTTGTCGATCCATCGGGTGGACCTCTCGATCCCGCCGCATGGCCGTTTGTTGGCGACCCCGTTGAACTCTCCGGCGAGTTGGAACTGATGGGCGGAATGCGTCTACTCAAAGTCTCCCCCCGCGATATTTCGCGCCGGTAGGGCCGCCACGATTCCAACGCCGCGGCATCTAGAGGGAGTTCCCTCCACGGAGCCCGACATGCAGACCGCGATACAGACGTTTCCGCCTGCCTACGACCATCGATCGCGGACTCTCGAGTCGCCGCAAACCGCATCCGTTCTCTCGCTTCCCGTCGTTGAGCTTCTGCGGGAACTGGCCGGAGTCATCGCCCAGCTCAGCCCCGCGCAATACACCGAACGCTGCGGCGAATCGTTCTTCAACGGCAACATCGGGGGCCACGTCCGCCATTGTCTCGATCACATCCGCGCAGTCTTGGATGGCTTTGCATCAGGCGTCGTCGACTACGACCATCGCGAGCGCGGGACCAACATCGAAAGCGACCCCGCCGCGGCCCGCGACGAGATCCGGCGCCTCCGCCGGCTTGCAGAAGATCTCGCCCACGTCGAAGCACAAGCACCTCTCCACGTCGCAATCCTGCCGACGCGCGACGGCCAGAGCGTCAATCTCCTTTCCACGCTCGGGCGCGAACTTGCATTCGTCCTCAGCCACACCATCCACCACAACGCGATGATCAAGGGAATGGCCGTCGCGCTCGGGCTGAAGCTTCCGCAGACCTTTGGATACGCCCCTGCCACGCTCGCACACCTCGATCACTCGGAGGAAACATGTGCACAGTGAGCGTGATCCGGTGCGAAACCGCGGCACCGCGCTCTTCAGGCGACTCGTCACGAGGCGAATCGCCCAAGCTCCTCCGCATCGTCTGCAACCGCGACGAGAAACTCGTCCGAACCGAGGCCCTGCCGCCGGTCTGCCGCAAGTACCGCGATCGCACCGCGATTCTTCCCATCGATCCGATCTCACGCGGCACCTGGATCGGCGTGAACGACGCCGGGCTCGCGCTCTGCCTTCTCAACGCCACCCTCTCAGGTGTTCAAGAGCCGACGTCCGCTGCGCATGCCCGTCTCCTCAGAAGCCGCGGCGACATCATCCCCTCCTTGCTGGATTGCGAGAACGTTGGCGAGGCAATCGATCGCGCCGCGTCGCTTGATCCGCGCGAGTTTCCCCCCTTCCGGCTGATTGCAATCAGCCTCACGCACGTGGGCGTGATCGCCTCGGATCGCGTTGCAGTCCGCGTCCGGAAATGCCAGCCGCTCCGAGGCCCCTTCATGGCAACCTCGTCGAGCCTGGGAGACGAACTCGTCGATCCCGTCCGGCGTGAGTTGTTCAGCGAGTGTCTCCGCCAGGCCGCCGACCCATGCGAGGCACAGGACCGCTTTCACTCGCACCAGTGGCCCGATCGCAGGCACGTCAGCGTCTTGATGGCTCGGCCCGATGCGCGAACGGTCAGCCGCACCATTGTCCAGATCGGACGCGACCACGTGCGCATGACGTATCGCTCGCTTCCGGAGGTGCAGGCCTCCATGACCGCTACGAAAACGCTGACGCTCGAACTCTCCCCCAGCGAGGCAGTTCCATGACGACGCTTCCCACAATCGTGGGTCGTCAGATTGCTCGCGTGAACACGCGGCAGCGATCGAAAAGGCTCGGCGCCTTCGAGCATCTGGTCCTTCGCATTCGTGCAAGCCTCGGGCGCTTGATGCGCTGGGAGTTCTGGCCGTCGTGGGTGTTGTACGCGCTGCTCGTGCCGCACGTTCTGCTTCTGATGATTCGGCATCGCAGCGTGACGATCTTTACCGCCGCCAATCCGCGGATACCGCTCGGCGGCTTGGTTGGCGAGTCCAAGTGGCAGATCTTGGATCGATTGCCCATGCATGCGATCGTGCCCACGGCTGTAGTCGAGCCCGGCAATATTCAAACACGCTGTGCCGCGCTCGCGATGCTCATGCAAGCACGCGGATGGTCCTTTCCTCTCGTACTCAAGCCCGATGTCGGCGAACGAGGCAGCGGCGTTCGTCTCGTGCAAAGCGATCAAGCCGCGCAAGCCTACTTCGAAGAGCACCCCGAGCGAGTGCTCGCCCAGATCTATCACCCCGGTCCCTTCGAAGCAGGCGTGTTCTACATTCGTCACCCCGCGAAGAAGCGGGGCCGGATCTTCTCGATCACCGACAAAGTCCCGCCAATCGTGATCGGCGATGGCGAGTCCAACCTCGAAACGCTCATCTGGCGCAACCCCCGGTATCGATTGCAGGCGCGCGTGTTCCTCAATCGACTCGGACCAGAAGCCCGGCGTGTTCCCCGTGCCGGTGAAACGGTCCGTCTCGCACTTGCCGGAAATCACTGCCAAGGAACGATGTTTCTCGATGGCGACCGCCTCCTGACTCCAGCGCTCGCCCGGGCGATTGATGACATTGTGCAGGCAGCGCCCGGCTTCTGCTTCGGACGATTCGATATCCGATACGAGAGCGTTGAAGACTTCCGCGCCGGTCGCGGATTCCGCATCGTCGAATTGAACGGCGTTCTCAGCGAGTCCACGAATGTCTACGACCCTACGTTCGGCCTGCTCCGAGCACTCCGGGTGCTCATGCGTCAGTGGACGCTCGCATTCGAGATTGGAAGCGAGAATCACGCTCAAGGGGCTTCAAAGGCCACCCTCCCCGAAGTTCTTCACGCTGTGATCAAGCACCGAGCCCGAAGAGTCAACCAGTTGTCGGACTAGCGCCCGCGCGGATGTGCCAACTCCTCACCAGAACAGGGCTCGTTTTCACCGCCAGCCTTCCTGTAGAATGTTGCCGGCGATCCGCCGTCGCCCGCAACATCCATGAAGCCGATCCCGAGCCAATCTGCTGACGTTCGAGGGAAATGCGACGGTGATGTGCCGCCAAGTCTCAATCCGGCGGATACACCCGAACTGCTCGCCGAGGATTCGGCCCTCGCTGCGCTCCTGAAGAGCGTCGCTTCCACATCCGGCGAGAACCGCTTCCGAACCATCGCACGCTGCCTCGCCCAAGCGCTCGGCGTCAAGTACGCCATCGTGGCCGAGTTTCTCCCGGAAAAGGCCTCGGTCCGCTCGCTCGCGTTCTGGATCGGCGATCGCTTCATCGACAACGCGCAGTGGGGGCTCGCCGGTACACCCTGCGAACGCGTGCTCGAAGGGAAGTTCAGCCTCCACTCAAAGAACCTCCAGCAAGAGTTCCCGCTCGACAAGCCGTTGATTGATCTCAAAGCGGAGAGTTACCTGGGCGTGCCGCTGATCGATCAGTCCGGCTCGATCCTCGGACACCTCTTCGTGATGGACACGAGGCCGATGCCGCCCGTGGCCCGAAACCTGGCCATCTTTCAGGTCTTCGCCGCTCTCGCGGCAGGCGAGCTTGCACGCCTGCGGCTCGAAGCATCCCTCGCCGAAAGCCAGGAACGCTTTCGCGATCTCTTCGACGAGGCCCCGATCGCCTACGTCCACGAAGGTCTCGATTCTCGATTCATCCGTGCAAACCGCGCTGCTCTACGCATCCTCGGAGTCAAGCCCGAAGAAGTGCTCACCACGTTTGGCCGCGACCTCGTCCCCCAAACACCCGAAGCGCAGAAGCGATTGCGCGAAGCGTTCGAATCAATCGGCCGCGGCACCGACACCAGCGGCGTCGTGCTCGAACTCCGCCGCAAAGACAACAACAAGCCGATCTGGATCCAATGGTGGTCCAAGCCCGACGGCGCAGGCACCTACACGCGAACGATGTTTGTCGACATCACCGAGCGCGTCTTGATGGAGCAGGAGCAGGCCCGCCTGCGCACCCAGAACAAGCTGCTGCGCGAAGAGATCAAATCGGCCCACAACTTCGACGAGATCGTCGGCGCCAGCCCCGCCCTGATGAAAGTGCTGGAAAACGTGGACCGGGTCGCACCCACCGATTCGACCGTTCTCATCCAGGGCGAAACCGGCACGGGAAAAGAGCTCATCGCCCGCGCGATCCACGAGCGAAGCCAGCGTCGCAGCGGCCCCTTTGTCAAGGTGAACTGCGCAGCCCTCCCCGCGGGTCTCGTCGAGAGCGAGTTTTTCGGCCACGAGAAAGGCGCCTTCACCGGCGCGGTCAATTCCCGCCGCGGTCGCTTCGAGCTCGCCGACGGCGGCACAATCTTCCTCGATGAAGTGGGGGAGGTCGCCCCCGATGTCCAGGTCAAACTCCTCCGCGTGCTGCAGGAGAACGAGTTTGAGCGCGTCGGCGGTTCCGAAACAATCCGGGTGAATGTCCGAGTCATCGCCGCCACCAACCGCGATCTCCCCGCCGACGTCCAGGCACAGCGGTTCCGGGCCGATCTCTTCTACCGCCTGAGCGTCTTCCCGATGGCGGTTCCGCCGCTCCGCGACCGCGTTGTCGACATCCCGATGCTCGCCAGCTATTTCGTCACCCAGATCGCGGCATCCGTCGGCAAGCGAATCGATGAGATCGATGCCGACACCATGGACCGGCTCTCCCGCTACGCATGGCCGGGAAACATCCGCGAACTCCGAAACGTCCTCGAGCGAGCGGTCATCCTCTGCGATGGAAAGTCCCTGCGGATAGCCGCATCAGAGTTGCCCTCAGCAGGCACGCCCGCATCATCATCGAATCTGCTTTCACTCGACGACATGGAGCGCCAGCACATCGCCGAAGTTCTGAAACAGACGAACGGGGCGATCGCCGGTCCCGGCGGCGCCGCCAAGATCCTGGGCGTGCCCCCGAGCACCCTCCGAAGCCGCATGGCACGCCTCGGTCTCAAGTAATCCAGTCACCGCCTCATGCCGCCTCGACGCGACGACCTTTCGCGTCGGGCGCGACGGGCCGCGCCGCCGACCCCCCACACGCGCTGCCAGAGCTCGGCGCGAATCGCTGAAAAGCTCTACAAAACAGCCTCTTTCGGCGTTGCCACGAACTCGGCCCGGCAGTGGCACGCCCATTGCAATGGTGTTCGCCCGGAGCCAAAGCCTTGATCAGAATCACCAGACAGCAAGCCGCCAGCCGCGAGACAGTTTTTCGGGTCGAGGGAACGCTCGATGCGGAAGGCGTCAGAGAACTCCGCGCGATCATCGCGTCTTCGGCAGTTCAGGCTCCCTTCACGCTCGACATCGCCGGGGTCACCTCGCTCCCGCCCGCGGGAAGCAGTTTTCTCAAAGACCTTCAGCACAACGGCTGCCGGCTGACCGGCGGATCGATGTACATCAATCGCCTCCTGGGAGTGGTCCAGTCATGAATCAGGCCGCGCCGCACACGCCCGATCTCGGCGGAGCACTCGCGTCCCCGGATGGTGTTCCGCCGACCGGCGACACATCCGAAGCCACGCTGCTCGCGCGCCTCCGAGGGGGGGAAGACTCTGCTTTCGAGGAACTCACCGCGCTCGCCGCCGGTCGGATGCTGTCGATCGCTCGACGCATGATGCCCTCCGAGGCGGACGCCGAAGAGGCTGTGCAGGATGCGTTCCTCAGCGCCTTCCGCGCCCTCGACAAATTCGATGGCCGCTCAAAGCTCACCACCTGGATGCATCAGATCACGGTGAATGCCTGCCTGATGAAACTCCGCGCCAAACGCCGGCGCCCGGAAAAATCAATCGAGGGGCTCCTGCCCGCATTCCTCTCCGACGGCCACCAGGCAAGCCCCGCCAGCCTCTGGCGCGAGACCCCGTCCGACGGACTCGAGTCGTCAGAGCTGCATCAACTCATCCGCACCAGCATGGAAGAACTCCCCGAGCAGTATCGCACCGTGCTCGTCCTCCGCGATGTTGAAGGCCTCGATACCGAAGAAGCCGCGGCAGTCCTCGGCGTCACCCTCGACACCGTCAAGACCCGGCTCCATCGCGCTCGCCAGGCGCTCAAAGCCCTGCTCGATCCGTATTTCCGTGATCGCGCGCCGTCCTCCCAGCCCGCTCACTCAACTCCCCGCCAGTCACGCACGGAATCCCGCCAAAACGAAAAAGCGGCAGTCTCCAACTTGAGGAGCCTGCCGCAAAAGCGGAGGGGAGGAGATTCGAACTCCTGGTGAGGACAAGCCCCACGGCAGATTTCAAGTCTGCTGCTTTCAACCGCTCAGCCACCCCTCCAAGGGTGCAGCCGATTTTAGTCGTCGTGCCCGATCCCGTTCGCTCGCTCTGCCGCTTTCAGCCGCTCTTGCCCCGAACGCTGGGCGTCATCAATGCGCGGCACGTCGGCCCGCCCGCCGTGCGTGATTCCAGCACCTCCGCCAGCGTCGTCTGGCGAAACTCGTGCTCAATCAGGCCGACAGCATTGTCCATCCGCCGATGCAGAGGACAGAGCTCCACATGGCCCGGATTCCCCAGCGGACACTTCGTCAGCCGCTCGATCCGATCCACCGCATTCACAACATCGAGCATGGTGATCGCCCGCGCCGCACGCGCCAACGCAAAGCCCCCGTTAGGCCCGCGCCGCGACGTGATCAGATCCGCGATGACAAGGTCCCGCAGAATCTTTGATAAGTACCCTTGGGGCACCTTCGTCCGCGCCGCGATCGATTCACAGTTCGCCGCCTGATTCGGCGCAAGTCCTGCCAGGTGAATCATCGCCCGCAACGCGTATTCGATGGTTTGCGACAGCACGTTCTGCGTCCATTCTGGTTCAGTCGATCCGATATCCGTCGAACTATACCCGGATATCGACATCTAGCACCCGCACGAATCTGCATCGCTGCCGTCGTGGGTCGCACACGTCTTGCGACGCATTCCCGGAACAGTTCCGTTCGATTCCGTCGGTTCGCCCGCGTCGCGGCGCTGACCACACCGGCAGCCGCTCGCGGCTTCCGCTTTGATCCCCGCCGGGAAGAGAATGCTGTTCTCTTTATGAATGTGCACGTGCGTGTCCGCCTCAAGGTCGCGCAGCAGCCCGACCATCGCCTGATACGAGCCGCACGCTCCCGGTGGCGTTGAAAAGCCGTTTGTCAATGTCCGGATCGAGTCGAGCATGCGCCCGACTTCCTCGTGGTCGTGCACCATGCAGTCGATCGGGCGCTTCACGCTCCAAGGCGGCCCGCTCAGAATCGAAGTCTTCGATTCGAGCCGGCGCAGCCACGGAAAAAGCACCCGGTCTTCCCGGATCATGTGATCCAGCATCTCTTCGCGCAACCGGTCCACCACACGCTCGATCTCGAACAGCTCCGGATGCGCCGCGCCGTGATGCCGCGCCACCTTCGGAACCAGCACCGCCAGCCGATCAAACGCCTCACGCGCGAAGGCATGGTGCGTCGCTTCGATGTGATCGGCCAACTCGGTCATGGTCGCGGCAGTCCAGTCGCGAGCATCCCCATCGGCCGAAGCAGGCGGCTCTCGCAGCGCCCGCACAACGTCTTCAAGCTGCGCTCCCGCCGCCTCGCACGCCTGCTGCAACGTCCGCTCGCCGTGGCAGCAGAAGTCGAGACGAAACTTCTCGAACACTCCGAGGCTGCGCGGATACTTCGCCGCGATGCCGCCGATGGACGTTTCCGAATCGATCGCCAGTGTCATTGCATGTCCTTTCAACAGGAATTGGTCCCGTACCAGACTCCACACTCGTTTCCGCTCATGGCGTGCGCACCCGCTCACTCCGCCGGCGCTCCGCCCACACTTTTCTCGCCGCGACAAGGCCCGCGTAATCAACGACTTCGCCCCCGCTCCGTTCCTTCTCCGCCGTCGCTGTGCCGCGCGTTCCGAACGCGACCATGCCCGACCCCATCGGCGTCGATACCCGTTCGCCCACGCCGCACAAATACACGCACCCCGACGCCTGCATCCATCCGCTCGTTGCGTAATCCCGCGCGTATCTCTGGTTGACCTCAAATTCCGGCCGCTCGGCTTCGTAATCGAGCATGCAACCAAGATCATCGAACAGCGCATACATGCGCCGACCCTTGTCTTCCACCACCAGGGCCGATCCACACCGCGATTCACTGATGATCATCCCGCACGCAGCGCACTGATCGCGCCCCAGCCGAACCTGAGGCGGCCCCGAAAGGTCGCTCCCCCCGCAGCCCGCCAAACACCAGATCGCACACGCCATTGCCACCGTTTTCATATCGGTGACCTCCGTGACAAAGTCACCGCTGCCGCAGCCAGAGGCACAACGATCCACGCAAGCAGGCACCCCGCAAAGAGCGCGTGCAGCCACTTGCCGTATTCCTCGGTGGCGTACAAGCCCGCCGGCCCAAGCACATCGAGCGACGCATCCGCAGCGTGGAGCGACCACATCTTGAAGACCTGCAGCGGATTCATCACGCTGAGCGCAAAAAGCTGCTCAATCCGCATCCGCAGCGCCATCGCGCCCGCCATCAGCCCAAGGTCGCTCACGAACACCAGCGTCAGCCACGCAAACACCGCCGTACCCACCGCAACCGATGCGCGCCCCGCCAGTGTCGAGATCAGTACGCCGCAGCTCAACATCGCCAGCGCAAGACCAAACGACAAACCCGCGAGCCACAACACCGCTGCCGGATCGGTCCCCATCCCCTTCCACGCAAGCACCCCGGCGCACGCACCAAGACCAAGGCAGATGCACGACAAGAGCGCGCCCGCCAACCCAAGGTACTTCCCGAGCAGCACTTCCAGCCGCGAAACCGGCTGCGCAAGCAAATACTGAAGCATGCCTCGCTCGCGGTCCGACGCGATTGCGCCGGCGCCCGCCGTCAGCGCCATCAGCGGCACAACCAGCAACACCAGATTGATCATCCCCGCCGTCGTCCGCCCAAAGCTCGCCAAGCCCGATCCGCCCGTCGCCGTCGCCGAGACAAGCGAGATCGCCAGCCCCAGCCCCGCAAACGCCAGCGTGTACAGCACAAACCACCTCGCGCGCACCGCATCGCGCAGTTCACGTCCCGAGATGGTCATCACGTTCCGCGCAAGTCCCGGCGGCACCCGCTCCGCACCGCTCGTAACTTGAATCCCCGAGTGAATCGCTGCAGCAATCATGCGTGCTCCTTTCGTCCATGCGCTGTTCCGTGTCCGCCCTCACGCAGCAACTCAAAGTCATCGACCGGCACGCCCGCTTCTGCAAGCAGCCGGAACGGGGCCGCCTTGCGCGCCGCATCCACACCGACCAGCACTCCCACACCGTTCAACGTCGGAACAAGCCCTCCCGCACGCAGCTCCGCCATCGCACGCTCCCGCGCCGCGGCGGGAATCACAAGATGAACAACCGTGCCTGCCCCAAGAGCCGAAGCAAACTCAAACGGGCTCTGCACCCTTTCAAGCTTGCCCTTCTCCAGCACAGCCACCCGCTTCGCAAGCGAAGCGACTTCCTCCACCCGGTGCGACGCGAACAACATCGTCCGCCCCGAACCGGATAAGCCCGCTAAGAGCGAGACAAACTCCTCGCGACCGCACGCATCCAGACTCGCCGTCACTTCATCCAGGATCAAAACCGGCGGGTCGCCCAGCATCGCAATCGCTAGCGCGAGCCGTTGTTTCATCCCACCGGACAGTTCGCGGATCCGCTTGGCCTCATGCCCGCTCAGCCCAACTCCGCCCAGCACCGCATCCAGCGCAGGCACACCCAGCCCCTTCAACTTCGAGAAAAACACCACCGCCTCCGACACCCGCAGTTCGTCATAAAAACTCAGTTCCTGCGGCACATACCCGATCAGCATCCGCGCCCGCTTCCCTCGACTCCCCACATCGTGCCCGCCCACGCAGATCCGGCCTTCAAAGGAAATCAAACCGAGCACGCAGCGAATCAGCGTCGTCTTCCCCGCACCGTTCAATCCCCACAGCGCCACGCTGTCGCCCGTCCCGACATCAAGACACACATCGCTCACCGCCCGCCCGCGCCCGAATCGCTTGGTTACATGCTCGATGCTGATCATGGCCCACCGTCCTTTCGCGCCGCCCGCAGCACGCCCCCGCCGATCGCTAGCAAACCGAATGCTGTCGCAGCCAGCGTCATAGATCGCACGCCGCTCTCCGCCTTCGCAAACCCGATCTCAACCGGCCTCATCCGCGGCACCTCATCCTCAAACTTCGCCTCGGGCCTCACCGCCGGTACCGCCCGGCCCACAAACTCGATCGCCTGCTGCGCGGGGCTGAACAGAAACAGCCGCATCTCCGGATTGCGCTCGGTCATGCTCTCAAACAGCGTCCGCGACTCGTGTACAAAGTCGCCGATGCCGTCCGCATCGCGGTCGTATCCGGTGTAGTCGCTCCAAAAATTGCCGCGCTCGCCCTTCCAGAACCGGTTCCCAGTCAACGCGCCCCGCCCGGACACCGCGACCTGGTCGATATTGTCGATGAAGTTGTTGTCGGTAAATTCATTCCCCCGCGCCGAGGGCAAAAATGTCACGCCGATGTCGTTGAACGCAAAGATGTTCCGCGTGAACACACCCGGCTGTTTCGTCGTGAACGGCGAGCCATCGAGGTAGACGCCCACCCGGTTCCCCGTGATCAGGTTCTCGCGCACGCTGAAGCGATCCGCCTCTTTCAGCCCGATCCCGTACCCGCTCGGCCCTCGGTTTCTCACCAGCCGGTTCCGCGTGATCTCCACGCCCGCGCTGTACATCAAATAGATCCCGACCGAGTTCCCGCTCAGCGTGTTGTCCTCGATCACCACATCATCACTGAACATCAGGTGCAGCCCGTAGCGGCAGTCGTCCGATCGGTTCCCCCGCACCTTAATGCCCGACGAATACCACAGAATCGCATCGCGCCCATCGTGCAGCACGTTGTTCTCGATCACGCCCCGGTCCGAACGCCACAGCCGCAGCCCATCCCCGCGCCGGGCGATATCAAGCGCCTTGCCCCCGATGCGATTGCCCCGCACAACGCAGTCGGGCGCGCTCCGAAGATCAATCCCGAACAGCACATCCTCGAGCACGTTGTCCTCTATCGTCGCCCGCCCCGCAAGCACACGGATGGCCGCGTTCTCCTGCTCAAGGTCGATCCCCGTGTTCCGCACCGTAAACCCGCGAAACGTCACTCCCTCCGCTGCGATCTCCACGATGTCGCCGCTTCCCGCTCCATCAATGATCGCCCCCGGCCGCCCGATCAGCGTCAACGGCTTGTCGATGCGAAGATGCTCGTGATACACGCCCGCGCCGATCTCGATGACGGCACCCGCCTGCGCTGCCGCGATCCGCGCGCTCAGAGCGCCGGCGAGCGTCGATTGCCGGGAAGCGAAGGTCCTTGCCGGAGCTTCGTGATCCAGGCTTGCCGGTGTATCGCCCGCCCGTGCGAGCCACGCGCCGCCGCAAACCAGAATGGCCCCGATCACGCGGTTCACGCTGCTGCCTCCTGCAGGGCGCCACGTGCCCGCTCCATCAGCGGCTTGTACGCCCGCCGGTGGAACACAAACCCCGCGATCGTGAGCACAGCACACCCGACCGCGAGCCAGAATCCCGTTCCCATCTCGGCATAGGTCTTGAACTGACCGATGCCCCCTTCTCCAATCACCGTCGGCACGAACGGCTTCACCGAAGCCGAAAGCGGCGCGCCCGGATCAAGGTTGAGCCCAAACGTCCGCATCCAGAAGTACAGGTCCGCGACGAACACGATCGGAAACGCAATCGCCGGCAGCGCGAGCAGCACCGCCCACTTGCTGTGCACAAAGGCGGCGCCCTCGACCAGCAGAAACATCGCAACCACCATCCACACGCCCGCCGCCCGCTCAAAGGCCGCCGCCTCGCCCAGCGAGCGCATCCCGATGTAGTGATTCAGCCCGTCGATCTCGCGCACATCTCCGGTCAGATGATTCACATACGCCGTCAGAAATAGGCCCTTTGGATACTGCGGTGCCTCCAGCTCCATGTGCCAGTACGGCAGAAAAATGGAGACCAGCAGCAGCACCCTCGCCACCATGAACAGCACAGTCGGAGTCGCATACCGAAGCCGATGCGCACGCAGCTCTTCCACCGGGATGCGCGGCCCGACGATCGCTTCAAGCACTCTGCACATGACAAGCCTCCGGTCGAAACCGCCCACACGAAACAGACCGTGAAAGTCCCGCGCCGGGCTTTCGCTCCGCGCGGAAAAGTGGCGTCGATCTCAGCGTCGCGCGTCAGACACCGAGTCGGCCTTGGGCTTCACGTGCAGATACCCCATCATCTCGAGGTGCAGCGCCGAGCAGAACTCGGTGCAATAGAACGGATACGTCCCCGGCTTGTCCGCCACGAACGTCACCTCTTCAAACTCGCCCGGCTCGAGCGACAGATTGATGTTGTACGCGCCGATGCAGAATCCGTGCGTCGCATCCTGCGTCGTCTCCGCCGCCACGATCCGCCACGTCACGATGTCGCCCTCGTTCACCTCGACGTGCTCCGGACTGAAGTGGCTCCGGATCGCGATCGACTTCACCAGCACCTTGTTCCCGTCGCGCGTCACACCCTCCTCACCCTTCTTTGGCGCACGCGGATCCAGCGACTGCGTGTGGCTGTTCCAGCCCACTTCCGGATACACCGGCCAGCTCTTCAGCTTGTCCGCTTTGATCATCTGGCAGTAGTGGGGCTCGCCCACGCCCACCGGCATGTCGTACAGCACCGGCATCGCCGTCCCCGGCGCCGCAATATCCACCAACTGGAAGTTCTGAGGCAGCAAAGGTCCCGTGCACAAGAACCGGTCCACCGACCACTTGTTCATCGCGATCAGGTAGTTCCCATCCGGGCTGACCGTGTCGCCCTCCGCCGCCGAAAGGTGCCCGATGTTGTACTGCACCGGGGTCTTGGTGACGAGTTTCCACGGCTGTTCCGAGTGCAGCTTCGCGAAGTCGCCTCCCAGGCTCCAACGCGCGACCGCCGAATCCAGAAACAGCGACGTGTACGCATATCCCTTGTTGTCAAACTGCGTGTGCAGCGGCCCAAGACCCAGTTCAACCTGCGCTTCCATCACCGCATCAAAGTCCAGGATCGGAACGCCGTAGGTGTCCTTGCCGCTGTACTTCTTCTCCGCGATTGCCTTCTTGACCTTGTCGATCGAATACACCGTCACATGCGGGTCGAGTTTGCCGGCCACCACCATGAATTTGCCGTCGGGCGTCACATCCACGCCGTGCGGGCTTTTCGGTTCGGGCGCAAAGTACAGCAATCCCTCCGTGATACTGGTCTCGAGCCCGATCACCGGAAAGCCGTTGATCTTGGTCGCCTTCCCCGCCTTGAACATCTCCTCGGCTTTCTTCCAGTCCACAATGTGCAGGTAGTCCATGTCCCGCTTGCTCACGCCCGCCTCAAACGGCGGATTCCCCTTCTCGATCCCTCCGGTCGCGAGCTCGGTGTTGAACGAGTTGACGAAGAAGTACCCGTCGCTCGCCAGTTTCCCGGCGTCGGCAAGATCCTGCCAGTACGGAGGCAACTCCAGCGCAAACGAGTTCGCCTCGTCGATCCGCCCCTTCTCCCGGTCAAACTTCCACATCGTCACCATGCCGCGATACGACTTCTGATAGTCCTCCGGCAGCGCGTACCCGTACCCCAGCACCGTCCCGTACTGCCCACCCTCGATGATGTAGTCGGTGTTCGGCGTCACAAACGATGCGCCGTGATCGCTGATCGTCAGCGGGTTCTTGACGATCTGTTTCGTTTCCCAGTCCCGTAGGTCGATCACCGCGACCCGCGCGTTCGCCTTGTCCCCGATGAATAGAAACTGCCCGTCGTAATCACCTTTCGTCTCCGACAACGCCGGATGATGCGTGTCGCCCCAGGCATTCAGCGTCCCCTTGAACTTCAGCCGCTCGATCACCGGGTCGTCCTTGCCCGCAAACCCGTACCCCTGCCACGATTCAGGCGTGAACACCGCGATCGAGCGCAGTAGCCGCATGCTTGGCACGCCGATCGCAAACACCTGCCCGCTCTGCCCGCCCGAACTGAACAGCACGTACTCATCGTGCCGCCCGCTGGGCGTGTACGTCTTCGCCGCCGCCAGAAGATCGTCCACGTTCAGCTTGCGTTCGTTCGCGATCTTCGTCAGTTGCGCCACCTGATCCGGCGCGAGCTCCACGGCCTTGGCTTCCTGCGCCGCTCCACGCCGACGCCGACCCTCCTGCTGTGCGCCCGCCGGCATCGCCAGCCCGCCCAAGATGGTCCCCGCCGCCAGCATCGCAACCACCGCTCCGCGCTTCCCGCCCTTCCGCTCATTCGTTCTCATGTTCCGTTCTCCAAGTTGAAAGAGACGCGAGCCGCTCGTTCGCGGGCGACCTGGCCCCGTTGATTCCGCTCATTTCGACGCCGACTTCTTCTCCTGCAGCGTCCGCACATACGAGATCACGTCCAGCAAGTCGTCATCGCTCAACGCCGGGTTGCCCCCCTTCGGCGGCATCCCCACGCCAGTCGTGTTCTTCGGATCGCTCGGATCGCGCCCCTTCTTCAAGAACGCAAGCAACCCGTCGTCGTTCAGGCTCTGCACAAACTCATTGCCCTTCAGCGCCTTGCCGTTCCCCGCGATCCCCACGCCGCCAGCTCCGTGACAGGCGATGCACGTCGAATTGAAAATCGTCGTGCCGTGCGCGATGTAACCGGCCAGTTCCGCATCGCCCCCCGCCGCGGCAAGCGCCTTCTCCTTGTCCTGTTCTGTCGGCGCCGGCGTCCGCACGATCGGCGCAGGCAATTCCGGCATCCGCCGAGGATCCTGCAGCCCGCGCAGAAACACCACCACATCCCGCAGATCCGCATCCGTCAGATCGGTTCGCCCCGCTCGCGCCGGCATGGCAACCGGCTTCGCGTCCGGACGTCCAACAGTGATGAACTCAAACAAACCCGCATCGTCCTTCGAAGCAACAAACGGACTCTGCGTGAGGTCCCTTCCAAGCCCCTGCACGCCCTTTCCGTCCGCCCCGTGACACAAAATGCACGCGGACAAAAACACGTCACGCCCATGCGCCGCGCTCTCAACCGGCACAATCGCCAACGCCGGCGCTTCGATCACCCGCGCCCACGCCCGCGCCTCGTGCTCTTTCGCCAGCCGCACGCTCTCGATCGCCCACCACGCATCGCGCGAAACCTTCGCCCCGACAGCAAAGAAAGGCACGCTCAACGCCGCGGCAACTGCACACGCAAGCCCCACTTGTCGCAGCCCGCATTCGTCGGGCTGCCACCCATTCGCCTCACGAGCCCCATCCGGCACTCCCGCTTTGTGTTGAACAGTCATCGAAAGGCTCCGAACAGGGACAGATCGCCCATATCTAGATATCAGGATAAATATATCCAGAATGAAGCCCCGGTTCAACTTTCCAGGCCAAAAAACAGCGAAATAGTCCGTGGCCGGCCCGCGGTCGTACGAACGAAAGCCTTCAAAACAGGTCAGGGTCGCTCACCCGCCGGGCCAAAGCCCGTGGGCCCGCAGGAACTTCTCGAATTCCACGCGATACCGCCCCTCATCCTTCCCCGGCAGGTCGTTGTGATCGCAGTCAAGCCGGATCAGTTCAGCATCCGGTCGCACACGCTTCAGCGCCTCCGAATGCGCAATCGGGATGATCCGATCGTGCTCGCCGTGCGCGAGCAACACCGGCGCCTTGATCCTTCCGAGCGCTTCATCGTTCCGGAACGGATGCCTGACCAGCCAGCGCGGCACGTGATACCCGTCCGCCATCGCCGCGAGCGACTCGAACGTGCATTCCAGAATCATCGCCGCCGGAGCAATCTGCTCTCCCACACCGCACGCGATCCCGCCCCCGAGCGAGCGGCCCAGCAGAATGATCTTGCCCTTGTCGATCTCCGGCCGCGCGGTCGCAATCCGGATCATCGCTGCCGAGTCCGCCACGATCGCCTTTTCAGAAGGTTCTCCTTCGCTCCGCCCGTACCCGCGAAACTCGGGCAGCAGCACGTTGAACCCCTCGCGCTGGCACGTCTCGGCAAACCACGACCAGTTTTCGATAAAGTCGGCGTTGCCGTGGAAGCAGACCAGGAGCGGCCCCGGCGATTCCGCGCTGCGGCCCTTCCCCTTGAAATACCAAGCCTCGATCTTCCGTCCGTCCGTCGCTGTGTACCAGATCCGCTCGCCGGTCGAGGGGAGCGCCCGCGCCGACGAACGCCCCGCGAAGCGCGGAAAGATCATCGAATCCTGGCCGATCCAGAGCGCCCCGGCGAAGAGCCCGTACCCAATCGCGATCATCGCGAACAGCGAAACCACGCCCCTTCGGACCCAACGTGCTGCACGCGTGCGTTCACTCATTCGTCGCGTTCACTCTCGTCCCTGGTTCGGTGTTCCGGAATCGCCCTCGCGAGCCGCGAATTCCGGGTTCAGAACACTCCAACTTCACGCCGCAAGCAAAATCTGAGAGCCCGCCATCCGGCAGTTCCTAGAGCCCTCTCACCACCCTGCGTACCTCGTTCATCCACGCGAAGTTCTTGTCCCACGCCCACGGATGCCCGGCGTCGCCGCCATCTCCGACATCCTTCGATCCGAACCACCAGCCACCCCACAGGATCGCGCTGTCGCACCGTTCCCGCACCGTGTCGATGATCGTTCCGAAGTACGGGATCATCTTGTTGCGGAACTTGGGGTCCGAGTGGTGGTAGTGGGGGCAGATGAACGGGATCACGGGCTTCCCGTACTTGTACGCTTCTTCGATATTCGCGAGCGCGTATTTCACCCACCCCTTTTCATCGTCGTAGAAGGCGTAGAGCGAGGGGCAGATGACGTCCAGTTCGTCCGCGAGCACCGAATTGAACCGGTTCGTGCCGTGCCACGCCAGCAGCTTTTCTTCCGTCGGCATCACCGGCGTCCAATAGTCGGCCACGGGGCAGATGGCGTAGGTGCCGATCCGCGCCTGCGGGTTTTTCTTGTCGCGCTTGGCCGCGCGGAAAGATGCGATCCGCTGCGCGTGCCCCTGCGCCACGCACTCGGCCTTCTGGATCCGCACGTCCGAGCAGAGCGCCTCGAAGTCCACGATCAGAAGGTCGGACGCCTGCTCGCTCGCCCACTTCCCGACCGCAACGGCATCGAACGCCCCCCGCGAGTACCACGAGACGGGCGAAAGCCCCTCGGCCGAAAGGTCGGGCTGGTCCTTGAAGTACATCAGGTTGTAGAGCTTGAACGCCATGTGCAAAGAATACCCGATCGTGCCGATGGAAGTTCCGGTTGAACCGACAAATCAAGGGCTTTTCCATCCCTGCGCGATCGGCATCCGTCGCCCGGAACCGAACGCAACCCCCGTCACTTTCAACCCGAGCGCGGCCTGCTTCCGCTTGTACTCCGACAAATCGGTCAATCGGACGATCCGCCGCACGGTTGCTTCATCAAAGCCCGGCCGCCCCGAACAGAGACGGATGATCTCGCCCGCGCTCTGCCTCAGTTCGACATACCGCTGCAGAATCTCATCGAGCACGTCGTACGGAGGCAGCGAATCCTGATCCTTCTGATCCGGCCGAAGCTCCGCGCTCGGCGGCTTCTCGATGCTTCCGACCGGAATCGGCGAGCCCGCAAAGCCGCACGCGCCCGGATTCTCGTTCATCCATCGTGCGAGCCGGTAGACCCAGTTTTTCGTCAGGTCGCACAGCACCGCAAGCCCGCCGTTCATGTCGCCGTAGAGCGTGCAGTAGCCGACCGCCAGCTCGCTCTTGTTCCCCGTCGTCAGCACAATCGCGCCCGTCCGGTTGGAAAGCGCCATCAGGATCGTCCCGCGCAGCCGCGATTGCAGGTTCTCTTCCGCCAGGTCCGGAAGCTTTTCACCCAGTTTGCTCGCGTTCACCGCGCCCATCGCCGGATCGATCGTCTGCACCGCGCCATCAAACATCGGCGCGATCGGAACCGTGATGCACTTCATCCCGAGCCGCTTCGCCAGTTCGTACGCATCGCTCTTGCTGTGCTCGCTCGAGTAAGGCCCCGGTAGCGCAACGCCCGTCACGTTCTCCGCCCCGAGCGCCGCGCACGCGATCACCGCCGTGACCGCGCTATCGATGCCGCCCGACAAGCCCAACAGCGCGCTCTTGAACCCGGTTTTCCTGCAGTAATCCCGCACGCCGAGCACCAGTGCTCGAAACAAGTGCTGTTCATCACTGGCCGTCGAAACCGGGTCGCTCACCGCTGCTGCCGACGTCGGAAGATCGACAAAAGTCAGCGCTTCCGCAAAGCCGGCGCCCGCCGCGATCAGGGTTCCATCCGGCGCGTACGCCGCGGCATGCCCATCGAAAATCAACTCGTCGTTCCCGCCCACCTGATTCACGCTCGCCACGTACACCCCGTGCGTCATCGCGTGCTTCTTGAGGATCGCGCGATGCCGCGGGCTCTTGCCCAGTACGAACGGACTCGCCGAGGCGGAGAGAAGGACCTCCGCGCCCGCCCGCACCAACTGCGCGACCGGATCGGCCGCATCCGCGTAATGCGAGGCAAATCCCGCATCCTCGCCCTTCCACAAATCCTCGCAAATCGTCAGCCCGACCTTCGTGCCCTTCACATCGATCAGAACCGTGCGGTCCCCCGGCGTGAAGTACCGGTCTTCATCGAAGATGTCGTACGTTGGCAGCAACTGCTTGTCGTAGTAGTCGAGCATCTTGCCGTCGCGATAGGCGAGCAGCGAGTTGGCAAGCCGCGTCGGTAAGCTTCCATTGCCCCCGCCCACCGGCAGCGGCGTGCCGAAGATGAGCGTCAACCCGGCCGAGTGCTTCTCGCCAAGCTCCTGCGCGGCATCCGTGCAGGCTTTGAGAAACCCGCCCTGCAGCAGCAAATCTCGAGGCGGATACCCGCACAGCGCCAGTTCTGGAAACAGCACGCAATCCGCACCGCCATCTCGCGCTCGCGCGATCGCGCTGACCATCGCGGCGGCATTTCCCGCAATGTCGCCAATCGTCGGATTCATCTGGGCCAGCGCGAGTCTCATCATTCAATCCTAGTAATTCAGCTCGCTGCCTCGTTCTGAGCCGCTCGATGCCTTGATGCCATCTGCCTCATGCCTTCTTCCAATCCGATCTTCTCTCTCTCTCTCTCTCTCTCTCTCTCTTCTCTTTCTCCGATTCTTCCCTCCGTGGTTCCCCGTGGTCCTTCTATGAAGCCGACTCTGTCAAGCGCCAAAGCAACGGACGGGACGGTTTCACTCTTCTATCCGAGCTTCCGGGGGCCGGCTTGCGCCCCCGGGCCCATTCAACTTTGCGACGAGTCCCATTCTCC
>JAFLCN010000025.1 GCA_017303555.1 Planctomycetota bacterium
GGCGCCGCCCGCGAACGACAACGTGGGGCAGGCGCGGTTTGTCGGCCCTGGGACGTACGCGTTCAGCACGATGGAGGCGACGGTTGATGGTCCGGATTACGCGTGCGAATCGGGCGGCGTGAGCCTGGGGCCGGATATCTGGTTTTTGATCCAGACGCGGGAAGCGGGGACTGTTTCGATCGACACGTGCGGCAGCACATTTGATACGACGGTCGCGGTCTATTCCGGCACGGCGGCGGAGATGCAGGTTGCGTGCAACGATCAGAAGCCGGCGGGGCTGTGCGGCGGATCGAACCTCTCGTGGGTGCAGTTTGAGGCGGCGGCGGACTCGACCTATCTGATCAATGTCGCCGGCTACGACGGCACGACCGGGACGGGATTCCTGCGGATTTCGGGCTCGATCGTGGGCGAGAAGTCGTTCACGTATCAGGGGGTGCTGACGGAAGGGGGCGCGCCGATCAACGGCGTGGTGGATCTGTCGTTCGGGATGTTCACGATGCCGAGTGGCGGCGTGCAGGTGGGGCCGATCCAGACGCGGCCGGGCGTCACGCTGGCGAACGGGGTGTTTTCGGCGCGATTGGATTTCGAGCCGGTTGTGCCCGCGACGGATGGGGTGTGGATCGAGACGCGTGTGAACGGGATTCCGCTGACGAGGGAGCGATTGGCGAGTGTGCCGCGGGCGGTGCAGGCGATGACGGTTCCGTGGGAGGGGATTACGGGCACGGTTCCGACGTCGGTTTCGCCGTGGGTGAACACGGGCGGGAACTTGTCGTACACGGGCGGGCGGGTGGGGATCGGCGTCTCGCCGGTGTATCCGCTGCATGTGCAGGCGGGCTCGATTCCGGCGGCGGTGATCGAAAGCCCGGGGGCGTTTGGGACGTGGTTCAATCTTTCGAACACGAGTTCGGGCGGCGTGTTCTGGCAGTTCATTTCAACGGGATCGGGCAATGGCGAGGGCCCGGGGAATCTGTTGATCGGGCGGAGCACTTCAGCGGGCGCGATCTCGCCGGTGATGGCGATGACATTCAGCGGAAACGTGGGGATCGGGACGACGGCGCCGTCGCAGAGATTGACGGTCGCGGGGAACGTGCTGGCGAACAACGTGGGTGTGCCATCGAGCATCCGGTTCAAGGACCATGTTGCACCGATGGGCGATGCGCTTGCGCGCTTGCTGAAGCTGGAGGGCGTGCGGTTTGACTGGAAGCCGGAGTTCGCGAAGGAGCGCGGCTTCGTACACGATGTGGGCTTTGTGGCGGAAGATGTGGAGAAGGTGTTCCCGGAGATCGTGTTGAAGGATGCGGACGGGAACGTGATCGGGATGGATTACTCGAGGGTGACGGCGGTGGCGGTCGAGGCGATCAAGCAGTTGCGGGAAGAGCAGAAGAAGGAACTGGAGCGGCTGCGAGGGGAAAAGGACCGCGAGATCGCGGAGCTGAGGGAGAGACTGGAGAGGTTGGAGAGGAAGTGATGCGGAGGAGCGCTGGGCTGCGGCGGATATGCCGAATGGACGAAAAAAAGCCGCGCTGGAGGGCGCGGCTCGGGTGGGAACGTTTGGATGTGACTCAGCGGGTGACGGGATAGGGCGAGAGGCGGCTCGGACGGTCCACGAGCCAGAAGCGGCCCCAGTCGTCGGTGGCCTTGCGCATGTTGTCGTTGACGGAGACGGCGACGCGGCTGTTCGAATCGTCGAAGCGGAGCGCCGGGTCGGAGATGCCCGGAGTCGGATTCCACTGGATATCGGAGAGCGATTCGCCGGTTTTGGCGGTGGTGCGGCAGCCCGCAAGGACTGCGATTCCGGCGAGCGGGAAAACAAACTTGGCGACGCGCTTCATGGAAAACTCCAGGGGCCCCAACGTGGACTCGGGGAGACAGGTCGAGAGTGTATCGGCTGTACGGCCGGAAAGGGGGAGCGGTTGTAGCGGAGATTGGGGGAAGGTGTCAAGGGGGAATGTGGGATGGGGGATGGCGGATGTGGGATGTGGGATGTGAAAGGCGGGGAGGTGATTGGCAGGGCGTTTTGGCGACGAAAGCCGGAAGGTCGGACAGGCCCACCCCCAACCCCCTCCCTCGGGGCGGGGGCTTCGGAAGGGCGGAATTGGCGTAAGTGTTGGAATAAACGGACTTTGGAGAGGGGTAAGTTGGGGGAAGGGTGCCGCGGGGGTGGCCTCGGGGGCGGCAAGGCGGGATATTGGATGTATGGAGACCGGTGGAATGGATAGCTTGGCGGCGGGGCTGATGGGGATGCAGCAGGGGAAGCTGCAGTTTGAGGTTGGGGTCCGCGTCGCGGCAAAGGCGATGGATGTTGCCCGGGATCAGGGCGATGCGATGGTTGGGATGGTGACTGCGGCCTCGAAGGTGATGCAGGCGGGGCAGAAGAGCTTGGAAAAGGGGATTGAGGGGGCTCTGAAGTCGCTGGATGTGTACGCGTAGGGGAAAGGGCCAAAGGGCCAGAATCTGAAATGGACAGCGGGAGAGCCTGCCGGGATGGCAGGCTTGTTTGTTTTTGGGGAGTGGGGGGCGGGTGTATGCGGAGAGGGACCCACCCCCAACCCCCTCCCTCGGGGAGGGGGCTCCGGAATCGCGGCTCTGGAAACGGCATGTCTGGCGCGCCTGTTGCACTGGGTGTGTCTTGGCTTTGGCATTAGGCTGAGGCGGAGGTGTTTATGCGTCCGGATCGATTGACCAATGCGGCACAGGAAGCTCTCGCGACGGCGCAGAGCGAGGCTGTGAACTTGTCCAACCCGGAGATCAACGGGTTGCATGTGCT
This sequence comes from Planctomycetota bacterium, assembly GCA_017303555.1. Taxonomy (GTDB): domain Bacteria; phylum Planctomycetota; class Phycisphaerae; order Phycisphaerales; family UBA1924; genus JAFEBO01. The sequence goes on from JAFLCN010000025.1 coordinate 2,768, forward strand.
GGCGGGATTGCTTGGCGGGGCGGAAGGATCGGAGAGCGGCGTTGCGGCGTCGGTGGTGGCGCGCGCGGGGAGCGAACCGAAGAAGGTGCTGGCGCTGGTGCGGGCGGAATTGAGCAGGCAGCCCAAGAGCAGCAGCGGTGCGGGGAGCGCGGGGCGGGCGCTGATGGAAGTTTTGAATAAGGCGGAAGAGATCAGCAAGAAGATGGGGGACTCGCTGGTGAGCAGCGAGCATTTGCTGCTCGCGCTAGCGGATGTGGTGGGGCCGGCGCGGGATGTGCTGCGAGCTGTCGGATTGGATCGCGCGAAGCTTGAGAAAGCGGTGAAGGACATTCGAGAGGCGAGCGGCGTGACGAACGTGAACGATGCGGGCGCGGAGAGCGGGTTTGAGGCGCTGAAGAAGTACGGGATCGATCTGACGCAGCGGGCGCGGGATGGCAAGCTCGATCCGGTGATCGGACGCGATGAAGAGATTCGGCGGTGCATGCAGGTGCTCAGCCGCCGGACGAAGAACAACCCGGTGCTGATTGGTGAACCGGGCGTCGGCAAGACGGCGATCGCGGAGGGTTTGGCGCTGCGCATTGTGAACGGCGACTGCCCGGATGCGATGCGGTCGCAGCGGATCATCGCGCTGGATGTGGGGCAGCTCTTGGCGGGCGCGAAGTTCCGTGGTGAGTTTGAAGAGCGTTTGAAGGCGGTGCTGCGCGAGGTGAGCAACAGCGCGGGAAAGGTGATTCTGTTTATTGATGAGCTGCACACGATCATCGGCGCGGGTGCGGCAGAAGGCGCGGTGAGCGCGGGCAACCTGCTCAAGCCAGCGCTGGCGCGCGGCGAACTCAAGTGCATCGGCGCGACGACGCTGGATGAGTATCGCAAGCACGTGGAGAAGGATGCGGCGTTTGAGCGGCGCTTCCAACCGGTGTATGTGGATCAGCCTTCGGTTGAGGAAACCGTGGCGATCTTGCGCGGATTGAAGACGAAGTACGAAGCGCACCACGGCGTGCGGATTCTGGATGGGGCGATCCTGGCGGCGGCGACGCTGAGCCACCGGTATATCGCGGATCGCTTTTTGCCGGACAAGGCGATCGACTTGATTGATGAGGCGGCGAGCAAGCTGCGCATCGAGAACGACAGCATGCCGACGGAGCTGGATGAGCTGCGGCGGCGGATCATGCAGCTCGAACTCGAGCGCGAGACACTGCGGCTGGAAGCCGCAGAAATGGGCAAATCGCAAATAAGCAAATCAGCAAATGAAGGCAATAAGAAGGAAATGGAGCGGATCGAGCGCGAGTTGGCCGAGCTGCAGGAAAAGAACCGGGGCGTGACGGCGAAGTGGGAAGAAGAGAAGAAGGATCTTGAGGCGATCAAGAACCTGCGCGATGAGATCGAGCGCAAGCATGTGGAACTGGAACAGAGCCAGCGCAAGGGCGATTTGGAAGCGGCAGCGCGGATTCGGTACGGCGTTTCGCGCGAGCTGGAGAAGCAGCTTGCGGATTCGGAAGCGCGCTGGGCGAAGCGGGTTGCCAAGGGCGGCACGCTGATCAAAGAAGAAGTGGATGCGGAACAGGTTGCGCAGATCGTGGGGCGCTGGACGGGCATTCCTGTGTCACGGCTCGTCGAGGGTGAGCGCGAGAAACTCGTGCGGATGGAGGAGCAGCTCAAAAAGCGCGTGGTTGGTCAGGAGCATGCGCTGAAAGCTGTCAGCGATGCGGTGCGTCGCTCTCGCGCGGGGCTGGGCGATCCGAAGCGTCCGATCGGTTCGTTCCTGTTCCTCGGACCGACGGGCGTGGGCAAGACCGAGACGTGCAAGGCGCTGGCGGAGTATCTGTTTGATACCGACGAGGCGATGATCCGGATCGACATGAGCGAGTACGGCGAGAAGCACGCGGTGGCGCGGCTCGTCGGCGCACCTCCCGGATATGTTGGGTATGACGAGGGCGGGCAATTGACCGAAGCGGTGCGGCGGCGCCCGTACTGCGTGGTGCTGCTCGATGAGATCGAGAAGGCGCACCCGGATGTGTTCAACATTCTTTTGCAGGTGCTCGATGACGGGCGCTTGACCGATGGTCAGGGGCGCACGGTTGATTTCCGGAACACGATCGTCGTGATGACGAGCAACTTCGGCAGCGCGCAGATTCAGGAGTTGACGAATCAGGGAGCGGAAGACTGGGAGATTGAAGCGGCGGTGCGCGAGATGTTGAAGCGCGGGCCGGCGGGATTGGCGGCGGATGAGTTTGTGAAGGCCGCGGGATTGAGCCCGAAGGTTGCGGATGCGATGCAGAAGATGGCGCTGATGGGGGTGGGGGGCGGGAGCGCGGGCGGCTTGATGCGGCCCGAGCTTCTGAACCGCATCGACGAGACGGTTGTGTTCCGGCCGCTCGGCAAGGACGCGATCGGGAACATCGTGGAGATTCAGTTGGCCCGCCTGCGCGAGCGGCTGGCGCAGAAGGAAATGCAGATCACGCTGACGGATGCCGCGAAGAAGCAGATCGCGGAGGAAGGCTGGGACCCGGCGTTTGGTGCGCGGCCGCTGAAGAGAGCGATTCAGCAGCGGGTGGAGAATCCGCTGGCGACGCGGATCCTGGCGGGGGAGTTTGGGGATGGGGACAGCGTGAAGGTGGATTACGAGGGGAACACGTTTACGTTCAAGAAGGGGAGGTAGCTCCCGCGGTATAAGCTGCACCCGGAGTCTGCGCATGAAGACGATCGGCATTGTGGCGCACAGCGCGGAGGGTGCGGCGCTGTGTTTTTTGACGGCCTGCCGCGAGGGCGCGAAGGCGCTCGGTCCGCACATGCACCCGGAGATCGTGCTGAGCGCGGTGCCGATGGCGCTCAGCATACCGGGCTGGGAAGCGGGCGATCACGATGCGGTTGCGCAGTGGCTCTTGAAGGGAATCCGGCAGGTTGCGGATGCGGGCGCGGACTTCTTTGTCTGTCCGGACAACACGGCGCATCTGGTGCTGGAGCGCGTTGTGGATCATGCGCCGATTCCGGGGTTGCACATCGCCCGCGTGGTGTGCGGGCGGATCGCCGCGAAGGGCTGGAAGCGGGTCGGGCTGCTTGGCACCAAGTGGACCATGACCGGATCGGTCTATGCGGAGGCGCTGCGGGCACACGGCATGGAGCGGCTGGTGCCCGATGAGGAGGTGCAGGCGGAACTGAACGCGGCAATCTTCGATGAGTTGTGCTGCGGCGAATTCAGAGCAGAAACCACGAACAGGTTCCTCGACGCGATCGACAGCCTCCGCGCACGCGGCGCCGAATGCGTGATCCTGGGCTGCACAGAAATACCGCTCATCGTGAACGAGGCGAACTCGAGCCTGCCGGTACTGGATTCGACCCGACTGTTGGCTTCGGCGGCGGTTTCGGAGGCGATGGACCCGAGGCCCTTTCCCGAGCGTAACTGGGTCGAACGCGCAAGAGCCCAGTGAAACATTCCTGTGCCACACCCTTCTTCGTCCAGGCAGACAGAGAGAGACAGGGCAGTGGGGTGGGTGGGGTGGTCCAAGCCCCGGGTCGACGCAGTTGGTACGCTGCTTCCATTAGGAGGCTTCTGCGATGAGCGGCGAGATTTCGCGGCGTGGTGCTTTGGGTATCGGCTTAGGGATGGGAGCCAGCCTTGCGGGCGCGACGCTGCTCGGGAGCCGGGCGCTGGCGCAGCCCGACGCGAAGCCCAATCCGGGAACAACCCCACCTCCGGGAGCGGCCAAGCAAGGCCCCGCCCGCAAGCGGTTGGTGCGGCTTGCTCACATCACGGATACGCACATCAAACCAGAGCTACGAGCGCCCGAAGGCGTGGCGGCGTGTCTCACGCACATCCGCGAGAAGAAGTATGCGGAGGCGCTTGCTTCAGCGGGAGCGAGCGGCGGGGGCGACAAGGTTGATCTGATCCTTCACGGCGGCGACGTGATTTTCGATGCGATCGATGTCGGTGCGGATCGGGTGCAGCAGCAGTGGGACTTGTATCACAAGGCGGTGGCCGACAACTGGAGCGGCCCGATCTATCACGCCGTGGGGAATCACGATTGCTGGGGATTGAACAAGAAGGTGAGCGGGACGACGGGCGAAGAGGAGTTGTGGGGCAAGCGGTGGGCGATGAAGGAGTTGAAGATCAAGCCCGCAGCGAACGTGGATACAATGGCGTTCGGCGCGTACTACTCGTTTGATCAGAACGGTTGGCACATCGTGGTGCTGGATTCGGTGCAGGTGGAGCCGGGCGGCTACTTTGGCGGGATTGATGATGCGCAGTTTGACTGGCTCAAGGGCGACTTGCTCTTGAACAAGATGTATCCGACGCTGGTGCTGTCGCACATTTCGCTGTTCACGGCGACGGTGCTGGATCGGGCGTTGAACGACAAGCGCGAGCGGGTGGTGCATCCGGCGTTGATGTGCATCGACTACGGGCGGCTGAAGAAACTGTTCCTGGAGAACCCGCAGGTGAAGGTGGCGCTCAGCGGGCACATGCACCTGAAGGATCGGGTGGATTACTGCGGGGTTTCGTATTTCTGCGGCGGGGCGGTCTGCGGCGGGTGGTGGAAGGGGCCTCACAAGGAGTGCGATGCGGGGTATTCGGTGGTGGACCTGTTTGATGATGGAACGGTTGAGAACCGGTATGTGGGGTATGGGTGGAAGGCGGGGGTGTAGAGCAGCAGAACGGCAGAGCAGCAGATAGAGCAACGAAGCGAGAGCGCTGCCGCGGCTGGTGTTGAGACTCGGTCTTAATTGAGCGAACGCGTCCTGGTCGATTGAGACCGGGAGCTGTCCGCGATAGGCTGTGACGATCGCCGAGGTTTCCCGGCGAGCGAAGGCGCTTCGATGAACAAGTGGGCCGCAGCCAGCACAGCCGGCGTGATCGTCTCCGCGTTGGCGGGGATTTTCATCGGGGTGTCCACGTACACATTCGGCTACGCGGAGGGGCTGAGTTATCTTTCAGAAGACCCGAAGGCGTGCGTGAACTGTCATGTGATGCAGGAGAACTTTGACGGGTGGGCGAAGTCGTCGCACCATGCGCGGGCGACGTGCAATGACTGCCATGTGCCGCACACTTCGATCGTGGCGAAATACATGACGAAGGCGGAGCACGGGTGGCGGCACTCGAAGGGCTTCACGCTGAACGATTTTCACGAGCCGATCCGGATGCAGGCCAAGAGCCGCGCGGATGTGATTCAGAACTGCGTGCGGTGTCATGATTCGATGACGCACGAGATCCGGTTTGGGAGCGGGGGCGGGACGGATGCGGAGGTGAAGGGGTGGAACTCGATGGGGGTGGATTGCATCCACTGCCATGCGAGTGTGGCGCATGGGCCGACCAGGTAGGAATGTGGGTCGCCGAGGCGACTCTGCGAGATGTGGGATGTCGGATGTGTTGGGGCTGGATGCGGATTGAAAGTTGAGGATGCGGATGAACAGAAACTTCCAGACTTGCAGCGTGAACGAGCCCACCCCCTTCCCCCTCCCTCGGGGAGGGGGTTTCAGAAGGGGAGGCGCAGCGTTGTATTGGCTGGTTGGGATCGTGTGCTTTGTGGGCGCGGTGCTGGCGATGATGTTGTACAACAACATCCGGGAGCGGAAGCGCGAGGCGACGAGCACGGTGCTGCACATCGCGGAGATTGATGAGACGACGGTCGATCCGGCGGAGTGGGGGAAGAACTTTCCGAGGCAGTACGACGGCTACATGCGGACGGCGGATAACGCGAGCGCGCGGTTCAAGTGGAGCGAGGGGCGGCCGCCGGATGATGCGGTGCATGCGGATGTGCAGCCTCAGAGCTCGGCTTCGGCGAAGAAGGCTCCGTCGAAACTGGATGGCGATTCGCGGCTGAAGACGATTTTCAATGGATATGCGTTCGCGATCGATTACCGCGAGCGGCGCGGGCACGCGTTTATGTTGTTCGATCAGCGCGAGACCGAGCGGGTGAAGCAGAAGCCGCAGCCGGGTGCGTGCCTGAATTGCCATGCATCAAACGTGGTGGCGTATCGCGAGGTGGGGCTGAAGAACGGTGCGCCGGGCGCGCTGACCGATCCGCTGCTTTCAGAAGAAGGCCAGAAGCAGTTGTTTGCGGGGTTCAGCGCCGTGAACAAGATGACGTACAACGATGCGACGCACATGGTGAAGCATCCGGTTTCGTGCCTCGATTGCCATGATCCCAAGTCGATGGCGCTACGGGTGACGAGGCCGGCGTTTATTGAGGGAATCGCGAACCTTGCGAAGTCGACCGACCCGGTGCCCCATCTCCCCAGCGTCGAGCAGTGGCGAAAGGGGGATCGAAAGCAGGACTACAACCCCAACGTGCTTGCGAGCCGGCAGGAGATGCGATCGATGGCGTGTGCGCAGTGCCATGTCGAGTATCACTTCGCGGGCGATGACAAGCGGCTGACGTTCCCGTGGCACAACGGGCTGAAGGCCGAGCAGATGGAGAAGCACTACGACGACATCGGCTGGTCGGACTGGACGCACAAGGACTCGGGCGCGAAGGTGATCAAGGCCCAGCACCCGGAGTTTGAGCTGTGGAGCCAGGGCATTCACGCGCGGAGCGGCGTGAGCTGCGCCGATTGCCACATGCCGTACATGCGCGAGGGCGCGATGAAGTTCACGGACCATCAAGTGCAGACACCGATGGCGCACGTGAACCGTTCGTGCCAGACGTGCCACAACTACACCGAGACGGAGATCAAATCGCGGGTGGATCAGATTCAGAGCCGGAGCAAGGCGGCGCTGGATCGGGCGGAGATTGCGGTGGTGGATCTGATCAAGGCGATCCAGGCGGCGAGTGCCGCGGGCGCGACGGATGAGGAGCTGAAAACGGCGCGGGCGCTGCAGCGCAAGGCGCAGTGGCGTGCGGATCTGATGAATGCGGAGAACTCGATGGGCTTCCACGCGCCGGCGGAATTCTTGCGGATCACGGGCGAGGCGATCGATTACGCGCGGCAGGGGCAGGTGGAAGTGGCGAAGCTGGGGAAAGGCAAGTAGGCTCCGCCATGTCGGCGTTCGGATGTACGATTGCTCTGGGTCATGGAAGCGGAAATGGCGTCCGTTTCGTTGTGTGATGGGGTGGGACGGACGCCGCAAATTTGTGGCCGGGCTGGAGGAGCGAGCTTTGAAGAAGCACGGCCTTGAGAACGTCGCGAAGGCCTTGAATGATGCGTCGGTTCCGTACATTCTTGTTGGTGGCATCGCCGTGATCGCTCACGGATACGGGCGAAGCACGCAGGACGTTGACATTGTGGTGCAGCTGCGACCAGATGTGGTGCGAGCCGCCTTCAGCGCACTTGCGACCTTGGGATACGCACCCCGGGTTCCGGTAACCGCCGAACAGTTTTCCGATGGAGAGCAGCGAAAGCGGTGGATTGCCGAAAAAGGGATGATGGTTCTGAACTTTCACAGCGACCGCAACGCACAGGCTCCGGTGGACATGTTTGTTTCGGAACCGTTTGATTTTCAATCCGAGTATGACTCGGCGATGATCGTGCAGGTGGGGCCGGGCATCCCTGTTCGCGTGCTGCGGCTCGCCACGTTGCTTCGCCTGAAGCGAGAAGCCGGGCGACCGCAGGATTTGGCAGATGTGGCAGAATTGGAAGAGATTCACGGAGACTCCAAGTGTGCCTGACGAGATCGACTGGAGCCTGACGACCTTCGAGGGGCTGCGGCGCAAGCAGCGGCAGGAGTTTGCCGCGCTCTCGTTTGAGGAAAAGCTTGAGCGGGTTGAGCAGATGGGCGAGCTTGTCGAGATGTTCGAAGCACAGCGCAAGGCGAGGAACGAGAAAGCGGCATCGGAGGTTCCATTGCCGCAGAATGACACGTCGCCGCCCTGAATGTGGGCACGAGGTCGAACGAGCTGCACCAGTTTCACAGTTTCTTCAGCAGGATCGGCAGCACGGCCTTGGTGATTGGCACAAGGGTCGCAAGGGAGAATGCGTTGCCGACGAGCGAGGAAACGACTCCGCTTCGGCGTTTGCCACCGGGGAGAAGCCGACCGAGCAACAGGCCTGCCGCGGCCATGCCGAGGGCGGGCGTGAGGCTGCGCGAAGCGAGAGCGGAAAGTGGTGATGGCGCGGCGTCGGCCTCTTTGGCCCAGTTGAGTAGACGTGCTTTGGCTTCTTGAACCTCAGTCATAACGCACTCCGGAAAGTGTCCCTGCCCGTGTACGAACGAAGAGGGCTCTTCGTGCGGGCGCAATTCGCTGGTGGGCCGCTGCTAGTGCGACATTCTCTGCGCGACCACGAGAAGGGCAAACCCGATTGCGATCGCCAGGGCGCCGGTCAGTGCCGCGGCGGCGGGCGTGCCGAGTGGGGGCTGGAGCGCGAGAAAGACTGCCGCGAGACAGGCGAGAAGCCCGAGTGAGAAGAAGATGCCGCTGACGATGAGCGCCGCCGAGGCGATTCCGAGGCGGGATGCCGCGGATCTCAGAACGCGCCCCTCTTCGCGGAGCGACTTTGAGAACGAGCGTCCCTCGGCCTCGACGAGGTCGGCGACGTGCACGATGAGTTCGGCGATCTTTTTCAGGCGCTAGCCCCTTCGGCTGAGCAGGATACCGAGTAGAACGCCCGCGCCCGCGGCGATCGCGACGCTCGTCCAGGGTTTCTCTTCGATCTGCTCGGCGAGGGTCTTGGCGGCTTCGCGGCTCTGCTTCCTGGCCATTTTCACGGTGTCGGCAACTTGGCGCCTGGCCATGGAAACTCCGGATGCGGCGGCTTCCGCGACGTCGTGCGCGGTTTCGGCGAGGTCGTCCTTGATACGGCTGACATCGTCGCCGAGTTTTTCGATGCTGTCGGAAAAGCCATCATCGGCATGGCGCTTCATTGCTCTGGTCATGGTTCAAACTCCCTGGGGGTTCTTCGCGGGGTGGCGGGTCGCGCGACCCGGAACCGTTGATACTCCGTCCGAAGGAGAATGCGTTCTGCGCGTGTGCGGGTGGTAAATGGCGGGTTAGTTTGGCGTCATCCGGGAACAAATTTCGGGGGGAGAGGCGGAATTGGCCCGCCGCTACCGTTCCGTCATGGCGACAGTTTTCCTGAACGGGGCGTTCCTTGATCGCGATGCGGCGCGGGTTTCCGCCTTTGATGCGAGCGTGCAGCACGGTGTGGGTTTGTTTGAGACGATGCAGGCGGTGGAGCGCGCGGATGGGTGGGAGGTGCTGGATGTGGATGCGCATCTCGACCGGCTGGCGGTGTCGGCTCGCGAGCTGCGATTGACCGAGCGGCTGCGGGTGGATGCGCTGCGCGAGGCGGTGCAGCGGACGGTTGCGAAAGCCGGTGAAGAGGAAGAAGATGCGACGAGGCTGCGCGTGAGGCTGACGATGACGGGCGGGGATCTGAATCTGCTTCAGAGCAGCAGATCGGCAGATCAGCAGAGCGAAGATTCGGCGCGGCGAAGCAGCAAAGAAGACGACCAGCAACCGACGCTGCTGATTTCCGCGACGAAGGCGACGGAGTATCCGCGCGAGATGTTCGAGAGGGGCGTGCTGGCGACGATCGCGGATTGGAAGGCGAATCCGCTGGATGGGATGCAGGGGCACAAGACGATCAATTACTGGGCGAGGCTGCGGGAGTTGCAGGCTGCCGCGGCGAAGAACGGGGCGGAGGCGCTGGTTTTTCAGGTGAGTAACTACCTGTGCGGCGGCTGCGTGAGCAACGCGCTGATTGTGAAGGAGGGGCGAATCGTGACGCCGATCGCGCGTGGGGAAGAGGTTGAGGGCGCGGAAGGCGGATCGGGGCGCGCGGTGATGCCGAGTCCGGTGCTGCCGGGGGTGACGCGGCGCTGGGCGCTCGAATGGGCGGAGGATCAGGACATCGAGATCGAGAAGCGGATGGCCTCGATCGATGATGTGTTGAATGCCGATGAGGTGCTGCTGACGAATTCGAGCTGGGGGGTGCTGCCGGTGGTCGCGGTCGAATCGCGCGTGCTGGGGGCTGGAAAGCCGGGAGAAGTCGGCGCGGCGATGGTGGGCGCGTGGCGGGCACGGCTCGGGTGAAGCGAACGTCGAAAGCCTTTGCCACAGAGGCACGGAGACGCGGAGAAGAGAGAAATCAGGTGGTAGCGCGCGGCTCCGCACAGCATACTTCTCTGTGCCTCTGCGCCTCTGTGGTGGATGTCGTTCTCACGCCATTGGTGCGATGAACGGCACGATGTAATTGACGATCAGGAAGACCAGAAACCCCAGGGCCCAGATCCCGAAGACGATCTGGGCGGTCATCACCAGCGCGTGGCGGAAGAAGAGAGCAAGCACCGCGCCGAGGGGGCCATCGAACTTCTGGAACCGCAGCGCCTTGTAGGCGACCGAGGTAAAAAACGAGACCGCGATCAGGCAGTAGACGTTGACGAACAGCGGCGACGAGTAGGCGCCCGGCCAGAGCGTGGAGATGGGATCGATGAACGGTGTGTAGGCCAGGATGTTCATGTCTTCCGCCCGATCGTGGGGAACATGGCGTCGATCGCGGCGAGCACGTTCAAGAGGCCGGCGACCGCCGTGAACAGGATCCCCATTTCGTGCACCCGTGCGAGCGAGCGCTGGGCGGGTGGATCTCCGCCCGGAACAATCACGCCACGGTCGTTGATGGACTCGCCCGGGTTGGGCATGCGGCGCGGCGCGGCACGGGAAGTCGGATCGACGCCCTTGAATTTGTTCTGGTGGATGCTGTTGGTTGCGAACGCGACAACACCGGTTGGGGCCTGCGCGATGAACCAGAGCGCATCTTCCTTGCTGTCCACCGAGTCGATGCCGCCGACGAGCAGCCCGGCGAAGAAAAGTCCGAGCACACCGAAACCGACGAGGATTCCGCGACGGAACTGCCCGAGGATGATGTGTCCCAGGCCTGGCACAATGAGCGCGGCGACTCCCGCGAAGGGGTTGAACCCGGTGGGGGGGGCCGGAACGGCGATCGGGGCGTGATTCGGGGTGTGGGTCGGGGTGCTCATCTGGGTAAAGACACTGACTGGACGCGGAGCGGGAAGAGGGGAAAGATCGGCCGATATGGGGAGTCGTCTTGGAAGAGAATTGGACGAGGGGGTGGAATGAAAGGTCGGTCGAAGGTGCCGGGGAGAGATTCGGAAACCGGCGGGTCGATTTCCACCGGATATCCACAGTTCGACCGGACGGCTGTTTGGACAGGAAAACGGTTTGACAAAGGAACGGCGGGCAGTACTGTACCGCCTCTTGCGGGCGGGGGCTTTGCAAGCGGGGCGGCAGGGCAAGAGCATCTCAGGAAGGACGAGACATGGTCGCGATGATGTTGAGCAAGACTGGAACCGCGATGTTTGCCGCGGATGAATGGACTGGTGGTTCGGCCGGGACGGCCGTGCTGGAAGAGCAGCGCCTGCCCGTGGTGCCGGATGTCGTGATGTTCGATGAGGACGACGACGAGGACGAGGACGATTCACCGTTTGAAGATGACGATGCCGACTCGGACGGCGCCTTTGGCGACGACGAAGCCGAGGACGACGAGGACTTCCTGGACGATGAAACCGAAGAGGAAGGCGGCGAGGAATATGAGGATGACGAGGAAGAAGACGACGATGACGACGACCTGTAATCGGTCGCTTTGGCGCCGGTGATTCCGGACCCGCCCCTCGACCATTCGGGATGTTGACTGTGCGGGCGGCGCGAGCAGCGCCGCCTTTTTCATGCGCGGAACGAGACAAGGCGGGCTCCGCGGGCGGATCGTGTGAATCCGCCATCGGCGTAGGCCGATGTGCGGGGTCGAGGAGAGCGGGGTCCGAAACCGCCCGGGAGCACGCATATGGGAACGTCCGAAGAACACAACAGGGGGCCCGAGGCGGGTCCGATGCGCGTCGATTTCCTGGGGGGCGAGAGCCTCGAGGGCAGCGTGATCGATCGCAGGCTCGGGCTCGACAAGCGCGAGCTGGCGAAGGCGCAAGGAGAGGAAGCGCCTTCGACCGGTCTCGAACGCCGTCGCGGCCCGGGCCGGCGGCTCAGCGATTTCACCAAGAGCGCAGAAGAAGGCGAGATGACCAAGGAGCAGTTCATGTTCCTTGCGGCCATCGACGCGTTCAAGAAGGGGAACGGCAAGACGTTCCCGACGTGGACGGATGTGCTCGAGGTGGTGAGACTGCTCGGCTATCGCAAGACCTGCAAGAGCGAGATCAATCTGCGGAACGCGGAGGACTGGATGGAGGCGGGGGATGCGCCATCGAACACGCGCCCGCAGCGCTGGGGGCAGCGCGAGAAGATCGATCGCGAGCGGGCGACGAAGGCGGCCTGAACCACGCAACGATCAATGAGCGCATTTGAAGCCCGCAGAGCGCGGGCCTTCTAGTTGCGCATCCCGCCTTCATGGGGCGATAGCCGTTGTTGTCTCGGTCGGACGCGAGCGGCAAGTATCCTCGAACGGCGTACAGACCCGCGGCGACATGCCGCACGAGCCCGAAGCGCAGCGAGGGATGCGGTTGCCGCCTCGATCGCTGCACGCGCTGAACAGTGCTCTAACGCTTCGGCCTCCGCCGGCACCTTGCGCAGTTGATACTCTCCGCCGGATCAACCGGGAGCCCTTTCTGGACCAGGTCACTGCAAAGAAAGAATGGCGGGGCGGCGCACACCTTGTGACGTTGGTGCTGCTTTCGCTTGTCGCAGGTGCCGCGGTCGGGTTTGTTGCGTCGCTGTTCCGGTTGTCACTTGAATGGGCCGAAGCGCGGCGTGTGCTTGTAATCGCATGGGCGCAGGGCGTTCCGATCTGGGGCGTGGTTGCGGTTGTTGGCGGATGCGCCCTGGCGGCAGCGCTCGCGGCATGGATGGTCGAAAGGTTCTCGCCCGACTCGGCGGGCAGCGGCATCCCGCACGTCGAATCCGTGCTGCAGCACGATGTGCCGATCGCGACGTGGCACCTCATCCCGGTCAAGTTTGTGGGCGGGCTGCTGGCGATCGGATCGGGGCTGGCGCTCGGGCGTGAGGGGCCGAGCGTGCAGATGGGCGCGACCATCGCGCACGAGGTTGGGCGGAGGCTGAACTGGAAGACCGAGGATTGCCGGTCGCTGCTTGCCGCGGGCGCGGGGGCGGGGCTTGCGACGGCGTTCAACGCGCCGATCGGCGGCTCGGTGTTTGTGCTGGAAGAGTTGGTGCGGAGGTTTGATACGCGGATCGCGATCGTGACGTTCGGGGCATCGACGGGCGCGATCATCGTGGCGAGGCTGCTGCTCGGCGCTGCGCCGGAGTTTGCGGTGGCGGGTGTGGTCGAACCTGCGTTGGTGGCGATGCCGGCGTTTTTGCTGCTCGGGATCGTGATGGGATTGCTGGGCGTTTTCTACAACAGATTGCTGCTGGCGCTGCTGGGAATCGCTGATTCGTTCCGGCACGCACCACGTTGGGCGAACGCGGCGATGGTGGGCGTGGCGGTCGGGCTGCTCGGTTACTTCTGGCCGCTCGCGGTTGGAGGCGGAGATGCGATTACCCGTGCGGCGCTGCACATGCCCGAAGCGCGAGTCACGGGTGTTGTGCAAAGCGGAACGGTGATCGGGACGCTCGCGCTGCTCTTTGCGATCCGCTTTGTGCTCGGCCCGCTCTCGTACGCGGCGCAGACGCCGGGCGGGCTCTTCGCGCCCTTGCTGGCGGTGGGGGCGCAGGCGGGTGTGCTGTGCGCGTTCGGGTGGAACATGTGCGCGGCGAACGTCTTTCCCGGCGCGGCCGTCGACCCCGCGGCCATGGGAATCGTTGCGATGGTCGGACTCTTCGCGGCGGTTGTGCGTGCGCCGCTGACGGGCATCGTGCTCGTCTCGGAGATGACGGTGGGCATGACGCTGCTGCTCCCGATGATCGGCGTCTGCGTCGGCGCGATGCTGGTGCCGACGATGATGGGGAATGAGCCGATTTACGAGTCGCTGAAGTTGCGGGCGGTACGGATGGCGGGAGCGAAGCGGTAAAATTCAGAAACGAGAACGCTCCAGATGCCAAGCAAGAAGCCGCGAAAGCCCGCCCCTTCCAAGAAGCCAAAGCGCCGCAAGAGCAGCCTCGGGCGGCTTGCGTCGTACGCGGTGGATACCGGCATTCCCGATCTCGCGGCGGAACACGACCACTATCTGTACGGAACGCCCAAGCGAGGCAAGAGCGCAAAGCGAAACAAGATTTGATTTGAAAGCCTGGCGTATCCGGTTCGGCGCAGGGGGCTGGACATCGCCCTCAAAAAGACACACGCTCCGTCATGCGGAGCGTGGTTCCCGGAGATGCCATCTCCGGGGCTGTTACCTGTAGTATTGGCGCGAGGTCGCTGAATCGCACGACGGAAAGGGCTTCCGATGGTCGAATCTCGTGCGGCTTACAATGGAATCATGGCTGGCCTGCCAATCAAGACCGAGATGCTCCCTGATTTTTGCCGGCGATGGAAAGTCCGGCAATTCGCCGTGATTGGCTCGGTTTTGTGTCCTGATTTTTCGGACTCGAGCGATGTGGACGTGGTGTTGACATTTGCCCCCGACTCGGCGTGGAGCATGTTCGACATTGTGACGATGCGCGACGAGCTCGCAGTCTTGTTCGATCGGCCGGTTGACATTATCGAGGAAGCAGCCGTGCGCAATCCCTATATGCTGGCGTCGATCCGCAAGACCAAGCGCGTGCTTTATGCAGCCTGAGCGCCTTGATTTGAAGTATCTGTGGGATATGCGGGATGCCGCAACTACGGTCGGAGAATTGACGGCCGAGCTGTCGCTCGATCAATACGAGCGGGCGAAGACGATTCGGCTCGCGGTGGAACGATCGATCGAGATCATCGGGGAAGCGGCTCGCCGGGTCTCGCCCGAGTTTCGGGCAGCGCATCCGGAGATCGCCTTGTCCGCGATCATCGCCACGCGGCACATCATCGCTCATGAGTACGGCGACATTCAGCATGACAAGATTTGGCGAATTGCGACAGTTCACGTTCCGCGACTTGTCGTCCAGCTCACGCCGATCATCGAGGCAAACCCACCCGAGGACATTCCTCCACAATGACCAATCTGACACCCTCGCCCTACGACACCTACACCAGCCCTCTCGCCACGCGCAACGCGAGTGAGGAGATGCTGAAGCTCTGGTCGGCACGCCACAAGTTCAACACGTGGCGACGCATCTGGCTCGCGGTAGCGGAAGCACAGCACGAGATGGGTCTGCCGGTTTCGAAGGAGCAGGTGGAAGAACTGCGGGCGGTCGTGAATCGTCCCGGCGGGATCACAGATGAAGAAATTCGCAGCGCCGAGAAGTACGAGCGTGAACTCAGGCACGACGTGATGGCGCACGTGCACGCGCTTGGCGATTCGTGTCCGAAGGCGAAGGGGATTATCCATCTGGGGATGACGAGTCAGGATGTGGTGTGTAACGCGGATTTGCTTTTAATCTCGAATTCGGTTGGACTTCTCGACGCCAAGTTGGCCCGAGTCGTTCTCGCTTTCGCCGAGTTTTCAGCCAAGCACGCAAGGACGCCCACGCTCGCGTTTACGCACTATCAACCGGCACAGCCAACGACTGTCGGAAGGCGATGTGTCGGCTGGTCCGGCGATTTGCGCCTCGGCAAAGAGCGTCTTCGACAAGACGGGCTCCCGCCGCGCATTCGGGGTCTGCAGGGCGCGACGGGTACCCAGGCGTCATATTTGGCTTTGTTCGATGGCGATCATCTGAAAACACAAACGCTGAATGACATGTTCGGAGTGCAGGGACCATGGTCTCCGGTCACCGCTGCGGGTGCGATTGAATTTGCTGAGCAAGGCCAAACGTACCCGAGGGTGTACGACACTTTCATCCTGGCTGATCTCGCTTCTGTCGCCTCCGTCCTCCACAAAATCGCCACCGACATCCGCCTCCTCTGCAACCGCAAAGAGCTCGACGAACCCTTCGAAGACAAGCAAATTGGCTCTTCCGCCATGCCCTACAAGCGCAACCCGATGCGCTGCGAGCGCATCTGCGGCCTTGCCCGCTTTGTCATGAATCTCGTCGGCAACGCCTACGACACCGCGGCAACCCAGTGGCTCGAACGCACGCTCGATGACTCCTCGAACCGCCGCCTTTCGCTGCCCGAGGCCTTCCTCGCACTCGATGGCGCGCTCGATCTGATGCACAACGTCGCCTCCGGCCTCATCGTCCACGAAGCGATGGTGAAAAAGAACCTGATGGCCGAACTTCCGTTCATGGCGACCGAAAACATCATGATGGAGTGTGTGAAACTCGGCGGCGATCGCCAGCACTACCACGAGCTGATCCGCCAGCACGCTCAGGCTGCAGGGCTGCGCGTCAAACAGGAAGGTCTCGACAACGATTTGCTCGATCGCCTCAAGAACGACAAGAATTTTTGGGGCACCAAGCGAGGCGGGCCGCTCTCGGCCGAGCTCAACTGGGACGGCGTGATGGACCCCATGAAGTACGTTGGCCGCAGCGTCGAGCAGACCGAGCGGTTCATCAAGGAAGTGGTCGAGCCGCTCCGCGAGCAATACAAGGACGCGATCGCGACATTGGGGAAGAACGGACCGCGGGTGTGAGAGAGCAGCAGAACGGCAGATTGGCAGAGCGGCAGATAAAGACCCTGGACCGAAACTCGAAGTCAGCAAATCGGAACAAGTAGGAGCATGACCGCCTTCGCCATGGAATCCCGCCCGGCACAGTTTGGAAGCGACTTCGTCGACGGCGTTCGGCGCTTCTTCTATCGCGCTGCCGCGGCAGTCGCGATTCTGCTGTTGCTCGCTCTGCTTTTCGTTCTCTTTGTCCCGATGGCGATCATCGGCGTGCTGTACATCCTCGTGCGTTCGGCGCTCGGCGGATTTGGCAGCGGCGCCCGCAGAAGCGCTCCTTCGCAGCCCGCACACCAGCCGATTCCCGAAGCGGACAATGAAGGCCGCGAGAACGTCCGGGTCCGCCGCAGCGAAAACGAATAGGACCTTTTAGCTTGAACGCGGTCCGGCACGCAGGACTCAGTCGCCGCCCAATCGCTATCAAACCCGAAACCCGTGATCCGCCTTCTCGCGGATCATCGCGCGATCCAGCTCGCTCCGGTGCATGACCGCATCGATCTCCGCCTGCGTCATCCACGGCAGGCCTTCCATCTTCGCCCGTAGCGCTGCCGGAAACTCCTTGTCCTTCCGCTCGTGCACGGGCCTGCTCCGCCAGATCCGGTGCATCCACAAATACTGCCTCGGTGATCTCCGCACCATCGATTCGATCGCACGCCGATAGCGCGCCGTGATGTAGTACAGGCGATCCGGCTGGGTCTCCCAGTCCTCCGGCCCGAACACATCCGTCATCTCGATCGAGTAGCGCATGCCCCCATTCTGGATTGACATCACATTGCCCTGCGGCGGCTCTTCCCCCGGCTCAAGCCTTCGGGCGATGCCGCACAGCACGGTTGCGTTGAACTGCATCGCCAGAATCCCGATCGACTTGTACGTGCTGGTGAGCCGCCCGAAGTACGGCACAAAAACGCCGTAATCGCCACCGTTCTGGTCGGCGACGAGCCCCGCCGGCACGCCGTTCTTCATTCCTTCCGGCAGCGCGCGGATCGCGCCGAACTTGGAGACGAGCGTCAGGCCGCGTTTCTCGCGGCTCTCGCGCACCCAGGTATCGAGCGGTTTCAGATCCAGCGGCCGGTAGACCGCCTGCATCGGGAAGCCGACCATCGAGACGGTGTAGCCCACCAGTTCCCAGTTGCCGCAGTGTCCGGTCACCAGCACGCACGGCCCGCCGGACAGCATCTTGCGGAAGCCCTCCGTCACCGGCCCGAGCGTGACGTGCTGGCTCCAGCCGTCGTGGTTGATCAGCCTCGGGGTAAACGCGAGCTCGATCCCGAGCTGCGCCAAGTGCTCGTACGACGCGATGGCGACCTCGCGCCGCTTCTCGGGGCTCCACTGCGGGAACGCGATCTCCAGGTTCTGCTCCGCGCGCCGAACGTGCCGCTTGTTGAACGGCAATCGCGCAAACCCGCCTCCCGCGGCACGCGCGATGTGTGTCGCCGGTCCCAGCCCGGCCGTCAGGGGCAGCGTGATCGCGGAGCGCAATCCCCCCGCGATCGCGGATTGAACCCAGAGCGGAAGACTCGATTGCTTTGCTGCCACGGCGGAAGCGTAGAGACGGGTCAAACATCCCGCCGCTCGCCTCTCGATGCCGCCTTTGGCGGAGCGCTTGCTGCGCCAACAATTCGGGATGGCCAAGCGCCTCCGCGATCTCGATGACGGGCCCAGCGATGCCGATATCGAGCGGTTTTCCGATGTGACGCAGACCTGCCCTTCCTGCGGCACAACGCTCTACGACGATGTCGAAGTCTGCTGGAGCTGCGGCCATGCGCTCGGTTCCGAGCGCAGCCAGGGGCTCCCGCTCTGGCTCTGGATAACCGCGGCGGGACTTCTTGTCCTTGCCGTGGGCGGCGTTCTGATCTCCCGGTAGCCCGGGTTTTCGGTTTTCGAGCACTTTCCGCGCCCGCAGGCCACGGAAGCACGAACCTCCGGGGCCGAACGGCCGATATCGTGTGCCGGGAGAAGCCGCCCCGTGTTCGGGTCGCGGCCGGATCGAGCAATCAGACATGACCCAGGGCATCGGAGTTTTCATCGTGTTCGGCCTGATCGTTCTATCGATCTGGTCGATCGCGCGCCCGACCTGGGCCTTTGCGCTGGTGAACCTGATGTTCCCGCTGAAGCAGGTTCTGCAGGGGTACTTCCCGACGCTGGTGGTGTACGGCCCGTACCTGTCCGCGGCCATCGCGATGATCGCGGCGCTGGCCGTCTTCTACAAGAGCACCCGCAAGAACCTGGTCGTCGCGACGTATTTCAATCCGGTCACATGGTGCACGCTTGTCATCTATGCGGTGATGACGTTCTCGCTCGTGTACACGCCCGCGCGCGATTCGGCGATGAACATGTACAAGGATGCGATCCCGTACATCGTCGTGTTCATCTTCGTCTATCCCTTCCTGCTCACCGGGCTTGATGAACTGCGTCAGGGCATCTTCCTGACCGTCATGCTCGGCTGCATCCTCACGCTCGCATTCTTCTTCAACCCCAGCGCCCAGTGGGCTGGCGGGCGGTTCATCATCAACCTCGGCCAGACGTACGGCGTCTCGGAGTTCACCAGCAACCCGCTCGCCCTCGCCGACACCGGCGGTTTCATGATGATCGCGGCGGCACTCATGAATTTCCGGGACAAGGGCCGCCTGGGCATCGTCTTTACCATCGCGGGCCTTGTGCTTGGGCTCGGTCTGGCGATCGTTTCGGGTTCGCGCGGCCAGATCATCTTTGCCGTCATGGTCGGCGTCATGATGTACCCCTTCGCCCGGCAGGTGAAGGACATGAAGCAGTTCTTCCTCATGGCGATGGGCGCCGGATTCATGCTGCTGGTCGTCGTCGGCACTTTCGCGTTCTTCTTCGAGGGCGAGGCCGCCCGTCGCTGGGATATCACGCTTCTGCAGGAAGGCTCTGCCGACCGGGGCGAACGCTTCATGGAATCGCTGGGCTTCTTTGCCGCGAATCCCGCCGGGTGGCTCGTCGGCAACGGAGCCAACTCCTTCGCCTTCTTCACCGGACACATTTTCGATTACCCGCACAACATCGTCGCCGAGATTCTCCTCGACTACGGCTTCGCGGGCCTCATCATCTTCGGTATCGCCACCTGGTACACCTTCAAGTACTCCAGGGACATGATCCGCATCTGGGGCGAGGATCCCGTCTCCCGCGGCACGGTCGCGGCCTGGGTCGGCATCTGCCTCTTCGCGCTCATGGTCGCGTTCAAGCAGGGCAGCGTGATCGGTCAGCCCACGCCGTTCTACTTCTGGATCATCCTTGCGAAGGTCTACTTCGATGAGATCCGCGCCGCCCGCGCTCGCAATTATGCCGCGGAACTCGAAGCCGAATCCGCCTGGGGCACAGGTTCGTACGAGCCCGTTGCCGAATACTCCACCGAGTCTTACGGCAAGGCCTGATCGCTGTTTTTCTCCCCCCACCCGCAATGCCCGCAGGCTCCACCCACAAGCAGCGACTCGCCTGGACGACGACGCGGACGATCGAAGTCTGCGGCATCACCATCCCCGTCAGTGAATCGCTCGCCGTCGCGCGCTCCGGCGATGCGGGCTGGAACTCGCATATCGCCGGCATCCGCCCGAATTCCGGCCTGAAGTCGGCGATGAAGTCGATTCTCTGGCCCTTCCGTCGCGCGAGCGAGAACATCCTCGGCCACCAGTTTCTTCAGTACACGCTCGCCCGCTGGATCAGGAAGTACGCGAACGACAGCACCGCTTTTCTTGAGTGCGGCCCCGGCGATATGTCGCTCCGGCGCTTCCTGCCAAAGTCAATCGCGTACAACGCCATCGAGTTCGGCCTCAGCGAGTTCCAGGTCCGCCGCGTGCTCGCCCGTGATCCACGCGTCAACCTCGTCCTCGGCACGATCGAAGCCATCCCGCTCGAGGACAACACCGTCGACATGGTCGCGTGCGTCGAAATGATGCAGCACGTCCCCGATGTGGACAAGGGCCTGCGCGAACTCGTCCGGGTGTGCAAACCCGGCGCAAAGGTGATGATCACCGTGGCCAACGGCCACTGCGTCAAGGTCAAGACCAAGGGCGCGAACAAGCATTTCGTCCACCTGTTCACCGAGTCTGATTTCCGGGGCCGCGCCGAACGCGCGGGCTTCAAGGTGCTCGAACACGAGCAAACCGGCAAGTGGGTCCCCGTGCCCCAGTACCTGATCGGCGGGCACTCGATGCACCTGCCGATTCGATCGACGAAGGAAGAAGACAACTGCTACTTCGTGTATCTGTTTGAGGTGCAGAAGTAGCGATCTTCACTCACCCGGCGACGCAGGTTCATGCGTCTGCCGGATCCGATTCAACACATCTCGAAGCTCTCGCACCGCTCGGTGGCTGATCGGTCGGGTGTAGAGCGGTCGCCGAAACCAGTACGGCGCCCGCCAACGCAGCGGGCATTGGAGATGAAGCGACTCGAGCGCGTTCGCATCGACCCCGAGAACGCGGCAGGCACGCGTGAATCGATTCTCGGATGGCCTTGCGACAATCGGAAAGTAGCTTCCATCAGGGAAAAGCAGGCCGATTGAGAACGCGGTCACACGCGAAGTCCGCGGCAGCTCGATGAGCTCGTTCGATAGTTGCGCGCGGACAAGCCGGACCTGTGCCAGTGGCACGCGTCGCGCCTTTCGACGCCAGAATCGCGATGTTTCGCGGATCTCGATCTCTCCCGTGCGATCGTCAATCGAGAAACGAACAGGCAGATCCTGCGTCACAAATTCGTTTGCGAGCACCACCCACGCTCCGAATCCGAGCGCAAAGGCCGCGAGTCCCATCGATGTGGGGCTCGTGCAAACGATCGGAATCCCAAGGATCACCAGCGGATACGGAGCGAGTAGTGCAAAGTGGTCATTCCGGCCGTTCGGTCGCTCGGAGAGAATCAGACGCGAACCAGCAAGCCGCATCCCGGCCGTGAACGGAACTTCGTTTCTTGCGATGACGCGAGGCATTTCACTCATGGTTTGGAGTCGATTCGAGTCATTGCAACCTTCCGCGCAATCTCTCCTTCATACCAATACAGCATCCCCGCGTACTTCCGCCCCGCTGGTCCGTCCAGGATCGCGCCCTTCAAAAACATCATGTGCAACCAGCGCACCTGCGCCCGCATCGGAATCTGCGCTGCCAGCCCCTTGAGCGCACGCCGCCGCACCATCCCATCCCGCGAGAAGAGCCCCGACCACGAAACGCCCGCACCGCTCGCCCGCGCCGCCAATATTTCCTTTGCCTCAAGCGTGCTGTACCGATCGTGCCGCGCCCGCCACTCTTCCATTCCCTTGGAAAAGTTGTAGTGCACGTACGGATGCTTCAGTGTCCCGATCTTTCCGTTCGTTGCCTCGCGCTGCCCGTGACCGTGATCGCCGAAGCGCATCCGTCCCTTGTGGAACAGCCTCATCTGATACGCCGGATACCCGCTCGCCCGCTTGATCCACGCCCCATCCAGAATCATCTGGTTCGCCACGTAGAACCCGGCTTCATCCGGCGATCGCGCCAGCAGCTCCGACATCTCGCGCACCAGTTCCGGCGTAAACCGCTCGTCCGCATCGAGGTGAAACACCCAGTCATGCTTCAGCGGGATGTTGTCGATCGCCCAGTTCCGCTGCGCGCCGAACGACTTGAACGGATTTACAAACACCCGCGCCCCCGCGGCGCGTGCGATCTCGGCCGTCCGGTCCGTCGAGCCCGAATCCAGCACGCAGACATCATCGCTCCACGAGCAGCTTTCGATCGCGCCGCGGATATTGGCTTCCTCATTCAGCGTGAGAATGACAACCGAAACCGCCGGCCGCGGCCCCGCATACTTTGTGCCGATCTCATCCAGCTTCCGATTCATCGCCGTTGCATTCTCCGTCCTCGATCGGGGTGTTCTTTTCGGTCAATCCCAAGTCCCCACACCCCTCGAATCCTCACGCCCCATCCAACTATCGGGTCAACCCCGACCCCAATCCTTACGATAAAAGAAGGTGCCCGCCCGCCGCGGCAGCGCCTTTCCTGCGCGGCTCTGTCCCCGCCCTCCAACAATCGCCCTCACCCTCATGCCCATCCGTGAAACGCCAAAGCCCCGGGTTCTGATCCTGAACCAGTTCTACGTGCCCGACGTCGCCTCGACGGGGCACTTGCTGCACGAACTGGCCACCGATCTCGTTCGGCGCGGCTTCTTCGTGCAGGTCGATACCTGCCGCCCCTGCTACGGCCCGCGCGAAACCTGGCAACCCGTTGAACTCCGCGAATGGCGCGACGGCGTCTACGTCCGCCGCCTCGTGACGACGCGATTCAGCAAGGATCGCCTCGCCGGGCGCATCATCAACTTTCTCACGTTCATGGTCCCGCTCACGCTCCGCATGATGTTCCTGAGCCGGGGCGACACCGTCCATCTCTACACCACCAACCCGCCCTTTTTGGGCATCATCGGCTCGTTCGTCAGCATGGTGCGCCGCCACCGCTACGTGAAGCTCCTGCACGATGCGTATCCGGAAATGGCCGTCTGGGTCGGCACGATCAAGAAGGGCGGCCTGATCGAGCGTATCTGGCACCACGGCAACAAGCTGATCTACCGGCGCGCCGAGCACACCATCGTCCTCTGCGAGAGCGCCAAGCGCCTCGTCGTCGAGAACTACGGGCTTGATCCCGCCCGCGTCCACGTCATCTACAACTGGGCTGATGCACGCGAACTCACCGCCAAGCCAAAGTCCGAGAGTGAATTTGCCAAGGCCAACAACCTCATCGAGCCATTCACCGTTCTCTACTCCGGCAACCTCGGTCTCTACTACGACTTCGACACGCTCCTCGGTGCCGCCGAACTGCTCAAAGATGAGAACTTCCGCCTCGTGCTCATCGGCGCGGGCGGCCGCAAAGCCTGGATCGGTGAGCAGATCGCCAAGCGGGGCCTCAAGAACACGCTGCTGCTTCCCTACCAGCCCTTCGAAAAGCTCCCCGATTCGCTCACCGCCTGCGACGCCAGCTTTGTCACAATCGCCAAGGGTGTCGAGGGCATCAGCTTCCCGAGCAAGCTTTATTCGAGTCTCGCCGTCGGCCGCCCGATCATCGCCATCAGCGAAGAGCGCAGCGAGCTGCGCGAACTGGTGGATGAGCACGATGTCGGCCTCTGGTTCAAGGTCGGCGATGCCGCGGGCCTGGCCGAAGGCATCCGCCATCTCATGGCCGACCCGGGCATGACCAAGCGCAAGGGCCGCAACGCCCGGGCCCTCTTCGAGCGAGAATTCACACTCGAGGCCGCGGGCGAGAAGTATGCCAAAGTGCTGCTCGAGGCCTTTCCGCCCGGCACGCCGGCCCCGCGCCCGCCAAATACCGAGACGCGGCACACGGCGGGTGTTGCGGCGACCTGATCGCGTTTCGCTCTGAACACGTTCTGAACCAGTTGCGAGTCCAAAATCCACAACTTTGTGGAATTTGACAGCGCCTTGCAAAGTTCGCAGACGGCTGTATAGTTTTGCAATGCAATTTGCAGAGCGATCTCTCGTGCAGCGATCTCCTTGGCGGCGATTCATCGCGGCGATGCCGATCCTGATTGGCGTCTGCCTGCTCTGGTCCGCCATGGCAAAGACGGTCGATCTCGGCCCCACAATCGCTTTGCTCACAAGCCGCGGCATCGAGTTTCGGGCCGCTCAGACATCCGCGTGGACGCTGGTATTTGTCGAAATCGCCCTCGGTTGCTGGCTTCTGTCAGGAATTCGCGCAATCCTCGCGGGAATCGCCGCGGGCATTTTCCTCGTCGTCGGCAGTGCATCCATCCTCTATCAACTCTGGACAAAGTCACAATTGTCCTGCGGCTGCGGCCTGCCCACCTTCGGCCTCAGTCCCGAGTCCGGGCAGTTACTCGGTTTGATCCGCAACGCAATTCTGATTGTCATGGTTGTTCTGGGCAGCGTTCCAGGCGAGGCCGCGTCGGCTTCGGATGGTCCGCTTGAAAGGAGTGCTTCATGAAGCGTTTCTTGCGTCGAATCGGTGCGATCCGCTCCACGATCATGGCCGCCGGCATTGTTGCTGCGGCGGTAGGCGTACAGGTCGTTCGGGCGGATGAACACATGCCGGGCTTTCCGCCGCACATTTGCGTTGGATGTTGCGATGTGCTGTCTGGGGGTGGCGTGAAATGTACGGGCACGTTCGAATGCCAAGTGTTGCCGGGAGATTACCCGACTTGCGCTTGCATTTACGTCTACAACAGTCAAGGGCAACTCGTCAATCTCCTCCCCGCCTGCGTGTACGGCCTTCCGCAGTAACCCGAATCCTCTGCGCCGGAGCGAGAAGTCGTTCTGGCCCGTTTCTTAGCGAGTCAAACACATGCAGCAGAGTCATCACGCATTCACATTCAGGTCAATGCTCGCCCTGGTGATCTTCGCAGTCGGCGTTTCTTGGGCGTGCTTTGTCATTGTCCGCGGCGGCGGCAACTCGCTTGCTATTGCCTTGCCACCAAAGAGCGGCGAGAAAACTCTCGTCGTGGCGATCCCTCCGCCAGCGGTCGTCGATGCGTCGCAGGAAAAGCAACTGGCCGATCGCACAACAGAGTCCGTGCGAGCGGCAGTCGCACGTGTTCCGGTTTCGCCGCCCAACCCGGCCGACGCCGCGGCAATCGCGCGCGAAACATCCGATACGCTGAACCTTGCCATCTATCCAACGGCCGCGAAATACTTGGACTATCTGCGCGAGCGTGGCGAAGCAGACGGCCCATTCTCCAAGTTCTCCGAATCCGAGCGCGATGCTTTCGTGAGGTCGAAAGGGGACAGTTTCGCCGGCCAATCGCCCGATCTCTCGAAGGTCGAAACTCGCTGGCGATACATCAACGGGCGCGAGATCACTGTTCCGGACGAGAGGGGCGGCTACGAAACGCCGAGGCGTTGCGTCGATGCGATCGAGAAGCCGAGCGCATCGGGATTGACCGTTTTAGAGATTCTCGTGCCGGTTCCCGCAAAGACTCTGCTGAAGGGCACGCAGCCGTGCAGGCTCGGTATCTGGATCGGCAAAACGCGCGAAAAGCCGACATGGACCACCATGCGAATCTACACCTATGACACGCCTCCGACGGCGGGTGTCATGACGCCTCCTTTCTGAATTCTCGTGTGTCCGAACCCTTCTGAAACGTTCGATCGATTGCAAGGGGTTCCCTTCAACTCGGAGAATCGCGTGGCACTTGGTCGACCACTCCCATTCTCATGGCGCACACCCCTTGCCGCCGCGATTTGCCTCGGTGGCGTGTCGTGGGCGCTCCTCGTCATCTTCCGTGGAGGTTCCGCACCATCACCAGCGGTCGCTCCGCCAACCGCGCGGCAAGCAACGCCCGGCCAGCAGAATGTGAAGATCGTCGTTGCAGCCCCGCCGCCTTCCTCCGCCAAGCTCGACGACGCAGAGTACAAAGCGGTCGTCGCGACAACCAGCGAAGCAATCAAATCGACGCTTGCGCGAGTTCAAGTCTCGGCGCCGTCCGCCCTCGATGCAACAAGCATCGCCATGGAAGCGTCCGAAACGGCAAACATCTTCGTCAACCCCGATGCCGAACGCACCGCCGCATTTCTGGTCGCCCGAGGCGACAAAGACCACAAGTTCGTCGCCATGACTCCGAAGGAACGCGACGAATTCCTCCGAACAACAGCGCAGTGTTTCGCAGATCAGCAGCCCGACCTTTCCAAGATCGAAGTGCATTGGCGCTACATCGATGGCCAAGTCATAGAGAAACTCAAGGACAGCGGCTCTTCCACGCCCCGCCGCACTTTCGACGACGTGATGAATCCCGAGAAAAGCAGCCTCACCGCGATGGAGGTGATCATCCCCGTCCCCGTCAAGACTCTCATGATGGGCACGAAGACGTGCCGACTCGGCCTGCTCATCGGCAAGACCAAAGCGAACCCAACGTGGCGGACCATGCAGACCCGCTCGTACGACATCCCCGGCAACGCCGGTCTCCTCTTCCCGCCACACTGATGAAACGCGCCTTCTCCCTCATCGAACTCCTCGTCACCATCGGCGTGATCGGCATCCTCATCGCCCTCTCCGTTCCCGCCCTCCGCGGCATCCGCGCCGATTCCCTCAAAACCGTCAGCCTCTCCAACGTTCGCTCAATCCTCGTGCTTTTCGACATGTACGCCGATCGATACAAGGGGCAGTACCCAATTGTTTGGGAAGGGACGTGGTATCCAATGCCCTGCCGCAGCATGATCGGACAAGCCAACCGTTGGGAAACCGTCTACCGCTGGCCCGCCGTCATCACCGAGCTCATGGATTGGGAGCACGGCCGCGCCATCTTCCTCGCCCCGCGCGCCCGCCGCGGCACGATCGAACTGGGCAACGTCACCGGCGACGGCTGCGGCGACCCCACTTCCTACGACTACAGCCAATCCTTCCTTGCCCGCCCCGAACTTTGGGCACCCCGCACCGAAGGCAATTTCCCCACGCTTCAGCAGCAGTGGCTCGCTCCGACGTATCAATCCGATGTACGCCACCCCAGCCGCAAGGCCATCCTCTGGGATTGGGAAATGCCCTACCTCAGCCGCCCCCGAAAAATGATCGGCATCGATCTTGCCGAACAAACCGCGATGCAGTTCACCGACGGCCACGGCGAGTTCCGCGCGCCCTCCGCAGCAACTCCGCCCATCCGCTCCGACTTCGCCGGAGCACGCCGCCCAATCCAGCGCCTCCACAACACCGAAAACGGTGTGCGGGGCATTGACTTCTGACGCTGCTTCCCTGTCGGAGGGGGTTGGGGTGCTCATCCGGTTCCGGGAACTACCGAACAATCCGCGGGTCTGATGTGCTTGCCATTCGTGTCGGGTTGGAGGGATCTCATGCGTCCAGTCCTTGCGCTCCTCGTTGTTGCCGCACTTTCCCACGCAGCCGCCGCCGAGTCCGCGTGGCATTCGCAGCCACCAGCACCAGATGCCGGGCTAGACGCCGCTCCCGCCGCCGCGCTCTCCGTTGCCCACAAGCAGGCCTTTCGCTCCCGTCTCTTCCGCACCGATTTCGCCTCGCTCCGGGTCGAGGTCGAAGCCGCCGCGAGAAGCGGGTCCGATCCAAACGCCATTCACGCGCCCCTCGAACTCCCCATGCCCGACGGCTCTCTGCAGCGCTTCCGCATCTTCGAAGTCCCCGTCATGGCTCCCGAACTCGCGGCCGAGTATCCAACCTTCAAGACCTTCGCCGGCGAATCGCTCGAAACCCCCGGTGCAACCGTCCGCCTCAGCCTCACCGCCCGCGGCTTTCACGCCATGATCCTCTCGCCCGAGGGCGATGTCTTCATCAACCCCGCCGACGAACTGCCGACCGATCGCACCGAGTACTACCTCTCCTTCTATAAGGAAGACGCCGCCGATCAGGGTGCCGCGCTCGACTGCCGCGTGATCGATGCCGAAGGAAACCACGAAAGCCCCGCGCTCTCTGTGGGCGCTTCCACCGTCGCACGCGGCAGCACGCTCAACACGCTCACGCTCGGTTTCCTGCCGACCGCCGAGTGGTCGATCCTCCACGGCGGCACCGTCGAGCTCGCGCTCTCCGCCCTCATCGAACACACATCCCGCATCAGCGCCATCTACGAGCGCGATGTCTGCATCCGGTTCATCCTCCCGGCGCAGCAGGACAAGCTCATCCAGCTCAACCCCGAGACCGACCAGCTCACCAACTCCAGCACCGACGCCCTTTTCGGGCAGGGCGGCAACTTCCAGCGCCTCGTCCCCAATCTCCAGACCAATGTCCGCGTCATCATCGGCACCTACGGCGGGGGCGTTGCCCGACTCCGTTCAGTCTGCACCAACGCCGCGAGCGTCGCGAACTCCGGCCTTGCGGTCGATTACGTTTACACCACGATGGTGGCATGCCACGAACTCGGCCATCAGTTCGGCGCCAATCACACCTTCAGCGGCGAAGGCGAACGCTGCGGCCCCAACTTTGGCGTCGGCATCGAACCGGGCGGCGGTTCCACCATCATGTCCTATGCGCAGCAGTGCTACCCCGATGGCATCGTCAATCAATCTGAACTGATGTTCCACGCCTACAGCATCCACGAGATGTTCCCCGATACCTCCCGCTGCGGCACGACTACTGCGACGGATAACACCGCGCCCTCGATGGATCTTCCCGCGGGCCTGGTCCTCGTCGCGCCGACCAGCACGCCGCTCCGTCTCCCCGTCGTCGCCTCCGATGCGCAGGGCGATGCAATGACCTTCGCCTGGGCGCAGTCCAGCCCCGGCCAGCAGGCTTCGCTCTCAAACGGAGACACCGGCAACAACTCCATCATCCGCACGTTCCTCCCAACCACCGAAGCCGAGCGAGTCATCCCCGCGTGGCATCACCTGCTGAACAACACCAACTCGCCCGGTGAAACCCTGCCCACCAAGGCCCGCACGCTGCAAATGGAACTCATCGGGCGCGACAACCACCCCGGCGCGGGCGGCACATCCTGGCTCGTTGCGCCCATCAGCATCGTCGCCACGCCCGAACCCTTCGCGGTGCTCTCGCCGAATGATGCAAACGCGCGCTCCGCAGGGCCGCTCCTGGTCACGTGGCGCACCGCGGGCACGCAGAGTGCGCCCTTCAACCTCGCAAACGTGCGCATCAGCATCATGCGCGACGATGCCGACCGCAACCCGCTGGTTCTCGCCGCCAGCACGCCCAACGACGGCACGCAGGTCGTCAACATTCCCGACGATTTCAGTTCTTCCTCCGCCCGCATCCTCGTTCGGCCCGTCAACGCTGTCTTCTTCGATGTCTCGCGCACCCCGTTCCCCGTCTTCCCGCGCACCAACCCCGGCGCGGATGTGCACATCGCATCGCCCGCCTCGAACACGGCCCGCATCTCCGACGATTTCGCCGACGGAAACAACAACGGCATTGCGGAAGTGGGGGAGAGCCGCGTGCGCCTCCATATCCCGCTCCTCAATTCCGGATTCGGCTCCGCCTCGGGCGTCTTCGCCACGCTCGAAAGCCTGACGCCGGGCGTCTTGGTCGTCGTCGATCGCGCCGATTGGAACCCGATCGCTCCCGGTGCCGTCTCGGAGAATGCAACACCATTCGTCATCGCTGTCGCCCCGTCTCACCCCTGCGGCACGCCGGCCACCTTCGCCCTCACGGTTCACGCCGGGGCCGATTCGTTCGTCCATGCGTTTGAAGTGCCCATCGGCGACAACGCCCAGATCAGCACCCCGCAGGTTTTCTCGTACACCGGGCCCGCCGCCCACATTCCCGATGGCAACACGAACGGGGTGAGCATCCCACTCAACATCGCGTCGCTCCCCGGCGAGGTCATCGACATCAAGTTCCGCTTCGATGGCACGCCCAGCATCGACATGAACTCCACGCTTGTCGGGCTCAACCACCCGTTCGATGGCGATCTCATCATCACGCTCTCAAACCCCAGCGGCACATCGATCGAACTCGTCAATCGCCCCGGTGGCACGGGTAATTTCGGCCACAACTTCGCTGCGACTCTCTTCGATATGCAGCAGATCAAGTCCTACATCCAGCACGAGATCCCCCGCCGCGCCCCCTACGACGGTGTCTTCTGGCCCAAGGACGATCTGAACGCACTCATCGATGACAACGCCATCGGCACCTGGACCCTCAACGTCGCAGATGTGCAGCCCGGCCAGTTCACCGAGGCGGCGCCGACGGTCCCGGCTTGCGTCCGCCGCTTTAGTCTGCTCCTGACCTGCCGCCTCCCCGCCATCTGCAACCCGGCCGCGGCATACTGCCCCGGCGATTTCGATCACAGCAACAGCGTGGACGATGCCGACTTCATCTTCTTCGCCAACGCCTACGACGAGCTTGATTCAAGCGCCGGCGACCTCAATGGCGACAGCCGAACCGACGACGCCGACTTTCTCGAGTTCGCCGGCGCGTACGACACGCTCGTCTGTCCCTCGCAGCTGGCCCTCGCAGCAGCGCGTTTCAAATAGGTCCCATGGGTCCCATACGACCTATTCCGCCGCATCCCCGCTCGGTGCACACACCAGCGCGTCGTACGCCATGACAAACACCGAGAAGTCCGAGTCCGCCGTCGCGCCGTCGTAGTCAAAGTCCGCTGCGGGCGTTGTCAGAAACTCATACGCCTCGAGAAACAGGACAAAGTCCGCATCATCCACCACGCCGTCGGCGTTCAGGTCCGCCGGGCAGGTCGGCACCGGGGGCGTGAAGACCAGCCGGGTTGCGAATGCGAGCGCGTTGTTCCCGACGGTTTCCGAAGCCGATGCCGTCGCGCGCTTCGCGCCCACGCCGCTGGTGTTGAACCGCCCGTCGAAGTTCACGGCAGCGTCGCCCCCGACACGCTGCCCCACGCGCATCGTGATGCACAGCCCGCCCCCTGCGTACACAAACGGCCTCGTGAACGGGATGATGAACGAGTGTTCGCCCACATCGCTCCCGATCACCTTCATCGCCTGAGACGGCACCAGCAGCGGACCGGAGCGCACCAGCACCTTGTCCGGTCCTTCGTTTGTTGAGAATGTCGTGCTCATCTGAAGCGCCGACCGCTGCGCCGTGCTCAGCGTCACATCAAACTGGCTCACCGATGCGTCCCCGTTCGGCCACGAGACAAACGCCGGCAGCGAAACCGGCGAGATCCGGAACGCGATCCCGTCCACCGTGCTCCCCGGCTTCATCTCCGGCAACTGCGCTTCGTCGATCACAAGCTGATGCACCCGTGGCGTCTCGAACAGCCACGCGCCCGACCCGCCCGATTCGGTCTCGAATACCCGCGGCACATTCAGCGACGGCGTGTATCCAAGCTCCAGCGCGATCGAGTCGTCCGCCGGCAAGAATGCGCCGTTCACACCCGTCTGCGATCCGGTCACGATCGTCCGCACGGATTTCCCGCCCGCCGCGCGGGCCGTATCCAGCTTCGGCCCGATTCCGGCCCCCACAAATGCCGCGTGGCGCACGGTCACGCACAGGTTCCCGCCCTTGTACACAAAGCCTCGCTGGAAGTGGATCGGCATTCCGAACCAGGTCGCGCCCCTGTTCGTCGGAGCGAGCGCGCCCGCCGGGATCGTGAGCGTGCCATCTCGCACCAGGATCGCATCCGAATCCGCGTTGCTGCCGAAGAACGTCCCCATCGTTTCCGGCTCGCTCGTGCTCGTCGCAACCTCGATCTCAAAGCCCGCCGTCGTTGCGTCTGTTTCGGGCCAGGCGCTTTCCCCGGGCGCAAGCCGGAACGCGAGCCACGTGATCAGGCTCCCGCGCGGCACGTGGCGCAACTGCTCCGCCCCGATCACAAACTGGCCCGAGAATCCGCCCGCTCCCAGCGCGCCTTCAAACCCACGAATCCCGTTGCTCGCCGTCGCCGTCAGCAGCGGGAGCGCCACCCCCGCATCCACACCCAGGCGCGTCACCGGCGCGTTGTCGTTCAGCGTTGTTACCGCCGCGTTCGCGCTGTCGGCGCGCCGCGCCTGGAACTGCACGTTCCGATCCGGGTCCCACCCGCCCGCGGCATCGAGAGTCACGCCCATTCCCGCCGCCCGGGTGCCGCCGCCGATCGTCGCACCCCCGTGGCTCATCAGCAGCCGAAGATGCCCGCCCGAGTACGCGAACGCGTTCTCGAACGGCACAAAGAACGAGAACGGCGCCGTCGCGCCTGTGTTTCTTTCGATGCTGCCCGGCAGCAGAGTCAAAGGACCGCTCCGTACCGGCGTGCTGTCCGATGCGCCGTTTTCTGCGATCGTCGAAGAAAGCGACCCGGGCGCGGCCAGCGAGCGCGAGAGCGTGAGCGACCAATCCGCAAAGTCGAGTTGCTGCAGCGGCCCGTTGCTGGTTGAGCTGTTGCGGAACGCGGCGGATGCGATCCGCGAGCCCGGCGGGAACATCGAGATCTGCGAGCCGTGGAAAACCCACTCCAGGGTGCGTGCCGATTCGTTTACGAGCGAAGTATCGAACGCTCCCAGCCCCCAACCCGGCGCGTACTTCCGCATCAGCACCACGCGCGCCGAACCCGGGGGATTGAACGGCGCGTTCTGCGCGTGCGCCGGGGCGCACAGCGCAATCGCGCCAAGCGTCAACAAAGCAGGCGTCAACAAAGCAGGCGTCAACAAGGCAGGCGTCAACAAACCAGGCGCGATCAATCGCATGGCCGCTCCATTCCCTCCCGCGTTCTTCAAGACCAGATGTTACCGCAACCCCGCGCCCGCGCAGCAAAAACCGGGCGCATCCGATCCGCGTCCCGATAACTTGCGCGGCATCCGCCCGCGGCTTCTTACGGACAGAGCAGTTCGTTGTACGCCGCGGCGAAAATCGAGAAGTCCGCATCATCCACGAAGCCGTCCGCATTCAGATCGGCATCGCACGGCAGCGGCGCGCCCGGGCAGAGCAATTCGTTGTACGCCGGAGCGAACAGCGAAAAGTCCGCATCGTCTACCAGCCGGTCGAAGTTCAAGTCCGCCGGGCAGGGCGCGAGCGCGAGGTACGAAGCGTTGAGCGAATACGAACCCGCGATCGAAATGCTCGCGCCGTTGCACGCGTTCACAAGCTGGCTCGATTGCGCGAGCACGGTGTAGTTCCGGCCCGGCTTCAAGATCCCCGTGAACGCGTACGGCGTCGGGTTGCCCGGACTTGCCTGCACCAGGTGCACCGCGCCCGAGACCGTTTCTGCCAAGCGGAACTGCGCTCCGTCCACAGCGCCGTCGAATGCGTACTGCACGGGCACGGTCACCCTGAACGTGATGCGGAAATCGTTTGCCGCCTGCGAGAGCACGCAGTTGCCCGCACCGGCGATCGACTCCGCGCTGCTGCTGCCCGATGCGATCATGGCCGATGCCGTCACCGTCGATGTCTGCTGCGAAGTCGCCTTTCCGTTCCCGCCCCCGCTGGGCACATCGCGGCTGATCGTCCGATCAAACGGCGCGTACGCGGGTGACGGAAACGCCGTCTGGATCGACCCCGCTGCCTCCACGATCATCGCCCGCTGATCGCTCGTCAGCACGAGCTGCGCGCCCGCCATCGGCGCAGCCAAACCGCACGCCACGACGCCCAACACAACGCTTCTCATAGAGCATCTCCCTCTGCTCCCCGCCCCGGACGTCTCCCAGTCTACCAAACACACTGCCCCGATTTGTTTCCGTCCGTTGAAATCCGACCCCTCTCGCGTTCGGTACCCCGACCCGCACCCCACGATTCACCGAAACTCTGCCGAACGGCCCCGAACGCTGCGGCGCAGCGCTGCCGCAGCGTGCGAATGAACACGCCGTTCCCGCGCCCGGTGTTTTCCGGCCTGGTCACGGACAGAGCAGCGCGTTGTACGCCAGCACAAACAGGCCGAAGTCCGCATCATCCACCGCGCCGTCGTAGTTGAAGTCCGCGGGGCAACCCTGCGGCATGCCCGACTCCCTGCAATCGAGAATGTTGTACCCCTGAAGGAAGATCGGGAAGTCGTCGTCGCTCACAATCCCGTCGTTGTTCAGGTCCCACGGACAGAACGCCTGTGCCGTGAACGCAAAGCGAACCCCCATCGGCCCCCAGGTCGAGCCGGAGGTCGCGTTTGCATTCGCGTAGAAGTAAACCCCCGCGCCGCGCGCCGTCGGAACGTACCCATCGCCGTCGATGCGCCCGGCAGCCGCGAGAAGGCCCTCGAACCGCAGCGTCATGCACAAATTACCTCCAGGATAGACAAACGCCCGCTGGAACGGCACGTACCACGCGTTCTCCGCCGCGATCGACGGCGAGCCCGTTCCGGGGAACGCATTCGCCGGGATGGTCAACGCGCCGGTGCGCACGGTCACCACGCCGGGGCCGTTGTTGCTCGCGAAGGTGCCGCTCACGCTCAGCGGCGCGACCGCGGCCGGCGCCAGCGTGACGTCGAACCGCGTCATGTTCGTGTCTACAGAGGGGAACGAGGCCACTCCGACATTCCGCAGGCTCATCCCCGTGATCGCCGAGCCCACATCGATCCCGCGGAGCTGGTCCGCGGCCACAATGAGCTGCACCACACCCGCGCTCGCCTGCGGGAACAGCCACGCGGGGCCGCTCTCGCCGGGCGTCGTCGCCAGGTTGTTCGGCGTCATCACGGACGGGATGTACCCGAGTTTCATCGAGAGCCCGTCGAAGCCCGATCCGAGCGGGAAGCCGCTCACCGCCCCTTCGCTGTCCGAATACCGCGTGTTGTTGATCGCCAGCGATCCGAGCTGCGCCTCCGGCCCGCGCATCCCGACGCCGCTCAATCCCGTGTGGCGCACCTTCACGCACAGCGGCCCGCCCTTGTACACAAAGTGTTTCTGGAACTGCACGAGCTTCCCGTAATTGCCGTTCGATCCCGCCGGCAGCGTCCCCGCCAGGATGGACATGGGTCCGTCGAACACCCGCACCTTGTCCCCGCCCTCGTTGCTCGCAAAGGTGTCGCTCATCGCTGCCGGCGAAGCGGTCGCCGTGCTCACATCAACCTCAAAGTCCAACGCGGAGGTCGTTGCCACCGGCGAGCTGGCCTCACCTATCGCGACGCGCAGCCACATCGAATCGATCACGCTCCCAACGGGGATGTGCTTCAGCTCGGACGCTGCGATCACGGTCTGCACGATCCGCGGCCAATAGTTGAATCCCAGGTTGCTCGCGCCCGGCGAGGGCTGATTCAAAGGCGAGCTCGTCCCCGCGTCCACGCTGTACCTCGTCACGGCGTAGCCCGAAAATCCCGCGGCTGTCGCGACCGCAGACCCCGGGGCCTGGAGCGCCCGTATCGGCAAGCCCGGCGAATAGTTCGACGCATCCAGGAAATCGATCGTCCCCGACCCCTGACCGCTGTGCCTTGTCACGGTCAACAGCGATCCGCCCCGATAGTGATACGCATTGGCGAAGCCCACTTCCGGCCCGAACGGCGACGTGATCTCCGATCCCTTCGTCCCGAACGAGTTCGCTGCCAGGCTCAGCGGGCCCGACCGCACCGTCACCGCGTCGGGCCCGACGTTGGTGGCGATCGTCGATGAGAGCGAGCTCGGATCGTTCGGCGAACGCGACAACTGCACGTCGTACTGCGCAAAGTTCGCGACCGCCGTCGGCCAACTCGCGCCACCGACGTTCGACCTCTTTCTCCACGCCATGCCCACAAAATCCGACGCCGGCCCGATTGTGTCGAACTGGCTGGATGCCGCGATCGCCTGCTGCGTGTACGCCGCATTCCAGATCAGTACGCCCTCGTTCGCGTTCGGGACCGAGTTCGCAAAGTCCTCGCCCACGATCACTTTCGTCACGCCCCGGGCCAGATCCGTCGGCGGCGGAGCGACCGTCAGGCGCACGACCACGCCGCCCGCGATCGGTCCGATCCCGGCCGACAGCGCATCCGCGTTGCTTTCCGCGTACGCCGCACGCTGCGAACCCGAGCTGGAAATATCGGCATACGCAGCGAACGTGTTCGACGGGCTCTGCACCCGGAACTCGATCACCAGCGGACCGCCCTGGTAGACATAACCCGTCGTGAACGGGATGACCGGCCCCCACGGCTGGGGAACCCCCGCGCCGTTGTTGATCCATTGATACGCACCCGCCGCCACATTCAACGGGCCGCTCCGCACCAGCACGCTACCCGTCATGTTCGTCAGAAACGTCGACGACATCGAAGCCGGGGTCAGCGACGACCCCGCCATCTGCACGTCGTAGCGCGTCACCACGTACGCGCCCAGCGGAAACGTGGATGAGCTCGGCTTGGACAACCGGAGCTGCATCCCCGTGATCACGCTGCCAACCGGGATCTCCGTCAGCAGGTCCGCCCCGTACATCGTCTGGTAGACACCCGCCGGGTAGTTCGCCAGCGGCAGCGAGTTGCCGGAATTTCCCGCCAACGCATCGTTCGCCGGGGGCAGCGTCTGCCCAACTTGCGCGCTCGCGCCGCACGCGACAGAAAGAGACGCCAGCGACGCCGCCACGAGCTTCAACATGTTCAACTCCCGCTTTGCTCCCCGCACACCCGACCACGATCTGCGAACCACGCAGCTTTAGCCTACCAGCGCCGGGAGCCGGCACAAGACAAATTCAGTCCCCGGGCCGCGCAGTTCGGAAGGCGACGCGATTCCGCCCTCGCCCGCTGGGTTCACCAGCGGCTGGCGGGGTGGTGCATGGCGCGCCATGCTCACGCGTACCGCCTGATCGCCACATCGGCGTTCCTGTTCAGGTTCAGGACCAGGTACCGCAGCGCATCCATCGCGTGGTCGTTTCCGTCCTTCACCGGGTTGGTATCCTCCGGGTCGTCCACCTTGTAGTGGTACTGGACGAACGCCTCGATCAGCTTGGTGCAGCGCACGTGCATCAGCAGGCTCACGCCTCCGGTCGCGCTTGTCAATCGCTCCCGGATCAAACCGAGCCCTTCCTGAATCAACGATCCGCGTGTTCGTACCGCGAGCCCCTCGCCCCGCAGCACATCCACATCCGAAACGCCCGTCTGCGATTGCCGCTGCCTTCCCGCCGGGTCGGTGCCCAC
The DNA here is from genome assembly GCA_017303555.1 of Planctomycetota bacterium. Classification (GTDB taxonomy): domain Bacteria; phylum Planctomycetota; class Phycisphaerae; order Phycisphaerales; family UBA1924; genus JAFEBO01. The sequence goes on from JAFLCN010000025.1 coordinate 39,618, forward strand.
CCAATCGGGCGAGCGCCAGTAGCGTCCGTTACCCCGCAGGATGGCTTCCGCGTGCTGCTTGGTGGTCTGCCGGGTTACGTGCCGCTCATCCAGAATGCGGAGCGTGCCGCTCGAATCGATGGCCGCCCACAAGATGACCGTCGGCGCACGAAAGCCGAAGTCGATGCCGCAGACAAAGGTTGCGTGCCGTTCCGCGCGTGCAAAGACCGACTCGATCATCACCGTCCGGAGCGGATCGAAGGCGTCCAGCGGCGACTCCATCGCCTTGAACCATTCCTCGCCCTCCCACGTGTCGAACACGTGCCTGGCGCGATCAAACTCCGGGAACACCGTGTCCGAGCGCGAAGGCTCGAGGCAGAGCATCTCCGTCCGCCACACCGGCAAACTCACGCGTCCCTTCATGCGGATCGCATCGGAGATGGAGAAGTGGCCGGACGAGGCCGGATGGAGAGCCGCGCCGCTTCGGGCGCGTGTCTTTCCTAGTGGCCGTCGCGCACCCCGAGTTGCTTGCTTCTGTTCCATCGTTGTTGAACGTTGAGCCTTCTCGCGTTGCGATTTGCCCGCTCCGTGCTCCTCCCGGAAACCGCCATCCGACACCCCGCCTCCGACATTTCCTTTCGCTCTTCCCCCGCACTCTTCCCACAGCACGCACCCCGCGCACGCTCTTTCCGGCCCGCACGCTTCGAGCACATCCACCACGCCCCACTTGAACAGCTTCTTTCCGGGCGACTGCACCACGCGGCTCATCAAGCCGAAGGGCACATGCATCGTGCTCAGGCACTCGATGCTCCCGGCGATCTCGGTCGGACCCACGCCGGGGATGTCGATCACCTTCGATCTTGTCGCCAGCATCGCGGCATCGAACACGTCGGGCTTGAACAGTTCCGCCTCGTCGCAGCGCAGGGTCTGCACGCGGGTGCCGCGCACGGCCGTGTGCGACTGGGCCAGCAGCTCGACGACCGAACCGTTCGTCAGTTTCAGCCTCGTGTCGCCGATGCGTCCATCCACCAGATCCGCCAGCGCGTCCTTCTCGAAGAGCAGGCGCAGGTGCGCGTGCATCCTGCGCGATTGATCGAGGCTGCCACCGAGAATGCGGATCTCGATCCCCGGTTTGAAGATGAGGTCGAGCGCCGTCGCGACGGCGCCGAGGAATGTCTTCCCTCCGCCCCGCGAGGCCCAGACCACCGAATCCAGCACCGGCGCGGGCTTCTCCGCGCCGAAGCGCCCGAACCCGCCCCGACCCTGGAAGAACGCGTGCTCGAGATAGTCCAGTTGCGACTGATGACCCTCGATGAGCGCGCGCGGAGCTGCTGCGATGCCGATTGTCTCGCGCACAAACGAAGCCAGTTGATCCCGATTCAAAGGAGTTTGCATGTGTTGAGCTTTCCGCGCCCTGGAAAGGAGCGCTCGCGCGTTGCCGTATGCGCCGCATCCGGTTCACGGCGTCGATTCCATCAATCCCGCCGGGCGGGTGTCCGCATCGTCACCCGCTCACCCAAACGGCTTCACGATCCGGCATGGCGGCCCGTGCCGCGGCCGGCGCAATCTCGTGCAACCACTCCGCGTGGGCAAGGCACTTTCGTGTCCCGCCCGCCCCGTTCGCCCACGAGCGGATCGCCCGCACAAACTCCTCGTTGCGCGACAAGCGCGCGACGACGCGTTCATCCGCCAGCAGTTCCGGCGCGATCCGCATCCGTTTCAGTTCTTGCGCCAACTTTGTATCTCGAAGCGGCACGGCGCACTCCACGGCGCGCATTCCCGCACGTTCAAAGCAGCGACAAAGCGTTCCCATCGCTGCCACCGCTTCGGTGCGAGCGGTCCGCGGCCGGCGCAGATAAGCCCGAATGAGCGCCGTCGCGATGCCGCTGCCTCGCCAGCGGGGCAAGACCACCACGCGTGAGATGCGGCGCACCTCCGCGTTCAGTTTCGCCGCCCGATCGCGCTTGCTTTGCATCGCGAACACGCCCGGCCAGGCGCGCTCGCGCCAACTGTCGTTCAGGGTCGGGTGGCTCACCGTCAGCACGCCGGCAAGGTCGGGCGCTCCGCCGATCTCCATCCACGCCCCCAGCATTCGGCACACGCGCGCGGGCATTCCGCTTGCATAATGCCTCGCGAGCAGCCCGCGCGCATCAACCATCGAGCACGCGCCGATCCGAACCACTGCGAGAGAAGAAACCCCCATCGAAATCGGTGTGGAAACCGTCATAACAAGGCTCCTGCAGAAGAAGTCCGGGTGCGCCATCGAAAGCGGGGAGATCACAGCGAGAAGGCGCGGTTCGAAGTTGATTGCGCTCGGGCGCGGATGGCGCGGCGTTCCCCGGTTCGAGGAGAGTCGTTGTGCCTTGCCCGGTCGGACACGCCCGCCTTGTACACCCACCATTACACCCGCCATTACACGCGCACCACGAGATCCGGGCGGAGCGCCTCGACAAGATCGTCCTGGGGCGACGCGACCACGATGCGAAGGTCGGGGGCGATTTCGCTGGCGGCGCGTCGGAACGAGCGCGCCGTTGCGAGCGCCGAACCGCGATCGAGCGTGGTGAGGAACTCATCGAGGAGCAACCAGCCGCGCCGGGCGCGGCGCTGCGCGAGTGTCCGGGCGAGCACAAACCGTGCTTGTTCGCCGACCGAGAGTTCGCGGGGCTTCCGCCCGAGCACGAACGGATCGGCCAGGCCGGTTGCGGCGAGAACGCGGAGCGCGCTCTCGAGCTTGAGCGGCATCAGGTCGATCACGGCGCGATCGCTCCGGATCTTTGCGAACAGATCGCGGAGCGCGACGGTTTCGGGGCCGGCGCGAAGGGCCGCGGCGAGCGCGCGGAGCAACCGCGACTTGCCGCTGCCGCTCGGGCCGGCGACCAGCGCCAGTTGTCCAGCGCCGAGCGCGAGCAGCGCCCCGAGATCGGTTGCGGGCGAGTCGAATGGAGCACGGCGTGTCACGCCCAGCCCGAAGCGGCAGCACGCGTGCAGCAGCCTTCTGGTCGGAGCCCGCCCGTTCAACCCGATGCGCTTGCAGCGATTCGCGCTCTTGAAATCCATGTGAAGTCTCCTGAAGCAAGGGAAGAAGTGATTCGTTTGTCAGGAAGCGAGGGCCTGCGCTCTTTGCTCGAACGCCTCGCGCACGCGCGTGACACGCCAGCGGGTGCAACCGGTCGCGGCGCACACCTCACGGGTTGTGGCTCCGTGGATGAAAATGCCCCGTGCGATCGCGAGAGCCTCGCCCGCTTGGTCCGCCAGGGGTAGAGCGGGCGGCCACTCCGGGGCATCCGGCTTCATGGCGAGCAGGCTCGCGACGTGCCGGTACGCCGGCGAGAGCACCCGCGCCACGATGCGGTTGAGCCGGCGCTGAAGCACCCATCTCGACCCGACGCCCGTCGCTTCGAGTTCGCTCAGCGGACGCTTGGCCCGGTAGACCCAGTTCACGAGCGCCAGGTCGGCCTTGGGGAGCCAGCGCGAATGCTCGGTCACGCGCGTTCCGAACTCGCGCGACAGCGCCTCTCGCCTGCGACGATCCAGGGCGGGGCGCGGCGTCCGCTTCGAGGGCCTGCGTGAGCCCACTTCGACCATCAGGCGCTTGATTTCGGTCTCGATCTGGGCGGCTTTGTTTCCGGCCTCTGCGACTCCGGCCAGGGCCCTCGCTCTGCGGGCGGGCTTGTGGAGCGGTTCAGTCTCGGTTCCCGCGGCGTGCTCTCGGAGCGGATCTGTTGACATCTGAGTAAACATGTGGTACAGTTTACCACAACAAGGACCAAACAGATCGGGGTTTCGGCTTGTTTGTACGAAAATTGTTTGGTATTTTGAATTGGTGGAACGGCTCGAAGGCGCACCTGCGCGTTTGTCCGGCAGCAAACTGGGATCCGCGCTCGGCGGACGAGAAAGAAGGAAGCGACGGTGGCAAAGAAGAAGCGCAAGTCGGCGGCGCGGCAGGAGAGCGTCATTCCCCTTAATGACCGGGGCGAGCCGAAGGTGGGGCCGCGCTATGGCCCGCGCGCGGGCCAGGGGGAACGTGCGCCGAGCGCCGATGCGGTGCTCGAATCGGGCGGGATGTACTGGGGCTCGCGTCTTCGGAAGCTGCGCATCGCGCGGAACATGACGCTGGAGCAACTCGCGGATGCCGCCGGATGCACGAAGGGCTATCTGTCGGTGATCGAGAACGCGCTGCGCGAAGTACCGAGCGCGGCGATGGTTGCTTCGCTCGAGCGTGCGCTGGGGGTTGCGGAAGGCGATCTGACGCGTGCCGCGGATTGGGAGCGCACGCCGGCGCACTTCCGTCGCGAGGTGATGCGGCTGGCTGGGCGGGAAGCGGCGCAGCGCGAGCGGGAGAAGAAGCTGGCGACGCTTCTTGCGAGCAGCGGCATCGACGAGAACGGGAAGCTGCGTGGGGGACTGGATGAGGCGTACCGATCGGGCGAGCTGCAGCGGTTGCTCGGCACGCGGACCGATCACGCGCCGCAGGCCCGCAGCGCGGCGGCGACATCGCCCGCGCCGGTCTCGTTGTTTCTCTCGAAGGAAGTCCCCTTGATCAACTACATCGCGGCGGGCTATCCGCGGGAGTTCACGGATCTGTCTTTCCCGGCGCGCGTGGCGGACGAGTATGTGCGGTGTCCGGATATTGATGATGCGGACGCGTTTGCGGCGCGGGTGGTGGGCGAGAGCATGATGCCGGAGTATCGCGAAGGGGACATCGTCGTGTTCAGTCCGGCGCGCCAGGTGAAGGGTGGGATGGATTGCTTTGTGCGGCTCGAGCCCGATGGAGAGACGACGTTCAAGCGCGTGTTCTTTGAGACGGGCGGGCCGAACGGGGAGAAGACGGGCGAGGAGCGGATTCGGCTGCAGCCACTCAACCCGGAGTTTTCGGCGAAGGTTGTGGCGCGCGAGATGGTGGGGGGGCTGTACGCGGCGGTGAGCGTGATCAAGAAGGTGTGAGCACGAACAGAGCACAAAGGTGTGGCTTGTTCGGGTGATCGGTGCGCGCCGAAATATCGCGGAAAATGCCGGGTTTTGCGGGATACTTCGCGGTGTGGCGGTAGGCTGCAGAGGGGGCCGATCCGAGGGGGATCTGGCCGAATTGGGTGAAGGGGAAAAAGGTATGCGAAGCGGACTTTGCGGCGTTGCGGCCTGCGCGATTGGTTTGTCGATCTGCGGATCGATCGCGCTCGGGCAGCTTGTGCTGACGGCGGATGAGCGTGCGGTGCTGGTGGAAGCGGGCGGATCGAACCAGGCGGCGTTTCCGGCGGGCGCGTTCGTGCTGTTCGATCGCGACATCGAACTCTCTGGTCCGGTCAACGGCGGGAACGGGCGTGCGCGAGCGGCGCAGAACTCGTCGGTGAGCGGCGCGGCCCTGAGCGCGACGGGGATGAGCCTGGCCGAATCGCAGGCGGGTGCGAGCGGGTGCGTGCTCTCGCAGGCGACGAGCGACTTTCGAGTCTCGTTCCATGTGACGACGCCGGTGCAGTATTCGCTTTCGGGTTCGGTGAACGGCGCGCAGTTCCGCCTGGCGGAGTCTGTGAGCGGGACGGTGCACCTCGTCATCGCGCCGGCGGGGAGCCCGACGCCGTTCGTGTTCGGCGCGGTGCTGAAACCGGGGCGGCAGTATCTGCTGCTCGCGCAGTCGAGCCAGCTCGTGAGCGCGTGCGACGGCGGGCAGCTCGCGGGCGATGGGATGTTCGAACTGACGGGAGTGTTCGAATCGCTCGCGCCCTGCCCGGGCGATCTGAACTTTGACCGCGTGGTCGATGATGCGGACTTTCAGATCTTCCTGGTGGCGTACAACATCCTGCTGTGCCCGGACGCGCCGTTGCCGTGCGATGCGGACCTGAACGCGGATGGTTTTGTGAACGACGCGGACTTTCAGATCTTTCTGGTGGGGTACAACACGCTGCTCTGCCCGTGAGATGAACGGGGAGCAGTGCCGGGGGCGCTCGCGCGGCTCGAAAGATCCGCGGTTCGGATCTGAACTGCGACGGTCTGGTGGACGACGCCGACTTCCGGATGTATGTGCGGGCGCTTCGCGTGTATCAGCGCGTCCACTCTGCGCGGGCCTGGGCCAGGTCGTGCTGAAATGCGGGTGACTCGGTCATTTTGTCCACGATCGCCTTGCCGAGCGCGTTTCCGGCGGCGACGTCGCTGGGGAAGTGGACGCCGAGGATGATGCGATCGAGGCCGATGAGGCGTGCGCGGGCGCGGATGGCGTCGGCCTTGTCGGGGGCGAGGAGCGCGAGAGTCTCGGACCAAATGGCGGCGCGCGTCGTGTGGCCGCTGGGGTAGGAGCCGCTGGTGGGCTTCTCGATGAGGATCTTGATGTCGGGTGATTGATCGAAGGGGCGCGGGCGGTTCCAGATCTTTTTGGCGGCGCTGGTAAAGGTGGAGCTGTCGCGCTCGATCTGCTTGATAAACGCGGCGGTCCTGGGCTTGTCGGCGGCGGTGAATTCGGGGCCGAGGATCTCGGCGAAGAGCCAGACCTTCATGTTGTCTTCGGCGATGGCGCGGGCGCGTGATTCGGGAGTTGCATCGGCCTGCGTCGCGCGGATCAGGGCGATCTCGCCGTCCGAATACGGAGAGTTCGGGGCGGGCGGATCGGGAAGAAGCGCGCGCAGGTCGATCGCATTGGGCGCGAGGTACTTGGTGGTGGGTTCGGCTTTGTTGAGAGCGGATTCGACGTGGGAGTTCTGGCGCGCCGTCGATTGGGCTGCCGGCGGGGTCGATTGGCAGGCGGCGAGGAGGCCCGAGGCGAGCAGGAGCGAGAGGAGTGTGCGTGGGTTCATGGGATGAAAGAGTAACGGGGGAGGGCGCAATGGACGAAACGGCCGGAGGGCCAGATTTCCAAAGGGCAAGGGGAGGAGAAGGCTTCTCAGGCCGGGAGCCGATCGCGGAAGGCTGACGGCGATTGCCTTGCGAACCGATAGTGGCTCATGGCGGTAGGATGGGGACAGGAATGGAGTCGAATCGATGAGCGAACCGGCGAATGTGGTGCAGGCGACGATGGCGGATGTGGAGCAGGTTCGCGAGTCTGCGCGGAAGCTGAAGGAAGAGATCCACAAGACGATCGTGGGGCAGGACGAGGTGGTGGATCAGACGCTGATGGCGATTTTTTGCCGCGGGCACGCGGTGGTGGTGGGCGTGCCGGGGCTGGCAAAGACGCTGTTGATCAGCACGCTGGCGAAGACGCTGAGCTTGCAGTTCAGCCGCATCCAGTTCACGCCGGACCTGATGCCCAGCGACATCACGGGGACGGAGGTGATCCAGGAAGACAAGGCGACGGGGCACAGGCAGTTACGGTTTGTGCGCGGGCCGATCTTCGGGAACATCATCCTGGCGGACGAGATCAACCGGACACCTCCGAAGACGCAGGCGGCTCTGCTCGAGGCGATGCAGGAGCGCCACGTGACGGTGGGGGGCATCCAGCACGATCTGCCGAATCCGTTCTTCGTGCTGGCGACGCAGAATCCGATCGAGCAGGAAGGGACGTATCCGCTGCCGGAAGCGCAGCTCGACCGGTTTATGTTCCAGATCCAGATTTCGTATCCGACGATGCAAGAAGAAGAGGAGATCGTCAAGCGGAGCATGACGCGGGCGGGCGTGCAGACGCAGGCGGTCTTGTCGGCGGTGGACATAAAGAGGATGCAGGACCTGGTGCGGGTGATGCCGACGCCGGATCATGTCATTCGGTATGCGCTGCGTCTGGTGCGTGCGACGCGGGTGAAGGAGGCGTTTGACGGCGGGGGCAAACGCCCGAAACTGGTGGAGGCGTATCTGGCGTGGGGAGCGGGGCCTCGTGCGAGCGAGTTCCTGGTGCTGGCGGCGAAGGCGCGGGCGATTCTGACGGGCGCGACCCACGTGACGCCGGAGCATGTGAAGCAGATTGCGAAGCCGGTGTTGCGCCACAGGTTGATGACGAATTTCAACGCCGAGGCGGACCAGGTGACGACGGACGCGATCATCGAGAATCTGGTGAAAGAGATTCCGGTGGACGGCGCGACGGAGCTTGAGCGCAAGCAGATGAACGAAGTGCTCCGTTAAGGCTCGGGAAAAAGCCGGCGGCGAAGGCCGGATGAATGTGTTTTCATTTTCGCAATGTATTCGGAACCGGGTGGCGGCGCGCAAAGAATCGGGCGGGTGAGAGCATGATGTGCGGGGGCGGCGTTCGCCGCGCACTTCGCATCATGAAGGATCGGGCGGCAGCGCATGTCGAGGACAGCAAGGCTGCAAACCCTCGGATTCGTGTGGGTGGTGATGCTGTCGCTGCGCGCATCGCTGGGCGAGAGTGCCGCGGAATTGCTGGGGCGAGCGGACCAGGCGCTTTCGAGCGTGCAGAAGGTTGAGTATGTGGTTGCGTGTTATCGGGTCGGGGATCCGACGTTCGGCGATCCGACGCGGAAGACGATCGCGCGGGTGAAGCAGCAGCGGAGCGAGGATGACGGCTTGCCCTTGTTCTGGGCGCGGGTGAACGTGCCCCGATCGAACCTTGTGAGCGAATCAAGGCAGGAGATCGCGTACGACGGGAAGCGGCTGGGCGTGATCGATCACGACCGGCGCGTGTGTACGCACGGAACGTATGAAGACGCGGCGTCGAATGCGGGATCGTTCCTGAGCGTGGTGCTGTTCCGGGAGTTCACGCAGCAGAACAAGGCGCGTCTCTCGCCCGGCGGGGGAACGGTGCGGGCGATCGGTCGGGAAGAGGTGGGCGGGATTCCGTGCGATGTGCTGGAAGTGGTGGGCCCGAACGGGGAAGTGACGCGGTGGTCGGTGGGGGTCGCGGACCACCTGCCCCGGAAGCGCAAGCGCGTGTCGATCGCGGGCGGGCGCGAGACGGCGGTGGTGCAGGAGATCATCTCGATCGACACGACGCCGGAGTTCGGCGCCGATGTGTTCAGCTTCGAGACACCGGACGGGTATGTGCACCGGATTGATCGCGGGCTGAAGCGGCTGTCGTTCGAGAAGGGCGAGAGCGGCACGAGGGCGCCCGTCTACGGCGTTGCCGACCAGGCGTACGCGGCGGAGCTTCGCAAGCTGTGCGGGCTCGACAAGCTGGTGGAAGGTGCATCGAGCGACCTGGAGCGCGTTCGGCGCGTGACGGCGTTTGTCCACCGGCTGTGGGAGCATGATGGGGGCGGGCGAGCGCGGAATCAGGATCCGGTTTCGATCGTGCAGGAGGCGGGGAAGGGCGGCCGGTTCAGTTGCGTGGAGTACGCGACGCTGGCCGCGGCGTGCCTGAACGCGATCGGGATTCCGGCGCGCGAGATGAGCCTGATGATGCCGGATGTGGAGACCTCGCTGATCGGTGGCGGGCACATGGCGGCGGAGGCGTGGCTTGCGGACCAGAAGGCCTGGGTGTTTGTGGATGCGCAGGAAGATGTGGTTCCGTCGATCCGCGGGAAGGCGCTGTCGGCGGTGGAGTTTCAGAAGGCATTGGCCGAACGCTCGCGGGATTTGAGCCTGCGGGGCGAATCGGGCGAGATGGGCGAACCGATTCGGTATCCGATCGAGCTTGCGGAATCGCTGTACTACTTCCGGGCGAGGCTGGACAACCGGGTGGCGAAGAATCGGCCGTACACCGGGGCGTTGCTGTTGCTGGCGAACGGGGTGGAGCAGCCGAAGGTGTTCCAGCGTTGGCTGCCCCTGGAAGGCGATGTGGCGACACGGTCGCTGGAAGCGTTTTACGCGGCGCCCAACGCCGGGCGCGAGCCGCAATAGAGAATCAGGCGGCGCCCTGCGTGGGGGCCTCGAGCGCTTCGGAGGCCTGCTCGACGAATGCGCGGGCGATCGCGGCGGGCGAATAGCCGGCCGGAAGGCGGAGGTAGATCTTGCCTTCACGCGCGCAGGCGTGCTTGATGTCGTCGTAGGCGTGGCTGGAAAAGCGGATCATGACGGCGACGGCGTGCGTGGAAGAATGGACCACGGCGGGCTCGAGCCGCTCGAGCGATTTGTGCTCGCCGATTCCGAGCCAGACGAGTTCCGTGAGTTCGAAGGCGGCCTCGATGGCGCGGGCGCGTTCGGGCTTCTTGATGCCGCCGATCAGCACCAGGCGCTTGCCCCGCAGAGCATCACGCACCCTGGCGATTTCGGGCGAAGGCTCGCGCGAGGTCTCGGAGGCAGCATCGGCGGGCCGGAGACGTTCGGCGTGGTTGAAGGCGTCTTCGAGCAGCGAGAGTTTGGGGGCGGGGGCATCGGCCGGAAGCGAAGGCGAAAGGTCGAGAAGCGGGAGCAGGAGCGTCCCGAGTTGGTTGCTGTTGATGGCGCCGCCCTCGTTGATGTACATCTCGATCGAGTCGGCGACGCGGGACCAGTGATGGGCGAGTTCGTGGCCGTCGGGTATTCGTGCGGCGTGGTGGCGGAGCTTGGCGAGCGCCTTGCCCCGGGCGCTCTCGGACTTTTTGTGGGCCTCAATCCTGGCGAGGCGTGCATTCAGGCGGCGTCGCACGTCGTCGAAGGAAGCCGGGTCGGCGCGTTCCTGCTCGGAGAGGAAGCGGGGGAAGTAGACCTGGTTGGAGCGGCCGTAATCGCGCAGCCACGCGAAGGTCTCCATCTGGTCCTGATCGAAGTAGTTGCACTCTTGCAGCGCCGAGAGGAGGCCGGACTGCGATTCGGCGAGCAGCTCCAGCGCTTCGAAGTCGGGATCGTGGAGCGAATGGACAAGGTCGGCCGCGAGGGCGAGCGATTCGTACCACGATTGCACCTTCGCCAGCCACGATTCGTCGAGCGTGCGCGACCATTCGCGGACGATCCAGACATCGCAGCCGCGCTCGGTCGCTTCGGCGAGCAGGGCGTTGTAGCGGTCTTTGAAGTCGTAGATGGTTCCGCCGGATTGCACGTGGCGCTGGCGGTCGAAGAAGAAGCGGGTGGCCCGGGCCTTGATTCGGGCGTTGGTGCTGATCTCGACGAGCACGTGATGCTCGGGGAGCGCGCCGGAACGGTCGAACGCGTGGACGGGCGCGTGGGCTTGCGCACGGTCGGTTGGGGCGGCGATGCCCGTTCCGATGCTGCGGTTGAGGTAGTCCGCGACGGCCTGCGGGCTGATCCGCGGGCCGTTGATCGGGGCGGGCGCGGGTTCGGTGAGCTTCGAGACGACCGGCTTGATCTCCGTCTCGGCGGGCGGCGGAGGAATAAGGGGAGGCGGCACTTCGATCGGTGCGGGGTTCTGGGCGGGTTCGGCCGGTTGCAGCGAGAGGACAAAGCGGGCAACGGCCCTGGCGGCACGCGCGGCTTCGGGGCTCGCGTTCATCCAGGCTTCGAGCGCTCGGCACAGTTCGACGACCGAATCGCTCGGAGACAGTGTGTTGTCGGGCATGGCACGGATTCCCCACGAAAACAGCGCGGCGAAGGACCCGGCGCAATCCTAGCGTCAGGGGCGATGAGCACCACCGGAGAAAGGGACAACCCGCGCGGATCGGAAGCTCGCCGCGTGCTGGACGCGGTGTTCTCCACCCGGGGCGAGCTGTACTCGGCGTGCCTTGCGGGCGTGCTGTTGCTGCTCGGCTGGGGGCTGCACGCGATTTTCGACTGGCCCCGCGCGGAGCTTGCGATCTGGGCGAGTTTGCTTCTCGGGCTGGTGCACGGCGCTCGCGCGGCGTGGGAATCACTGCGGGAGAAGCGGGTTGATATCGATGTGCTGATGGTTGTGGGCGCGGTTGCCGCGGCATCGATCGGGCACGCGGAAGAGGGCGCGCTGCTGCTGTTCCTGTTCGTGCTGGCGGGCGCGCTCGAAGATATGGCGATGGCGCGGACGCGGCGCGAGATCGAGGCGCTGCACAAGCTGATGCCGACCGAGACGACGGTGTTTCGCGCCGGGGCGTGGATTGATGCGGCGCCCGAGAGCCTGATCGCGGGCGAGCGGGTGAAGATCCGGCCGGGGCAGCGTGTGCCGGCGGATTGCAGGTTGGTGCAGGGCGCGACGGAGATGGATCAGTCGGCGATCACGGGCGAGAGCATGCCGCGGGTTGTGAAGGTGGGGGATGAGTTGTTCGCGGGGACGATCAACCTGGATGATCCGGTCGAGGCGGAGGTGACGAGGCCGGCGCACGAGAGCAGTTTGCAGAAGGTTCTGAATCTGGTGACGACGGCGCGCGAGCAGCGCGAGCCGGTGCAGCGGACGATCGATCGGTTGAGCGCGCCGTACTCGGTTGGCGTGATGGCCCTGAGCGCTTTGGTGCTGGTTGTGTGGTGGCTGGTGTTCAAGCGGACATTCGATGATGCGTTGTACACGGCGATCACGCTGCTCATAGTCGGTTCGCCGTGCGCGTTGATCATCGCGACGCCGACGGCGACGCTTTCGGCGATTGCACGCGGCGCGAGGGCGGGCGTTCTGTTCAAGGGCGGGCAGGCGATCGAGCGGCTGGCGAACATCGGGGCGGTCTGCTTTGACAAGACGGGCACGCTGACGATGGGGCGGCCCCGGCTTGAACAGGTGCACGCGGTGGCGTGGTCGGATGGAAAGCGACTGCTCGCGCTCGCTTCGGCGATCGAGGGTGAGAGCACGCACCCGATCGCGGCGGCGGTGCGCGATGCCGCGAAGGCGCGGGGGCTTGCGCCGGATACGGAACTTTCGAATATCACGCACACCACCGGGCGGGGCATGACGGCGAGCTGGCGCGGCGCGGAAGTGCGCCTGGGCAGCACGGCGCACACCGATCCGGTCACGCCGGTCTGCCTGCGGCAGCGGGTGCACGATGTGCTCAAAACCATCCGCGAGCGCGGGCAGATGGGCGTGGTGATCGCGATCGGGGTGGACGAAGAAGCGATCAAGAGCGGGCGGGCGAGCGACCCGAGCGCGGAAGGCGTGGGTGAAGCGGCGGTCTTGATCATGTCGGATTCGGTGCGGCCGGGTGCGCGGGCGCTCGTCAAGGAGCTGCACAACCTGGGCGTGAAGCCCGTGAAGATGCTGACGGGCGACAACAAGACGACGGCGGAGCGGGTGGCGACCAGTTTGGGGATCGATGAGTTCGCGGCGGACTTGCTGCCGGCGGATAAGTTGGAAGCGGTCGCGGCACTGAAGGAGGAGTTGAAGTACAAGGCCCAGACGAAGGGCGGGCCGGACTTTGGTCAATTTCAATGACCTTGTCCAAATGCTCCAGCCCCTGTACTTTTTCGTACTTGAGCGGACGCTTCAGGCTGTTGTAAAAATGGCTCTGCAGGATGGGGTAAAGCGTTTCGTTTACC
>JAFLCN010000026.1 GCA_017303555.1 Planctomycetota bacterium
TGGCGGGGGTGGGAGTGGGGGTGGGGGTGGGTTGCCGCCGATTGGGAGTAGCGGCAACGTGTTCCGACCTGGGTCATCGGGTATTGGATCGGCGCCTCCAGCCCCGAACCTGAGCGGCGGTTCATCGCCAGGAATCAGCGGCACGTCGAGTTCTGGCGGAGGTGTGATGCCACCGAAGGACGGCCCCGAAGCCAAGCCGAAGATCACCGCGTTCGAGCAGAAGGGCGGGATCGGACGCACGGAAGATTCGTGGCAGCGCAAGTCGAACAAAACAGGCGTGGGCGCGACGCACGTGAAGACATTCCACGCGAAGCTCACGGGTGAATCGCTGGAATTCCTTGACAAGCAGATCAACGACTGGCTGGACACGCATCCGGATCACGAGGTGAAGTTCTCGACTTCGACCGTCGGCGAATGGACGGGGAAGCTGAAAGAACCGAACGTGATCGTGCAGGTTTGGGTGTAAGAAAAGGGCCAAAAGGCCAAATTCTCGAAGCGCCAAATACGAACTGCGACGTTCGCGCAGCCCGATAGAACGGTTGCGTGTGTGGCATTGCCGGGATTTTCTCGACGGATGGGGTGTTGTCGGCTGCTCGAAAGGCGGCGGTGGAGGCCATGCGCGATCGGATGGCGCATCGCGGGCCGGATGGGTCGGGATTGTGGGAGGGCGCGGGAGCGGCGATCGGGCATCGGCGCCTCGCGGTTGTTGATCTGAGCGACAGCGCGGCGCAGCCGATGGCGACTGCTGATGGTCGATTCGTGCTTGCGTACAACGGCGAGCTTTACAACGACGCGGAAGTTCGGCGAGACCTCGAGGCGATCGGCGTTTCCTTTCGCACGGCGAGCGATACCGAGACAGTTTTGCAGGTTCTGGCAACGTGGGGGCCGGAGGGGCTGAAGCGCTGCCGCGGGATGTATGCATTTTGCTTTGTGGATACGGCGCGCCGGGTGGCGCTGCTGGGGCGTGATCCGCTGGGCGTGAAGCCTCTGTATTTTTCGGTGCAACCAGAACGCGGCAGCGAAGCGGCAAAGTGCATCGTGGCGAGCGAGCTGTCGGCGTTTGGAACGGTTCCGGACTTTGAAGTTCGGCCTGATGCGATCGGAGTTGCCGCGTACCTGACGACATCGCGTTCGACGTTTGCGGAACGGACAATGTTCCGCGATGTCTCGATCGTGCGGCCGGGGCAGTTGGTGCGGATCAATTACGCGGGTGGGGCGGGTGGTGGGGTGGGCGGTAGCGAATCAATTCGCGTTTCGATGCACGAAGTGCCGGAGGCGAAGTTCTCTTCACTCGATGATGTCGAGACCGTGCTGCGAGAGAGCATCGGGGCGCATCTGCGGAGCGATGTGCCTCTGTGTGCGTTGCTGTCCGGCGGACTCGACAGTTCGATCATCGCGGCGGTGACGAGCGGGCTGCTGCCTGCGGGCTCGAAGTTGAAGACATATTGCTCGGGCGCGAAGGGAGCCACAGCGCCCGGCGGAGATGACTTTGCATTTGCGCGGATGGTCGCCGAGCGACTGGGTTGCGAACACCACGAAGCGCCGGTGACGCAGCAATCGTTCGAGCGATTGTGGAGCGAGATGGTGACGCGGCAGGTTGTCCCTCTGAGCACGCCGAATGAAGTTGCGATCTTTGAAGTGGCGAGCATGCTGCGTGCGGGCGGGGGAAGTGGCGGGCACAAGGTTGCGTTGAGCGGCGAGGGCGCGGATGAATTGTTTGGCGGGTACGACCTTTCGCTGATCCAGAGCGCGCAGTATCGCGCGGGAACGCACGCGATCGTGCAGAGACACGGTGAGCTTGGCCCGGGCGAGTTTGAGTTGCGGGCCAACGCGTGGCTGAGTCCGGATGCGTACGGCGATGTGCTTGCGCCGGAGTTCCACGAGCGGATCGGGTTTGGGGCCGGGCGCGATGAGGAGCTTTCGGGAGTCTTTGAGCGGGAGTTTGCGGTTTGTGCCGCGCGGGCGCAGGAACGCGGGCATGTTGATCCGCTGCAGTCGCATCTTATTTTCCAGCAGCGGATGAATCTCTCCGGGCTCTTGCTCCGACTGGATACCGCGACGATGCTCGCGGGCGTGGAAGGCAGAACGCCATTCGCGGATGTGCGTGTGCGGGCACTGGCAGAATCGTTGCCGATGCGCGACAAGTACGATGCGCATGGCGAGCGGGCGGTGAGCAAGACAAAGATCGCGCTGCGGCGAGCGTTTGCAAGCGTGCTGCCGGATGGCGTGATCGGGCGCGAAAAGGCGAGTTTCCCGCTGCCGTTTCAGAACTGGATCGGCTGCGCAAGGCGGTCGATGCTCGAGAGCGAAGCCCTGCGCGAGTTTGTGCGCGAAGAAGCAATTCTCGCGGTCGCGTCGAATCCTTCC
The DNA here is from genome assembly GCA_017303555.1 of Planctomycetota bacterium. Taxonomy (GTDB): domain Bacteria; phylum Planctomycetota; class Phycisphaerae; order Phycisphaerales; family UBA1924; genus JAFEBO01. Next base: position 2,368 of record JAFLCN010000026.1, read on the forward strand.
CAGTACTGGCACATCGCGTGGCCGATGTCGAACTTGGCGTACTGGCTTGAGGCCATCGCAGCGGAATCGCGTGCGCGAAGTTCTGTTGCTGCTTGAGCGATTGATGATGAATGGAGAGAACGCGGAGTTTGCGGAGAGGGCGGAGTTGCGCGGAGAAAGGCAAGGAGATCGGAAGGAAGAGGGGATGACGGGCGGGGTGCGCAGGGCAGCGTCGGACATATTGGAGTTCGCCTGCCCAAGCACTCACACGCTCGGATGAGCAGGTGGGCTCTCTCTCTCTCTCTCTCTCTCTCTCTCTCTCTCTCTCTCTCTCTCTGATCTAAATCTTCTCCCTTTCTTCCCTCCGCGTCACTCCGCAAACTCCGCGAGCTCCGCGTTCTCCTGAGTTCTCATCGCGTCGTATCAACGAGTCGCTGCAGCGCCTGCTCGTCCATGCGCCAGACATGCCAGCCGGACATCTCGTGGGCACCGAGCGTCTTGTAGAATTCCTGCGCCGTCGTGTTCCAGTCGAGCACCGCCCATTCCATGCGGCGGCAGCCCCTTGCACGGGCGATCGAAGCGAGTTCGATGAGCATGGCTTTGCCGATTCCGAGTCGGCGTGCATCGGGCCGAACGTACAGGTCTTCCAGGTAGAGCCCGACGGCGCCCGACCAGGTGGAGAAGTTCATGAAGTAGACTGCCGCGGCCTGCGGCGTTCCGTCGATCTCGCCGATCAGGGCTTCGGCGCAGGGGCCGCGCCCGAAGCCCTTCCCGAACAGGTATTGGTGCAGGGAGAGTTCGTTCGAGTGGACCGCATCCGGCTCGCGCTCGTAGGTGGCGAGTTCCTTGATCATGGCGAGGATGAACGGGACATCCTGGGGCTGACCGGGCCGGATGCGCACTTTCGGCGTAGATTCGGGCATGGCGGAGAATACGGCCGGTCGGCCGGCGGGCGAGCGACGCAAACAGGCCGGGAACGGGTTTGGAACCGGGCGGGAAGCCGGAATTCCGGCCGCGTATTCTGTGCGGCCGATAGAGCGGGCGGGATTGTCGGTTTGGTCGCCCCCGGGGTTTGTCAGGAGCTTCTTCGCATGTCTCGTTTTCTCAGCATCGTCGCACTCGCGTTCAGCGCGCTCGTCTTCGGGGGCTGCCAGGCGCAGCGGAACCTGGACCTCGTTCGCGAGATGGGCGATCGCAATTACTCGCTTGAGAACTATCCCGCCGCGCTCGCCGACTATCAGGAATACGTGACCCGCAAGCCCGACGGCGTGGATGTGCGCTACTCGCTGGCGATGACGGAAATGAAGCTGGGCGAGCCCCAAAAGGCTCGAGAACAGTTCTACCAGTGTCTCGCCGTGCACCCCGACAACGAGAAGTATGCGCAGGGTCTGGCCGAAGCTTTGCTCGCGTGCAACGAGCGCGAGGAGCTCATCACGTTCCTGACGCGCGAGGCGCGTGACCGCGGGCGCCCGGGCGATTACGAGCGGCTGGGGCGGTATCAGTTTCAGCTCGGCAACGTGGACGAGGCGAAACTCGCGTTGATCACGGCCGCGAAACTCGAGGGCGTGAAGTCGATCAAGCCGCAGATGGAGCTTGCCGACCTGTACCGCAGCCTGGGCGACAAAGAGAACGAACTGAAGCGGCTGCGAATGGCCCTGTACATCGAACCCCGCAACCAGGAAATCCAGAAGCGGATCCGGGCGCTGGGCGAAGTCCCGGGTCCGGGTTATGTGCTTCGGCCGGAATGAGCCGGAGCCGGGTTTCAGGGGCTGCAAGCCCCATTTTCGTGATTCTGGCGGGTTTCTCGGGCGTGACGTTTCGGGTGGATTGACCCGGCAGCGGGTTCTTTCTACCATTCATCCGGATAAACGGATGAAAGAGCGGCTCTCGGACATTCCCGTTGCAATGAGGCTCGCGGTTCTCGCGGACCGAACGAGGCTTCGTCTGCTTCGCGTGCTCGAGGGCGCGGAGTTGTCGGTCGGCGAGCTGGCGCAGGTCTTCCAGAGCCCGCAATCCACGATTAGCCGGCATTTGAAGGTCTTGGCTGATGCGGGCTGGATCGTCCGACGCAACGAGGGGACCGCGACGTTCTATCGCATGGTGCTCGACGACCTGACGACTCCCGCGCGGGCGCTCTGGGTCACCATTCGCGACCAGCCGGCTCAGGGCGATCGAGCGGAACACACCGAAGACGTTCGCCGGGTGGCGGCGGTGCTTGATGAGCGCCGGACCGATAGCCAGGCCTATTTCGGCCGGGTGGCGGGCGAATGGGACGAGGTGCGGCACGAACTCTTCGGCACGCGGTTCACCCTGCACGCGTTGCTGGGGTTGATCTCGTCCTCGTGGGTTGTGGCGGATCTGGGCTGCGGCACGGGGAATATCGCCGAGCTGCTCGCGCCGGTGGTGAAGCGCGTGATCGCGGTGGACCAATCGGGCCCGATGATCGAAGCGGCCAAGCGCCGTCTCAAGGGCGTCAAGAACGTGGAGTTTGTCGAGAGCGAGCTTTCGGGTTTGCCTTTGGCTTCGGGGAGCGTCGATGTCGCTGCGTTCGGATTGGTGCTGCACCATCTGCCCAAACCGGAAGCGGCGCTGAAGGAAGCGGCCCGCATTCTCCGCACCGGCGCGCCGGAAGTTTCCGGACGTGTGCTGGTGGTGGATATGGTCCGCCACGACCGGAGCGAATATCGGCACCTCATGGGCCATCAGCATCTGGGCTTCTCTCGGGAAGACGTGGAATCCCGCTTCGAGCTTGCCGGGCTTGTGCCGATGACGTTCCGCGAGTTGCCGGTTGATCCGGATGCGCGCGGGCCGGGGCTGTTTGTGGCAACGGCGCGGGCCGCGGCGGCGAGCGGCGGGGCGGGCAGACAGAAGTAGCTGAAAACGGCTCCGGGGCGGAGTGCCCCGGGGTTTGGATGGTTTCGCGGTGAACACATTGATTCAGGAGCGGATGGAATGACGAGCATGGCGACCAAACCCAAGACTCTGACCAAGGCCAGCGGCAAGCACAAAGTGGCGGCGATGGATTACAAGGTCAAGGACATCAACCTGCACGATTTCGGTCGCAACGAGATCCGTCTCGCCGAGACCGAAATGCCGGGCCTGATGGCCATCCGCGCCGAGTACAAGGGCAAGAAGCCGCTGAAGGGCGCGAAGATCATGGGCTCGTTGCACATGACCATTCAGACCGCGGTGCTCATCGAGACGCTGGTCGAGCTTGGCGCGGATGTGCGCTGGGTCTCGTGCAATATCTTCAGCACGCAGGATCACGCCGCCGCGGCGGTTGTTGTCGGCAAGGACGGCACGCCGGACAATCCCAAGGGCGTGCCGGTGTTTGCTTGGAAGGGCGAGACGCTTGAAGAATATTGGTGGTGTACCGATCAGGCGCTCATGTGGCCCGACGGCAGCGGCCCGAACCTGATCCTGGATGACGGCGGCGATGCGACCCTGCTCGTGCATCGCGGCGCGGATTGGGAAAAGGCCGGCAAGGTGCCGAAGTTCAATGAGGCGAAGGATCCGGAAGAATGGGGCTACATCCTTCAGCTCTGCGAGCAGCAGCAGAAGAAGAACCCTGGGCGCTGGACGAAGGTGATCAAGGAGATCCGTGGCGTCTCGGAAGAGACGACCACCGGCGTGCACCGTCTCTATCAGATGATGGAGCAGGGCAAGCTCGCGTTCCCGGCGATCAACGTGAACGACAGCGTGACCAAGAGCAAGTTTGACAACCTTTATGGCTGCCGCCACTCGCTGACGGACGGCATTCTGCGTGCGTCGGACGTGATGCTGAGCGGTAAGATCTGCGTGATCCTGGGCTACGGCGACGTGGGCAAGGGCTGCGCGCAGTCGCTGCGTGGTCAGGGCGCCCGCGTGATCGTGACCGAGATCGATCCGATCTGCGCACTGCAGGCGGCGATGGAAGGCTACGAAGTGACGACGCTGGAGGATGTGCTCGAGCGTGCCGACGTGTTCATCACGGCGACGGGCAACAAGGACATCATCACCGTCGAGCACATGTCGCGCATGAAGGACAAGGCGATCGTCGGCAACATCGGCCACTTCGACAACGAGATCGACATGGCCGGCCTGAAGAAGTACAAGGGCATCAAGACGATCAACATCAAGCCGCAGTACGACGAGTGGGTCTTCCCGGCGAGCAAGGGCAAGCCTGCGCACAGCGTCATGATCCTCGCTGAGGGCCGTCTTCTGAACCTCGGCTGCGCCACGGGCCACCCGAGCTTCGTGATGAGCTGCTCGTTCAGCAACCAGGTGATGGCGCAGATCGAGCTGCACAACAACTCGGGCAAGTACGAGAAGAAGGTGTACACCCTTCCGAAGCACCTCGACGAGCGCGTTGCGCGGTTCCACCTCGACAAGCTCGGCGTCAAGCTGACGAAGTTGAGCAAGGAACAGGCGGACTATCTGGGTGTTCCGGCGGATGGCCCGTACAAGCCGAACCACTATCGGTATTGATTGAAACCAGGCGAGCCCCGGGCGCGAGAGCGTCCGGGCTTCTTTTCAGCAATTGAGCGGGCCGAGGAACGGCCCAGCGCAGAGTGAGAACCGCACGATGTGGGCGAATTCGATCAAGCCGGGTCCTGCCGATATCCGCGATCTCTTTGCGCAGAAGCGGGCCACGTTCAGCTTCGAGTTCTTCCCGCCTAAAACGGCCGAGGGCGCGGAAGAGCTGTACAAGCACATCACCGATCTGGAGCAGTTGCGTCCCTCGTTCGTGAGCGTGACGTACGGCGCCGGTGGTTCGACGCGCGATCTGACCAACAACCTGGTGGTGCGGCTGAAGACGCAGACGCCGCTTGATCCGATGCCGCACCTGACGTGCGTCGGGCACGATGAGAAGCAGATCGACGAGATTCTTCAGAAGTATGCGCAGGCCGGTATCAATAAGATCCTGGCGCTGCGGGGCGATCCGCCGAAGGTGAAGCCGGGGGAAGTGATCGAAGACCCCTACAAGCATTTCAGGCAGGCGAGCGATCTTGTCCGCGCGATCAAGAAGTTCAACGAAGCGGGCCGGCACCCCGACAAGCGGGGGTTTGCCGTCGCCGTCGCGGGTTTTCCCGAAGGGCATCCGGACACGCCCAACCGTGTGGTCGAGATCGAGCGGATGAAGGCCAAGTGCGATGAGGGCGCGGACTTCATTGTCACGCAGCTCTTCTTCGACAACCACGATTTCTTCGACTACCGCGACCGCTGCGGGCTGGCGGGGATCGACCTGCCGATCATCGCGGGGATCATGCCGATTACGTCGATGCCGGGGATGCGGAAGATGGCCGAGCTCGCGCTCGGTGCTCGCTATCCCGCGCCGCTGCTTCGGGCGCTGAATCGAACGGGCGGCGATGAAGCGGCGGTCCGGCGCGTGGGTGTTCACTGGGCGACCGAGCAGTGCCGCGATCTGCTGGACCATCGCGTCGCGGGGCTGCACTTCTACACGCTGAATCGGTCAACCGCGACGAAAGAGATCTACGCGACGCTGGGTGTGCAGAACAGTCTTGATCTGGCGTAGTCGATCGTCCGGATCAGACCGCGTGCGCGGTGTTGTTCGCAATTCCGAACGTGCCCGGAATGCAGCATTGCACAAGGCAATCGACAAGCAGGCGCATTCCCTTGCCTTCGACGCCGGAAACAAGCGAGCGGCCGCTCGCGTGCGGCTGTGAATCGAGCATTTCACGGATCAGCGAATCCGCGTGCGAGGCGGTGGCGGGAATCGTGCGCCAGGCGTGCAGTGTGCGCGGCACGTTCAGATCGGGGTGGTGCAGGCACACCATGCGTTTCATGGAAGCCGGGTTGACGGCGGTGAAGTAGCCCGCCTCCCAAAGCCACCAATCCCGGTCGAGCGACCGTTCGCTGAACACAAGCAGCAGCCACTGGGCGGAGCGGAGCATTTCGCCAGCGCGGGCGTGCCAATGCTGGTCAAGCTGCAGATTCGCCGAGCACGACGCGACGACGGTGCCGCCGCCGAGTCCGTCGAGGGCGTCGGCGAAGTTGCGAGCTGCTTTGGTTGTCTTGCCGAGTGGGTGACCGATGTGAATTCGGAGGGGGGAATTCTGCTGGGGCATAGGGGGCTTCCCGTCTTCAGGTCGAGGTGCACTGATTCAAGACGTTGGCGGCGGCGCGGCGCGCAGGTGTCGGGTTGGTGGTGGAGGCGTAGCGGAAACGGCCGACCGGTCTTTCCGCGTGCTCGGGTTGGCATTCGGCTGTCGCGAGTTTTTCGGCGATGCATTGGAGCAGGCCGGGAAGGGATGTCGCTCGAAGAACTTCCGCCGCAACGTCCTGCGGGCGGATCGGACCCGTCCCAAGCAGGAGCCATTCACACGAGATCCCGTATGAACGGGCGATCTCGCTGAGAAAAGTCACCGACGGGTGACCGTTGGAGAGGTACCTGCGCACTGTTTCCGGGTGCGTTTTGGTGCGTAATCCGATTCGCCGGCAGCTCTCTCCATTGACCGCGAGCCTGAGGCGATCGCGTATCGCATCGAGCGAGCATGCGGGCTTAGTTTCGACAGGCTCAGTAATTCGTAACGCGGTTCGAATGTCCGACATGTTGACTCCGTTTTCTTGCCGCGGCAAGCACTCGCGTGCTTGATCGCGGTCAGCTCGACCGACTCTCGCACCAAGCCCGTCCACCAACCCCCCAACCGGATGCCCGCGCCATCGGCGGGAACCGGGCCTGAAAGACACGCCCGCGCTCGGCTTTGAAGCTCGTGCGTCGCGACTGTGAATCACTTCTTTGTGAGGTCGGTGTGGATTCCGACCAGCGTTTGCGTCAGCGCTTTCTGCACCTCGGGCTCAAACAACTCCGGGTTTTCCTCGAGCATGTACAGCAGCTTGATCGAGACGGCTTGGCCGTACAGGCGATCGTCCGGCGCCAGACCCTGCTCCGTGCCGTAGGTTTGAAACGACAGAATGAGCGAGATCGCGAGGCTTTCGGCGGGGTTCGCAGAATCGTGCTCGCGGCCGAGGTCGCAATTGGTAAAGGAGCAGAGCTGGTCCATCCAGGATTCGAGTTCTTCCCAGAAATCCTGTGTGACGGCGACAGCCAGGGGCTCGGCGGAGGCGCGAGCAGACCCGGGGGCGATGGCTCCAAAACAGAGGACCACCAGCAGGATCGTCCGTAAAAAAAGGACCCTTCCCATAACAATTCTCCATGTGTCTGAGAGGCGCCAACCTCAGAGACATGGAGTGGGCGGGACAAAGAGGGGTCGTGTGACACAGAGTTGTGGAAATCGGGTAAGATTTCCACATTCCCGTGAGGGGGTGGGCGTTATCGAAAGTTGGGCATTCGTGATGGGACGCTTCGCCGACAACTTGGGTCCGGTACCGGAAGGACCGGAGAACACCGGGCCGGATTCGGTGGATCGGATTCGCACCGGTGATCGGACCGCCGCCGCCGAGTTCCTGACGCAGAACGAAGCTCTCATTCGCCGACGCTACCGCCAGAAAATGGGACGGGCGATGCGCCGCCTGTGCGATTCGCAGGAACTCGTCTCGACTATCGCCAGGCGGTTCGACAAGATGGTGAGCGACGGCGAAGTTCGGGCCGCGAGCGAGCGTCAGCTTTGGGCGCTGATCTTTGCAATCGGCGATCACGCGCTTGCCGACAAAGCGCGGATCCTGCAGCATCTTGAGCGGGTGGAAGGTCCGGACTCGGACGTTGCGAAAGAGTGGCGGATCCGATTCGCGCGGGCCGAGCGTGCGGCCCCGGACGGCATGGAAGCAGAATTGGATTCGATGCTGCGTTCGCTCGAACACCCCATCGATCGGCAGATCCTCACAATGTGGCTGATGGGAATCGAATTACAGGTGATCGCATCTGAATTGTCGATGGAGCCCTCGGCGGCGCGCAAGCGCTGGGAGCGGATACGCACGCGATTGCGGGTGTCCGCGGATCAGGAGCAGTAGGTATGTTGAAGCTTGTTTCCGTCAAGCATCCGTCCGCGGGCGAGTCGATGAGCGGGTTGTCGCGTTTGCTCGCGGCGTCTTCGTATCTATCCGACAACGAGTTGGCGGATGTGATTGTCGAGAACTGCTCGGGGATCGATTCGCTCGGGCTTGAGCTCTTCCTGCGAGCCGTCCCGGATCTTGCTGCACGACCCGTCGCGCTCGATGCCGCGATCGAAGTGACGCTCCAGTCGATGCGGCGGAGTGGTGTCGAAGCGGACGAAGCGGCCGCAAATCTTGCGAGTACCTACCCCGCGCTCGGCCCGGCGATCCGTACCGCTCACGCTCTCGGCGAAGCGATGGTGAGCACAACATCGCTCGCGGTGTCGCAGAATGGACGGGAGGCGATCACACTTCCGTTTGATGTCGGTCCGCTGATGGCAAACGGAACCGCGCGGTACCAGTTGCATCAGTTGCTCGGCGTTGGTTCGGAAGGTCCCGTGTATCTGGCTCAGGATCGCTCGCTTTCTGAACCCGGGAGCCCGGCATGGGTGGCGATCAAGCACGTCGGGACTGTGGCGGATGAAGCGATCCGTGCGCGGAAGGTGATCCACCCGGCCGTCGTGCGCGCTCTCGACAAAGTGCCGGGGCCGGGCGGCACCTGGATGCTGGTGTTCGAGTTTGTGCGGGGCGGATCGCTCGAAAAGAAGTGGGGCGGCAAGACACTGCCGGATCGGGCGGAGAGTGCAGCTCGGATTGCCGTGCAGATTGCCAAGGGCGTGCAAGCGGCCCATTCGGCGGGATTGGTGCATCGCGACCTCAAGCCGGGCAACGTGCTGCTGCTGGATGACGGCACGCCAAAGGTTTCAGACTTTGGCATCAGTCACAACCTCAACTCCCGCGCGGCATCCGATCGGTCGGGTTCGCTCGGTTTCATGTCGCCCGAGCAGTATCGCGGCGCATCCGCAACAGTGCAGGATGACGTGTACGGCCTCGGCGGCGTGCTCTTCTGGATGCTGACCGGCGCTTGTCCGAACGGGGCAAACAAGCAGGCGGCGATCGAACTGCTGAGCGGCGGTGCCGGAAGCCGGGACGAGATGTTGGGGAAATCGCTCGCTGGCGCGGATGAGGACCTTCGGGCGATCGTCTTACGCGCTCTCGCATTTGATCCGGATGACCGCTACGCGTCCGCGGATCGCTTTGCATACGACCTCGAGACGTGGCTTGCGCACGAGCCGCTGCGCTGGACGCGGCCTTCACTTCGCCGGCGGTACAAGCTTGCGGTCAAGCGGTCACCCCGCGCGTGGACGTTGGCGGGGATCGGTACCGTGGGCGCGATTCTTCTTGTGATGTGCACCGGTTACATGGTTGGAAACGCGGAAGTGAAGAGGGAGATCGCCGCGAACGAATTGCTCAGCCAGAAGGCGCTCGACCAGCAGCAGCGGCTCCAGGATGCGAACATGGTCACCGCACTTCTGGCAAAGTACTTGCGGATGTCGAGCGATGACGCGGCCGGCCCGAACTGGCTGCACGGCCTGACGTTTCTGGAATCGACTTTCGGATCACGTGCCGCGGGCGACGTGACAGACACGGAAAAGCTCTGGTTGAGGCGGGTCGCAACGGCGAAATCAGCGATCGCTGAAGCCAAGGCAAAGGGCCAGGGTGACGGGATCGAATCGTTGATGCTGGAATCTTCGCTTTGTTTGTGGCTGCTCCGCGCCAAGAACGGAACGGAGGCTCTCAAGCACCTGGACTCGGTCGAGCCACGCTGGCGCAAGATGCTGCGGCCCGATGACGAGTGGTTCATCTACATGGATGTTTTCCGCTGGTGTGGCGAGTTGCTCACGGTCGATCCGGACGCGCCGGACGCGAAGGAACGCCGCATGGCGCTCTACACCGCGGGAGTCAATCGGTCGAAGGATTTGGGAGAAACGGGCCGGCCGGTGCGGATGCTTCTCGACAAGATGAAGCCGATCGCCGAGTCAGTTGAGATCGTGCCGCGCAGGAAGCCGGGCGAACTCGAACCGGCGACCGCAAACGATTCGCAGGAAAAATGATGATCCCCGCGCCATTGCCGGTCTAGTTCGACTCTGTTTGCCCGCTCCGATCGTCGTTCCGGGCGAGTGGATCCGGTACGGCCGCTGTCCCATTTTCCGCCGGCGTCCACCCGCCCCCAAGCGCCTTGTACAGCCGCACAATCGTCGCAAGCTGGCTGAACCGCACCTGCGCAAGCGTGTTCTCCGCCGGGAAGAGCTGCTGCTGCGCTTCCAGCACCTCAAAGTACGAAGCCTTACCCGCGGAGTAGCGCTTCATCGAAACATCCACGGCTTCGGCAAAGGCCTTGACGCTGCGTTCCTGTTCGACGCGAACCAGCGCCAGCTTCTCGCGATCGGTGAGGCCATCAGCAACCTCGCGTAGCGCGATGATCGCTGTCTGCTGATAGCTCAGCCGCGCGGCATCCCACGCCGCCTTCTTCTCCGCGAGATTCGCTTCGAGTTGCCCGCCGGTGAAGATCGGGCCGACTAGGTTGCCGCCCGCCGACCACGCGGTTGAAACGGGATCAAGCAAATCGCCCATCGAGCTGCTGACCTTGCCGAAGTAAGTCGTCAGGCCAATCTTCGGGAAGAACTCCGCCTGTGCAACACCGATCGCAGCATTCGCGGCACGCAACTGCTGTTCCGCTTGTCGCAGATCCGGGCGCCGTTCAAGAAGCTGCGAAGGAATCCCCGCCGGCACTTCCGGAGGCGTCGATTGATCGACGAGCGGCTTGCCCCGCTTGATCGGCCCCGGAACCCGCCCGAGCAGAATGCTGATCTCGTTTTCCTTCAGCGTGATCTGGCGTTCCAGGTCGGGCACGCGTGCGGCAACCGAAGCGAGCGAAGCTTCCGCCCGCGAAGTTTCAAGCTTCGAGCCCGCGCCGCCCTTCAATCGCTGCGTGAAGAGCTTGAGACTCTCCGCGAACGATTGCGTCGTTCGGATCGCAATCTCGCGCTCGAGCTCAAGCTCGAGAAGCTGGAAGTACGCCGTCGCGATATCGGCGAGCACGGTGATCATCACCGCGTTCTTCGCTTCATCGGTGGCCAGGTACTCGGCAAGCGCCTGCTCATTCAGGCGCCGAATGCGGCCCCACACGTCGAGTTCCCACGCAGCCCCGATGATGCCGAAGCCCGTGCCCCCTTGCACGCCGTTGTTGAGAACCGGCGTCCCCGCGAAATCGTTCCGCCCACCCGCGATCGCGCCCTGGTAATTGACGGTGGGGTAGTAGAGCGAGCGAGCCTGTGCCGCGAGCTCGCGCGCCTGTTCGACGCGGGCAACCGCGATGCGCGTGTCGTAGTTGCTGGTCAGGCCTTCGCGGATGAGCTCCTGCAGCACCGGATCGTTGTAGATATCCCACCAGTCGGTCTCCGCGAGCGAGACCGTTTGCGGAGCTGGCTGCCCTCGGAACACTTCCGGCGACTGGGTCTCGGGCCGCTTGTAGTCGGGTCCGACGGGATGGCACGAAGCCGCGGCACCAACGGCCAGGAAAACGGCGAGCGAAAACAGTCGGGCGGAGCGGTGCCGGAGATTACGCATGGCCGTGTTCTCCGGCCGGCTTGCCGCCGATTTCGATCGGTGGAGCGGGATCGTGCGGTTTGACACCCCGGATGCGTTCGACCATGTAGAACCCGGCAGGAATGACAAAGATCGCGATCAGCGTCGAGAAGAGCATGCCTCCGATGACCGCAGTTCCCATCACCTGCCGCGAAATCGCACCAGCGCCCGAGGCAATCGCGAGCGGCACGCAGCCGAGCACGAACGCGAAAGACGTCATCAGAATCGGGCGCAGCCGCAGTTTCGCGCCGTCGAGTGTCGCCTCGATCAGGGGCTGGCCTTGCTCGTAATTCATCTTCGCAAACTCAACGATCAGGATCGCGTTCTTCGCTGCAAGACCGATGAGCATCACAAGGCCGATCTGGGCATAGATGTTGTTTTCCATTCCCCGCCAGTACAGCCCGGCGAACGCGCCCGCCACCGCGATCGGCGTACTCAGCAGCACCGAGAACGGCAGCGACCAGCTCTCGTACAGGCCGGCGAGGATCAGGAACACAAAGAGCAGAGAGAGAGCGAAGATGACCGCGGAGCTGACCCCCTTCTGCGCCTGCTGCTCCTGATACGACATGCCCATGTAGTCAAAGCCCATCTCCGGCGGCATGGTCGCCGCGAAGACTTCTTCGAGTGCCCGCATCGCCTGAGCGCTGCTGAAGCCGGGCGCCGCCGCCGCGTTGATCTGTGAGCTGCGGTACAGGTTGTACCTCATGGTGAATTCGGGACCGGTCGCGGCGCGAGTCGACGTCACGGAAGTAAGCGGAACCGGCTGCTGCACGTTGTTGCGTACGTAGAACTGGCCGAGATTCTCGATGTTGGTGCGGTAATCGCCCTCGGCCTGCACGTACACCTGCCACTGGCGCCCGAAGCGGTTGAAGTAGTTGATGAACGCGCCGCCCATGAACGCCTGCATGGTCTGGAAGACCTGCCCGAGATCGACGCCCTGCTTGAGCACCTTGTCGCGATCGACATCGGCGTAGATCTGCGGGATCTGGAGGAGCGAAGTGGAGATCACACTTGCCAGCTCAGGGCGCTTGCGAGCCTCGGTCACGAACTTCTCGGTTTGCTCGGCGAGGAAGTTGACGTCCTTGCCGGCGCGGTCTTCGAGAATGAAGGTCACGCCGCCGGAGGTGCCCACGCCGGGAATCGCCGGAGGGGGGAAGGCAAAGCCGAGCGATTCGGGATATGAGCCGAGGATCTTCGCGAGATTTCCCTTGATGGCGTCGTAGCTCATCGACGGGTCCTTGCGCTCCGACCACGGCTTGAGCGTGATGAAGAAGAACCCGCTGTACGTGTTGTTCACGTTGCTGAAGAGCGAGAAGCCGGCGACCGTCGTCACGTGCTCGACACCGGGAACTTTCATCACCTCTTTCTCGGCTTTCGCGAGCACGGCGGAGGTGCGCTGAAGGCTTGCGGCGTTCGGCAACTGGATCGCGGCATACAGGTAGCCCTGATCTTCATCCGGGAGGAACGACGGTGCGAGTTGCTTGCCGAACCAGCCCGCCGACAGCCCCATCGCGCCAAGCAGGATGATCGCCAGTGCCCAGCGCCGGATCAGCAGGCGGCAGATGCCGACGTACCCGTTTGTTGTGGCCGTGAAGAACCGATTGAAGCCGCGGAAGAACATCGCGAGCGGTCCGCGCCCGCCTTCCTTCTTCGGGCGGAGCAGCATCGCGGCAAGCGCGGGGCTGAGTGTCAGCGCGTTGAACGCCGAGATAATGACCGAGATCGCGATTGTGACGGCGAACTGCTGATACAGCCGCCCGGTGATGCCCGGAATGAACACGGTGGGCAGGAACACGGCCGAAAGAATCACGGCGATCGCGATGACCGGCCCGGACACTTCCGACATCGCCTGGAGCGCGGCTTCCTTGGGTGTCTTCCCCTTCTCGATGTGATGCTCGACCGCTTCGACGACGACGATGGCGTCGTCCACCACCAGCCCGATCGCGAGCACGAGCCCAAAGAGACTGAGCGTGTTGATCGAGAAACCGAGCAACGGGAAAACCATGAACGTACCGACGAGCGAAACCGGAACTGCCATCAGCGGGATGAGCGTGGCTCGCCACCCTTGCAGGAAAATGAACACGACGATGATGACGAGAATGATCGCCTCGAAGAGCGTGTGTTCGATCTCGACGATGCCCTCGGTCACGGCGAGCGTGGTATCAAGCGCGACGACATATTCCATGTCGTGCGGGAAGCGCTTGGCCAGGTCGTCCATGACTTGCCTGGCCTGCGCCGCCGCGGCGACCGCGTTCGAACCGGGCAACTGATAGATCGCCACCAGCGCCGCCGGGCCGCCGTTGAGACGCGCTTTCTGTGTGTAGTTCTGGGCACCCAGCTCGATGCGAGCAACATCGCCCACGCGCACGAAGGAGCCGTCGGTATTGGCGCGGATGACGATCTTGGCAAAGTCTTCTTCTGTTTCGAGCCGCCCTGTTGAGCGGACGGCGTAGGTGAATTCCTGGCCTTGTGGGATCGGGTCGCCACCGATCTGACCCGCCGGGTTCACCGTGTTCTGCTGCTGAACGGCGTTGATGATCTCGGGAACCGTGATGTCGAGCTTGGCGAGGCGATCGGGCCGGACCCACAGACGCATCGCGTACTGACCCGCGCCGAAGACCTGCACCTGGCCGATGCCCGGCACGCGCAGCAACTGATCGTTGATGTTGATATACGCGTAGTTGGCGAGGAACGTCTGGTCGTAGGTACCTTTGGGCGAGGTGAGCGCGAACAGAACCAGCGGGCTGGTCACCGATTTGATGACGGTGACACCCTGGTTGATCACGGCCTGAGGCAACTGGCTGTTTGCCTGCGTGACGCGCATCTGCGAAAGGATCTGATCCTGGTTCGGATCGGTCGCGACGTCGAAATCGACGTAGAGCTTCATGTTGCCGCTGTTCATGTTCAGCGAGTACATGTACGTCATGTTGTCGACACCGCTCATCTGCTGCTCGATGGGCGTGGCGACGGACTTTTCAATGGTGAGCGCATCGGCGCCGGGGTAGGTTGCGCTGATGTAGATTTCCGGCGGCGCGATCTTGGGGAACTGCGCGATCGGCAGCCGCACCATGCTCACCAGGCCGATGATGACCATGATGATCGAGATCACCATCGCGACGATGGGACGATTGATGAAAAACTTCGACATTGGTTAGCGCTTCTCCCCGCTTTGCTGGGGAGGTGTGGGCGATTTCGCGTTGGTCGTGGGGGTGGTCGTAGGGGTGGGGGTGGGGGGTGAGGATGGAGTTGGGGCGGCTTCCGCAGCGGCCGCTTTTTCCTGTGCAGATGGCGTGTATGGCTTGGGATGAACCACCATGCCGGGGCGGACTTTCTGCTGACCTTCCACCAGAATCGTCTCGCCGGCAGTGATACCCGAGGTCACAATCCAATCGCTTCCGATGCGATCGCCCACTTTGATCGGACGCACCCCGATCTTGTCTCCGGCTTCGATGACCATGACCTGATACAGCCCCTGCGTTTCGATGACCGCCCTCTGCGGAATCACGATCGCGTCCTTCTGGGTACGCAGCGTGGTACGGACCAGACCGAACTGTCCGGGCCGGAGCAGGTTGCGGGGGTTCTCGAAGATCGCTGCCAGCCGAATCGAGCCGGTGCGCACATCGATCTGCCGGTCCGCGAAGTAGAACTTGCCTTTGTGCGGCCACGTTGTCCCGTTGGAAAGGACCAGGTCAAACGAGAGGCTCTTGCTCTTCTCTTCCAGTTCCGCGTCGGTCTTGTCTTGCAGCGTCCAGTTCAGATATTCGCGCTCGCTCACCGTGAAGTAGACCTTGATTGGATTCACGGTCGAAACGGCCGTGAGCTCCGATCCATTGGGACCGACCAGATCGCCGATCTGTGCGTTCGCCAGGCCCGCAACTCCGTCGATCAGGGAGGTCACTTTGGTGAAACCCAGATTGACCTGCGCGTTTTCGACCACGGCCTTTGCCGCGGCAACGGCCGCTTCGGCCGCGAGCTTGGCCTGGATGGCATCATCGAGTTCCTGCTGGCTGATCGCCTGTTCCGCGGCCAAAGGCGTGTAGCGGTTCACGTCGATGGTGGCTTTGCCCAGGCGGGCCTCCTGCTGGGCCAAGTCTCCCTTGGCTTGGTCGAGAGCGGCACGGAACGGCCGGTCGTCGATCGTGAAGAGCACATCGCCCTTCTTCACGTCGGAACCTTCGATGTATTTCTGTGTGGTCAGATAGCCCGTGACCTGAGCGCGGATCTTGGCATTCACGGCGCCGTCGGTCGTTGCCACCCATTCGGACCAGATCGGAACGTCGGATGCCTTGACCGTCATCACGGGAACTTCGGGCGGCGTGTGTGCCTTTGGTTCTTCTTTGTGCCGATCACAGGAAGCTGTGAGAGCCGCGGCGACGATCGCCGGGATGCTCCAGAATAGATTTCGAGAATGCATGAGTGCTGCGAGCCCCTTTCGGACGGTTGAATCGCGAGCAGAATAACCGAATCGATGCGAGCGTGCGTTGCGAGCTGCACGCCTGAACGCGGAGCGCGTGTCTTCGCGCCGGAATAGAAGAGCGTGCCGCTTTGCGTCGGTGATTCTGTTGCGGCTGGGTTGGTGTTTCGTTGGTTTGGTTCGCGGGTTTGGCTTGGGTTGGAGGAGAGGGGGCGTGCGACAGAGGGTGGAAGTCGGATTGGTTGAGCGGGGCGGATTTGCCGGTTGAAAGCGGGTTGGCGAGGCTGCGGAAGGCCATTTTGGGGCTGTCTTCAATATCCAAACAAAGCCTTGACAAATGGCCACGTCTTGGTATCCTAATAGAAAGCGATCGTCTTTGCAAGCCCCCTGTTTTCCAGCCGAATTCACGCATCCATGCCCGAACTCGAGTTTCCCAAGCTCAAGCCCCATCCCAACCGGGAACCGGAAAAGCCGGAGGACATCCGCGCCGCCGATGCAAACTGGGAGCACTTCCCCTTTGCCGAGCTTTGCGTCACCAGCAACTACACCTTTCTGACCGGTGCAAGTCACCCGGAGGAGTTCGCGTCGCAGGCCTGCGGCCTTGGCTACCGGGCCGTTGCAGTGACCGATTTGCACACGCTGGCGGGCGTGGTGCGGGCCCATGTGCAGGCGCGGGCACTCCGCAAAGACGAGAATGTTCTCTCCAAGACAAAGTTCGTGCTCGGGTCGAGGCTGAAGCTGACGGACCTGCCCGGATGCAGCGTCTGTGTCTATCCGACGGAGATGGATGCATACCGGAAACTCTGCCGCCTGCTGACGCTCGGGAAGAGACGCGCATCCAAGGGCGAATGCCATCTCGCATTCGATGATCTTGCTTCGCTTTCCGAGGGTCTGCTCGCGATTGTTCTGCCCGGTGATGAACCCAGTGATGAGGCCAGTGACCATGCCGGCAATGAAATCGATGCGGACTTCGAGGCTCACGTCTCGCGTCTTCGCGATCTGTTCCAAGACGATCGTCTTTCGCTCGGAGCGTGCTTTGCATACCGCGCGGATGATGCGATGCGATTGGCGAAGCTGGCGGAAATGTCGGCGCGGCTGCGCGTTCCACTGATTGCAACGAATGATGCCCACTATCACCACGCCGATCGGCGAATGCTGCACGATGTGTTGACCTGCATCCGGCATGGCTGCACGATCGAGCAGGCAGGTTTCCGGCTCAATCCCAATAGCGAGCGGCATCTGAAAGCTCCGGATGAGATGTTCCGGCTGTTCGAGAAGTACCCGAAAGCGATGGCCCGTTCGGTCGAAATCGCGGAGCGCGCTTCGGGATTTGGTCTTGAACAACTTCGGTACGAATATCCGCACGAGGTTGTGCCGCAGGGAAAAACAGCACAGCAGCATCTGATCGATCTCACGTGGAAAGGCGCTTCGTGGCGGTACAACGGCCAGGTTCCGGATCACGTGCGGAGCAAACTCGAATACGAGTTGAAGCTGATCGATGAACTGAACTATCCGTCCTATTTCCTGACGGTGCACGATCTGGTTCGCTTTGCACGAACCGGGAAAGAACGCGAAGAAGATGCAGAGCCGATCAAAGACTGGGCCGGAGAAATCCTCTGCCAGGGTCGGGGTGCCGCGGCAAACTCCGCCGTCTGCTTTTGCCTCGGTGTCACATCCGTCGATCCGACAAAGCACGTGCTGCTCTTTGAACGCTTTGTCAGCAAGGAACGCAACGAGCCGCCGGATATCGATATCGACTTCGAGCATGAACGCCGCGAAGAGGTCATCCAGTACATCTATCGCAAGTACGGCAGAGAGAGAGCCGCGCTGACGGCCGAAGTCATTTCGTATCGAAGGCGGAGCGCGGTGCGCGATGTGGGCAAAGCGCTCGGGCTTTCGCTCGATCTTGTCGACCGGCTCGCGAAAAGCGTGGAATGGTTCGATGGGGGAGTGGTCGATCCCGCGCGCATGCGCGAGATGGGTTTGAATCCCGCCGATGTCACGATCCAGTGGCTGGTCAAACTCGTGTCGGACCTGCTCGGCTTCCCGCGCCATCTCTCGCAGCACGTGGGCGGATTTGTGATTACGCGCTCGCCGCTCTGCGAACTGGTGCCGATCGAAAACGCCGCGATGCCCGATCGCACCGTGATCGAGTGGGATAAGGACGACATCGAAGCGGTGGGGATGCTGAAGGTGGATGTGCTGGGGCTGGGGATGCTGACGGCGATCCGCAAGTGCATGGCGATGGTGAACGAGAATCACGGAAAGCAGTACAACCTCGCGACGATCCCGCAGGAGGATGCGAAGGTCTACGGGATGATGCAGCGGGCCGACACGGTGGGCGTGTTTCAGATCGAGAGCCGGGCGCAGATGTCGATGCTGCCTCGTCTGAAGCCGGCGACGTTTTATGACCTCGTCATCGAAGTGGCGATCGTGCGCCCGGGGCCGATCCAGGGTGGGATGGTGCATCCGTTTCTGAGGCGGCGAGAAGGGCTTGAGCAAGTCGAGGAGCTGCCCGAAGAGGTCCCGCGCGACGTTCGCGAGAAGATCAAGAAGGTCCTCGGGCGCACGCTCGGTGTTCCGTTGTTTCAGGAGCAGTGCATGGCGCTGGCGGTGGATGCCGCGGGCTTTACGCCGGGCGAGGCGGATGAACTTCGGCGCGCGATGGCGTCGTGGAAGCGCAAGGGGAATCTGATCTATCGGTTCGGCCAGAAACTGATCGAGGGGATGGTGAGGAACAAGTTGCCCCGCGAATTTGCGGAGCGGTGCTTTGAGCAGGTGAAAGGATTCAGCGAGTACGGGTTTCCCGAGAGCCATGCCGCGTCGTTCGCGATTCTCGTGTATGTCTCGTGCTGGCTCAAGTTCTATTACCCGGCGGAGTTCACGGCCGCGCTGCTGAACAGCCAGCCGATGGGCTTTTATGCCCCGGCGCAGTTGATCCGCGATGCGAAAGAGCACGGCGTCGCCGTGCTGCCGATCGATGTGAATCACAGCCGGTGGGACAGCCACGTCGAGAAGGGCGTGCTGCGGATGGGGATGTCGCTGGTGGACGGCGTGGGCGAGATCGATGCGGGCAACATCCGGGAGGCCGTTGTTCGGCGCGGACCGTTTTTATCGATGCTTTCGCTCTGGCGTGCGGGCCGGTTCACGGCGCGGGCGATGCGCCGGCTTGCATCGGCGGACGCGTTCAACTCGATGGGGCTTTCGCGTCAGCAGGCGCTGTGGGAGGCGCGGCTTTTACGGGATGACCCTTTGCCGCTGTTTGATGGGGCGGACTCGGCTCCGGTCGAGCGACCGGAAGAAGATGGGCTCCGTTCGCTCCCCGCGATCGATCCGCTGCGGCAGGTGGTGCTCGATTACGAATCGACGGGGCTTTCACTCAAGGCGCATCCGGTGAGTTTCGCACGCGGGCGTTTGCGTGGGCAGAAGGTTGTTCCGTGCACCGATCTTCGGGATGAGAAGCGGACGCCTCACGGGAAGATTGTCTCCGTGGCTGGGCTGGTCCTGGTCCGCCAGCGCCCGGGCACGGCGAAGGAAGTGACGTTCATCACGATCGAGGACGAAACGGGGATCGCGAACCTGATCGTGTGGAAACGCGTGTACCAGCGGTTCCGGCGCGAGGCGGGCGCACGCATGCTGATCGCGACGGGGAACATCCAGCGTCAGGGAGAAGTTGTGCACATCATCGTGACGGAGTTGAAGGCGATGGATGATGCGGTCGAGGGTTTGCAGGTCGGTTCGAGGAATTTCCACTGAGCGAAAAAGATCGTCGCTCAGAAGAGGCTTTCGGGCTGCACCGGCATCAGCAAGTCGGGTGAATCGTTCCGCGGCGAGTTGACGCGCGGGGAGATCGGGAAGGTTTCGAGTTGAGAAGCGCGGGGCTTCAGCGTGGCACGCACCTGGTCGGGCGTTGCTTCGGGGTTCATCCAGATATCGACATCGCCGGGTTCGAGGATCACGGGCATGCGGTGGTGGATCGGTTCGACGGTGGCGTCGGCGGCGCGGGTGAGGAGCGTGAAGGTCTCGATGTTTGTGGGCCCGAAACGCTCCCACAGGCCGGCGATGAAGAACGGGAACCCGGACGGAAGGCGGAAGTAGTAGGGCTGTTTTTCTTTCGCGCTGAGCGGGCGCCACTCGTAGAAGCCGCTGACGGGGACGAGGCAGCGGCGTTTGCGGACGGCGTCGCGGAAGGCCGGTTTGTCGAAGACGGTTTCGGCGCGTCCGTTGACGAGGGAGGCCCCGATCTTTTCGTCGGGAGCCCACGAGGGGACGAGGCCCCAGCGGAGATTGCCGATGGAGAGATCGTTCTCGGTGCGCCGGATGATGGGGGTGAACTGCGTGGGAGCGACGTTGAAGCTGGGGCGCAGGTCCTTGCCGTTCTCACGCTCCCAGCGCTTCTGGACCTGATCCCAGAAACCATCGGGGAGCCTGGAGCCCTCGCGAGAGAGGGCGTAGAGCGCATGGAGCTCGGCCCAGGTGTATTGACGGGTGAATCGGCCGCACCGGAGATTCTAGAGAGAAGAGGGAGAAGCGAAAAGCAGGAGCCACGAATTCGGCTTTTCGCTGTTCGCTTTCCCTTGGCGCTTGGGCGTTCGTGCTCTCCCAAACCCGGCCCCTTCCTCGGGGAGCGGGGAGGAGGATCCGCTCTCTAGCTCCACTCGCCGTGGACGAACCAGCGGCCGGTTTGGTTCTGGCGGCAGGCCCAGATCCAGAGGCCGGTTTCGAGCTGGAGCGCGAAGTAGTCGCGATCGGGGGGCGCGGGTGCGGCCGTTGGCGATTGCACGCAGCTCCAGCGCCACCATTCCGCGCCCAGGCGCTCGGGGTTGGTTGAAGCGAGGATCTTCCACTGCTTCTGACGCCAGCGGAGCGAGAGAACGGGACCGTCGGGGACAAGTGCCATGGCTTCGGCGGGTTCGGGCTTGGCGAAGAGGCGGGTGGGACGGTCGGAAGTTGTGACGAAAGCCGGCGTGCGCGAAACTTCTTCGAGGATGGAACGCTCGCGCCAGGTGTGTTCGGGCAGGTGCGATTCAACTGGTTCGAGACGCGTGACGGAACTTGGGCCGAGGCGATCGATGAGTGTGTCAACAAGTTCGCCCCACGCGGCATGGGCGACGTGTTCGACATTGCCTCCGAGTGCGGGGTTGTGGATTTGCTGCGGACGCAATCGCGCTGTGCGTTTGGCGCTGAGGATGATGCCTTCGATTCCGGTGGAAAGATCGACGCGTTCGAGTTTGGAACGCACGAGCGACCAGATGTGTTTGAGTTTGCGGCTCGGGCGGCTGAGCGTGATCGTGATGAATTCTGGCGCGGATTCGGGCCTGCGGAGTTCGATCTCGAGCCGGCGCACGCCGAGTTCGCGGGTGGTGAGCTGGTTGCAGAGATCTTCAAGGATCAATGTGCCGGCGGCGTGGATGGATTCGGGATGATCGGTCGGCCCTTCGAAGAGCATGGATGCGACGAGTGGTGGAGGTGGGCAAACAGGATCGAGACGTTCGGGAACAGCGCCGAGCGCTTTGTCGATTCGGGTGAGGATCTCGAGACCGAAACGCGAAGCGATGGAAGAGCGGGGGAGAGCGAGAACGTGCTCGATGCGTTCGATGCCGATTTCGCGAAACGCGGCGTCGAGTTCGGCGGGGATTTTGAGCGCTCCGACCGGGAGCGGGGCGAGTGATTGTTTTTCTTCGCCGGGAGCAACGAGCGAGAAGGAACTTTTTCCGAAGCGGGCGAGCGCCCATGCGCAGGCGAAAGTGGAGGCACTCGCAAGACGAACGCGGACGCCGAGTTTGCGAAGACCTCGGACAACAGAGCGAATGACGCGGGTTTCGCCCCCGTGGACGAGCTCGGTGCCGGTGAGATCGATGAGGATGCCGTCGGGAGGATCGGGCGCGACAAGAGGTGAGAATCGGAGAAGGCGGCAGGCGAGCGCATGGAGCGCGCGTTCGTCGCGATCGGGTCGGTGGGGTTCGAGATGGACGGAAAACTGCGAGGGAAGAAGCGAGCGGGCGTGCGAGAGATCCATGTTTTCGCGAACGCCGGCGCGCGAGGCGAGTTCGCAGCGACGAGCGACGATTTCGCGTCCGGCGGATTTGGCGGTGAGGAGGATGGCTTCAGCCGGTGAGGCGGAGCGTCTGCGTTTGATGAGATCGGTCGCGAAGGTCGGAAACCACAGCGAAAGCACGCGTCGCATGATCGTGCTCCAACGTCCAGAGGCGCGGAGCCCCCGGTGCGGGCTGCACGCCTTTGCAGCGCAGAAGCGAGACAGTCCATCGTCGCGCGAGGTTGGGGGAAGTTGCAGACAAAGACGGAGATGGACAGGTTCGAACAAGCCAGCGCGTCGTCGAAGCGGAGAGTACGGATTGCTCGTACGCGGGCCGTGTGATGAGACAGAGAACGCCGGAGGCTTCTGCCGCGAGCTGGAGGCGGCGGGTGGCGCTGAGATCAAAGCCTGAACCATCCGCAATCACGGCGATGGCAGCGCGGCTGCGGAGTGCGAGGTCCGCGGCCCAGAGGCGCTCGGGCGCGGAGGATGCAGAAACGAAAAGCGAGGATGCGAGCAGATTCCGGCGCGAGGTGTCAGCCGAACCAGCGCCGAGCGCTGGGGCGTAAGGCCGGAGGGAGGAGCCGGCGCCGCCCGGACGCGCGATCCAGACGATGCGCGATTGGGTGTTGTCGGCGACCCCGAGCGCGGCACGGGCGAGATGAATGAGGAACGTGAGGGGAGGTGACCATGCTTTCTTCCAATGTGATGTCTGCTCGCCGCCATCCGTGACGGGAGGAAGCAGACCCAGCCATTCGTGCACGCGTCCGAAGGCAAGGCCCTGCTCGGGGAGGTCGCGATCGAGTCCGAGGGCGGTGGGCAGGATGCGAGGAGCCTGTCCGGGCTGGAACCGGGGCGACTCACAAATCCGGCGGAGATCCGGAAGTGCTGTGATTGCAGGTGTTTGCAGGACTTGACAAGGGCCGATCATTCTGTTAGTATAATGAACGGTATTCCGCTGTCAAGGCTTCACGGAAGGCTTTGACAGATTTTTCGGCGCTGTCTGGGATCAGAAAAAGGGCCCCGCATCACAGTGTGATGCAAGGGCCCTTGGGGTGGGGGCTTGGGAGAAGAAAAGGGGTTAGCGAGCGCCGGCGAGTTCGGGTGCGTGCTTCTGAAGTGCGGCGAGGTCGATGCCGAGTTTGATTGCGATGCGTGTGCCGTAGTCGGCATCGGCGCGGAAGAAGTGGCAGAGCATGCGCATCTGCACTTCGGGGCGGGCTTGGCCGAGGCCGCCGGCGATGCGGGAAGTGAGACGGTCCTTCTGGCCTTCATCGAAGAGGCGATAGAGATTGCCGGGCTGGGTGTAGTCGTCGTGGTTTTGGGTGGAGTCGAAGCGATCGACGACGGTCTGGCCGAGCGACCAGGCGGGATCGGCGAACATTGGATCGGGCTTGGGCGCGCCGGTGATGGAGTTGGGCCAGTAGTTTGCCGCGGACCCGTAGGAGCCGTCGGTCTGCGCGCCATCGCGGATGTAGTTCATGACGGGGCAGCGCGGCTTGTTGACGGGGATCTGGTGGTGATTGACGCCGAGGCGATGCAGATGCGTGTCGGCGTAGGACATGAGGCGGGCCTGGAGCATCTTGTCGGGGCTGGGGCCGATGCCGGGGACGAGGGCGGAGGGCTTGAACGCGGCCTGCTCGACTTCGGCGAAGTAGTTTTCGGGGTTCTTGTTGAGTTCGAGCGTGCCGATCTCGATGAGCGGGAAATCGCCGTGGGGCCAGACCTTGGTGAGGTCGAACGGATTCCAGCGGAAGGTCTCGGCCTGCGACTGCGTCATGACCTGGATGCAGACGCGCCACTTGGGGAAGTCGCCCTTGGCGATGGACTCGAAGAGATCGCGCTGGTGGGTTTCGCGATCGGAACCGATGGCCTTGGCGGCTTCTTCATCGGTCATGTTCTTGATGCCCTGCTTGGTCTTGAAGTGGAACTTGACCCAGACGCGCTCGCCGGCGGCGTTGATGAACGAATAGGTGTGGCTGCCGAAGCCGTGGAGATGGCGGTAGGACGCGGGGATGCCTCGATCGCTCATGAGGATGGTGATCTGGTGGAGCGCTTCGGGGCAGAGGGACCAGAAATCCCACTGCATGTCCATGTTGCGGAGATTGGTTTGCGGGTTGCGCTTCTGGGTGTGGATGAAGTTCTGGAACTTGTAGGGATCACGCACGAAGAAAACGGGCGTGTTGTTGCCGACGAGATCCCAGTTGCCTTCTTCGGTGTAGAACTTGAGAGCGAAGCCGCGCACATCGCGCTCTGCATCGGCAGCGCCGCGCTCGCCGGCGACGGTGGAGAAGCGGAGGAAGACTTCGGTCTTCTTGCCGACTTTGCCGAGGAATGCGGCGCGGGTGTACTTGGTCACATCGCCGGTAACGGTGAAGGTGCCGTAGGCGCCGGAGCCTTTGGCATGCACGACGCGCTCGGGGATGCGTTCGCGATTGAAGTGCTGCATCTGCTCGAGGAGCGCGACATCCTGCATGAGAACCGGGCCACGCGGGCCGGCGGTCAGAGCCTGTTGCACGCCGATGGGCGCGCCGTTGGCGGTGGTGAGGACGGGGCAGGAGGGGTCGTTACGGGAGATGTTGGAATCGGCTGGCATGGCGGTGGATCTCCGGATTGGGAGCAATTCGTATCCGCTGGGGTATCATCAGTCCAACTGATAGTTCCGAACGATTCGATCGGAGTTTTCGATGGATGCGCAAAGCCTTGCGCTGCCCGACCTTCGGGCGGTGCTGATGGTCGCGGAGCACGGGCATTTTGGAAGGGCGGCGGCGGCGCTGCGGCTTGCGCAGCCGACACTTTCGGCGCAGGTGCAGAAAGTGGAGCGGGCGCTTGGGGCTTTGCTCTTTGAACGGCGTGCGCGGCGGTTTTTGATCACGCCGGATGGCGAGAGGCTGTTGCCTCTGGTGCGTGAGTTGCTCGCGGCGGCGGAGCGGCTGCGCGTGGGTGCGATGGAGCGTGGCGAGGGGAAAGAGCTGCCTGCGCTGCGGCTTGGGATCATTCCGACGCTGGGGCCGTACTTTGTGCCTCATCTGCTGCTGCCTCTGAAGCGATCGGGGAAGAGGCTGCAACTTTCGATCAGCGAGAAGACGACCGGGGAGTTGATCGTCGCGCTGCGGGAGGGGGCGTTGGATGCCGCGCTGCTCTCGGTTCCGGTGCGAAGCGATGCGCTCGAGAGCATTGCTCTATTTGATGAACCGTTTCGGCTGGTTGCGCCGCGCGAGAGCGACATTGTGGGGGTGAAACGGCTTGCGCCGTCGCGCATGAGCGCGTGCGACATGGTTTTGCTTGAGGATGGGCATTGCCTGCGCGATCAGGCGATCGCGGTGTGCGGAAAGCGGGGCGGGGTTTCGCCTCTGCTTGTGACGACGAGTTTGGAGACGCTGAAATACCTGGTGGCGGCGGGGAGCGGGTATTCGCTGTTGCCGGCGCTGGCGTGTGAACTGCCAAAGGCGCTCTCGGAATTGGTGATGATCCGCGATTTTGATGAGAAGCCGCCGTCGCGGCGGATTGGGCTTTGCTTTCGGAAGAGTTTGGCGAACCGGGAACAGGTGGAGGAGTTGGCGGCGTTCATTCGGGAGAACTTGCCGCGGCATGTGACGGGGATCAACGCCGATTCGAATGCGCGAAACCGCGGTTGATACGGGTTCCATTTTGTACTTGCGTGAAGGCGATTCTGCCGCGGGGACTTCCGAAACCCCCTCCGTCATCGCTTCGCATGCGCTACGCGATGACACCTCCCCCTTTGGGCAAAGGGGGAGGACAAATGCAAAGGCGCGCAAAATGCAATTGGAGCTTGTATGAGTGGGGGATATCCATTGGTTTGGATTGGGTGTCGAGTTTGCAGGTTGAATGGTGTCGCCGCTTTGCGGCTTTGATGATTGATTCGCTTTTTCCTGGGGCTGGCGCCCCAGGCTATAGGCTGGCGCTGCTTCGCAGCTGAAGGCGACGGACGCCATGCTTGAAAAGAACTTGCTCTAGGATGCGACATGGATTTGAAGCTCAACGGCAAATTGGCGTTGGTCACGGCATCGAGCGGGGGGATTGGGCTCGAGATCGCTCGGTCGCTGGCGCAGGAAGGTGCGTACGTGCTTGTGAACGGGCGCTCGGAGGCGTCGGCGCAGAAGGGCGTTGCGGAGATTTTGCGGACCACGCCGAATGCGAAGCTCACGGCCCTTGGCGCGGATAACGGCACAGCGTCGGGATGCGCAGCGACGATCGCGAAATTTCCGAAGGTGGACATTCTGGTCAACAACCTCGGGACGTACGAGGCGGTCGGTTTCTTCGACGAGACCGATGAATCGTGGCAGCGCCTGTTCGAGGTGAACATCATGAGCGGGGTGCGGCTGAGCCGGCACTACCTGAAGGGGATGATCGAACGCAACGATGGGCGCGTGGTGTTCATTTCGAGCGAATCGGGATTGAGCCCGGCGCCGGAGATGGCGCACTACAGCGCAACCAAGACGATGCAGCTCTCGATCTCGCGGAGCCTGGCGGAACTGACGAAAGGGACTGCGGTGACGGTGAACACGGTGCTGCCGGGCTCGACATTGACCGAGGGCGTCGAGAAGTTTGTGGGTGATCTGTTTCCAGGGAAGACGACGCACGAGGCGGGCAAGCTGTTCATGAAAGAGAATCGGCCGACATCGCTGATTCAGCGGCTGATCGATCCGAAGGAGATCGGCGATGCGGTTGCGTTCATTGCGAGTGCGAAGGCTTCGGCGATCAACGGCGCGACGCTGCGCGTGGACGGCGGGTTGGTGCGGCACATCGCGTGAGGCCATTTTGTGCGTGAGCGATTCTGTATCATGCGGCCATGCGACTGAAACACGTGCTTGCGCTCGCGGTGTCGACGGTTCCGGTGTCTTTGGCGATGATGGCCGCGGCGGCGAGAGCAGAATCGCCTGCGGAATCGCTCCAGGCGATCTACCCGTCGCTGGATGCGCTGTACATCGACCTGCACCAGAATCCGGAGCTGTCGCTGAAGGAAGAGAAGACGGCGAAGAAGATGGCGGAACAGTTGCGGGCGGCGGGATATGAGGTGACGGAAGGTGTGGGCGGGCTTGGTGTGGTGGGTGTCCTGAAGAATGGGTCGGGGCCGACTGTTCTGTTGAGAACAGACATGGATGCGTTGCCGGTGCTCGAGCAGACGGGGCTGCCGTATGCGAGCAAGGCGATGGGTGTGAACCAGGCGGGCGATACGGTGCCGGTGATGCACGCGTGCGGGCATGATGCGCACATGGCGGCGTGGGTGGGCGCTGCGAAGATGCTGGCGGAATCGAAGGACAGGTGGAAGGGGACGCTGGTGTTTGTCGCGCAGCCTGCGGAAGAGATCGTGCACGGCGCGCTGGCGATGGTGAACGATGGGCTCTTCACGCGGTTTCCGAAGCCGGAGTACATCCTGGGCTTGCATGTTGCGAACACGATGCCGGCGGGGCAGATCGGTGTTGTTGCGGGGCCGGCTTCGGCGGCATCGGACTCGGTGGATGTGACTTTTTATGGAACGGGCGGGCACGGCGCGATGCCGAATCGGACGGTTGATCCGATTGTGATTGCAGCGCGTGCTGTTGGGGCGATGCAGTCGATCGTGTCGCGGGAGGTTGATCCGTTTGATTCTGCGGTGGTGACGATCGGGACATTTCACGCGGGGAACAAGCGGAACATCATTCCGGATGAGGCGAAGATCCAGTTGACGGTGCGCTCGTACAAGCCGGAGGTGCAGAAGAAGGTGCTTGCTTCGATCGCGCGGATTGCCAAGGGCGAGGCGATCGCGGGGAACTCACCGAAAGAGCCGCTGGTGCAGGTGGTGGAGTCAGAATCCGCTGAAGTTGTCGTGAACGATCCGCAGCTTTCGGCGCGATTGCTGGGAGCGCTTCGCAAGGGCATGGGCGAAGAGGCGGCGGTGGAAGCGGAGCCTCACATGACGTCGGAAGACTTTGGGATTTATGCGAGCCGCGCGGGCGTGCCGGGGATTCAACTGCGAGTGGGAGCGGTGGACCCGAAGGTGTTTGCGGATGCGAAGGCGGCGGGGCGCGCGATGATGCTGCCTGGGCCTCACAATTCGCGGTTTGCGGTGGATCGCGAGCGGACGATCAAGGGCGGGGCGATGGCGTTTACGGTGTCGGTGCTGGAGATTCTGGGGACGCCGGGTGCACCGTGAATCGCGGAAGGGATTGGAGCGCGGGCGATTTTGATGCGAGCGCCAGTCGGAACTGGCAATGCGGGCGAGTTGCGGATGCCCGTGGTGAAGGGGACTGTTGACGATGCAGATTGTCGCTTCGATTTTCGCTTCGCTTGTGGGAGTGTTCAGCACGCTGTGCATGATCGTGCTGCTGGCGGCGGGATTGGCAAATGCGAAGCCGCCGCAGATTCAGCAGGGCAAATGGATGATGTGGGGGCTGCTGATTTTTCAGATCTTGGTGCTGACGGGCGCGATCTGGCTGATGGTGAAGCACAAGCCGTGGCCGGCGGCGGCTGTGGGGATATCGCCGCTGGTGGTTGTGATTGCGCTGATCGGGATTCTTGTGGTCACTGAATGGTGAGTGGGAGCGCGTGATGCCGGCTTCGCGTTTGACATTTCGGGATCGGCCGAGCGACCTCGACTTTGTGTTGAAAGTGCCGCTCGGATTTACGGAGATGGAACTCGCGGGGCAGGGATGCGGAATCGGGCTTGCGGCCGGATTTGATCGGTTGCTGGAGCTTTCTTCTCCCGGTGTGGATGCGGAAATCTTGGTGGTGGGGCGGGCGAACTTGGGCGCGGGCACGGTGCGCGATCAATTTGCAGCGCTGTGCCCGGAGTGCGCGATTACGTTGCTCAGCATCGGGCCTGCGTATGTGGGCGGGCTGCACAAGAACCACCCGGCGATTCTGGCGACGGGGCTGCACAAGCGCGGCGAGAAGGAACTGGTGATGAGTTTTGTGGCGCTCGAGGATGGGGGGCGGTTTGTGATTGCGCAGGCGCTGTGCACGCGGGAACTGGAGCCGAAACGGATGAAGCGGCTCGAGGAGTGCATCTACTCGCTCGAGCTGGTGCGGCACAAGGGACCGACGGCCAAGCTGGATGACAACGGGGGAACGTACGAGATCGAGATCATCGAGAAGGAAGCCCCGGTGCCCGAAGATGAGTCGGAGGTGTTCAAGAGGAAAGTGATGCAGGCACGCGAGGAGGCGATCGCGCGGGCGGGGCCGCTGATTGCGGAAGATCGTTTTGATGAAGCGGCGCTGGCGGTGCTTTCGGCGGATGACAGCGGGCAGGGGCGTGCCGCGCTTTCGGATTTGTTTGCTCAGGCCTTGCGCGAGCAGGTGCGGAAGGACGGAAAGGGGAAGCCTGGGACGCCGCGGGCGCTGGAGTTATACAAGCGGGCGCTGCAGCATCGGCTCAGCACCTATCCGGATCCGCACACGCAGGAAGAGGCGGATCGATACTCGAGCGGAATGGATGAGGACCGGGCGGAAATCGCGGAGATTCTGGGGTATCGGCCGGAGAGTCAGACGTGAAGATGTTCGAACCGCCGAAGCCCCCGAGGAGGAAACGCGCGTTTATGGACTATGTCATGGCCGGAATCTTCGCGCTGGTGTTTGGTGGGCTGGGGATCATGCTTCTGGTGGTCGGGACGCGAGAGCTTTTCATTCAGCGAAACGTGATGGCGAATGCCGTCGAAGTGGAAGCGGTGGTGCTGTCGGCGACTGTGACCACGAGCAGCTCCGTGGACACGGACCAGCGGCTCCTGCGAGATAACAGCACGAAGTCGTATGTGCCGGAGGTGCGGTTTGCGTACACGCTTGGGGGCGTTCGGTACGAGAGCGATCTGCTGTACCCGACGGTCATTGTGAACGGATACGCGAGCCGGGACAGTGCGCTCGCGGAGATTCAGGAATACACGCAAGGCGCGAAGGTGCGGGCGTATGTGGATTCTTCGAATCCGCAGCGGGGATTTCTGCGGTTTCAGCACTCGACAAACCCGCAGTGGTTCATTGTGGCGGGTGTGTTGACGTTGGTCTTTCTGGCGATCATCTGGCGGTTTTTGTGAGGTGGGCGAGGCGCGCTTCGCGAGGGCGACTGATACGGATTCCGCTTGATTTGTGCGTATCCGCGATTTCAACGCGGTTACTTCCGAAACCCCCTTCGCGTCAATCGCTCCGCAAAGCCTGCGCGATGCCACCTCCCCCTTTGGCAAAGGGGGAGGACAAATACAAGAAACGCAAACTGCAATCGGAATTCGTGTGAGGTCGTGATAGCCCCAAACGACAACCCCCGCGCCTTGCGGCGCGGGGGTTCTTCAATCGAAGAAAGCAAGGCGGGAATCCTGCGCTCATTCGTGCTTGTTTGCGGGGACGAGCTTGCGGTTTGCGAGCTCCGTGACGATGCGTTCGATCGCATTCAGTCGCTCGCGAAGGGCGGCGTTTTCTGCGCGGAGCGCTGCGCTCTCGCTCTGAAGAGTCCCGATCTGCGAGTCTTTCTCGGTGCGCAGGTCGCGCAGGGCCTCGACGGTCAGGGCCTCGAAGCCGGTGATAGTCAGGGACTTGGTGTTCTTGTCGAACGAGCCGATCCATTCCGGGAAGACAGTCTCGACTTCCTGTGCGACAAACCCGATGCACTTGCCCGACCGGCGGCCGAGACTCTCCGGATCGTTGTAGAAGAACGTGTGTCCCTGGAGCTTGAGCAATCGATCGAGCGAACCCGTCAGCGGCTCGATGTCGTGTTTGGCCCGCGCGTCGGAGATGGTGCCCCAACCCGGAAATCCGGTCTTAAAGGCCTCGCCGTTGGAGCGGAAGATGAACTGCGTGGAACCTCCTGCGTTGAACAGGATTTCATCGCCCGGGCCGGGCCCCGATCCCGGATTGTCGCCGACGTTGAAGATCAATCTGGTGTAGTCGGAGCCGACGTTGGATCGCGAGATGGACACTGGATCGGAGTTTGCGTTGTCATCGCCGAAATTCAGGACATCCTGAACGCGGGCGCTGCCGCGGATATCCACGAGTCCGAAGTTGACCGGCGGACCGCCGATGCCGATCCGACCGTCGCCGTTGATGACGATCCGCTTGCTCACGGTGTTCGCGGCATCGACTTCGCCGAGGATCATGCCGCCGGGGCCGAGGCCTTTTTGATTCAGCAGCCACGTCGCGCCGTCGCCATCGGTCTTGTTCCACTCGAGGTGCGCGCCTTGGGGGTGCGTGGAATGGTTCGCGCTGGCTCGGATGCCGCCTGTGACATCGAGGCGGGCGACGGACGGCGTGCCGCCGATGCCGACCTTGCCGCCTGTGTAGGAGATGTCGCTGCCGACGGTGGCCCAGGGAGCGCTCGAGAACAAGGCATAGGGCGCAGCGGTCACGGGCTGGCGCGGCGTGAGCGTGTTGCCATCGACGGTGATCTCGAGCCAGCGTGGGCCGCCGTTGAACGCGGCTGGAGTTTGCGTCGTCCAGTCGAGCACGACGCTGAAGAGACCGTTGGTCACTTGGACCGGTGCGGGGTTCCCGGGCTGCCCGTTGAAGACCAGTGTGCTGCTCACCGCAGCTCCGTCGGTCGCGGCGTTCCAGAGCGTAAACGTCATGGCATAGTTACCGGTGGCGGGCTGGCCGCCCGATTGCAGTTGACCCTGGTAGGTCCACCCTGTGCTGGACTGGGCCGCGGCCGGGGAAGCCGAGACCGCAGCGACGAGCAACGCCATTGCAAGCGAGTGTGCAGCCATCGTCGATGATTCCAAGGACAAGGTTGCTGCGATTGCGAGTGATTTACGGGCGAACATAAGGGTTCCTCTCTGAGGGGTGGGAACAAGCCGCGCTGCGGGAAGGGGTGCCGGGGACGGACGGTGCGGTTTTCCGCCGTTGGTACTCCCGGCACTGAGCGCAGTCGCGGGGAGCAGCCGCCATCGATTCTGGAAATTTCTCACGATGGGTGTGGAAGCGGGGGCGCCAAATGGACCAATTCGCGTGGATTTTGCGAAAGGAGGGCCTCGAAATCGGTGAGCCGGGGATCGCCCTCGGGCGTGCCGATTCTCGGAACTGCTGAACTGGTGCCTGCGATCCTCCGATGGGCGTTTCGGTACCATGCGAGCTGCTTTGCACTGCTCGCGCGAGCCGTCACTTTCATGCCCACGCCGGATGACCATCTCGTGACTCGCCTGCTCGACCGCGTGAACGCGGGGGACGATGCCGCCACGAGTGAACTGCTCAATGTCACATATCGGGATCTGCGTGCGCTGGCCGCGGTCGTGTTCCAATCCGAGTCTCCTGGCCACACGCTCCAGCCGACAGCCGTGGTCAACGAGGTCTGCGTGCGTCTGATGAAGGCTGCTCCTCGCGCCGACGGGTGGACCGATCGCAGCCACTTCTTCAAGACCGCGGCGCGTGCGATGCGCAATATCCTCAAAGATCATGCCCGTGCCAAGAAGGCCGTGCGCCGCGGCGGCGGGGCGGGCAGGCGCGTCACTCTTGATTCCATCGAAGATCCGGTACAAGCGGGCGCCGGCATTGATCTCATCGCACTTGATGAGGTGCTCGAGAAGTTGGCCGCCCACGATGCTCGTCTTGGCACAGTCTTTGAGCTGCGCTATCTCGCGGGGCTGTCGATCGAGCAAACCGCGGCGGTGACGGGCTACTCGCCACGTTCGGTGGAGCGGGATTGCACATTCATCCGTGCGTGGCTCAGGCGGGAGCTTTACTCATAAGCGCGGAGCACAACCCATCCAAGCCCGAGCCGCTGACTCCCGAGCAGTTTGCGCGGGTGCGATCGCTTTTCGACCAGGTGGCGGACGTTCCGCGTGTTGAACGCGACGCGACTCTGGCGGAAGTGCGGAGCGCAGACCCACTCGTCGCCGACGCGGTGCTCGAGCTGCTC
Organism: Planctomycetota bacterium; assembly: GCA_017303555.1. Lineage (GTDB taxonomy): Bacteria > Planctomycetota > Phycisphaerae > Phycisphaerales > UBA1924 > JAFEBO01. The sequence continues at coordinate 35,113 of JAFLCN010000026.1, forward strand.
ACGGCGCTTGAGGCCGACTCCGCGGAGAGCTTCGGCGACTCGGGGCGCTCGTCGGAAAGCGGTCCGATCGAAGGGCTTGCGGCCGCTCTGTCGGCGACCGACGACACCGACGCGGTCCCGGGTGAGATCGGACCATTTCGCATCGAACGAGTCATCGGACGTGGCGGCATGGGCGTCGTCTATCTTGCCCATCAGAACAACCCCGATCGCGAAGTCGCGCTGAAGGTTCTGCGTGACGGCGCGGGGACGGCGTCGCTGCGATCGAGGTTTGCGCGGGAAATCAGTGCGCTCGGTCGGCTTGAGCATCCGGGCATTGCTCGAATTTATGAGGCGGGCGCTGCCCGTGGTCCGGCGGGCGACATCGCTTACTTCGCAATGGAGTACATCCGCGGGCCGCGGATTACCGACTTCGCGAACGGGAATCACCTCGATATTCCTGCCATCGTCGAGCTTCTCGCCATGGTCGCTGATGCGGTGCAGCACGCGCATGCCCGCGGCATCATCCACCGTGATCTCAAGCCCGGGAACATCCTCATTGATCATCGCCCGCCGGCGACGGCTGGCGCAGGTCACTCGGGGGTGACTGCCGCGATCGCGCAACCGAAAATTCTCGATTTCGGAGTGGCGAGACTCTTTGATGAGGGTTCGGAGCACACGATTCTCACGCAGCAGGGGCTGCTCGTGGGCACCGTGGCCTACATGAGCCCGGAGCAACTCGCGGGCGACCCACAGGGAATCGATATTCGAGTCGATGTCTATTCCCTGGGCGTGATTCTGTTCGAGCTCCTGGCGGACAAATTGCCCTTTGATGTGCTCAACACATCGATCGCGGAGGCCGCGCGGATCATCCGCGACGAGGAGCCCTCGCCTCTGACATCCACGCGCGTGAGCGGCGCGGCGACCCGTATCGATCGTGACCTTCAGACCATCGTTGCGAAGGCGATGGCCAAGAACCGCGAGATGCGGTACGCGACCGCCGCGGCGCTCGCTGATGATCTGCGCCGGTATCTGCGCAACGAGCCGATCCTGGCGCGGCGGCCGACGGCGAGTTACCAACTCGCCAAGTTTGCCCGCCGTCACCGCACGCTGGTTGCCGCGGCGGCTGCCGTCGCCATCGCAGTTTCCACGGGACTTGTCGTCAGCATCGTGCTGTTCCTCCGCGAACAGGAAGCCCGGTCGGTTGCTGCCAAGGAAGCCGAACTGACATCCGCGGTGCGGGGATACATGATCGAAGGTCTGCTGATGTCCGCAGCGCCCGAGCGGATGGGGCATGAGGTGAAGATGCTGGATGTGCTTGCGCACGCCGCGGACGGGCTGCACGAGCGATTTGTCGATCATCCGGAGATCGAGGCCGAGGTGAGATCTGATCTTTCGGTCGTGTATATGAAACTCGGACAGTATCCGGAGAGCCTCCTTCACACAGAGGAGGCGATCAGCCTGTTTCGCGGTTTTCTTGATCCCGCGCATCCCAAGGTTGTTGAAGCGGAGTTCCGGCGGGCGGAACTTGTCGGACTCACGCATCAGCCGGAGAAGTCGCTGGAGCTTTCGACGGAGGCGTTTTCCCGAGCTCGGATCGCGTACACCGATCAGCCCGCGCTGATGCTTGGAGCGATCAACAGGCACGGTGCGGCGCTCAGCCGCGCCGGACGTCATGATGAAGCGCTGGCCATCCTCCGCGAGGGCGTGGCACTGTCGAGGACGGTTGATGGGAGCGACAGGGGCGTCGAGCTTTCGGTTCTGAGTATTCTCAACTGGACTGCTGCATCAGAGCGAGCCAAGGGCAACAAGGACGCTTTGCTTCCCCTGGCCACGCAGATTGCAGCGCGGACCAACAAGCTGCTCGGCCCGATGCACGAAGATTCGCTCGCCGCGACGAGCAATCTGGTCAACGAGCTCATCGTCGCAAAGCAGTTTGATAGGGCCGCGGATGTCGGCGCAACTCTTCCCGCAATGGCGGAAAAGATCCTTGCTCCCGGGCATCCCGGGCACGGCTACTGCGCCATGACCGCCTCGGCGGCGCTGATGCGTGCGGGGCGATTCGAGGAGTCCGAACGCTTTGCGCTGCAGGCGTACAACGCGATGGTCACCGCCTTCGGCGAGTTCAACTGGGCGACTGATGCGAGCGTGGTCCATGTCCGCAACGTCTACGCCCTGTGGCCGGGGCACACAGCACAGCAGCGTGATTGGACGCTCCGCAACGCGCGTCTGCACCTCATGGGAACTTCGGCCGACCAGCTTGAGGAAACCGCCAAGGCTCTCGAGCGGATCTGCGGTCAGTTCCAAAGGCCGGAGTTCACCGTCAGCCCCGCGCAACTCTTGAAGCTGGTGTGGGAAGATCGCGACCGACTCGCTCCGCCCGGCCACCCGCGTCGCGCGGTGTTTCTCGCGGCTGTAGCGGCGATCAGCAAGCGACTCGGCTCGGTCGATCACGTCCCCGAGGCGACTGCGCAGGCTCACGAAGCGTTGAAGACGTCGGACAACCCTGCCGCGGCCCAGGGTTTGCTCGATGCAGTTCAGAAACAGGTATCGACCGAACGTGCGCCGTGAGTGACCGGCGGTGTTCCGCGTCGGGCGAGAAGCCGAAGGAGTTCTTTACTCCTTGTTTCGGACGCCGATTCCGAGTCGGGCTCGATGCCACAGTTGATTGCTCTGAAGAAGTGGTCGGGCATCGCCACGGCCCAAAACGACAACCCCCGCACCTTGCGGCACGGGGGTTCTCAAATAGAGGACGGGGGGTGGTCTGACGACGGGCTTTTCAGAGACCCAGAGACAAAGCGACCGGATGATTGACACCGGCAAGTGCCAGGAACGCGTTCGGATGGCTTCGGCGACCTGAGAGGCCCCGGAAGTCTCTGAGTCGCATGCTCTTGTGGATTATGTTCCATCCGATGGCAGCCGCGGTCATTGCGAACTCAGCGCCTGGGGGTTGGCCGGTCGCTGTCGCCTGGCACCAGCGGTGATCGAGTTTCCACTGATCCGCCTGTTTCCGGCACCGGAAAATCTACACAAAGTGGAAAACCGCAAGGCTACCTACTGCGCCGCGCTGCAAAGACAACGACACCGGATGCCGAACACCGCCGGGCTGAGGGACCGCGCTTGGATCGCTTTGGCACGCTTCCGGGAAGCACCATTTGTCTGAGTCCGACCCCTGCTCGGCGAATCCTTCCGCCTGTTTGGCAAACAGTATACGATGACCACCGCGGAACGACGCTTGGGGTTGAACGGCGTTCCCTGCGCCATTTGACTCCTCGCCTGCAAAGCGCTGCGGCAGATCACCGACGGAGTCACCCCATGAGCACTTTCAACCAGCTGCTGCATCTCACCCGGGCCGGAGCGAACGTCCTCCACATCGCCTCCTACGAGTGGGAGCGCGTACGCGGATGCGTGATCGGCTTGGCTAAGGAGATCAAGCTCCCGCTGAAGGTGTGGAGCCAGTCCACAGGCTTGCTCTCCTGCGATGACGCGGGAGTCGTGGCTCCATCCAATGCGGATCTCATCGATCCGGTTGAGGTGCTCCGAACGGTCCACAGTTCCGACGAGCCGGGAGTCTGGCTGTTGGAGGACTTTCAGCCGTTTCTTCGAGCCGAGCATCATGGACTCTTGCGGTGGCTGCGAGAGATCGCAAGGTTACCAGGGAAGCCCAGGAAGCTGATTGTGCTCTCTACGCCAATCGCCGGCCTTCCGATGGACCTTCGTAAGGAGGTCCCGACCGTCGAGCTTGAGTTGCCTGGAATCGAGGACCTTCGGGTCGTCCTCGAGGATGCTGCGAAGGCTCTGGGTGTGCGGGCTTCTGAAGATGAGCCATTGCTCGACGCGGCCCGAGGACTCACAGTCATGGAGGCCAGATTGGCGTTCGGGCAGGCTGCCGCCGAGCTTGGTCGCCTGGATCATTCCGCTGTGCCGCTGGTTGCCAGAGAGAAAGAACGCATCATCAAACAAAGCGAGGTGTTGGAGTACTACCCGACCGACGCTCGCATGACCGACGTAGGCGGACTCGACCAACTCAAAGAGTGGCTTGACCGTCGCGGGCGAGCCTTTGGTGCGGGAGCAAGAGACTTTGGTCTAGACGCCCCGAAGGGCGTGCTGCTTCTCGGCGTTCAGGGCTGCGGCAAGAGCCTGCTCGCAAAGGCCGTCGCCGCGACGTGGCAGTTTCCGCTGCTCCGCTTCGATATGGGCAAGGTGTTCGGAGGCATTGTCGGCCAGTCCGAGGGCAATATCCGAACCGCGTTGCAGGTCGCGCAGGCACTGGCACCTTGCGTGCTCTGGATCGACGAGATCGAGAAGGGTCTCGCTGGCATGGGGAGTTCTGATCAGACTGACGGCGGCACTACCGCACGTGTCGTGGGCACCCTGCTCACTTGGATGCAGGAGAAGACGGATCCAGTTTTCGTTGTCGCCACCGCCAACCGCATCGACATGCTTCCCCCCGAGCTCCTACGGAAGGGGCGCTTCGACGAGATCTTCTTCGTGGACCTCCCGTCGCGTGCCGTTCGTGAACAGATTCTGTCCATCCACCTAAAGAAGAAGCTGCGCGACCCCAAGGATTTCGCGATCGCGGATCTGGCTGCTCGCTCGGTCGGCTTCTCGGGGGCGGAGCTTGAGGAGGCTGTGCGCGAAGGGCTATACGACGCTTTCGCAGAAGGACGCGAGCTGCATACCGACCATATCGCCCGCGCTCTGGATAAGACCTTTCCCTTGTCTCGGACGATGCACGACCAGATCGACAGCCTTCGGCAGTGGGCGAAGGTCCGTGCGCGGCTCGCGGCAGGCGAGCAGCCCGAGGCTCTGCCGGACGAGAACCCCGAAGCTGCGGCACCGCGGCTTCGACAGGAAACTACCCGCAACCCGTTCATCCCCGGTGCTCGCTCATGAAGGTGCTGTTCTTCCATGCCACTGCGGGTCACCTGAAGGTTGCGCCGCCGCTGATGAGCCAGGCGGGCAACGTGCTGCGGCCATTCAATCGCTTCCTCGGCCAAGCCATCCACACCGCGAAGCAGCGGCAAACCCGCTACCAGCTCCCCTGGGAGCGGGTGCGGAACCTTCAATCGATCCGACTCGAGCCAGCGGACAGTTTGCTGCGGGTGCCGCGTCGCCTACCCGGCGTCTTGCTCGCGAACTGGCCAACAGGTAAGAGCCATGATTTCACGCAGATGGGCTTCGTGATTAACCGCGGGGTTCCTGTACGTTTTGAGTCAGCTACGCCAACTGCTGACGGGCTGCTCGTACGCACCGATGTGCCGTTGAGCCCGGTCGACCGGGTGCTTTGGTGCGGCGTCGAGAGCGCTGTGAAGCAGGAGACTGCTACCGCCCCTCCAACGAGGGTCGCTGATCTCCAGGGACGATCTCTGACGTTGATCACGCCTCCACGCGCCGATGCCGACGGTCGGCACTGGCTGCTTCTAGCTGAAGGCGAAATTGGTGACTGCGACCTTTTGATTGACGGAATCGAGGTTGAAGCTGAGTCCCTGCCGGTTTTTGAAGGCCTTCGGCGAGTCATGGACGGCAACGGCACCTCGCATGAAGTAAGCGCGGGAATGCTCCGCGTCGAGGAGAGCCCAGCCGACGGACTGCTTCGGGGCGACAACGGCATCCGGTTCAGTTGGCAGGAGGTCGGATCCACCGGTCGTCGTGGGTGTTGGGTACAGCTCCTTCCGCCAGACTCTTCCGAGGCGGACGAGTTCTTGGATCCACGTGCAGCCTTCTGCGAAGGCGATGTGCGAGAAGTTTGGACCCAGCCTCGTCACCGCAAGGAGACGACCTTCCGGGTCAAGAAAGTCGATCAAGATCGCTACCAGCTCCTTCTCGACCGCTACCCGCCAGAGGGCACCACGCTCTACCTGCCTGTGAACCTGCGGAATCTCTACCTTCAGAAACGTGCGCTGCGGCAGCTCTCAGAGGCTCCACTTCCTCACCACCAGGCCCTCCTCCGGTTATGCGAGGACCCGCAACACGCGCGGTGGCCGCGAGTTGACCCCGTTTACCTCTCCGAGAGTGACTGGCAGTCGCTCACGGACCCCACCCGCAGCGGCACCGACGAACAGCGATCCTTCGTGCGGAAGGCGCTCGGCAGCCCTGACTTCGCCTTTCTCGAAGGCCCGCCGGGCTCAGGCAAAACCACGGCGATCTGCGAGATCATTCAGCAACTGGTCGACAAGGGGGAGCGTGTGCTGCTCTGCGCCTCAACGCACGTAGCCATCGACAACGTGCTGGAGCGATTGTTGGAATCCACCTCGCCGATAGACGCGGTGCGCATCGGCAAGCTCGACGATGTGGACGACAAGGTGCGGGCCACTCAGCTCGATGAGCGGGTGGACGCGCTTGTCGCCGAGTGGCGGCGACAGCCTGCGATGAGCAAGTATGGGGATGCTGAATTGGAGGAGATGGCGGAACGCACCATCATCATGGCAGCCAATCTCACCTGCGGCACGACGATGGGCATCGTGAACCATCCGCTGTTTCGTGACCGCGACGAGGACATGCAGGTGTGGGAGCGCCCAATCACCACGATGCCTCATTGGGACGTGCTCATCGTGGACGAGGCGAGCAAGACGCTCATCCAAGAGTTCATGGTCCCCGCACTGATGGCCAAGCGGTGGATTGTCGTGGGCGACGTTCGTCAGCTCCCCCCTTTCGCCGACCGCGCCGACATCGTCGCGAACCTCCGCGACCTTGTAGATGAGAACGACAGCCCCATTTTCCCAGCCGATCACCAGCGAGCATGTCTCTTACTCTTCCGGCTCCTTCAGCGCCGGCTCCGCCAGCCAGGAATGCGATGGCTGCTCGTCGAGCGGCCCGGTGTGCTGGAGTGGATCGCACGTGAAATCGAAGCCGACTCTGTGCCCGACCTGTCCGTGGTTCGTGTGGTCAAGGGTGGTCCGTCGAGCGGGTCGGTCGATGTTGTGACTGTCGCCCAGATCCGCGCGGGCAAGGCTGAGGCTTTGCGGCTTGCGGCCGCGGATTGGGTGTTGGTTGGTGACGACCTCATCGGCGAGGTGGCCGACCTGCTACCAGCCAACCTGCTTGTCGCGGAGGAGCTCTCCGGCACGTCCGGCCCCCTCGCCGAGGGAAGTGTGCTGCTGATGCGGCAGGCGTGGTGGCTCCAGCGAGCGGGCTCGCTTGAGAGGCCGTATCAGGAGCGGAAGTTTCGGCGCGAAGACGTGACGACCTTCACAGATTGCCAAGCGTGCGAGATGGACTGGCTCCGACGTAACGACCTGGCGCAGGAGATCGCGTGGCGACTCACGCGCCTGCACGAGCTCAGGCACAGCCGCAACGAGCGAGAGCGCAATCGCCTACGCGATGACTTGGGCCGCCTTCAGCCGGTCGCGGTGGAGATCGAGGAACCCATCGCCGAGATCGAAGACATCGGGCTGCCGAGCATCCTGGAGGTCTTACAGGAGGGCATCGGCGTCGAAAGGGCGACACGGCGCAGCTCGCTCACCGCTGGCTTGAAGGCAACCCGGCCGGCGGACTTCTCCGCTCGCTTCGAGAGCTTGAGCTACCAGCACCGGATGCACGACGATATCGCAGCGTTCTCCCGCGAGATCATCTACGGGGGTGATGCCCTCCGCAATGCGAACACTATTCAGATTCGTGACGCAAAGCTTGGCTGGGACTTCGGCCAGTTCCGGGCACGTCGCGTATGGGCGCAGGTCGATGGTCGTGAGCAGGGCGGCGTGAACGTCGACGAGATCAAGGCGATGGCCGCGGTGCTTCGCGACTTTATCGCTTGGGCAAGGAAGAAGGGGCCACCCACGCGGGAATTGCCAACCTTGTGGGAGGTGGCATGTCTGTGCTTCTACGTGAAGCAGGAGCGTGCGATCTCGGACATGCTCCGGGAGGTCACCCAGGACGACCGCACGACACGTTTCTTGGTTCGTGATGCCCCAGTCGAAATCGTTTGTGGCACCGTAGATCGCTTCCAGGGACGGGAAGCCGATCTTGTGATGCTCTCAATGCGGAACACGAAGCGGGCGGGATTCCTCGATAGCCCAAACCGCTTGAATGTTGCTGTGACGCGTGCGCGGCAGCAGTTGGTCGTCGTGGGGCATCATGGCTATTTTCAACAGTGCGGCGTGTCAGAGCTTGAGGAGCTCGCGAGTCGAACTCCTCTAGCAGACGAACACGAAGTTCGACGGTGGAGGCGTGGCAATCGATGAGATGTGTTCTGACAACTGATATCCCGGTGAGCCGTGTTGCGGCGTTTGCTGAAATGGCCTGGATGGTACGTCGGCCGGAGCTCGGCTTACTGTGCCGAACGGCGCGGGAGCACGGCAACCGCATCACTACTGCCGTCGTGCAGTCCGCTTTGCCAGGTCTGCCGGACGCGGGCGCGAACAACGTGATCGCATGGTGCAAGGTGCTCGGTCTCTGCGACGCACGCGGTGGACTGATGGCGCTGGGTGAGGACGTGGCCGACTCCGACGAGGCACCAGAACCTGAGCAGGGTGTCTATGGCATGTGGCTCGCCGAGCACCCCGTCCTCGGTCGGCGAGTGCTGGCAGTGGAGCGACTGGCGTCAAACCGTGACCATCGTTTCGAGTCCATTGAGCCGCTCATGGTTGATCCAGATCGCGGCAAGGTGTTCCGCTCGGTGCTCAATGGCAAGGAGCGGTTCATGGTCCGCGACCTGCCAACGAACCACGGGCAGCCCGGCGGACTGGTGGGAGACACACGCGCCACGTGCAGGCTTCGCTGGACACTCGACTTCGACCAGGCGCGGGACCAGTGGCAGCTCGATGGCGTGATAGAGGCTCCACAAGGAAACGGCAAGCACGCCATGCGGCCCATGCAACACGAGCCTGAGTCGGATGGCCTCGACCTCTGGAACCTCGCCTCGACGTGGGCCACTGGGCCGCTGTCCTCCGTGGGGCGATGGCAAGCGGGTGAGCGACGTCTGGCCGTCGCGTTCAACAGTCTTGCAGAAGCCGAACTCGACAGCTTCCGCAAGACCGTCACGCTCCGTCGAGTCGAGATCCCCGGTAAGGGCGCGTACGACAATGTGACCTTAGAGGACGTGCCTGTGGGTCCTGCCTCAACGCAAGACGCACAGCGGTGGGCGATGGCTCGCCTCGAACGACACCTGTCTGTCAAGCCCGGCTACAGGAGCCGCGCAGAGGTCCGTGAGCAGTTTGCGCAGCTCACCGAGGACACGGCGTTAGAGGTGTTCGCGCCAACGCTCCCGTCGCACGACGACTTGCTGTTGCAGGCGAGCAAGGACCCTGAACGGTTCTGGTCGCTCGCTGCGCCCGTGGACTTGTCGCCATTCCCGGCCGCGTCTGATGAGCTCGGTCCGCTCCGGATCGGCTCTCCGGCTCCGATTGCTGCAACGGAGGCCCCCGGCGTGGTCCGGGTCCCGTACCGAGGTGGCTGGTCGATGCGGAAACTCATGGATCGACTCCTCTCCGGCGTCGTCCCTCGGCGTGTTCTGCTATGCGATCGTTACGTTCGCGGGGACGACAATCTCGACATGCTCAAGCTTCTTGTCGCGGGCCTACGAGCAGCGGCCCCCAACGTCGCGGTCGATGTGTGGACCGGCGATGAGGAAGCCGACTTCAAGAAGATTCAGTCAATCACGAGTGCGTCCCCCCGCAGCTATCGCGAGGTGTTTGGTCGGAGCCTGCCTCATGACCGCTACCTGCTTGTGCTACCCAGCCAGGGGCACGGGTTTGGGTGGCACATGAGCAATAGCCCGCTCCACGCACGCGCCGACGTGAAAAGCGGTGGGCCGGACACACCGCTGCGGTGGAAAGACCTCATGGCGACGCGTGTGAGCGCAGATGAGCTCGAGCCTGCGCTGCGGCAGTGGCTCGCTGGGGGGGGACGATGATGCAGGGTCCCATCCAACGCATGTTGTGCAACCGCGTCTTGTCGCGTGCCGACGAGCGCCTACCTACGGCATGGATCGGTGAGGCCACTCATCAGCCGACGTGGACGGACGGTATGTGGCTGACACGGACACCAGGTCGCATGGCTCCCGCGGTCAGCGCCCCGCTCCTTGTGCTTCTCGGGGATGGCGGCGACGACGCTCGTGCCGCGCTGCTCGCCCACGCAAGTTCTGGTGCGCGCGTGTACGTGCTTGTCGGGCCGGGATGGGGCAAGGACCAGGCTGACAACCAGTTGCTTCACGCCCCTCGCGTGTTGATCCGGCGACTGCCCGAGGTACCCGTTTCGGCCGTCCACTGTGGGACTGAAGCGAGGCTTTGGGTCGGTGGCGGGTTCATTCTCCGTCTCGACACGACGCAGACTGAGGCCTTTCGACAGACGTTTCTACGCCTGTTCTGGCACGAGGCCACCGAGGAGGCGTGGTCCGGGGGCCGCCAGTTTGCATGGCGTCCGGCTCGCGAGCGGCCGTTCGACGTGCCTGAGGTGCCTGCGTCCTCATCGGTAAGGTGGGAGCCCGCCGACGCCCGCCTGACAGGGGGCTCGCGTGGCTCGATGATGCACGTCAACGCTGGTCTACCGCCAGAAACAGCTCCGCGACGGCTCTGGTTTCCTGCTGGCCCGAACCAACACGAGGGGCTCGCCAAGCTCGTCGAGGCGGGGGTCGAAGTGCTATGGGCCGACCGAGGGTTGCCTGACCTGCAGGTGAACGGTGGTGCTGGCGAGGTGCTCTTCCCCGGAACGCGAGGACGATTACGGCTGCGCCTTACGGCCATCCAGGCCCACGATGTAGCAGCTTTGCTGGAGGCCCCGCCTGCGTGGCGGTTTCACATCAACGTGCGATTGGGCGAAGCGCACCATCGCTCAGCACGATTCTGGTTGCCAAGCGAGACAACAGCACGCGGACTGGAGGCTGAGCAACTCATCAAGTTGCCGGAAGTTCATGGCACCTCACTGCGCGAGGTGCCATCGACCTCGCCTGCGTCCCTGCCGGCCGCGCAGCCTCTCGCGCTCGCCGTTCGATACGAATGGACCGTCGTACCTCCCCGTGTACCGGCTGCAGCGGAGGAAGACCCTCTGGTCAGTCGCTGGCGGAAGCTCGACGAGGACTGGATCGCTCGCCTCGCGCGGGTCCGCGATGCGCTGATCGCCGCCGAAGGTGATCGGGGGAGGATCGGTCGCGGTTTCTCTCGTCTCGTGAGCGCGATGCTTGGCTTTGAACGCACTCATGGTGGGCTCCTCGCCCGTGTTGGCGAGCTGGAGACTCAGCGTCCTTCGGTGGCTGGCCCCTCGGGCACATCGGCTCTGCTGACCCAGCTCGGTGAGATCGAAGATGCGGCACGCAAACTCCAGGCAGATCTGGAAGATGCCGAGCGCAAGGCCCGTGATGAAGAGGAGCGTGAGAAGCAGCACGCCGCGTGGCGCAGCCGCGTCGATGCGGCGAACCGCGACCTGCCCGACCGACGCACGGCGTTGACCACGGCCGAAAGCCGACACGCCACCATCGCGGGGGAACTCGGGGGCATCGAGGAGTCTCTGAAATCCGCGAACAAAGAGGCGAGGAAGGACCTCGCCGCCAGTCAGCGCAAGCTGTCCGACGACCTCCAACGCTCACTCAAAGAACTCAACAGGCTTCGCGGGGAGATCAAGTCCCTCGAGCAGCAAGCGGACGAGAAGTTCGAGTTTCGACCGCCGCCGGTCGCCAAGAACCGTTCGTCGCAGTCCGGAGGGCGTTTCGTCCCATCGGCATCTAGCACACCTCCGGCCGCCCAAGTGCCCGACCAGCCGCTACCCGAGGTAGGCTCATTGCGAGTTCACAAGGGCCAAAGATACCTCGTCATCCAGACATGGGAGCAGTTGACGACTGGTGAGTCGATCGCATCTCGCTTGTCCGCAAAGCTTGTCGCACCGGAGAACGCATGAAAGAACAGCGCATCACCATTGAGATTGACCATGAAGGCCGAATCACCGCCGATGCCGTGGGGTTTTCTGGTGATGCGTGCCTGCGTGACCTTGAGCGACTTCTTGAGGGACTTGCTCCGGGCAAGGCGACCCTGGATCGTAAACCCGACTCCGGCCAAGCGACCGTCTCCACTACGCAAACTCAATCGCTGGGGAAGAAGCCATGAGTGCATACATCACTCTTGCCACACCAATGGTCGACGAAGAGTGCCTCATCGAGGCGATCGTGGAACTGGGCTTTGACCGCTCAGCTCTGGTTTGCTCCGTCACCCCCATTGCGTTGCGAGGCTGGCAGCAAGGGCGTTCAGCTCACATCGTGCTTCCGAAGGAACGCACGGGTGATGCTTTCAACGACATCGGCTTCCTCAAGGGCCCCGCAGGATATGTCGCGGTCCTTAGTGACGATCACGCCGTTTATGGACGAACGTGGCTCGCAAAGGTCGGGGATCGCTACAAATCCTATTGGAATGCGAAGCAGGCGCGCCTTGCCGAAGCGGATCGGCTTCGAATCGAGGAGGAACGCAGGCGTCTCGTCGAGGCCCAGCGAGTGGCCGTCCACGAGCGCGCGAAGAAGTTGGGGTACGTGGTGAAAGAGGGTCGGGAGGGGGACAAGATCCGTCTTGTCTTGGTGAAGCGGAGCTATTGATGTTGCTGAATCTTGCACGCACGATCCCACGGAGCGCAGCAAATGGTCCGGGCCAGCGATTTGTGGTTTGGGTGCAGGGTTGTGCGATCAGGTGCCCAGGGTGCTGGAATCCTGATACCTGGGACTTCGAGACACGCCAACTTCGCGACACCGCTGCGCTCGCCGACGAGATTCTGGACACCAGCGGAATCGAGGGGGTCACTTTCACTGGCGGAGAGCCGTTTCACCAAGCAGGGGCACTTGTGGATGTTGCCAGTCGCGTGCGAGCCGCGGGGCTTTCGGTGTTCGTGTTCACGGGGTACGAGCTAGACGAGTTGACCCGAGCAGATCACCGTGAGCTGCTTGCCCTCACCGATGTCTTGGTGTCTGGGCGGTACGTGCAAGCGCTGCGAGCATTCGACTCTGAGTGGAGGGGCTCGACCAACCAGCGAGTGCATTTTCTGTCCGCGCGCTATACCGAGGTCAGCATGGCTGGCAGTCCAAGCGTCGAGTTCCACTTGGCTCCCGATGGGCAACTTGCTGTTACGGGGTTCCCGCTTCCGCAGCTTCTCGATGTGGTTCCCGCACCGAAGTGGCCACCTCAGAATGAGCAGTAATGGTGTGATCTGCCTGCCGGATGCGTCGGCAACCGCAGCCAAACGACCGTTCGCACGCCAGCGAGACACGACATGCTCAGGCGCGGTTCGCCCGCCACATCCCGGAGTAGTGCCGCCGGTTGTCCTCCACCCACGTGCCCGCGAACAGATGCGCAGCCTTGAGATGCGACGCAGCTTCCGGGTTGGACTTCACCTCTCCAACCATCGGGTGGAAGTACGCCGGCGGATACAGCGCCACATCGTCGTACTGCGTCACGACCCGGGCGATCAGCCCTGGCCCCGCCTGATCACCGACGTACCGCCGCTCGAAGAACGACTCCTCGCTCATCGCCACCGCGTGCCACATCGCCGGGTGGTTGGGCGGGAAGCCCATTGCGGCGTTGGTCACGATGTCGAGCTGCTCGCACGCCGCCCAAGCGACAATCTCGGGCGGACACATCTCGTCCAGCGGCCGCACGGGCTTCACGTCCGTATCCAAATAGACCCCGCCGAAGCGGGCCAGGATCTCAAGCCGCAGGATGTCCGAGCGCATCACGCAGCCGGGGGTCCCGCCGACGGTGCCGCAGGCGTCCCAGGCGTTGCGGTTGAGGATCGGCGGCAGGTTGTCGTCCGTCCACAGCCGCATCTCCCAGTGCGGGTTCATCTCGGCGAAGCGCCGCCGCCAGCGCCGCTGGTTCAGCGGCATCTCGCCCTTGCCCAACCAGATCTGGTGGAGGACCCGCGGGATCGAGGTGGTGCGTGCTGGTGTGCTCACGCCACCACCTCCGCGGGCTTTGCCTGCACGAAGGCGAACGCTCCGCCGTGGGCCTTGGCGTTCTCCTCGGTCTGCTCGAAAAGCGCCCAGTGGAACGGCACCACGTCACGGAAGTGCCCGTGGTCGCGGACCACGCGGGTCAGGAACCCCGGCCCGCTCTGGTCCCACACGCCGCGATACACCAGCACCGAGTGCGGCAAGTCACGGATGGCGTGCCACAGCATCGGGTGGTTTCGAGTCGCCCCCAGCACCGACGGCGAGAGCATGTGTGGCCTGCTCGCGCCGTGGCTGGCGATCGTCGAGCAGAATGCACCGACGCCGGCGACGAGTTCATCGAGCGGGCGCAGCGGCAGACGGTCGGGATCGACGAAGACTCCGCCTTCGCGGGCCAGCAGCTCGTAGCGCAGCAGGTTGAGCCGCGCCGCCGACGCCGCGGGCTCGGCGAGCCCGAAGGTCTGCTGCCACTGGTCGTAGTTCAGGATCGGCGGCTTGGTGTCGAGCGTGAGCGTCACCACGTCCCACTCGGGGTGCATGGTCTGCCACGCGTGCCGCCACGCGGTGAGCCGCTCCTTGTCGGGAGCCTCGCTGAGGTCCGCCGTGTAGATGACCTTCGGGATCACGCCTTTGCCTCCTCTTCGATGCCGCTGCTGAGACTGCCCACGCCACTCTGCTGCCATTTCGCAGGCGGCACACCCTCCATGCCGCCCTCGATGAAGGACGATGCGCCCTCGCCGAGCGCCACCGACTGCTGGGCGCTGCCGGATCCCGAGCCGGATCCGGGCGGCCCAGAGCCGCTGTCGCTGCCGCTCGATGAGCCTGACGAACTGCCGGAACTCGACCCAGAACTGGACCCCGAGCTTGACATGGACGAGCCGCTGGACTTTCCGCTGCCGGAACCGCTCCCGCTCGACGACCCGGACCCGGAGCCTGAACTCGACCCCGAACCCGACGACGATCCGGACCCGCTCTGCTGGGTGGCGGGCATGTCGTTGTGAATCCACACGCCGCCCGCCAGGAACACATTCAACCCTGGGACATGGACCGCCACGGTCGTCACGCGCTCGCGTGACCGCTCGACCGTCTCGACCAGCTCCTCGCTCAGGTCCTGGCGCACGAGCGCATCGCCGACCTGCACGAACTCCGCCGAGACGAAGCCCCACTGGTAGTCGCGGCGTAATGGCAACGGGTGCTCCGGCTTGCACTGCACGCCAAAGTCCCATCGACGACGGATGGAGGCCGGATCGCGAACGGTCTGACCCCCAAGCGCCAGTTTGATCTCGGCAGTGGCGGTTGATAACATGATTGTTGTGTTCGGCCCCACCGGCCCATTCCGGCTGCTCGTCACCCTCCTCTTGGTGGTGTCGATGCCGCTCTGCTGCTGCAGTCTCCGCTCGCTCGGAAAGTGCTGTCCGTCGCAGAGCTCGCCCGTCGTCGCGGGGCATTCGCACGCCGAGTCAGACTACGAGCATGATGAGCACGCGTCTTGCCACGGTGGGCATGACCACGACGACAGCCAGCCTGATTCGAAGCCCTGCACCCCAAGCAGCGACACCGACGGCTGTGGTTGCGGAAAGAGCCTGACGAAGCTCGGTGTCGTGGCGAAGCCGGTGGTCGAACTCCCCGCGCCGGCCCTCGTGGCGATCCTTCCGACGGCGGAGACGCTGCCGGTCGAAGAGGTTGCCTCGATCCGCGCCCGGGCGACGGCTGCGAGACCGGTCCTGCCACCGGTCACGAGCCTGCTGCGCCTGCATTGCGCGCTGACCGTGTAAGCAATCAACGCCGCCGACTCTTGGTCCATGCCGTTCGGGATCGCTCCGAACCGCGAGGCCTGTGACGTTGGCCGCGATCGGCTGCGCGTCGCACCCACTCCATTCTGATTCGCGTCCCACTCCTCGTTTGGAGGATCGTCCTATGTCCGGAATCGCCCGGATCTCGGCCGCCGTCGCCGGCGCTGCCGTCGTCATCTCGATCGCGTTCCTTCCCTCTGTCTTCGCCCATGAGGGGCATGGAAAGCCGACCGGCGCCACCTTCGACCCCAACGCGCCGAAGAAGGTCTCCGAAGCAACCGCGTCGGCCATCGGGCTGCAGACTGCCGAGGTCGACTTCGGCAACGTCGAGGACGTCGTTCGCCTCACTGGAGTCGTCGCGGCACGGCCGGACTCCCACTTCGCCATTGCGCCCGCCTTTCCCGGCGTCGTGCGGTCGGTGAAGGTCCAGCCCGGCGACACGGTCCACAAGGGAGACGTGCTC
>JAFLCN010000027.1 GCA_017303555.1 Planctomycetota bacterium
GTTACCAATCAGTTAACCCCCCCCCCGGGAGCCCCCGCTGCACCCACCGTATGGCGTACTCCTTGAGCGCATAGATGTTGTCGGAGAAGACGATCACCTTGTCGCCGCGCGCCTCGTGGGCCTCCACCAGGTATTGGCACGCCTGCGGGGCCAACAGATTGGGTGTGGGGGGCTGTTGTGGGGTGGGGTGGGGCGGGGTGGGGGAGGGAGCAACTTTGATGTGGCGGCGTGACGGAAGCCGCTCCGGGCGATGCAAAATTTGGCATCGGATTTGGCGGATGTTTCGGTATATTGGAGCTGCCGCGGTTTGCGGTCAATCCGGGGATTCTCAAGAATGAAAAACGTGTCGCTGCGTTTCTGCGTGTGTGCGGGGCTCGGCTTCTTTGCGGTGGGAGCGACGGCGCTCGGCCAGAGCGTTGTGTACGTTCCGAATGGATCGGACACGACGGCGGGGACGATCGGCAACGTGGCGGGGATCGGCAACGCCGTGAGCGGCACATCGCAGGCGGTGTATTCGGCGGCGCAGATGGCGAGCGTGCCGCCGGGCAGTTTGATTACGGGGATGCAGCTTCGGCTGCGGAACATCGTGACCTCGTCATGGCCGGCGTCGGCGTTGACGATCACGAGGTACGACGTGACGTTTGCGGATTCGCCGGTGACGCCGGCGACGATGACGACGACGTTCGCGTCGAACATGAGCAATCCGGTGCTCGTGCGTTCGGGTGCTTTGAGCTTGGCGGCGGGGGCGTATCCGGGCGGGGCGAACACGGGAACGGTGCCCGAGGGTTGGGGGCCGCTGATTTCGTTCGCGACGCCGTATGTCTACGGCGGCGGAGCGATGGCGGTGGAGATTCGCTCGGAGAACCCGTCGGCTTCCGGCGCATCGCAGGCGGACCTTGTCGCGGCCGCGGGCGGCGGTGCGGGGTTCACATCGTGGAATTCATCGAGCGCAGCGACGGGCCTGCCGGTGACGGCGAACACGGGGCTGGCGATGCGGCTGACGTATGTCACGCCGGGGGCGGCACCGTTTCAAAGAGGTGTCACGCGGCTGGTCATCCTGGATGATCTGGTGAATGAACGAGCGAACAACGGCGGCACATCGGTGCTGTACGACTTCGCGAAAACGACGCAGGGAATCGTCGAGCAGGGCGAGATGCGTCGGCTGGGGCGCGGGTCGCGTCTGATCGGGATGTTCTATCGCGGCGGGAGCTCGTCGGCGTGGCCGGCGTCGGCGGATTCTTACAGCCGGTACGACTTGACGCTGTCGAAGGCGCTGACGACTCCGGCGACGATGAGCAACACGGTCGCGAACAACATCGGAGCGGACGCGACGCTGGTGCGGAGCGGGCAGCTGGATCTGGGGGCGGGCGTGCTGTTGCCGCTCGGTCCATCCCCGAGGCCCGCGCCCTGGGCGATGGAGATTCCGTTTACGACGCCGTACATGTACAAGGGCGGCGGGCTGATGACGCTGGTGCGCTCGAGCAGCATCAGCAGTTTCGATGGGGGCTCTCCCGCCGGGCTCGCGATATCGGATGAGCGGTACGGCACGCGGGTGCGGATGCGCGGTTCGTCGCTGCTTTCGCCGGACGCGACGACGACAGAGGGCAATGTCAGTTATGCGATGCAGATGTTCAGCGCCGATTCGGGCACGGTGACGCCCCGGCAGTTTGTGGAAACGGCGGGAGCGATCCCGGCCATGACCAACTTCTACGCCGGCACGGCGCAGGTGGTGCAGACGGTCATCGCGGCGGGCGAGTTGCAGGAGATTCCGGTGGGGAGCCAGATTACGGGATTGACGGTGCGATCAACCGATGCGAACGCGTGGCCGGCGAGCGGGCTTGGATTCACGGAGTATCAGATCGATGTGAGCACGGCGGCGGCGCGTCCCTTTTCGCTCAGCGCTCTCTACGCGAACAACGAAGGGAGCGACAAGTTGCGGGTGCGGAGCGGGCCGCTGTCGGTGATGAAGCAGAGTTTCCCGGGCGGCGCGGCGGTGAACGCGTTTGGAGCGACGATCTGGTTTGATCGGCCGTTTGTGTATGTGGGGGGAGATCTGTGTGTGACGGTGCGACACTCGGGCAGCGGGTCGGCGACGACGCCGGCTTCGATGGATGCGCACGGCATCGCGACGCGCTCGCAGATGATCACCTCGTCGGGCAACATCAACGCGGGCTCGGGGACGCGGCTGCCTCAGGGGCCGGTGATGCGCGTGGAATACAACCCGTCGGTGGTGGCGCCGATCGAGGCGAGCGCGATGCAGGGGGGGACGGGGTATCCGATTTTGCTGAGTGCGGGCGGCAACGTGCACCAGTCGGTGTATGCGGAGGATCAGCTCCGGGGTCTGCGCATCGGCAGCGTGATCACGGGCGTCTCGCTGAGGCGGAACAGCCGGGTTGATTTCCAGGGGCCGGATTGGCCCGCGAGCGACACGGTTGTGAACCGGTTCGATATCACGCTGAGTACATCGCCGGTGGGGCCGGGCGCGATGTCGGACACGTTCGCGAGCAATATCGGAGCGGATGCGATCCTGGTGCGGTCGGGTTCGATGACGATTCCGGCGAAGGCGTTCCCGTACATCGAATCCGAAACCGTTCCGTGCGACAACGAGTGGTTCATCCAGTTCACCGAGCCGTTTGTGTACAAGGGCGGCGCGTTGAGCATGACGATCCGCAACAACTCCGGCGCGGGCGGCACGACGTTCATGGCGGATGCATACCTCGGTTCCGACAGCGTGGCGGCGGGCCGGTGGGCGATCGGCATGGGACCGGACGCGACGACGCACACGAACTTCAGCCAGAAAGGCGCGTTGGTGGCGAGGTTCGCGTTTGTTCCCAAGGGCGTGTGCTTTGGGGACCTCAACAACGACGGGGTCGTCGAAGACACGGACTTTGTGATGTTCGCTTCGGCATACGACCGGCTGGATTGCAGCGATCCGGTGATGCCGATGGGCTGTCCGGCGGACCTGACGTTTGATCGCTTCGTGGACGATACGGACTTTGTGTTCTTTGTTTCGAGTTACGATGCGCTGGTGTGCCCGTAAGGGAGGCGCAGGCGCCGGACGCCTGGCACCGACGTCCGCTTTCGGCGGAGGCTCGAGCGATGAGACGTTGATGCCCGAGGCGGCTCGGCGGTTCGATGCCGATGAACCGGGTCGGCGCGGTGAACTGCCTCCTACCCCCATCGCCCCTTCGGCTCAATTCATGCGTAGAAAGCTCCACGGGGCGAAGAGAGCCGTGGCGCCTGGGAGAGGCTGGTCGAGTTTGCGCGCCATGACACCTTCCCTCGCACACCGGGTTCGTGGAGGCGCGTTAGTTCAGAGACTGCGTGTTAATCGATCTGCCGCGGTGGGCTTGGCAGCCGGGTTCGGCGTCGTGAAGCGATTGGGGCGGCAGCGCACAGCACCGCGAGGGCGCCCGGTGCCGGGATGTCGGCAAAGGTCATCGAGTTCGTGAAGCCCGCGCCGCCGGCGGAGCCTTGTCCGAAGCCGGTGTAGTACTGGTTGTTTCCGTTCGCGCCGACGAGCAAGCGGTAGTTACCGGGGCCGAGCACCAGATTGCTCGTGACATTGGACCATGTTCGCGAGCTGTGGAAGCTCGTTGGGTCGTACGTGAACGTCGCGAGGCTCCAGGAATCAAAGACGACGGCATTTGTGCTGGCGTTGTAGATCACAAAGTACGCGTTCGCCTCTTCGGGCTTTGCGTGCGGGTAGAAATCTTCTGACATGCTGCCATTGAGCTTGATAGTCGCGGCGACGCTTCCGGAAACCGTGAAGTAGGCTTCGAGCGTCGATTGACTGATGTCGTCGACGTGATAGCTGGCGCCGGTGTGTTTGTACCCGGAGAAGGAACCGCTCACGCCGGCGTTGGTGACCGTCGAAGTGTGGGAGTAGTTGGTCATGGCGACCGATCCCGTACCCATTTGGTCATAGGTCCAGGATTCGTTGTAGTAATAGAAGCCGACGGACGTCTCTCGCCTCTGGTTGATGGCCTCGCTGTGACGGGACGTGAACGTCACGGCGCTGAACGCGGCGGGTGCGGGGATGCACAGGCATGCGAGTAGTGCAGTTTTCGTTTGGACGTGCATCGAAATTCTCCTTCATTCATCGAGCGGAAACACGAATCCTGAACGGGAACCTGAGGCGAGCGACGGGACTCCAGCCGTACGCGAGCGTACCCACAGTTGCTTGCTGTCGGGCGTGCGACCCTCATTCGTACCGGTTGGCGTGGATCTCGCTCTACTCAGGTTCTCCCGCCCCCGCGAGAACACATTTGAGGCTATCCGAGAACGGCGGATTCCGCAAGGCCAAAGTTGATGAAGAATGGCTTGGTGCGGCGACTGCAAACGTGGCTTGGTTGGGTGTTGGCACCGTACGGAAAGCCGCCGGCGGCTTGGGCGACCCTTTCGATACGAGCCGTGTGTGAGCGGGGCCGGTCGGCGGGTTCGAGGCGTTATCGCTTGGGCTTGTTCTTACTGATGGACTTGCCGCCGGCTTCGGCGTTTTTGCGCTGCTGTTCGACGAGTTCCTGCATGCGGGCGAAGAAGCCGCCTGGTTTCGCGGTGCCGCGCTTGGCCTTGATTTTGTCGAGGTTGAGCAGGTCGTGCTTGTTGATGTGGGCGCGGATGCGTTTGTGCTCGAAGATGCCGAGTGCGCTGTTGGCGACGAAGTAGATGGTGAGGCCTGCGGGCGCGTTGTACATCATCACGGGGAACATGACGAGGCTGATCCACTTGATCATGGTCTGCTGCGTCTGCTGCTCGGGCGTGAGCTGCGTCGTGGTGGGGGGCGTGAGGTATTTCTGGTGGAGGTAGAAGACCACGCTGAGGATGAGCGGCAGGATGTTGATGGCGGTGACCGGGCCCAGGATCGCCCCGATGAGCGGAATCTGGAAGCCGGATTGTGAGAAGACCCAGAAGTTGTCGGGGACGGAGAGATCCGCGAGGAAGGTGGGGTGGCCGAGCTTCTGGAAGATGCCGTAGAAGGCGGGCTGGTGGCGGAGTTCGGCGGCGAAGAAGAGGGTGGCGTAGAGGGCGAGCCAGATCGGAGTCTGGAGGAACATCGGCAGGCAGCCGAGCATGCCGAGGGGGTTGATGCCTTCTTCACGCCAGAGCTTGGCGGTTTCGGCCTGGAGCACTTTGGGGTCGTTGCCGTACTTCTCTTTGAGCTTGGCCTGCTTGGGGCCCATCTCGGCCATCTGCTTGCCGAAGCGCTGCATGCGCACCTGTGACCACTTGGTGACGGGGTGCAGGATGGTGCGGACAACGACGACGAGCAGGATGATCGAGAGCGCCCAGTCGTGGACGATCGAGTGCAGGAAGGTCAGGAGCCAGAGGAGGAACGATGTGAGGAAGTTGAACGTGCAGAAGGCGCACGGGCCGGGCATGGAGTAGAGGACGAGGCCGTCGAGCGAGAGGGCCTTGCCGGCCGGGTCCGTGCGGATCTCGGAACGGATGAGTGCGCCGGCGTACAAGGCGAGCGAGAAATCGGCCGATTTTCCGGGCGCGAGCGTGGTGTCGGGGCTGGTGAGGCGGAGCGCGACGACGTCGTTGGGGTGTCCGTTGAGGAGCGGACGCTCGAGAACGAGGCGGTCAACCTGCTGGACGCTCTTGAGGGGCTTTTCGCCGATGAGCTGCCCCCCGACGGCACCGGGCGTGATCGGGGTGTGGAGCGCGACGCCGAAGTAGCGGTTGGTGAGGCCGATCCATGAGAGTGTGTACTGGCGGTCTTTGCTGAGCGCATTGGGCCACTCGGTGACGGACTCTTCGTAGTGGCCGTTTGCGAGCTTGGTGCCCAGAACGGTGGCGTGCTCCAGCACATAGTCGCGGCTCTGCACGAAGCTCTGCGTCGGGTCGTATTGAGGCGACAGGATGTAGCCGAACCGAAGGCGGCGCTTCTCGCCGACGTATGTGGCGGCGTCCATCGGGAGATCAACGGGGCCGATCTGGTAGAGACGGAACGAGATGGGGCCGTTCGTGAGGTTCTCGACGTGCTGAGACAGAACGAGATTCCGTCCGTCCGCGGAGAGTGAGAAGGTGCGCACAATCCGGAGCGCGGTCGTGCCCGCGCTGTCCGCGATCTCGGCCGTGAAGGTGCCGGGGGCCTGGAACTTCCAGAGCGTGCCCGCGGCATCGACCGAGAGGTTGATGAATTGATCGCCGATCTGGAGGCCGAGCGCCGCCATCGGGGCGACGATGGTGGTCAGCGGAATTCCGGCGGCGGTCTTGAGCGGATTGCCCGCGATGTCGAAGACCGGGGTTGAATATTCGATCTGGAGATCGACCGGGTTTTCGCGCTTGATGGTCTCGAAGTGATCGGCGGAGCGGAGCGAGGCGATGCCCGCACCGACGGCGGAGAAGCGGACGAGCAGGTGGTTGCTTTTCAGTTCGGCCGCGGCGACCGACGAATCGGCGGGCCAGACGCGCGCGCGAAGGGAAGAGAGCTCGACTTGGCTGCCGGGGATCGGCTTGGCTTCGGAGGCAGGGGGTGTCTGCGGAACCTGTCCCGGGTTGGCGACGGGCGCGCTCGGTTCGGGAGCGACCGGAGCCGGGGTGTTGGCGAGAACCTGCTGCGGGGGCGGGGCGTTGAGCTGCTGCTGCGTTGTCTTCTTGGAGGAGAAGTACATCGCAAAGAAGCCGCCGATGATGAGGAGGAAGGCGCCGACGACCGCGAGGGGTCTGACCAGCTTGTTGGGTTCTTTTGGCATTGGTGAAAAAGGAGTCGGCGGCGTCGGGGAATCAGCGGCCCTCGAAAAGGCGGTCGGCCAGCCAGACTGGGAGTTGCGGGACCTGCTTGATCTTGTTGGCGGTGGCGGCGATGTCGTACTCGACGCGGACGAACTGGGCGTATTCGGGATGAAGGATCAGGTAACAGGCGCGCGGGTCTTGATCGCGGGGCTGTCCGACGGAGCCGACGTTGATGATGGCTTTCTCGCCGGGGCGGAAGTTGTAGCGATTGTCGTTGCCGAGCTCGTCCGGCGGATAGAAATCAGGCTCGCTGGTGAAGACGCCGGGGACGTGCGTGTGACCGACGATGGCGGTGTTGGTGACGCGATCGAAGATGGCTTCCATCTTGTCGGGCGCGTTGTTGACATCGTCGGGGAAGATGTATTCGTTGATCGGGCGACGGGGCGAACCGTGCACGGCGAGGATGGGGCCGGGCATATCGGGAAGCTGCTCGACGATGCGGACGCGCAGGCGGCCGAGGAAGTCGTAGCGATCGGCGCGGAGCTTGGCGTCGGTCTCGCGGTCGAATTGGTCACGGGTCCAGAAGGCAGCGGATTCGGCGCCGGCGTTGAAGTTGGTGGGTTCGTAGAGAACGGCGAAGTCGTGGTTGCCCATGAGCGACCACTTGGCGTGGCGGCGCACGAGATCAACGCATTCGAGCGGTTCGGGGCCGTAGCCGACGATATCGCCGAGGCAGATGATCTGGTCGATCTTGCGCTTGTTGATGTCTTCCAGAACCCGCTTGAGTGCTTCGGCGTTGCCGTGAATGTCGCTGATAACGGCGGTGGGCACGGTTGGAAAACCCTCGATGGGACGGAAGGGGGCTGTCAAAGCGGCAGGGAACCTGCCGGAAACTCTCACGCGGGCTCGCCCGCATCGGGAAGGGGGTCATGCTAGGCGATTTCGGCCCGATCCGCTCGCCCGGAATGTGGCGGCGAGGGGGTTCTGTATTCTTGCGATTCGCGGCACCGGGATTGCACCAAGTGGACGGACCGGAAAGCCGATGCATCCGGTGGAGGCCCCGACAGCGGACGCTGTTCTCGGGGAAGCCGGAAGGGTGGGGAGGGGTGGGGAGGGGTGGCAGTCGGCTTCCGGCGGAGTAGGATCGGGCGAGAAGACCCTGTAGATAGGAAAAGCACATGCCCGCGGCAAGCGTCTCGTACCAGCGAACCCGTGAAATGACGATCGACGAACTCCTTTTGGAGAACCGGATCGTTTTTCTGATCGGCGAGATCAATCACCAGTCGGCGGCGAGGGTGATGATGCAGATGCTCTATCTGGAGAACCAGAAGAGAGGCCAGGAAATCAATTTTTACATCAACTCGCCGGGCGGAGCCGTGGACGACACGCTCGCGCTCTACGACACGATGCGGTTCATGAGCAGCCCGGTGAGCACGTACTGCCTCGGGCGGGCGTATTCGGGCGGCGCGGTGCTGCTGACGGCGGGCGCGAAGGGCAAGCGGTTCATTCTGCCCCACGCCAAGGTCATGATTCACCAGCCGTTCGGCGGCGTGACGGGGCAGGCGGAAGACATCCGCATCCAGGCCGAGCAGATCATCAAGATGAAGAAGGAACTGAACCGAATCATCTCGGATCACACCGGGAAGAGCGTTGAGCAGATCCAGGCCGACAGCGAGCGCGACCGGTACTTCAGCGCCGAAGAGGCGGTGGCGTACGGGCTTGTGGATGAAGTGCTGCGGACGCCGCCGAAGGAAGCGAACGCGATCCTGCCGAATGTGCGGTAAGCCAAGGCATCAGGCATTTGGCATCAGGCATCAGTTGAAGCAAGTTCATTTTTACGGTTTTCGGTTTCAGCGAACCAAAAAAGGAGTGAAGGCAAGGCAAGAGAATCCGGCGGGAGAAACTGATGCCGGATGCCCGATGCCCGATGCCTTCTTCAAACTATGTCAGGCCACCTTGTTCCCATCGTCATTGAAAAGTCCGCCAAGGGCGAACGCGCGTACGACATCTACTCGCGGCTGCTGAAGGACCGCATTATTTTTCTGGGCGGCCCGGTGGATGATGACATCGCGAATCTGATTGTCGCGCAGATGCTGTTCCTCGCGAATGAGGACCCGAAGCACGACATTCACTTGTATGTGAACAGCCCGGGCGGCAGCGTGAGCGCGGGACTGGGCATCATCGACACGATGAAGTTCGTGCAGTGCGATGTGGCGACGTACATCATCGGGCAGGCGGCGAGCATGGGCTCGCTGATCGCGACCAGCGGCACGAAGGGCAAGCGGTTCACGCTGACCAATGCACGCAACCTGATGCACCAGCCGCTGCTCTCGGGGGTGATGGAAGGGCAGGCGACCGACCTCGAGATCGAGGCGCGCGAGATGCTGCGGATCCGCGACCGGCTGTACCAGATCTACAGCAACGCGACGGGCAAATCGACGGACGACATCGCGAAGCACTGCGACCGCAACAAGTGGCTCGATGAAGCCGAGATGCTCGAGTACGGGCTGGTGGACAAGGTGCTGACGCGCATGCCGATGCCGACGGGGCCGCGGCAGCGAGATGATGAGTGAGTTGAATTGAAGTGAGATTCTCAGCCGCCCGGTGAAGAGCCGGGCGGTTTTTCTTTTGTAGCGGAACGACCCGCCAGCAAAAAAAGAGGCAATTCGATCTAGAAGCGATATTCGCGGTCTTCGATCGCGGCACAGGCGCAGGTCCATAGTCCGCTCGAAACATCAAGCTGGCGAGCGGCCGCGATTTCAGCGAGCCATTCGCCCGGTGGACGGTTGGTGGCTTTCGCGAGCGCAGCCGCGGTGATCGAAGGCGCACGGCTCATTCCGGCGCTGCAGCAGACGAGTGTCGGCGTTTGCGAGCGGATGAATTCCGCGACTGCGTTGATCGCGGCGCGAAGCAGCCATGGCGGATTGTTCATTCCGTCGTGGAGCGGAAATCGGCAGACGACGAGTTCGCGGCTGAGCACGGCCGGAGGCTCGTTGACCGCGAGGTCGATGACGACAGCGATGCCGTGAGCGCGGATGCGTGGGGAATCGCGAGCCTCGAGGGCGTTGCCGATCCAAAGTTTGTGAGGAGTGACCTGCAGCATGTGAATTTCTTGGGGATCTGCTCAAGAGAATGTTGATACCGAGAATCATTCGATCGTGCTTCGGCAAAGAAAGCCATTGGCGAACGTGCGGAAAACTCGTACGATCCACGCATGCCGCAGATCAATGCATTTCTGACGTTCAACCACCAGGCCGAAGAGGCTGCCCGCTTCTACACCTCGGTCTTTCCGAACTCGAAGATCACGCGGGTGTCGCGGTATCCGGATCTTGGGCCCAAGTCGCCGTTCAAGACCGGGAGCGTGATGACGGTGGAGTTTGTGCTGGATGGGCGAGAATTCACGGCGCTCAATGGCGGTCCGCAGTTCACGTTCAATCAAGGCATTTCGATTTCGGTGATCTGCGAGACGCAGCAGCAAGTCGATGAGTACTGGAACAAGTTTGTCGCGGCGGGCGGCAAGCCGGTGGCGTGCGGGTGGATCACGGATCACTTTGGCGTATCGTGGCAGATCGACCCGAAAATTCTGATCGACATGGTTTCGGGTACGGACCCGGTGAAATCGGCCAAGGCGATGGCCGCGATGATGACGATGGTCAAGATCGACAGCGAGCAGATCAAGCGGGCGGTGGCGGAGTAAATCGCGCTGGGGTCGCGGTGGTTCAACAATTGAACTGTGCAAACGGGAGACACGATCATCGCGTGCGCGACGGCGCCGGGGCTGGGAGCCCGGGCGGTTGTGCGGCTGAGCGGGCCGGCGGCGTTTGTCGTTGTCGATGAGAATTGCGGTGCCGCGGGGCGCGGCAGGGGTGTGCGAGCGGCGCGGTGGCGGATGGGAGCGGGCGTCGAGGTGCCTTGCTTGATTGCGTTGTTTCCGGGGCCTCGGAGCTACACGGGGGAGGATGTTGTCGAGATCGCGATGCCGGGGAATCCGACGCTTGTGGAACGCGTAATCGCGAGCGCGATTGGTGCGATTGCGGGCATCCGGTTGGCGGGGCCGGGCGAGTTCACGGCGCGGGCGTATCTGAACGAGCGGTTGACGCTGGCGCAGGCGGAGGGCGTTGCTTCACTCATCGCGGCGCAGAGCGAGAGTGAACTTGTTGAGGCAAAGCGGCTGCTCTCCGGAGAGCGGGGCGCGATGTATCGCGCATTCGCGGATGAAGCGATGACGCTGCTTGCGCTTGTTGAAGCGGGTATTGATTTTACCGATCAGGAAGATGTGGTGGCGATTTCGGGGGCGGATCTGAAGCGTCGCGCTGCCGGATTGGCCACGCAGATCGAAGGCGTGCTGGGAAACGCGGCCGGAGAGGAAGCCAGGAGCGAGCTGCCGCGGGTGGCGCTGGCGGGCGTTCCGAATGCGGGCAAGAGCACGCTGTTCAATGTGTTGCTTGGTCGCAGGCGTGCCGTGGTTTCGGATGAAGCGGGCACGACGCGCGATGTGCTGGAAGAGAAATTGGATCTGTCGCGCGATATCCCGGGCGGGAGCGAGGTGATCCTTTGCGATACGCCGGGCGTGGCGGACGAAGCGGCGGGAATGATCGATGCGCAGGCTCAGGCGATGAGCCGGGAGTTTCTTGCTTCGACAGATGTTGTTCTGTGGTGCGATCCGACCGGGCGGTTTGAGGGTGGAATGGAGGCCGTGCCGGGGGGCCGGGTGATTCGCGTGCGAACGAAGGCGGACTTGCCTCACGGGCGAACGGCTGAGGGAGCGATCGAGGTGTCGGCGCTGGATGGGTTTCATGTGCCGTCGCTCCGCCGTGCGATCGCAGATGCGGCATGGGGGAGGGCCTTTGTGGAGGCCGGGGGCGTGCTGCCGCGGCATCGAAGGGCTTTGCGAGGTGCAGGAGCGGAACTGCGGGCGATCGAGGCGGAAGTTGGGGGCGGGGGGCAGAACATTCCCGAACCGGAACTCGCGGCAGGCCGGCTTCGGGCGGTTCTGGATTGCCTGGGAGAGTTGACGGGACGGATGACTCCCGACGATGTAATCGGACGTGTGTTTGCGACGTTTTGCGTGGGGAAGTGAGGCGTAGGGCGGCGCAGGACGGGTGAATTTCTTGACAGAAGTTTGTCGGTGCCAACCTGATGAACTTGATCGCTTCGGAGGATCGGGGCCGATACAGTTTGGGGTGAGACCGGGGATCGCGTGCGGGTTGGAAGCCCGTGGAGGTCAGTCGATGAGCGATCGGGTTGTGAATCAGAGCACGGAAAGCCAGACTCCCTCGGCGGCGGATGCTGCCGGCGAGGGGCGTGTCGCGGTTGCGGAGAAGCCGGCACCGGCGAAAACCCGCGGGCCTGTGGATGCGCTGCCCCCGTTCAAGGTGCTTCTGCACAACGACTCGGTGAACACCATCGAGCATGTGGTGGACTCGATCATCGAGTTGACGCCCTTGGATCACGGGCGGGCTGTGGAAGTGACGCTCGAGGCGAATTCGTCGGGCGTGGCACTCGTGCTCGTGACGCACCAGGAACGAGCGGAGTTGTATCGCGATCAGTTTCAGACGAAGAAACTGACGGTGACGATCGAATCTGGTGAGTGATTTGGCGAGTGATCGGGCGAGCGGTGGGGCGAGTGGTGGGGCGGAAGGCGACCCCGGGGCGGGAATGGCCGGCCGATAAACGGATCGCGTCCGGAAAGAACCAACAGGGAATACGAATCGGCGGCGTGCCACACGGCACGCCGTTTTTCTTGGCTTTCTGAGAATGCAAGGCGGCGCACAGCGGATTGGTGGAGCGATCGTTGCGGCGGAGCGCCGGCGTGTGGATTTTGGGGATTCGGGGGTCAAGCGGTCGAGCGTGCGGTCGATGCAGGAGGACCCGCCGGCGGCCTTCGCCGGTGGATCACCCAGACACGGCGATGCGCTCGCGGGCGCCGTGTCGGTCCCCGCGCTCGCTTTGCGACTGGGCGGGGAGGTGTGCATGGTTCTCAGGCTTGGCGATCTACTGGTGCGGCAGGGCGTTCTCACCGAGCAGCAGGTGGAGGACATTCTGATCGAGCAGCGTGCGGTTGGCCGCCCTTTCGGGGAGCTGGCCGAGCGGCTGTTCGGCGTTTCGCCCCAGGATGTGGAGCGGGCGTGGGCCGAGCAGTATTCGCAGATCGCGGGTGAGTACAGCCTGCACGCGGCGCGGTTCGAGAGCGATGCGCTGGCGAGCATCACCGCCCGCCAGGCGTGGCAGTTCCGCGTCTTGCCCGTGCGTTTCAGCGGGGATGAACTGACGGTCTGCACGACGAAAGACCATTTGGCCAGGGCGCTGCGGTTTGTGGGTTGGAAGATCCAGAGCCCGTGCCACTTTGTGCTTGCGGGGCCTGAAGAACTGGCGCAGGGGCTGATGAAGCATTTCCCGCTTG
The DNA here is from genome assembly GCA_017303555.1 of Planctomycetota bacterium. Classification (GTDB taxonomy): domain Bacteria; phylum Planctomycetota; class Phycisphaerae; order Phycisphaerales; family UBA1924; genus JAFEBO01. The sequence goes on from JAFLCN010000027.1 coordinate 13,085, forward strand.
CCGGGGCGAGCGTGGGGATGGTGACGGGGAAGACGATCGGGGCGGTGTAAATACCGATTTCGGATTTGGGATTTCGGATTGCGGAATTGGGATGCGATCTCGCCGCGAAGGCGGCCCATGTTCGGACCCAAGTCCCCTCCAATAATCCTCCGTGCCCAAAGTCGCAGCGAAAAAGCGGAAATCGGACGCTGTCCGATCGGTGTCTCTCGTCAGCCTCGGCTGCCCGAAGAATCTCGTGGACAGCGAGAAGATGCTCGGCATGCTCGCGGAGAGCGGCCTGGCGCCGGTGAGCTACGACCCGACGGATGAGAACTCGGTGTTTCAGGGCGCCGATGCGGTCGTCATCAACACCTGCGGGTTCTTGGAAGCGTCGAAGGATGAATCGCTGCAGGTGATCCAGGAAGCGATCCGCGAGAAGGAAAAAGGCAACATCAAGCGCGTGGTGGTCGCGGGATGTCTTGTCCAGCGGCATCGCGCGAAGATGCTGGAGTGGGCGCCGGGCATCGACGCGATGGTGGGCGTGTTCGATCGCGACAAGATCGTTGAGGCAGTGGTCGGGACGCAGGCGGTGGTTGCGCGTGCGGGGTCGATGAAGGAAGCTTCCGACGGGCCGAAGTACTGGATCGCGGCCAACGCGCTCGCGGCGGCGAAGGCTCGCGACATGAGCGTGACGGGGTTGACCGTCAACGGCAAAGACGGCAAGGGCATCGGCTATTTTGAAGATGATTCAGCGCGATTGCGCCTGACGCCCCGGCATTACGCGTACCTGCGCATCAGCGAAGGGTGCAATCAGAACTGTGCGTTCTGCACGATCCCGAGCATCCGCGGCAAGATGCGGAGCAAGCCGCTGGATCGGATTGTCGAAGAGGCACGCGAGCTGATTAACGACGGCGCGTTTGAGTTGCTTTTGATCGGGCAGGACACGACGAGCTACGGCGACGATATCGGGCTGGGGCTGACAGCGAAAAGTGAGAAGCGAAAAGCGAACAGCGGGACGGACTTCTCGGCCTACGGCGGGCTGCCAACTCTTTTGCAGGCGCTGTCGGAAACGATGGACGACGCGAATCACGGGCAGGGCTGGCTGCGGCTGATGTACGCGTATCCGACGAATTTCAGCGATCCGATCATCGAGGCGTTTGCAAGCCTGGCGAGCAAGGGGCGGCTGCTGCCGTACCTCGATATTCCGCTGCAGCACGCGAGCGATCGAGTCCTCGAATTGATGAAGCGGAACGTCACGAAGAAGCAGCAAGGGAACGTGATCAAGAAGCTGCGCGAGAAGACGCCGGGGATGTCGGTGCGGACGACGTTCATCAGCGGGTTCCCGGGCGAGACGGAGAGCGACCACAAGCAGTTGCTCGAGTTCATCGAAGAGATGGATTTCGAGGCGGTGGGCGTGTTTGAGTACAGCCACGAGGCGGGAACCGTCGCGGGGACGATGGAAGAGGATCGCAAACTGGCGGTTCCCCAGGAAGTGAAGACGCGCCGGCGGAACGAAGTGATGGAGCTTCAGCAGAAGCTCGCTTTCGCGAAGGCAGAGAAGATGGCGAAGGGCTTCGACGAGAAGAACCCCGAGGCGTCGATCCGCAAGGGCGCGACGGTGCTGGATGTGGTGATCGATGCGGGACTCCGGACCAGTGGCCAGAAGACCAGCGGCGTGGGGGCGGGCGGACGGCTGTATCAGGGCCGCACGCGGTTCCAGGCTCCGCAGATTGACGCTGTCACGTACGTGCAGTCCCGAGACAAGCTGGCCTCGGGCGAGGTCGTCCGGTGCGTGGTGGTGGGAAGCGATGGGTACGACCTGATTGCCAAGCCGGTCACGGAAATCGAGAAGCGGGTGGGGCTCAAGGTCCTGCGGTAAGCGGTCATTGTGGCGGCAATTACAGGAAGCACGGCGAAGAAGTCGATACTCTGCCAATCGAGCCCCGCGCGGCCCGAGGTCGAGCCGCGCCCGGGGATTCGAACTTGGGATGGATCCCGCAGTTCATGATCCGCGCCGGCCATGTCATCGCCCTGTGTGTTTTGGCACTCCTCACCATCGGTGTGGTGATGGTCAATTCCGCGGGATTGGGAGTGACAGGCGTTGCCGGGCCGCTGGCTCCGATCGGAACGCCGGTTCAGGCGGCTCCGATGACCCTGAAATCGGTGCTCTTCACCAGTGCGACGGCCCACATGCTTGTCGCGATGGTGATGATGGGTCTTGTGGCGTTCTTCCCGATCCGCAGGCTGGTGGGGGGTGCCGGATCGCTGATGTCGGACCAGTACGACACGATGAAGGCCTGGACGGGGCTGGCGATCGGCGTGGTTCTCAGCCTGGCGGTGCTTTCGCTGGTGTACATGCCGGGCATCGGGCAAGCGAAGAACGGCAGCAATCGATGGATCAACATCCCGGGGTTGGGGGATGGGTTGTCGGCGCAGCCGAGCGAGATCGCCAAGTGGGGGATGCTGCTTTTGATTGCCTGGTACTGCGCGGTGCGCGGGCCTCAGATGAAGAGTTTCTTCAAGGGGCTGGCTCCGGCGCTGGTGGCGATCGGTGCGGTTGCGGGGTTCATCGTCATTGAAGACTTGGGCACCGGGCTGCTGATCACGACGGCCTGCTGCGTGCTTTTGCTGGCGGGTGGGGCACGCATCTGGCACTTCCTGATGTTTGTGCCGCTGGGGATCGCGGGTGTTGTCTTCGCCGTCATCAAGAGCCCGTACCGCCTGACGCGCATCACGACGTTCCTCGATCCGTACAAGGACCCGGAAGGCACGGGGTATCACCAGGTGCAGTCGCTGATTGCCATCGCAAACGGGCAGGGCGCGGGGCGGGGCCTGGGCTTTGGGCTTCAGAGCAAGGGCTACCTGCCGGAAGATCGGACCGACTTCCTCTTCGCGATCATCTGCGAGGAATTGGGCATTCCGGGGGCGGCAGCGGTGATCTTCCTGTTCGTGCTGCTGATCTGGGCGGGGCTCTCGGTCGTGAAGCATGAACGTTCGCCCGCGCTGAAGCTTTTCGCGCTCGGCGCGACGATCACGATCGGCGTCCAGGCGGTGATCAATCTCGCGGTGGTGACGGTTGTCGCGCCGACCAAGGGGATTGCACTGCCCTTGATCAGCGCCGGCGGCACGGGTTGGATCCTGACCGCGATGTCGCTGGGGATTCTGATCGCGATCGACCGCACGAGCGATGACGCGGAAGCCGTCGGTTCGGGCGAGATGCCTCTGCTCAAGATGGGTTCGCTGGCCGAGGCGGGATCGGTCGCGGCGTGAACGCGGTCCGCCCAAACGACAATCTGCGGGTCGTATTCGCGGGCGGCGGCACCGGCGGACATTTGTATCCGGCGCTCGCGGTTGCGGAGCAACTGGCGGAGCGGAGCGAACAGATCGAGTCGGTGTTCTATTGCTCGACGAGGCCGCTCGATGCTCGGATTCTTGCAGAAGAAGGCGCATCGTTCATTGCCGTTCCGGCGAGGCCGTTTTCGCTCCGACCTGTTGAGTTGGCCTCGTTTGTGCGGACGTGGTCGGGGGTCGTCCGTCGGTGTCGGAGGCAGTTGAGGCAAGAAGCGGAGCGGAATCGAGTTGTTGTGGTTGCGATGGGCGGGTTTGTGAGCGCGCCGGTGGTTGCCGCGGCACGGAAGGAGCGGTTGCCGGTGGTGCTCGTGAACCTCGATGCGACGCCGGGGCGGGCGAACAAATGGGTAGCGAAGCGGAGCGGCGTGGTGTTGACCGCGGCCGAGGTGGGCGGATTTCCGGCGTGGAAGCGGATTCGACCGATCGTGCGCTGGGCGGCGATCGCCGATGGGGATCGGCCGTTCTGCCGGCGCGAGCTGGGGCTGGACCCGGCGGTGAACACGCTTGTTGTGACGGGCGCGAGCCAGGGCGCGCGCACGATCAACCGTCTGATGATGGAATTGATCGAGCGCAGGCGCGGAGCGTTTGAAGGCTGGCAAGTGATCCATCAGTGCGGGCCGGTCGCGACGGCGAAGGACACGCTGGATGAGCGAGGAATTGCGGCGGGTTACGAAAAAGCGGGCATTCGCGCACTTGTGAAACCTCTGTTTCGTGAGATGGGACGGGTCTTTGGCGCAGCGGATATCGCGATCGGTCGCTGCGGGGCGGGGACGGTGGCGGATGCGTGGGCGAATCGCGTTCCGTGCGTCTTCATGCCGTATCCGTATCACAAGGACCAGCATCAGCGGCTGAACGCGCTACCGCTGGAGAAGGCGGGCTGCGCCGTCATCGTGCAGGATCGGATCGATGCGCCGGCGAACGTGGCCGATGCCGGGGAAGTTCTGATCGGGCTGATGGCGGATGGCGCGAAGCGCGAGTCGATGCGGGACAAACTCCGAGAACTCGGCCCTGCGGACGGTGCTGGCGCCGTTGCCGACGCAATTCTCGCCTGCCGGTAGCGTCGGAACGGGCAAAGCGCTGTGGCGCGGTACACTTGAGAAGGTCCGGGCGGTGCCTGCGCGCCCGCGACGCTTTTCGGACGTTGGTCACATGGAGAGAGGCAGCACAACTCCGACTTGGAGCGGGACCGCGGCCGTCGTCTGCCGGGGCAAGGATGCCGCTCCGCCGATGCTGAAGGAAGCGCTGCTCCGGCGCGGGTTTGTGGTGGAGGAGGCGGAAACGACGTATCAGGCGATCGGACGGGCTGTTCTGCTCGGACGCCAGAGTGCCGACGGTCGTGTCGTCGTGGTGCTGGTCGAACCCGCCAAGCTGGGTCGGCCGCACGAGCTTGTTGCGGCGCTTTCGTCGAGTACACCGGGCGCCGTTTGCTGGCTCTGCCGCAAGACCGCGGAGGGGATGGAACTTCGAGGCGTGACCGAGGCGGACCTTTCGGGCTGGCAGGTGGTCGGAAAGGCGTCGGTTGTTGCGGCTGTAAGTGCTGCGGCTGTCGGTGCTTCTGGAATAACTCCGATCAGACCATCGAACGAGCCCGCAGCGGGTGCGTATGAAGAGGGGGCGAAAACACCGTCTCTGCGTCTGGCCGGCGATTGGCAAGGCAGCGCAGCCGAAGTGCCGCGGAGCGGTGCGACGGAGCTTCCACCACCGGTATTGACGGATGAAGAGTTGGCGATGTTGCTCGGAGATGACACCAGTGCGGCGGAGCCCGGCAACTGATTCAGAAGGCGGGATGTTGAGTTTGATTTGAGTGGTTGCTGAAGGGAACGCATGTCGCTGCAGGATGGACAAGCCAGGCGGGTGATTCTGGTCGGCCGTACCGGGCTGGATGCGAAGCTGCGTCTGGACCCGGAGCTGGAGCTGCTGCGCGTGCGGAACCCGATGGAGGCGATCGCGGAACTGGCGGACCCGATTGACGATCAATCGCCGGCGCGGGCCGTGGTGGTGTTTGGCGAGGGCGCGACGCCCGGATCGGGCGAGCGGGTGGATGAATCGATGAAGGCGGTGATCGAGGGGCTGCGGCTTGTCGATCCGGGCGTTGATGTGCTCGTAACAGGGCCGGCATCGGAAGCGACTGCGCGCGAAGTGGATGCGGTTGTGGATGCGGCGCGTTCGGCGGAAGAGATTCGCGAGCAGATACGTGTTCCGAGGCCGGTGTCGAAGTTGGCGAGCGTCGAGAGTGTGGAGTTGCCCCACGCGTCGAGGGTGGGGGTGGCGGTGGACTGCACAAACGACGAGGTGCGGAACGATCCGGCTCGGGCGCTTGCCGCGGGGCATGATCCGGTGCTGGTCGTGCTGGGCGAGATTGCGAAGCGCGTGGGTGTGGATTCGCTGCGGGTGGAGCGGGGCCTGGTTGAGCAGGGCGCCGCGATCGTGTGGGGCGGCGTGGTGGTGGGGACGCTGATCGGGGAAGGGCTTCGGCCGGAGCAGCTCGCGCCGCACACGGCGGAGTTGGCGCCCTGGGTTGCGATTCGCGAGCAGATGCGTCGGCTGCGGCTCGCGGCGTATTCGGATCCGCTGACCGGGGCGTGGAACCGGCGGTACTTTGACCAGTTCCTGAACGCGGCGCTCCAGATCGCGCAGGATCAGAGGCACAGCGTGACGGTGCTGGTGTTTGACATTGATGATTTCAAGAGCTTCAACGATCGGTTCGGGCACGCCTCGGGCGACGAGATCCTGAAGGAGACCGTGCGTCTGCTCCGGAGCGTGATCCGTCCGACCGATCGCGTCTGTCGGATTGGCGGCGATGAGTTTGCGGTCATCTTCAACGAGCCGGAGGGCCCGCGCGATCCGGCGAGCCGGCACCCCAAGACGATCTACCAGATCGCCGAGCGATTCCAGAAGCAGGTGCGTGAGGCGACGTTCCCGAAGCTGACGGCGGAGGCGCCGGCGACGCTGCGGATTTCGGGCGGGCTCGCGACGTATCCGTGGGACGGATTGACAGCGCACGACCTTGTTGCGAAGGCCGATGAGCGGGCGATGGACGGCAAGAAGCAGGGCAAGAACGTGATCATGCTCGGGCCGGGCGCGGATGCAGCAGAGTGAAATAGTGTCGGATGTGAGATGTAAACGCGCGGGGCCGAGAGGTTTTGAATCGCGTTGAGCCTGCTCTGTGGCGAAGTGAACACGGGTGTCGTTCGCGCCGGATTGTGTGCGTGATGCCGCACGCGAGTCAATGCTGGTAGAACGGCAGGAACGGCAGCACGATCGAGACGGCGATCAGGATGATGATGATCCACTCCAGGACTTCCATGCGCCTGGTCGCCTGCTGATCGTTGAGCTTCTGGTAGATGCTCTCGAGCACGCCGAGCTTGCGCAGGACCGAGGAGTCCCACTCCGGGTGGTGGAGGCGATCGGTCATGCGCCGGTAGAAGCGGGCGAGGAAGTGATCACCGACGAGCTTGATGGCGTTGTTCACGCCTTCGAACAGAATGGCGGCATCGGCCTGGAGCATCGCGACTCGCCTGAGGCGACGGGTGGCGGCGCGGCCGCGGCCGGGCCTGGAGAGGATCGGATAGACCTCTTCCAGGGCGTCGTCGAGCGCTTCGTCGAGGTGGCGCATCTCGAGTAACTCGACGTTGGCGAACTCGATAAGGTCGAGCAGATCGGACGCGTCGGGCCCGATCACGAAACCCGCGGCGAAATCCAGGATCGCGGCATCCGATTCGGAGTAGCTGATGCGCGAGCTGAGTGCCTCGTCGATCTCCTGAACGGAAAGCTTGGAGGTGTCGCCCCGGAGAATCTGGGCCATCAATGAACGGTTCTCTCGGAGCAGATTCTCGAGGTTGTCGCCCGCTTCACCGAATTGATCGAACTGAAATGCGACGTAATCCTCGACCAAATCGACCAGGCGTGAGCGGGCGATCGCCGGTTCGAGCGAGGGCAGGATCCCCTGCAATTGTGAGCGTGCCAGCTTGAGGAGCGATTGATCTTCGGCGAGCGTGTTTGCGAGGGCGATGAGGCTCCCGAGGCGTCCGGAGATCGGGATCGTGAAGACCACGCTGGCGCCGCCGAAGTCGTAGAGCGTTGTTTCCGAGCGTGTGGCGAGTTGAAAGCCGGCCTTGGCTTCCGAACTGCACGATTGCAGGAAGCGAACGGGGGCGGGGTCGAAACTGAAAGAGCGCGGGGCCCGACGCCGGAGCTGGAGTTGCTCGCGCTGAGGGCTGGGGAGTTCGCTGCTGCGCGAGAGGATTTCGGTGGCGCGGTTGAGGTCGATCGCCTGACCGACATCGAAACAGAAGATGACCGAGCAGGTGCCGCGTATCTCGGGACCGGCCGACTGATCGAGATTTGTTTGGGTGGCCGTTGCCATGAGCCTCCGGGGCAATCGCTGGAAGACAGAGTAGCGAAGACGGGGATTGAATCCGGGCGAAATCTGCGAAGCCGACGCGGAGCGGAAAGGGCGCAAAAAATGAGCCGGTGACGGGGGTGAATGCGCCGATCAGTAGGGCGCACTCTGGAGGATCCGGGAGCCATGCGGCTTGATGAGTTTTTAGCCCACGCCAACGTCGCGATGAGCGGACGCGGTTCCATCGCCGTCGCCAGCGGGCTCTCCACGGTTCGAATCTGCGATGTGACCGAGGACAGCCGGACGGTTCTGCCCGGATCACTGTTCGTCGCGCGGGCGGGGGCAAAGGCGGACGGCCGGGCGTTTGTGCGCCAGGCGCTGAAGGCGGGTGCCGGGGCGATCCTGTGCGCCAGGGGGTCGGGGATCGATCTGGAAGCGGAGGGGGGATCGAATCAGCGGAGCGCCGTGATCGAGGCGGAAGACGTCGAGCTCGCGGCGGCGGTGCTGGCCGAGACTTTCTACGGCAACCCGAGTTCGAAGCTTCGGTGCATAGGGGTCACGGGGACCAACGGAAAAACGACCACGACTTGGCTGCTCTGGCGATTGCTGAACGGTGCGGACAAGCGTGCGGGGCTGATCGGGACCGTCGTGATCGATGACGGCAATGAAGTTGCGCGGGCGGAGATGACGACGCCGCCGGCGATCGAGATCAGCCGCACGATGAGCGTGATGGTCGAGAGCGGCTGCAAGTTTGCGGCGATGGAGGTTTCGAGCCATTCGCTGGCGCAGAAGCGTGTTGCGGGGTTGACCTTCGGGATCGGCGCGTTCACCAACCTGACGCAGGATCATCTCGACTTTCACAAGACGATGGAGGCGTACGGGAAGACCAAGAGCGAGCTCTTCCGGATGTTGCCGCCCGGGGGGCTCGCGGTGGTGAACGCGGGCGACGGCGCTGCGGAACAGATGCTCGGGGTCTGCGGCGCGAGATCGGTTCGATGCGTCGAGGTCGAGGGGAACGCGAAGCCTCCGGCGGACGGCGCTTCGGTGCGGATCCTGGAGATGGATCGATCGGGCATGAAGCTCGGGCTGACGGGGGCGTTCGGCGCTTTCGATGTCTGGGTGCCGCTGATCGGCTCGTTTAACGCGATGAACGTGCTGCAGGCGGTTGTCTGTGCCTCTGAGTGCGGAATGAACGCGCAGCAGATCGTTCAGGGCTGCTCGCGGCTCGATGCCCCGCCGGGAAGGCTGGAGCGGGTGCCGACGCGCGGGGATGAGCCCCTAGTGATCGTGGACTTTGCGCACACCGAGGATGGATTGCGGAACGCACTGAGCACCGTGAGCAGGGTGAAGGGCGATGGCCGATTGATCGCGGTGTTCGGGTGCGGGGGCGACAAGGACCGGACCAAGCGCCCCAAGATGGGGCGCGTCGCGAGCGAAATCGCGGATGTGGCGATCGTCACCAGCGACAATCCGCGCACCGAGCGACCCGGGGCGATTGTCGATGCCGTGCTGGAGGGCGTGCAGGACAAAGACCGTGCGAAGGTTTCGGTGCAGGTCGATCGGCGAAGGGCGATCTTCCATGCGATCTCGTTTGCGAAGGCGAACGACATCGTTGTGATCGCGGGCAAGGGGCACGAGACGGAGCAGATCCTGCCCGATGGGCAGGGCGGCACGGTCACGCATCACTTTGACGACCGCGAAGTCGCGAAGGAGGCGATCGCGGAGCGCCGCGCAACAGTGCGGGGCAAGCACGCCGAGTCTCGGTCTTCGGAGCCCGAATCAGGAGTGGTGGCAGAATCATGAGCTTCTGGCAACTCGAGAATCTCCGGTCGGCGATGGCGGGTGGGAGTGCGTGGCTGGTCCGCCCGGCGCGGAATGCACCAGCGGAGGCTCAGGGTGCATCGATCGACACCCGCACGCTCAAGCGGGGCAACATCTTCTTTGCTCTGCGTGGCGAGAAGGTGGACGGGCACCGGTTTCTGGATGCCGCGGCAAAGGCCGGAGCGGCGATGGCTGTTGTTGAGGATGCGGGCGCTGGCGAGAACGCCCCCGAAGGATTGGCGCTGCTGCAGGTTGAGAATGTCGGCAAGGCCCTGCTGAGGTGTGCCGCGGAATACCGCAAGACGCTGGACGGGACCCGCGTGATTTCGGTTGGCGGGTCGAACGGAAAGACCACGACGACGCGGCTGATCGAGGCGGTGCTTTCCCGCCATTTTCGCGGTGTTTCATCCCCGAAGAGCTTCAACAACGCGATCGGCGTGCCGCTGACGATCCTCTCGGCGCGAGCCGGGGATCAGTACCTGCTGTGTGAAGTCGGCACGAACGCGCCGGGCGAGATCGCGGAGTTGGCGGCGGTGGTTGCGCCCGAGATCGCGGTCATCACAAGCATCGGACGCGAACACCTCGAAGGTTTGAGTTCGATCCGGGGCGTCATCGCCGAGGAAGCGAGCATCGCGACGGCGATCCGTTCCGGAGGTGTCGCGATCATCGCGGCGAACCCGCCCGAACTGAACGATGCGGTCCACGGGTTGATGGGAGGGCCAAAGGGGGCGAACATCGTCCGGTTCGGTGCATCTTCGGATGCCGAAATGCGGGTCGAATCCGTTTCGACGGACGAACTCGGGACGTCGTTCTCGATCAACAAGCGGTCGAAGTTCCGCATCCCGCTGCTGGGTGCACACAACGCAATGAACGGGGCGGCGGCGGTTGCGGTGGCACGTCGATTCGGTCTGGAAGACGGGGCGATCGCGGCGGCGCTGGAACAGGCGTCGGGGCCCGAGATGCGGATGCGGCTCGAGGTCAAGGGGCCGATCACGCTCCTCAACGATGCGTACAACGCCAATCCCGATTCGATGCTCGCGTCGCTGAAGGCATTCGCGGATCTCGCCCGGCACCGCAATGCGGCCAGGCGCGTTGCCGTGCTTGCCGACATGCTCGAAATGGGGGAGGCCGGACCCGATGCTCATCGCGAGATCGGGGAGGCCGTCGCGGCGGACGAATCGATCGATCTGGCGATCGTTGTCGGGCCGCTGATGATGTTTGCCGCGGAACGGATTTTGAAGAAGAGGTCCGGTGAGCGGGTGTACAACCTGCCGGAGATGAACGACGAGACCGCGCGGCGTATCGCGGCGATGCTGCGTCCGGGGGACTTCGTGCTTCTGAAGGGCTCGCGGGGTATGGGGGTAGAACGGGTGGCGAAGGCGCTCGATGGAGCCGGCCGTCCGCTCCGCGAGAGGGAGGAATCGGCGGTTTGATGCCCGGGGCGCAAATTGTGCTGTGGAGGGCGGCAACGGCACGAACAAACGGGACCGGCGCGCGCGATCGCCATTGGCCGGGGTGCTGATTTCCACATGCTCTACGTCCTGCTCGACTATTCACGGCGCTGGCTTTCCGAACACGGGCAAGGGGACTGGTTCGGCGATCGTGGCCTGTACCGGCCGTTTGCGCTGCTCGACCAGATTCAGTTCCGGGCGCTCGCCGCGGCGGTGCTGAGCTTTGCGATCATGATCGTCTTCGGCCGCCGGGTCATCGCGATGCTGGTGAGGCTCAAGATCGGCGATGCCGGGTTGAGCGACGCGGAGGCGTTGCAGCGTCACGCGGCGAGCCGGGCCAATGTGCCGACGATGGGGGGCATTCTCATCGCTGGGGCGATGCTGAGCTCGATCCTTCTGCTGGCGGATATCCGGCAGTTCTATGTGCAGGCGGGGCTGCTGGTCTTCATCGCATTTGCGATCCTGGGCGGTGTGGACGATTGGCTGAAACTGACTGCCTCGCGCCGGGGCAGCAAGAGCCGGCAGGGGTTGTACGCGTGGGAGAAGCTGGTTTTTCAGCTCGCGATCTCGGCGCTTGTGGCGTTCTTCCTGTTCCGGCAGGCGGATGGATCGAAGGATGACCTGCTGCATGTTCTGAACTTGCCTGGGCAGAAGACCTGGGAAAGTCCGGGGACAGTTTCGCCGACGCTGTTCTATCTCGGCGCGCCGCTCTTTGTGCTCTTCGCGACCCTCATGATCACCGGGCTGAGCAACGCGGTGAACATCTCCGACGGCATGGATGGGCTTGCCGGGGGGACGAGCGGCATCGTTTCGATCGGCCTGGTGGTGCTTGCGCTAGTCGCGGGGAGCCAATCGGCGGCGCAGTACCTGCTGGTGCCGCACATCCCGGTCGGGGATGAGCTTGCGATCTTCGCGGGCGCGATGGCCGGGGCGTGCTTCGGGTTTTTGTGGTGGAATTGCTCACCCGCGAGCGTGTTCATGGGGGATACCGGCGCGCTCTCGCTCGGCGCCATGGCGGGCTATATCGCGGTGATCACAAGGCAGGAGTTCGTCGTTCTGGCGATGTGCGGCGTCTTCCTGATCGAAGCCGGCTCGGTGATGCTCCAGGTCGGCTACTTCAAATGGACTAAGGGCAAACGCATTTTCAAGGTTGCCCCGTATCACCACCATCTGCACCTCTCTGGCTGGACGGAGCAGCAAGTCGTCGCGCGATTCTGGATCATCACCGTGCTGTTTGTGGTGCTCGCGCTCGCCTCGATCAAGGTGCGGTAGCGTGTCGGGACGGGTGGTCTTGGGTGGTGCGGGGGCGACTATCAGGGGCGCTTGGTGGTCTCGGCTTTGCGGAGCACGAGCGGCTGGTGCAGAACGATCTGCGCCTGCACATCGGAATAGGTCTTTCCGCGGACCTCGATGCGAAGAGTCTGCGCGTCGGTGATATCCGCGACGATTTCGCTGCCTGGTTTCTCGGCGCTCAGATCCGCCTTCGCGACCTCTTTGAACGTTCCATTTGCGCCCGCCGCGGAGATGACCACCGCAGAATTCCCCCAGGGCGCTGCCTGCGGGGGCAAAGAAATCGAAGCTCCGAACTTGGCGCTGCCCGCGGGGAGTTTCCACTCGACCTGCACAGGCCCGGAGATCGTGACCGACGCCAGACCAATCGGCGATGCGGCGGGGCGGGAAACATCCGGAGTGGGGGTCCAGCGTCTGCCCTCGATGCCCGACACTTTGGCGGGGCTGATTGCCGCGAGCGGGACGATCGAACGAGGATCGAAGAGGATTGCGTCGATCGAGTCGAGGTCGATGACACCGGTGCCGCTCTCGGATGCGAGGGCCCACAGCGCCGTCGCGGTGCGGTCCGAGGGCGCCTTGCCTGCGGGAACGGCACTCGCGAGCTCGGTCGTGGCCAAGACCGAACCGTCGCTCAGAAACACCAGAGGCAGCGAGCCGGGGGAAGGTTGATTCGCAAGCCCGATCCATCCGACGCGCTCGATCGGGAATGAATCTTTCTTACCGCCGGATTCGATCGTGAGCTGGGTGCCGATGCCCTCGACAAACCCTTCGACCCGGTCGCTGTTTCCCAGGATCGCGGAGTCGCGCTGCGGGCTCGCGATTTCGTGGATCGACTCGGTGAGAAGGATCGACGACGTCCGATCGAGCGGAACGAGGAACGGGCCGATCCGCCGGCTGCGCCACGAAACGCTCTCGCCCGGGTTGTCCGTGGGCACCAGAAAACCTGGCACGATCTGTCCGTCGGTCAGCCGGAGGATGCCGGGGATTCCGTTGCCTCCTTCGCCCGCGGCGATCGCGGATGGGATGGAAGCCGAGTGGCCGCGCGCGGAGTAGATGGCGAGCACGCGAGACCGTTCGATCGACTTGGAGCGACCGGCGGTGTCGATGTACTGGATGGTGCTCTGGTTCAGGCGTTCGAGATCGCCCGTGATCCGCTGGAGATTCCGATCCAGGATGGTCATCCGCGGCACCGAAGCTTCCTGTGCGAAGCCCGCCGAGGCGAGGAGGCGCAACGCGAGGGCCGGGGCGAGGATGGTTGTTCGAGGGGTCATTTCTGGAAGATCGGCAGATAGCGCTTGGGCATCTGAAGGACGATCAGGGCCATGGCTGTTCCGTACACATCGCCGACGCCCGGGTCTTGCCAGAAACCGTCGGGTTGCTGCGATTGAAGAAGCTCGGTGCGGACGCCGGTCCACCATTCGCTCCAGTTCGTGCCTCCGGCGAGGTACATGGCCTGGGCCGCGTAGTAGTGGCCGTAGAAGTAGTGGGGGCTCGAGCGATCGACGTGCCCGGGCATGGCGTTGTCACGCAGGTACTTGATCCCCTTGTTGATCTGATCGTCTTCGTAGACGCCGGAGTAGTACAGGCTCGCAATTCCCGCGGCAGACCGGGGCCAGGCGCTCGGGCCGGGAGTCAATTGGTACTTGAACCCGCCGTCATCGTTCTGGCATCGGCGGATGTAATCGACAGCGCGATCGATGGTCTGCTTCGGCACATCCAGCCCGGCGTTGCGTGCCGAGCGGAGCGCCATGATCTGGCAGATGGTGACCGAAACGTCGGCGTCGTTGGGGATCGGGTTGTAGCGCCAGCCGCCTTCATCGTTCTGGGTGGTGGCGATCAGGCGGATGGCGCGGAGCACGGCGTTGTGCAGCTTGGCGGCCTGTGCGGCATCCGGCCCACCGCCGGTCATGCCGTAGACCTCGCAGAGAAAGAGCGAAGCAAATCCGTGCCCGTACATCGGAGCGGCGGCGGTGTCGCCCGCGATCAATCCGGATTCGGTGCAATTCTCCAGAACGTGTTTCAGGGCGCGTTCAACGTTCTCGCCGTATGGACCCCGTCCGGGCAGGTTGCCGTCGGCCATGAACGCGATGGCGGCCAGCGCTGTGATCGCGACCGAGCGTCCCCAGCGATCATCGCCGAAGCTGCCGTCCGGGCTTTGCTTGCGTGCGAGCCACGCCAGCCCGCGCGCCGTCGCGGCATCGAGCTGGGGTGTCATCTCCCCCTCGGTCGGCGCGTTCTGCGCCGACTTGTGATCGCCGGTGAACGGCATGTCGAACTTATCTACAGCCGAAGGCGGTGTCGGGGTCGGTGCCGAGGCAGGTGCAGAAGCGGGTGCAGAAGCAGGTGCAGAAGCGGGGACCTCGGGCGGAGCGGCCGGAGCCGGAGCGGGTTCGGCGGGCGGACCTTGAGCGCGCGGATTCTGCACGGGAGGTTCATCGGGTGCGCCGAGCGACCACGGCACGAGGCCGAGCGAACCGACGGCAACGAGAACCCCAAGCCGCTGTTTCATTTCTTCTTCTCTTCCGCGAGTTTGCGGTAGTACGACTCGGTCATGTTCTGATACATCGAGCTGAACTTGTCGGAGAGGCCCTGCATGAGCGCATCGCGAACGTGCGCGGGCAGATCGCCCCACGCGGCGGGCGGCGCAACAGGCGCATTTCCGAGTGCGCCTTCCTGGCGGTCGGGCCCGTCGGCTCGTTCGCCGGGCTGGTCCGCGGCCTGCTTCGACTGCGCCTGCGACTGCTGACGCATGTTCTTGTTCTTCTGCGACTCTTTCTGTGATTCCTCTTCCTTCTGCTGCTTGGACTTGCTCTGGTTCTGCTGAGCGGCCTTGATGAGGCGATCCAGCCGCGTGAGGATGTCTTCCTGCAAACGCTGCGTCGCGAGCCCGGCGTCGTTCTCTTTCTCGACGCGATCGGCCGTCTCGTTCATGAGCTCGACCGCCCGGGCGAATTCGTCCGCCTGTTCTTTCAGCGAGAGCTGACGGTCGAGCTCTTTCTTCGAGGGGTCCTGCGCATCGGGTTTCGGCGGCGGCGAGTCGGGCTTGGTGCCGAGCAGCGAATCGAGATCTGGAATGTCGGGCGCCTTTGTCGGCTTCTCTTCCGAGGGCTTTGATGCAGGGGTCGGAGCGGGCGCGGGGTCGGCCGCTCCCAATGCGGGAAGCGAAAACAGGGAAACGGCGAAGATGAGTCTGGCGGCTCTCACTGCGGCCCCTCCCCCGGTTTGGCGGGTTCGACCGGCTTCTCCGGCGCGGGCTTGTTGGCACCCTGCTGTTCCGCGAGCTTTTTGATCAGGGTCTCGCCCTGCTCGGCCAATTCGCGTTGGAAGCGGCCGATCTCGGCGATCGTCGAGGCGTCGCTCGGCTTCTCGGATGCTTCGCGCGTTCGGCCCGCAGCGTCCTGCTGGAGTGCGCGGAGCAGCTTGAGCTCGGCGATCGGCGGGATGATCGGTCGTGGGCCACCCTGTTGCCCGCCGCCGCCTCCGCCGCCGCCTTCGGCGTTTCTGAAGTCGTCGTCGTTTTTGGCTTCGGTGAGCGTGTCGACAAGCGAGCGCAGGAGCGCGGCGCTCGCGGCCTGATCGCCGTCCACGCCGGCGGAGGCGACTCCATCCTTTAGGGTGGAGCCCGCGCGATCCATGAGCGAATCGAGCCGCTTATGGCTGAAGTTGAACACGCCCTGTTCCGAGAGTTCCTTCGTCCTGGTTTGCAGTTCAGAAAGCTGAACGCGGAGTTCCTCCTGCTTCTCGCCGAGCGAGCGAACGGCGGCGCGATCGCGCCTCGAAAGCTCCTTGCCCACAAAGCCGGAAGTATCGGCGCGGATAGCAATTTGTTGCTGCAGCGACTGGTCGTACGCCTTGCGCAGTTCTTCGCGTTGCTTGTCCTGCTCGCTCTTTTCGGAGCGCTCGCTGAGCTTCCTGGCAAGGTCGCGTGCCTCGGTGAGCCGCGCGAGGGCGGAGCGTTCCCAGCGGTCCGCCGCGGGCGAATCGGCCGGCGAGAGCCGCAGGCTCTTGATCGCCGAGGCCTGGTCGTTTGCGCCCGCATCGACAGCATCCGCGACGGCACCCGTTTCCGGCCCGCTCTTTCGAGCGGAATCGGCAACGGAGATCGTGTCCTGATTCAGACGGATCTGCGAGCCATCGAGGGTTTCGTCGGGCGCGAGCCTGGTCGCATCCGCGAGCTTGGCGATCTCCTCGTTCTGTCGCGCCATCAGGTCTTCGATCTGTTCGACCAGTTCGGCGAGCATGCGACGGAGCGAGTCGTTCTTTTTCTGGTTGCCCTTGTCGAGCTCCTCCATCATCTTCTTCAGCGTCTCTTCGGCTTTCTTCTGATAGTCGTTGGCGCTGGCGGTCTGGTTCTCGCCCGCGTTCTTCGATGCCTGCTGCATCATGGCCTCGAGCTGATCGCGCGAGGACTGCTCCGCGGCCTTTTCCATCGCCTCGGACTGCGCGGGGTCGGTCGCTCGGGACTTGCTGGCGCGATCCTGAAGTGCATCGGTCGCGGCGCGGGCACGCTGCGAGAGTTCCTGCTGCGCGCGAGCCAGCCTTTCGAGCTCCTGTCGCTGCTCCGGCGTCAGATCCTGCAGGCGCTTGCCGCCGGTCTGGCGGGCGGCATCGCGCGTCTGTTCGGAGAGCTTGGATTGATCTTCGAGCAGCTTCTCGATTTCGCGTCTGGTTGCCCAGCCGTCTTTGCCCTGGTCGAGCACGGAAGCAAGGCGTGCCATCGCGTCGCGCACGGCGGACTGCGCGGTCCGGGCGGCTTCGGCCTCTTCGGCCAGCGCGGGCGCATCGGGATCTTTCTGCTGAGCGCGGTCCAGGGCTTCGGAAGCCTCGCGGGATCGACGCGCCGCCTCGTCGAGCAGCCGTGCGGATTCCTCCAGCATCTGGCGCACGGTGCGATCGGTCAGAGCGTTCCGATCGACGCGCTCCGTGAGCCGCTGCACGAGCGAGGCCGGGGGCGTCATGCGTTCGGTGAGCGACTGCTGGTCCTTCTTCATTCGAGCGGCCCGCTCGCTGCCACCTTCCTGAACGAGGCCGGGCAACTCTTTCTGCAGTCGCGCCTCGTCCAAGTCGATGCGCTGCGCCGCCGATCGGATGGTGCCGAGTTCGGCGAGCACCTGTTCGATCAGTTGCGATTCGCCGATGATGCGGAGCTTGCGGGGGGCGGAAAGAACCGGCTCCCGCGTCTTGCCGTCGAGAGCGAAGTTATCCCGGGCGACCGCGTAAAGGTGGACTTCGTCGCCCGGCTTGACATCGAACGATTCGAGCTCGATCGTGGCCGATGCGCGAGCCGTGCGAGCGTCCGCTCCCCGAGCATCCGGCGCCCACTTGGCGATCTCGACCGGCTGCCCGCGCGGCTCGGGCGGCGCACCGGGCGAATCGGCCCGGGCCGCAAGAACGCGGGCTTCCATCGTCAGGTGCGAGAGGGCCACGTCGTCCTTTGCCTCACCGACGACATCGATGACGGCGGTCGCGAGCACGGCTTCGTCCTGCGGCGGCTCGAGCACACTGACAGCGGGCGCTCGATCCGGGACAACGACAATCGAAACCGCCGCCGGATCCTGGCTTCGAATCCCGAACGAATCTTCGAGTACCGCTCCGAAGCGGACGCTCTCTTCGGCCTGCCAGCGCAGCTCGAAGCTCTGCCCCTTCGCCTCGATCGAAAGACCGGTCGGAGTCGTGGAGCCCCCCATCAGCTTGGCCGCGAACGCCTGCACGTCCGGACCCGATCCGCCGGCAGGCAGAGGAATCTCTTTGTTCAATCCGAATTCGATGGAGACTTTGGAGCCCGCCAGCACCGGCGTGATGGCCGATGCATCCGGCCGGCCCGGCCCCAGGTCCTTCGTTCCGGAAACAAACCCGTTTTCACCCGCGACAAAGTCGGCGGCGTACACGGGCGGAGTCACCGTGATCCGGAGCCTGGTCACCGAGGGCGGTTCGACCAGCCGGATCGTGGCGGGTTCGGTCTGGGAATCGCTGGTTTCAAACCAGTACTCGAGCCGCCGGTCGGGGTTGCTCGTCTCGGATGCGAGCGTGCCGACAATCGCCCTGGGGTCGAGCAGCCGTTCGTAGACCTCGCCCCGCAAATCGCGGTCGTGCTTGACTCCCTGGGGCGTGAGCAGGGCTGTCTCGGTCGGTCCGGTGCGACCGTCTTCGATCAACCTGTATTTGAGTTGCACGCGGGTTTGCCCGGGTGAACGGTTCGTCCGGGTCAGGATGGCGCGCATCGGCAGCGTTGCGGTCAGCGCGTGCGCACGTTCGTCGGTCGCATCCATCAGTGCCGTGCGGCTCGGCCATTCCGCGTTTGTCCACGGCATGAGCGTGCGCTTCGCGCCCACCAGGGTGAGCAGCGGCGCGAGCGTCACGATCGACCCGAGCACCGCGACCGTCAACATCAGCAGCGTCAATCCGCGCCGTGCGCCGCCCACCGGCCGCAGGATCGAACCGGTTCGCAGGCCGGAGAACAGCCCGGAAGCCGACGCGGAAATCTGCTGTCTCAGACCCACCGGCTGGTTCGGGCCCGTCTCATGAAACTCCAGCCCCGCCGCGAGCAGGTCCCTCAGCCCCGCACGTTGGCCCTCCGGCGTCTGCTCAATCCTCAGAGCCAGGTCGGTGAGCGAAGGCTTGAAACGTGCCGCGGGGATCACGAAGCGGCGGATCGCGCCGATGACCAGCCCCAGCCCGATCAGCCAAAGCACGATCCGCATCGCCTGGGGCATGCGGACGAGATAATCGAGCAGTGCCGCACCGAGGCAGACCGCCAGGCCCGAGCCCAAAAGCGTGCTGGCCCGATCGACGACCAGCCAAAGACGGATCCGCCATCGCAAGGACAAGAGCGACGGAGCGATCGACGGCGGGCGGGCTGATTCGGTGGCCGCGACCGTGGGCTCCGGCGAGTTGGGAGCGTCAGCGGGCATCGGGGTGGCAGCAGGATCGGAGCTCATGGCACATCAGGACCCAATCCACAATCGCACAAAGAAAGCGCACCAGCCCTCGCTCTGGATCGATAACCACCAGAACGCAGCGTTGCCCATCGTTCTTTTCGAGCCTTCGGCCTCAAGACTGTACGGTGAATACCGGGAAGGGTGCGGCAGGGATTCGGGTTCCAGCACAGTTTGCGCCGGGTACCGCCCGAATCGCCGCGCAGGCTCAGGCCAGGCGGATCAACCGCCTGCCGATCCATTCAAGGCTGAGCAGCAGGATGAGCAGCGACCAGATCAGCGGCTTGTCCCAGAGAGTCTCTGAAACGGTTTCCCCGGCCGTTCGGACTTGCCGGTTGGGGATCAGGTCTGCCAGTCTTCCGATCTGGTCGAAAGGAAGCACCTGCCCGCCGGTCGCCTCGGAAAGGCCGATCAGCAGGGCATGGTCCGCCGCGGGCTCTCGCAGCTCATCATCGCGGGCGCGAACTTCGACCTTGGTGCTGAGACCAAGACCGGAGAGGGCCGCATCCGTCGGGCGGATCGTGTAATCGCCGGCTTCGGCAAAGGTCCAGCTCGAGGCGAAGAGACCCGTTGGGGTTTCGCCGGCGCCCCGGCCACTTTCCTGGGGTTTGAGCGTGATGGATTGCTCACCGGCATCGGCGGCGCGGTCGGAGGTGATGCGCACCGTCAGCGATTCCGGTCTTGTGCTGAGGAGAGATTGGTCGAGAAGCCGGATCGAAATCTGGACAGGCTGATCGACGGTCGCACGCTCGGGCGTGGCATCAAGGATCGCGGGTTGCCCGGTTCGGGCGAGGCTTTCTCGGGCCAGCAAGCGGATCAACGGAAGCCAGAATCGCTCCGGAAGCGTTTCGCCCCGGCCGTACCGCCACCGCCAGATCTCGTCGGTTGCGACGTAGATCACGCGGCCCGCGCCGAATCGCATCGTGACAACGAGCGGGCGCGATGCATCGCTTCCGATCGGACCCGAGGCCGGGCTCGCGGTTGCGAGCACTTCTGCGGCCGGTTTGAGTTGACGCGGATCAATGAGCTGCGCGTACCGAAGCGCCGTCCATCCAGCCCCCGGATCACTGAGAATCTGGGGCCAGATGCTCGAGCCGCCTTCGCCGAGGCGGAGCACCCCGAGCCGCTCTGCCGCCGGACCGGGCGAGACAAGAACACTTTCGGCGAAGGTGCGTGCGCTGGATGTTTCGTCCTCGAGCGTAAACGGCAGCAGATCAGCGAGCGGCGTTCCCCTCCAGGTCTGAGGCGTCGAGTTCGGGCCGGCAATCCAAAGCAGACCGGCGCCCTTGTTCGCGACAAGATCCTTGATCTGCGAAAGCTGCTCGGCGCTGAACAGCTCCGAGCGCACGTCGCCCATCACGATCACATCGAACGGTTGCCACTCTTCGCGTGTTCTCGGGAGCGACGCGAGCGGGTCGGTGCCTTCCTGCAGGTAGCGGCGATCAGAAGAAAGGATCAGCGCGCTCGAGCGGATCGAACGCTCGCGAAGCAGCAGATTCTTCAGGTAGCGGTATTCCCACCTCGGGTAACCATCGAACAACGCAACGCGGACGGGCCGGTCCACAACGCGGAGTGCGAGCGAGAGGTGATCGCTCGCGGTCGTTGCCGAAGGGCCGGCGCCCTCCGGCATGATCGGACGCACCGACCATCGCGATTCCTGCGCATTGCCCGGTCGTGTCATCAGCGTGACCGAGCCCCGTCCTCTCCCGGCGACCTCGGGCGGAACGGGTTTGCTATCAAGGATCTGCCCCGTGCTTTCGTCCACAAGATCGATCTTCGCACCGCGCAGCGCATCCGCCGTTCCGATCGTTTCGAGGTCAACCGTGACGGGGACAAAGTCGCCCACGAACGCAACAGAAGGCGATGAAACCCGCTTGAGCGCGATCCGCGTCGGGGGCGCATCGCTGCCGAGCGCCACGCTGAAGATGGGGATCTGCCGCCCTTGCAACTGCCGGAGCAACGCACGCGATGGTTCATCGGCGCTCCGCCCGTCGCTGACCAGCACGATGCCGCTGAGCGGCTTGGAAGCGACGCGTCGCAACGTCTGTTCGAGCGCCCCCGAGATGAGCGTCCGCGTCCCGGTCGGCGGGCCGAGCGAGCCCGACTCCGATGGCAGATCAAAGGTCCGCGCATCAAACCCGAGCCAGAGGATGTTGCGTTCCGGATCGAGGCCCGCCAGCGCCGTGCGGGTCTTCTCGATCGCCTGCTTGAGCTGCTCATCGCGTGACTTGCCGCCGACGTCGCGTACATCCATCGACTGCGAGCGGTCGGCAAGCACCACCACCCAGTCTTTTTCCACCGTTTCTTCGGTCTTGACCAGGCGTGGTCCCGAGATCATGAGCGCGACAAGCACGAGCGCGAATCCCCGCAATGAAGCAAGCGTGACGCGCCGGTTGAGCTTGCCTTCGAGCCTGCGGTATCCCCACCACGAAAGCCCCGCCGCCCCGGCAAGGATCAGCATCCATCCCCAGGCCGGAATCGGAAACGCCCATTCGAGCGCGACCCCCGCTTCGCCGGGTTTGAGCGCTTTGAGAGAGAACAGCTTGACGATCAGTTCGTTCATGCCGCGGCCTCTCGATCCAGCCGTGCCGGCTCTTCTTCTGTGCGACCGCTCCGATCCGCCCGAACCGTCGCGTGGCTGAACAGCCGCGAGAAAATCACGTCGGCGACAAGCAGGCACAATCCGGCAAGCAGAAGGGGCAGATCGATCGGCGGGGATTGGCGCGCGGGCCCCAGTGCGCCCTGCGTGCCGCTCTGCGATGTTGCCGCTGGGTCGTTCCAGGAAAGCTCGCGTGCGCGAATCCAGCTTCGCAGAAAGGGTTCGAGTTGAGCCTTCTGCTGCGCCGCGGTGCTCGAGCCGCGCGGATCGGCATTGACCGCGACCACGTCCTTCGTCACGCCCCGCGCATCGACACGCCGCCAGACGCCCGCGCTGCGCGCAACCGCTTCGGCCGATGAAGCTTCCTTTGGTTCCACGGCGCGGAGAGCATCCGGCGCATCCAGCACCGAGCCGGCCGTCAACTCCGTCGATGCGGATGCGAGCCCGATCCCCTGGCGCACGATCTCCTGCACCAGCGGCACCATCAGCGGCATCGCGGGCAGGTTTGTCCACAGAAGTTCGGGCGCGACAAAGAACGCCACGACCAGCCCCTGCGAAGCCGTTGCGCCGCTGCTCGGAGGCCGCGTCGAAGCGAGCACCGGTGTGTTGTCATCGAGCCGGAGCAGCCAGGCGCCGTCGCCCTTGAGGTCCGCATGGAGGATCCGTGACACCACGACGGGCTTGATGAGTTCGGTCAGGTCCGCGCCGAGCGACGCGATGATCGGCTGGTCCGCGTTCGCGCCGGCCAGGGCCTTGGTCGCGCCCGCGGGCGTGAATGTGCTGCTGTCGCGATCGAATTGCCAGGCGATTCCGGTCGCTTTGCCGAAGGCGTCGGTCCATTTCTGCGCCCCCTCACCGGGCGCGGGGCAGACGATGAGCAAACCGCCCCGGCGGGCAAAGTCGCCCAGAAGCGGCCACGACGGAGGGTCGATGAGGTCCGGACGCGTCACGAACGCCGCATCGAGCGCGGCGAGATCCGGTGCCGTCAACCGGGTCGGATCGATCCGTGCAATGCGGATCGTTTCGTTTCCGCCATCAATATCCGCGGCACGCGACGAAGCCGTTGGTGCGAGCGCCAGTGTGAGCCAATCCGCCGCTGAATAACCCGCCGGACCGGCACCCGAATCCGAGGCCCCGATCGGCGCCAGCAATCCCACACGCACGTGCTCGCGCACCCGCCAGGGTCGCCGGAACAGATTGTCCCCGGCGATGGCATCGTCATCAATCCGAGCCTCGATCCACGATGCGACCGGTATCGCCTCCTCTTTCGCATCGCGGAGCGCCACAGGAGCGAGAACAGTGACCGCGTCTTCCCCGGGCGCGAACCGAACCGCCGTCTTGGCCCACGTCTTCTCGTCGTCGCCGATGCGCCCGTCCGTGACGCGGAGCCGGAGCTGGATTGTCGCCGGATCCGAGAGCGTGCTTCCGAATCGGCGGAGTGCGACCCTCGCCTGCGGCGTCGCGGCCTCGCCCCCGGATCGAAGCACCATCGATCGAAGAGGCTCGACGCCGACAATCGCGACGTTCTGCGCTGGCTCCTGCGCCGGCAGCGCCGCGAAGACAGAGGGTGCGTTGTCGCCGGTCGCGGCGGAATCCGTCCCGCCCCCGGCCGGTGTCGTTGCCGCGTGCTCGCGGGAAAGATCGATACTCCCCGCCCGGAGCGAGGAAAGCAGCGCGATCGTGGATTCTCGTGCCGTGTTTGAAGCGCCGGGGCCGGTCTCGCGCGCGAGCGCCGCGGCCCCCGCAAAATCGGCCGCGGAATCGGCAGGTTGAATCTGCTCGATCACCCGCCGGACGCTCGCGAAGTCACCGGTGGGTGCCGACAGCAAACGCTCCGCCGGAGAGGCAAGGGTCACCACGGTTGCGCGATCCCCCCGCGCGGCATCCAGCGCCTCGAGCACGCGCACGGCCGTCAACTTCGATGTTTCGAGTTCGCTGGTCGTCCCGGGTCCGCCGGGCCGAGTCTGCGAGACCAGACTGTTGTCGAGGACGATTGTGAGGTCGCGCGCCCTGCGGCTATCGGCGGGGCGTGCGCCCGCAAGCATGGGGCGTCCGACGGCGAGCGCGAGGAAGAGCACGGCGAGCGTGCGCGCCGCGAGAAGAAGAAGCTGCTCGAGCCGGAGGCGTTTCTTGTGCCGCTTGAACGCCTCGAGCACGAACTTCATCGCGCCCCACGCCACCGGCTTGCGCTTCCGCCGGAAGAGCAGGTGGATGATGATCGGCGCCGCGATGCACGCGAGCGCTGCGAAGGCCAGGGTTGGATTCAGAAAGGCCATCGAAAGAGGATGCGATCGGGTCCGGTGCGTGAAGGGTCAGAAAGTCGGAAAAAAGTGGGGGATCGGTGCGCGATGGTCGCTAGGCAAGGTGCTTCTTGATCTGAGCGTTCCGGCGGGAAACAAACGCCGCGAGCGCCGGACCGAGGAAATCGTGGGTGTTGACGAGGGTGTAGTCGTACCCCATGCCCCGCAGCAGCGCCCGGAGCTTGGAGTTGTGCTCTTCCAGAGCCTCCAAATAGCCCCGCCGGATCGCGCGCGGATCGATGCGGAGCGTCGATTCTCCTTCCAGTCCTTCGAGGAGCACGCCCCCCGCGTTCTCGCGCAGGTCGAACTCCAGCTCCGCCCGATCCATGATCTGGAACGCCATCACATCCGCCTGCGCGTGGCGGGTGCGGGCGAGCGCTTCCTTGATCGATTCGATATCCATGAAGAAGTCGCTGACAATCGCCAGGATGCAGCGGTTCGAGATCTGCGCAAACGTCTCGTCGATCGCCCGGCGCAGATCGCTCGATCGGTTCGTCGAGCCTTCGGTCGGCGCGGGCGTGCGGTGCGCCGGGTGCGACGAGAGCGCGCCCACGATCTGCCGCCACGTGCCCTGGCTGCTCGAGCGCTTGAGCACCAGCCTCACCTTCTCGTCGAACATCTCGAGTCCGACCCGATCGCCCTGCCGGAGCGTGATGTACGACAACGCCGCGGCAAGCGCCGTCGCGTGATCGAACTTGCTCCAGTGCGCGCGTCCGTCCGGGCTCTTCTCCCGCCCGACGCCGGACGCGTCCGCGAACGAGCGGCTTCCGTACGACATCGATCCGGAGCAATCCACCATCACGATGAGGTCGAAGTTGGTTTCCTGCTGATACTGCTTCAGGTGAAGCTTGTCCGACCGCGCAAAGACCTTCCAGTCGAGGTGGCGAAGGTCGTCCCCCGCCGTGTACGGCCGGTGCTGGGCGAATTCGACCGAGAAGCCCTGGTACGGGGAACGGTGCTGACCGCTCGAAAGGCCCTCGACGATCATCTTGGCACGCAGCTCGAAACTCGAAAGCCGAGCCAGCGTCTGCGGATGCAGATACAGCGACGCCTCAGAGGTCGCCGCGGCCATCGAGGTCGCGTGGGCAGAACCGGCTGTATCCGGACGTGAGGGGGGTTCCAAGTTCGTCAAAGCCTCCGTGCGTCTCCATCCTAATCGGTTCGGCTCCCCGGTTCTTCGGGCTGGACCCCGGTGAGGGTGCAGCAATCCTCGTACGATGCCCGCTATCGGAGCGATCATGAAAACCAAGAGACCATTCGCGATTCTGGCGGGCTGGCTCCTCGGCTGTGCTGCCCTGCTCGCCACGGGGTGCGAGAACCGTCTCACCCGGGAGAATTACGACAAGATCCAGGTCGGCATGTCGGTCGATGAGGTCACCGCTATTCTCGGCCCGGGCGAGAAAATGGTCGATGGCGCGGGGACCAAGCTCGCCCGCGACATGCTGGGCGATATCACGTTCGCGCAGCAGCGTCAGAATCAGAACCAGATCAAGCAGGGCCTGGGAGACCTGGTCAAGAACCGGGATGAGCAGACCCAGCGCGAGGCCGAGGGCAAAAATCCGCCCGCGTCGCCGAACCGGCCCCAGCCCACCCCAACATCCCCTTCGAGCGCCACAACAGCCCGCGTTCCGGCCGCACCTTCGCCCGTCCCGGCACGGGCACCGATCCGCGATCGCTGGATCTGGAAGAGCGACCGCATCGAGATCACGGTCGATTTTTCCGACGACCGCGTCACCACAAAGAACCAGGACGGCCTGTAGGATCGGATCGCTCCGGTGCCGGCTTCTGCTCGATATCGATGCCGGTTCTCGGCGGCCCCACGCTCGGCGTGCCAACCGGAACGAAGTGAAGGGCGCGGTTGGGCCCGCTCGCGTTTGGTCCCCGGAATCTCGCCTCGGGCGTTCGAACCGCTGGTCTACTGCGCCGGTTTCGATTCATCCGATGCCGCCTGCTGCGCAACGAACTCCTGCACGTAGCTCTGAAAATCATCGTGCAGGATCTTCATGGAGGGGTTCCGCATCATTTTGGTGAAGCTGGTCTCCGCCGCGATGATGCGGAATCGCTTGACCCATGAATCGAAGTACTCGTCGGAAAGCTGGCCGTGCTCGTGGCTGTACCACGCGATCTCGAAGAGCGAGAGCTGCATCAGGTTGAAGAAGTAGTAGCGGATCTCGTCGTCGCTGGAGAGGTTGCGGACGTCGTCCGTGTAGACATTGGCAAGTTTCGGGTTCTCGACGCGCATCCGCCGGAGCGACATCTGCAACTCGACCAGCTTCGTGAAGTTGGCGACGTGCTGCGCCTTGCGGGCGTAGTAGAACTGGTATGCCGCGAAGATCAGGCCGCCGCCGATCGAGAGCGAGGAGATCGTCTGAAGAACGAGGGCCGCGATCTGAAGATTCGTGTTCATCGGGAGCGATTCTTGGCGGCCGGGCGACGGCTACCGCCCCGCGGCCGGGTGTGGCCGAGCCGTGTTATCAACAGCAGGATTCGGCTGGCTTTCGAGCGCAGGATGTGTCAGAATGGCGCGGACCTGGTGCGCCGGGATGGCGCAAGTCCGGAAATAGGCACGATTTGGACAACGCACCGTCGGACATCCCGCTCGCATCGCAATCCCGGGTCCGGGAAATCGCCCGCAAGGTCGTCGGTGCGCCCGCCGATCGGCGGCGCGAAGTGCTCGATGCCGAATGCGGGGACGATCGCGTGCTTCGCTCACGCGTCGAGCTGATGCTGCTCAAGCAGGATCAGATCCAGACGATGGCCGAGCAGCCGAAGGAAGAGATTCCGATTTCGACCGCCGCGGGATTCTCCGGCACGCCGCGCATCGGTCGCTACCTCATCTCGCGTGTGCTGGGTGAGGGAGGAATGGGCGTCGTCTACCTGGCAGAGCAGGAAAGGCCCAGGCGCACCGTTGCGCTCAAGGTCATCCGCCCCGGCCTGCTCACGCCCCGCTTGCTCCGGCGCTTCGACCACGAGTCGGAAACGCTCGCGAAGCTGCAACACCCGGGAATCGCTTCGATCTTCGAAGCCGCAACGCACGAGACGGGCGCCGGGCCGCAGCCGTACTTCGCGATGGAGCTTGTCGAGGGCAAACCTCTCACGCTCTACGCGGTTGAAAACAAGCTCACACTCAAGGACAAACTCGAACTCTTCCGCAAAGTCTGCGACGCCGTGCAGCACGCCCACCAGAAGGGCATCATCCACCGCGATCTCAAGCCGAGCAACATCCTCGTTACCGCATCGGGCCAGCCCAAGATCCTCGATTTCGGCATCGCCCGCGCCACCGATGATTCATCGCAGTCGCCCGCCGCGACCATGCGCACCGAGGCCGGCACGCTCGTCGGCACCCTGCCCTACATGAGCCCGGAGCAGGTGAACGACCCGTCCGGCGTTGATGTGCGCTCCGACGTTTACACGCTGGGTGTCATCCTCTTCGAGCTCCTCGCCGGAAAACTGCCCCACGCGCTCGAGACGCACACGCTCCCCGAAGCCGTCCGCATCATCGCAGAATCCGAAGCGCCCTCGCTCAAGGCGATCGACCGCACCGTCCCCTCCGATATCGCGACCATCACCGCAAAGGCGATGGAAAAGGACCGCGCCCGGCGATACCAGAGCGCGTCCGACTTCGCCGCCGATATCGGCCGCTATCTGAACAACGAGCCGATCCTCGCCCGCCCGCCGAGCCGCGCGTACCGCGTCCGGAAATTCGTCCGACGCAACCGTGCCCTGGTCGTTGGCGTGTCGCTCGCGTTCGTGGCTTTGGTGGGGGGTGTCATCGGCACGGCCTGGCAGGCCGCGAAGGCGACGACCCAGAAGCAGATCGCCGAACAGGAAGCCGCGACCGCCAAAGCCACCAACGAGTTTCTGACCGGCATGCTCGCCTCCGCCAGCCCCGAAAGCGAAACCAGCGGCAAGCTCACCGTTGTCGAGATGATCGACCTGGCGGCAGATCGCCTGAGCGACGGCAAGACCTCGGCCCGCGTCGAGATCCCCGTTCGAACCACGCTTTCGACCACCTATCGCGCTCTCGGTCGCACGCAGGAGGCGCTCGCCCAGGCCGAGCTTTCTCACCAGCTCGCCGTGCGCGAGTTCGGTGCCGATTCTCCGGTCGAGCTCGAAGCACGCCGGAACTTGGCGGTGGTCCTTGCCGAGGCAGGCCGGGTTGAAGAATCCGAAAAGCTCTGTCGCGAAGCGATCGCGCTCTACGAGAAGAATCCGCAGAAGTTCGAGCTCGAACTCGCGCACGCGCAGGCCGAACTGGGCAAGTATCTCACCGAGCGGGGCATGCTCAAGGAATCGGTCGAAACATTCCGCGTGGGTATCGCGGGCCTGAAGAAGCACCTGACCGATCGCGATCGCAATCTCCAATCCGCCGTGCACAACTACGGCTTTGCGCTCGTTGCCGCGGGCAATCTCGAAGAAGGCGAGAAAGCCGTGCGCGAGGCGCTCGAAATGTGCGAGAAGCAGTTCGGCCCCGATCACGTCGCCGTCGCCTACGAGCTCAACACGCTCGCCAACACCCTTCAGCGCATGGGCCGGGCCGAAGAGGCCGTGGCGCTGCACGAACGCACGCTCGCAATCCGGCGCAAACGCCTTCCTCCGGATCATCCCAGCGTCCTGACCTCGATGGCGAACGTCGCCTCGACGTACATCTCGCTCGGCCGGCAGCAGGAAGCGATCCCCCTCCTCCGCGAGGCCGTCGATCGACAGAAAGCCGTGCAGGGCGAAGCCAATCCCAAGACACTCACGGCGATGAGCAATCTCGCCTTCGCGCTCGAAGATCTCAAGCAGTTCGACGAGTCGGAGGCGATCATGCGCCGCGTCGTCGAGATCCGCCGGCGCGCCAACTTTGAAGACCCCGAATCCTGGAGCCAGATCAATAACCTCGCGACGATGCTCGTCAACCGAGGCAAAGCTGCCGAGGCCAAACGCCTCTACATCGAGCTCTTTGCCGCGGCAGACGGTAAGTTGCCCCCAGAGCACTACGCCCGGGCCATCTTCCGCAACAACTACGGCGAGTGCCTTGTCATGCTCGGCGAGTACGACCAGGCCGAGAAGGAACTGACCGAGAGCCACCAGATCATCGAGGCGTTCTTCAAACCCGGGCACGCCCGCGTGAAAAAATCGCTCGCCCGAATCGAAGAACTGCAACGCCGCTCGGGCAAAGCCCAATCACCTGAAGTTGCCGCGGAAAAGAAGTAAACCTTTTCGCGGTTCGAGCGTCGAATAGGGCACCCCCATGCTCCGCCTGCAACCCGGACACTACTTCGGCAAGCCCACCCGCACCCGGATGTTCGGCGAGTTCCGGATCGTCGCCACTCGATACGAACCCGACACCTCGCTCCCCACGCACTGCCATGAACAGGCGTACTTGCTCGTCTCTCTTCGGGGCACAAGTATCGAGAGCGCCCTGCACCGCGACCACGTGTGCAGCCGAGGCAGCGTCGTTTTCAACCAGGCCGGCGAATCGCACCGCGATCAGATTTCAAGGGAAGGCGCCGAGGCTTTGAACGTCGAACTACCTCTGTCGTGGCTCGATCGTGTGGTGCCCCGGATGCGAGCCAACCCGGTGCTCTATCGGCACGTCGGCGGCGCTCTCCACGCGGTCGGCGCGCTGCAGATCGCCATGTCCTCGAACGACCCGCTCGCGACTTTCGCGGTCGAGGAGGCGGTCACCGCGATTCTCGACTCGCTCAGCGCGTCCGACCTCACCAATCCGCACCGCGCCCGCTGGCTGAACCGCGTCGAGCAGATCGTCCGCGACCGGCGCGGCCTGCCGCCCAGTCTCGATGCGCTCGCTGACGAGGCGGGCGTACACCCGGCGCACCTCTGCCGCCAGTTTCGCAAGAGCCGGGGCAAGACCATCAGCGAATTCGCCGCCTGCGTCCGGTCCGATCGTGCTCTCGAACAGGTGCTGGGCACATCGACGCCGCTCGCCCAGATCAGCGTCGAATGCGGTTTCTCTGATCAAGCGCACATGACGCGGATGTTCCGACGATTCTTCAAGACCACGCCCGGCCGCGTTCGGCGCGAGACGCACAACCGACCTTGTTTCCGCGCAAACTGCCTTCAAGACGGACCCTGACACGCCGCACATCCTGTTGTAGCGTGGCGGCACGAAAGCGCACGGCGCTTCCAGCCTCCATCGGAGGTTCATCATGGACAGTCTCAGGATCGCGGCCGCAACTTCCCTTTTTCTTTCGTGCGCCGTCCACGCGTTCCCGCCCCCAACCGCACCTCGTGCCGGCGAACTCCTCCGCGAGAAAAAATACCCCGAATCCATCGCCGAGTACGAGGCGTACCTCAAAACGAACCGGTTTGATGGCTCCGCGTGGTCCAACTACGCCTACGCCCAGCACATGGGTGGCGACCTCGAAGGCTCGATCAAGTCCGGCCTACGTGCCCTCGAACTGGGCTTCCGTCCCGAAACCGAGTCGTACAACATCGCCTGCGCGTACGCCCTTCTCGGGAAAACCGACGAAGCCCTGATTTGGCTCGAGAAAGCCTTTGACCACCGATACGCCGACCAGCAGACCCTCGAAGGCGACGACGATCTCAACTCCCTCCGCGCCGATCCGCGCTTCATCGCTCTCACCGGCCTCAAGCCGCCGGAAGAGCCCGACGCCGCAAAACGCTGGGCATGGGATTTCGATTTCCTCGCCCGCCGCATGAAGCAGATGCACTGGGATCTCTACGCCAATATCCCAAAGGACAAGTTCCTCGCCGAGATCGACGCTCTCAAGTCCGCCGCCGCCAGCGGCCTGCGCGAAGACCGCCTGCGCGCCCGCCTCTCCAAACTTCTCGCCTCCGTGGGCGATGGCCACACGACCCTCGCCGCCTACGCCGATGGCGAAAAGTCGCTCCACCGCATCCCGCTCCATCTCTGGACATTCCCCGACGGCGTCTACGTCATCGGCGCGCCCGAAACCAACAAAGAACTCGTCGGCGCCAAGCTCACCAAGATCGGCGCGATGAAAGCCGACGACGCCTCCCTGGCTCTCCGTCAATTCTGCTCCGTCGATAACGAAATGGGCTACCTCTACGCCATTCCCGCCCGCATGGTCCAGCCCGCGGCACTCCAGGAAATCGGCGCGACCGGCGCCACCGTCGGTAGTGACATCGAATACACCTTCCGCTTCGCCGACGGTACCGAAAAGCCAGTGAAGCTCGCCCCGGTCGCCATGCCCCGCGATGGATTCGGCAAATCACGGCTCTTCCGAAAGGGCTACATCTACGCCAACGCAGATGCCAAAGCCCCGACTCCGCTCTACCAGCAGGATCCGGAAAAACCCCTCACGCTGAAATACCTCGACGACCAGCGCGCCGTTTACTTCGGTTTTCAGGCGGTCTCCGGCAACGAAGGCGAGTCCTTCAAGCACGTGATCGAATCGATGAACAGCCTCATCGAAGAGAAATCGCCCGACTACCTCATCATCGACATGCGCCTCAACGGTGGGGGCAACACCGGCCTCGTCGCCCCCTTTATCGAGTCGGTCATCCGCAACGCCAAGCTCAATCAGCCCGGCAAGCTCTTCGTCATCATCGGCCGCAACACCTTCTCCGCCGCCCAGAACACGGTGAATATGCTCGAGAAATTCACCAACGCAACCTTCGTCGGCGAGCCCACGGGCTCGCGCCCGGCGTTTGTCGGCGAGAGCACGTATGTCCTGCTGCCCTACAGCAAGCTCCGCGTCCATTGCTCCTCGCGCTACTGGCAGGTTCTCGATTCAACTGACCACCGAACCTGGGTGCAGCCCCAGATTGCGGCAGAGATGACGTTCAACGACTTTGCAGAGAATCGAGATCCGAGCATGGAGGCCATCACGCGCGCGATCGATTCGGGTCGGGCTTCGCAGAAGGCCCAGGGAAAGTGACCGGATCGATCGAGGCGAGCGCGGCCCGCACCTTTTCCGGAATCTGCCTCTTTTCCCGCGACCGGTAGTCGTACGTCACAATCGTTCCGCGCGCAATCGCCGCCACTTGCTTGGTTGTATTGCTCACAACAGCATGCGCCAGCGTGAAACGATCCGCCTCGATCGAAATCAACTTGCTATCCACCCGGATCGTGTCCGGAAAGACCAGCGGCTGGCGAAACCGCATCTCAACAAACTGCAGGATAAACCCCACCCCCGTCTCATCCCGCAGCGCATGACACCCCGCCTTGCGCAGAAAATCAATCCGCGCGATCTCGATGTAGCGGAAGTAGACCGCGTTGTTCACGTGGCCGAGCGCATCCATCTCGCCCCACGCGATCGGAATCTCGATCGACGTCGCCGCGGGAGATGCGAGATCCGTCCGAAGTTCAGTCGGCGACATGGACATTCCGCTCGCAGCGTACGTGCAATTTCAAGCCGCCTCGGTCAGACGCAGGTGCTCGTTCAAGTACCGGTTGAAGGCGCGCCGTGCACTGGCCACGTTATCGTGGTAGTCCTCCCAGAATCCGGGCTTTCCAAACGGCGGAGCGTACGAGTACTCAGCGCCGTCCATCGTCTTCGTTACCCACGACTGGGGTCTGGTTCGATCCAGAACGCGAAAGAGCGTCCGCTCGAACAAAATCGGATCTCCTCGGTCGTCGAGTATCCGAAAGTCCCCGCATTCGATGCCCACAACCTCGTAATCCGCGCCGATCGTCAGCGCGTGCTTGATTCCCGAGGATCGATTTTTCTTACAGCGGACTCGCATGCTTTGCTCGTTCACTTGGTATCGCGTGACCGGAGGTCGACCAGTTTCACTTCGACGCGGCCGATGCCGTGATGCTCGTACCAATGGTATTCCCACGGCCGATCGTTCCGGACAAACGGCCGGGTCGACTTTTTGATCCAACCCCGCGGTTCGCCTCCGTACCGTCGAATCAACCGAGCCAGATCGCGAATACCCCGACCTCGTGCAACGACACGTGAAGTCGCGAGCAATTCGCGCGTGAGCCGTGGTTCGGAATCGCCGCTTTCCATGGGCGGCCCAGATTACACCATCGCCGGCTTCTTCGTCTTGCTCTCATTCAGCAGCCGCCTCAGCACCGTGTGCAGCACGCCCCCGTTCCGGAAGTACTCTGCCTCCACCGGCGTATCAATGCGGCAGCGCGTCACAAACTCCAGCACCTTCCCATCCGCGCGCGTCGCCGTCACTTTCACATCACACCGAGGCTCCACCAACCCTTCCGAATTCACCGGCAGGTGGATGTCGAATGTCTCATCGCCGAGCAGGCCCAGCGTCGCCGCCGTCTGCCCTTCCATGAAGTTCAAAGGCAGCACGCCCATGCCGACAAGGTTGCTGCGGTGGATGCGTTCAAAGCTTTCGCTAATGACCGCCTTTACACCAAGCTGCAGCGTGCCCTTCGCCGCCCAGTCGCGGCTCGAACCCATGCCGTAGTCCTTGCCCGCCAGCACAACCAGCGGCGTGCCATCCTTCTTGTAATTCATCGCGGCGTCGTAGATGAAGCTGATCTTGCCCGCTCCCGCCTTTGACATATCCCGCGTCCAGCCGCCTTCCTTGATCTTCCCCGTCGCCGGATCGACCGCGAGCTTGTTCTTCACTCGAATATTCGCATACGTGCCGCGGGTCATGATGATGTCGTTGCCGCGCCGCGTGCCATAGGTGTTGAAGTCCGCCTTCTTGATTCCGAGACTCTTCAAATACTCACCCGCCGGTGAATTCTCTGCGATATCGCCCGCCGGACTGATGTGATCCGTCGTGATCGAATCGCCCACGTACGCCAGCACCTTCGCGCCGCGAATCGGCTTAGGGGTCGCCGGGGTGGGGGTCATGCCATCAAAGAACGGCGGCTTGTGGATGTACGACGACTTGTCGTTCCACGCGTACGAATCGCTCTTCGAGACCGGCACCTTGTTCCACTGCTGGTTCCCCGTGAACACGTTCGCATACTGCGAGCGGAACTGCTCCGGGCTCAGGCACTGGCTCTTGACATCCTGCACTTCCTTCCACGTCGGCCAGATGTCCTTCAGGAAAACCGGCTTGCCATCCTTCGACTTGCCCAGCGACTCGGTTGCAAGGTCAATTGCCACACTCCCCGCGATCGCATACGCCACGCAGAGGGGCGGGCTCGCAAGGTAATTCGCCTTGACGTTCGGATGCACGCGCCCCTCAAAGTTGCGGTTGCCGCTCAGCACGCTCGCCACGATCAAATCGCCCGTCTTGATCGCCGTCTCGATCTCATCCTGCAGCGGCCCCGAGTTTCCGATGCACGTCGTGCATCCATAACCAACGGTGTAGAAGCCGATTGCTTCCAGATCCGCGCTCAGATTCGCCTTGTTCAAATACTCCGTGACCACCTTCGATCCCGGAGCCAGCGAAGTCTTCACCCACGGCTTCCGCGTCAATCCCAGCGCACGCGCCTTCCGCGCCACCAATCCCGCGGCAATCAACACATCCGGATTGCTCGTGTTCGTGCAGCTCGTGATCGCCGCGATCACCACATCGCCGTGATGCATATTGAATGACTTGGTGCCCAGATTCACCGGCACACCGATGCAGCCCGAATCGCTCGGCGTCCCATCCGGCGGCACTTCCGGCTTGCTCGGGCTTCCACCCTCACCAATGAAGCGCGCCACATTCACCGCCGCCGGAGGAATCTGCTTGCCAAAGCTGTCCGTCAGCTCCTTATTCCAAGCCGACTTCACATCCTTCACCAGCACGCGATCCTGAGGCCGCTTCGGCCCTGCCATCGAGGGCTGCACCGTCGCAAGATCCAGCTCCGCAACATCCGTGAACTCCGGCTCCGCGCTCCCCGGCGTCCAGAACATCCCGTTCGCCTTGCAGTACGCCTCGGTCAGCGCCACGGTCGCTTCATCGCGCCCGGTAAATCGCAGGTAATCCAGCGTCGCCTGATCGACCGGGAAGAACCCCATCGTCGCGCCGTATTCAGGCGCCATATTCGCGATCGTCGCGCGATCCGGCACGCTCAGCGCGGCAAGCCCGTCGCCGAAGAACTCAACGAACTTATCAACCACGCCCTTCTTTCGCAGAATCTGCGTGACCGTCAACACCAGATCCGTCGCCGTCGTTCCTTCCGGCAGCTTGCCCTTCAGTCGGAACCCGATCACTTCCGGCGTCAGCATGTAAATCGGCTGACCCAGCATCACCGCCTCGGCCTCGATGCCTCCCACGCCCCAACCCACAACGCCCAAGCCGTTCTCCATCGTCGTGTGGCTGTCCGTGCCGACGCACGAATCCGGATACACCACCGTCGCGCCATCCTGCTGCTTGGTCAGCACGCACGTCGCGAGATACTCCAGGTTCACCTGGTGCACAATCCCCGTCGCCGGCGGCAC
The DNA here is from genome assembly GCA_017303555.1 of Planctomycetota bacterium. Classification (GTDB taxonomy): domain Bacteria; phylum Planctomycetota; class Phycisphaerae; order Phycisphaerales; family UBA1924; genus JAFEBO01. Next base: position 48,438 of record JAFLCN010000027.1, read on the forward strand.
ACACGTAAAGTTGTTCAGCGACTGCTGTCCCCATTTGAGGAACTCATACCGCTCGCCGTTCCGCTCGAATTCCTTGTTCGCGTTCACCGTCAGCGCGGTGCCGAACGAAGTGGGGGGCCCGAACGCATCCACCTGCACGCTGTGATCGATGACAAGGTCGCACTTCACCAGCGGATTGATCAGCTTCGGGTCGCCGCCCATCGCCTTCATCGCGTCGCGCATCGCCGCGAGATCCACGACGCACGGCACGCCCGTGAAATCCTGCAGCACGACTCGCCCCGGCATGAAGGGAATCTCTTCCTTCGCCGGGCTCTTCGCGTTCCAGTTCGCGAGACCGGAAACATCGTCCGCCGTCACGATGAACCCATCCAGGTTCCGCAGCATCGACTCGAGCAGCACCTTGATCGAGTACGGCAGCTTGTCCACATGCCCGATCCCGGCCTTCTTGAGCGCCCCAAGGTTGTAGTAGGTATACGTGCCGTGCTTGGTGCTGAGGGACGCTTTGGAGTTGAAGGGATCTTGGAAAGCCATGGGTGTGCCTCGATTGGGTGCGACCGGTGATCAGGAACAGATGTCAGGACCAGTCAACAGTAACCGGGTATCGGCATGAATCGAATCGATTCAGATTACGTGTCTGATAGATTGTGCTTATGATGGGGGAGCCAGCTTTCAGCGGACAGCTATCAGCTTTCAGCCAGAAGAAACCCCCGGGCTCGCTTCGGCTTGGCTTGGCTGACAGCTGAAAGCTGATGACTGATAGCTGGCACTCTCCCATGGAACTCACCCAACTCCGCTACTTCCGCGAGATCGCCCGCGCCGGCCACATGACCAAGGCCGCGCGCACCCTCGGCGTCTCGCAGCCCGCACTCTCCGCCATGCTCCGCAAGCTCGAAGCCGAAGTCGGCACCAGCCTGCTCCATCGCACCGGCAAAGGCGTCGAACTCTCCGAAGCCGGCAAAGTCTTCCTCCGCCACGCCGACGAATCCGTCCGCCGCGCTGATGAAGGCCTGCACGAAGTCCGCCGCCTCAGCGGCCTCGAAACCGGCTCGATCCGCACCGGCGCCGGCGCAACCGCAGCTTCCTACATCCTCCCCTCCGTCGTCAGCGACATGCGCCGCGCCCACCCCGGCCTCAAGTTCTACGTGCGCGAGATGGGCTCGTCCGCCATCGTCGAAGCGATCCTCAACGGCGAACTCGATCTCGGCATCGTCACGCTCCCCGTCCGCGCTGTCGGTGCCAAGCAACTCGTCCTCCGCAGCCTCGTCGATGATGAGCTTCGCCTGATCACGCCCCCACGCCACAAACTCGCCAAAGAAACCTCCTTCCGCTGGTCCGATCTCAAAGGCGAATCCGTCATCGGCTTCGAAGCCGGCTCCGCCGTCCGCGAAGTCGTCGATGCCGCGGCAGCCTCCTCCGGCATCACCCTCGACGTCGTCATGGAACTCCGCTCCATCCAAAGCATCCAGCAAATGGTCGCCGCCGGAGTCGGCGTCGGCTTCGTCTCGCGCTTGAGCGACGCCCCAAAGCGCCTCCCCTCACTCACCCCAAAAGGCGAACCCCTCATCCGCGAATTGGCAATCGTCCGCCGAAGCGACCACACGCCAAGCACCGCCGTCGCCGAATTCGAACGCCGCCTCCTCAAGTACGCCGGGACGCTACCGGGATCCGCAGTCTGACGAAAGCACCTCCCCGTTTTTCGCCCGGAGGGCGCACGATCGTTGCCGGCGACCTCAGCCGCCGGACTCGAAGCATTGCGTCATCTCGCCCCGGAGGGGCGAACGACGTTCGTCACGCGGTTTCACCACAGAGGAGACTCTTTCCAATACTCCCCGATGATGTTCGGTCTGCCACCGCCGGCAATTGAGATTGCTTCTTCGATGGAAAGAGAGAACATGAAATCCTTTCCATCGTCGGTATAGAAGCTAAAGAAAAAACGATTCTTTTCCGGACTCCAACCGCCAACAACCGTCTCCCGCTGGTACTCGTCGTCCGACCAGACCAAGCTCGCCGCGCCACGGGTCGAAACCTGCCGCTCAATCTCGCGGCAGATGCCGACGAGGTCTTCGCTGATCGGAATTACCATCAAGTGAGTGTAACGTCGAAAAGGTCCATCGCGTTTGCGGAGCAGTGTCGCATTCGCAAATCTGGCTTGGAACAATCAACAATGCCAAATCCGTCTCTCTCGAAGTGGTTTCACGAGATCGCTGAGCGCATCGACGCACATGCGACCTCCTTCGACAAGAAACTCACAGATTCACGCGAGTTCAATTTTGCGTTCGGTGCCGATTGTGCCGCGTTTCAACAACTGCTCGCCAGCAATCCGCAACTGAGTGCGGCACTCGTGGCCGCCATGCGCCTCGAACTGGAACAGTTCGCCCTCGAAATCATGACAGGACTCGACGGCGCAACGGCGATGTCCGATGGCGGACTTCCCATCGTTGTTTCAGACCAGGACAGGAACGAACTTTCAGGCATTTTGGCGAGCTCGTTCTTGGAACTGACCTGCTCCCCAAATCCTGATCCATGCCTATGAGAGTCTTGCACGACCCTGACGGGGTCGAGGAGACTCTTGAAGATGAAGCGGACGAGACATTCGGCGGAGCAGATCGTGAACAAGCTGCGTGA
>JAFLCN010000028.1 GCA_017303555.1 Planctomycetota bacterium
GAATGGGACTCGTCGCAAAGTTGAATGGGCCCGGGGGCGCAAGCCGGCCCCCGGAAGCTCGGATAGAAGAGTGAAACCGTCCCGTCCGTTGCTTTGGCGCTTGACAGAGTCGGCTTCATAGAAGAGCCACGGAGAACCACGGAGAGGAAAGGCCGAGGATCAATGAGCGCGACCAGCGAGAACTTCATCTTTGAGCGGCTTGTGGCCTCGTGCGAAGTCGGGCCAGGGCATCGGGCGTTTGTTGGCGGGTTGGACTTCGAGGAGTTGCAGAGCGGAGTTCGCGCAGGCGACGATGCCTTGCGCGGGATCGATGAGTGTGCCCGGTGGTTGTTGGTTGGATTGGCCGAGCGATTTCGCGCGATGCAACTTCAGCGGCTGGCCTCGGAATTGAACGGTCACGCCCGGCCATGGATTCAACCCATGAATCCGGCGGCGGCACTCATCGGCGGATGCAGTGAAGTCAACCCAGCCATCGGTCTTGGCGAACTTCGGCGCGATGGTGACGAGCGACTCGTCTTGAGCCGCGCCGGCCGGACGATCACGCAGCACACGCTCGATGAGGTCGGGTCCGTCCGCGCTGAGGATGTCGTGCAGGTCCGATGTGGTCCACGCCGGATCGAGCGGATGCGAAGATGTGGCAAGCACCAGCCCCGCATCCATCTTGTCGGCGAGCGTGATGACGCTGTTGCCGACAACCGGGTCACCCGCGAGAATCGCCGCGTTGATCGGTGCCGCCCCGCGCCAGCGCGGCAGGATCGAACCGTGCAGGTTGATCGCGTAGACGCCCTCGAGCAGCGACTTGCCGAGTTTCTGTCCGAAGGCGATCACCACGAATGCATCCGCATTCAACGCCCGGATCGAATCACGGATTTCGGGCACATTGATCTTCTCGGGTTTGAGCAGCGGGATGTGCGGGAAATTGGCTTGAACTTCCGCCGCGATCGGAGTGGGGGTGAGCGCCCCGCCCCGCCCGGCGGGGCGATCGGGTTGGGTGACGACCATCGCGATGTCGTGCTTGGCGATAAGAGCGCGAAGAGTGGGAAGGCCGAAGGCGCCGCTGCCGAGAAAGACGAGTTTGAGTCGGGGGGAAGGCATTTCAACACGGAGAACCACGGAGGAAGACACGGAGAAGAGAGGAGCGAAGAAGAAAGGCGAAGAACGGACGATCTGAAGAAGAGATCGAAGGAAAGGACGCTTCTACTTGGAGTTCTCGAGATCCTTGACGGCGAGGCGGTTCTTCATGCGGGACTTTTGGGTCATCTTGTCGAGGATGAGGATGCCTTGGAGATGATCGAACTCGTGCTGCATGCAGCGGGCGAGGAGGCCACCGGCGCGGAGCGTGAAGGGTTTGCCGTCGAGGCCGGTCGCCTGCATGGTGACAATCGGCGGTCGAAGAACATCGCCCCGGATTTCGGGCAGGCTGAGGCAACCCTCTTCGTAAGGCTCGGGAGGATTCTCAAAGGAGAGGATCTTGGGGTTGATGAAGACCATGACATCCGAGGTCGCGCTGGGCGGATCGGTGTCCGGCGAATTCTTGTCGCCGGTCGGGATATCGACGATGAAGAGCGAGATCGCGAGGCCGACCTGCGGGGCAGCAAGGCCGATGCCCTCCGCCTCGTCCATCAACTCGATCATCCGCTCGGCGATTCGGCGAGTCTCCGCCGTGATTTCCTTGATCGGCTTGGCCGGCACGCGCAAGGCCCGCTCCGGATAGTGCAAGATCACGAGATTGTCGGCGTTGACCGGCATTCCCCGATGGTACGGGGCGCAATGGTCGGGTCCAGCAGCCCCAACCACCGGTCCGTCGGCCGCGGGTTGAAGCCGGTGAAACAGAACTCGGACGTTCGGCGAACTACTATCAGCCAACGTTCGGAGCGGGCGATCGGTCCGGCGAGCTGCGAGAGGAACAAGCTGAAGTCATGATCTCAGGACTCTTCGGAAAAAAGCCCCCCAGCGATGGCGGCGGCGACAACGGCGGCGGCCCGAGCTTCCAGCCCGACAAGGCCGGCAAGTTCTTCGACCACGCCAAGGTCGCGCAGGAGTCGGAGAGGTACGAATACGCCATGGGGCTCTGGCTCCGTGGTCTGCAGCAGGACCCCCGGATGGTTTCGGGCGTCGAGGGTTATGTGAAGTCCGCCACCGACTTCCTCAACTCGCCCGACGGCGCGCGACGAGTCAGCAAGGACACCCGCAACGCCGTCAGCGGCAGCGGCGACGTCAACAAATTCCTGAACGCCCTCTACGAATGGTCGATGTCCGTGGACGACCGGACTTCCGGCGCTTCCTGGGCGGTCAAGGCGACCGAGGCGGTTGCGAAGATCGGCGCTGGCGATGTCGGCAAGTGGGTCGCCGAGGCCGCGTACGCGGCGTGCCGCAAAGACCCGAAAGCGAAGAAGGACAACTACGTCCGCCTGATGAAGGCCGCCGACAGCATGGGCCTTGCCGAGATCGCCGTGAACAGCGGCGAAGAGGCCCGGCGACTCGATCCGGCCGACGGCCAGCTCGGCAACGAGGTCAAGATGCTCGCGGCCAAAGCCACGATGCAGAAGGGCGGCTACGAAAAGACCGGACAAGAGGGCGGCTTCCGCCAGAACATTCGGGATTCCAGCAAGCAGCAGGCGCTCGAAGAAGCCGGTCGAATCAGCAAGACCGAAGACGTGAAGGATCGCGTGCTCGCGAACGCCGAGGCCGAGCTCGCGCTCCGCCCCGAAGACCTGCCGACATTGAGCCGCGTGGTGCAGGCGCTGCGCGAGCGCGGCAAGGCCGCCGACGAGGAACGGGCGCACTCCCTGCTGATGGCCACGTACGAGCGGACCAAGATCTATAAGTTCAAGCAGGATGCGGGCGAGATCCGTATCCGCCAATCGCAGCGCCGCGTGCGCGAGGCGCGCCGGATGCTGGAATCGGCCGCCGACGATCCGATCGCCAAGAGCGTCTTCGAGACCGAGCAGAGGGCGCTGCTCGAACTCGAAGTGGAAGAACTGAAGCAGAACGTCGAGAACTATCCGACCGACATGCGCTGGCGCTACGAACTCGGGCGGCGCTACTTCGACCTGGCTCAGTATGAAGAAGCGATTGGCCAGTTCCAGGAAGCCCAGAACGATCCGCGTGTCCGGGCCAAAACGCTGCACATGCTCGGCCTCTCGTTCCTCCGGTGCGACCTCGCGGACGAATCGATCGAGACGTTCCGGCGCGCGCTCGAATCGACCGACCTGACGCCCGAAGACCAGCGCGACATCAAGTACGATCTCTGCTGCGCACTCCAGGTCGTCGGCGAAACACGGCGCGATCTCGCGGCGGCCGAAGAAGCCGAGAAGATCGCCAGCCAGATCCTCATCCAGGCGATCGGCTACAAGGACATCAAGGCCCGTCGCGACTCGCTCAAGAAGCTCGTTGCCGAGCTTCGCGCCAAGTAAGGATGCCGCATGCCCAGCGCGGTTCACTCCGGATCGGGCCCCCGTGCGGTAGCGATCATTCCCGCACGCCTCGGTTCCACCCGGTTTCCCGGCAAGGTGCTGGCGAACAAAACTGGCAAGCCGCTCATCCAGCACGTTTGCGAGGCCGCGGCACGCACTCCGGTCCTTTCACGCATCGTCATCGCGACCGACGATCGCACCGTCATGGACGCTGTCAAGGGCTTCGGGGGCGAGGCGGTTCTGACGCGAACCGACCACCCGAACGGGACGAGCCGTCTCGCCGAAGCCGCGGCGATCCTGGGCCTGCGGGCCGACGACATCGTCGTCAACGTGCAGGGCGACGAACCCGAGATCGAGCCGTCGTTGATCGAGGCGGCCGTGGGCGTCCTCGGTGATTCGCCCGTCGCAACCGTCGCGTCTCCGATGTCCGATGCGGACGCGAACAACCCGAACATCGTGAAGGTGGTCGTTCGGCAGGACGGCCGGGCGATGTATTTCAGCCGCTCCCGTGTGCCGTATGTGCGCGATGCCGCAAACGCCGAATCCGGCAAGCCGCTTCGCCACGTCGGGTTATACGTGTACCGGCGGTCGTTTCTCGACCGTTATCTGACGCTGGAACCAACACCCCTCGAACGCGCCGAGTCGCTCGAGCAGCTCCGCATTCTGGAGCACGGGTACTCGATTGCGGTCGCGCTGATGCCCGCGGAAGTCGGTCATGCCGGGATCGACACGCCCGAGCAGTACGAGGCGTTTGTGAAGCGGGCCATCGGGAAGCGCTAAGGCCGGGCAGAAAGTCTGTCGGAAAAGCGGCGGGGGGTAGCCGCGCTGGCACCCCGATGTGATATGCTGAGACATGCCCCCCCAACTCTTTGATCCGCTCCGCCAGGACCATGAGGCCGGCCCCGGTGTCGCTACGCATTTCGATTCCGGCGCGTGGGATGCAACCGACTTCGAGCCTCGAAATGAAACACGCAATGGTTCTCGGGCGGGCAACACGAGCAACACCGGGAACGGCGGGGCGGCGAATGCGGGTGTTGTGCCGCCCGAAGGCATCTCGCTCGCCAGTTTGGGAGATCAATCGGCCGAGAGCGAGTTCTACTCGCCGATGCCGCCGGGGTACGTGAAGGGGCGGCACAAGTACGTCGTCGTTTTTGGAACGGTGATGAGCGGGCTGGGCAAGGGCATCTTCGCGAGCAGCCTGGCGAAGATGCTGAAGGACAAGGGACTCTCGGTCGCCCCGATCAAGATGGAGGGTTACCTCAACATCGACTCGGGCACGCTGAACCCGTACCGGCACGGCGAAGTGTTTGTGCTCGATGACGGCACCGAGTGCGATATGGATCTGGGGACGTACGAGCGGCTGCTCGATCAGAACCTCTCCCGTCGCAATTTCACGACCAGCGGGCAGATCTTCAGCGACATCCTCGAGCGTGAGCGCATGGGCGTGTACCTCGGGCGCGATGTGCAGATGATCCCGCACGTCACGGGCGAGGTGAAGCGCAAGCTCCGCGAGCTCGCGCTGCACGGCGACGGGACCAAGCCGGCGGATGTCGTCTTTGTCGAAGTCGGCGGCACGGTGGGCGACTACGAGAACGCGTTCTACATCGAGGCGATGCGCGAGCTGGCGTTCGAAGAAGGGCCGGGCTCGACGTGCTTTGTCGCGCTGACGTACATCATCGAGCCGCCGGCGCTGGGCGAACAGAAGAGCAAGGCGGCGCAGCTCGGCATCAAGCGGTTGATGGAGGCGGGCATTCAACCCCACGTGATCGCGTGCCGCGCCAGCAAGCCGGCGACCGAGAAGGTGATGCAGAAGATCGCGATGTTCAGCAACGTGCCCCTGCGGCGCATGTTCTCGATGCACGATCGCGAGAGCATCTACACAATCCCGGAGGAGATGAGGCAGGAGGGGCTCGACCGCGAGATCCTGAGCATTCTGGGCCTGCACGATCGGGTTGATTTCTCGAACGAGGATAAGGCCCGCGAGCGGTGGATGGGGTTTGTCAAAAAGCTGACGGCCCCGAAGCGCCACGGTGTGACCATCGGCGTTGCGGGCAAGTACGCGGAGATCCGCGACGCCTATGCCTCGATCGACAAGGCGGTCGAGCACTGCTCGGCGGCGCTCTCGACGGATGTGGAGCTGCGCTGGATCGAGACGACGGATGTCAGCGAGACGAACGTCGCGGGGCGACTCGCCGGGCTGCACGGCGTGATCGTGCCGGGCGGGTTCGGATCGCGGGGCGTGGAAGGAAAGATCTCGTGCGTGAAGCACTGCCGCGTGAACGGGCTGCCGTATCTCGGTCTGTGCCTGGGCTTCCAGATGGCGGTGATCGAGTTCGCCCGGAACGTGCTGGGGCTGCGGGACGCGAACAGCACGGAGTTCAAGCCGGGCTGCGCGAACCCGGTCATCAGCGAGCTTCCGGAGCAGAAGCGGATCGAGGGTCTCGGCGGCACGATGCGGCTCGGCGGGCAGGAAGTGATTCTGGCGCCCTCGTCGCTCGCGAGCTTCCTGTACGGCAAGCAGACCTCGATACGCGAGCGATTCCGGCATCGGTACGAAGTGGACCCCGCGTACATCGAGCGGTTTGAAGAGGCGGGGCTGATCTTCAGCGGCCGCCATCCGTCGCGGCCGATCATGCAGATTCTCGAATTGCACCAGAGCATCAGCGAAGTGGAGCACCCGGCCGCGAAGATCCGCACGAGCGCGGGCACGATGAGCGAAGCGGCGCTGGCGCTGCGGGGCGCGCATCCATTCTTCATCGGCGCGCAGTTCCACCCGGAGTTGACCGGGCGGCCTCTGCGTCCGCAGCCCATGTTCATGGGCCTCGTCGCCGCGGCGGTGCTTCAGGCCGTGGGACGCGAAGCGGCGCAGGCGGACCCGGATGTCGGCCGCTGGCTCCGCACGCCGACGCCCGTAGCGCGTCAGCAGGTGCAGCGGGTTTGAAGAGGCTCCGCGCCGAGACGAAATCGGAGGCGAGTTACTTGCCGGCGGTTGCGGTGTCCGCGGCTTTCAGAGTTCGGCCCGAATCGAGCAGCACAAGCGCCGAGAAGCGGTCGGCCCGCCCGAGCGAGACGACGCAATTGTGCAGCAGGGTCTCGGCGTACAGGCGGTGCTCGACCGAGCCGCTCTCGAGCGCGCGCTGCAGGAACACGTGGACCGCCCACGGATGGTTCGTGGCGTTGTCCGGCTGGATGTTGTGAACGATCCAGTCGGAGGCGGCGTCGACCCGGGGCCTCGCGGCGCTTCCGGCGTGGCTGAGCGCGTGCAGCGACGCGAGCTCGGTCTCGGTCGCTACCTCTATGGCAAGATTCGCAAACTCCGGACACAGCGGCGCCCCGGCGGGTGCGACCGCCTGGAGCATCGAACCCGTCTGCCCGCGCAGCAGGGAGTTCCAAAGTTTGATGTCGGTCGATTGCGGGTTGGAAACAATCGGGGGAGGAGAACGCTGAAGCCAGGCGAGCAGGAGCGGATCGATCGCGCGACGATTGCCGGATTCATCCGCGAATTCGGGAAGTCGGCCCGGGGGTGTTCCATCCTGATGGAACAGGAAAGCCCATGGCGTACCCACCAAGGCCAGGCGGGCTTCGCCCAGGAGGCGCTCTCCCCATCCGGGAAAAGTGTGCAGCCCGGTCATCACGCGGGTCGGTATAACACAATTCAGCCCCGAACGCAAGCCGCCGCGGGATACATGGTTGTTGCAGACGGAATAGACGGACGTTCGGGGAGCGAAACCGGCGATTGCGGATTGTGCAAATGCCTGTGGATTCAGAGCTTTGAGGTATGCCGGCACTCGCAACTCGCAGCGCGTTGGGGAACGAGTCGGGGCTTACCCCCGACACCTTTCACCAGGAAAAGCACGTGGCCGTCCGCCCCTCGGGACATCGGTTTGTCGCGGACGTCGAAGTCTCGGAGATCGACGAACGCATGAGGCCGGGCCCGGCATGGGTCGCGAGGTCGCTCGAACTGAGCAAGTCGCACCTTGTGATGGAATCGAGGCGGATGTGCTACCCCGGGAGGGTGCTCGCGCTGGCGGTGCACCTGATCGATGACCGGCCGGTTCCGTTGCTCGCGCGGGTGATCAATTGCCAGTACAGCGACGACGGGCGGTACCGCGTGGACCTGGATCTGCTCCGGATTCCGGAGGGGCACAGCGTGTACGCGTGGGCGCTTGGCCGCAGCGGGCTTGTCCACAAGCGGGCCTGAGTCCGGAAGGACTTGACCCGGCGGGAAGCGCGGGCCACGCTTGGGATGCGTGGAGACGTTCGAAAACATTTCAATGCTGGAGCGGCTTGGTTCCGAGGCCGGGATCGTGCTGATACCGACGATGGGAGCGCTGCACGCCGGGCACGCGTCGCTCATCCGGCGAGGTGTCGCGCTCGCCGGGCGGCTCGATCGCGGCACGTGCGTGGTCTGGATCTTCGTCAATCCGACCCAGTTCAACGATCCGGCGGACTACGCCAGATATCCAAAGACACTCGATGCGGACCTGCGCATCTGCGCCGACGCGGGAGCGGGCGGCGTGTACGTGCCCGCCACGGAGGAGATCTATCCGCCCGGCGTGAACGTCCGTGTTCCGGAACTGCCCCGTGTCGCGATCCATCCGGGATTGGAAGACGCGAAGCGGCCGGGGCACTTTGCGGGCGTCTGCCAGGTGGTGCTGCGGTTCTTTGAGATCGTGAAGCCGAAGATCGCGGTGTTTGGTGAGAAGGACTGGCAGCAGTTGCAGGTGGTGCGGGCGATGACCAAGCGGGAGATGCCGGGCGTGGAAATCGCGCCCATGCCGACCGTGCGCGAGGCGGATGGGCTGGCGATGAGCAGCCGGAACAGGTTTTTGTCGGCCGAGGATCGCGTGCGGGGGCTGGCGATTTCGAGGGCCCTGCGTGCTGCCACGGGCGAGAGCGATGCGGGTGCGGCCGAGAGAACCATGCGAGCGATACTGGCCGAAGCGCAGATCGATCCGGAGTACGCTGTCGTTCGGGACGCGGAAACGCTGGAAAAGCCCGGAGCGGGCGCGAAGCGGGCGCTGATCGCGGCGAGGGTGGGGAGCGTGCGGCTGATTGATAATGCGGCGTGGCCGGGCTGAGTTCGCCCGCAAGCAGCGCAAAAAAACAGCCCACCCCCAACCCTCGCTTCCATCGGGGATGGGGCTCCGGAAGGGCGTAGGCTTCGCTCCCGGGCAGCAACCGGTCTAGGAGACAACAGCCTTGCAACGCACGCCGCTTCATTCGTTCCATGCCGAGAAGAAAGCCAAGATGGTGGATTTCGCGGGCTGGGAAATGCCCATGTTCTACTCGGGCATCATCGAAGAGCACAACCAGGTGCGCACCAGTGGCGGGATGTTTGATGTCTCGCACATGGGGCGTGTGAAGGTGACGGGGCGGCACGCGCGGAAGTTTCTGGAGAAGCTCTGCACCCGGAAGATCCACGACATGACGCCCGGGCAGTGCCGCTATTCGCTGGTGTGCAATGAACAGGGTGGGGTGAAGGACGACATCATCGTCTACCGATTCGATGAGGACGACTTCCTGCTCGTGGTGAACGCGAGCAATCGCGAGAAGCTGCTGCCTCACTTCGAGCAGGTGAAGGGCGAACTGCAGGCGAAGATCGATGATCAGACGCTGAGCACGGCGATGGTGGCGATGCAGGGCCCGAAGGTGATGGACATGATCTCGAAGTTTTCGAGCGAGATCCCGACGCTGAAGCGGTATCGCTTCACGACCAAGAACCTGATGATCATGAAGGTGATCGTCAGCCGCACGGGCTACACGGGTGAAGACGGCGTCGAGGCGATTCTGCCGTCGATGTTTGTCGGGATGGCGATGAAGCTGATCCTGAAGGATGTGGACATGAACTCGCCGGACGCGATCGTGAAGCCGGCGGGGCTGGGCTGCCGCGACACGCTGCGCATTGAGGCGGGGATGCCCTTGTACGGGCACGAACTGGGCGAAGAGATCAACGCGCTCGAGTGCGGCGTGGACTTTGCGATCTCGCTCGACAAGCACGAGGGGGATCGGGGCGAGCGGTTTATTGGGCAGGATGCGCTGGAAGCCACGGTGAAGAAGGGGATCACTCGCCGGTTGGTGGGGATCGCGCTCGAGGGCAAGCGCTCGGCGCGCCAGGGCATGGCGATCAAGGCGGGCGGCAAGGAAGTGGGCAGCGTGACAAGCGGATGCCTGAGCCCGACGCTGGGCTATCCGATCGCGATGGGATTTGTGGAGCTCGGCGCGACGGAGATCGGGACGGCTGTGCAGGTGGATTCGGGCCGCGATGGGGCGATGTTTGAGGGGAAGGTTGTGAAGATGCCTTTCTATTCACCGACGAAGAAGGGGTGAGGCGCCAGCACTCCGAACGGGTCGGAAGTTCAAGGGAACTATCATTTCGCCATGGGAAATCCGACATGGCAACCTCGGCCCTTGCCGGCTTCGGCGCTCGAAGGCGATGCCGTGAAGCCGGGCAATCCGCTGTTTGGGCTTGTGTGGATCAACCCCGAGCGCATGAGCGGTGCGCCGTGTTTTTATGGAACGCGGGTTCCGATCAAGACGTTGTTTGATTATCTCGGCGCGGGCGAAACGGTCGACGCGTTTCTGGATGATTTCGCGGGCGTCGAACGCGAACAGGTTCTCGAAGTGCTCAAGCTGGCGCCAAATCGCATTGTCGGACTTGGTGCCGCGGCGTGAAGATTCTGCTCGACCATTGCGTGCCGAAGCGTTTTGGATCGCGATTGACAGGTCACGAGGTTTTCACGGCGGCTTCGCAAGGATGGGAGTTCAAGAAGAACGGTGAATTGATGAAGTCGGCAGCAGTGGCGGGTTTTGATGCGATGGTGACCGTCGATCAGAATCTGCCGTATCAGCAGTCGACCAGCGATTTGCCCCTCGCCGTTGTCGTGCTTCTCGCCCGAAGCAACGACATTTCCGACCTTGTCGTTTTGGTTGAGCCGTTGCTCGCGGTTCTTGAAACGCTGCAACCGAAATCGCTGATCTACGTCGGTCGACGCCGATAGGGTCGCGAGTCGATCGGCCCAAAAAACTGTCGAATGGGGCGGACGGCACTCGATGGCCCGACTACTGTTTGGTGCTCGAGCGGATGGCCGCTTTTGAGCGACAACTTGCGGCTGTGGCGGAATTGGCAGACGCGCTAGATTCAGGTTCTAGTGGGGTCACACCCGTGGAGGTTCGACTCCTCTCAGCCGCACTTGCACGAGGCTCGGCAGATTGCCGGGCCTCGGTGCGTTTTGGGGGGTGAAGGATGTCTTGGGGTTGCTGTGGCACGCCTTCCGCGTGCGGGGATTTCATGGACGGGGACCGAGGGTGTCGTTCGCAAAGCTCGCTCCACCCTCGGCTCGAATCTGTGCAGCCCGTTCGGGCTGAACGGCAGGGTTGAGGCGGAAGAGCGAGGGGTTGATTTGGCACGCTTTGCGGGATTGTTCTCCCACCCCCAACCCCCTCCCTCGGGGAGGGGGCTTGAGAAGAGGTACCATCGATCTCCATGGCGCTTTTGCTGGTTGGCATTGATGAGGCGGGGTTCGGGCCGATGCTCGGGCCGTTGTGTGTTGGCATGAGCGCGTTTTTGGTGGAGGATTGGAACGAGGGGGATAAGAAGCCGTGCTTGTGGACGTCGCTTGCGAGCGGGGTCTGCCGCGAGGCGCGGGATAAGCGTGGGCGGATTGCGTTTGCGGATTCGAAGGCGTTGAAGCTACCCAATGACGTGAGCGGGCGCGGAAGGCATCCGTTGATGCACCTGGAACGCGGGGTGTTGGCTGCCGCGGCGAATCTTGAGAGCGATTCGATGCCTCAGTCGGATTCGGAGTTGCACGGGATGCTCGACGCATCGGTGCGCGGGCAGCCGTGGTACGAGGGTGATGCGATCGCGCTGCCGGTTTCGAGCAATGCGCCGATGATGGGGATCGCGGCGAACCTGCTTGCGAGTGCGCTGGCGGAAGGGAAAGTGAAGCTGCTGGCGATGCGCTGCCGCGTGATGGGGGAGCGTGAGTTCAACAGGATCATCGGTGAGACAGGCAACAAGGGCGATGTGTGCATCGCGACGCTGGCGGATCACTTGAAGACGGTGATGGGATTGATGGAGGCGTTTCCGGATGCGTCGGTGCGCGTCGCGTGCGACAAGCTGGGCGGACGCGATGGGTACTCGCAGGTGCTCGAGCGGATTTTGCCGGAGTGGGAATGCGGCGTGATCGAGCAGGGGGCGGAGAGGTCGAACTATGAGTTGAGGAAGAGGCTAGAAGGCAAAGGCGAACCCACCCCCAAGCCCCTCCCTCAGGGAGGGGGCTTCCGAATTTCGTTTCAGCCGGAGGCGGAGAAGGAGCATCTGCCGGTGGCGCTGGCTTCGATGATTGCGAAGTACGTGCGCGAGCTGGCGATGCATCGGTTCAATCGGTATTGGTCGGGACGCATGCCGGAGTTGAAGCCGACGGCGGGGTACACGCTGGATGCGCGAAGGTGGCTTGCGGATGCGGCGAAAGTTGTGACGAAGGAAGAGCGGCAGGCGATGGTGCGGCGTGCGTGATGGCGCGGTAAGAAGAGACGGAGAGAAGAAGAGACAGAGAGGAGGAGCGCGGTAGCGGATGATGTGGGAGCTCGACCAACAGGATCGTGTGATGCTGGATCTGGCGGCGAGGGTGGCCTGCCGCGCTGAGGGGTATGTGGGCGAGAATCCGCTTGTTGGGGCGGTGGTTGTGCGTGACGGGCGGGTGATCGGGATCGGGCATCATCGGCGGTTTGGCGATGTGCATGCGGAACGGGCGGCGATCTCGGATTGCACGCGCCGCGGCGAGAATCCGCGCGGGGCGACGATGTATGTCACGCTGGAGCCTTGCTCACACACGGGGAAGCAGCCGCCGTGCGCCGACCTGCTGATCGAGAGCGGGATTGCAGCGGTGGTGTGTGCGCGGCGCGATCCGAATCCGATCGCGGCGGGCGGTGCGGCGAAGCTTGAGAAGGCGGGCGTTCGCGTGCGGTTTTCCAGCGCGAGCAGTGCGGCGATTGCGCTGTCGGATCCGTTTGTGAAGCGGGTGACGACGGGTTTGCCCTGGGTGATCGCGAAATGGGCGCAGACGATTGATGGGCGGATTGCCACTCGCAGCGGCGAATCGAAGTGGATCAGCAGCGATCGTTCGCGTCGGCGCGTGCATGCGATCCGGGCACGGGTCGATGCGGTGTTGACGGGGATGGGCACGGTGCTCGCGGACGACCCGATGCTCACGGCGCGGGATGTGCGGCGCGTACGCAGTCGCGCGATCCGCGTGGTGGCGGATAGCGATCTGGATATACCCGAGGATTGCGCGCTGGTGAAGACCGCGCGGGACGTTCGCACGGTGATCGTGTGCGAAAAGGAGCTTGCAACGACAGAGATCACGCGCGAGAAGCGGATGCGACTCACGATGGCGGGAGTTCTGGTGATCGGCGTGCCGATGCGGGGTCCGGGGCTCGACCTGCGTGAACTGCTCGCGGAGCTTGCGAAGCAGTGCGGCGTTTCGACCGTGCTGGTGGAAGCAGGGCCGGGGCTGATCGGCTCGATGATCGATGGCGATCTGATCGATGAATTGCGGGTGTTTGTGGCGCCGTTGATGTTGGGGGATGAGATGGCGAAGAGTGCCGCGGCGGGGAGGATTGCGCCGTCGCTTTCGGCGGCGCACCGGTATGAGTTGATGCGGGCGAAGCGGATCGAGAATGACTTGGAAGTGGTGTATCGGAGGAAGGGGAGGTAGGGCGGAATGGTGGATGGGGGATGTGGGATTTCGGATTTCGGATTGCGGAGTTCGGAATTTTGATTACGCGCGCGAGTTGTGGGTTTGCAGTGTGAGCTGCGCGGTCATGGTGAGTGTTTCGCTTTCGGCCTGGACTCGGAACTTCGCGTTTGGGGTTGCGGCGTCCTGCTTGATGGCGGCGAAGCAGAGCGGGGTTGCGGCGTTCATAGGACTGAGCGTTGAACTGGTGATGACGCCGAGGGATTCGGTGCTTTGCGGGTCGAGCGGGAGGACCTGCGCGCCGGAGATTGGCTGCGGCATGCCGGCGAGGTAGGGGTCTTCGGCTTGTGCCGCGCCGGGGCGGTGGTGGAGGGTCTGTGCTTCGGCGAGGAGCGCGACGAGTTTGCGCTTGGAGTGGCCTCGCGAGTGCATGCGGGCGACGACTTCCTGGCCGAGGTAGCAGCCTTTGGTGAAGCTGACTCTGGTCTCGATGATGCCGGTTTCGGCGGGAAGTGAGCTTGGGCCGAAATCGATGTAGTAGAGGGGCGTGCCGCCTTCGATGCGGGCGATGTTGAAAGCGTGCCAGCCTCCGGGGCGAAGGCGGATTTGCGCGGAGAGCTCGGTGGAGAGGTGGGGGTGGCCGCGTTCGTGGACGTGCTCGTGCGGGAAGCCGCGCGTGAGGAGGAGTTCGTAGATGGCGCGGGCGTGTTCGGTGGGGACGATTAGATCGATCCCGCGTTCGCCGGTCTGGTCGCGGCGGTCGATGATCACTTCGGCTTCACCGATTCGGATGATGGTGGAGCGATTGGGCTCAAGTGATGCGAGATCGGGTCCGGCGACGGGCGTCGAGATCGCGGCGAGAAGCTGCAGCGCGGTGGGGCCGTGGAGCGCGAGGCGATGAGTGGTTTCCGAGAGATCGCGCATCGCGGCATCTTCGCTGATGATGAAGGCGTTGAGACCGTCGAGGGCGCGCTTGGCGGCGTGGGCATCGCATTCCAGCAGGACGCGATCGGGGAGGATGAGGACGCGAAGATCGGCGTCGATACGGCCTTTGCGGTTGAGCCAGAAGCTCGAGACGCTCACAAACGGATCGAGCCACTTCTTCGCGGGCTTGAGCTCCTGCGTGATCATGCGATTGAGGAACTCGAGACGCTCGGCGCCGGTGACTTCGAGCACGGCGCGATTCGGAAGATCGAGGAGCAGGCAGCCCTTGCGGATCGCGGCGTATTCGAGTTCGAGCTCCCCGTAGATGCCGACGATTTCAATGGGGGCGGAAGGCGGGGCGAATGTGGCCGTCGAGCCGCTTGGAAGTTGCGACTCAGAATCAGCGGGCGCGCCCGAAGAGACTTGGGCATCCGGGCCGTAGGGGAGCATCATCGCGCCGGCCTGGTCGTGGAGGGGTTGAATGGGGGTTTGGCGGGCCATGTCGCTTTTCGAAGGTAAAGGCAATTGGCACCGCAGAGTCGCAGAGGATGCAGAGAAGAAAGCAGGATGACCTTTGAGAGAACCGCGATTGTGGATGCTTAAGGGCGAGTCTTGATTGCAATTCAGCGGCTTTCTCTGCGTTCTCTGCGACTCTGCGGTGAATTCTTGTCCGGTGAATATCTTCCGCTTCCCCCGCAACGAGCGGGCGGAATCGCGGTATTCTTGCGATCCCCCCAGCCCCCGGCCTTCTGTTTGATGGCTTGGGCGGGAATTTGGATTCGAAGGGAAGAACATGAACGTCGATCTCTTGAAGCGGTTGTGCGAGACCCCCGGTGTGCCTGGTCGCGAGGAGCGCGTGCGGGCGGTGATCGAAGAAGAGATCGAGGGCTTGTTCGATGAAGTGCGGACGGACCCGATGGGGTCATTGATCTGCACGCGGCACCCGCGCGGGAAGGCGGCGGGGGGGAAAAAGAAGGGTGCGCAATCGCGTCCGACACGCGTGATGCAGCTCTGCCACATGGACGAGATCGGGTTCTACGTCACGTTCATCGACGACAAGGGATTTATCTGGCTGAACAACGCGGGCGGGTTTGACACGCGGAACTTGTTTTCGCGGCGTGTGCTGGTTTGTACGGAAGACGGAGATATCAAGGGTGTGATGAACCCGGGTGGTCGGCCGGTGCACATCGCGAGCCCGAAGGATCGCGAGAAGGTGCCGGAGGTGAAGGAGTTCTTTGTCGATATCGGGTTGCCGGGCGACAAGGTGAAGAAGCGCGTGAAGGTCGGCGATTACGTCGTGATGGATGAGCCGCTGATCGAGGTCGGCGACAAGCTCGTCAGCAAGGCGATGGATAATCGGGTCGCGTGCTGGCTGGGCATCGAGAGCGTGCGTCAGCTCGACAAGAACAAGAACGGGCATGCGTGCGAGGTCGTTGTCGCGTTCACCGTTCAGGAAGAAGTGGGGCTGCGCGGCGCGAAGACGGCAAGCCATGCGGTGCTGCCGGATATTGGGCTCGGCATCGACGTGACGCTGGCGTGCGATACGCCGGGTGTGCCTCCGGAAGAAGCGGTTTCGCGGCACGGTTCGGGCTTTGCGCTGCACATCAAGGACAGTTCGTTCATCTCGGATTACCAGCTTGTGAAGGAGATCGAGAAGCTGGCGGAGAAGAACAAGATTCCGTATCAGAGGTCGATCCTGGCGGCGGGCGGGCAGGACGGCGCTGCGGCACAGCAGGCGGCAGCGGGCGCGCGAGCGGTCGGGATCACGGTCGGCACGCGGTACATACACACGGTGACTGAGATGATTGACCGGAAGGATCTCGCGGCGGCGCGGGATATTTTGGCGGCGTATATGGCGGGGTGTGAGTGATCTGAACTGGCGTGCTGATTTGGCCCTTGGCCCTACAGTTGTCATTATGGATTACTCGAAGATCATCACGATCGAGCCCGGCAAACGCGGCGGCAAACCGTGCATCCGTGGGCTTCGGATCACGGTCTACGACGTGCTTGACTATCTTGCATCGGGGATGACGCAGGAGCAGATCCTCGCGGACTTCCCTGACCTGTCTCAGGAAGACATTCGCGCGTGTCTCGCATTTGCGGCGGATCGTGAGCGGCGGGTGATGAGTCGAACCGCGTGAGGCTGCTCTTTGATGAGAATCTCTCTCCCCGACTGGCGGTTCTGCTCGCCGATTTGTTTCCTGAGTCCAAGCACGTGCGCGAAGTGGGTCTGAAGGCGGCAGACGACCTTGCAATCTGGGAGTTTGCGAAGGCGAACGGATTTGCGATCGTCTCAAAGGATGCCGACTTCAGGCAACGGAGTTTTCTCGTCGGCGCTCCACCCAAAGTGATCGGGGTGCTCCTAGGCAATGCCAGTACCGACCAGGTGATTTCGGTACTTCGAGGCGCGTCCGGAGTGATTTCGGTGTTTCTTGCCGATCAACAGGCCGCATTCCTCGAACTTCCGTGAACAAAAAAAACCCCGGCATCCGCCGGGGCTTTGCTGCGTCCTTGCAGGCTTTGCTTGTCCTCTCGCTTACGCGACGAGGTTGGTGGCGTTTTCGATCGACTCGACGACCTGGCGAACCTGGAAGGGCTTGCGCAGGAATCCGTCGAAGCCCTGGCTCTTGAGCGAGTAGGCCTGGCCGTCGGTGAGCTTGGCGCTCATGGCGATGACTTTTGTGATCTGGAGATTGTCGTTCTTGCGGACGACCTCGGTGAGCGCCTTGGCGTCGCCGTTGCCGAGTTCGAGGTCCATAAGAAGGACATGCGGCTTGAAGCGTTCGGCTTCGACGCCGGCCGCGAAGCCGTTGCAGGCCGAGCGGACTTCGTAGCTGGTTTGTTCGGAGAGAACTTTCTCGAGGGTCGCGGCAACTTCCTTGTCGCCATCAACGATGAGCACGCGGGTGCGGCCGCTGGCGATCCCTTCGAGGGGGATGTTGTGGGCCTTCATGAAGCGGATGAGTTCGCCGGTGGGGATGCGCCGATCGCGCGAACCCGGGATTCGGTAGCCCTTGAGGGACCCCGAATCGAACCACTTGGAGACCGTGCGGGGGGCGACGTTGCAGATCTTCGCCACTTCGCCGGTTGTCAGTACTTCTTTTTCCATGGCCATCGCTTCACCTCGTGGAGCACACAACGGGCTGCGGATGACTCCGGCAACCGGTGGACGACAAGAAATCGGTCAGGAGTAAGGCCGGATTCACCGTTGCGGGCCGCGAGAGAGCAAGAAAGGCGGAATTCGCGGCCGAGCCCGTGCGTTATCAGGGCTTGCGTCTCAAGGTGACACGGCCGCGGCAGGGGGATTTGCCCCCGGGCTTGCGGCGGGGGACGAATCAACGTAGATTGGCTATCCTCTGCGTCCCACGGAAGCCGGATGCATCCGGCAGGTGTTTCGTGCGGGTGCAACCGCCCGGAACACGCTTCGAAAGGGGAGTACCGAGCACGATTCGGGTTTGAAGCGCGTCAGAGTCATGGCTGGGTCGGAGAGTTGAGCTTGAGAAGGGTGGGGGTTTGGGTAATCTGGCGCGAGTTGGGCCGATGTGCGAGGGATTGGGGTGTGGAGGTGTGGGGTGAGTTCGCAGGACGCGTGAAGGCGGCGTTGCCGCGATTTCTGGATATTGAGGCTGACTGTCAAGAGGATGACCGCGAGATGACCCGCTCTACCAACCGCTC
The DNA here is from genome assembly GCA_017303555.1 of Planctomycetota bacterium. Classification (GTDB taxonomy): domain Bacteria; phylum Planctomycetota; class Phycisphaerae; order Phycisphaerales; family UBA1924; genus JAFEBO01. Next base: position 17,717 of record JAFLCN010000028.1, read on the forward strand.
TCGTTACCGCACCGGCACTCAAACAGGATTGATCGCGGGGCTGATGCTCGCGGCAGGCGCGTTCGCGATGAGCGATGCGGATGCGAGGCAGGCGGTGGCGCCGGAAGTGAAGACCGAATCCGGTGTGAAGGCGTCGAGCGACTCGGACCTCTTGAAGGACTTCATCCACTTTACTCGGATCGCCCGGTACGACGTGGCGGCGAGCGTGGGGCGGGAGCTGCTCTCGCGGAATATGCAGCCGCGGGACTTTGTGACGCTGGTGGACTCGGCGGGCGAGGGTGCGCGGTTTGATGAGACGGTGGGGCGTGCGATGCGGGTCGCGGGGCTTGAGCCTCTTGCGGGCGCGATGTACAAGATGTACGAGACGGGCCGGCTGGAAGCGGCGCGGGATCCGAAGGAGATCGCGGAGAACATCGCGAAGCTGACCGGCACGGTGCAGGGGCGGATCCGGGCGTCGGCGAGGTTGAAGGCGGCGGGTGAGTACGCCGTGCCGCAGCTTCTGACCGCGCTGATGGACCGGGACAATTCGAGCCTGCGGTCGGAATCGCAGCGGGTGCTTGTGGATATCGGAAGCCAGGCGGTCATCCCGCTTTCGACGGCGATGATCGGCGCGGATCCGGCGATGCAGGAGCGGCTGGCGGATGTGCTCGGGCTGATCGGGCACCGGTCGGCGCTGCCGTTCCTGGCGGACGTGCGGATGAGCTCGTCGAACCAGAACGTGCGTACGGCGGCCGAGCGGGCGATGAACCGCATCGACTCGGGCTCGGCGGGCGCGAGCGTTGCGGAGCTGTACATCCAGCTTGCGAACCGGTACTACAACCAGTCGCGCGATGTGACGAGCTTCCCGGGCGAGGAGTACCAGCTTCTGTGGAGCTTCCAGCCGGGCGCCGGGCTCACGATGACCGGGATCCGCTCGAGCGTGTTCCACGAGGCGATGGCGATGCGGCTCGCGGCGCGGGCGCTCGAGATCGATGCGAGCAGCCAGGAGGCGCTGACTATCTGGCTTGCTTCGAACCTTCGTCGCGAGATCCAGCAGCCCAAGGACTACGACAATCCGGCCTATCCGAGCGATCGTCGCGACGCGATGTACTTCGCCGTGACGGCGGGTGCGGGACCGATGCAGGGCGTGCTTGCCCGCGCGATCGACGCGAAGGACACGCTGCTGGCCCGCAAGTCGATCGAGGCGATTCAGCAGACGGCGGGGAGCAAGGCGCTGGTTGCTGCGGCGTCGTACGGCTCGGTGGGGTCGGCGCGGCAGCCGCTGGTTGAGGCGCTCTCGTATCCGAACCGTCGCGTGCAGTATGAATCAGCGCTTGCGATCGGCTCTTCGCAGCCGGGTGCGGCTTTCTCGGGTAGCGACCGCGTGGTGCCGACGATGGCCGCGGCGGTTCGCGATGCTTCGAGCAAGTTCGCGGCGATCATCGCCCGCGATGCCGAGCAGTACCAGGCCGTTCGCAAGATTCTCGAGGGTGACGGCTTTGTCGTTCTCTCGCGCGGCGCGAGCCTTGCCGAACTGGAAGGCCCGATCGCGGAAGTGCCTGCGGTGGATGTGATCGTCGCGATCGATCCGAACCCGGCCGAGTTTGCCCAGTTGATCACGCAGATCCGCGGCACGACGCGCACGGCGGCAACCCCGCTCCTGGCGCTGACGATCGCGGAGGCGTATCCCGAGCTGCGTCGCCGGTACGAGACCGAGACGAGCGTGGCGATCCGTCCGATCGCCATTCCGGCGGAGTCGATTTCGAAGTCGGTTTCTGATCTGGTGCTCATTGCCTCGGGCGGGCCGATCGGTACGGACGAGGCGACGGCCTATGCCGCGCGTTCGCTCGGCACGCTGCGCGATCTCGCGCTGACGCGGAACGCCATCCTGCCGGTTGAAGAGGCCGTGCTGCCCTTGATCAAGTCGCTGGGCGAAACGACCGGCGAAACGCGTCAGAACGTGGCGCAGGTGCTTGCGCTGGTTCCTCAGCAGCGTGCGCAGGTGGCCTTGATGGACGCGGCGGTGGCCACCTCCGGGGCCGAGCGCGTGCAGTTGATCAATCATGTTGCGACGAGCGCGAAGCGCTTCGGCAATCTCCTGGAAGAGCGTCAGGTTCGGCGTGTGCTTGAACTGGCCAAGAGCAGCGATGCGGCGGAATCGACCGCTGCGGCGGCTCTGGCGGGTTCGCTCAATCTGCCGAACGCGGATTTGCTTCCCCTCATCCTCGGTGGCGCGAATTCGGCCTCGAAGTGAGCCCGGGGCGAGGTTCCTGAGCCCGGTCTTTGCGGATTCTTAACGCGGGAAACCGTCGCGGCTGGGTGCCCGTCGTTACAGTTTCCTGCTGCGGACGGGAGTTCGCGGCAGGGAGCGCCATGAAGCTACATCTGATCGGGACGATCGCGTCGGCGACCGTGTGCGGAGCAGGAGCAATCGCGGGCGAAGTGCGCCTGAGCGGGGCGGGGGCAACCTTTCCGGCGCCGCTGTACACGCGATGGGTGGCGGAGTACGAGAAGGGGCATCCGAACGTCCAGATTGATTACCGGAGCATCGGATCGGGCGGGGGCGTGAAAGCGATCGCGGATAAGACGGTGGCGTTCGGCGCGACCGATGCGCCGCTGAGCGAGAAAGAGATTGGGGCGATGGGGGGCACGGATTCGGTGGTGCAGTTCCCGGCTGCGCTTGGCGCGGTGGTTCCCGCGTACAACCTTGCGGGGGTGGAGAAGCCGCTGCAGTTCACGGGCGAAGTGCTGGTTGACATCTATCTTGGCCGGATCAACTCGTGGGATGATCCCGCGTTGCAGAAGCTGAATCCGGGCGTCAAGCTCCCGAAGACGCCGATCACGCCGGTCTTCCGGACGGACGGAAGCGGAACAACCCACGTGTTCACGAGCTATCTGGGGACGCAGAGCCCGGAGTTCAAGGCCGAGGTGGGTGTTGGAAAGCAAGTGAAGTGGCCGCTCGGTCAGGGCGGCAAGGGAAACGAAGGCGTCGCGGCGGTCATTCAGCAGACTGCCGGCGCGGTCGGTTACATCGAGCACAATTACGCAGTGGCGAACAAGATCGCGTACGGGGCGGTGCAGAACAAGGCCGGGAAGTTCGTGCTGGCAACGCCGGAATCGGTCTCGGCGGCGGGCGATGCGACGTCGGCGGAGTTGAAGGGGAATGTGCTGCGTGCGGATGCCTGGAACGCGCCGGGCGAAGGTGCGTACCCGATCAGCGCGTTCACGTACATCGTGCTGTACAAGCAGCTCGAGAACATCAAGAACGACAACGAAGCGTCGGCGCTTCTGGGCTATCTGCGCTGGTCGCTCGGAGCGGGGCAGAAATTTTCGGCCGAGATGCATTACGCGCCGCTGAGCGAGAAGGTGCAGCAGGCAGCGCTCGGGGCGCTGTCGTCGGTGACGCACCGTGGCAAGCCCGTTGTGATCGCACCCTGATCGGTTCTGCAGATTCATCCGCACGCTCATGAACAGCGCCGCTCCCGCATCGCCCGCAGCAAGCCAGCCGGGGTGGTCGCGCGAATCGGGAGGGCAGAACCGCAGCGGTTCGGGCGAAACGGGCGTGTCGCGGCGTGCGCGGATCGGCGATGCGGTGCTCGGGTGGGCATGCCGGCTGAGCGCGGCGCTGATCGCGTTGATGCTGGTCTCGCTGATCGTGGTGCTGGTGCATTCGGCGTGGCCGGCGATCAGGCAGTTCGGGCTTGGGTTTCTGGTTTCGTCGGATTGGCGGGCGAACGAGATCGAGCGGCCGCTCCGGGATGCCGCCGGGAAGCTGGTGCTGCGTGACGGCGAGCCGGTGATGGAGACGCTGGCCCCGTCGTTCGGCGCGCTGCCGGTGATCTGGGGCACGGCGGTGAGTTCGGCGCTGGCGCTTCTGATCGCGGTGCCGATCAGCCTGAGCGCCGCGATTTTTCTTGTGCGGGTCGCGCCGAAGTTGAGGATCGCGGGCGCCGCGTCGTTCCTGATCGAGTTTCTCGCGGCGGTTCCGAGCCTGGCGTTCGGCATCTGGGCGCTCTTCGTGCTCGCGCCGTTCTTTCAGAATCACGTCGGGCCGGTTCTGCAGCGCGTGTTCGAGCCGATCCCCGGCCTGCGCTGGATGTTCTATGAAACGGTGACGGTGGCGGGGCGGACGGTCGAGCGGCCGATCCCGCTCACGGGGCGCGACTTGTTCACCGGCAGCCTGATTCTGGCGATCATGATCCTGCCGATCGTGACCTCGGTCAGCCGCGATGTGCTCAAGGCGGTTCCTCGGACGCAGATCGAGGGGACGCTGGCGCTGGGCGCGACGTGGTGGCAGAGCTGCGTGGCGATGCTGCGGTACGGGCGGAGCGGGCTGCTCGGCGCGATCATGCTGGGGCTGGCGCGTGCCGCGGGAGAGACGATGGCGGTCACGATGGTGATCGGCAACAACAACCAGATCTCGCCGTCGCCGTTTGCACCGGCGCAGACGATGGCGAGCGTCCTGGCGAATGAATTTGGTGAAGCGACGGAGGGATTGCACCGGGCGTCGCTGCTGTATGTGGCGCTGATCCTGCTGACGATGTCGCTGGTGTTCAACGTCGTGGCGCGTCGTCTCGTGGTCGGCAAGGTTGGTGGCGTGAGCCACTAGGAGCATTGATTGGCGGGTTCATTCGCGGAATTCCGGAGGCGCACGTTCAGCTCGATCATGTTCGGGCTGTGCGCGGCCGGCTCTGCGCTCATCATCTCGATTCTGCTGCTCGTGATCGGCTACCTGGCGTGGATCGGCGTCTCGTCGCTCTCGTGGGAATTTCTGGCGGCCGTGCCCACGGGCGACGTTGCCAATCCGGGCGGGATGCGCCACGCGATCGACGGCACGATCATCCTTGTCGGGCTTGCTTCGGCGGTGGGCGTGCCCCTGGGTGTTCTGGCGGGGATTTATCTGTCCGAGTATCCGTCGGAATATGCGGCGACGGGCCCGCTCCGGTTTATCGCGGACGTGCTGACGGGCGTTCCGAGCATCGTGGTGGGGATCCTGGGGTATGAACTGGTTGTGGTTCCGGTTTCGCGCTGGACGGACAGCGCCGTTTCGTTCAGCGGATACGCGGGGGCCGCGGCACTCGCGTTCATCATGATCCCGATCGTCGCGCGCACGACCGAGGAGATGCTGCGGCTTGTGCCGCAGAGCTATCGCGAGGGTTCGCTCGCGCTGGGGGCGACGCGGGCGCAGACGATTTTCCGCGTGGTGCTGCCCGGCGCGTTCGGAGGCGTCGCGACCGGAATCATGCTGGCGATGGGGCGGATCGCGGGTGAAACGGCGCCGTTGCTCTTCACGGCGCTCGGCAGCCGGCTTCTCACGCACAACCCGGCGGAGCCGTTTCCGTCGCTCACGCTCCAGATCTACACCTACGCGACCGGCCCGTATCCGGAGCAGAAGCGGCTTGCGTGGGCCGGAATTCTTGTCCTGCTCGCCATGCTGTTTGTCGTCAATCTTTCGATCCGGCTCATCGCGGCACGCCACGCGCGGACCCGGGTGGGGACCTGATCTCTTCCGGTGGGCCCGTACGCTCAGGATGACCTTCGCATGCCAGTGTCCCCACTCATGACCCAGCCACCCACCAGTGCCAAGCCGCAGCCGGAGCCGCCCCAGGTCGAGCTTCCGGCTCGCAAACGGCCCATCGCCTCGGTCGGACCGGCGAACGCTTCCGGCGGGCAGTATCCGGTCATCGATGCCATCAAGCGGGGCGAGACCCCGGAGCCGCGGCGCCATGAGTCGGTGATGGGCGTGCCTTCGATTCTGGAAGTACGCGATTTCCAGCTCTGGTACGGGCAGAACAAGGCCCTGCACGGCGTCACCATGCCGATCGCCGAAGGAAAAATCACCTCGATCATCGGCCCGAGCGGCTGCGGCAAGTCCACGCTGCTCCGCTCGGTGAATCGCCTGAACGATCTGGTAGACGGCGTGCGGACGGCGGGCTCGATCTCGCTCAAGGGCGAGGATGTGTACGCCCGGGGCGTGGATGTCATCAGCCTCCGCAAGCGGCTGGGGATGGTCTTCCAGAAGCCGAATCCGTTCCCGATGTCGATCTTCGAGAACGTGGTGTACGCGCTGCGCATTTCGGGCGAGCGGCGCAAGTCGGTGCTGGAAGCCGCGTGCGAGAAGGCGCTCCGCCAGGCCGCGCTTTGGGATGAAGTCAAAGACCGGTTGAAGTCCTCGGCGATGGGCATGTCGGGCGGCCAGCAGCAGCGCCTGTGCATCGCGCGGGCGATCGTCTGCGAGCCGCAGGTGCTGCTGCTCGACGAGCCGTGCTCGGCGCTCGATCCAATCGCAACGCTCCGCATTGAAGAATTGATCCTGGAGATCGGCCAGCGCTACACCGTGCTGATCGTCACGCACAACATGCAGCAGGCGGCGCGGGTGAGCGATTTCACGGCGTTCATGTACCTCGGGCGGCTGGTGGAATACGGGCGGACGGCCGATATTTTCCAGTTGCCCCGGCTTCGCGAGACTGAGGATTACGTCACCGGGCGGTTTGGCTAAGGCGCGGTTTGGATCTTGAGTGGGACAGGAAACCGCACCGTCCCCAAACCTACCATTGCTGCCGCGGGTTTTCGGCGATCGGCCAAGGGAATGGTCGGTTGTTTCGAGGGCCGCTGCCAAGAGGGTCCGGCTTCGACCGGACACGACCGGATGACCGCCAAGGACACGTCAGGCCAATCGAAATCGTCGCCCGCTTCCGTCAATGGATGGCAGGGCCCCTACTTGGAAGCGCAGTACGAGCAGTACAAGGCCGATCCGAACAGCGTCCCGGCCGACATGCGTTCGTTCTTCATGGGCTTTGAGCTTGCCTCGGGCGCCCCAGACGGCGGCATGCTCATCAGTTCGGGCACCCGCATCCCGATTTCCGGCGAGGCTTCGCGTTTCCAGGCCGCGGTTGATGCCCTGATTGCCGCGTACCGCAAGCTCGGGCACTTCGCTGCCAAGCTCGATCCGTTCGGCCGCGAAGAGCCTCGGCCCGAGTCGCTCAATCTCGCTTTCCACGGCCTGAGTGAAGCCGACCTCGGTCAATCGGTTGATGTCTCGCTGGTTGGGCTTGAAGGGTCTACTTCCACGCTTGGGCACTTGGTCGCGCACCTCGAAACCACCTACTGCGGCACGATCGGTCTCGAGTTCGTCCACATCCAGGATCTCCGCGAGCGCGAATGGTTCCTCCAGAAGTTCGAAGCCAAGCGCGGCAAGCGCGAACCCTCGCGCGAAGAAAAGTTCCGCATCCTCGAATTGCTCAGCCAGTCCGAAGGCTTCGAGCGCTTCGCCGCCAAGCGCTATCCGACCGAGAAACGCTTCAGCCTCGAAGGCGCCGAAGCGCTGATCCCCATGATGGATCGCATGCTCGAGCACGCGACGACCACGGGCGTTGAAGAAGTCGTGATCGGCATGGCCCATCGTGGCCGCCTGAACGTGCTCAACACGATCATGGGTAAGACCTACCAGCAGATCTTCACCGAGTTTGAAGACAACTGGGAAGAAGGCTTTGCCGACGGCGGCGGCGACGTGAAGTACCACCGTGGCTACTCGGGCGTGCGCAAGTTCCCGAGCGGGAGGCAGCTTCAACTCGCGATGGCGAGCAACCCGAGCCATCTTGAATCGGTCAACCCGGTGGTGGAGGGGCGCACGCGTGCGAAGCAGCGTCTGAAGGGCGACAACGAACGCCGCAAGGTGATGCCGCTCTTGATCCACGGCGACGCGGCGGTTGCTGGTCAGGGCATGGTGGCCGAGTGCCTCAACTACTCGCAGCTCGAGGGCTACACGACGGGCGGCACGGTCCACATCGTCATCAACAACCTGATCGGGTTCACGACCATCCCGCAGGATGCACGCTCGACGCGGTACTGCACCGACATCGCCAAGGCATTCGATTGCCCGATCTTCCACGTCAACGGCGAAGATCCGGACGCGATGCTGACGGTCGCGGAGCTGGTTGCGGAATATCGACAGACCTTCCGCAAGGATGTCTTTGTCGACATGCTCTGCTACCGCAAGTACGGGCACAACGAGCAGGACGAACAGAGCTTCACGCAGCCGATTCTGGCGGGCATGATCAAGTCGAAGGCCAGCGTGCTGACGACGTACGCGCAGACTCTGCTCAGCAACGGCACGGTTTCGAATGCCGACTTCGAGGCGATCAATTCGAAGCTGGATAAAGCGCTCGAAGAAGCTCAGGCCGCGGCAAAGAAAAAGCCGCATGACCCGACCATCGATCCCGGCTCGGCCCGCTGGAAGGGCATGGGCGCCGACTACTCGCACGATCGCGTGGAGACCGGCGTTGCGCTGAAGACGCTCGAAGAAGTCTGCGCCGGCCTCGGCCGCACGCCGGAAGGCTTCAACGTCAACGCGAAGTTGAAGAGCCTTCTCCAGCAGCGTGCGGAACTTCCCAAGAAGGGAAAGGTCACGTACGCCGACGCCGAGATCCTCGCGTTCGGCACGCTGCTCGTCGAAGGCATTCCGGTGCGGCTGTCGGGTCAGGATTGCCGCCGCGGCACATTCACGCAGCGTCACGCGGTGCTCCGCGATGCCGAGAGCGGTAAGCCGTACATCCCGGTCAACAACATCCGCGAGCTTGGTGAGCCCGGCACCGATCACCCGATCGGCGAGAAGGGTTCCGACGGCAAGCCCCGCCAGGCCAAGCTGTGTGTGTATGACAGCCCGCTCTCCGAAGTGAGCGTGATGGGCTTTGACTACGGCTATTCGCTCGCCGATCCGAACATGCTCGTCTGCTGGGAAGCCCAGTTCGGCGACTTCGTCAACGGCGCGCAGGTCATCATCGATCAATACCTGTCGAGTTCCGAGCAGAAGTGGGACCGCTGGTCGGGTCTGGTGCTTCTCTTGCCGCACGGTTACGAAGGCGCAGGCCCGGAGCACTCGTCGGCGCGGTTGGAGCGTTTCCTCCAGTCGTGCGCCGACGACAACATGCAGGTGATCTACCCGAGCAGCGCTTCGCAGATCTTCCACGCGCTGCGCCGTCAGGTGCGCCGCAACTTCCGCAAGCCGCTGATCGTGATGACGCCCAAGAGCATGCTCCGCAAGGAGACGAGCGACTTCGAGGAATTCGTGAAGGGTTCCTTCCGCGAAGTCATCGACGATCCGCGCTTTGATGGCAGTGCTGCAAAGGGTGGCGCCGACCCGAAGAAGGTCGACACCGTCATCCTTTGCTCGGGCAAGCTCTACTGGGAGCTTTCCGAACGCCGCGACGAGCTTGCCAAGAACTCGACCGCCATCGTGCGCATCGAGCAGTTCTACCCGCTGCACTCCGAATTGCTCAAGTCCATCATCGACCGCTACCCCAAGGCGGCGAAGAAGGTCTGGGTGCAGGAAGAGCCCCGCAACATGGGCGGATATCTGTTCATCCGCGACATGGTGCAGAGCACGCTCGGCCTCGACCTTGGCTACATCGGCCGCCCCGCGAGCGCCAGCCCGGCCGTCGGCAGCAAGCACATGCACAAGTACGAGCAGGAAGACATTCTCGAAGAGGCGATCGGCAAGGCCCTTCCGAAGCCGACGCCCGGAACACAGCCCGAAGCCAAGCCCGTGAAGACCGGCAAGCAGGATGCCGTGCCGACCAAGCGTTGAACTGCCAACGCTTCTGATGCCCGAAGTGCCGATAGAACTGACGGACTCTGAACTCGGTTTTCCATCTCACCCATGCCTACCAACATCACCGTCCCCAGCATCGCGGATTCCATCACCTCCGGCGTGATCTCGAAGTGGCACAAGAAGGACGGCGACTTCGTCAATCGCGACGAAGAACTGCTCGACCTCGAGACCGACAAGGTGACGATGCCCATCCTCGCCCCCGAAGCGGGTGTGCTGAAGCGTTCCGCGAGTGAAGGCGACACGGTGAACGTTGGGCAGGTCATCGGCGCGATCGAAGCCGGCAGCGCCGGTGCTGCGAGCAAGCCCGCGCCCGCAGCGGCAAAGGCCGAAGCCGCCTCGCCGACGCCGCCGAAGGCCTCCGCGCCTGTCGCAGTTGCCCCTGCACCGGCCGTTGCTGCTCCTGCGCCAAAGGCCTCTCCCGCTCCGACAACCAACGGCAGTGCAGCACCGAGCGCCAACGCGAATTCGGGTCAGGATGTCTTCGCGACCCCGCTCGCCAAGAAGCTTGCCGCCGAACACAATGTCGATCTCTCGCGTCTGACCGGCACCGGCGGCGCGGGCCGAATCCGCGAGCAGGATGTGCTCGCGTTCGTGCAATCGCGCGGCAGTGGCGCTGCGCCGAGCGCGGCACGCCCCTCGTCGCCCGCACCGGCTCCATCCGCCGGCGCAACACGTGAGAAGATGACGCCTCTCCGCCAGCGCATTGCGCAGCGGCTCGTTCAGGCCCAGCACGCCGCGGCCATGCTCACGACCTTCAACGAGGTCGACATGGGTGCGGTCATGGATCTGCGGAAGAGCTACAAGGAAGACTTCGAAAAGAAGCACGGCATCGGCCTCGGCTTCATGGGCTTCTTCGTCAAGGCGACCGTCAGCGCGCTCAAGGCGTTTCCGATGGTCAACGCCTACATCGTCGAAGAAGCCGGCCAGTTGATGATCGAGAAGCATCCCTCGTGCGATATCGCGGTTGCGGTGAGCACGCCGAAGGGCCTCGTCGTTCCCGTCCTGCGTCAGTGCGAATCCAAGTCGATGGCGCAGATCGAGTCCGGCATCAAGGACCTTGCAGTCCGAGGCCGCGACGGCAAGCTCGGCCTCGATGAAATGCAGGGCGGCACGTTCACCATCACCAACGGGGGCGTCTTCGGAAGCCTCCTCAGCACGCCGATCCTGAACGCCCCGCAGAGCGCCATCCTCGGAATGCACACGATCAAGAATCGCCCGGCCGAATACCCGGTTGGCAGCGGTCAGGTCGCGATCCGCCCGATGATGTACCTCGCCCTCAGCTACGACCACCGCATCATCGACGGCGCCGAGGCCGTGCAGTTCCTGGTGCGCATCAAGCAGAACATCGAAGATCCGCAGCGGTTGCTGCTTGAGATCTGATCGAAGCCGGATGCCGGAATCGCCAATGAACGGGTTCAAGCCGATCGTGATTGTTCTTACGCTTTTCGCAGCCCTTCACGCGTTCGGCATGGTGTGGTGCATCTCGGGCGGGCTCGATGCCGCACGTTCAGACTCCGCGGCATTCCACGCCGTCGCCGACCCGCTCAGGTCAAAGAGCGACATCACCGATGCGGGAATGGCCGCGCTCCTGGCGAACGTTGAGAAACGATCCAAGGTGCATGCGACCGTCATGTTCTCGTACGCCGCGGTCCATGGAATCACGGCGATCGGATGTGCGGTCGGGGCGGTCGTACTCCGGCGCGCCGGTCGAAAGGCAATTTAGCGCGGCCGCTCGTTGAGCGTGTGCGTCAAAAACCCCTCGCACGCCGCCTTGAGCATCGCATACATCTTCTCAAACCCCTCCGATCCGCCGTAATACGGATCGGGCACTTGCAATCGGTGTTCCGTCTCGCCCGCAAGAGTCGGATCGAACGACCGCATCAGGTACACCTTGTTCGCTGGCGCTCCAGCGTGCAGCAGCCCCGCGCGATTGTCGAGATCCATCGCAAGCAGGTATTGAAACCGGTCGAAATCGCGCCGCGGGTCGAGTTGCCTTGCCGCGTGCTCGAACGTCAGTCCGTGAAATGCCGCGATCTGCACCGTCCTGGGGTCTGCTCCTTCGCCCGCGTGCCAGCCGCCGGTGCCGCAGGAGTCGATGTCGAATCGGGCCGCCACGCCGCGTTGCTGCACGAGTTCCTGAAACAGCCCCTTCGCGAGCGGGCTGCGGCAGATATTCCCGAGGCACACAAACAGCACGCCGATGCGCTCGGCAGGGGGCTTGGTCACGCGGGGATCTCCGCAGCCTCGTGCCGGTGGCGTGCCGGATCGATGAAATGCTCGTTGATGGCGCGGGCGACGTGAACCGAGAGCCGGGAGCGCGGGCGGAGGATCCAGCGGTCAAGATTCGGGTTGCCGGTCCATTCCGCGTCCGGCCAGATCACGGGAATCCCGAGTTTCGCGCAGGTGACGGCCATGCGCTGGCGGGAGTGGAACGGTGTCGGCCTGGGCGCGGACCCTTCGATCAGATCAACCACGGCGGCATCCGCGACGGGCAGCAACGTCCACACCGGAGCCTCGACCGTCATCAGCCGGAGCGGGATCCCGGTGTTGCGGAGCGTCGCCTTGGCCCGGTCCAACTCCGGCGCCTGGCGCGGGACGATCACCGTCACATCCCGCCCGGCAAGCGCCACGAGCGCACCCGCCCGGACGAAATCGTGCGTGCTGAGCGCATCGGGTGGATCGGACAGAAGCAGCAGGACGTGCTCTGTCGGGGGCAGGTCAAGGTTTGCGCGGAGAGCATCGCGCGCCCCGGCCGGAACGCGGATGGAGGCGGGTTCGGCGCGTCCCTGAAGGACCGGCACACGGGAATTCCAGAGTGACACACACGCGTCGCGGGCCGCGCCGAGCAGGGCATCATCCCAAACCAGCACTTGGCTGGGTGCCTCCGGCCATCGCGCGAGAGCGCGGCGCAGACCGCTTCGGATGGGCGAAGGGCGCAGCGCCGAGGGCGGAAGGACCAGAGGGGTTCGCAGCCCGAGTGCCGCGGCACGCCGCTCACCGTGATCGTCGGCGATGAGCAGGACGCGATCGGCGGGATTTGCGTTGTGAAGGACCCGCTCGACGCACGCGAGCAGGGCGGAATCGGTCGCGGAGCGGAGCGGGTCGGCGTTGCCCCAGGCCCGGAGGATGTGGAGTTCGCCGGCGTTCATCACTTGCGGTTCGGACGCTTTGCCTCGTGCTCGAAGAAGAGCTCCGCGACGGCGACCCCGACCTCGTTCGCCAGTTCGTTTTCCGCGACGGCGACCTGCGCGGAGCTTGTGGGGGCGTTGCGGGCTTTCTCGTGCATGTTGACGTTCAGGGGTGCGCCGTCAGGGAGATTGGCAGGGGGCCAGATCCGCACGTCGTTTTCGGCATCGAGAACCTTGACCCGAACGCGTGCGGCCGGCGAGTACGCCACGCCTCCTCCCGTGAGCGAGAACGCATCGACCGCGACGTAGATCACGATCTGGGCCTTGACGGCCCGCCCAACGCCCACCACGCTCATCGGTTCGCTGTCGCGGTCGCGTGTTGCGGCGACGATCGCACCCCGGCTGTCGATCATGTCGTCCACGAGCTTCTCGGTCTGGATGAGCTGCGTCGCGGCCGAGCCGATCTCCAGGCGCAGCGAGCGGCGGGGGAGCACGCTGTTCTGGTCGTCCACAAAGACCACGGTCGATCGGGTCTTGTCGAGCGTGAATGCGGCGGGCGTCTTTTCCGGCCCGTGGATGAAGTAGTACGCGGGGCCGATGATGTTGCAGCCGGACGACGGAAGCAACGCGATCCCCACCAGCAGTGCGAGCACGCTTCGGACCTTGGAACGGCGTTTCGTGACTGGCGTTGTCATGGCGGCTGGATGCTTCGGTCGGCGTCGCGATCAATACTTCGGGTAGTACGGTTCCTGGTGCGTGATGAACGGCCAGACCACGCGATCGACAAATCGGCGCATGAGTTCGGTCCGCACCGCCGCTTCGGGAATCTCCTCCGGTCGGCGGCCCTGTTCGTCCGGGTACTTCACGAGGATCGTTCGCTCAAAGGAGTAGTAATCGGAGAGCTTGGAATCCGCCTCGACCACGGCGACCGAGCCCGCGGCAACCCCGTCGTAGATGTACTTGTTCCCCGGCTCGTTGGTGCGAAACTCGGAAATCTCGACGAACACCAGTCGCTGCACCCCGCCCAGGTCCTTCGCGAGGTCTTCCATCGACTTGGCGCGCCAACCCGGGTGGTCGTACATGTACTGGATGACCATGGCCGGCGGGACGACCCCGGTTGTTCCCGCGTCGTGGGCCGGATCGGCGAGCACCTGCGTGATACGCGCGACGAGCGTGGCGCTGATGCCCGGGGCCATTTCTTCGATCGACCGGTCGGCGGTGACGAGTACGGCGAACGACTTGCCCTCGAGCACGTCGGTTTCGGGCTTCACCTCTTTGGTCGAAGTCTTGCGATACGACTCCGTCATGCCGCCGATCAGGGCGGGAATCGCGCAGCCCGTCAGCGACGTCGCTCCGAGCGCGAGCAGAGACGCAAGACCGATGTTCCAGATTCTCCGCCGACGCGTTCCCGACATCCGCTTCAAGCCTTTCGTTCATTCAAAGACCGCGATCTTGTACACCCAGGCCGCGAGCACCACAGCGCCCGCGATCCAGAGCACGCGGGGTCGCGTCAGCGCATCGAACCCCGGTTTCAGGCTCATGCCGGTCGCGGCGGCGTGCAGCCCGAACCACACCCCCGATGCTAGCACAATCGCCACCAACGCTCCGGCCGGCTGGGTGCGAAATGCCGCGACGAACCGCCCGTGCGAGGCCTGCGTGACCGCCGTTGTCATGCCGCAGGTCATGCACGGACGCCCGAAGGCCAGCAAAAATCCGCACCGTGGCAGACCGAGTGCTTCGTGCGTTCCGTGGCCGCGAGGAGACGGGGTGAGCGCCGCTCCGATCACAAGCGGTGCGGCGCAGGCGATCGCGAGCGCCAGGCCCAGGAGCCGGCGTGTCCAATTCGCATCCCACATGGACAAAACCGCGCCCGGCTGATCCATGCCCAGAGGCTACGCTTCCCGTGCGAGAGGTGTTGCAGGAAACCGATCAGGCCGAGGCACGAAGCCCGATGGGCTCGGATCGCTCATCGATCACGAGGAGTTCGCTCGAGACCGGTTCCGGGCCGATCTGGCGTTGCCATCGGTCGGTCAGGCGGTAGAGCGTCTGGACGCTCGGCAACCAGCGGTTCGCGCTCGGCACGAGCGTGATGCGGAGCCGCGGCACGGCAGCGCCCGCCCGGGCGGAACAAAGCACGCCTTCGCGATCGTCAAATTCGCGGAGGAATTCCCGGATCGGCTCCTGGAGCGTGCCGGCCGGTCCGGCAGCGAGGAAGCGATCGTTCCCTACGTGCGCGAAGAAGACTCCGGGCTGCGCCGCGCGCACAACCGTGCGGAAGAGCTCGCACACCCGCTTGAGCAGCTCGTCGCCGAGTTCGTATCCCATCGCGTCGTTGTAGCGGGCAAAGCCCCGGATGTTGACGATCGCGACATCGTGCGCTTCGGCCCCGCGGCGCGCCGGCGCGAAGGTGGATTCCGTGCCACTTTCGGCTCCGCCAAAGAGGCGGCGCAGGTGTTCATCCGCGCTCACACGCCCGGGGATTCCGGTCAGCGGCGCGATGCGAAGCTGTGTCTCGCGGGCCAGGTCGGCCGCGGCATGAAGCAGATCGCCGATCGCGAGCACGCCGACAACGCCCCCGTCGTCCGTCACGATCAAGGGCAGCGTCCCGCAGCGTTCTTCGCGGCCGGAGGCGAGCTCCAGCGCATCCGGGATCGTCGTGTCCGGGCCCGTGCAGACAACACCCGGCCGCACCACGTATTCCATTGGCTGCGCGTGCAGGTCGTCCGCCGCGAATCGGAGCAGGGTCTCGCGTTCGCACCAGCTCGCCGGCCTTCCCGCTTCCATCACCAGCACGCCGGTGACGGACTTGTCCCGCATGATTTCCGCGGCAACATCGATCGCCTTGCACCGGCTATCCACCATCTTCGCCGGACGCACGTACCGGCGCACGCTGAGCGCGTTCGGATCGCGGTGCGCGCCGGCGATGCCGCCCACGGTCCTCGACCGGACGAACTCGCGGATCGGTGGCCGAAGCTCCTGATCGCGGGCTCCGGGCCGGCCGAGCAGATAGCCCTGGCCGTAGGTGACGCCGAGTTCCATCAGCGTTGCAAGCTCGTCCTCGCGCTCGATGCCCTCGGCGATGAGCTTCACGCCGCTGAGTGTTGCAAAGCGGAGGAAGAATCGAATCAGGTTCTGGCGGACGCGATCGTGGCTGATGTTCTCGATGAGCTCGCGGTCGAGCTTGAGCCAGTGGGGGCGCAGAGCCATGATGCGGTTGAGCCCGCTCGTCCCGGCTCCAACGTCGTCGATCGCGATCTCAAAGCCCGCGGCCTTGACCATGCGGACCTGCTCATCCAGCGAGTGATCGTGGTGGTGCGCCGAGCGCTCGGTGATTTCGAGAACGATGCGCGTCGGCGAGAGCCCGGGTGTGGCGCGCACGGCGCGGAGAAGTTCCGAGCAGAATCGCGGGTCCGCGAAGACCTGGGGCGTTGTATTCAGGAAGAGCTTCGAGCCCGTCGGCCAGTCGGTCGCGGATTCGAGCGAAACCCGGCGCGTGACTTCTTCGATCGACCAGAGTTCTCCGGCCTTTTCCGCGGCATCAAACAACTCGGCCGGCGACTTGAACTCGCTCTGGTCCGAGAGCCTCGTCAGCGTCTCAAAGCCGGCGATGCGTGCGGATTTGAGGTCCACGATCGGCTGGAACGCCGCGCTCACGACGCCGGACAGCACGGTCGCGTCGAGTTGAGCCCTGAGCCTTTCTAGGTCGATCGCCATTCTTCTCTGCTCCGTGCTCCGCACCCCAGCGGACTCTCCTCCAGCGGGGACGCGGAAGGTTTCATCGGAGCTTCGGCGTGCGATCTCGAAGCGGGCGGAATCAGCGACCGGCGGGCGCGACGATTGCGCGAATGCGCCCGAATGCGCCGTCGAGTTACAGCCCCTTGAAGCGGGATTTGGGACGCAGGCGATTCGTGTTTCTTGCTAGCGGACCTGCGCGTGCAGGCCGAACCGCGATGCAAAGGGTCATCAATCGAAGCGGAAAACGCCCTTGCGATAGCCGTAGATGTACGCGACGACCGTCGTGAGCAGGAAGAAGAAAATTCTCCCCAGCCAGATGAGGCCTTCGTGGCTCATCGGCGCGATATTCGGAAACGTCGTCGCCCACGGATAGAGGAACACGATCTCAACGTCGAACACCAGGAACACCATCGCGATCAGATAAAACCGCACATTGAACCGCTTGCGGGCCGTGCCCACCGGGTTCATGCCGGATTCGTATGACTGGGCCTTCGTTGTGCCGTCCCGTTTCGGTCCAAGAACCAGCGACCCGATCACGTTGATCGCGCCAAACGACACCGCCATCAGAATGATGAGCAGGATCGGGAGGTAGCTGGACAGGTCCTTTGTCGCGAGCAGCATCATGCGGGCACATGGTAGCAGGGAGAAGCCCGTTGTCCTGCTTTCGTCCGGGTCTGCCAGTTCGGCAGTCGTTTCCGGGCCTTCCTGCGGCGTGACAGTGGGGTGTGGCCTCGCAGCCGTCCCTCAGTCGCTCAGGCCGTGCATTCGCGCGTTTGGCTGGGCTGGGTTTTGTGGCACAGGCATTGCCCTAGATCCTGCAGCGTCTGGCGGCGTCCCCGCCCAGGTTGCCTACCGAGTTGACCAACCCCCGGGAACGAACCGGGCCTTTGCAGGGAGATTTCTAGAGATGGCCGCGAAAAACCTGTCCTTCGATGTCGATGCCCGTCAGTCCCTCCTCGCCGGAGTCGAGAAGCTCGCGAAGGCTGTGAAGGCCACTTTGGGACCCCGTGGCCGCAACGCGGTGCTGGACAAGTCGTGGGGCGGGCCGACCGTCACCAAGGACGGCGTCTCGGTCGCGGAGGAGATCGAACTCAAGGACAAGGCAGAGAACATGGGCGCCATGCTGGTGAAGCAGGCGGCCTCCAAGACCTCCGACGATGCCGGCGACGGCACCACGACGGCCACCGTGCTCGCCGAGGCCCTCTTCCGCGAAGGCCTCCGCCACGTCGCTGCGGGCGTTGACCCCAACGCCCTCGTCCGCGGCATGAAAGCCGCCGTCGAGCAGGTCACCAAGTCGATCGATTCCATGGCCACCCCGGTCAAGGGCAAGGCCGACATCCAGAACGTAGCGACCATCTCCGCCAACAACGATGCCGAAGTCGGCAAGATCATGGCCGATGCGTTCGAGAAAGTCGGGAAGGACGGCGTCATCACCGTTGAAGAAGGCAAGAACATCGAGACCGAAGTCACGGTCGTCGAGGGCATGCAGTTCGATCGCGGGTTCCTCTCGCCGAATTTCGTCACCGATGCCGATGCGATGAAGGTCGAGTTCGACAAGGCCCTCGTCCTCATCCACGAAGACAAGATCGACAACCTCTCGAAGCTCGTGCCGCTGCTCGAGAAGGTGATGGCTTCCAAGAAGCCCCTCCTCATCATCGCCGAAGATGTCACCGGCGAGGCGCTCGCGACACTCGTCATCAACAAGCTCCGCGGCACGCTCAACGTCGCCGCTGTTAAGGCTCCGGGCTACGGCGATCGCCGCAAGGCCATGCTCGAAGATATCGCGATCCTCACCGGCGCGACGCCGATCATGAAGGACCTGGGCATCGAACTCGACAAGGTTGAGCTCAAGCAGCTCGGCATGGCGAAGAAGATCGAGATCGATGCGGATAACACCACGATCATCGAGGGTGCCGGCAGCACCAAGGAAATCCAGGCTCGCATCGCCCAGATCCGTGCCGAAGTCGAGAAGACCACCAGCGACTACGACCGCGAGAAGCTCCAGGAGCGCCTCGCCAAGCTCGCCGGAGGCGTTGCACAGATCAAGGTCGGCGCAGCTTCCGAAGCCGAACTCAAGGAAAAGAAGGCCCGCATCGAGGATGCGCTCCATGCGACCCGTGCTGCGGTTGCCGAAGGCATCGTCCCCGGCGGCGGCGTCTCGTTCATCCGCTCGCGCAAGGCGCTCGAGAGCATGAAGGAGTACAAGGCGGTCTTCGGCAAGGGCGGCGATGAAAAGTCCTCGGAAGATGTTGGTCGCTACGCGTTCGACTATGCCGCGGGCATCCGCACGGTGTACACCGCGCTCGCCCTCCCGCTCCAAACGCTGGCCGACAACGCCGGCGCCAAGGGCACGGTCGTCGTGCAGAAGGTTGCCGAAGGCAAGGGCAACAACTTCGGCTACAACGCGCTGACCGACACCTACGGCGACCTCATCGATCAGGGCGTGATCACCCCCGCCAAGGTCGATCGCTCCGCGCTCCAGAACGCATCGAGCGTTGCCACTCTTCTGCTCACCTCCGACTGCATCATCACCAGCAAGCCCGAGCCGAAGGAAGCCGCGCCCGCAGGTGGTGGTGGCATGGGCGGCATGGGAGGCGGTATGCCGGGTATGGGTGGAATGGGCGGCATGGGTGGGATGGGGTTCTAAGCGAGCTCTATGCAGATTCGCTTTTACATCGATCCTGAAACGGGAAGGCCACACGTCGAGAATCACGGCGTGACAGTGGATGAGTGCGTTCAAGTGCTCGGCAATGCTTCGCAAGATTTTCCGGGGGTGAATGGAGCCAGGATCGCTTACGGAGCCACAAACGCAGGTCGGCTCTTAAAGGTGATTTACCGGCTCGATGATGACGGCGATGGGTTGTTTGTGATTACGGCCTACCCGCTTCGTGGCAAGGAGCAGAAGGCGTATCGCAGACGAAAACGCGGCAGAGCCCGGGAATGAGCATGAAGAAAGATCCCAACAAATATCCGAAGGGCCTCAATCGAGATCGTGTCGAACGGATCATCGCGCACTATGAATCGCAGAGCGAGGAGGAGGCAATCGCAGAAGCGGATGCGGCTTCGCGCGAGTCTGATTTCACACTCATGCGGGTGCCGTTGGCTCTGGTCGCTGAAGTTCGGCAGCTTGTTGCGCGTCGGTCCCGAAAGTCGGCGAAATTGAAGAAGTCGGCTTGAGCTGAATCATCATGCAAGAACTGATCCACAACATCCTCCACCTCGATCAAGCTCTTGCTGGCTTGCTGACGTCGCACGGGCCCTGGGTGTACGCGATCCTGTTTGCGATCGTGTTTGCCGAGACGGGGCTGGTCGTCACGCCGTTTTTGCCGGGTGATTCGCTGTTGTTCGCTGCTGGCGCTCTCGCGGCGTCGCAGCCTCACGCGTTCAACGTGTGGGTTGTTTCGTCGCTTCTGATTGTCGCGGCAATTCTGGGCGATGCGGTGAACTACGCCTTTGGCAAGTGGATCGGCCCGCGCGTGTTCTGCAAGGAACTCGATCCGAATCACAAGCCGTCGATCATCGAACGGCTTTTGAACCGGAAGCACCTCGACAAGGCCCACGCCTTTTACGAGAAGTACGGAGGCAAGGCGGTTGTGATCGGGCGGTTTGTGCCGATCGTGCGGACGTTTGTGCCGTTCGTTGCCGGTGCGGGCGCGATGAACTACTCCAAGTTCTTTTTCTACAACGTCGCCGGCGCACTCATCTGGGTCGGAGTCTGCGTTTCGGCGGGCTATCTCTTCGGCAACATGCCGATCGTGAAGAATAACTTCTCTCTTGTCATTCTGGGCATCATCGTCGTCTCGCTCATTCCGATCGCGATCGAGTTTGTGATCGCGATGCGGGACAAGAAGCAAGCGAAGGCCCGCATCGCCGGGGCTGCCCCTGCCCCGGCGCACACTCAACCGGAGGCCCGCAAGTCGGACGCGGCATAAGCCGGAATCTACCTATGGCAGGACACCAGCAAGAGTGCGAGATCTGTACACGCGTGGCCGAGTGCCGCGCCGGGAAGCACCCCGGGTTCATCGCGGAGCTCGACACCGGCTTTGCCGTCTTGGGCGATTCGCAGCAATTCCGGGGTTACACGCTCTTCCTCTCAAAGACGCCGGCGACCGAACTGCACCAGTTAGCCAGGGCGGCACGCGTCCGCTTCATCGAAGAGATGACGCAGGTCGCAGAGGCTGTGCACAACGCACTCCGCCCGCACAAGCTCAACTGCGAATCGCTCGGGAACGTTGTGCACCACATTCACTGGCACATCTTCCCCCGCCGCAAGACCGACCTTGATGTTCTCGCGCCGGTCTGGGGGCAGATGTATCAGAAGGGTTCGCCGGAATACGCCGAGACCAAGCTCGACCCCGTGAAGGATCTCGAACTGATCGAGACCATCCGCGCCGAACTTGTAAAGGCACGCAAACACGAGAAAGCCGCGGAGGCATCCAAAGCGGAGTGATCGAAGATCGATTCCTGAAAAGTGCGGGCACCGTGCCCGCAGCAAACGCAAACGACGCAATCACCGGATTGCAGCCCCATGAAGGAGATTCTGAAATGGCCGTGAAACCCCTCGAAGACCGCGTGCTCGTCAAGCCCATCGAAGCCGAAACCAAGACTGCTTCGGGCATCTACCTCCCCGAGACTGCCAAGGAAAAGCCGGTCAAGGGCAACGTCGTCGCGACCGGCCCCGGCAAGCGCCTCGAGAACGGCAAGCGCGCCGAGATGAGCGTCAGCAAGGGCGACACGGTGGTGTACGGCAAGTACGCCGGCACCGAAGTCGAGATCAAGGGCGAGAAGCACCTGATCCTGCGGGAGTCGGAACTGCTCGGCGTGATCGAAGGCTAATCACAGCGAACACCGGACAGCGAAAAGCGAACAATCGCTGTCGATCACCTGATTCCTGTTCGCTGTTCGCTTTTCATTGTTCGATTTAGAAGGGATTCCGACCATGTCCACCAAGCAACTCATGTTCTCTGACTCGGCACTCGTCGAGATGAAAAAGGGCGTCGATGCGCTCGCTGATGCGGTCAAGTGCACGATGGGCCCCTCCGGCCGCTTTGTCGTGATCGAAAAGTCGTACGGCGGCCCGCACGTCACCAAGGACGGCGTCTCGGTCTCGAAGGAAGTCTCGCTGCCCGATCCGTTCCAGTCGATGGGCGCGAAGATGGTGAACGAGGTCGCGAAGAAGACGGCCGACAAGGCGGGCGACGGCACGACTGCCGCGACCGTGCTTGCCCAGGCGATCTTCTCGGAAGGCCTGCGCCACGTGACCGCCGGCGCGAATCCGGTGCACCTCCAGCGCGGCATCAACAACGCCGCGGCTGCCGCTGCCGACTTCATTGATGGCATGGCCATCAAGTGCAAGGGCCGCGAAGACTACAAGAAGATCGCGACCGTTTCGGCCAACCACGACGCTGCCGTCGGTGATCTCATCGCCGAAGCCATCGATCGCGTCGGCGCTGAAGGCGTCGTCGAGATCGAAGAAGGCAAGTCGGCGGAAACCACGCTCGATTACGTCGAGGGCATGCAGTTCGATAAGGGCTATCTCTCGCCCTACTTCATGACCGACCCCAAGACCGCCGAGTGCGTGCTTGAGGATGCGTACATCCTGCTCTACGAGAAGAAGATCAGCAACCTGCCCGATCTGCTCCCGCTCCTGAACAAGGTCGTCGCGACCGGCAAGCCGGTTCTGCTCATCGCGGAAGAAGTCGAGAACGAAGCCCTCGCAACCCTCGTCGTCAACCGGCTCCGCGGCACGCTCAAGATCTGCGCCGTCAAAGCGCCGGGCTTCGGCGACCGCCGCAAGGCCATGATGAGCGACATCGCCACCCTCACCGGCGGCACGTTCATCGCCGAAGATCTCGGCCGCTCGATCGAGAGCATCGAGCTTTCGGAACTCGGCCGCGCCAAGAAGCTGATCGTCACCAAGGACGACACCACGATCATTGAGGGCGCCGGCAAGAAGGCCGAGATCACCGCCCGCGCGAACCAGATCAAGGCTCAGCACGAGAAGTCGACCAGCGACTACGACCGTGAAAAGCTGATGGAACGCCTCGCGAAGCTCACGAGCGGCGTCGCGATCATCAATGTTGGTGGCGCAACCGAGATCGCCATGAAGTCCACCAAGGACCTCGTGGACGACGCTCTGCACGCCACCCGCGCCGCGGCCAAGGAGGGCTACGTCCCGGGCGGCGGCGTCGCGCTGCTCCGCACGCAGGATGCAATCCAGAAGGCCGCTGGCAAGGCCAAGGGCGACGAGAAGCTCGGCTTCGACATCGTAAGCCGCGCTGTTGAGGCGTGTGCCAAGCAGATCGCCGAGAACGCCGGCTTCGATGGCGACCTCGTCGTCGAGAAGGTCAAGGAAGGCGGCAAGGGCGGCACCTCGTTCGGCTTCAACTCGGCAACGGGCGAATACACCGACCTCGTGAAGGACGGCATCATCGACCCGGCGCTCGTCGCGAAGACGGCCCTGATCAATGCCGCGTCGGTCGCAGGCCTGATGCTCACGACCGATGTGCTCATCACGGATCTGAAGGAAGAACAGGAAATCGCGACCGGCGCGACGGCGTAATCTGATTTTCAACATCGCGCGATGAAAGTCGCGCGGTGTTCTTTTTGCCACAGAGGCGCAGAGGCACAGAGATGGAAGAGGGATCTTTGATTCAAGGCGACGATCCCCTGACCCGCGAGATCATCGGCGGGGCTATCGAAGTACATCGAGCGCTTGGACCAGGCTTGCTTGAGTCAGTTTATGAAGAGTGTCTGGCGCACGAACTCACAGAGCGGGGGTTGCGCGTTGCCCGGCAAGTTCCTTTGCCTGTGGTTTTCAAGGGAAAACGCCTCGACTGCGGCTACCGGATCGACCTGATCGTGAATGACCTCGTAATTTTGGAGATCAAGGCGATCGAACGAGTACTGCCGGTCCACGAGGCGCAACTGCTGAGCTATCTGAAGCTCAGCGGTAAAAAGGTCGGGTTGCTGCTCAACTTTCACGTGCCGTACATGCGAGACGGAGTGTTGCGCCGAATACTCTGATCCGAGTTCTATCTCTCCTCTCTGTGCCTCTGTGGTTGAATTGAAATGCCCTCCGTCACCCGCGACTACTACGAAGTTCTGAGCGTCGAGCGAACCGCCGACGGCGAGGAGATCAAGCGCTCCTATCGCCGCCTCGCGCTCAAGTACCACCCGGATCGCAATCCCGGCGACACCGAGGCCGAGGTCAAGTTCAAAGAAGCTGCCGCGGCATACGAGGTCCTTTCCGACCCCGAGAAGCGCAAGCTCTACGACCAGTACGGACACGACGGCCTGCGTCAGGCACGCGGCCCCGCGGCACATGACTTCAGCCGCATGAACGTCGAGGACATCTTCTCGATGTTCAACGACATTTTCGGTGGTCAAGGGGGGCCCGGAGGCGGCTTTGGTGGCCAGCAGGGGCGGCGGGGAGTTGCCCGCGGGTACGACCTCGAAACGGAAGTCGAACTCACGCTTGAAGAAGTTTCTGTCGGCGTCGAACGCGAAGTGCATTTCACGCGGCTTGACGTCTGCGAGACCTGCACCGGCACCGGCGCGAAGAAGGGCAGCAACCCGATCAAGTGTCCAACGTGCGCTGGCCAAGGCAAAGTTCAGCAGACCGGTTTCGGCGGCATGTTCCGCATGGTGACGGCGTGTCCGGCGTGCCGCGGACGCGGACAGATCGTCAAGGATTTCTGCGATGCCTGCAAAGGCAAGGGCCGCATGCCCCGGAAGCGGACGCTGAATGTCAAGATTCCGGCCGGCGTGAGCGATGGTCAGGCCGTACGCGTTGCGGGCGAAGGCGAACCACCGCCTCCGGAAATTTCACCAGCGGGTGAAGGCATCCGTGGCGACTTGCACGTTGCGATCCGCGTTGCCGCGCATTCGCTTTTCCAGCGCGACGAAGACAACCTCGTGCTTGAGATGCCGATCAGTTTCGCGCAGGCATCGCTCGGTGCCGAGATCGATACGCCGACGCTCAGCGGCAATGCGAAGCTGACGGTTCCGCGCGGCACGCAGCCCGGCAGCGTTTTCTCGATCAAGGGAAAGGGGCTTCCCAACCTGCGCTCCGGTCGCGCGGGAGATTTGCTTGTCGCGGTGAAAGTTGAAGTGCCCCGCAAGTTGACCAAGGCGCAGGAGAAACTACTGCGCGATTATGCCGCGAGCGAAGACCAGGCGGTTCTTCCGGAAACGCAGGGGTTCTGGAAGAAGGTCAAGGAGATGGTGAAGGGGGAATGATGAGGATGGGGAGGTGGGGAGGTGAAGGGGTGGGGAGGTGAGGGCAGACAGAAGTTCGGAGGCGAGGGCATTGGGGCTGATTGGGTAAGAATTGGTCAACGATCACTGGTGATTCCGGGTAAGGCAGCAAGGCAAGTATGAATAGCGAATCAGACATCCCGCAGGAATGGGAGATCCCGAGCGAAGGCGATCCGGAAACCAACCTGGCGCTCCAGGAAAAGGTCGCGAAGCTCGAGGCCGACGTTGCGGAGGCGAACAGCCGCGCACTGCGCACGATGGCCGACTTCCAGAATTATCAGAAGCGTTCGTACAGCAACGAGCAGATCGCCAAGGCAACCGGCGCTGCGGGCGTGATCAACGGTATCGTGAGCGTGATCGATCACTTCGATCTCGCACTCCAGCAGGACACCAGCAAGGTGACCGCCGAGCAGCTCGCGGCGGGTGTGAAGGTGATTCGCGAGGAATTGCTCCGCACGCTTCAGCAGCAGGGCCTGAGCGTGATCAACCCGAAGCCGGGCGATGAGTTTGTGCCGGGGATTCACGAAGCGATCATGCAGCAGAAGGCCGATGGCATCGGGCCCGGCAAGGTTGTTGCGACATTCCAATCGGGCTACTCGCTCGCCGGTGCCGCGGCCGGTGGCGCGGACAAAGTTCTCCGTCCCGCGAAAGTCTCTGTTTCCCCGAACGAGTAATTCGCATTCCTATTTGGCGCTTTGCGATTTGCGAATTTGAGCTTTTCCCCACATGCCCACATACGACTACAAGTGCAACGCCTGCGGCCACGCCTTCGAAGAGTTCCAGTCGATGACCGCGCCGCTTCTCAAGAAGTGCCCCAAGTGCGGCAAGAACAAGCTGGAACGGCTCATCGGTACGGGCGCGGCGCTGATGTTCAAAGGCTCGGGCTTCTACATCACCGATTACCGCTCGGATTCGTACAAGAAGGCCGCGGAAGCAGAAAAGGGCGGCGGAAAGTCGGACGGTGCGAAGGACGGCGGAACCAAATCCGACGGCGCGAAGGCTGAACCTGTCAAGACCGAACCTGCGGCAAAGTCCAAGCCCGACACCCCCGCAAAGTCCGAGTCTAAATCGGAATCGAAATCCCGGTCGACATCCAAGTCCAGGAAGTCGAAAGACGCCTGAAGCGAGAGGGTCACGGTCTCATGCCAATCGTCGGACACGGCATCGATCTCGCCAGCGTCGAACGCATCCGCGAGATGATCGCCGATCATGGTGATCGGTTCCTCCACCGGGTTTTCACCGAGGGCGAGCGCGAGACGGCCGCGAAACACGCGAACGTTTCCAAGAAAGTCGAGCACCTTGCGGGGCGGTTTGCCGCGAAGGAAGCGGCCTTGAAAGCACTGGGCACCGGCTGGCGCGATGGGATCGCGTGGACGGATGTCGAGATCTCGAATCAGCCGTCTGGCGCGCCGTCGCTGGGGCTGCACGCCAAGGCGCGCGAGATTGCGGATTCGCTCGGCGCAAAGACGTATCACGTGAGCATCAGTCACGCGGCGGGCGTTGCGACGGCCTCGGTCATTCTGGAATCCTGACCCTGCTTATTCGTTTGTGGCGGTGGTGATCTTCGCCTCGGCGCCCATGTTGCGCTGGACATTCTCGGCCTGGGCTCTGTTGGCGAAGCGGCCGACGCGCACGGCGTAGACCTTGACGCCCTGCTGATTCGTGGTCTGGACGATCCGGGGCGATGCGAGGCCCGCGGCCTGCGCACGAGCCCTGTAGCGATCGGCCTGGACCTGGGCTCGCTGCCAACTGCTGAAGGCTCCGAGCTGCACCGTGAACTGACCGGAACCAGTTGCCTGATTACCGCTGACGGCGGCCAGGCGATCCGAGATCAGGACTTTGAGGCTGCTGTCATCCTGGACCTGGCTCTGGGCACGCTCGTAGCTGGAGCGGGCTTCAGCGGTTCGGCCCTGGGCGCGGAGCGCGTCGCCGCAGTAGAGCGAGGCGCGGGCTGCCTCGTCCCCCGTGAGCTTGGTCGCGGCTTCGTTCAGCAGTTCGGAAGCTTCGGCGTGCCGGTTCTGCTCGTACGCGATAAGGCCGAGCTGGGCGGCGGCCTTGCCGCTGACGGTCTGGTCGCCGCTCTTGAGGAGGGGCTTGAGGATGTTCTCGGCTTCGGTGTTTTTGCCAAGTGCGGCGGCCGAGAGTCCGGCGATCAGGGCCGCCTGTTCCTTCTGGACGCTGGAGCCCTCGGTCTGGGCCTCCAGCGCGGCCTTGTAGGCGTCGGCGTAGCGGTGCTGGTTGTAGAGCTCGCGGTAATCCTCCTGAGCCGATTTCTTCGAGGAGGCGCACGCCGTCTGGAAAAGCACCGCGAAGAGGGCCAGGGCCGTCAGGGCTGTCTTTGCTGCACGAATGCTGGCCGTCATGATCGATGGATTCCTTGCCGTATGAAAGTGAACCGGCACCCGGTTGTGTGAACAGGGCGAGTGGGGTAGGCCCCGGGTTCGGTATTATCGTCGCCCGGGTCCAATTCCTGCCACTTTCCATCCTTTCGCGGAGTGCGCTTTGAGCGTCCATCGACCGATTCTTTGGCAGTTGCTCCGTCATCCGGGCTCGATCGCATTCGTGGACGACCGGCGAACGACCCGGAATTACGAGTTGTTGGCGGGCATTTTTCACATCGCGAGCAAGCTCGACACCGTGAATCATTCGCAGCGGTTGGGCCTGCTCTTGCCGACGGGAGGCACTTTCCCCGCCTCGGCCCTGGCGGGGCTCACACTGGGTCGGACGATTGTGCCCCTGAACTATCTCCTCAAGCGGGAGGAGCTTCAGTACGTGATCGACGACTGCGGGACGGACACGATTGTGACGGTGCGGCCGATGATCGAGCACCTGGGGTATGTGCCGCGTGTGAAGAATCTGGTGTATCTGGAGGATGTGAGCTTCGCGGGCGTGCCGGATATCCGCTGGCCGGCCGACCCGGCGGATGAGGACTTGGCGGTCCTGCTGTACACGTCGGGCACGAGCGGCAAGCCCAAGGGTGTGATGCTGACGCACGGGAATCTGACGAGCAATATCCGGCAGGTTCGGGACTGGGTGGATTTCTCGCGGGCGGATTCGATGCTGGGGGTGCTGCCCCAGTTTCACTCGTTCGGGCTGACGGTGCTGACGCTGCTGCCGCTGACGGGCGGGATCAAAGTTGTGTATACCGCCCGGTTCATCCCCGGCAAGATCGTGCGGCTATTGCGCGAGCATCGGCCGACGGTGCTGGTCGCGATCCCTTCAATGTACAACGCGCTGCTGCACGCCAAAGACGCGACGGCGGATGACTTCAAGTCGCTGCGGTACACGGTCAGTGGGGGAGAGCCGTTGCCGGGGGCCGTGCGTGACACGTTCCGCGAGCGATTTGGGATCACGATCAACGAGGGGTACGGTCTGACCGAGACTTCGCCTGTCAGCAACTGGTGCCGGCCACATGAGTTCCGGCCGGGTTCGGTGGGAAGGCCGATTCCGCTCATTGATCAGCGGATTATCGATGCGGCGACGGGGCGGACACTGCCGCCGAATACGGACGGCGAAGTGTGGATGCGCGGTCCGAACATCATGCGCGGGTATTACAACCTGCCGGCGGAGACGGCGAAGGCGTTCAGCGATTCGGGGTACTTCCGCACGGGCGACATCGGCCGCTTTGATGATGATGGGCATCTGCACATCACGGGGCGGCTCAAGGAGATGTTGATTGTCGGTGGCGAGAATGTTTTCCCGCGCGAGATCGAAGAAGTGCTGGAGCGGCATCCATCCGTGAGCGCAACGGGTGTTGTGGGTGTGAGCGATGCGATGCGGGGCGAGCAGCCACTGGCGTTTGTGGAGATGAAGGAAGGCGCGAGCTTCGACGAGAAGGAATTGATCGGCTGGTGCCGCCAGCATCTGGCGGGGTACAAGGTGCCGGTTGAAGTGAGAAAGCTGGATGCGCTGCCCCGGAATGCGACGGGCAAGGTGATGCGTCGCGAACTGAAAGCTCTGGCATCAAACGCGGGTTGACCGCGCGGTTTGTGCCTGCCGACATGCGCCGAAAACGTTTTCAGATTCTCTTTGGAATGGCTAGCCACCCACGGCGGCGACATCGCACTGGCTTGTGAGCCGTTCATCAAGTTTGCCCTACCGGGTTGGTTTGTGAGACCTCCGACGAAGCAAGATCACAGCGATCCTGCGCAGGGATGGCGCGGCCATTGTCTGTACACAAAGGGAATTGACCATGCTTCGCATCTCTGCAACGTCGGCCTTGTTGATCCTCGCGGGCACCGCTTCGGCGCAGTCCGTGAACGTGGACCTGAACTACACGGGCAAGTCGGCGCCGAGCGCGTCGTACGCGGGTGCCGCGGGACAGCCGGGAACGTGGAACGCCGTGATCGCGACCAGCGGAGCGGGCGCGACGATCAATCTGGCCGGTTTGAACGGCGGATCGTCCGGCCTGACGCTGACTGCGAAGTCGAGCAACGGCAACTCGAACGGCGACCTTGGCACGGGCGACTTCGGCTCGCTGATGGACGATTACGCGATGGGATTCGATACGAATGGAAGCGTCAGCGTTGAAGTCAACGGGCTCGATGAGGGTACGTACCGGGCGTTCGTGTACTCGGCGCTGAAGGAATCGGATCAGTCGTACGTCGACGGATTCGGCTTCACCAACTTCCACTCGAGCTACATCTATGGTGATGTCGGCGGCGTGAGCTTTGGCAGCGGCAGCACGAGCGGCCCGACCGTCGCCAACACGTTTCAGTATGGCAAGACGCACGTGGTGTTCAACTTCAAGGTTGGGCCGGGTGCGCCGAAGCTGAAAATCACGTCGCAGTGCGACTTTGTGAGTCTTGCGAAGTGCGCGTTCAACGGGCTGCAACTGGTCAAGATCACCGGCAACAGGCTCTACGTGAACGACAACGCGAACGGATTGAACAACGGGATGTCTTGGACGAACGCGTTCAACAGCATCCAGGATGCACTTGCTGTTGCGAGGGCTTCTGCCGGTCAGATCACCGAGATCTGGGTCGCGGGCGGCACGTACAAGCCGGGCACGCTCCGCATCAGCAATTTCAAGCTGGTCGAGGGTGTCAAGATGTACGGCGGATTTGTGGGGAACGAAACGCTTCTGACCCAGCGCGTGTTGAGCGTCGCCAATCAGAGCTACCTGAGCGGCGAAATCGGCACCGGGCTTCAGAACGACAACTGCTACCATGTCGTGGACGGCTCGAACGTGTCGCACCAGACCGAGCTGGATGGCTTCACAGTTGCAAGCGGGTATGCGAACGGCAGCACTCCGAACGAAATCGGCGGCGGCATCTATATCGCCGATGGCTCGCCCACCGTGCGCAATTGCACGATCTTCGGCAACACCGCGCTGCACGGCGGCGGCGGCGTCGCGATCGACGGCACGGCGGCGTTGGTCGGCCCGCGATTTGATCATTGCCTGTTCTCGCAGAATCACGCCGACGAGGGCGGCGCGTTGCAGTACTTCGGCGGCTCGGGCGGATTCCTGCAGCCCGTGCTCGCGATCGATAGCTGCAAGTTTGTTGATAACGATGCGGCCAGCCACGCCGGTGCGATCCGGTCGTATGGGGATACCTACATCACGAACTCCGCGATCTGGGGCAACTCGGCTCCGCAGGATGGTGGCGCGGTGTATATCTCGGGCGCGAATGTCGACCTGTTTGTTCGCAGCAGCACCATTGTCGGCAACCTCAGCACCAGCGGATCGGGCGGGCTGCGGGCGCTGACCGGGGCGAACATCGACATGCGGAACTCGATCGCGGTGTACAACACCGGGCCTGGGCTCATGATCCCAACGACTAAGCAGATCAATGCTTCGGGCGGCACCCGCACCGTTGCGTACTCGTGTGTGACCGGCGACTTCACGAACACGCCGATCAGCGGCGTCGGCAACATCGCGTCGAGTCCGTCGTTTGTGAACTACGCGGGACCGGACGGTATCGCGGGGAACCTCGATGACAATTTCCACCTCGCCACCGATTCCTCTTGTGTTGATACCGGTTCGAACGCCGAAGCCGTGGGATTGACTACGGACATCGAAGATCTGACCCGCATCGTCGACGGCGACAACAGCGGCAACGCCCGCATCGACATGGGTGCGTTCGAGCTGCAGCACGCGGCTTGCCCGTGCGACTTGAACGGCGACGGCTTTGTCGAAGACACCGACTTCACCATCTTCGTTGCCGCGTACAACAAGCTTGATTGCAACGACCCGGGCATGCCCGCTGGTTGCCCGGCCGACTGTGATGGGAATGGAACGGTGGATGACGCGGACTTTGTGATCTTCGTCGCGGCGTACAACGAGCTTGTGTGCCCCTGAGTCGAGTGTTGAGTTGAACGTGAGAGTTCATGCAGGCCCGGCCGCGGAAGCGGCCGGGTTTGTCTTTTGTGGAGTGCTTTCGGATCGCGTTGAGGCACGCCGATTTATTGTTTGTCGTTTTGCAAGGCAGCGTGCGCGAGCGCAGGAAGGATGTCGCCGGATTTGCCCTGGAGGCAGAGGTCGACGACGTGAGAGGCTGCAGTCGGCTCGGCGTTGACCTCGATGGTGAAGGCGTTGTTCTGGCGGGCGGCGTGGAGGAAACCAGCGGCGGGATAGACGACCGCGCTCGTACCGATCGAGAGAAAGAGGTCGCAGTTCTCGACAGCTTGGCCCGCGGCAACAAGGGCGGCCTCTGGAAGCATCTCGCCGAACCAAACGACGTGCGGGCGGAGGAGTGCGCCCGATGCGAACGGCGATGGGGGCGGGAAGGTTGAGAATGGATCGGCGGGGAGATCGATCACGCGGTGCGTGCGGGTGCAGCGCCATTGGATGATGTTGCCGTGGAGCTCGACAACGTTGGTACTGCCGGCGCGCTGGTGGAGGCGATCGACGTTTTGGGTAAGGAGGGTGAACGTGCCGCCTCGGGAGGTGACCGCGCGTTCGATCTGGGCGAGGGCCAAATGGCCCGGGTTCGGCTCGGCGGCGAGACAGCCGAGGCGGCGCCAGTCGTACCAGCGGGAGACTTTTTCGGGGTTGGCTTCGAAGGCTTCGGGCGTGGCGAGAGTCTGAGGATCGAACTCACGCCAGAGGGCTTGCATGTCCTTTGGAAGGTCGGATGCGCTGGCGGCGGTGCTGCCGCGGAAGGTGCGGAGGCCGGATTCGGCGGAGATGCCGGCGCCGGTGATAGCGACGACGTGGCGGGCGGATCTGAGGTGCTGGGCAGCGAGTTGGATCACGGGTAAATGGTAAAGGCGGTTGAACGCGGAGAGCCACGGAGAAACTATGCAAGCCGACTCCGGTGCTGGGGCCGCAACGGGATCAATAGTCCCAGCGGGCTGATCGATGAGGATCGCCCAGAGCAGACACCCAGCACAGGAGACCGGCGATGAAGATTGTG
>JAFLCN010000029.1 GCA_017303555.1 Planctomycetota bacterium
AGGCATCTTCCGCGGGCGAAGCCCTCCGCTGCGCTGCGGGCATCGCCCACGGAGAAATTGTATTGAGAAGGGCCGGTATCATCACCCAACTCTCATAGAGCCTGGCACAGAAAACGGGGGCAGGTCAGAACACTTTGAGTCGTGAATCGATCGCTTTGATCCGGCGCGATAGCTCACGACCAAGAACCCGCATTGCCGTATTTTCTTTCAGATTCTGCTGCTCTGCACCTCTGCCGCTCTGCGGCTTTACTTCCCCATGCTCCACATCCGCGAAGCACTCCCTTCCGACTCTTCCGCACTCTCAGTTCTTTCGACCCAGCTCGGCTACCCCGTCACTCCCGAAGTGATGCACACCCGCCTCACGCATACACCCGACGCCAACCGCGCCCTCTTCGTCGCCGAACAAAGCAACCAAGTCCTCGCCGCCCTCGAAGTCGCCACCATGTTCGCCTGGGAATCCGGCGACTGGGCCGAGATCCGGGGCTTGGTCGTCCTGGAAACCGCGCGCAGCCAAGGCATCGGCGCCGCCCTTGTCGATCACGCCAAGCAATGGACCCGCGCCAAAGGCCATACCAAACTCCGCGTCCGCACCAACGAGACCCGCACCCGCACCCACCAGTTCTACGAACGCCTCGGTTTCACCAAGACCAAATCCCAGCGCGTCTACGACATCGCGGTCTGACTTCGGGCCGCTTCAGCGGCCGTGCTCGCGATAGGCCAAGGCTTTAGCCGTGGTAATCCAACAGCGCATTCACTTCGTCAGCCCGTTTCAACGGGCTTGCTCATTGCGCACGAGAGCACCTGCATGCCGCTCTTTGATACATTGCATTTAATCAAAGGAGCACGCGTGACAGACGATCAATTCTGGATCCTCATTGAGCAAAGCAATGGATCACAACCAGCTCGACCGGGACTGCTGCAGAAACTTCTCGGGCGCTCTAAGAGCGCACAAACTGGCGAAAGCTTTCTTGCCAAACTGCGCGGCTTGCTCACGCCACTTCCACCCAACGAAATCAAAGACTTCAAAGTAATCCTCGATCGACAAATCGATCGCGCATACACATGGGACCTCTGGGCCGCCGCGTACATCATGATGGGCGGCTGTTCCGACGACGGCTTTGAATACTGGCGATTGTGGCTCGTTTCGCAAGGTCGCGCGGTCTTTGACGGCGCGATCGCAAATCCAGAATCCCTCGCTGCGCTCAACCTCGGCAGTCCCGACGACATGGAGTTGGAAGCGCTCGCGTACGTCGCGCCGGAGGTCTTTGAACAGAAAACCGGAAACGACCTCTACGAAGAGCTGCCGGCCCGCTCAGGCCCGTCCGACCCGGTCGGCGAACCCTGGGAAGAAGACAGCGAAGCCCTGGCCGCTCGTTTCCCCCTGCTCAGTCAGAAATACGGATGACATCGGGGGTTACCAACCTGCCCGCCCCGCTTCCCGCCGCTCCAAAAAAACTTCCAAAATACCAAACAAACACCTTGCAATTACGTTCGGGTCTGGTATGGTATCGCCATGTCTACATTCCCCAGCTCCACACGTCCATCCCCTCTCCGCTCCGGCCCAACTTCCGCCGAATCGCCTCCGCCCCACACCGGTTACGACCCCCCGCCGGAAATCGCCCAGGCCGTCATCGACGACCTCGTCGACTCCTTCAAGTCCTTCCACGCCATCGCCACCGACCGCGGCACAACCATCGAAGGCCTCGCCCTCTGGATGCAGCGCCCCGACATCGCCCGCCGCCTCGACGCCGTGCAATCCGCCTCCGCCCGCCGAAGCTGCATCATGGCCAGTGCATATCTGCCCTCGTGCGTCTACGCCGTCGGTTCTGCCGTGACCACCCTCTCGAACGAAATCATCCGCGCCTCGAGCGAGCCCAGCACGCCCATCCAACAGGAGCAGTATCGCAAGGGCCGCGAAACCCTCATCCGCCTGACCCGCGTCATGATGCAGCTCTCGAAGTTCGAGCACGCCAAGACCGCAGAACCAGCCCTTCCGCGCCCGGCGGACAGGCCAACCGCTCCCGACGATTCGCGCACATCGAATTCACCCGCGCGCGTTGCGGCACCCACCGCGCCGCGGGCCGCCGAGTTTCTCGAGCGACGTGGCGATGTCGCCCCTCCTCGCGTCGTCTCGACCGATCAGTCCCAAAGTACTTCCGGCCGCGCACCGCAACCTGACCAGCGCGTGCTCGCATCCGTTTGACCGTTTGACATCTTTGATAACCGAATACGTAGCATCGTCACGAGAAGCGAAAGCTCTTTTTCGTCTCTTCTTCTCTGTGTCTCTGTGCCTCTGTGGTGAATGCGTTTATTCCTTCTTCTTCGAAGTCTTCGAATCCCCCAACCGCTCCAACGTCATCTTCTGACTCTGCTTCAGCGAAATGACCTGATCCCCGATCTTCAACTCCGCATCCAGCGCCTGCGACGACTGCATCGATCGCGCAAACCCATCCTCCTGATCCCAATCCGTCGTGCCCCCGTACTCGACCTTGCTCAACTTGAGCCCGCCCGAGCCCGGACTCGCATCCTTCGATGGAACCAGCTTCCCCTGAAACGTGATCTTCCCCTTCGCGCCCTGCACGTTGCTCAACTTGTAATCAGTCCGCAGCCTGCTTCCGCCGATCGGAAACACATCGAGCGACGTATCCGTCGACCAACTCTCCCCCGGCTTTGCGTACCGCTTCCCTTCCGTGCTCACGATCGACTTGAACAGGTCGCGCATCTTCTCATCGCCGCCCATCTGCATCATCTCTTCCGGCGCCATCGGATTGAGCGCCCGCACAAATTTCTGCCCGCCGCGCACCTCCATCACATTCCCATCGCGATCAAACACCACCGAAAGCGATTCGCCAACAAGTGGCCGAAGCGTCTCTTCAAGAGTGGGGGTCTTGCCGAGTCCGCCAAACGGGTCCGATTCAGCAGGCTTTGGCGTCTTGGGCTTCGCCGTTGCCGGCTTCGAACTGTCGAACGATTCGTCAACTCCCGGTCCTTCCACATGCGACCGGATCTGTTCAAAGACGATGCTCACCTCGCTCGTCCCGTCCTCGCTCACTTTCACCGGCTTGAAGACCAGCACGAAATCCTGCTTCGTCTTCATCTCATCCGTCGCCGCCGGATCGTTCGGCTTTCTCGCCGGATCAAGCTCCGCCGTCAGGTCGGGCTTCGTCTCTTTGCTGTCCAACGAAAGCCGCACCCGCCGATCCTGCCCCATGCGAAACTTCGGACGCAGATCAACCGACCCGGTTGGAATCTCGTTTCCATCTTCCTTTGACGGCTTCACCGGATCGGCCTGTCCGGGCGCATCGCTCGTCCGACTCGGTGCGGCCGGTGCACCCACCACACCATGCTCTGCCATCACGCCCGCCAGCATCGCAACCGAAAAAGCCATCGCCCTGAACCGCAAGTTCGCCATAAACATCAATCTCCGTTTCGCCCCATGTCGCCCGCGCAGCCTACCCGAACGTACGGCCCGCATCCGTTTCGGATTCCTCCCTCTGCGTGCCCGCACCCGCCAGAATCCGATTTTCTCGCCCAATCAGCGCTTGTGCATCCCGCGAACTCGAATAAACTGATTCCGCCGGTCGTGAGGACCGGCTTCCACTTTGGAGGGGCTCAGAATTGACTGTGAATCTCGGATCACGTGCCGCTCCCGCGGCAAGCGCCCTCGTCCTTGCCGCGGCACTCGCCCCTGCGCAGGCGGGCCACCTTGGCACCATGTCCATCCCCGACAAGCACCCTACGCGCGTAATTGTGCGCTTCGATCCGCTGACCGATCGTTCCGAAGCCGCAACCTCCGCTCTCTTCGCACGCACCGGCGTGAAGCGCTCCGTGCAAAACATCGATCTTGTCCCCGGTCTCAAGATCGTCGAAACCGATGAAGGCCGCGTCGATCAGGTCGTCGCCGCGCTCCGAAAAGAGCCCGGCGTTCTCTACGCCAATCCCGACTATCCGCTTCAGGCCTGCGCTCAGGTTGTTCCGTTCGGTATCACCGCGATCAAAGCCCCGCCTGTTTGGTCGCGCTGGGGGACGGGTGGGGGTGGTGGGGGTGGCAATGTCATCATCGGGCACCTCGATACCGGCATCGATCTCACGCACCCCGATCTGCCCACGCCCCTCATGACCGAAACCTTCGTCCCCGGTCTGACGGTCGATGATTACGACTTTCACGGCACGCACACCGCCAGCATCCTCGTCGGCGTGGACAACGACATCGGCGTCATCGGTGTCGCACCGAGCGCGCAGATTCTGGTCGCCAAGGTTCTGAACAACTGGGAATTCGGCTACCACAGCTACGCGATGGCCGGTATCAACTGGTCCGTCGCCAACGGTGCCCGCGTGTTGAACATGGCGCTCGGAAACACGACTTTCGATCAGGCGTACAAGGACACCTGCGATGCAGCGCTTGCCGCAGGCGTGCTGCTGGTCGCTTCTGCCGGAAACACCGGCAACGCGAACCCGTTCTACCCCGCGTGGTTTCCGTCGGTGATGGCCGTTTCCGCTGTCGAACAGAACGACGACTTCATGTCGTGGACTTCGTTCGGCCCCAACATCTCGATCGCAGCGCCCGGCGCCGGCGTCTACGCCGCGATGCCCATCGTCGGTTGGAAAGTCACCTGGAACGGCATCGATCGTCTCGCCAATCAGATTCGTGGCGGCACAGTCGATCCCTACACCGGCACAACCTGGTATTGCAACACCGGCGCGATTCCCGCAGACTTCCCTCCCGGTGTCGTCAACAACATCGCCCACATCCGCCGCAGCACCACGCTCACGCTCGGCCAGCAAGTTCAAAATGCCGTGACCGCCGGCGCAAAGGCCGTCATCATCAGCAACAACGTTCCCGGCAACTTCGTTCTGAACTTCACGCCTCACCTTCGCCTTCCCGTCGCCTCGCTCTCGCAGGCCGACGGCGATGCGCTGCAGGCAGATGATGGCGTCGTCTCGACCATCGGTCAGTACACCGCGGGCCACACCTACGGCGAAGTCTGGGGAACATCCGTTTCCTGCCCGCACGTTGCCGGTGCCGCGGCACTCCTCATCGGCAACTTCGTTCCAGCCACCGGCCTCCCGCCTCTTCCGCCCCTCACCACCCGCTGGGTGCTCGAACGCACCGCCCGCCAAGTTGGTGCAGCACCCCGAAACGATCAATACGGCTACGGCATCGTCGATGCCGAGAATGCGTCAAAGTACCTCCACGGCCGCATCAAATGTCCCGGCGATTTGAACGCGGACGACACCGTCGATGATGCCGATTTCGTGGATTTCGCGGGCTACTACAACGATCTGATCACGCCCGGCGGTGCCTACACCGGGGGCGATTTCAACGGCGACGGCCTCACCGACGACTCCGATTTCGTCGTCTTCGCCGGCATGTACGACCAGCTCCTGTGCAGCTAGACAGCCTTGATCCCGGTATCACCTCGTGATGCGGCCCGCTCGGGCCGTTTTCGTTCCTTTCGGCCCCATCTCGTCTACTTCGTACCATCCAGAGTTGTCCCATCAACTTCGATCTCGGAGCCAGCAATGAATCGCCAATCAATCTCCGCCGCTTCGCTCGGACTTCTGCTTCTTGCCGCGGCAGGTTCCGCCCGCGCCGATGAAGGCATGTGGCTCATCAGCAATCCGCCCCGTGAGTCGCTGAAGACCAAGTACAACTTCGAACCCTCCGAAGACTGGCTGAAGCACATGCAGCGCTCGGTCGTCCGCGTCGGCATGGGCGGCACCGGCTCGATCGTCTCGCCCGATGGCCTCGTGATGACCAATCACCACGTCGGCCTCGGTGCGATCGCGAAACTCAGCACCAAAGAAAACGACCTGATGAAAAACGGCTTCTACGCGCCCACGCGCGAGCAGGAACTCAAGTGCCCCGATACCGAGATCCGGCTCCTGTGGGACACACAGGACGTGACCGATCGCGTGAACGGCGCAGTGAAGCCCGGCATGAGCACAGCGGAAGCCGGCACCGCACGCCGCAAGCTGATCTCGCAGATCGAAAAGGAATGTCAGGACGGACCGGGGGGTGGGGGGGGTGGGGGCTTCCGGTGTCAGGTGGTCACGCTCTACCAGGGCGCGAAGTACCACGTCTATCGCTACAAGGTTTTCAATGATGTGCGTCTGGTCTTCTCGCCCGAAGAGGTGGTGGGCTCCTTTGGCGGCGACATCGACAACTTCGAGTTTCCCCGCTACAGCCTCGACATGACCTTCTTCCGCCTGTACGAAGACGGCAAGCCTTACAAGCCCGAGCACTATCTGAGCTGGAGCGCCGACGGCGCGAAAGAGAACGAGCCGGTCTTTGTCTTCGGTCATCCCGGCCGCACCCGCCGCCTCTACACGGTCGATCACCTCAAGTTCCTGCGTGATGTCGATCTGCCCGAGCGCATGAGCCGCGTCTGGCGCAACGAGGTCAAACTGCAGGGTTTCGCCGG
This sequence comes from Planctomycetota bacterium, assembly GCA_017303555.1. Classification (GTDB taxonomy): domain Bacteria; phylum Planctomycetota; class Phycisphaerae; order Phycisphaerales; family UBA1924; genus JAFEBO01. The sequence continues at coordinate 6,426 of JAFLCN010000029.1, forward strand.
AAAGAACGCCGAGAACGCCCGCATCGCTCAGAGCAACATGCGCAGCGTCGCCAACGGCCGCAAGGTCTTCACCGGCCTGCTCGCGGGTTTGCAAGACCCCGAATTGATGGGGAAGAAGATCAACAGCGAGAGCGAGCTGCGCTCGTTCATCGACCGCGACGGCGCGAACGCCCGCGACTGGGCCGCGGCCTTTGAATCCGTCGCGAACGCTGAGCGCGTGTACCGTGAGTTCTACAACGAGAAGGCGACCATTGACGCCGCCGTCGGCGGGAGCGGCCTGCTGAGCCGCGCGTTCGATATCGTGCAGCTCGCGGACGAACTGCCCAAGCCCAGCGCCGAACGCCTCCGCGAGTACGCCGACCCCGCGCTCCCCTCGCTCTATCTCCGCCTCTATTCCACTGAGCCGCTTTACGAAGCGCTCGAGATCGAGAAGATCACGCAGGCCCTCAGCCTGCTCGCCGAGCGTTTGGGTGGCGATCACCCGCTCGTTGTCGCGGCGCTCGCAGGGCAATCTCCCCGCAAGCGCGCCCAGGACTGCGTTTGGGGAACCGATCTGAAAGACCCCGCCGCACGCAAGGCGCTGGTGGAAGGCGGCGCAGCAGCCGTCAGCACATCGAAAGACCCGATGCTCGTCCTTGCCGCGGCATTCGACCCGCGCTCGCGCGAGCTCCGCAAGCTGTACGAAGACAAGGTCGAGAGCGTCGAACGCGAGGCATATGCCAAGATCGCACAGGCCCGCTTCGCGCGATCGGGCGAGAGCATGTACCCGGACGCGACCAGCACGCTCCGCATGAGCTTCGGCACCGTGCGGGGCGTCGCCCGCGACCAAACCCCCGCGTTCACCGACATCGGCGGCCTCTTCGCTCGCGCCCAGGAACGCAAGGGCGAGGCCGAGTTCACACTCCCCGCCCGGTGGGATGCCGCCAAGAGCAAACTCGATCTCAAGACCCCGTACAACTTCACCGCCGATTGCGACATCATCGGAGGCAACTCCGGCAGCCCGACCGTCAACGCCAAGGGCGAGGTGGTGGGCCTGATCTTCGACGGCAACGTCTACTCGCTCACGGGCGACGTGATCTACGACGGCGAGAACGGCCGCAGCATCTCCGTCGATTCACGGGGAATGATCGAAGCCCTGCGAAAGGTCTACAACGCGGGCACACTCGCCGACGAACTGACACGCAAGTAACGAAGTGTCTTCAAGCCCCCTCCCTGAGGGAGGGGTTTGGGGTGGGCTGCGTGCGGGCCGCGTCCATCGATGATGGACGTCTTCTGCACGACTACATCTTCTAGTAATCTCTACGACAGCCCATGCCCAAGCTCTGCACCCATTGCGGCGCCGACTGCACCGACTCCAAACGCTTCAAAGATGCGCAGGGCCACTACACGTGCGCAAAGTGCTACGACCGCCTGAAGTACGGACTGCCGATTCAAAGGGATTCGGAGGCCGATCAAGGAGTTCCGATCGCGCTGGCGGATGAAGTTCCGATCGAAGGGGAGCGGCTTCCCTGCCCGCGCTGCAAGCACGAGATCGCCGCGGGCGAAACGGTCTGCCGGAATTGCCGCTACGACATCGCGATCGGTGCCGCGCCGCCCGCGCCGGCAGACCAGGTTTCACGCCCCTGCGGCAAGTGCGGGTACGACATGAAGGGCCTTGCTCTCAGCGCGGCCTGCCCCGAGTGCGGGGCGGATAAACACACCCGAGATCGCGCACGAAAGGAAAAGACGCACAACCAGTTCGAGATGTTCTACAAAGAGCCTCTGATCTACGCGGCCTCCGGGCTCGCGGCGCTCGTTGTGATTCGCCTGATCCACGGCGACATGCAGAAACTGGTGATCGACTTTCTGGCGATCGGCGTGAGTGTGCCGCTCGGACTCGTGGCCTATTGGGTCTTCAGCGTGGTGTTCGCGGGCGGGCTTGACCAGGGTTGGACTCTGGCAGCGGCGAACTTTCTGGCCGTCTTTGCGGTGTCGTGGGCGGTCGACACGGTGTTCACGTACATCCCCGTCCCGTTCTTCGGCTGGTTCATTTCGCTGATCGTGTACTACGGCATGCTGAAACACCGGCTGGATCTGGACGGCTGGGTCGACGCGCTGGTGCTGACGATCATCCTGCGGATCATCCAGTTTGCGACGCTGATCGGTGTGGCGATCTTGATTTCAAAGTTGATCTGATGTCGCCCGCTCGCGCTTTTTGAGCATGCTGCCGAGTGACACGCCGACCCCGGCAAAGGCCAGACACAACGCAGCCACAGTCGCGACCTGAAACGACGGCATCATGCCCTCGAGCCGAACCTGCGACCAACTGCCGACGACGTCTCCGAATCGGTAGATGAAGGTGTCGATGAAGTTCTTTGACTTGTAGCGTTCGACCGGTGAAACAACGGTGTAGAGGACTTCGCGGGCCGGACGATCGAGGGCATAGTGAAAGCCTCGGCGCGCAACCTGCACCGGTATGAGCATCGCGACGGTGGGTGACCAGAGCAGCAGGAAGATCGACGTGAGGGTGGTGAGGGGTGTGATCGTGAGTGCCGCGGCAATACCGATCCAGCGGAGCACCCGGCCCGCAACGAACAACTGGAGAGAGGCGGTGAGAATGTTGGCGTAGAAATCGATGGTTGCGCTGACCTCGGCGCGTCCGGCTTTGGCATCGGCTGCCGGCAGGTGCTCGAACGCGGCCCCGATGATCTTGAGTTGGAGCATGTAGACGAGTGTGCCCGTCGCCGAGTAGAGGAGCAGGTAGATCGCGAGTCGGCGGAGATAGGGCGAAGCCAGCGCGGTCCACATGCCCTCGACCATCTCGCCGAGCGAACCGCCGGGGGTGCGACGCTTCTCGCGTGCGCGGGCCGGGGCGAAGCGGAGAATCCAGGCGATGCTTGCCGCCGCGAGGAAGAGCAGCCCGCACGAGATCCAGATGAAGTTGGAATAGGAAATGGCTTTGGCGAAGGTGGATACAAACCACGAGCCGGCGATTGCGCCAAAGGTGATGCCCAGGCCGATCGCGGGGAAGGCGCGCTTTGCGCGGTCGGCATCGAGGATGTCGCTCATCGTCGCCCAGAAGATGGACAGGCTGAGCAGGTTGAAAACGCTGAGCGCGATGAAGAAGGCTTTGTCGACAAGATGAGAGGTTTCGGTGCCGGCCAAGGCGAAGAAGATCGCGGTCGTCGCGGCGCCCAGCACCCAGACAACACTCGCGAACAGGACGAAGACCTTCCACGACAGACGCGAGACAAGCAACCCGACCAGGGCGCTCGCGAAGATCATGGTGATAAACGTGCCGGTCTGGAGGGCCGCGACTTCTTTGGAGCCGACGCTCGCGCCGATCGCATCGCGCAGCGGTTTGGCCACGGAGTACGCGGAGAAGAGAGAGAAAGCGCAGAGAGTGGCCGGCGCGACGATCGCAAGATCGCCCGCCTTGAGGCCGAAGAAGCGCGAAACCGGATCGATTCGTGTCGTGCTTTCCGGCTCGATCATTCCTGCCTTTCGAAAACTCTCTGAACTGTCGCAACCCGCTTCCGGGGTCATGGTACAACCGACGAATCTGCATAGTTGCAGGCCTTTTTGGGATGCGGAACCACACAAGGGAAATGGAGAAACCTCCGATGTCTGAACGCCAGTTTTCACGCCGCGACTTTGGTCGGTTCACTGCGATTGCCGGCGCCGCCCTCGGGGTTGCGGCGGTCGGGTTTGGACCGAGCGCGCTGGCTCGAATGACCTCTGCCGACCCCGCTGCACCCGGGAAGCCGGTCAAGCAGATGTCGATCCTGATTCTCGGAGGCACGGGCTTCTCCGGTCCCAAGATGGCCGAGTACGCCAAGAGCCGCGGGCACAAGGTCACGCTGTTCAACCGCGGCAAGACGGAAAAGCGCATCGGCATCATCGAGGATGTGGACAAGCTCTTCGGCAACCGCGATCCGGACAAGAACGCCGAAGAGGGCGACGCCACGACCCCCAAGGGACTCGCGCAGCTCGAAGGCAAGAAGTTTGATGCGATCATCGACACCTCCGGCTTCTATCCGCGCCACGTCAAGGCGTCGGCCGAGCTGCTGAAGGACTCTGGCTATTACCTGTTCATCTCGACCGTCTCCGTGTACAAGGGCAACGGCGGCGCGGCAGACGAGAACGATGAGCTCGGAACGGTCGAGGACACCACCACCGAAAACATGGGCGCACAGATGGAGCGCTACGGACCGCTGAAGGTGCTCTGCGAGAAGGAAGTGCAGCGCGTTTTCGGCGACCGCTGCTCGATCGTCCGCCCCGGCTTCATCGTCGGTCCCGGCGATCCGAGCGATCGGTTCACCTATTGGCCGGTCCGCGCCAGCGAAGGTGGCGACATGCTCTGCCCGGGTGATGGCAGCGATCCGGTGCAGTTCATCGACAACCGCGACCTTGCCGAATGGTGCGTGCGGATGTGCGAGAAGAAAACGCCCGGCGTCTTCAACGCGATCGGGCCCGACGGCACCGAGGGCAAGAAGCTGAACGTCAAGGGCTTGGTCGATGCCTGCCTCGCGGCGAGCGCTGCAACCGGCGGCAAGAAGGCGACTCCGGTCTGGGTGCCTTTCGCGTTTCTCGAGGAGCAACAGGTCTCGGTCGGAGGCGATCTTCCGATCATCATTCCGTCACAGGGCGAGGCCGCGGGCTTCCATCGGCGCTCGAACGCGCGGGCGGTTGCCGCGGGATTGACGTATCGGCCGGTGGAAGACACCTGCCAGGCGACGCTCGAATGGTGGCCGAAGGAAGTGGCACGGCGCGAGCGTGTGGGCAAGCAACTCGTCGAGGATGCGAAGAAGGCGGGCAAAGAACCGCCGAAACTGGGCGATCCGGCCAAGCTCCGCGTGGGCCTGACCCGCGAGCGTGAGGCCGAGGTGCTCAAAGCTTGGCGCGAGCACAAGGGCTGAGTCGAAGCGTCACGAATTGCACCAAAGCGCACCTCAACGAGGTGCTCTTTTTATTCGTGGAGCACGATCGGGCCGAGGATTGGAAACCGCTTGATCCTGAGGGGAGTACAGGCTTGAGCGGGTCGAAACCGGGTCAGGGGAATTGGCGGGGGAACTTGGGTGGGAGGTTTCCATGGCGGGTGCATCAGTCACCAGCGGCGTGACGTGTCCAAACTGCGGCAAGTCGATCGACAAGACGAAGATCCAGGCGCGGAACGCCGGACTGTTTTGCGATGAGTGTGCCGCGGGCATGCGGGCGAAGAAGGCAGAGAAGATCGAGCGCCAGTGCCCGGCGTGCGCGAAGCCTGTTGGTGAAGAGGATGTCGTGTGCGCCGCCTGCGGGTTTGACTACGCGATCGGCTATTCGCCAAAGGCGATCGAAGCGCAGACGACGGTGAGCACATCGAAACGTCTGTGCGGCAAGTGCGGACACGATTGCACGAAGCTCAAGAACGCGACCAAGTGTCCGGAGTGTGGAACAGGCTTGGCATTCAGTGTGAGCAAGCTGCGACTGAAAGAGGTCGCGCTCGAAGAGCGGACGACTTCGAAGGTCATTCACAAGTACTTCGTGCCCGTGCTCGCAACGGTAATCGCGATCGGTCTTTACGCAACGTTCATGTGGGCGACAAAGCAGACGGACCTGATTGGGCTGGGTCTGACCAAGATGGGCGCGAGGTTTGTCTCGATCTGTCTTGTGACGGCGATGAGTATGTTCCTTTGGCTGGAGGTCGCACTGCCCTGGCCTCAGTTACTCCTGAGGCTGATGGCGGTTGCCTCGTGCGGATACCTCGCCGAACAGGTCTTTGTGGATGCATCGAATGTGTTCATTGCCTATCCGTTCGTCACGCTGGTTGTGGTCTGGCTGCTGTTCCGCAATCTCGAGCTCGAGGTGATGGATGCGGGGATTCTGGCACTCATCAACTGGCCTGTCGTGTTCCTGCTGGTCATGGCGTTCCCGCCCGAACTGAGATTCAAGTAGGGCGGTTTGTGGTAGACTGCTGCTATGGGCCTCAACCGCAAATCTGAGCAGAAGTTCAACACCCCTGCGAAGCCGGCGCCGCTGCCGCTCGCGCAGGAGGTGCCGAATGACCTGACGCAGTGTCCGGCGTGCAGTGTTGCGCTGCGGCCGGGGGCGGTGCTGTGCGTCGAGTGCGGTGCGAGGCTGGGCAGGATCGACACGCATGTGGATCCGGGGATGCCGACGCGGGCGCCCTGCCCGAAGTGCGGGTACGACATGTCGGGCGTGAACGGGACGACTTGTCCGGAATGCGGCGGCGAGGCGCCGTTTGGGCCAGCGAAGCTCGAGTTCATGACCGACGCCGAAGCATGGACGGAGCGACAGGTGTTGTGGGAGACCTGCCGCGCCGCGATCGGCGCGTCGGTCTTCGGTTTGCTTCTGCTGGTGGGACTCGCGGCGGCCTGGTACGGGCCGAAGGGTGTTGGGTTCTGGCTTGCGGCGGTCGTTCCGGCGTGGGTGGTCGCGTCGGTCGGCTACATCGCGATGGGATTCATCATCCGGTTTCTGGATACCACGATCCCGATCACGCTGCTGCAGGTGCTGGGTGTGACGCTGATCGGCCTGGCGCTCGCGGCGCTGTTCTTCCCGTACACGAACGGACGCGTGCACACCTTCCGGTTTTCCTACGGGATTCTCGCGGCCGCGGTGGCGTTGGCCACGATGGTCGTGATGGACGACGACGATCGTTGGCAGTCGCTGCTGGCGAGCCTGCCGATCTCGATCGCGTGCCTGGCCGTTCCGGCTTTGTTGCTCGCGGCGATCCCGTAGCGAGCGGCGGGTTCAGGCGTTGTGGCTCTCGATGAACCAGATGTACTTTTCGAGATCGCCGGTCAGCCGTGTGAACAGGTCGCACGTGACGGCGTCGCCGGCCTGGTCGGCGTGGTCGATCGCTTCGCGGTACTTCGTCGCGAGCAGCGAGAGCGAGGCCGCCAGCGCATCGGCGTGCTTGCGTTCGTTTGCAATGCCGTGCGGGTAGGGCTTGAGAGTCGAGTTCTTCGCGACGTCGCGCGCGCAGCCGCTGGGTGAGCCGCCGAGGGTGGCGAGGCGTTCGGCGATCGCGTCGGCGCTCTCGGCGACAGAATCGGCGACCTTGTCGAAGAGTTCGTGGATCGCCTGGAAGCCGGGACCCCGGACGTTCCAGTGCGCCTGCTTGGCGTGGCTGTACGCATCAAGCGAATCCGCGAGGCGGGCCTGGAGGAGGTCGATCGAATCGGCCTTGGTCTTCTTGGGGAGTGTGTTGTGCGTCTTCATGTCCGACGGTACGCACCCGGTTGTGTTGGGGAGGGGGGGTGGGGGCGTCTGCCGGGAACGATCGGGCGGCGAAAGGGCTATTCAGCGACCGTACAGCCCGTGTGCGCGGATGTAACCGAGCACGGCCGGGTCCAAGCCCGCGAGGAGTTCTGGTTCGCTCGCCGGATCGGAGGATGCAAGGAGTTCGCGGAGGCGCGTGGAATTGATCGGCGACAATGGTGTGGGAACGACGCACGCCGCCCAACGGTCGAGTTCGGGCTGAGTCCAGAATCCCGAAGCTCGAAGCATGGCGGCGAGCGAATCGGCGTCGCTACCCCGGAGCAGCACGAGCGGCGGCGCGAGCTGCATGATCCTGCGGGGTTCGCGCCACTTGTGGAAGCTCGCGGCCTGATCCGCGCCGATGAGCAGGCGGATCTCGGCAGAATGTTCGGCCGCGGCCCGCAGGCGGTCGAGCGAGTCGATCGTGTAGCTCGGCGCGTTGGTGCGTGCGGCGCGATCGATCTCGTCGGTCCAGACGGCGGCGTGCGGCACCTCGCGGATCGCGAGCCGGAGCATCGCCACCCGATCCTCGTCGCTCGCGCGGGGGCGATCGGCTTTGAAAGGGCTGCGTGCGGCGGGCACGAAGAGCAGGCAGGCGTCGGTCATGCCGGACACGGCACGAGCGGCCGACGGCAGAGAGATGTGCGCAAGGTGGACGGGATCGAACGTTCCGCCGACAAAGAAGAAGCGGCGACAGCCAGTTGGGAGTGAAGCCCCGGTCACAGAGGATGCTAGCGGGGACGGCCGCAACGCGGATCAGTGCGTGGGAACCGGGTCGGGCGTATCGGCGAGGATGGATGAGTCGGGGACGAAGCCGGTGGTGACGTCGCGCATTTCTTCGAGGCGGAGATTCGGGAATTGGCGTGCAAGGTCGGCGCGGGAAAGGCGGGTGGCGAGGGGTGCGCCGGAACGATCGAAGACGCTGTACACGCGATGTCCGGCGCGCTCACCGATCCGGACGATGGTTTCGCGTCCCACGAGAATGACGAGCGGGCGGACGCCCATCTCGTACGCAAGCGTGGGGAGCGAATCCGCGGAGAGCCGGTTCGATTGGGAGGCGCTTGCCGCGCGTGCGGAGAAGACGCGTCCGACGATCACGGTGCCCACGAAAGCCAGAGCGAGCGCGGAGATCTCGGCGCGGCGGCGCCAGGCGGGAGAGGTTCGCATGCCGCGCTTATCGGCCGGAAGTAGAGCCGGGTGAAGCGGGGGCGTGCGGCACGCGAGAAAAGGAGTTTCGGTGGCTGCGCCAGGCCTGCCGACTGTTGCATCCGCCGGAGTTTTCGGGCGTCAGAGCTGGTTGTAGTTGATCAGGCTGATCGGCGCGGTCGAACGGGATTCCCAGGGCGTGTCCATGAGCTTTTCTTCGCGTTGGAAGATCGGGTCGTCGGAGCCGGGATGGACCATGAGCTCGACGGTTCGGGCGCTGGGCACGTTCGGCAGGAGGTCGTGGTAGATCCAGAACCAGGTGAAGAGGTCGGTGGTTGTGGTGCGGGGCGAGAGCCAGCGGAGGCCGGAGTGCCAGCCGAGTTTCTTGATGCGTTGTTTCATGCCTCCGACGAGCGGATCGGTGGGGTGGTAGAGGTTCATCGTGGTGCGGACGCGGCGGATGCCGGTCCTGGCCTGCACGCGCTTGAGGACCTTGAAGAGCGGGGCGTGGGTGTGGGTGTGGTGGTGCGAATCGAGGTGGCTGATTGGAACGCCGAGGGCACGGACCTTCTCGATCTGCGCGGTCCACTCGCGTTCGACGGCGTTGAGGAGCGCATCGTTGTACGGGACATCGCGGGCGCGACGGGCGAACTCGCCGGTGTCGTTGAGGAGCGGCCTGAGCGCGGGATCGGTGTTGATCGGGCGCAGGTCGGTGAGATTCAGGTGCACACCGAAAGAGCAGCGGGGGAACGACTTGCTTCTTGCCGCGGCATCTTCGAGCGCGGGGCCGTTGGCCATGATGGTCGCGCTGGTGAGACGGCCACGGTCCATGAGACCGAAGATCGCGTCGTTCACGCGGGGCGAAAGGCCAAGGTCGTCGGCATTGATGATGATGCGGGGCATGAGGAGGTCACCACGAAGTCACGAAGAGCACGAAGAAGAGCAGGCGAAGCGTTGGAGGAGATACAGAGCGGGGAGTTGCGGAAAGAGCGGAGGTGCGCGGAGAGAAGGATCTGAAAGTACGGCTTCTCGATTTCGGACAAAAAGGCGGAGGGAAATACACGGAGGGACACGGAGATCCACGGTGCGGAGCACAGAGCAAGGCGGAGAGGATCGAAGCCGAATCACTTCACCCACCCACACACACACACTCTCTCTCTCTCTCTCTCTCTCTCTCTCTCTCTCTCTCTCTCTCTCTCTCTCTCTCTTCGTGTCCTTCGTGACTTCGTGGTGAACCCTCTTCTCGCTGCAATCAAGGCATCATGAGCAGCATATCGCTGCTTGCGTGGGTGAAGAACCAGTTGGTGTCGGCGTTGATCGCGATGCCGGGCGGCGGTCGGAAGAGGACGCGAAGTCCGCCGGCGTGAAACATGCCGAGGGACTTGCAGATGGCGTCGAGCTCGGGATCGAAGACCTGGAACTCGACGAGATCGACCTTGCCTTGTTCGCTCGGGAGGTCGCCATCGCCCTTGTCGTGCTTGAAGTGATCGAGCACGAAGAGAACGAGATCGAGCTTGTTTGCGGGGGATGGATCGGCGAGGGAGTAATCGAGCAATGCGCCGACGATGAGCGTGCCGAGGCCGTGCTGCGCGGCATCGAGCACGCTGCGCTTGAGGAGCGCATAGCCGACGAGGCGACCGGAATCGCGGATCTCGAACGCCGCGATGCGGCGGTGGCGGAGCGCCCAGTTGAGTGAACGGCTGTCGCGCGGAAAGCCCGAACGGGTCGATACGGGAAGGCTGTCGAGCTCGGCGGAGAATTGCGTCACCGGTGTGTACGTGCGGGATGGCTTGCGGCCGGCGCGCTTGAATGCATAGAAGACGCCGAGTGCCGCACCGGCCAATGGTGCGGCGAGGGAGGCCAGCGCGGGATTCTTCAGAGCCTTGAGCGCGGGGGGGCGTCCCTTGAGGAAGTAGACCCAGCGTTTGAGGGGACCGATCTCCTTCATGCCGGCGGCCTTGTAGAGTTTTCGTGCATCTTCGGACGGGCCGCCGCAGGCGAAGAGGGATTTGCACTTGGCGACGGCCTGGAGCATGATCATGCCGCCGATGCCGGAGGAGCGGTGCGATTCGGCGAGGAAGAAACCGTCCATCCAAAACGTGCGGAATTCTTTGGCTTCGGTAGCGGTGCGCACGACGCCGGGTCCGGCGTAGAAGCCGAGGCGGCCGACGACGGCGGGCTTTTCTGCGTTCGACTCGTCGACGGCGAGGAGGATGGCAAGGTCGGTCGGCTGCGCGTGCGGGTTCTCGCGGAGGAGGCGGACCCATGCGGCGTCGTTGCGAGCGATGTAGCCGAAGGGGTCGGCGTAGTGCGAGAGGCCTTCATCGGGGATGTCGGCGATGGTCAGGGCTTGGACGCGGAGGTTGGCCATGGAAGGGAGATGTATCGGCCGAATTCGCAGTTCGCAGTGCGGAATGCGGACCTGTCGAAGTTCAAGAGATTGTGTGCGAAAGTAGCCCACCCCCAACCCCCTCCCTCGGGGAGGGAGGCCTCGGATTCTGGCATCGACGGACTCAGCGCCGTTCTGTTTCTACGAGTTCGAAGAGACCGAGCTGGGCGGAGAAGAGCCAGGCGATCTTGCGGTCTCCGAACGCGATGGCGGGGACGGGTTTGGCGATCATCGCGAAGCCGCGGGCCTTGGCGTGGGCGATGGCCTTGTCGATATCGGGGACGCTGTAGCAAAGATGCGCGAACTTGATGCCTTTGGAAAGCGAGTTGTTAACGGGCGAATCGTCGGCCGCGGGCTCGATGAACTCGATGCACTGGCCCTGGACGTCGACAAATGCGACGCGAACTTTCTGGATGGGGTCGTGAACGACTTCGATATTCGGGACACCCATCGCTCCTGCGGCGGCCTGAATCGACTTGACGACCATGCCGACGTGGTGCACGCGGGCACCATCGCCGAAGAGGCTTGCTTGTTCGTGTTGAACTTCGCCGCCCTTTGGCGGGACGACTTCAGGCATGTGCGGGCTCTTTTTCGTCGGCAGGAGCTTCGGCACCGGTGCCTTGGACAAGCGTGATATGCGCGGGTGTCGGGAAATCCTGATCGTGTGTCCACCAGAACTCGGTCGCGGCGTCGTTCTTGGGGAGGCCGGATTCGTCCTTGAAGTAATCGTGACAGGGCTTGTTTCGCTTGCTTTCGATGTACTTCGCGGTGGTCTTCTTCGCGCCGAGTTTCTTCGCGAAATCGAGCAACGTGGTGAGCATGCCCTTTTCGACGCCGCGCCCCATGACGCGGCAGGAGAGCAGGAAGTCGGTGACGGTGGCTTCTGAACCGTTCACTTCGACGGCGGCAAGGCCGGTGAGGCCGTAATCGCCGAAGCGATCCGCGACGCGGTAGGCGTACATCGCGTGGTTCTTTTCCTGACCCCAGGCGAGCAGCTCCGCTTCGGTCATGCGCCGGGTGGTCAGGTTCATCTGATTGGTCTTGTTGAAGAGCTGCGCGGCACGCTTGATGTTGCCGGGGCCGAGCGGTTCGTACGTGACCTTCAGCTGGAGCGAGGCGAGCCAATCTTCCATCGAGACGGAGGATGATTTGGCTTCGGTGCGCTGACGCTCGGCGACGTACATCTCGGTGCGGCCCATGTCTTCGTCGGTGACGCTGGGGCGATCGAAGAGGCGCAGCGCGTGCAGCGCCTGCGTGTAGAGCATCTTGTCGGCGGGCCAGTCGGGCACGGTGACGAGCGGGAGCGATTCCTTCACGCGGGCGCGCTCGGCCGGATTGTCATCGATGAAGATGATGCTGTCGTGGCCGAGGTTGAGCTCTTCGGCGAGTTCTTTGATGTTGGTGGCTTTGTCGAGCCAGTTGATGCGCCAGCCGGCGAAGTCGGAATCCTTGAGAACCATTTCGGGGTTCTCGCGGATCGCGGCGACGGCGGTCTTCTCGTCGTTCTTACTGACGATGCCGAGGATGACACCGGTGTTCTTCAGGCCCTTGAGGGCGCGCTGGAAGTCGGCAAACGATTCACCGACGGGGTCATGTCCGCCGAGGGCGACGCCTTCCCAGCCGTTCTCGCCGACGACGCCGCCCCAGAGGGTGTCGTCGAGGTCGAGGACGATGAGTTTTTTCGAGAGGCCGGCGATGCCGCGGAGGATGGCCTTGATGTCGGCGGCAGCGTCTTTGAAAACTTCAAGGCTGTAGAGCGCCTTGGTCATCAGCCAGAGCTTGGGATTTGTGGCGTTCTTGCCGGCGCTCGCCATCCAGCGGGCGGCATCGAGCAGGTGCACCTTTGAGCTGGCTTCGAGTTTCTCGGCGAGACGCGCGTTCATGAGCATGAGCGCGCGAACGGCGCCGATCGCGCCCGGGCGGGATTTGAGTTCGAGGCCGCCGGTGCCGCGCCACCAGGCGGGCATGGTCCAGAGGGGAACGAAGACGGCTTCGACGCGCTCGCTGGCGCGGAGAATGAGCGAGGCGAATTCATCGACCTCGGCGAGGAGCTCTTCCTGCGTGACGCGCTCGCGCGAGAGGATGCGCCGGAACGCATCGATCGCGCGTTCCGGGCGGGTCCAGACGAGGGCGGCGTTGGCGCCTTCCTTCCAGCAGGAGAGCGCGGGGTTCATCAGGATCTGCTGCACCTGATCGAAGTGAGCGATGGTGGCTTTGACCGTGGGCGAATCGTCGCTGCTCTTCAGGATCGCGCCGAGCTGATCGATGGTGTGGTCGGCGATGAGCAGGCAATGGATGTTCTTGATGTCCATGGGGGTCAGTCGTCCGCAGTCAGCCGGAAAGGAAAAGGGAGCGTCACGCGAGGCGAGAGAGGATGTAGTCGGAAAGGGTGTCGACGGTTCGGAAGGCGGTGGCGGTGTCGGCCATCGCTTTTTCGTCGGTGAGGGTAAAACTCGGATGACCGGCGGACTGGATGCGTTGCTCAACCTGCAAAACAAAGGTGAGCAGGCCGAGGGAATCGAGCTTGCCGCCTTGGCCGAAGAGGATGGCCTTGGGGTCCTTGGCGATCTGGTTCTCGGACCCTTGCGCGGCATTGACCTCGTCGATGGCGTTGTAGATGGCGTCGGTGATTTGCTGCTTGCTTGCCATGAAGACCTTTTCCCGGCTTGGAGGCGTGGGGCGACGCCTGGTTGGAAGGATCGGCCGATTGGCCGCGGCGAAAGAGGGACCTTTGCCCAAACGCCTTGCCGCGGAACAGACCGAAGGGTCCAGTTTATTCAGTCCGGCGGGGTTTGGAATGCCGCGGGCGGGCGGCACGGCGGTCTTTGCGCGATCCGCATGGCGGGGTGATTTGCAGTCCGGCTCCGGGCAGGCGATAGTGGGGCATGCAAAAAATGACCGGTCGCCTCGTTCTTGCTGGTGTGGTGTGGTGCGCGGGGTGCGCTTCGGATTCGTCACGCTCGCGCACGATGCCGGAAACGGCGTCGTCATCGGCGGTGGCGCGGGCGGATGATCGCTTCGTCTACTTTCGCTTCAATCCGGGAGACGACAAAAAGACGATTCAGGACAGCGACGAGACGGTGGCGCTGTTGTTCGACACCGATGGCGATGCTGGGACGGGTTATCGCAGGCACGAGAAGCCGTTTGCGGATCTCGGGGCTGATCTGGAGGTGCAGTTCTCGCCTCTGAATCCCAACGGCGGTGCGCCGGGGCACGGTGTCGCGTTGTTCCGGCTTGATCAGTCGGGCAACCGATCGAAGCTGTCGCCTGAGCAATCGGACTTCATGTTCGCGCCGACGTTTGCTTCGCAGTGGTACGACGCGCGGATGTCGCGTTTCTTTGTGAGTTCGGCGGGGCTGCCGACGTCCGGCATGGGTTCGCGCGGGGTGGGGCGCGGCACGTTCGTGATTTACGATCAGCGGGGCAGTGTTGTCGGGTACAGCGATCCATTCAGTGTCGAGTTCCCGTCGATCGCGAGCGGGCCGAAGTTGTCGGACGAGACGATTCCGGTGAAGTCACCGGATTCGATCCGCGTGATGGCTTGGAACGTGTGGGGCAAGATGCAGCAGTCGCCGGAGAAGTTCTGCGCCGTGATCCGGGCGATCAATCCGGACATCATCATGCTCTCGGAGTGGAAGGGCGATGGCGCGGCGCTCGAGCAGACGCTCAACAAGAACATGCCGAGCGCGGGGGGCGGGATGGGGATCATGGTCGCGTGGAACGCGGTTGCGGGGCCGGATGTGGCGATCGCTTCGATCATGCCGACGAGGCTTGCGGGACCGAACGGGCTTGAGATTGACTGGAACGGCGAATCGCGGAAGGTGCGGTTTGTGAGCGCCGCGGTCCAGACACCGATCGGCGCCGCGCTGATCGGAGCGATGCACCTCAAGTGCTGCGGTGCGATCGGCTCGAACGAGGACAATCTACGCGTCGCGGAAGTGGATGCGATCAACCAGGGGATGAGGCAACTCAGCCGCGCGGACGCGGCGGATATCCGCGTGCTTGGCGGAGATATCAACCTGGTTGGCAGCCGCATCCCGCTGGATGTGCTGCGGATGGACATCGATGTCGATGGGAGCGATCTGTCGCCGGCGGATCCGGTGGTGCTGGGAGATGACTGGCTGTACACGTGGCGCGATTGGAGCAGCGGGTTTTCGCCGGGACGGCTCGATTGGCTTGTGTACAGCGATGCGAGCGCGCAGCCGGTGAGGCAGTTTGTGTTCGATCCGGCAAGGCTGAGCGATGCGGCGCTGGCGAAGATGGGGCTGACGCGGGCGGATGCGCAGCCGAGCGATCACTTGCCGGTGGTGGTGGATCTTCGTCCTGCGGCGAAGTGAAGAGAAGATTTACCACAGAGACACAGCGACACAGAGAAAGACAGATTGAGTCCGAGTTGTGAGAAGAGAGTGAACAATTGGCCGAGGGTTCACCGGAGCGATGTGTCTCAATCGACCATGTCCAAAATCCTAATTTGATTTCTCTGTGCCTCTGCGCCTCTGTGGTGAACAGCCTTTGCCTTCACGCTACAAGTACCCTTCATCGCGCAGAGCCTGGATGATCTGGTTCACGATCGGGCCGGAGACTTTGCCGCCGCTGCCGGCGTATTCCATCACGACGCTGATCACATACTTGGGCCGTTCGTTGGGTTTGCCGACGAGCACGACGAACCACGAGTGATCGCCGGAGCGGACGATGTCGTTGGGGCCGGGGCCGATGCCATCGTCGTCGGCGCTCGAGCCGAACTTGAGATCGGGCGCTGCCGCGGTTCCGGTTTTGCCGAGCACGCGCACGCCGGGGATGTTGAAGATCGGGTCGTGCACGCCGTCGATGGTGAGGTGGTTTCCGGTGCCCAGGTCGTCATTGGCGGACGCAGCGAGACCGACCATGGCTTCCTCGACCGCCCACGAGGGAAGGTCGAGCTCGACCGGTTGAGCGCGCGGGGCATCGGCGAGGATTCGAGGCGTCACGCGAACGCCGGAGCGGGCGAGCGTTGCGTACGCATCTGCCGCGTGGAGGGGCGTCCAGGTGACGGGCCCCTGACCGATACCCATTTGAATTGCTTCGCCCATCGTGAGGGCGCGCTTGTTTCCGTAGACCTCGAGCGAGCCCGGATATTCGGAGCCGATGCCGAGATTCCATGATTGCGTCACGCCGAACTCGCGGAAGACATCAGAGATTGCTTCGGGTCCGAGCCGCTTGCCGAGCGTGAAAAAGAAGATGTTGCACGAGACCTTGATGCCTTCGGCGGCAGAGAGTGGATGGCCGAGTTGCTGCGTGTGCGTCTGATCGAAGCGCTTGTAGATCCAGCACCGGAGCATGTTGGGCTCGTTGGGCAGCAAGTGTCCGGTGCAGTCGATGGTCTGGCCCTGGAGGAAGTTGCCACGCTGGGCGGCGCCGGTGAGGACGAGCGGCTTGACGATCGAGCCGGGCGGATAGGGCTTGGCGATCGCGCGATTGAGGAACGGAACATTGATCTTGTCGTCGAAGATCTGCTCGGGGTTTTCTTTGATCACGCGGCGGGAGACTTCGGGCATCGAGACCATCGCGAGGATGTCGCCGGTGTCGATCTCGAGCACGACCGCAGCGCCGGCGAGCGGAGTGCCGATCGGCATCGTTTCGCTTGGTGTGCCGTGCCAATCCTGCACAACAGCCAGTCCCGCGGCGGGCGACATCACGGCCTGCACACGGGCCTGGAGCATCGCATCGATCGTGAGCGGGACCGTGGCGCCGATGGATGCATCGAGCATCTCGATCTCATCGGGCCGGGCGATGCGATCAAGGTGCTGCGTGCGCAGGCCACGGAGGCCACGCAGGCGATGCTCCATGGTGGCTTCGATACCGGAGCTGCCGACGCGGTCGCGTTCGCGGTATTCGCCCCGATCAACGCCCGCGCTCGTCAGAACGCGCGATGCGAATGCGGGGTCGTTTGCGATCTGGATTTTGCGGCGTTCCTGATCTTCCTGGAAGACGCGGCTGCGCATCCAGCCGAGGATGTGGCCGCCCACGCCCTCGACCGGGACTTCGATTGTCGTGTCCGACCGCATCGGCATCGGGAAGCGGGCGCGATCGAGCGTGACGGTCAAAGAATCGAGCGGGTACGCGCGATCGCCGGTGTCGAGCACTCGCACGCCGGGCAGGCGCGAGATCATCAGCTTGTCCGGGTCCGGAATCCCGTCGAGCAGGTCCATCGCGCCGGCGAGTTCGATCTTGCCTTCGGTCAGCAGCTCGAGTTCGAACGCGGTGGTGTCGGAGATGCGCTTGAGCACCGAGACGGCACGCGATTGCTCGGCGATCGGCTTTGCCGCGGCGATCTCGATCTTCCGCAGTTCGTCCTGGGTGAGCACGCGATCGGGCGCGCCGTCGGGCGACTTCACCGCCTCGCGGATCATCTCCTGACGCCGGCGATCGCGGATGGCGTCGTAGAGCTGATCGACTTCCCGCACCGCGGCCTGAGCGAAGCCGTCGAGCCTGGACCGTTCGACGGCGGTGAGGCGTGCAAGCTCCGCCATGCCGCGCTCGACTCGGGCATCGAGGAGCCCCGTCAGACTCTCGACCAGCGATCGGCGCTCGTCGGGCGAGAGCTCGTTCCACTGCACGCGGTTGCTCCGCGCCAACTCCTCGGCCTTTTTCGAAGCCCAGGTCCCCTTGAGCACGTCGTAGTCGATCGCGACGTCGTAGCTGGGGCGATCCTGCGCGAGGATGCGGCCCTTGCGATCGACGATGTTGCCCCGGACCGAAGGCGTCCACTGGCGCGTGATGAGGCGTGACTCGGCGGCGCGGAGCAGTTCCTCGTGGCGCGTGGTCGTGAGCCGCGCTGTTTGGATCAGCGGCAGCGAAAGGCCAGCCACCACCAGCCCCATGATGATCAGGAGCCGCCGATGGAACATGCGGGGGATGAGGTTGGAAATGGGCAAGGGTGGCTCAGTGTCTGTACGTCGCCGGGAGGGTCGGAGGTCGATCGTAAGGATCGGCAGATACAGGCATTTGGCACGAGGCACTGGGACTCGGGGAAACTGGAAAAGAAAAAGCCCCCGGCATTGGCCGAGGGCTCGAGTGCGTTTGATTTTCACGAGTGCCAAATGCCTCGTGCCCCGTGCCTGTCCTACTTACACGCCGCCTTGAGGGCGTCGGCCTTGTCGGTCTTTTCCCAGGTGAACGTGTCGTACTTCTTGCCGCCGACGGTCACGTTGCCGGGGGCGCGGCCGAAGTGGCCGTGCTTGGCGGTGGCGCTGAAGATCGGGGTGCGGAGGTTCAGGCTCTCGATGATCTTCCGCGGGGTGAGGCCGAAGGTGTTGCGGACGGCCTGGCTGATCTTCTCTTCATCGACCTTGTTGGTGCCGAAGCAGTCCACGTACACGCTCGTCGGCTCGGCGACGCCGATGGCGTACGAGAGCTGGATTTCGCAGCGATCGGCGAGGCCGGCCGCGACGACGTTCTTGGCGATGTAGCGGGCCATGTAGGCAGCCGAGCGATCGACCTTGGTCGGATCCTTGCCGGAGAAGGCGCCGCCGCCGTGGCGACCCATGCCGCCGTAGCTGTCGACGATGATCTTGCGGCCGGTGAGGCCGGTGTCGCCGTGCGGACCACCGATTTCGAAGCGGCCGGTGGGGTTCACGTGAACCTTGATGGCGTTGTTCCACCATTCCTTGAGCACGGGCTTGAGCACGTGTTCGGTGATCTGCTTCTTGAGCTCGTCCTGGCGGTCGTTCCACTGCGGATCGTGCTGCGTGCTGAGGACCACGGTGTCGACGCGGACGGGCTTGCCATCCTGGTACTCGACCGTGACCTGGCTCTTGGCGTCGGGGCGAAGGCCGGGGATCTTCCCGCTCTTGCGGACGTTGGCCTGCTGCTCGACGAGCTGGTGGCTGAGCTGGATCGCCAGCGGCATGAGCTCGGGCGTGTCTTTGCAGGCGTAACCGAACATCATGCCCTGGTCGCCCGCACCTTCGCGGTCCACGCCCATGGCGATGTCGGCCGACTGCTTGTTGAGCGCGACGAGAACGGCGCACGATTCAGAATCGAAACGCATGTCGCCGCTGGTGTAGCCGATCTCGCGGACGGTGCGACGCACGATCTCCGGGATATCGACGTAGGTCTTGGTGGTCACTTCGCCCGCGACAACCACGAGGCCGGTGGCGCAGAGCGTTTCGCACGCGACGCGGCTGTACGGATCGTCCGCCAGCATCGCATCGAGGACGGCATCGGAGATCTGGTCCGAGACCTTGTCCGGGTGACCCATCGAGACGGATTCAGACGTGAAAAGCTGCGTGCGAGCCATGTGGCATGCTCTCCAAAGGCGGAAGGATGTTGTTCCGCTGCCGCGCCTGGCAGAGGAGCCGATTCACCGGCCCGAAAACATCGGGCCGAACCGGGGGCAGAGGATAGGCGCGTGGCGGGTTTGGCATCCATCCGTTCATCCGGATAAGCGGATGAACGGAAGGCTTTGGGCAAAACGAACGCCGGAGAAGACGACGCTTCTCCGGCGCACCGTTCAGATTTGTGGAGCCGAATCAGGCTCGGCGGCGGCGTGCCGCGAGAAGGCCGGCAAGGCCGAGCATGGACGCTGCACCCGGCGCAGGGACGATCACATAGCTGGTCTCGTAGCCACCGACGTTGTCGTCGTAATAGCCAGCATCGGCGTTGAAACCCCAGGCGTCAGCGATGCCGAGGACGAGGAAGCCGGCACCGTCGGGAACGTGGAAGGCCTGAATCGAGCCGCTTCCCGTTCCGGTGAGGCCATCTCCGATGAAGAAGACCTGGCGCAGGCCGGGGGCGTAGTCCGCGGCGCTGTAGCTGGCGAGATCGGGGTACGACATGCCGCCGGGCGCGCTCAAAGCCGAGATGTCTCCGGCCTCAATGAAGACGCCGACGAGCTGGCCGCTGAGCGGGCCGTTGTAACCCGAGATAGGGCCAACGGGGCCGATGTTGGTGGAGTTTGAAAAGTTGCCACCGTCGGGTCCGTTCACGAGCGCGCCGCCCCAGCCGGCCATGCCGCCAGCAGAAAACGCGGCAACGCGGCCGGTGCCGGCGTTGAGCGCGATGACGTTTGCGAGGGTGCCGCCGCCGCCGCCACCCGGCTGGGGCGTGGAAAGGCCGTAGCCGAAGATGTTGGCGGTTGCCTTGACGTAGGTCGAACCGTTCTGGGCGAGGGCAGAACCCGCCGTTGCTGCCATCGCGATCGAGGCAACCAGGGCAACCCGACGAACACCATTGCACGAATCCGACATTGCAAGACTCCTGTTCTTCTGCGCAGCGACACCGCGAGATGCGTGACCGCCGGTTCGTTACCATGCCACAGGAAACGTGCGATGGCCACCTGTCGAAGGACCGGGTGAGCAAAAAACATGAGCTGGACATCGATTTGAGGGTGCGGCACGGAAGCGGTGCCGCCAATTCGAGTGTGTGGGGTCGGCCGTGCTTTCGGACGGCGATTGAGAGTTGAAGTAGGTCGATGAGCGATCGATCCGGAGCCCGACGATGACTTTGCAGGTTTGGCTTTGCTGGCTGATGGGAGTCGCGCTCGGTGGCTCCGGTGCGTTCGTGAAGTGATTCGCGCCGCCCCTGCGCCTGATACCCTCGACCCATGCCCGCCGATACAAGCCAGAACGGGTCCAAGTCCCGCACCTCGCTCACCTACGCCTCTGCCGGCGTGGACATCAACGAGAAAGACTCGTTCACCGAGTCGCTTGAATCGACTATGCGCAAGACCTTCGGCCCGCGCGTGATCGCCAATCCGGGCGGGTTTGCGGGGTTGTTCCGGCTTGATTACAAGAAGGGGCTCTTCAGCCGCAACTACAAGGATCCGGTACTGGTTGCGTGCTGTGATGGCGTGGGCACGAAGGTCAAGCTCGCGGCGGACATGGGTGTCTTCAACACGGTCGGCATCGACCTCGTTGCGATGAACGTGAACGACCTGATCGTGCAGGGTGCGGAGCCGCTGATCTTCCTCGATTACATCGCCGTGCCAACGGTCGATAAGAAAATGCTCGCGGCGATCGTCGAAGGTGTCGCCGAAGGCTGCAAGCAGAGCGGCTGCGCGCTGCTGGGGGGCGAAACGGCGAACATGCCGGATGTGTACCGCCCTGGCGATTTCGATCTCGCAGGGTTCTGCGTCGGCGTCGTTGAACTCAAACGCGCGATCAATCCGACGCGTGTGCAGCCGGGCGATGTGGTGCTCGGGCTTGCTTCGAGCGGCATCCACAGCAACGGGTATTCGCTGGTGCGGAAGGTGGTGGAGCACACGGGGCTCGATTTGGGAAAGGTGTACGAAGACGCGCTGCCGCGGGCAGAGCAGCAGAGCGGCAGAACCGCAAAGAAATCAAAGAAGAAGAATGGCGCGAACGGCGGCGCCAAGACGCTGGGGCAGGTGTTGCTGACGCCGACTCGCATTTACGCGGGCAACATCGTCAAGCTCCAACGCAACTATCGCGTGAAGAACGTCATCAGCGGCATGGCGCACATCACCGGCAGCGGACTTGCGGACAACCTCGTGCGATCCATTCCGAAGAACTGCGACGCCGTGATTGATCGCGCGACGTGGCCCGTGCCGCCGGTCTTCACGTTCCTGCAGAAACACGGCAACATCAGCGATGAAGAGATGAAGCGGGTGTTCAACCTGGGCATCGGCTACTGCGTGATCGTGCGGAAGGCGTTCGCGGAGAGCATCAAGGAACAGCTCGAGAAGCTGGGCGAATCGGTGTTTGTCATCGGGGAAGTGGTGAAGGGGAAGGGGCTGGTGCGGGAACGATAAAGGACTGGGAAGGCCCGATAAGCCGAGGATGAAGAATTCTTCAAAGCGGGCGCGGAGTTTCGCGTCCCACTGTTATTCTGGGCTTTGCCGGGCCACCTGTTCTTGGTGATTGGGTGCGTGGCCCGCAATCCGGGAGAGTTCCATGTTGAAGGCTGTTGCGGTGGCGTCGGTGCTGTGCCTTTGCGCGGGTGCTGCGCGGGGCGGGATCACGATCACGTCGGTCGATCGCGCGGTTTCGGGGCAGGCGTGCGTGAATGCGCCGCCGTTCACCTTGAACTGGTGCCTCGGAGATTCGAGTTCGAACACGACGGCCGGCGACTGGTTCGGTACTTCCTCGAACGGTCCGAGCGCGGCCGGCGAGGTTGGTTCGGCGACGGCGATCGCGCAGGCGACGCAGTTCGGATCGATCACCGATGAGAATTTTCAGCTCGCGGTCGGGATCTACACGTTTCTGGAGACTTCCGGGATGTGCTCTGGCTCGACAACGGCCACAAATCGGTGCGAGGTGACCTTCTCGCTGGCTTCGGCCGCCACGATGCACATCAGCACGACCGCGACGAATACCGGGACGCAGTTTGTGCTCTCGGTTGCGCCGTCGGGCGGAGCCGCGATTTACACGTCGAGCCTGTCCGACATACGCGACCTTGCGCTCGAGCCGGGGGATTGGGAATTTTCCGTCCGGGCGCACGACGACCTGGCGTGCCCGTTCTGCTTCTCGAGCAAGTCTTCGAACCTGAATACAAACGTGACGTTTGAATTCGGAGCGTGCGTCGGCGATCTGAACCTGGACGGCATGGTCGAAGACTCCGACTTTACGATTTTCGTGGTCGGGTACAACGAGTTGCTCTGTCCGGACGCGCCGGCTGCCTGTCCGGCCGACTTCAACGCCGATGGCTACGTGGACGATGCAGACTTCATCATCTTTGTGGTTGCGTACGACCAGTTGCTCTGCCCTTGAGCGCCTTTTTGTGACCATCCCGAAAATTCGGTGCAAGAGTCCGGGTTCGGAGAGCAAGACCGAAGGGGCATGATGTCCTTTCAATTGGAGGCCTGACAATGTCCAAAGCCGCTTCGCTCGTTCTTGCCGCCGGTCTGACGACCGCCCTTTCGGCCTCCGGTGCTGCTCCCGTGATCTACAACCTCGGCGTTCTCCCCGGGGGCACCGCATCGAGCGGAACCGCCGTCAGTCACGACGCAACCTATGTGACCGGCTCGTGCGACGTCATCGTCGGCCAAGCCGTCATCTATCACGCCTTCCGTTGGAGTATCCCCAGCGGCATGGTCGATCTGGGGATCCCCGCGTCGGTCTCGTTCTCCTCGGGCAACTCGATGGACCACGCGGGACTGGGCGTGGCCGGCAACGGCGGAAACAAACTCTTCCGCTGGACCGTCTCCGGGGGCCCTCAGAACCTTGGCCTGCTGCCCGGCGCGATCGGCGGCGGACTTGCAACGGGCATGAGCGGCGACACCAACATCGTCGTCGGTTGGAGCGGCGCGCCCGACGGCAACATCTACGGCGTCAAGTGGACCAGCCCTGGGACCATGATCCAATTACCTTCGCTCCCCGGCGGATCGTTCGGCAACTCGGCCTACGGCATCAGTTCCGACGGCTCCACGATTGTCGGCGGCAGCACCTGGACCGGCAGCGGCTATCGCGCCGTGCGCTGGCTGCCGGGCAACGTGATCCAGAACCTCGGTGCGCTCCCCGGGGCGACGGACTCGCGTGCATACGCGATCAGCAAAAACAACGGCGTGATCGTCGGCGACACCCAGATTCCCACCGGCGACCGCATCTTCCGCTACGTCGGCGCGATGCAGAACCTGGGCACTCCGCTTGGAACCACCGACTCCTACGCGGGCAGCACGAACTTCGATGGCAAGGTGGTCACCGGTCGCGCGAAAGTCGGCTTGAACGACTATCGCGCCGTCTACTGGAGCACCACCGAAGGAATGAAACTGCTCTCGACGTTCTTCACCTCGAACGGCGGCAACCTTACCGGTTGGGTGCTAGAGCGGTCGTGGGGCGTTTCGAACGACGGCTCGGCGATCGCGGGCACGGGCACCTTCAACGGTGAACGCCGCGCGTTTCTGATCAAGGGCTTGCCTTGCCCGAGCACCGCGACAGTCGTGACCGATCCGATCAATACGGCGGTCTGTGCCGCACCGAGCTCCAGCGCTTCGCTCGCGTTGACGATCGATGCACCGGGTGAAGTGACATACCAGTGGGGCGTGGAATCACCCGCCGACAGCGGCGTGTTCGAGCCGATCACCGGCCCCTTCTATTCCGACACGACCGGCCTGCAGTTTGAAGTTGCCGGCTGGGAAGGACCCGAGATCACGATCACCGGCGCGCGTGCCGCGGCACCGCAGAAGGACATCAAGTTCATCCCGTGGGTGACGAATCCGTGCGGCACGGTGAGCGCAAGCATGGCGAAAGTGGTGTTGTGCCGCGCCGATCTGACGTGCGATCTTGTGGTGGATGATGCGGACTTTGTCGACTTCGCCAGCGCGTACGACACGCTGACCTGCCCCGGCGGCACGGTCGGCCAGCCCGCGTTCTGCCCGGGCGACCTGAATCAAGATGGGCAGGTCGATGACGCGGACTTTGTGCTGTTTGCTGCTGCGTACGACGCGCTGCTGTGCGTGTGAGAAGCCCGAGCAATTCCAAAAAGCGAAACGCCCCGGTGGTGTTTCCGGGGCGTTTTCGTTTTGGCGACGGGCAATACGAATTGTGGGAGTGGTGGGCCCGCCGCCGGTGGTGGTCGTTTGCCGCTTGGACTCTGTGAAGTCGTTCGCGGCGTTGGTTCGTGAGCCGAAGCCCGCCAGGTGACGGGCAACGGCGATGAGGACTGGCGTAGAAACTGCAAATGCCTCCGTGCGCTCTCGCTCGCGGCGGCATGTCTGAAAACTCTCCGAGTGCACCGGACGTGGCGGCCTTGCCAGATTGTCCGTCGCGTTGGGGTGGTGGACTGAATCACTTCTCCGGGCGCATCATGCAGCCGTTGTCGTGATTCGGGCGATCGGCGCATCCATGCGCCGCGGGGCAAATCCCTTTGCAATCCCCGCGCCGGGCAATCCCGGCGCACTCATCGAGAATCGATTCACTTGTCATGAGACTTCGAACACAAGTCTCTTGGAGCCAGCGGTCTACGGATCTCTCCGCGAACGGCGGGCCAACTTTCGGACAACTCGGCCGGAGCCCTTTCAGGCCCGCGGCGGATTGATTCGTGCCCTTTGGGGCTTCAGGCGGTCCGTCCCCAGCCGACCCGGCCTTCCTCGCGGCCGTATTCGCCGCAGGCGGCTTGAGCCGGCTGCACACGGACCTCGATGCACTTCATTTCTTCCCACCGTCCGAACTGGTCGTTCGAGTGAACTTTTCCGCGAGCCTTGGCATCGTCTGGAATCGCCCCATCAAATTCGGCTTCCATGCGTCTCGTCCTCTCACTTCGAGGCGATCCCTCGCCCCGATGACCACGACCTCGGTCGGCAGCCCGATCAGCTCCAGGTGCTGCTTGGGCAACGAAAGCCGCCCCGCGGAGTCCGGTTCGATCCGTTCCGCGAGCGAGAAAAAGTCCGCTTCGAGCTGCGCCTGATCGGCCGAGGGCATCAAGGTCTCGCGTCCCGCGTTCTGCAGGTTCGCGATCCGCTCGAAGGTGCCTTCGGGATAGAGCCGGAGCAGCATCCCTTCCGGCCAGGGAACGCAGATCCAGGCCTTGCCGTCGATCCCCTCGTTCCACTGCGACCGGTACTTCGCCGGAATGGCCAGACGCTGCTTCGCGTCGATGGTCAACTCCGACATCCCGGTGAACAGCACTGGAACCCCCGGTCGATAGCACTGGAACCTTCCCTCGGCCCGGAAAGTCGCGTCGTCCCGCACGTCGCGACCTTCCCGTGCCCGTCATGGGAAAGATACCCACTTCTCGACACTTTGCAACACCTTCCTCCACGAAGTGGACGAGATGTGTATAACTTTTGCGAGCCTTTGCGACCTGTGGATAATCTGTCGGTTCGCGCAACGTCTGCGCAAAAGTCTGTTGGATATATCCATGTGCGCACTGGTGTTACGTTCTCGAAGAGCCGACGTGGGTGGCGTGGTTGAATATCTGCCACTGCCAGATTCGCGACGGTCGGAGGCGCTCTCCGTGTTGTCGCTGCTCCCGGCCGGCGCGTTCGTCATGGCCGCGGGCTTTGAGGGCAAGCGCGCGGGGGTGGTCGCGCGCAGTGTTGCCGTCGTCGCCGATGAGCCGTTGATGGTGGGGGTTTCGATCCGGCGGGGGCACTGGATCGAGCCGCTGATCCGCGATAGCCGGGCTTTTTCGATCAGCGTGCTGGATTCGGCGGACGTGCTCTCACCCCGCAAGTTCGCGGACGAAGCGCCGCGGGACGACGATCCGTTCGATTGCATCGCGTGGGAGACGCTGCAGAGCCAGGCGCCGGTGCTGAGGCGGTCGCTGGCGGCGATCGACTGCGAGGTGGTGCGCCGGCTGGACCTCGAAGCTGACTGCGCCCTGATCATCGGGCGCGTGCTGGACGCGAAGATTTTTTCCGGCGTCGGCGGAAAGTAGTGGATTCAGGGACAACCCAAGCGGGAATCAGCCGTTCACATCGAGCGAGCGGCCGATGGCGATGCCGGTGGCGGCGGCGTTGCGATCGCCGGGCTGGGCGTGCAATGAGAGCGTGCCGCGCGAGGTGTATGTCGCGGCGGCTGTGAGGGGCGAGCGAGCGGTCGTCTGCTTTTCGACGGCGGGCTGAGAGACCGCGCCGGCGGCGAGGCGCTCGATGCTCCTGTTGAGTTTTTCTGGACGGGAAATCGCAACCTGGTCGGAAACGGCGCTGGCACGCGAGATCGTTCCGGCGACGCCATCGTTCCGAGTCTGGGGCTTGGCCTGGATGCCGTACGCCTGTGAGAGCCGGAGCGAAGCGTTGGTGTTGATGGTGTCCATGCGTGTTGCGATCGGGCGGGACGTTCCTGGAACAGGCGACCTGAGGCGGACAATCTAGCGGAGCCGAGCGGATCACGTCGGCTGCGGGAGCGAATCACGATGAAGAAATGCGCGAGCGGCGCAAGCGATGCGCCCGATGAAGCGCAAAAACAAACACGCCTCCGGACGGAGGCGTGGATGCGAGCCTTGATGGAATGAATTGCTACTTGGCACCGCGGACGAGATCGGCAACGGCCTTTCCGTTGTCATCGGAGCGGCGCAGGGCCCAATCGAGCGCCGTGGAACCGTCGCGGTCTTTGATGCCGGGCTTGCAGCCGTTCTCGAGGAGCACGCGGGTTTTCTCGACGTCGCCGCGATCGCAGGCGATCATGAGCGGCGTGAGTCCGGCGGCCGACTGCACATCGACGTTACCGCCTCGCTTGATGAGCAGCACGATGACGTTGGTGGGAGCGTAACCCTCTGCGGCCATGTGCATGGGGGTCATGCCGTCGAGATCGGTGTCGTTGGGGTTGGCGCCGGCGGCGATGAGCATCTCGACTTTTTCGGCGTTCCCGGCGCGGAGCGCGGTCATGAGAGCGGTCTGACCCCACTTGTTCTTGGCGTTGACATCGGCGCCGGATTTGACGAGGCGATTGACGCTCTGGGGGTCGCCGCGGCCGGAAGCCATCATGAGCGCGGTCCAGTTCGCTTCGTCACGAACGTTCTTTTCCGCGCCGGCATCGAGGAGCTTCTGAACGGTGTCGGGAGAACCCCAGCCCGCGGCCCAGATGAGCGCCGTTCGTCCATCGCGGCTGCGTGCGTCGAGCACCGGTTTGGCTTCGAGAATGGCCAGAGCCGCCTTGTCCTGACCCGCGACGATGGCGCACATGAGGGGTGTCATGCCGCGCTGCCAGAGAGGGCCGTCTTCGATGGCGACATCAAGGCGAGCGCCGTTTTTGATCTGAGCGGCGAGGGCTTCGACATCGCCCTTCTCCGCCAGCTCGTGGAGCGAGATCCCCCGGACGCCGGCGGACGCGGTTGTCGCACCGACTTCGGCGGGGAGCTGGCGGACGGAGTAGTAGAGAACGCCGCCCGCCGCGGCGAGCGCGAGGACGGTGATGATGAACGAGATCGGCTTGCGTTCCGACATAGAAACCTCCCGGCCGGAAATTCCGGCGCCCCGAACCGGTTCAGCCTAGCACATCGCTCAATCTTTCTCTTCCTGGGGCTTGAACGCGGCGACGACGGCGGCCTGGACCTGCGGGGGGGTCTGTTCGTCGTGGCTGTAGTCCATGGAAAAATTGCCTGCGCCGCCGGTCATGCTCTTGAGCTCGTTGGCGTAGTTGGAGAGTTCGCCCAGCGGGGCGACGGCGCGGACGAAGCAGGTGTCGCCGGACTGGACTTCTGAATCCTGCACTCGGCCTCGCTTGGTCGAGAGGTGCCCGGCGATATCGCCCATGTAGCGGCTTGGGGCCGTGACCTCGATGGTGACGTAGGGCTCGAGCAGTTTGGGCTTGGCCTTCGCGACGGCCTCGATGAAGGCTTTCTTGCCGGCGGTGATGAAGGCGATTTCCTTGCTGTCAACGTCGTGGTACTTGCCGTCGTAGAGCGCGACGCGGATGCCCTGCATGGGGTAGCCCGCGAATGCTCCGGAGTCGATGATCTGTCGCACGCCCTTCTCGACGGCGGGCCAGTACTGGCGCGGCACGGTCCCGCCGACGACTTCGCTCGCGAACTCGAATCCAGTCGGATGGTCGGTGGGGAGCGGCTCGATGCGGAGATAGACCTCGCCGAACTGGCCGCTGCCTCCGGTTTGCTTTCGGTGGCGGTGGTGTCCCTCGGCCGTGGTGCCGATGGTTTCCTTGTATGCCACTTTGGGGGGGCTGGTGAGCAGCTCGATGCCGCTGTTCTTCTTGAACTTCTCGATGACGATGCGGAGGTGCAACTCGCCGAGTCCGCGCATGACCGTTTGATTGGTCGCGGCGATGCGCTCGATGCGGAGGCTCGGGTCTTCGGCCATCATCTTGTGGGCGGCGGCGGAGAACTTCGTTTCATCCGATTGGTTCTTGAGCTGGATGGCGAGACCGTAAAGCGGCTTGGGGAGCGGGAGCGGACGCAGGTGGACGCTGCTGGCTTCGGCGGATTCGTGCAGGATGCCGTTGAAGTGCAGGTCATCAACCTTGCTGATCGCGGCGATCTCGCCGGGGCCGACCTCGGAGACCTCGACGTGGTTCTTCCCCTGGAGCTTGAAGAGGTGACCGACGCGGAAGGGCTTGGAATTGTCGTCGATGTAGAGCTCTTGCTTGTGCCTGATCGTTCCGGAATGAACGCGGAAGATGCCGAGCTTGCCGACGAACTCGTCGGCGGCAACCTTGAAGACGTGCGCGATGACCTTGCCCTTGGGATCGGGCTTGGGGAGGTAGTCTTCTTCGATCGCCTTGCCTTCGGCGTCGGTTCCCTTGCGGATCTCGAGCTCGGGCGGGCTGACTTCGAGGGGGCTGGGGCAAAGACTGGCGAAGACGTGCAGAAGGTCATCGACGCCCGCGCCGGTCTTGGCGGAACAGAAGCAGATGGGGACGAGGTGCGCCTCGCCGAGAGCTTTCTCGAAGGCGGCGTGGAGCTTGGTGGGATCGAAGCCCGCCCCCTCGCCTTTTTCGAGGTACTCCATCGTGAGCTCATCGTCGACCTCGATCACCTGTTCGACGATCGCCTTGTGCGCCTCGTGGACGGATGAGAAGTCGGTCTGGTCGCCGGCGCTGTCGTGGCCGTCGTGCTCGAAGACGTTGATGACCTTCTTGCCCTTGAGCGTGGGAAGGTTGATGGGGAGGCAGATCGCGCCGAAGGTCTCGCGGATCGTCCCGACAAGCTCTTCAAGCCCGTCGGCGTTTTCTTCCATCTTGTTGATGATGATCATTCGGGGGATCTTGCGGTCCGCAGCGACCGTCATCAGACGGCGCGCCACCGAATCAATCCCCTTGTGCGCATCGATGACGACCGCGACGGTCTCGACCGCCGGGAAGCACGCGATGGCGTGCCCGATGAAGTCCACGAGCCCGGGCGTATCGATGAGATGGACCTCGTGCCCTTCGTAATCGAAGTGGACGAAGGAAGGCTGGAGCGAGTGTTTGTGGTGGCGTTCTTCTTCGGTGAAGTCGCTGACGGTGTTCCCTTCCTCCACCGTTCCGGCGCGCTTGATCGCGCCCGCACTGAACAGCAGCTTTTCTGTGAGCGTCGTCTTCCCCGCGCCGCCAGACCCGACGAGGCAGATATTCCTCACGTCGGCGACGGAGCGGGAACCTTGGGCTCCCGAATGGATGGGATGGGTTTGAGTGGTCATGGGTGCTTTCCTCCGTAAGTGTGTGAACTCGGGGACGCTTCCGACCGGTGATGTCTGCACGAATGGGGGCGCCGAGGGTGTCCCGGGGCGCGGCCTTCCGGCGCTCCAGTCTAAACCATCCGGGGCGAAGGTCAAAGGCGAATGTTTTTCTGGTGGAATGTTGGTGGAGATGAACCGCGGCAAACCCGTCGGCGTTGTATCTTGCCGCCAGAATGAGCATCGAAAGTGCAAAGGTGGCGGTGTGTCCGGAGTGCGGGAGTTCCGCGGAAACCCGCGCGCCATCGCTCTTTTCGGATGGGTGGATTCGGCTGTCGATCATCGCGGGCGCGGTTCTGTTTCTGGGTCTTGGGATCCGGATGCTCTCATCCCGACACCAAACGGCGGCAACGCCGCCTCCGCCGCCTCTCGCGACCGCACAGCAGTTTTTGGGCGAGATGTCGTTGTTCGACAGTGGCGGCACGTTCGATTCGCTTCGCGCCGGCGCGGAAGGCCGGAAGGACCTTGAGATTTCGTCGGCCCAAGCCCTGCGTGCGCTCGGTGCGGATTCTTCGGTTGTCGATCCCGAGCGGGCAAAGCGGATCCGCGTGCGCATGGGTGTCGTGCGCTCGCCGTATCTCTACCAGCGCACACAGTGGCGCATCGGATGGCCGACCGCACTTGTTGATCTTGCCGCGTCGTCGACGCGATGGCTCGCCGAATCGCCCAAGAAACCCAAGTTCTCAACATTCGGCAACCTGGACAAGAC
The DNA here is from genome assembly GCA_017303555.1 of Planctomycetota bacterium. GTDB lineage: Bacteria > Planctomycetota > Phycisphaerae > Phycisphaerales > UBA1924 > JAFEBO01. The sequence goes on from JAFLCN010000029.1 coordinate 36,960, forward strand.
GTATTGGCTGGGCTTGGTTCGCCATTGGGTCGAGCCCGAGCGCGGGTTCACCCTTCAACTCACGTGGGCCGCCGCTTGGGTGGCGTGGTCATTCGCGACGATCGGGTTTCTCTTTTCTGCCGTGCTTCTGCATCGCTGGCGCCGCTGGAAGTTCGGCGCCGCTCTCGTTTGTATTGCAATCTTCGTGTGCGTTCTCGCGTGGCCCAGCAGAACGGAGACCCTCCAGGCCCCTGTGGGCCTCTCGCTCGATCAGACCATCGACTTTGGACTCTCTCTTGCGGAGTTCGATGCTCTCGCGGCGACGCAAAGCGGTCGGCGCGAACTCGCATCCCGCGTGCTCCGCGTCGGGCAGGAGCGATTTGCCTACGAGCGGATGAACTCTCTCGGCCACGCCAAGCCCTTTCCGCAGTTCGAGGGCGTCGTGACGAAGGGAAAGAACAAGCTGGAGGACTTTCCGCCGGACGCGGTGCCCGTGTTTGCGCTGTATTCATCCGAACTCCGGGAAGGCAGCGGAGCGACGCTGCTCGGCCGTACCGAATGGAAGTCCTTTGGATTGGTGACAGTTTCGCGGAGCGAGTATCAGTTGGAGCCGGGCTCCAACCCCGTCGGGTTTTCGGTTTCGGATGACGGGTTCGAATCGAAGCAGATCGTCATCCCGACTGCGATCGGTTACAACCGGTATTCCGTTTGGATGTCAAGGCTTGCGATCGACATCGGTACGGTCCTTGCCGTACCTGCAGCCGTTTTTCTTCTGCGGGTTGCGTGGTTGTGCTACCGATCACGTGTTCGCAGCCGGACCGGCGCGTGCCAGGTTTGCGGGTACGACCTGCGGCCGGGGACGCTGGCGTCGGAGGCGTGATGAGGTAGCTCGCAAGATGAGGCGAGCCGCCGCTACCCTTCCCTCCCATGTCTTCAAGCCCTTCCTCCCTCGTCACCCGCTTCGCCCCCTCACCCACCGGTCACCTCCACATCGGCGGCGCTCGATCCGCGCTCTTCTGCTGGGCTTTCGCCAGGAAGAACGGTGGCCGCTTCATGCTCCGCATCGAGGACACCGACGCGGCCCGCAGCAGCCTTGAATCCGCCCGCGGCATCATCGAAGACCTGCATTGGCTCGGCATCGTCAACGATCTTGGCCCGTTCATCGCCGCGGATGGTTCGGTTGGGCAGCACGATTGGGAAGCAAGCAGCGGCCATCCGCCCGTCGGCGAGTACTTTCAGGCCAAGCGCGTCCCGATCTACAACAAGTACCTTGAGCAACTGGTGAAAGCCGGTCGCGCGTATCCCGCGTTCGAGAGCAACGAAGAGATCGATGCGCAGCGCAAGGCTGCGGTTGCCGCGAAGCAGACGTATCGCTACCCGCGCCCGACGGAGATCGAATTCGGCAAGTTCAACGCGGCGCTCGAGGCGCGATGGAAGCGGGCGCAGGCGGGCGAGCGCCACGTCATGCGGTTCGCTGCGCCGCACGAGGAGATCGTGGTGCACGATGAGGTGCTCGGCGATGTGAAGTACGCGCCGGGCGAGATGGACGATTTCGTCATCCGCAAGGCCGACGGCTTCCCGATCTATCACTTCGCGGTCGTGGTTGACGACGAGACGATGGGCGTCACGCACGTCATGCGAGCGCAAGAGCACCTGAACAACACGCCCCGCCATGTCGCGCTCCAGAAGGCTCTTGGCTTCCGCACACCGAATTACGCGCACATGCCGCTGATTGTCAACATGGACAACAGCAAGATGAGCAAGCGTGACAAGGCGAAGTTTGCCCGCAAGGCTGCGAAAGACGCGATCGCGAAGGACAAGAGCCTGACGGCGGAGACTCTGCGGGCGGCCATCGAAAGCGAACAGCGAAAAGCGAACAGCGAAAAACCGGAAGCACCCGCGATACTGGCTCTGCTGCCCGCGTTTCTCGCCGGCGAGAACGACAACGTGCAGGTTGCGGAGGTCCTCGCTGCACACTTCAGGATCGCGCTGCCCGAGATCGAAGTCTGGGATTTCCGCCAGAACGGCTACCTGCCCGAGGCGATCACCAACTTCGTCTCGCTGCTCGGCTGGAACCCCGGACTCAAGACGCCGGATGGCAAGGATCTCGAAAAATTCGACATGCAGTTCCTCGCTTCGCACTTTGGGATCGAGCGCATCGGCAAACAGAGTTCAAAGTTTGACCGCGCCAAGCTGCTGAGTTTCAATGCGGATGCGATCAACGCGCTCCCGGACGACAACTTCGCCACGCGCTGGCGCGCCTGGTGCGAGGAGTTTGAATCGGAGTTTGCAAAGGCGGTTGGGGCGTCGCCCGAGCGTTGGTTGCTCCTTGCCCGCGCTGTGAAGCCACGGGCGAAGACTTTGCGCGACGGGGTGAAGGCCTCGGCCTTCCTGCTCCGGCCGGACGCGGCGACCGACTTCGATGCTGCCGCGGCGGAGAAGAACCTGCTCGCCTCCGATCGGGCGGGCCTCAAACTCCTCGGAACGGTTCGAGATCGTCTCGACTCGGTGGGAGAGGCCGAGTGGAAGGCTGAACTGGTTCACTCGTTGATCGAGCAAGTCGGACAGCAGGCGGGGACCGGGATGGGTCCGGTTTCACAAGCCGTTCGGATCGCGATCGCGGGCGCCGCGGTGAGTCCGCCGCTCGGAGAGACGCTCGCGGTCTTGGGAAAGCGGTCGGCGCTCGCGCGGATCGACGCGTGCATCCGCCGCTTCGGCAGCACGGGCTGATCGCGCGGCTGCAAGACCCTGGTTCGAGTGTTGGGGAACCCACCGGAATGGGTGTCGTTTTCTGCGCGAAACGCGCGGATAACTCGTCGCCGTCGCGCAGTCTCTGCACCATGAAAAGACGTGCAAAATACCGAAGGCGAAGTTCATCCCATCCGACACAAAAAGTCCGATCAACTTGCCCGATATCGAGCATCGGGAATGGTCGCGCGACCGAGTGTGCCGCCGGCCATGCCCCGGGGTGCTGAGCAATGCAAATTCGCCCGCTTGTTGCTGCCGCCGGCCTTGTCGTTTCGTGCTGCGCCACGCTTTCATCGAGCGGGGCGGCGGGGAGTGAGAGTTCGGAATCGGCGCCGGCGCTGACCGTCGGTTCGATGGCACCGCGGATTTCGGTCGATCGCTGGCTGAAAGGCGCACCGGTGTACAGCTACGAACGCGGGCGCGTGTACGTGGTGGAATTCTGGGCGACGTGGTGTACGCCGTGCGTCGCCAGCATCCCGCACCTGACCGAGCTGCAACAGAAGTACCCGAACATCACCATCATCGGCGTCACGGCCTCGGAGCAGCCGACCCGCTCGAACCTCGATGATCGGCTCACCAAGGCCGAGGCGTTTGTCGCCAAGCAGGGCACGCGCATGGACTACACGGTTGCCTATGACGGCAACGGATTCATGTGGTCGAACTGGATGATTCCCGCGCAGAGGGGCGGGATCCCGGCGACGTTTATCGTCGGCCCCGAGGGGAGGATCGAGTGGATCGGCCATCCGCAGATGGACGAGTTTGATCGCGCGCTGGAAGAAGTTGTGAATCGTCCCGGTGTCCGGAACGATCCGTCCAATTGGCGGACGATCACGGTGAAGCCGCTGAACTCGACAACGACCGCTCCGAAGAAGGCGGCAGCGCCGGACCGGATCTCGACCTCACAACCGACCAAAATTGCCCCCGCATCGACACGGCTGCCCGCCAAGCCGGCGCCGGCGGCGAAGAAGATCGCGAGCGGGCCGGATCGAGATGATTCGACCACGCCCCGTTGATTCAACGTGCCGATCAACAATCGGGCGTGCCGGAACTCGATCGATTCGACTGTTACGAACTCTGCGTCCAGTCGCCGCGACATGTCGCGGGGTTTCTTCGCGCAGTGCACGGCAACAACCCGGTGAAGCTGCGCGAGGATTTTTGCGGAACGGCCGCGGTCTCCGGGCGGTGGATCGAAGACGCCCGTAAACGGGGAGAAGCAGCCCAAGCGGTCGCGGTCGATCTCGATCCGGAGTGCATCGCCAAGGCGCGCCGGCTCGTCCCGCGCGAGGTCCGTCTGGTGGTGGGGGACAGCACAAGCGCGGACGCGGTTGAAGAAAGCTGCGACGTCGCGTTTGTCGGGAATTTTTCGATCGGGTACCTGCGCTCGCGCGAGTCGCTGCTGCGATACCTCCGGCTCTCCCGCGACCGGCTCGCCCGAGGCGGCGGCGGATTCGGCGGGGGCGTGTTTGTCTGCGATACCTACGGCGGTGCATCCGCGTTCAAGCTTGGATCGCTGACACGCAAGCATCCCTCCCGCACCGGCGAGATCATCCACTATCACTGGGCGCACGAAGCGGCCGATCCGCTGACCGGGATGGTGGTGAACTCGATCTCGTTCAAGGTCGAGCGCGATGGAGAGATCGTGCAGGAGCTGCCCCGTGCGTTTGTGTATGAATGGCGACTCTGGCCGGTCGCGGAGCTGCGCGAGGCGATGGTCGAGGCGGGGTTTACCTCAACTGAGGTGCACGCCGATTGCAACCTCGCTCCGGGGGAAGCGCCGGTGCCGGTCAACGCCCCCGAGGAACTCAAGGAAGACTGGATCGTTCTGGTCGTTGCCCGCGTTTGAGAGCACGCACCGGCGCGAAGACACGACGCGAAGTGATGGCCGGAGGGATCGACGCCAGATGGTCCTGGCAGGAGCGTGAACGCCGTGTCCCCGCCGCGCTGCGGGCTTTCCCGAGCTTCACCTTTGACCGACGCGCCTCGTAGAATCACTTCCTTATGACCGGCCCGACGAACTCAATCCCCCCTGCATCGAAACCCGCGCCGGACGCAGCGCCCGCCGTCGAGGAGCGCTCACTCAACTTCCTCGAGCAAATCGTCGAGGCCGACAACGCGAGCAAGAAGTGGGGGACGTGGGGCGCGAAAGAGCCGAGCCGTGCGGATGTGCCGCAGGTGCACACGCGGTTCCCGCCCGAGCCGAACGGCTATCTGCACGTCGGGCACGCCAAGAGCATCTGTCTGAACTCGGGGCTCGCGAAGAAGTACGGGGGCAAGTTCAATCTCCGCTTCGACGACACGAACCCTGCGAAAGAAGAGCAGGAATACGTCGACTCAATCATCCGCGATGTGAAGTGGCTCGGGGGCGACTTCGACACCGGCCCGAACGCGGGTGGGCTTTATTTCGCAAGCAACTACTTCGAGAAGATGTACGAGTTCACCGAAGAGCTGGTGAAGAAGGGCAAGGCGTACGTCTGCCAGTTGTCGGGCGAAGAAGTTTCTGCCCGCCGCGGCACACCGACCGTGCCCGCGACATCGCCGTACCGCGATCGTCCGGTGGAAGAAAGCCTGAAGCTGCTCGCCGAGATGCGAGACGGCAAACACCCCAACGGCGCGATGACGGTGCGTGCGAAGATCGACTTGGCATCACCGAACTTCAACCTCCGCGACCCGGTGATGTACCGCATCATCCATGAGCATCACCACAACACGGGTGATAAGTGGTCGATGTACCCCATGTACGACTGGGCCCACGGGCTGGAAGACTCGATGGAAGGGATTACGCACTCGATCTGCACGCTCGAGTTCGAGAATCACCGCCCGCTCTACGACTGGTTTATCGATGCGATCAACGAAGGCCGCGGCCCGGGCAGCAAGTGGGGGATGCCGATCCACCACCCGCAGCAGATCGAGTTTGCCAAGCTCCGCCCGACCTACACCGTGATGAGCAAGCGCAACTTGCTGAAGATGGTGGAAGAAAAGACGGTGACGGGTTGGGACGACCCGCGCATGCCGACGATCAGTGCGATGCGCCGGCGGGGCTTTCCGCCGGAGGCACTCCGCAACTTCGTCACCGATGTCGGCGTGACCAAGGTCGAAAGCTACATCGATCTCAGCCGCCTTGAGAACGCCGTCCGCGATGTTCTGAACAAGACGACCCCGCGCACGATGAGCGTGCTCAAGCCGCTGAAAGTCACGATCGAAAACTGGCCCGATGACAAGGTGGATGAGCTCGACTTCGTGATCAACCCCGAAGACGAGAGCGCCGGGAAGCGAAAGGTTCCGTTCACGAAGGAAATCTACATCGAGCAGGACGACTTCATGGAGAACCCTCCGAAGAAGTTCTTCCGGCTTGCACTGGGCGCAGAGGTTCGTCTGCGTTGGGCGTATTTCATTACGTGTACGGGCGTCGAGAAAGATGCCGCGGGAAATGTGATCGGGATTCGCGCGACGTACGACCCCGCGACCCGCGGCGGCGACGCGCCCGTCGGCCCTGATGGCAAGCCGACCAAGAAGGTGAAGGGCACAATACACTGGATCAGTGCCAAGCACGCTGTGCCGGCTGAAGTTCGGTTGTTCGATCGCCTCTTCAACGCCGAAGTCCCCGGCGATCGCACAGGCAACTACATCGACGACCTGAATCCGAATTCGCTCGAAGTGGTGCGGGCGCTCGTTGAGCCCTGGCTCGCTGAAAACGCGAAGTACAATAACGAAACGCTCGAGGGAGCTCGGTTCCAGTTCGAGCGACTTGGGTATTTCAATGTCGACAAGGATTCCGCCCCGGGCAAGCTGGTGTTTAACCGGACGGTGACGCTGAAGGACAGTTGGGCGAAGGAAGCGAAGCCGGGAGCTTGAGCGCACTAAGCAGGTGCTACCGGCGGCCCTCTGCTTTCAGGTCCGCGATTCGGAGTCCGCGCAGTTTCATCTGTTTCGCAAGCCGACGCATTGAAGCGATTGCTTCTCGCTTTTGCAATGTAGGCGAAGCCGCCCGAGGGCTTGCGTTCAAGCTGAGTTTGGATGCTTTTTTCTTGGGTCATGACTAGCTGAGCCTTCCCGGAAGCGTCCGGATAGGCTGATTTGCTGTGCGAAACCGCTACGTCGTCCGTGCACGAGTTTCGGAGCATGTTTTCCGCCGGTTCCTGCGGCACGTTGTCGCC
>JAFLCN010000003.1 GCA_017303555.1 Planctomycetota bacterium
ATTGCCAGAAAAAGGACGGAAAGAAGCAGAAAGAGGAACGGCTAGCGCCGTTCCTCTTTCTATCCGAAACCAAACCAAGCGGCAAATACCGTGGCCAAACCCCGGCAAGATAGCTTGGCAAATGACACCCCACTGACAGTAGTTCTGAATACAGTCATTATGACTATATGTCTGATCAAACCGCGACGAATGCCGAAATAACACCAGAGACTGCTCAGAAGTCTTCTCTTGGTGGCGTCCTTAGCAATTTGAACCCTATCGACTTGGCAGACGGTTTTTATAAGGGCGCGCTCAAAAGACCTGTTGATAGTGTCAGACAAATTCTTGGCGCAGAAATTGACATTGAGGCAAGCAAAAGCCCAGAAACCTTGAGCGGGAAAGCCGGCTATATGGTCGGACAAATCGCCGACTTTGCACTCTTGGCGGTAGCCAGCAAAGGAGCCCTCAAACCGCTCATGGGCAAAGCCCTGGAAAAGTCGAGCGGCGCTGCCGCCACTATGTTTACCGCCGGAGCTGTGGATAGCGGTCTTCTTACCCCGACAAAAGACAGTCAGTCAATGTGGCGCGATCGCCTTGACAGTGCCGTCATCAACGGCTCCACCTTTGCCATCATGGGCGGTACCAATAAAGCCCTAGAAGCAAAGAAGTTCTTCAGCTCTAGCCTGCTAGACCAAAGCCTTAAGGCCGGCGCCTCTGGAGCGCTCTCGGGGGCAGCCAATTCCTATACCCAGTCCTTTCTCAAAGAAGGCAGATTGGCAAACAGCAGCGAAGTTCTCAGTAACTCGGCTCATTATGCCCTCTTTGGCGCCGGATTGCATGCCACCTTTGCCGGCGCCGGTAAACTTGCCCAACAGCCGCAATTGAGAGACGCCTATTACACAGGGAAATGGCGCCTGAGGGAAGCCATAGAAGAAACCCAAAACCTTTCATGGGCCGCTCTAAACAAGGTAGGCATGCGACACCCAATTAATAGCCTAGGTAATTTAGTCTATGGCAAGCCGGAAGTGGCAGTACCACCCAAGGTATCAATCACAGCAGAAAACAATCCAATAACCCGCTTTGAGAGAGAATTACCGAAGTACTTCAAAGAAGTATCGGAGGGTGAAAAACGCTACCAGAATGCCACCAGAGGCACCGATGAGCGCCACCAAGCCTGGACCGACATGGGAGAGACTCAAGCTCAGTTTCTTGAAAAACTTATGGGAGTCTGGTTTGGCAAGCCGGCCACAAGAACCAGCCCGGCCCAGCCTGGGCTCATTTCTTACACCGATGCCGAGCTAACAGCCGGTGGGCATTCTTTGCAAAGAGTAGCGGCAATTAGAGAAGCACTCTCTCAGCCAATGAATAGACAAGGGTTTACCCAACTAAGTCCCTTTGAAGAGTCAATGGTCAAACTGGCCAAATACGGAGACGAACTTGATCATCATGCTTTAGAGATGGCCAGAGGTCTGGGCAAAGCTAGAGAGAGATTCTTTCAATACGATGAAGGCGAACTAGGTAAAAACCTCGGACTAAATAGCGTGCACCACCACGTGGCCCGCAGCAGCTTGACGGCCCCAGACTGGATGCCTTACGAGGCGACTGCAACACTAGCTAATCTTTTCCATACAACAACTTCAAAAGCCTTGCCGGGTATTCTCAGCGAAAGAGCCCTGCTGCCCGCCACCGAACTGCGTAGACGCGGCATTGGCCAAGTTGCAGGTGAAAGCTCCACCGAAGCGATGGGCAGAAGGGTGATCTCAATGACCCGCAGTTTCCCTGAGTCTTTCTGTTATCACCGCCATAGTGTCGAGCAACTGACCAATTTTCCTGTGGTCTTTGGCATTGCTAAAGACGTTACAGCCAGAGCTTCTCGAGTATTTGCCGAACCAGGTGAACTCGCCATCGCCAAACTAAATATCGGCAAGAGCATTTCCCAAAGACTAGGACTTTCAAAGCCTGATATCACGCATGTTTATGTCCCTGACTCGCAAGCAGATCTAATTGCCCAGACTCTCAACAACTATCGGGTCAGAGGCGTGAATGTAGTTGGTTTCAATCAAATGGGCAAACCAAAGTGGAACGAAGAAAACATCGAAGAATTGATCAAACGCGGCTATTGAAGATACTTTCACCAGTCAAGCCCTGCACAAGTTCGTTTGCTTAAAGAATCAAAAGGGACAAAAGAATCAAAAAGAATGTATGCAGGGCGGCGGCCAAGAGGTTGGATTAATTCCACCCTGTCGCCGCCAGCCGGCTTAAGATTGTCGCAAGTTCAGAGGACTTGGGCTGTGCGGCTCCACGGCGGTTTACATAGCTGCACGAAACTGGGCAAAGGATTGTTGAAAGGCAACCAATGCTCAGTTTCGGAGGAATATTCCCATGCCTAGAAATACCACAAAAGCACAAGAAGTAGCACCTAAATATGCCGGTATCGACTATCACAAAAAGTTCTTCGTAGTAACCCTGGGAGACGCAGCAGGGAACATGCTCTGCCAGGAGAAACTAAGTAGTGACCAAGAGTCTGTCCAGAGATTCTTCAGGAACCGCGGCAAGCTCGTCTGCGCGATTGAAAATTGTCGCGGTAACGAATGGTTCATTGAGTCGCTAAAAGCTTGTGGTTGCGAGGTGAGAGTGGCAAACACTTACGCGGTCCGGCTGATCGCAGAATCCAGGTGCAAGAACGACAAGATCGACAGTCGAATCTTGATGGAGCTTGTTTCTCGCAACTATCTACCGGTGTGCTACCAGCCCACAGAAGAAGAACGGCTACTGCGTGAGCGCCTGCGGTTTCGAACCAAGCTAATGCGCTCCAGGACTCAGTACAAGAACGTGGCACATGCTTTGATGGACAAGGAGAACAAGGGGCGAGCGATTTCAACCAAGAAAGGTCGAAAAGTTGCATACAAGCAAGGAGGTCTGCATCCCGAGCGGCAAGAGCGGCTGCAGGAGTCCTTAGAAATAATCGACTACCTGGATCGACTGGTAGACGACCAAGACAAGGACTTAATTGCGATAGCCGAGCACAGCGAAGCAGCGCAGAGGCTGAAGACCATTCCAGGAGTTGGCACACTGTCTGCTCTCCTTTTGGTGGCGGAACTTGGCGATATCAGCCGATTCAGGCGGGCAAAAAATGTTGGCAGCTATTTAGGCTTGGTACCTCGGCTCTACGCAAGTTCCGATGTCAGCCGTATGGGGCGGATTACCAAACAAGGCTCTGGTTTGGTGCGCCGAATCTTAGTGCAAGACGCCTGGATGGCAATCAGCAGGTCGTCGGCGTTTCGAAATAGATACAACAATATCTTGAAGAGGAGAGGGAAGAGAGTGGCTATTGTAGCCATTGCACGCATGATTGCGGAAGTAGCTTACCGCATTCTGCGTGACCAAACAGAGTTCAGAGAAGAGCTATTGACGCTGGGTTAGGTAGCCTTTTGTGCTGGTTCCTGCGCTTGCGCAGAGGCCGTTAAAAAGAATCAGCCAACCCAGCACGGATACATTTCGCTGTACCAGCCAGTCTGAGTACGTATGGAAGTTTGTGCAGTCTTTAATGACATGCAGTCGCTGCGAAATACGTCCAAGATCACGAAAAGTGCCGGAGGAAGACGAAAGTCTTCTTCTTTGGCATGCCCAAGATCTGAAAAAGTGCTAGAAAACACGCTGCAATTGGAGCATTGACTTTTGGCCGCCCTCATGGAAGCGCCAAAAAGCTGAAAAATCGGCTGGATTTGGGCTGTTCCTTAATCAATGACTCCCCTGGCCGAATACTTACGGTCAAAAAAATCATGAGATTTTGACTGTTCATTGACAGTCATCCGCCCCAGCAGAAAAAAGAAAATCTGTTCAGTCGTGTGTTTAGAAGTGCCGAAGCGAAGAAGAGAAGAAGAGAGATGCGGAGCAGAAAGGCGGAGCCCTTCCGCCAACCTCTCCCCTCAGGAGAGGGGCTTCGGAGTTGCGCGAAGTGGACTGGCTGATAGCTGAGAGCTGACAGCTGATCGCTGCCCCCTTACGTCAGTCCACGCACCAGTCCGTGCGCGTTCTCGTTTTTGAACTCGAGCGTGTACTCGCCCACAACCTGGCCGGCGCTGGCGTCGCCGGTTTGGGCCAGGGGCTTGAAGCCGAACGAGCGGCCCTGCAAGGGCAGCACGCTGATGCGCGAGGAATCGAGCAGCAGGATCGTGTCGCTCGGCACCCAGCGGCTGAGGATCACGCGGCAGACGCCGAAGTCGCTCTCGTACGTGCTGATCATGTCGCGGAACGATTTGTCCTCCGGCGTGTAGGCGCGGCTGCCGGTCGCGAAGCCGTTGATGCGGCGCTTGAGTGCGCCGGAGCAAACGATCGTGTCGATCTTGCCCTGGCTTTGCTCCCAGATGAGGCGGAGCGCCGCGTTGAGGACGGGCTCGTTGAGATCGGTGCCTGCTCCGCCTCCGGCGGGGATGCCCCCGGTGTTGGGGACGTACTGGTTGGTCGAGATGCCGCGGACGATGCCGTTCATCGAGCGCCGAACGGTGGATGTGCCCTGCGGGTTGCTCGAGGGCGCAACGCCGTTGATGACGCAGTTCTCGAGGTCGCGGAGCAGTTCGCGGAGGCGTTCCTGTTTCTGATACTCGAGTTCGTCATCGATCCCGTGCTGACGCGCGGCGCGCATCGATCCGGAGACTTCGACGGTCGCCGTGAAGATCTGCGTGTAGTTGGCCTTGCGGGCGCGGAGCGTGAAGCGGGCGTTTGATGCGTCGGCGCCCTCGAGCGCGGCATTGCCCAGGATAAAGAGGCGTTTGCCGTTGGCGAGCGTGGCCTTGGTGGTCGAGCCGTATCCACGGACCACGGTGAGCACGTTGCCTGCAACGGCGCTGACAAACATCACCTCACTGCTCGCATCGGGTCGGACGAGATCGCCGACCTGGAAGCGCGAGCCGTTCTGGACGGTCAGGCTCGTCGCGTTCTGTGCATCGGGGGAATAGGTGGTTTGATTGAGGGAATCGGTGTTGGGCAGGAGCGTGTCCTCGATCCACTCGTGGATGGTGCTGAACGCGGGGCGCTTGGCATCGCCGAGGTAGTCGAGGAGCGGGGTTTCGTACGGAGAGACGATGCCGACGAGGTCGGAGACGTCTTCCATGATCTCGGGGAGATCGGAGCCGGCGGCGAAGGTGGACTTTCCGGAATAGGACATGGGGAGCTCCTGAAGAGATGTGGGATGGGGGATGTGAAAACGCCAGAGCGGCAGATTTGCAGAACAGCAGAAAAGAGAGAGACGGAGAGAACGCGGAGGTGCGGAGACTGCGGAGTCGCGCGGAGAAGAAGGAAAGAGAGAAGCGTGATCGGAGTTGCGCGAGGTTGGCGAACGGCGATTGGCGAGCAACTTCCGCCGACCCCCAACCCTCGCTCCCATCGGGGAGGGGGCTTCAGACTGCGCGACGGGCGCGGAGGTAGGTGAGGAGCGAGCGGCGGTCGCCGCTGGTGCGGGCTTGGGATGCGAGGTCGGAGAGGGAGTCGGTTGGCGATGTGGTGATTGCGGGACTCATGGCGGAGGGGGCTGGGCGCGGTGGGAGTGCGGATTCGAAGAGGAAGGGTTTTTGGGTGCGGAGGGTTTGGATGAGTGCGTTGATGTCGGGTGGTGCGCCGGTTTGGTCGGCTGGCGGCTGTGAGGCGAGCATGCTGGTGAGAAGCAGCGAGGCGACGTCGGGGTCGATCGCGCCGGCGTTTGCCAGTGCGCGGTCGAGTTCGCGCGCGTGCTTCTCGTGTGCAAGGGCGGATTGAGCCTGATCGAGCTGCGTGCGGAGCGCCTGCGAATCGGTCTCGAGCTGCGCGAGTTTGGATTCGGCTTCGAGAGCGCGGGCGCGCCAGTCGGTTTCTTCCGAGACGGGCGGGCGGGTGAGTTCGGGCGGAGTGCCGCCGTCTTCGATTGGGGGGCGTTCGTCGGGCATGGAAGTCCTTTCTGAATGTGGGATGTGGGATGTGGGATGGCGGATGTGGGGGCGGGAAGACAGCGGAAGAGCGAGACGTGGAGCGGAGCGTTCTTTGTGTTGAACATCCGACATCCGCCATCCCACATCCGACATTGCCTCAAACCGCCCCGTCATCCGTCGGCGTGTAGCCGAGTTCGTTGAGGAGCTGGTCTTTCGCGACGCCGATACGGAGCTTTGTTTCCGCAACCTGGACCTGCTCGCGCTCATCGATGGGGAGCGGGTCGGGCCAGTCGATGCGGATGCCGCGGTCGATCTCGTCGGTTTTGAGGATTCCCAGGTCATCGAGCGCGGCGAGGATGAGGCGCGATGCCTCGGCCAGGCCCCGGCCGTAGGTGACCTGTTTGCGCGCCGTGCGGCTGAGCAGGCCCATCAGCGTCACCTTCAGGGCCATCGCGCTCGAGAGGTTGCCGACTTTGCCTTGCACGACGCCGGTCGCGAGGGGCGGGACGCCGCTGAGCTTGTCGAGCGCATTGCGGATGGCCTCGAAATGCGCATCTTCGGAGGGGGCTTCGGCGTCGCCCCCGAATGTCTGGATCGAGGCCTGCGTGTCGTCGGTCGCGAGCATGACGCCGGGGCCGATGGCGAGCGTGTCGGGCGCGCCGAGGCCTTTGCAGAGGTACATCTTGAAGCTCTGCATTGAGAGGCGGTACGCGCGATCGCTGAGGCGGGTGTTGAGTTCATCCTGGAGCGGGATGAGCGGCTCGACCTCGCTGATTCCCGCGTAATGAAGCGGCTGGCTCACGTTCTGGATGTGGACGACGGGCATGCGACCCTGCGTCCACGGCGTTTCGTGCGACGCCGCGATGCGTTCGTTCTCGTAGATATGGTGGAAATCGGGAGAGATGAACTCGGTGTGGGTCGAACGCTTGCGCCGGCTGGTGGCGGAGCCGATGAGCGAACCGATGAATCCGGAAGCGGTCCGCGGGCGTTCGAGCTCCAGATCCTCGCGTTCGAAGCGGATGATGTACGAAAGAATGCGCCGGAAATCGGAAGGATCGAGAATCGGAATCCCCCGGCGCGGATCGACGACCTCGATCCGCACCGGAGCCGCGGCACGGAGGGCGTCGAGCGGCTGCGTGCCGCGTGCGCGCCGGCGGAAGTCGGCGCCGGATTCGGTGACGCGGACGAGCAGGTCCACGTGGCCAAAGACGTGCGCGAGGAGAGCGAGATCGGTGAAGAGCGAGATGCCGCCGCTGGATTCCCAGATCGCATCGAGGGCGGAGTTCACGGCGTTGCGCGTCGCCTCGGTGCGGGCGGTGCTGACAAAGCGGATGGGCTTGGCGAAGAGAAAATCGACCATGGCGTGGATGCGCCAGGCGATGTCGTTCTCGATGACGAGTTCGCGGGGCGCGCGGAGGCGATCGTCGGTTGCGGCGCTCCCGGGGCGGGTGAGCCGGGCGGGCAGACCGATCTCCTGTGGCTGCGCGTACCAGCGCGCGGTCTGGTTGGCGTGCGCAGCCCCCGCACGGGCGACCGGCTCCAGGGCATTCCTGTAGTACGTCCAGAGCTTGTCGAGACGCGTTGTGGTGCGCGTCTCGTGCTCTCGCAGCGCGAGAGCGAGTGATGCCTCGTTGAGGCCGACGTCGGAAAATGCCTGGAGCCGGTACGCCATGTCGGGTCCGCCTTTGTGCCCAGCGAGTGGGCTTGCCGCCGTGCGGGCGGCTTTCGCGGAGGTCACAGCGGTGCCCCTCCACAAAGGGGCGACGGTGCGGTTCTGGCCGGGAAAACCCGCACCTGTGCGCGCGCGGAACCGGTCTCTAAGCGCCGGTGCCGCAGCGAACTACAGAAAATTCACAAATGTGGCGAGTGGTGGTGCGTTGTCGCGCACTTCTGGCTGGCAAACCCGGCACGTGCGCGCTTGTCCGGTGCCCTTGTTTGGCGCACCGGGCAGCGCGAGCTGCGAATTACTTCCGCGAAGTGCCCATGTTGTCGTACTGCCCGCTCGACGAGCCGGCCTCGGCACCCACGGGATTGAAGCGGCCCGTGCCGCCGTAGCCGCCGTCATCGCCTTTCCACTGCGATTCAGATTTGGATGCGCAGGCAGCGAGAAGCGTGCAGGCGCAGAGCGCGAGCAAGGTGCGGGCTGTGGGGCGGATGATGCGAGTGTTGTTTCGAAGCGTGCGCGGCATGTGCGGGGGCTCCAGAATGAATGACGCGTTCGGCATCGTCTGCCTTGCGCGCCCCCACGCTGGCGCGTGGGGTTCACTGTTGGACTAGTGATGCGCGCCGGCTTTTCGTGCGGCATCGAGCAGGCCGGCGATCTGTTCGGGTTTCACGTTCTCGTGCAGGGTCTCATCAATGAGGATGGCGGGTGCGCTGCCGCAGGATCCGAGACATTCGAGCTCGATGAGCGTGAACTCGTTGTCGTCGGTGGTCTCGCCGACATCGATGCCCAGGGCGTCTTTCACGGCCTGGGTGATACCGGGCTGGCCGCAGAACTCGCAGGCAATGGAGCGGCAGACGCTGACGAGGTGTTTCCCCTTGCGCTTGAGCCAGTATTCCTCATAGAAGGATGCGGTGTCGATGACTTCCGCCGGCTTGATGGCAAGGAACTCGGCGATCTCGAGCATGGCCTGACCGGGGATCCAGCCGTACGCGTGCTGGATCTCGTGCAGGCAGGGCAGGAGCGCACCCATCTTCTGTTCATAGCGCGGCACGATGTGCTGCGAAAGGTGCGAGCGCATCTGCGGGGTGAGGTAAGGCTCGGCGCGTTTTTCGACGGCGTTGCCGGCGGAGTTCTTGGAGATCCAGGGCATGCGAGACTATAGGAATTGCGGGGGAGGGCGCGATCGTGGCACCGCCCTTCCGGGCGGTGATTTTGCCTTGCGAAAAGCACCCAGAAAAAACACCGGGCGGAAGCCCGGTGCCACGTTACGGGCAGAGAAGTTCGCCGTACGGCGCGAGGAAGGCCTGGAAATCCAGGTCGTCCACGAGGGTGTCGTAGGTGAAGTCGGCGGGGCAGCCGGCGGGCATCGAACCGTCGGTGCAGTCGAGAATGTTGTAGGCGGCGAGGAAGAGCACGAAATCGTCGTCGTTGACGAGGCCGTCGTTGTTGAGATCCCACGGGCAGAGCGCGCGAGCGGTGAACGCGAAACGGGCGACGAGGCCGCCCCAGGTGCTGTCGGCAACAAGCGCGTCGGGGCCGGCGATGGAGAATTTCATGCCGCTGCGGGCGGAAGGAGTGTCGCTGTCGGTGTCGAGGAAGCTGTTGCCCGGAAGAGCGCCTTGCGTGCGGAGGGTGATGCAGATGTTGCCGCCCTGATAGATGAAGGCGCGGTCGAAGGGGATGAACCAGGCGAACTCGGAAGGCACGCTCGGTTCGCCCGAGGCGGGAAAGGCGTACTGGGGGACCGCGAGGGGGCCGTCGCGGACGATGATCTCGCCGGGTCCGATGTTGTTGGCGAAGGTGTTGCTCATGGCGTTTGGCGCGATAGGGGTCGGGGCAACGCGCACATCGAAGCGGGTGTAGTTGGAGGCGGAGTTGGGGAACGAGTCGCCGCCGCCACTGGAACTGTTGCGGAAGCTGATCCCGGTGATGGCCGATCCGACATCGACGGTGGAGAGCTGCGAGGCGGGAACGATGAACTGCATGGTGGAGGAGGAACCGAGCGTCTGCAGGCCGTTGATGCCTTCGGCGGCTGCGAGCGCGTTTGGCGTGCAGACAGAGGGCGTGTACGCGAAGCGCATGGAGAAGTAGCGCGGGTCCGAGCTGCCGAGCACGGCGCCGGACGCGGCGTTGAAAGAAGTGACAAAGATGCTGCGTCCGCGATCGCTCGCGGCGGGGAGTGGCGCGTCGATGCAATCGCCGGAGAACCCCCGGTGGCGGATGGTGACGCACAGGTCGCCGCCCTGATAGACGAACGCGCGCTGGAAGCGGACGACGCGTGCGTATCGGTCCATGCCAACCGCCGGGAATGCGCCGGCGGGGAAGGCGAGCGGGCCGTCGAAGACACGAACCAGGTCCGGGCCTTCGTTGTTTGCGAAGGTGGTGGACATGGCGGTGGGCCGGTTGGGTGCCGTGCTGAGCGAGAGCTCGAAATCTTCGGTCAAGGCATCGGCGACAGGTCGCGCACTGCCGGCCGTTCGGAGCCAAAGTTCGTCGATCAGGCTGCCGACGGGGATGTCGCGGAGTTCCCCTGCCGAGATGATCGTCTGGATGGTGTAGTCGCCGGTATTGAGCAGTCCGGCGACGTTTCCCGCTGAAGTATCGGGCACGCCACGGGGGATCGTGGTGGCGGCATCGACGTCGAAACGGAGCACCGTTGCGCCGAATATGGATCCGACGAGGGAGGCTTCACCCTCCGCCAGGCGGGCGGCCACCTTGACTCCGTAGCGTGGGTCGTTTGTCCGGAGGCTGTCGAGCAAGATCGGGACCACGCTTCCGCCGGAGTGTCGCACCAGCACGCTGAGCGGTCCGCCGTTGTAGGCGTAGGAGGTGGTGTAGGGAATCGTGAACGTGAATGGCGCGGCCGGCCCGGCACCGAGAGGCTCGAACGAATCCGCCGGGATGGAGAGCGCGCCGGAGCGGGCGACGACGCTGTCGAGGCCGTTGTTGGAGGCGAAGGAATCGGAGATTGTCGCGGGCGTATTGGGCGAGCGCGAGAGCGTGACGCTGTACGAGCCGAAGTTGCTGGCGACGCCGGGCCACAGCGGCTGGGTGCTGAACGCGCGAGTCGAGTGGCCGACAAATCTCGAGCCCGTGCCCAGGGTATCGAACTGGTCTGCTTCGGCCACGAACTGGTAGGTTCGCGCGGCTGTCTGGATGAGGGAGTTGATGGTGAACGAACCGTTCTCGGAAGCAAAGTCATCGAGGACGAAGACTTTCGTCACGCCGGTGGCCAGGTCGGGTGCGGGTCCGGGGGTGAAGAAGATTCGGGTGACGGGTGCGTTCGTGAGAACGCCGTTCACAGCGAAAATCGATCCGGCGGCAGTCAGACCCCGCATGCCGGTCGAGGCGAAGTCTCCGTTGCTCGTGGCATCCATGAATCCGGCATCGCCCTCGTCGATATTGGTGTATCGGATGTCGATGCTCAGATTGCCGCCGAAGTAGGTGTAGGGCGTCGAGAAGGGGATGAACACGCCGAACTGCTCGGGCGTTGGGTTGGTGGCATCGTTGGAAAAAACGTGCTGGTTGAGTTCGAGCGGGCCTTCGCGCACCAGCACCTGCGAGGTGAAATTGTTCGTGAAGGTGGTGCTCATCGCACTGGTTGCGACGCCGGGTCCGATCCGCATCTCATACGACGAGTAGGTGTTGTTTATCCTCGGGAACGGGCTCTCCTCGTTCTCGTCGAGTCGGAACGACAGCCCCCGCAGGATGCTGCCGGCCGGGATTCCCAGTGCCGCGGCATCGATATTGAAGAGGTAGCGCCGTTGGAGCGGACCGCCGATCGGTCCGATCTGGCTGCTTGGTCCGGCAGCGGAAGCGAGCGACGCGGGGAGTACCTTGTTCGTCGGGGGCGTGTACTCAAACCGGATGACAGGGGTACTGGTCAGACCACCACTCGTGGCGGTGCGATTGGTCGCGTAGAGGCCCCGGACAAAGTTGGTCGCACCGCTCGAGTCGGCGTCGGCGAATCCGGTTGTGATTGCCCCGACGCCCGTGTGACTGAAATCAAGGCAGAGCGGCCCGCCGGTGTAGATGTACGGAGTGTTGAAGTTGATCACCGGTCCGAAAGCGCGCGGGGAGCCGGCAGCGGAATAGGAGTTTGCGGTGACGCTGAGCGAGCCGTCCCTCACCAGCGTCTGCGGACCGGAAATGTTCGTGGCGTACGTGGTGCTGGCTGTCGCGGCGGTTGTCGCGGCGGCGCTGATTCTGAGCTCGTAATCGGCGATCGTGACGTTCGAAGGGGGCCAGGCTACGGCGTTGCTCGAGTCGAGCCGGAAGCGGATGCCCGTGATGGTGCTGCCGACTGGGATGCCGGAGAATGCGCGAGCATCCATCACGATCATGAAGCGGCGTGCCGCCGTCCCGCCGAGCGGGCCCTCTTGTCCTCCTGTGAGTTCGGTGCCGTTCCCGATCGAGGGGACAACGGCGTTGTCGGCGACGGCGCAGAACGATGCTGCGAACGCGAGTGCGATGATGCCTCGAAACAGATTCGGGTTCATTGAGATTCTCCGCGCCCGGTGGATGCCCGTTGCAGGGCTTTCAGAATAAAGCTCCGCACTCGACAACCCAAGCGGAAACCGGTCTATCGGAGTGCAAACAGGGCCGAATACCCGAACGAAAAACAAAAATCCCGGGCAAAGGCCCGGGAATCTTGTTGCAGATCGGCATCGAACCGCTTCGGACCGTTTTACGGGCAGAGCAGCGCGTTGTACGCCTCGGCGAAGACCACAAAGTCGGCGTCATCGACGAAGCCGTCGTTGTTGAGATCGGAGGGGCAGCCGGCGGGCATGGTCGGATCGGCACAATCGAGCAGGTTGTACGCCTCGGCGAAGATGACGAAGTCCGAGTCTTCAACGAAGCCATCGTTGTTGAGGTCGGCGGGGCACGGTTCGGCGCAGAGGCCCGGGAACGCGGCATCGAACGCCGCAAGATCGGCCGAGGTGACAGCCACGTTGTTCGCGCCGGCGGTGCCGTCGGTGGCGTTCATGTTGAGCATCGCGACGATGCCATTGAACGCGCGTCCCTGCCACTTCCACCAGCCGGTGATGGTGAGATCATCCGTAGTTTCGGGCGTGCCACGATCCTTGATGTGGGTCTCGGTGTCATCGAGCGTGGCGCCGAGGCGCGACTGGAGCAGCTCGCGATCGGAGCAGTTGACGATGCCGTCGAAGTTGAAGTCGCCGCTGATCCAGCGGAACTGGGTGACGGTGGCTCCGAACTCGCCGGTGGTCACGCCGTCGTTGAAGTTGCCCGGAGTGAGCGCGAACCCTTCGCGGCTGATGTCGTTGAATCGCGAGCCGGGCGTCTGACCGGGAAAGGTCGGGCCGCCGGAGGCGGTCGCGTCGTACAGGCGCGTGCTGTTCACGAGGACATCGCCGTAGATGAACTCTTCATCGGCGCTGTGCGTCGGAACAACCTGGTTCGCATCAAGCCGGTCGCCCAGGTTGGGGTTCGAGCCGAAGTACTGCACGCGTGAAACCGCGTCGGGGTTGAAGGCGATGGTCTCGGAGATTTCCTGCTGCCTGGAGCGGGCGTACTCCTTGCCGCCGCCGTTGGACCAGGTCACGTCGTCCACCATCTGATATGGCTCGAGCGAAACGGGCGCGGGCGTGGGGACGGGGGAGTAGCTGGTGTCTTCGCTGTTGACGGGGGCTTCCGGTGCATAGGGAAAGCCGTTCTGAGTCGCGATGCCGTTGAGGTCGATCGAGCCGTCGTAGTTCACATCGGGGTTGATGTCCTTGCGCCAGGCGTAGCGCGAGCCGCTGAAGTAATTCGGGCTGCCGTCGTAGTTGCTGATGAAGCCGCCGGCGCCGTTGGAAACCAGCGTGTGGAAAGGCCGCTTGCGGATGAGGACGAACGTCGCGCTGCCGTCGTTCTTGATGCGCCCCGCGACATCGGTGGTCGGGATGTGGCGCGAGGTGTAGGTTGCGCGGTTGGTTGCCGCGGGAATGAGCGGGAGCAGCAGCGTGTTGTTGCCGTTGTTGTTGTAGAGGATAAAGAAACCGTTGCTGCCGATCGTCATGCCGTCGAGCGACCACGCCTCGTCGATCTCGGGGAGCTCATCGCCCTGATCCCATCCGGCCGGGAGCGGGCCGGGGATGTCGTTGCCGTCGTCGGCGCCGCCGTAGACCGAAGCGATCATGTAGCCATCGAGCTTCATGCCCGGACGTCCGTACAGCTCGATGTACTCGTAGCGATCGTCGCCCGAGCTGCCGCCGCCGGCGGGGTTCGACCAGATTTCGTTCAGGACAACCTGCGCATTGCCCGCCGCGGCAATCAGAGCAACAGCGATGAGACCGACACAGTTCGAGACTTTCATGGTTCTCTCCGGGAGATAAACAAAATCGTGCAGGATGGTGACGGAACAGATGGATGGGCGCGGCATCAGCGATCGACGACGCTGCGTTGCCTGTTGGGATCGGGCGCGAAGCGACCGGTGGTGAGGTGGCCTCCGAACACCTTGCGCTCGATGTCCTGATCGTCGTACGGGTCGTCGCCCCGGATGCTGCTGCCGTCGAGCCAGCCGAACTCGCCGTCCATATTGGAATCGCGGAGCGAATCGACGTGGCCGTCGGCGAAGAGCCAGTTGCCGTAGTACTTGTCGAGGTCTTTGTGATTGATGCCGCCCGAAGCCGTGTTGCGGAGCTTGCCGCCGGGTGCCTTGCCGTGCGCGGGGCCGAGATCGCTGTAGGCCTGCTTTCCGAACAGGCCGTCAACGGGCGCGCCGGCGTAGCCATCGCTCAGGTGCTTGACGACGCGGTAGGTGTCGGTGCCGACAAGGACCGTTGCTTCGCCGTCGTTGGCGTCGTTCACGCGACCGTCGGCGAAGAGCGGCACCAGGTTGGTGGGGACAAGCCCGAGAAACTTCTCGTTGAGCGGGCCGCGCATCGCCTGTCTGGTGCGTTTCGAATCCATGTACGGGCGCTTCACATCCACATCGGGGTTGTCGCGCACGTCGATGAGTTCGGTGAAGGCCATGTACCACGTCGGCGTGTAGTTGGTGTTGTATCCGGCGTTGTACATCGCGACGCGCCGGGCCATCACGTCCTTGATGCCCTTGTAGTTCGGTGGGAGCTTGTCGTTCTGGAGCGATTGCGTCGAGCGGGCCGGGTTGGTGGGGCACAGGTTCGCGCCGGGCTTGAAGTAGCCGCCCTCGATCGCGTCCGACATCCAGCCGACCTTGCCCGCCTGGATATCCGAGGCAGAACCCCAGTTGTTGTTGGTGCGACCGTCCTGCGGGCCGCTGCAATATGAGCCCCGGTTGCTCCCGGCGTACGCGAGAAAGCCAACACCCATCTGGCGCAGATTGCTCTGGCACTTGATGTTGCGGCTCGCGTCGCGCGCGCCCGCCAGGCTCGGCAGCAGGATCCCGATCAGGATCGAGATGATCGCAATGACGACAAGCAATTCGATCAGCGTGAACGCACCTCGGGACGGCGTGCGGCGAAATGAGAGCGTTGTGACCAGTTGTGTGTTCATGCTCGGTGCGATCTCGTGAAGACGTATCGGGAGCGGGGCACGAATACGAGGCGGACCTTAACACTGGGCGCGTCGAGCAAGCGTTTCGGTTTGCGCAAGATTGCATCAAGATCGCGCGAAGGTCTTTACACAAAGCGCATTCCCGGCGAATCCGCGCGGCCATAACACAACCTTCACACGATCTTCGTTCGGCGCAAGCGCAGGGCGTGCGCCCGTCTGTTTAGTCTTGGCTCCCGATTTCCGGCGGTTCGGCTGTCCGCGGCCCGCAACTCGGGTAACAAAGGAGAGATTGAGATGAGCAGCAAGCAAGCGATCGGCGTCGTCGGCCTCACCATGGGCTTTGCGTTCGCGGGAAGCGCACTCGGGTCGATCCGCATCACCGAGTGGATGTACAACGGCGCCGGCGGCACCGCCCGCGAGTTTGTCGAGATCACCAACACGGGCGGCGCAGCCATCGACCTCACGGGCTGGTCGTTCGACGACAACTCGCGCACGCCGGGTTCGTTCGCGATCGGCGGCTTGGGCATCCTCGGCGCCGGCCAGAGCGCGATTATCTGCGAGCCGACCGAAGCCGCGTTCCGTTCGGCGTGGGGCCTGAGCGCCGCGATCAAGATCATCGGCGGCAACACGAACAACCTCGGCCGCGCCGACGAGGTCAACATCTACGACGCGTCGAACACCCTCGTCGATCGCCTGACCTACGACGACCAGACGATCGGCGGCCCGCGCACGCAGGGCGTCTCGGGCAACATCCGTTTGGCGAACCTGGGCGCCAACGCCGCGAACCTCGCGGTCGTCTCGTCGGTCGGCGATGCGTACGGCTCGTTTGCTTCGTCGCTGGGAGATATCGGCAACCCCGGTACCTACTCCGACATCCCGGCCCCGGGCGTGCTGATGCTCGCTGCCGCGGGCGGAGCGGTCGCTGCTCGTCGCCGTCGCGACTGATCGAAAAGTCTGAATCCGGCCCGGACACCGGCCGAGAATCCTGCGTAACCACGCGAAACCCCCGGCGGATCCCGAGGGTTTCGCGCATGGGCGTCCGGCTGGTACGATCGGCCACGGGGACGGCGAGCGATCGCTCCCGGCCCGCCGGGAGATCGGCGTATGCGGAAGCTCGAATCGATCGGACTGCTCACGGCCGGGCTTGCGCTCGGCGCTCCGGCGTTCGGGCAGGCGACCGGAACCCAGCCCGGCGCTCGCGCCGCTCCAAAGGAACCGGAGAAGGTCAAGCGCGCCCGGACATCGGAAGACGACGTGAACGATGCGACCGAGGCGCTGCGGGGCGCCGCGGCAAAGGCCGAAGCGCTGGTCATCAAGGGCGACTTCGACGGCGCGAACAAGCTTGTGCTCGATACCTTCCCCGAGGCCAGGCGCACGCCCGCGCAGAAGCTGGTGCTCGGGATGGCGCTCAGCCAGAACGACCGCAAGCTCGCCTACGAGCTGACGAAACAGGCGGCCGAGGGCTTGCCGGACAACGCAAGCGCCCAGCTCGAATGGGCGCTCGCGCAGCATCGCATGAAGGAGTACGAGGGCGCGCTGCGCTCGTACGAGCGCGCGAGCGAACTCCGCCCGGATAATTCACCCGGTTACGGCGCCGCCGCCGAGTGCGCGCTGCGCCTCGGCCACGTCGATCGCGCGCTCGAGCTCTGGAAGCAGTGCACGCAGGCGAAGCTCGGGTCGCAGGACGACTTCGAGCGCCTGATCTGCGAGGTCAACAAGCGCGAGGATCCGCTCGCGCAGAGGCGCGAGCTGGTGAAGCGAGTCACCGCCGCCGACGATGCCGCAGCGATCGAGTTGCTCCTGCTCGATAGCGATTGGGCCGCCGATTGGTGGGTCCGGGGCCCGCACCGCCAGTTTCTCGAGAACGACATGGCGCTCGCGGGAAAGTGGATTCTGCCGGGCGGCAACCCGCAGATGCAGGAGGCACGCTGCGTGGGCGCACTCGCCATCATGGAGCGGCCAACCAAAGAGAAGATCGTCGACACACTCCGCCGGGCACGCTACCTGATCGATGAAGAAGCCACAATGCCCGCCAACCCGCGCGCCATGGTTCTGCTGCTTAAGTACGCCATCCGGAGCGGCGCCCTCAAGCGGGAAGACGCCCGCGCCACACTCGGCGCCAGGATCATCGAGCTCGCCAGGAAGACCAAAGCAGACGACGTCTTCGAGGCCGCGGCATTCCTCTACCTCGACACCGGCAAGCAGGATGAGATCGACCGGCTCGCGTGGGAGATGGCCGGCAACGCGCGCTGCGCCGGCAACCTGCTCGGCTCGATGTACAAGCGGGGCGAACTGAAGTGGGATAGCCCGGAACTCCAGAAAGCAATCAAGGAGTTCCCCGACGATTCCAACATCGCCGCCAAGGCGCTCCACCTGGGCAAGGAAGCGGGGCAGCCGCAGAAAGAACTTCTGATCAGGGCGATCCTCGCCGAGTACACAAAGTTCTCGGTCTCGAATCGCGACAACGTGGCCCGTCCCCGGGCCGACGCCCTGAAGTCGTATTGGAAGGCCCTGGCGGAACTGAAGTAAGCGTGTTTTCCGGTTTGGCGGTGCAGGCTCGGCGCAAGTGCCGTCGCAATCCCAGGCGTTCTCATCCCATGACGTGCGCGCACGGACGTTGCCCGATGCGCAGCATCTGGCGAGCGAAGAATGTCAGGCCGTGAACGATCCGTTCATCATCCTGATCGACGGTCAATGCTCGCTCTGCCGACGCGAGGCGGCGTTCCTGCAAAGGCTCGATGCCGGTCGGGGGCGGCTCCGCATACTCGACATCACGGCGAACGATTTCGACCCTTCGCGTTACGCCCCGATGGACGAGCTGATGGGTCAGATCCACGGCGTCGCGCCGGACGGGCGGCTCTTCACGGGCATGGAAGTTTTCCGGCGGGCCTATCGCGCCGTGGCGGAAGGGGGCGGATTCGTCGCCCGCCTCATGAGCGCGGGCTGGCGTATCACCGGCTGGCCCGTCGTTCGGCCGATCGCGGACGCGATCTACCGCTGGTTCGCACGCAATCGCGTCACTATCAGCGCGTGTGCCGCGCGGCTCATCGGCCAGGGCCCCGAGCTTCTGTGCGACGGCGATCGGTGCGGACCCCGCCCGACGCAGCGACGTGGATGAAGTTTCGCAGACCATCCCGGCCGCGCCGTCCGGGCCGGGCAGCGGGGGAAGGCACGCTCCGGGCGCGGGCCAAAGATCGGACCATGTTCGCGCGATCCATTCTGACAGCGGCGCTCTCCGGTCTTGTGCTTGCACACGCCTGCATCGCCCAGTGGCAGCCCGCCGACCCCGCATCGCTCGCGCCCCCCGAGCTTCCGCAGGAGTTCCGGGGCGTCTGGATCGCCAGCGTCCAGAACATCGACTGGCCGAGCGCGAGCGATCTCACGGTCGAACAGCAGAAGGCCGAGATCACCCGCATCCTCGACGGCCTGCAGAAGATGAACGTGAACGCCGTGCTGCTCCAGGTGCGCCCGAGCGCCGATGCGCTCTACCCCTCCGCGCTTGAACCCTGGAGCGAGTACCTGACCGGCGCGAGCGGCATCTCGCCATCCGAAGCCGGTTACGACCCGCTCGCCATCTGGATCGATGAATGCCACAAACGCACCATCGATCTCCACGTCTGGATCAACCCGTACCGTGCCCGTCACTTCAAGGCAAAGTCGCCCAACGCGCCCACGCACATCTCGCGCACCAACCCCGGCATCGTCAAGCAGTACGACAACTACGAATGGCTCGACCCCGGCGAACCCGAAGCCGTCGAGCAGACCATGCGCGTCACGCTCGACATCGTGCGGCGATACAACATCGACGGCGTCGCCATCGACGATTATTTCTATCCCTATCCGAAAGAGGGCCAGCCCTTCCCCGACTCCGAGAGCTACGCGAAGTACGTCGCCAGGCTGAAACACGATGCGCCCCCGGGAACCGCCGTCCGCCCGCTCACACGCGAACTCTGGCGCCAGCAGAACATCAACGAGTTCGTCGAGCGCTTCTATCGCGAGATCAAGGCCGCCAAGCCCGACGTCCTCGTCGGCATCGCGCCCTTCGGTATCTGGAAGCCCGGTCATCCGCCGGGAATCAAGGGCATGGACGCCGTCGCCAAGCTCAACGCCGATGCGAAGCTCTGGCTGAACCGGGGCTGGCTCGATTACGTTTCGCCCCAGCTCTACTGGCCCATCGACTCGGTCGATCAGAACTTCATCAAGCTGCTCGTCTGGTGGTCCACCGAGAACACGCTCGAACGCCACCTCTGGCCCAGCCTCTATACCAGCCGCATCGGGCTTGAGAAGGATTTTCCCGATCGCAACTGGATCCCCGGTGAGGTACTGCGCCAGATCAACGTCACGCGCGAGCGCGCCGGCAACCCCGGCATCTCCTCGCCCGGCCAGATCCATTTCTCGCTGAAAGTGCTCCTCGAAAACCGGGGCGGCATCAACCAGGTCCTCATGGATCGCTATCCGACACCCGCGCTCATCCCGCCCAGCCCGTGGCTTGCCGATCCTGCTTTCGCCAAGACCGATTGGTCGGTTCTCTTCGCGGCAGATGGATCGCGCGTGGCGCTGGCGTGGATGCCCTGGCAGTTCCCGCGCCTGCCCTCACGGTTTGTGCTTCAGACAAGGCGCGAAGGAACCTGGACCACCTCCGTTCTGCCCGGCACGCTCGCGGGGCGCACGATCGACGATCCGCTGGTGGACGCCATCGTCCTCATGCCGATCGCGCGAACGGGTGAGTCGGGTGCTATCCGGTCGTGGGTTCGAGCCGTTCCGACCACGCTTGGTTCCCGCCCCGCAACACCCTGATCCGCAAACAGTTGCCACGCCCCGCGAGGAACCCACTGAAGCTCGCGAGTTCGAAGAGTCAGGTTCCGAATGACCTTTCAATCTGCCGCTTGCCAAATTGCGTCACACACGACTGGATGTTCGTGTGGTAGTCGGCGAGTTGCTGCTCCATCCCACTCAAGCGTTCCCGGGCACCCGTGAGATCCCTTTCCAATTCCGCAAGCGACATATCCGATGGTGCTTTGCTTGTCATTTCGTCGAACCCCTTTCTCCCCGGTCTTACCAGACGTGAACCGGGCGAACCGCCGAAGGACGGTTCTCCATTCCATGAGGACAAGATCCACTGAGAACCACGGCAACCTACACCGGCGTAGTGCCTATCGAATGAATCTCGCCAAATACACCCCGGCGATCACAGCGATCAGCGCGATAGACAGGGCAAAGGCCAGACGCACGACTGCTCGCGGGCTTGCGAAGAACGACCACACAGTAAAGCGGCTTGTCCAACCGGCAGGAGCAACCAATGTCTGCGCCGATCCGCACTCAGAACAAACCCATTGTGTCGAATCTCCGAGCCGCGAATAGCCGCAATTTCCACACCGCTGGAATTCCTGCCGAAAAGATCGCCGAAAGCTCTGGACGATCAGAGGGATGAACACCAAGGCCGTCGCGATTGGAAGCATCGCGAACCAATTGAACAACAGACCTCTCCAGAGAACGCGCGTCGGCCATATAGGTGTTTCACCTACCCCCGGAAGAAAGCTGATCTTGGCGCCGTACACGATTCTCGGCACGAACGTAGCCTTCGCCTTATCGCCCTCCCAAATCACGCGGTAAGCGAGTAACGGCTTGGGCCAACCAATTCCAATATCATCGACAAAGACCGATTCAGACGGCTTTCCGTCTGGCTGGTGCAAGAGCGTTTGCTCAGCGACGACTGTCCAGTTCGGCAACGCCTCCGCACCGTCAAATGCTCCGGTGGCCGCACCGTCCGTGCTCTGCCACAACTGTGTTCGGACGTGAAGGACGAGCGGACGCGAATAAATTGTCACAAACCACGACGTTTGCTCAGCAGCCAGCCTTCCCGTGAACTTCGTTTCCGTAAAGGGCAACTGCTGGAAGCGGGATGACATCACGAAAAAACACGGCAATACCGCCACGAGCGCCGCGAACACGGCAGCGACGCCCGCTGCCAAAACGATCAAACGCAGGATCCGATTCAAGGGCATGCAGGTGACCACATTGTCCACCCACTCGGCGCAATACTGGAGCACGAGGCGATCGGCAGCGAAAGACACGACGGCGAACCCGGACACACCACAGGAGTCGGTGGAGGATAAGCGACGGAAAACAGGCAAGACGAAGCTGAGCCATAACCAAAACCAATCCGCGACTGAGAGCATGTGGTAACAACGCAGTTCGAATCCGTCTTCTTTCGAACGCGACTCTGAGAAAATGTTCTCTTGGGTTTGTATTGGCAGTTGTAAACGAGTGACCCACCACTGGCGCTTACCAATTCCGGTGCACCTGAAACGACATCCCACGTGCAACCACCCGGAATTATTTTTCCGTTAATGTAGACCGTCGACGACGTGCAGCCACCAGCGCAAGAAGAGGAGTAGGATGCCATTTGTTGCAGCACCGAGATGGATTCTGCCTCTGTTTCTACCGTTTGATCCATCGCTCACTCCACCGATTCGAGCATTGGCCTGAGCTCCGCCGAATCAGGACATGGCTCGTCAGACTCTCCCCCGCCATCGCCCGGCCGCAGTACAGCCACCGGGTACCCTAGTTCTTGAAGCATTGACACCAAGGCTGCTGGATAATCACTTTCCATTACGGGCTCAAACAGCGGGTCATCCGTGAGCATTCCCGCCATGTACGGTGTTGGAGGGCGCAAGGCATTGTCGTCGTGCCATGGTAAATCTTCTTCAAGCAGCCACAGCGCATCGTCATCATCCGACACCTGCAAAATCATTTTCGCGCTGTAAACCGCCCGACCGCGAGTAGTGTTGCGCCAAGACCATGCCTCCAGGTCATTTCCGTTTCGCATGAACATCACAGTGTTCAGATTGTCGCCGATTGTGGCATCCGGCTTGGCAATTGCGACGATTGCATCGACAAGCCCCGTCGTCGGGTCGTTGACCGCGATGTAGTTCCAACTTTCGTCGTCAAAGTGGTATTCACTCAGCCGCCGGACGATTTCATCGTCCGCTAGCGCCGCCGAGCTTACGCAAGCCGCCAAGTAAAGAGACAAGACGCCCCGCTTCATACAGCCTCCTGCGGACAAGCCGCACGTGGACTGCCCCCAACTTGATGCTTCAACGCACGCGCCACACTTGCAGCACGGTCTAGTTCGGAAAGAATACCAGCTCATCCCCCTTCGTCAACCTCTCACCACACATTTAGCACTCGACAAACCCCCTCCCACACAAGGAGGCTAATTGGTCCAGGATTGCAGAGGCCTCGCACGCTGGGATCGTTCGAGCGTTTGAGAAACAACCCCGAAATGAACCGCGCGGCTCGTGAAGATTGAAACCCGGCGCGGTCCGTTCCCAGTTATTCGCGCCGGATTCTCGCGCCAGTCGCCAGATCCGGGGGGCCGTCGAGTATCTTGGTCCGTCTGGTTTGCTCGGGTTTCCGGGTCCGCGGGAGTGAGCGATGAAGCATTGGAAGGAAATCTCGTACGCCGGTTTCTTCGGGCTGGCGTGCATCGCGATGGCCGGTGCGCTCGTGATTCAGAGCGATCCGTTCGGCGACCGCTATTTCAACAGCCCCTTCGTCAACTGGGAAAGCCCGCACATCCACCCGCTCGACAAGACCCCCAGCGGCAATCGCCTGCTCGCCGTCAACACCGCCGACAACCGGCTCGAAGTCTTCGATATCAGCAGCGGCATCCCCTACGCCATCGGCTCGATCCCCGTCGGGCTCGATCCCGTCAGCGTCCGCGCCCGCACCGAAACCGAAGCCTGGGTTGTGAACAGAATCAGCGACACCGTCAGCGTCGTTGATCTCACCACCATGAACGTGGTGCGCACGATCCCCACCAAGGACGAGCCCGCCGACGTTGTCTTCGCCGGAGCCCCCCAGCGCGCGTTCGTCACTTCTTCCGTGGCCAAGGTGGTGCAGGTTTTCAGCATCACCGGTTCGGACGCTCCGATCACCGAAGTTCCCATCAAGGGCGAATCGCCGCGTGCGATGGCCGTCAGCCCGGACGGCTCGACGGTGTACGCCGCGGTCTTTGAATCCGGCAACGGGACAACCGTGCTCGGAGGCGGCGCCACCGCCGGCATCAACGGCGCGGTGCTCTCGTTTCCGCCCAATGTCGTGACCGACGCTTCGGGCCCCTACGGCGGCGTCAACCCGCCCCCCAACTTCGGCACGATCTTCGTCCCCGCCCAGAATCCCGCGGCGGGCACCCCTCCGGCGGTGGGGCTCATCGTTCGCGACAACGGCAGCGGCAACTGGTTCGATGACAACAACGCCGACTGGACCGATCTGGTCTCGGGCGCGAACGCCGACAAGTCCGGCCGCCCCGTCGGCTGGAAGCTTCTCGACAACGATCTCGCCTCGATCAACGCCAACACGCTTTCCATCGGCTACGCGAAGCGCCTGATGAACCTCTGCATGAGTGTCGGCGTGAATCCCGCCACGGGCGAGATCGCCGTCATCGGAACCGAGGCGATCAACCACGTTCGCTACGAACCAAACATCAAGGGCCGCTTCATCCGCGTGCACATGGCCACGGTGAACCCCGGCACGCTCGCATCGGCCGTTTCCGACCTCAACCCGCACCTCACCTACGAAACTTCGAGCATCCCGTTCGCCGAGCGTGAGCAGTCGATCGGCGACCCGCGTGCCATCGTCTGGAACAACGCCGGAACCGCCGCATACATCGCGGGCATGGGCTCGAACAACGTCATCGTCGTGAATCACGCCGGCGAACGTGTCGGCCCGCAGCAGACCATCCCCGTCGGCGAAGGGCCGACCGGCCTCGCGCTCGATGAGGCGCGCGATCGCCTCTACGTCATGAACAAGTTCTCCGGCGCAATCTCGGTTGTCTCGCTCTCAACCCAAGCCGAAATCCTCCGCGTGCCGTTCTACGACCCGACCCCCGACGAGATCAGAAACGGCCGCCGTCACCTGTACAACACGCACCTCACCTCGGGCCTCGGCCAGATCTCCTGCGCCTCCTGCCACGTCGATGGAACGATGGATCGCCTCGCGTGGGACCTGGGCGACCCCAGCGGCGTCACCGAGCCGCTCACCGGGCTCAACCTCGGCATGGGCCTCCCCGGCCTGACCACCGGCTTCGAAGATTTTCACCCGATGAAGGGCCCGATGACCACGCAAACACTGCAGGACATCGTGGGCCACGAGCCGCATCACTGGCGGGGCGATCGCGCCGGCTTCGAGGCCTTTGCAAACGCCTTCTTCGCGCTCCAGGGCAGCGACGGACCGCTGCCGCAGCATCTGATGCAGGAATTCGAATCCTTCATCGCGACGATCACGATTCCGCCCAATCCCTTCCGCAATCTCGACAACTCGCTTCCCACCAATCTGCCCCTTCCCGGTCACTACACAACCGGCCGCTTCGGTGCCGCGGGTCAACCACTGCCGAACGGCAATGCTTCGCAAGGGCTCTCCATCTTCCGCAGCGGCAACCGGCGCCTCGATGGCGGCCTTCTTTCCTGCGTTGCGTGCCACACCGTGCCCACCGGCATGGGCACCGACTCACGCTGGACCGGCACGCAGTACGTCCCACTGACCGCGGGCCCGAACGGCGAGCGCCACCACGCCGTGGTCTCGGTCGATGGCTCGACCAACGTCACGATGAAGGTGCCGCAGCTCCGCAACCAGTACAAGAAAACCGGCTTCAACGCGACGCAGCTCGAGAACACCTCCGGCTTCGGTCTGCTCCACGACGGCTCGATCGACTCCATCGAGCGCTTCGTCGCCGAGCCCGTTTTCAATGTCTTCAGCGATCAGGAAGTCGCCAACCTCACGGCGCTCATGCTCTCCTTCTCGGGTTCCGACTTCGCAAGCAGCGGCACAAGCAACCCGCTCGATCCCCCCGGCCCGCTCAGCCGCGACACGCACGCCGCCGTCGGCAAGCAGACCACGCTCGTGAGCCTCGGAAGCGCCAGCGCCGAGCAGCTCGCGCTCATCGCGCAGTTCGAGAGTCTGGCCAGCTTCGCCAAGGTCGGCCTCGTTGTGAAGGGCCGCGTGAGCGGCGTCGTCCGTGGCTGGGCCTACAGCGGCGGCATGTTCAAGGCCGACAAGCAAGGCCCGCTCGTCTCTCTCGCTTCCGTCAAGGCGCTCGCCTCACCCGGCAACGAACAGACGTGGATGATCGTCCCCAAAGGCAGCGAAACCCGCATCGGAATCGATCGTGATTCCGACGGCATCCTCGACGGCGACGAGGCCGGCCCCTGCACAGGCGACCTCAACGCCGACGGCATGGTGGACGATGCCGACTTCCAGATCTTCATCGCCAGCTACGACCAGCTCGTTGTTCCGCCCGCAAGCATGGACGCAGACCTGAACCGCGACGCGCTCGTGGACGATGCCGACTTTGTCCTCTTCCTGGTCGGTTACAACCAGTTGCTGTGCCCGTGAGCGGAGCGGGCCTCACACCTTCAACTGTGCCTGCATGATCGTCACCGGCTCAAGGGGCACATCGCCCATGCCCTGCTTGTTCCCGGTCTTCACTTTGCGGATCTTGTCTACGACATCCATGCCGCTGACAACCTTGCCGAAGACGGCGTACGCCGCGCCGTCGGGCTGGGGCCGATCCAGGAACGCGTTGTCCACCGTGTTGATGAAGAACTGGCTCGTCGCCGAGTCGGCATCGCCGCCCAGGCGTGCCATCGCCACCGTGCCCCGCGTGTTCTTCAGCCCGTTCTTCCACTCGTTCTTGATCGGCGCCTGCGTCGGCTTCTTCTTCAGGTCGGCCGTGTGCCCGCCCCCCTGGATCATGAACGAATCGATCACGCGATGAAAGACCGTGCCCTCGTAGTGGCCGCTCTTGACGTACGCGATGAAATTCTCGGTGCTGATCGGCGCGTTCTTCGGATCCAGTTCCAGAACGATTTCGCCGTGCGATGTGGTCAGTGTGACTTGCATGACAAAGCGTAGGGATTGGTCAAGGACCAAAGCACCAGCCGGTCGAGGTGCCAAATAGAATCCCGAACGTGTTCCCCCGCATCATCAGCCTCCTCCCCTCCGCCACCGAATCGCTCTGCGCGATCGGTGCCGGCCACCTGCTCGTCGGTCGCTCGCACGAGTGCGACTTTCCGCCCGCGATCACGCACCTCCCCGTCCTCACATCGCAGGCCATCCCCGCCGAACTCGCTTCCGACCCCGCCGCCATCGACGCCAAGGTCCGCGAGCAGCTCGCAACCGGCAACTCGCTCTACCAGGTCAACGAGCAACTCCTCCGCGATCTCAAGCCCGATCTCATACTCACGCAAGACCTCTGCGAAGTCTGCTCGATCGACCTGAAAACCGTCCGCCGAATCGCGGGCTCCATAAACCCGGCGCCCGCGATCGTCAGCCTCAATCCCCAAACCTTCGAAGGCGTCCTCGACGATCTCTACACCATCGGCCTCGCCTGCGGCTTCGAGAAACACGCCGTCGAAACCGTCGCCCGACTCCGCGAGCGCATGTTCGCCGCCTCCGAATTCGTCAACGCCTTCGAAGACGGGCCCAACGTCGTCTTTCTCGAATGGACCGATCCGCTCTTCGTCGGGGGTCACTGGACGCCTCAGCTCATCGAGCGCGCCGGCGCACGCCATCCGCTCAACGCGCCCATCCCCAAAGAAAACGCCGGCGCCGCCGCGGGCCCGCAAATGGCCGAACGTATCGCGGGAAAATCCATCCGCGTTTCGCACGAAGTCGTCGAGGCCCTCAACCCCGATGCCCTCATCATCTGCCCCTGCGGCATGTCCCTCGCCCAAACCCGCACCTGCGCCGCATCACTGATCGAGCACGATTGGTTCCGCAGCCTCAAAGCCGTCCGCACCAATCGCGTCGCGCTCGTCGACGGCAACCAGATGTTCAACCGCCCCGGCCCAAGATTGGTCGACGCCTTCGAGTTCCTCGTCGGTTGGCTGAATCACCGCCCCGAGCTCATCCCGCCAGATTTCCCGTGGGAACCGCAGGCTGACACACCTCAGCCATAAAAAAGAACCCCACGCGCCAGCGTGGGGCTGAAGAAACCATCTTCATCTCGAACTCTTTGAAATCGCGGCCCAACCGCGCGGACAGTGCCGTCACTCTCCCGAAACCACGGTCCAATTCAAGTCCGGATCAAACTCCGTCATCGCGCCCGCAATCGACGCCGTGTCCGAACCCAGATCCCGCTGAAACACAACGCCCTGATCGCTCATCATGAACGTCATGATCCCCGAGCGCCCATACTCCGCCGGAAACGCGACCACCGCGTACCCGCCCGTCATGCGCCCGTTCACCATGTAATCGCGTGCCCCGCCCGGCGCGTTCTTCCCCTGCGCCGTCAATGGCCGGAAGATGTACCCGTGGAACGGCGTCGGTCCGCTCTCGCTCCGCTTGTAACCCTGCGCCGACGCTTCCGCGACCAACTCGCCCATCGGGCTTGGCTGTTCGCCCGCGACCACCGGCCAGAACAGCCCGTTCTTCTGCCCCGGATCGCTGAAGAACTTCGAGGCATACTCGTCCTCGCCCTGGGGCCGCAGATCGAAGTACTCGTCCTGCGCATCGCCGATCGCGAGCAGCGTCTGAATCGCATCCAGCTCGTTCCGCCCGATCCGGCGCGAGAGCATCTCGTCCTTGCCCGCCGCCAGATCAAACCGCCAGCCATTCCCCGTGCGCACCAGCGGAATCGGCATCGGCCACTCGCTCGTGCCCACTTCCAGAATCTTCGATCCTTCCGCGCCCTCGATCAGCGCGTGCTTCTCATCAAACTTCTGCAGGAACAACGCCCGGTTGTTCTGATCCGCGACCGGATCTCCCGACGCGAGCGCCTCCTCCGCATCCGGCCCGAAGATCCGCGTCAGTTCGGCCTGGTTGTCCGTCCGCAGCGCCGTCACCGCCGCGTTGACCGCATCGTCCGGCGTTGCAAACGTCTCGCCCGGATTCGACGCACACCCACCAAGCCCAATCGCCGCGAGCCCAATCACCGCCGCGCCCAAGAGCGCGCTCATCCCAAACCGCGAACCACTGCAAACTGTTGCGAGCATTGTCAGATTCCTGAAAGCGTGAAGAAGTTCAAGAGAAAACAGGCCGCGCTCAATCGATCACCGACGCCCACCACCCCCGCGCCCGCCTCCGCCCCCTCCTCGACTTCCGCCCCCGGTCGGACGCGAAGCGGGAGCTGAACGCTGGGCTCCGCCTCCTCCGCGGGACGGCTGCGCTTGCTGGCGCCCGCCACCCCCTGTGTTCTGACGAGCGCCTCCGCCCTGTTGACGCGCGGGCTGCTGCGAGGCCGTGCCGCGGCTGTTCGATCCGCGATTGCTCGCATCCCGCGCCGCGCCGCCTCCCTGGTTCACGCCACCAAACGCGCCGTTGTTCGCGGGCCGCGTCTGTGCGCTCCCGCCCCGGTTGCCGCCCACACCGCCCTGACCCGCTCCGCCCCGATTTCCGGCCTGATTGCCACCAAACGGTGATTGCCCTCCCGACTCGCGCCCGCGGAAGTCGTTCCGCGCCTGCGAAGCCTGCGCACGATCGACTCCGCCAAACTGCTGCGCCGTCGCCTTGTTGCTGTAGGGCACGCCCTGGCGGTGCTGCGGATTGTGCTTCCACTGCCCGCCGCCTCCGCCCCCGACATTGGTGCGGTTGCCGCCGTTGATATTGGTGCGATTTCCGCTGTTGTTGATGTTTGTGTTGCGGTTGAAGTTGTTGTTGATGTTGACCGAGCCGCCGTTCCAGTTGGAATGGCCCCAGCAGTTGTTGTTCCAGATCGCACCAACCGCGACGCCCACGCCGAACGAGAGCAGCGCCGTCCCCGCGACATATCCGGGCGGGTAGTAGGGGGCCGGCGGATACGCCGGATACGGCCACGCGCCGTAGACCACCGTCGGGTTGTACTGCGGCACATACACCGTTTCGGGCTGCGCCGGCTGGATGATGATCGTCTGCGTCTGCGAGCCCGCCGCCGCAGGTTCCACGGTCACAGTCTGCTGCTGGTTCGATTGCAGATTGCCCTGGGTATGTGCCTTGTTCCGCAGCCGCTGAATCGCATCCATCACGTCCTTCTGCTGCGCGATGAACGCATCACCCAACTGCGAGGTGATATCGAGCTTCTCGCTCATCATCGCGAGCGTGTCCGGGAACGCCACGAGCGCCTTGACGCTCGCATCCCACGTTTGCGATTCGAGCGCCTTCTCGAGCGCATCGCCCTTCAGGTCCTTATTCGCCTTCAGCCACCGATCCGCCTGCACGATCTCGAGCGGATACGTCGAGGCCATCAACATCTGCGTCAGCAGATCGTCCGGGTAGAGAGCGATCGGCGCCACCAGCTGTTCGAGCTGCTCCTGCGAGAGCTTGTCACCAGCATCCGCAGGTGCCGCGGCCGGAGCCGCAGCTGCGGGGGCCGGAGCAGCCGGCTGCTCCGAGTTCTGTGCCCTGAGCACGGACGCGGGGGTGCCAACGCAAAGAAGAAGCAGGGGAAGAGCGAAACGCCGTTTCATAGAGTTACTCCTGGAGCGAGCCACAGTATAACGAAGACGACTGCCCGTGCAGACTTTGTCGGACAGGCGCAAAGCCTCTAAGCAGCGCAAAAAAGCTCCCGGCGGTCGTTCGATGAAGTAATTGCCCGACAATCAGCTCCGATCGCGCGGGGGAATGGGGCACTCTGACCTCCCCATCCTCTCCGCCTCTTCTCTCAACCCCTCCGTGTTCTCTCGAACCACCTCATCCCTTCGCAATCACCCCAACCGGCGGCTCCAGCGGCAGCATTCGCGCAAACCGCATGTACGCGTCATACTGCGCCCGCACCTCGGTCAGCGAATCCCCGCTGAATTTCTCAGTAAACACGCGGGCCACTTCAAACGCCGCCACGTTTTCGAGCACCACGCTCGCAGCACTCACAGCGCACACATCACTGCGCTCGTAGCTGCTCATCTGGCTCTCTTTGGTGTTCAGGTCCACGCTCGGCATCCCGCGCAGCAGCGTCGCGATCGGCTTCATCGTCCCCCGCACGACGACCGGCATCCCGTTCGTCATGCCGCCTTCGGTTCCGCCCGCGTTGTTGCTGTCGCGCACGAAGCCCAGGTGTGCCTTGTTCCGCTGCTTCGCGTCGTACCGGATCGGATCGTGCACCTTGTGGCCGGGCAGAAACGCGCACTCTTTCCCGAGTCCGATCTCTACCGCCTTGAACGCCTGAATCCCCATCACGGCGTACGCAAGCCTTGCATCCAGCTTCGTCGTCCAGTCCATGCACGAACCCAGCCCGATCGGGCATCCGAACACGTGCGCCTCGACCAATCCGCCCACCGTGTCCTTGTCGATCTTCGCCTGCCGGATGATCTCGCACTGCCGCGCCGTCACCGCCTCGTCCGGGCAATACGTTTCGCTCGCATCGCGGATCTTCTTCATCTCCTGCCAGTTCGCATCCGTCACCGCCGCATCCGTCTTCGCGTCGAGAATGCTCCGCACAAAGCCGAACGACTCAATCCCGAATTCACGCAGTAAGCATCGCGCAACCGCGCCCGCCGCGACCCGGCTCGCCGTTTCGCGAGCACTCGCCCGCTCCAGCGTCTCGCGGCAGTCCGTCGTCAGCCACTTCACGCTCCCCGCCAAGTCTGCATGCCCCGGCCGAGGCCGATAGACCGGAGGCGTCTTCGCAAGGTCATCCAGCCGCGAATCGTTGTTCCTGATCACCATCGTCAACGGCGCGGCAATCGTCTTCCCCTGCCGCACACCCGTCAGAAACTCCACCGTGTCCTGCTCGATGCGCTGCCTGCCGCCCCGTCCATATCCGCCCTGCCGGCGCAGCAATTCCGCGTTGATGAAATCAACATCAAGGTCAAGCCCGCTGGGCAATCCCGTCACGGTGATGACAAGCGCCGGCCCGTGCGATTCCCCGGCTGTCTGATAGTCAAGAACTGGCATGAGGGAAGCGTATTCGCGAGCCCGCTTGCGCACGCTGTTTCGACCTCAATTCTCGCGGCAGCCGCGTCACTTCGCGCACAGCTTTGCCGAGTGCCGCCTTTCAGCCCATCGGGCTGGCAGAATCAAGCCGTGGGTGGAGCGAGGTCTTCCGAGCGACACCCACGGTTCGCTGCGATTGATCCCGCACCCTGACAGGGTGCCACGCGTGACGCCGTCTCAGATTTCACGCCGCGATGCTCTCCGCCGCTCGCTTTGGTGCCCCGCACCCCAACGTCTTACTTCCCCTCATCCAACTTCTTTTCCAGCCTCTCCAGCCGTGCCCTCAACTCCGCGATCTCGGCATCCTTTTCCTGCCGCAGCTGCTTGATCGCCTGCACCGCGACCGCCGTCAGCCGCGAATAGTCCATCCCGGTCACGCTCCCTTCCGCATCGCGGAAGACCACTTCCGGGAACACCTTCTCGACATCTTCCGCCACAAAGCCGATGTCGTGCTCGCGCCCGGGCCGCTGAGCCGCCCACTCGGGTTTCCAATCAAACCGCACGCCTTCGAGTTTCAGCAGCGCCGCCAGCGCATCGTCCATCACCGAGACATGGTCCTTGAACCGGATGCTCGACGGCACCGCCACGTTGTTGGCCAGGACGTTGCCGGCAACCGTCAGCCTCTGCGACGGCGCCGTTGTTCCGATTCCGATGTTCCCGTTCTGCTGCAGGGTCATGGTCGTGTTCTGGATTCCGGGGGCGGCTCCGTAGCCCAAGAGCAGCTTCCCCGCGCCCTCGCCATTGCCCGAACCCGTCGAGATCATCCGCCAGTACACGCCTCCGGTCGTGGTGTTCTGGAGGTTGAGCCAGGTTCCCGTTGCGCCCGAACCCTCGATCGTCGCGACCAGAGCGTTGGTGTCTGAAACATGAAGCGCCGTCGCCGGCACCGGGGTGTTCACGCCGAAGAACCGCGATCGAAGCGTCACATCTCCGGGTGCAACGCCGATCCACGTCTTGAAGTAGTAGTCCGCGTTCGATCCCGCGCTCGAAGTGCCTCCCGCGTACGGGTTCGAGTTCGCGTAGTAGAAACTGATCGTCCCTCCGCCAGTCTGGAGGATCTCCGCTGTGTACTTCTGCCCCGCTGTCACGCCGACCGGGCGCACCAGCCCGTACGCGACTTCACCCACGATCCCGTTGGCCCCGATCGACTGCTGGTAGAGCAGCGTCCCGCCCGTCCCTTCGCCCGCATAGATTCGCAGCGAAACCGTTGCGATGTTGACCGATCCGTTGCGGAAGAACGCGACATGGGTCAATGGCCCGGTCTGCCCCGCCGTGAACGATTGCCAGGTCGAAACCAGTGTCGTCGTGGTTTCGTATTTCGTCTGCGACTGATCCAGCGAAATCGGCGACGCGTTGTACGCCACGTTGAACGGCTCCGCGCTCTCGGCGCGTATGGCGCTCCCCGCGCGTGGAACCACATCGACCACGCTCCGGGGCGACAGCGTCGTGTACGAACCGCCGCCCGACGGCGTCCGCACCTGGATCTCCAGATACCGCCTTCCCTGCGGCTCCACCACGCCGAAATCCAGCGGCACGGTGAAGACCCCCGCGCTCACACCCACGTTCGGGATCGTCAGCGGACCCGCGACCACTGTCCCCGCCGAACTCGCGCTGTACAGCGTTGCGATCACGTCCGCGCTGCCCGTGCAGACCCCGTCCGCGACCGTGAGCTTCCCCTGGTACTCAAAGGTGGAGCGCGAAATCACCTGCCCGTCGGCCGGTGTGCCGCCAAACACCGCCAGCGACGCAAATCCGAGGACCGACAACACGCGAACGCCCCGCAGGAATCGACACCGCATACGCGAACTCCTTCCCGCACCCGATCGGACACTCGCCCGGCACGCGCCGCGCACCACCTTCGCCACAAGAAGCGAGAAAAATCCATCGGAACCCTCAGCCAATCCGCCGGGCAATCTGCCGGCTTACGGGCGGTTTTCCAGCTTCCTTTCCAGCCTCTCCAGCCTTGCCTTCAGCTCCTCAATCTCTTTCTGCTTCGCATCGTTCTGCACACCCAGCCGCTCGATCTCGGCCCGATCCGCCGTTCGCTGCATCTGCTGCTGCTTGATCGCTTCGGTCAGCAAAGGCACGAGGCCCACATACGAAACACCCTTGTGCCCGTTGCTTCCATCCGCGACGAGTTCCGGCAGCACGCCTTCCACTTCCTGCGCGAGGAAGCCGATCTGCTCGCCCTTGGGCATCAGCATCCCTTCATCGCCGCTCATGCTCCACTCAAACCGTACGCCCCGCAGTTTCTCGATCAGCGAGAGCGCATCACCAATCTCCCGCACGTTCTTCTTGTCCCGCGCATCCGAGGTGTTGATGAAGTTGCCAAAGACCTGAACGCTGTTGCCCACAAGCG
This sequence comes from Planctomycetota bacterium, assembly GCA_017303555.1. Classification (GTDB taxonomy): domain Bacteria; phylum Planctomycetota; class Phycisphaerae; order Phycisphaerales; family UBA1924; genus JAFEBO01. The sequence goes on from JAFLCN010000003.1 coordinate 33,293, forward strand.
CGAGCGTGCCGCTCGCGTTCTCATTCGCAACCGTGAATGTCGAGCTGTTGGCATTGGGGATTCCGATAAACGCCTTGCGTCCGGCAGCCGTTCCAAGCGGGTAGTACTGCGTGTAGCAGTGCGTCGTTCCTTCAATATTGATAACGCCACCTTCGCTCTTCACGTGCAATGCCGCGATCGGCGTCGTGGTTCCGATTCCTACGCGATTCGGATACGTGATTCCGCCGGTTGCGCTCTGCCACATCGACGCGGCATTCAGAAGGCTCGCCGGCACATTGCCGACATTGGTCCAGTCGATGCTCCGCGCCGTATCCGCAAGGCCGGCGCGCATCGCCTTCAGGCTGATCGTCGCCTCGGGCGCAACATACGTCTTGAAGACGAAGTGATGGTCCGGATTCGGCCCCGCCGAAGCGCCGGGAATATCCGAGTTCGAAGCCACCAGAAAAATCACGCCCGTCGGATCGATCGTGTACTGCTCGCCCGCCACCACCGAGATATTGCTGAACATCACAGGAATCAGCACGCCCTGTCCTTGACGCACCATCGCCGTTGCGGTCCCCAGCAGCGCGCCCGTTGCCCCGACGCCCGCGCGGATACGAACCGTCAGCAGCTTGTCGCCAACGCCACCCACCAGCCCGTATCCATTCAGATCAATCCGCGTCAGCGTGCCGCTCTTTCCCGCCGTGAACGATTGCCAGATTGGTGTGAGATCGAGCCGCAAAGGCAGGACACCGTTGAACTTTCCGTCGTACTGATTCTGATCAACAGCCGCCGCCCCCGCCCGCGTAATCGTCGCCCCCGCGATGCCCTGCGCCAGCGGCGTCGGTGTCACCGCGCTCCGCCCCGCCAGCGTCACAAAGTTGCCCACGCCCGACGGCGACCTGACATCAATCTCCAGCCAGCGCGCCTCGCCCGGCAGAAACGCCCCGTCGCCAAAATCAAGATCCGCCGTAAACACGCCGCCCGCGACGGCCACGCCATCGCGCGCGATCTCGCTCCCGACCTGTTGCCCGTCGGCCGCCGCGTTGTACAGCCGGAACCGAAGATCCGCATTGCCGCCCACCGCAACGCCGCCCGAGCGCAGCGAACCCTGATACGTGAACGATGTCTGCGCCAAGCCGCGAACCCCGGGCAGGCACAACGCAGCAACAACACCCGCCACCCCGCACAACGCTCGGTACTTCATGATGAATTCCATGCACGCCACAATCGGCGCATCGTCCGAGTCTACGGCCTGAATCCGGAATCTCCAGTTCAATCCCGCCGCCAACCGCCGAACAACTCCGGCTTCTCGGACGCTTCGCTTCCCGATCTCGCCCTCATTTCGCATCCGGGCGTCATCTTCAAGGACACACCAGCTCGTTGTACGCGACCACGAACGCGACAAAGTCCGCATCATCGACAAACCCGTCTCCGTTCAGATCCGCTCCGCACCCCGCCGGCATCGCCGGATCGGCGCAATCCAGAATGTTGTACGCAGCGACGAAGATCGGGAAGTCCCCGTCATCCACGAACCCATCACCGTTCAGGTCCGCCGGGCATGCCGAGGTCACATACGTCAGCCGGACAATCGCGACGCTGCCGCCGTTCGATGTTGTCGCTTCCGGGCTCGTCGAGTTTCCGCCTCCCGCCGCGCCGGCGCTGTTGAATGCCGCATCGCCCGACGTTCCGCCGTTCGAACCCGCTCCCGTGTTTCTCCACTCGATCACCAACGGTCCGCCCTGATACACGTACGCCTGATCAAGCACAATCACCGGTCCCCATTGCTCCGGACCCCCCGGAGGCGAGATCGACGGATACGCATTCATCGCGAGGGGAAGCGGCCCCGCCTTCACCTGCTGTTTGTCCTTGATGTTTGCCGCAAACGTGTTGCTGAACGTCGCGGGCGTCAGCAGGCTCGTTCCCATGTAGACCCGGTAGTCCTCGATCGCAAGGCTCACGCGAGGCCACGGCGCGAACCCGAAGCTGTTGTCCTGCCTCGTCTGAAACCCCGTGATCCGGCTGCCCAGCGGCACGCTCGCCATCTCGCCCGCGGAGTACATCGTTTGCATCGTGCCGCCGTTCGCGCCGATCGGTCCGGCGTTATTGATCGGCCCCTCGGCATTCGCAAACGCCGCCGGAAGCACGAGGTGCTGCTCCGCCCCGATGCAGTGCGACCCCGCCAGCAACCACGCGCTCGCCGCGACGACCGTCTTTGCCTTCTTCATGTGGAGCCCTCCCGCGATCAACAGGCTACCACGCGCTGCACGCCTCGCAAGTCAGGGCAAGCAGGCCCCAATCCCCGCTCCGATCTTTCTCTCATGGCCTCAGGCCTACTTCGCTATCTCCAGTTTCTTCTCAAGACGCTCCAGCCTCGCCCGCAACTCCTCGTTCTCGCGCGTCAGCCGCGAAACCGCCTCGTCCTTTTCCCGCCGCAGGTCGCGCAGCGCCTCGACCATCAGCGCCGTCGTCGCCCGTTCACTCACCGATCGCAGCCCGTTGACATCACGCGTCACCCAATCCGGGAAGATCCGTTCCACCTCATCCGCCATCAGTCCGATCTGCGGACCGGCCAGGCCCCGCCCGCTGCCGACGATGTCGTCGTTGTAGAAGAATCGATAACCCCGCAGCGTGAGCAGCTTGTCGAGCGTGCCGGTGAGCGGCGTCACATCATGCTTCGCCCTCGGGTCCGAGATCGCCGCCCACGATCCCCCGCCCGGCTTGAACGCAAAGCCGTCCGAGCGGAAATGGAACGTCGGGTTCCACCCGCCGCCCGGGTTGGTCCCGATGATGAACGAGTCGTACACATTCGGGTTGGTCGCGTTGTCGTCGCCGATGACCAGCCGAAGTTCCGAAACGTTCTGCGACAAGCCGCTCGCCACGTTCACGCGGAAGAGCGCCATCAGATCGGTGTTCTCCGCCGTGCCGAGCCCGTTGCCCACCGTGCCAAAGGCCAGCGCCTGCCCGTTCATGATCTGCACCGTGCCGTTGACGGTCAGCGCCTTCTCCGGCGTCGACGTGTTGATGCCCACGTTGCCGCTGGGCATGATCGTCAGGCGCGCCAACCCCGCGGTTGAATCGCGGATCAGGAACGACCCCGCGCCTTCTGTGTTCGCCGTGCCCGTCGAGACCAGGCTCCACTGCCGCCCGCCCGTTCCGGTGTTGTGCAGGTGCGCCCACGTACCGCCGCCGTCCGAAGTACGAACCATGAACTGATAGAACGACGGCCCGCCCTCGACGTGCAGGCGCGCGATGGGCGACGTTGTTCCGACGCCCAGGTTCCCGCCGGTATCAAGGGTCATCCGGACCGTCGGCGCGCCGCCATCGAAGAACATCAGTTTGCCCGCGCCCTCCGTGTTGCCCGGACCGCTGCTGATCAGCGACCAATCGCGTCCGCCCTCGCCGGTGTTGCGGAAGTGCACCCACGTTCCGGCCGAGGCGTCGGAATCGAACAGCGCCAGGTTGGTCTGATTGCTCGAGCGCACGTGGAAGGGCGAGGCCGGCGCACCCACGCCGATGCCCACCGCTTCGGGCGCGACGATCCCGTTCGACACGGCTGTCCATGCCGATGTTCCCAGGGGCCGGTTCGTCACCGCGCTCCAATCAACCGAGAGAGCCTTGCTCGCAACCGAAGCCGCGTTGGCCATCGGCGCCGGCGCGAGCGGCGTGCGGGGCGTCAGGTGCGTCCACCCGGCGGCGTTGCCGCTCGGCGTCGTCGCGCTCACTTCGACCCATAAATTTCCCGGCCGGTTTACAAAGGTGGAAAGCGCCTGCGGCACCTGCACCGTAAAGACGCCCGCGCTCACCGCCACGCCCGAAAGCTCCTGCACCGGCCCCAGCGAGTTGCCACCGATCGGCGCATCGAACAACTCAAAACGCAGGTCCGCGCTGCCCGTGTAGTTCACCGATTCGACCGACAATCGGCCCTGATAGGTGAACCCGGTGTTCATCCCCTCGGCCCGAAGCGTCAGCGTCCAACTGCTGCTCTCATCGACAAAGTCCGATGGATTCACGCTCGCGGCGTTGAACGGACCCGGCATGGTCGCGCCGACATAGACCGACCCCGGCGCCTGAGCCTGCGCCAGTGTTGCCAGTGGATACTGATTCGCAGCGATCGGCACCGCACACCCGACATAAAACCTGCCCGAAACCACAACCCCCTTGCTCAGCGCGTACACATTGCGGATTTGCGTCCCCGAATTCTGAATCGTGATCGACTGTTCGTGCAGCAGGCGCGCGCCCGGAAACGTTCCTGTCCCGGTGTCCTGCCAGACAAACACACGAGCCGGGGTGCCGTTGGACACAGCGGTCCGCCATTTGCACGAGATACTGGAAAGAACATCGATCCCGCCAACGGCTTCAAACGCGTGGACGCCGACGATCTCCCCAGGAGACGAAACACCCCACCCGTTGGTGTACAGACCATCGTTCAGGCTGTACGCGCTCGGTGCCGCGCGATCATCAAAGGGAGAAGCGTTCGGGAAGTTCTCCGCAGGTCCGATGACCGGACCGCTGGGAGCACTTGAACCCGCCGGCGCGCCCGAAACGGCCAGAGCGGAGGCACACGCCGCGACGAAAAGCCAACGCCTCGAATTCATGGATCGTCTCCCGAATTGGACTTGGAAGCCACGCCCAATATACCACGCGCGTGCGGCCGCGATCGATCAAAATCGGCTTGAATCGAGCGTCAAACGGCAGATCCGGGCCGGGAAGACCGTTCAATCCCGTTTCATGTTCACAAACTGCAAGGGCAGGTCAAACGACTTCGGCAGCATCGCCATGATGCTCTGAAGGTCATCGATCTGCTTCCCGCTCAGGCGGATCTCATCGCCCTGGATCGATGCCTGCACCTTCAGCTTGGTGTCCTTGATCGCCTTGACCATCTCCTTGGCCTTGTCCTGCGGGATGCCGTTGCGGATCTTGCCGTGGCACTTCACCTTGCCTCCGAGGGCCGCTTCCACCTCGCCCCACTCGAACGACCGGGGCAGGATGCCCCGTTTCTGGCAAGCGGATTCGAACATCTCGCGCAGCCCCTTCATTTTGCCCTCGTCGTCGGCGACGAGCTTGATGCCTTGCTCCTTCTTCTCGCCTTCCTTCACGAGCTCGATCTCGGTGTGCGAGCCCCGGAAATCAAAGCGGGCCATCACCGCTTTCTTGGCGTTGTTGATCGCGTTGTCGAGCTCGGGGAAGTTGAGTTTGGAAACAATGTCAAGCGACGGCATAAGGCCCCTTTCAAGAGCCCCGATGATATGAACACCGCGGGTGCATCGCGGGCGGCCGTTCGCCTCAGCGAATGACCCGGAACGAGAATCCGGTCAGCGGCGGGTCCACTGCCACCGTGCCGTGGTTGCGGATCACAAAGCGAATCTGCGTCGCGTTCAAGACCCGCGCGTACGAGATCGCGACATCCGCCGGCAGGTCCGAGGTCGGGTTGACCACCACGACATCGGTCGCCAGGAACGAGCCGGGCGCAAAGTTGATCGTTGACGCGCCTTCGGCGCCCGCGGCCAGAGAACTGAAGTTAACCGAGACCGTTGTTCCGCCCATCACAAGCTGTGTAACAGCGGTCGTCTGCACCGTGTCATCGGGGAACTTCACGCCTCCGGTCAGCGACTCGATGGTGCCGTTGACGGTGAGTTTCGATGAGCCGCTGTTCGTTCCGATCAACACATTGCCGGTGTTGGTGTTGTTGATCCCGTTCGAGGGTGTCGCGGCCCACGGGCTGAAGGCGTTCTCAACGTTGGAAGGAACGCCGGTGATGCCGCCCCAGCCGATCGACCCCGCGGTCGATGCAAACTCGGCATCCTCCGCAAAGATGGCGTAGGTTGCCAGCGGCACAGCGCTGATGGGCTCGCGGGGCGAGAGCTTGGTGAATGCTCCCTCGCCCGGCCCGCGCACCGAGATCTCGGCGAAGAGCGCGTTGCCGGCCGTCAGCACGCTCTGCTGCGGCGCAAATCGCGTCGTGAAGACCCCGTTCTCGACGGCCACACCGAACGAGGTCACGCTGCCGACCTTGTCGATGGCGGAGACGCTCGTCGGGTTGCGCCACAGATCGAGCTGCACGTCGTAGGTCCCCGAGAGCGGGACATTGGCACTCTTGAGAACGCCCTGATAGACGAACTCGCTGTGCGCGGGCGTGATGACCGGCGACGAGTTGAGGACCAGCGACCATCCGTCCGAGAGCGAGCCGGCCTGGCCCGTCAGATTGTCCTGAATGAAGAGCGACCAGTTGCCGATGCCGTCGTCGCCGATCAGAGATTCAAAGGATGATGCGTACGGCAGACCGGGCGCGGGCGACTGCATCGCCTGAGGCGAGGGCAACACCGTTGGGCGGTACGCGACTTTCTGGAACGGATCGGCCGTGATCGGGCGCCCGGCATCCGAGAAGAGAAAGGCCTGAAGATTGGTGAGCGAGCCGCCGGCGGTCCCCGCCATCAACTGGATCTTCTTTCCCGCGGGAGACACGAGCAGGATCGAGACATCGCCCAAGCGCGGGTGCGTGACACCATTCAGGACCACGCTCACGTTCTGGATGATGACCGACCCGGGCACGTTGACCACGCTCGGATAGACCGACGCCTTGTTGTTGTCGATGATCGTGATCGGCGTGTTGTTTGTAAACGTCGTCGCTCGCGCGATCGTGACCAAAGCCAACGCACCCGCAACGCAGAGAATCCGGAATCGCATACCACCTCCAGAGAACATCAATGTCGCCGAGGACGGCGCCGCGTGCAAGCCCGAATCGGCAAAAAAGCGGGAAGCCGGTGTGCGGGACCGGCTTTGCCGCCTGATTGTGCCGGTAACGGGCAGGGACGCACCGTCTCGCCGAACGCGGGTTCCGGTCAGCGCTGACGCAGGTGGGCCTCGATCGCTTCGAGTCGCGCCCGCAGAGACTCGATCTCTTTCTTCTGCGCCTCGATCTGCGCATCCTTCTCGGTTCGCAGATCGCGGAGCGCCTCGACCATCAGCGCGGTCGTCGCGCGCTCGGTCACCATCAACTTGCCTTCGCTGTCGGTGTTCACCCAGTCGGGGAAAACACTCTGAACTTCCTGCGCCATGAGTCCGAGCTGTGTTCCTTTGAGCGCGTGCTTCTTCGTGATCGCTTCTTCGGTGTAGCGGAACGAATAGCCGTGAAGCGAAAGAAGGCGGTCGAGCGTTCCGGTCAGGGGCTCGATGTCCCGTTTCAGCGTGCGATCGGAATAGTTCGCGAACGAGCCGCCTCCGGGCTTGGCGACCGTTCCGCCCTGCGGGTTCAGCACGAGCGTGCCGTACTCAAACCCGGCGCGGCTGATCCCCTGAATCTGGCATTCACCGCCCGCCCGCCCGGTCGTGCGCAGGCTGAGCACGGTCCCGCCGCCCGAAGCCCCGTTGTTCGCTCCGATCGCAATCTCCGACGGACCGTCGGCGTTGACGTTGAAAAGCGCGGAGCTCGAAGGATACTGATCGCCGATCGCCACGTTCCCGGTCGGCGAGATCACCAGGCGATTCACGCCCGCCGACAGATCGCGGATGCCCAGTGCGCCGGGCCACATCTGTCCGAACGAGCCGCCGTTGGCGATCGCGAAATTCCGCGTCGGTCCGAGCATGTTGAACCACGTGCCCCAATTGTTCGAGCCGCGCGTGGTGATCGTCGCCTGCGCGATGTCGTTGGTCACTTCAAGGCCGGCGTTCGGAGTCGTCCCGACGCCCGGACCGATGCCCACCCGCCCGCCCGGCGCGGGCTTGATGTTGATGTCGCCGGTGCCGTACTGATTCGCGAGTGTCAGCACCGCCGTCTGGCTGCTGTCGTAGCCGAGATAGGCACTGCGAACGCTCTGTGCCGCCGGTGCGGCACTGATCCGCAGGAGCGCGGTGCCTCCCCCGGTGAAACCCGCGAGGATGCCGTTCCCGGCCAGGTTGAAGCGGGCGTCGGATTCGTTGGTCGCGATGCGCACGTTGCCCCACAGGCTTGAATCACCGACAACATCGAGCGCGAACTGCGGATCCCTTCCGATGCCGAGGCGGTTGGCGATGATCGCGTCGCCGTTCACGTGCAGCATCGCCTGCGGGTTGGTGCCGAGCCCGAGCGGCGCATCGCTTCGGAGCTGCATCGACGATTGCTTCAACGAGAGATAGAACGCCAGGTCACGATCGGCGACCGGAGCCCCATCAACGAAGAGGGTGCCGCCCGGGTAGATGTTCGGCGCGACGTGAATCGCCAGGTTAGGCGAGGCGGTTACGCGGAAGGTGTACACGCGTCCGGGGAGCAGTTGCGCCGGCGCGAGCCACTGGAAGCCGTGGTAGTCCACATCCGAAACCGAGAAGTCCAGCGCCATCGCCCCGGTCGTCGCGATGACGTTCTGGCCATCATCGAGGATTTCAAAGGTTGCGCTCGCGCTGGTGGATCCTCCGATCCGAAGCAGCCCGAGGTACCCGCCGCTGCCGGCGATTCCGTTCCCGAGCCAGCAGGTGCTGGGCACCGAGAAGGTCTGGTGGACCGCTGATCCGGCATACTGGAACGCGCCGCCCCCGGAGTGGTTGAGACTCAGGTCGGCGCCTGTTGAACCGATGGCAGAAAGCGGACCGACCGCCAGCGCGCTGGGCACGCTCGTCAATTGCTGCCGGGGCGAGAGCGCGACATAGGTCCCCGCGCCCGCGGGCGAAACCTCAACCTGCAGGAAGCGCGGCCCGCTGCCGAAGAACCCCGGGCTTCCGACCGAAGCCGCCACGCCGAAATCGAGCATCGCGCTGAAGATCCCGCCGCTGACACTGACGCCGGGCGCGCTGAACACGCTGCTGACCGCCGAGCCGCCCGTGGCGGCATCAAAGAGCGTGAAACGCATATCGAACAGGCCGCTCTTGGGCGCTCCGCTCTCGCGAAGCTGACCCTGATAGCTGAAGGCGGTGGGGGCCTGGGCCGGGGCGCTCGAAGCGCCGGCGACCAGCCCGATCAAACCAGCGAGAACGGAAGACCCGACGCTGCACCGTGTGAACATGGCGGTCTCCTTTATCTGCCCTTCGCGATTTGCCCGTTGCGATTCACCCGCGAGCGGGCCGATCGGCTAGCTGCGAGAACGCGGGCGACCGGCCCTCACGGGCGCGAAGAGAAACTGCGAGACGGGCCACGCGAACGCGGCAAGCCGAATAGGGCAAAATCCCTCGGGATTGTGCTTGCGATTGAGATGAGCAAGCGTTAATCTACACCTGAACGCCGGGTCTCGTGAGGGAGTCCCCTGCGTCAGCGTTTAGCGCTGGGGACCAGAGCCGAAGCCGCCCGTCGAAACCGACGGGGGGCGAGGGCCGACGGTCCTTTGCATTCGGCGATCATCGCTCTGTTGCAGGATGCGAGCGACGCGGAGGTTGGGCGATTCGCCAAAGACGCGGATCATCCACGGACGCGGATCCTCGACGTTGATCCATTGCGATGTGGCGAGGTCGCTGCCCGTTTCGCGGACGGCAACGGTCGCGACGGTGGCGGTCGATGGGCCGCCCGGAGCGCCGGGTGTTCGCGCGGGGAGATCAACATGCCAGCTCCCTCCCGCGGCGATCGTGCCCGCGATCGCGTCGTCCTGCTTGACCGACGCCTGCGGATCGGAAGGCAATGCGTCTCCGGCCCAGACCAGCGCCGCAACGGAAACGTTCGAGTCGTTGTTGATGATGAGCTGGTTCGGGCTTGCTCCCCCGGAGGAGCAGCCGACGAGCGCGCTCACGCCGAGCGAAGCGGAGATCGCACCGCAGAAACGCAGAGGACGCGGAAGGAACTGCTTGAAGGTTGCCCGGGTCATGCGCGACTCCATCAGTGCATGAGGATCTCTTCGCCGTCGCGGGAGTTCCAACTGAGGCGGACCGTTCCCGAGTCGTCGGTGAAAGCGTAAATGTTGAACCCCTCGACGGGTTCGCGGACGACCCATTCGCCGCTCTGGTACTTGAAGTTCTGGTCGCTGGCGCGGATGGTGAGAACGACGAAGCGGCCGGGGACCCCGACAATGCGCGAGTCGGTGCGGCCGGGCGGGATCGTGAAGGCTTCGCCGACGGGCGCGCGGGTTTCGCCGGGCGCGCCGGCCTCGAAAGGCTGGACGGTGAGGGTCGATCGGCTGTCGTTGCGGAGGAAGAACGAGCCCTTGGCGGATGCGGCCGGGCGCTGCGTGGGCGGTTCGGAAGAGCAGGAGGAGAGCGGGAAGAGCAGCAGAGCGCAGGAGCAGCAGAACGGCAGCGAAAGCCGCCGGCGCGGCGTTGTCGCCTTTGTTTGCGCGAACGCGTCGGTTTTTCGCATAAGGGCCGCTTCCTTTCAATCTGCTGTTCTGCGAATCTGCCGCTCTGATTCTCTTTTAGTTCCCGTTCACTTCTGTGTTGGTGCCGTAGTAGTAGAGGTGGGCGTACCCGTCCGAGCCGTTGCGGGCCTGGAGGTTGAAGCCGCCGCCCTGGTTGGTGGCGATCCAGGTTCCGTAGAAACCCTCGGTTCCATCGACGGAGGTGACGGTGACGGCGACGTAGCGCGCGCCCTCGATGGCTTCGTCCTGCGTCTGACGCGAGAGCCGGATGTAGCGGGTCGCGCTCTGGCCCGGGGAGACGACAAAGTAATCGGGAAGCGGGAAGAGCAGTTCGCCGGCCTGATTGGAGACGTAGGGCGAGACCTTGAGGTACGCCCCGCTCTCGTTCACGATGGCGACTTCAGCGCCGGCTTCGCCCCAGCCGCTCGCATCGTTGCCGATGCCGTCGCCGTACTGGCCGATTCCGTCCCCCGAGCCTGAATCGCCAGAGCCGGTGGCGCACCCCGAAAGACAGAGCAGGCCGATCGTGGCGGCGGTCCCGATGCTGAGCATTCCCCGGTTCGATGCATGAATCATGTGTTGCCCTTTCAAAGACGTTGTATCAGTTTTTCGGCGGCGGCGTGGGTATCTCGAGTTCCTCAACGATGGTGCGTCGGACGATCACTTTACCGTGCTCGGTTTCGCGCACCTGCTCGGTGGTTTCCTGCCGCAGGATCTGCTTCTGCGGGTCCTGCCCGACCGGCTCTTGCACACCTTTCCAGATGTGGCCGAAGAACTCCCCGAGCGAGCGGGAGAGTGATTTCTTGTCCTGCGGATCCATGGCTGATTGTTGCCCGCAGGCCGGAACGAAAAGGGGCGTGATGACCTCATCGATCAACACGCCCAGCGCGAAGAAAACAGCACGAAAAAGCGCCCACCCTCACACGCCGGACTTGGCCGCGGAAAGCCCCGCGACACCAGACAGACGTCGCGAGGCGTGTGCACCCTGTGAGGGGTGCACACTTTGGGGGTTTACTTGGGCTCGCGCTCGCGCAGATCGCGATCGCGACGGTTCGGGTTGTTGTGGTTGTTCATATCGCTGGGGTTGTGGGGGTTGTTGTTCCAGCTGTTGTTATCCCAGTTGCGGTCGTAGTAGTACGGCTCGGAAATTCCGTAGCCCTGGTAGATGTTCTGGTACTTGGAATCGCCGCTGAGCATGGCGAGGTCTTTGGGCGTTTCGGGCGCACTGGTGATCATCGCCTTGCTTGCATCGATCGAGACTCCGTCGGTGGTGATCAGAGTGATCACGCCCCACGGAACCAGGCGCTTGGTGTCGGCGATGCCCAGGACATTCTGATCGGGATCGATCGAGACGAACGCGACGCGGCCGGTGCCGGTCTCGATGATGAGGTCTTCGATCTTGCCGCACTTCTCGCCTCGGGCGGTGATGTGCTTGCCATCAACATCGGAGTTGAGCAGGAACGGGTAGCCGATGGGCTGAGCGGGCGTGCTCTTCCAGGACCACCAATGCGCCTTGCCCGAATCGTCGTAGAGCGCCGTGTCTTTCGAGTTGATGTTGTACGAGCGAGCGATGACGACCGGGGTGCCGTTGCGATCCATGCGCGAGACGCGCACATCAATCGGGGCGTCGCGATAGACCGCGTTCGAGTTGTTCGAGATGTAGTACGAAGGTCCGAGCACGACATCCTGCTCGCGGCCGTCGCTGGTGCGAACGGTGACGACGACTTCTTCGGTCGCCGTGCCCGGGATCGCGCGGCGATCAACGCGGGTCACGGTTCCCTTGATGTGCGTGTCGTCGTTGGAGGTAGCGGACAGGTAGTAATTCTGCGGCGTGCGGTAGTAGTCGCGGCCGAGCCTGCTCGAGAGGCTTTCTTCGGTGCCGGACCAGGTCTTCTCGTCGAACTCGGGCCAGGCTTTGGCCTGTTCGACGGTCGTTTCGAGCGACAGCGCGTTGTCGGCCGAGTTCCAGCCGAACGAGGCGAAGGGGATGGCGACCTTCTTGGTGCCGATGCCCAGGAAGCCGCCGGCGTTGAGAACGACGTAGGTGACGGCGCCGGAGCCGCGATCGATGATCAGATCGCTGACGGTGCCGATGTTTTTCTTGGCGGCGTTTTCGACGGTCGAGCCGCGGAGTTTGTCGGCGGAGGCAAAGGTGCGCGAGGCGTAGTCGTACGACGGGCGGGCGTCGGTGCGCTGCGCCGTCCGCGGGGGCAATTGCTGGTTGTTCGAGTTGTTGGCTCCGGGCTGGGCCGCGACGGACAGGCATCCGCCGACAACCGCTGCGAGCACACACGCGGACAACGTGCGGGAATTGGTGGTCATGAGAGAGGCTCCTTTATCGTTCCGATGAGCCGTGACTCGGGGTGAGACACGCAAGCCTCCGGAACATGGAATAGGTTGGCGCGGCGCAGCGAGAGAAGCGTGATGTGGCGGTAAGAAATGGCTCATGCGTTGCGAAGTGCAAAGTGCGCGGCATGCTTGCAAGGCGGCGCGGCTGTCGGCGGGCCGCTGAATGTGCAGAAAGTGCCGGAGAGAAGCGGCGGTATTTCGAGCACGAAAGCAGGGGATCTGCACGCTGAGCGTGAATTCATCTTCTCCTCACCGGATGGCAACTTCAAAGCCGCATAAAGACATGACGAACGTGTTTGCGATTCGTCGTCGTTTCGATTCCGCGGGTTTCCTTTTCAATTGAGAGACACCCATGAACATCAAGTCAAAGCCGGGCAGTCCGAGACCGGTTCGTTTGGAAAGGTTCAGCGACAGAAGGGCCCGGATCGCGGGGCGGAGCGCGGGCGCCGCTCGCGTGCATCCGGCGGGGCGGAGGTTGAGCCGGGCCTGAAGCGGGCGCGTCGCCTGAGTCGGCAGCGGCTCGCTGATCGGGTCTGAAAGTGGCATCGGTAGAAAAGGAGAATGGATCATGTTGTACTGGGCTGCGGTGTTCTTTGTGATCGCGTTGATCGCGGCGTTTCTTGGGTTTGGCGGTCTGGCGGCGGGCGCCGCGTCGATCGCGCAGATCCTGTTTGTGCTGTTCCTGATTTTGTTTGTCGTGTCGCTCATCGTCGGGCTGTTGCGGGGCGGGAAGCCCCAGCTTCCGTGAGACGCGGCGGCGTGGTGGCCGAATGTCTGGAGTTCGTGCTTGGTGTTTTCACAAGGAGTCCACACCATGACATGGGATCGCATCGAAGGGAACTGGATGGAGTACAAGGGCAAGGTCCGCGAGAAGTGGGGCAAGCTCACGGATCAGGACCTGCAGGTGATCAAGGGCAAACGCGAGCAACTGGAAGGCAAGTTGCAGCAGCTCTACGGCCGGACTGTGGATCAGGCGAAGCAGGATGTTGATGAGTTTGCTTCGAGCTGCAAGAGCACTCGTGGCGAGTGACCGGAGCATGAGGTGCGCTCCGGGGCGTGAACAGCGCTCCTGCGGCGCACAATCGGCTCGGGAACGTTGCGAGACGTTCTCGATGCCTTGGTTTCAAGCGAGTTTCTGATGTTGGACTTGGATGTGTGATCCGAGGGTCAATGTTCCGGGAGCGTTGTTATGAACGATCTGGTGCGTGTGCTGCTCATCGTGCTGCTGGTGCTGCTCCTGATCGGGTTGCTGCCGGCGTGGCCGTACAGCGCGGGCTGGGGGTACTACCCGAGCGGCGGATTGGGATTGATTCTGATCGTGGTGCTGGTGGTGCTCGCGTTGGGCGGGCCGCGGGCGAGTATGCGGAAGCTCTAGCGGGATTGACATCGGGGCGACGAAAAGGACAGGAGGTTGCCGTGGTGTTGGAGCAGCCCAAAGGAAGGAACGGGGCGGCGGACCCGCGTGTGGATGAAGTGCAGCGCGAGGTGATGACGGTGATTTCGCCCGACGGGCGGCCGCCGGAACTGGCGGGTGCGCGCGCGGGCTGGAGGCGGCTGGCGGTGATCGGGCTTGTCGTATCGGCTGCCTGTGTTGCGGTGCTGTTTACCGTGCTCGGAGCGACGGCGGGCGGGCTTGCGAGCATTCTGCTGATCGGGTACATCGCGTTGACGGTTCCGGTGTGGGGTGCCGGGCTTCTTCGCGGTCAGGAAGAGCGCGTGGCGCACAAGATCGCGGACAAAGTTGTGCACACGGAGCGGCGGTCGGCGGAGGGCTAGGACTTTGGAGGGTGCACGCCCGGCGCGGTGCCGCGGTGTCTTGCGGCGCCCGTGCGCGGGGCGGTGCCGGTGAAGGTGGATGCCGGCTTCAAACGGGCGAAGCGCGTGAGCAGACGGATGCCGTTGAGGGCGAGCTTTCGGGCGGAGCGGCGCAGTTCGATCGTGCGGGGGCTGGGCGCTTCGGTGGCGAGGCGTTTTTCTTCCGCGTGGACGTTCTCGATGATGGCGCTGACCATTTCGATCAGCCTCGGGAGTTTGTCGGCGATGATGAGGCTGACGCGACGGGAGCAGGCGCACTCGTACTTATCGAGCAGTTCGATGATGTGCGGCTCGGTGAGCCAGATGCAGAGCGATTCGAGCGAAGTGCCGAGCCGATCGGCGACGTGCTGGAGGGGGATGGCGGGGTCTTTGATGTCCTTGAGGATCTCGTGAACGTACTCGGGCCTTGGACGGAACGCGCAGGGAAGTTCGGACATGGCGGGCCTTTCTGGAGGGCCGAGCGGTGTGCCCTCTACAGAAGGGACGGCGGTGCGGGTTTGGCCGGGAAACGCCGCACCTGCGCAAGGGAAAATTCGCACGCAAGCACAGCGGCGGCGTGGGGTTGCGGAGAATTCTGCAAAGTGGCGAGATGGGCGCCGTTGTCGCGCACTACTGGCTGGCAACTGCTGCACGTGCGCGTTTGTCCGGTGGTGGTGGGGGGAGGGCGGCGCGTTATTGCGAGGCCCGTGTGCGCACGTTATCGAGGGCGTTCATGAAGTTGATGTAGGAGTCGTAGGGCGAGTCGTAGGGGTTGAAGTACTTGTGGACGTCGCCGTCGGCGAAGTACTTGGTGCACATGTAGTAGAAGTGGTCGCTGGTGGTGAGTTTGCGCCAATCGTCGAGGAGGCGCGAAGCGGATTCGGCGCGGCGTGCCGCGGCGGCGTCGCCGGGCTTGAGTTCGATGCTGGCCCTGGCGAGCTTGTCTTTGATGACGGGTTCGAGGCGGAAGATTTCTTCGAGAGCGTTGGACTGCATGGCGTTGCCCTGCCAGGCGGAGAGATCGCGTTCGGTGTCGGCCCAGGAGGTGAAATCGGGCACGTCGTACTCCGCGGTCGGCGCGAACTGCTGGAAGGCTTGCGTGGGCGTGAGGAAATTGTTTTTGCCGGGGGCGACGTCGAAGACCCTGGTGGGGAGGGCGTCGAGGAACTGGAAGATGCCGGTGTCGGCCCACTGGTGCTCGCCGAAGGTTTCGTAGTCCATGAAGAGCGTGCAGAGGCGGGCGTCCTGATATTTGTTGAGGTTGTCGATCCAGACAGCGAACTTGTCGGGCGTGAGGGGCCACTCGGACCAGCCGCGGTTGCTGAAGCGGAAGGCGATGTCGTCGCTGAGGCGGTAGTTCTTGAGGAGGAGTCCGAAGGGCTTGCGATCGCGGCCGAGAACGGGTTTGCCCTGGAATTTCGGGGGCTGGAAGATGCAGGTGGGCGTGCGTCCGGCGAGGTTGCGATCGGTGCCTTCGGCGAGCGCGCCGAAGAAGCGCTTGTTGCCGGAGGCGTCGGTCATCTGGGCGAGTTCGTTCGCGAGCGCGTTGGAGTAGATGAGCTCGGTGTTGCGGAAGACGGTGGGTGTCTGGCCGAAGAGCGATTCGATCCTGCGGGTGTGGAGATCGACCTGTGATGCGAACTCGCCGGGGGCGTAGTTGAAGGCGAGGGAGTGGTGGTAGGTTTCGGCGAGGAACTCGACGCAGCCGGTGCGGGCGAGCTCTTTGAAGAGATCGAGGACTTCGGGGGCGAAGGACTCGAACTGATCAAGGGCGGTGCCGCTGATGGAGTAGGAGAGACGGAAGTTGCCCTGGTGGCGATGAACGAGATCGAGGATGAGGCGGGTCGCGGGGAGGTAGCACTTGCTGGCGACCTTGCGGCAGATCTCGGCGTTCTTGCTGTCGTCGAAGTAGAACGGATCGGAATCAAAGACGCTGTAGCGGCGGAGTCGGAAGGGTTGGTGAACTTGGAAGTAGAGGACGACGGAAGACATGGGGGGAGTGTACGGGAATGTGGGATGGGGGATGTCGGATGTGGGAGCGATCGTGGTTGTCGAGAATCGTTCGCCCCTCCGGGGCGAAGAATCTGTTTGAGCTTGACCAGCGGCTAAAGCCGCTGGCAACGATCGTGGGCCCTGCGGGCCGAAGGCAGGGGGAGCGAGAGATTTGGGAGATTGGCATTGCGGCCGCGGAGATCAAGACGCAGAGTTCGCAGTGCGGAGTCCGAGGTGCGGAGGTCGAAGCACGGTGTTGGGAGGGTGGCAGCGTTTTGTGCGGACGGCGGCGATGCAATTTGGAACGGCAAGGTTTTGGATTTCGCCCGGAGGGCGTGCGATCGTTGCCAGCGGCTTTAGCCGCTGGTCCGGTGGTTCAGAACCATGCCGCCCCGGAGGGGCGAACGAAAGAGTTCGCAATTGGTACCTTGCACGCATGCCTGCCACTTGGACACACAATTACTACCACATGCTCTTCGGCACCAAGTACCGACAGCCGCTCATCGATGAGCAGCTTGAATTGCGGTTGCATCCGTTTCTCGCCGGCATTGCGAAGGACCTTGGTTGCACGCCCTATGCGGTGAACGGGTACGTCGAGCATGTGCATGTGGTTGTGCGGTACCCGTCGGATCTGTCGCACGCGGACCTTGCGCGACATCTCAAGTCGCGATCATCGGGGTGGATTCACGAGACCTTTCCCGCGCTGCAGCACTTCGCCTGGCAGGTGGGATATGGCGGGTTCACGGTGAGCAAGTCAGTGCTGCCTCGCGTGGTTCGGTATGTTGAAAATCAGAAAGAGCACCATCAAAGGGTGTCGTATACGGATGAGTTCTTGAAGATGTTGCGCAAGCATGGGACCGATGCGACGGAAGAGGATGTGTTTGAGTGAGAATCGTTCGCCCCTCCGGGGCGGTGATTCTGTTTGAGCTTGACCAGCGGCTAAAGCCGCTGGCAACGATCGTGGGCCCTGCGGGCCAAAGGCATCGGAACAAGCAGCCATCGACAATTGAGGTGGGAAGCGCAGTTCCTGTTGTTTGGTTACGCAGCTGAGCCGTCAAGATCAATTCCGCTTGACTGATTCACGTTCGCACGCTGGTGACCGCGGCGATGGCGAGGGGGAGAAGCACCAAAGCGGGGACGAAGACGCCGACCTGTGGGGGGAGACCCGGGATTGCAGCGGAGGCGCCGAGGACTCCACCCATGACGCCGCCGACGGCGAGGGGCGCGGCCTTGATGGATTCCATGATCATGCTGGTGGGTTCGCGCCGGAGGAAGAAGGGCGTGACGACGAGGAGGGCGAGGATGTTGCAGAGCATGATGCCGACGCGTCCGTAGCGGATGCGTTCGAGCTCGGCGACGCGCTGGTCGCGGACTTCAAGATCTCGTTCTTTGTCGCGGGCGTTGTCTTCGTTGCTGAGCGCGAGCAGATCGGGGCGGCGGAGCATCTCGGAGATCTGCGACCAGCTCAGGCTCTGGCTGTAGCCGCTGAAGCGGGCGATCTTGAGGGCGACGGGGTCGAGATCGGTGACAACGCGATCGATCTTTTCCTTCGGCGCGGATTGGCTGGAGCGGGATTCGGCGATGCCGTTCTCGAGGTCCCAGCCGCCGGCGCGCCAGGTCGCTTTGGTTGCGGAGATCGTGCGGGATGCGGGGCCGCCGGCGGAGCGCTCGATGATGAGCACATCGAGCATCTGCTTCTTTTCGGGGTCGAAGGAGCGGGCGTAGAAGAGGCGGCGCTGGCCGTCGGGGACGAGGCGGACGGGGAGCGATTCGAGGCGGCGCTGGCTGGCTTGCTCGCGGTCGCGCTGGATGAGATCGGCGATGTTGGGGATGACAAACTCGAAGCTGAGGGCCTGCACGGCGGTGATGAGGAGAGCGACGAGCAGGATCGGGCGCATCAGGCGATGGAGGCTGATGCCCCCCGCGACGGCGGCAACAAACTCGCGATGGCGGACGAGCTGCGAACAGGTGAAGCCCATGGCCCCGATGATGATGAGGCCGATCATGTAGTTGAAGAGCTGGACGAGCTTGGGCCACCAGTAATCGAAGACGAGGAAGATGGTGAGCAGGAGCTTGCGGGCGGTGGAGGGGTCGCCCTCTGCCGTCATCCCCCGCTTGGCGGCGAGGACCATGAACTTGTCGAAGTTCAGGGAGAGATCGATGGCGATGATGAAGCTGAAGAGGATGACGATCAGCGCGATGATGTTGAGGAGATACTGGCGGGCGATGTAGCGGTCGATGGTCTTCACGGCTTTGGCGGATTGTTGGAGCGCGGGAAGGGTGAGGGACGCCGGCGCGCGATTCGTGGAGGACCACGAGTCGTGCCACGGAGCGTCAAGAGTCATCGCAGCCGGCGGAAGGCGGCGGAGACCAGAGCGCCGACGGCCCAGCCGACGAGCATGCCGAGGAAGACGTCGCTGGCGAAGTGGCGACCGGCGAGCATGCGGGTGAAGGCGCAGCCAACGGCGACAGGCACAAGCACGAAGCCGGAGCCGGGGAAGGCTCGCGCGACGGCGATGGCGCCCGCCATCGCGACGGCCGCGTGGCTGCTGGGGAAGCCGAGATTGGAAGAATCGAACCAGTTGCCGTCGTGATAGATGCCGGCGAAGGCGTTGCGCCAGAGGTGACCGTGGAATTCACCGGTTTCGGAAAGCGGGCGTTCGCGGCCGAGTATGGCGCGGAGGATTTCGGCGAGGATGCCGCTGAAGATCGGCGCGAGGGCGATGGAGATGATGCCGCCGATGCGGATGCGGGGGGCGTTGCCGCCGAAGGCGCGCCAGAAGGCGTGGGCGAAGACAGCGAGGGCGACGATGAGCCAGGTGCGGATGTCGCCGGCCTGACGGAGGATCTGGTACCAGGCTTTGGATTCGACGATTCCGATCTGGTCGGGTCCGACATAGGCGGCGCGGAAGAGGGTGTTGTCGAGCAGGTGGGTGAGGATGAGGCCGAGGATGGCGAAGGTGAAGAAGGTGAGGCGGCTGCGTGCGCGGCCTTTGCGTTCGGAGTCGAAGAAGTAATCCTGGCGGATGGGTCTGGAGGCGGTCATGTGCCGCTCCGGGGTTGAGGCGCTTCGATGGGTCGATCAAAGAGAAGGAAGCCTTCGCCGAAGTAGACCCAGCGATCCATGCGGAGGTCTTCCGGGAGATGGCCGAGATCGGTGACGGCGCGGAAGTGGGGCTTCCATTGGGATTCGGTGGCGCCGATCAGCAGTGCGTTGTCGCCCCCGAGATCGGGATTGGTGAGCGACATGTCGGGCCAGAGATCCCACTGGGTGCGGCGGTAACCCATGTGGCTGCCGGCGACGAAGACCATCGGATGATTCGGGAGGTAGAAGGTGAGCTGCGCGGCCACGCCGTAATGGTACGAAATCAGGAGCGGGGACTTCGGATCGCGCGAGCGTGACTTGGGATTCGGCCTGGAATGCTCGATCGAGAGACCTTGGATGGCCCGGGCAAACTGCGGCGCGCCCATGAGGCGATGGAGCGCCAGCTTGCCCTCGAGGCCGGGGAGCCTGGCGATGAGATCGAGGCGGAGGATGAGGATCGAGACGATGATGCCGATGGCGAGCGTGCAGTGCCAGGCGATCTGAGGCGGAGTTTCGGGGCGCTTGAGGATGTAACCCTGCTTGGTGCGATCGGCAAGAGGCGTGGCGTGCCAGCGGGCCATGCGTTCGCGCCAATCGGACATGCCTCGGATGACGGCGAATGCGCCGAGCGGGATGAGGGAGATGTAGCCTCCGATGGGCCAGTTGGCTTCGACGCTGGTGAGGAAGGTTGCGCCAAGATAAAAGAGGAGGGTGGGGAGAGAGGTGCAAGCGAGGAAGATCAAGGGAGAAGCCGACTTTGATTGCTCGGGCGGGGAGGGAAAAGTCGGAGCCACACCGCCCGGAAGGGCGGTGCCACGAAGAGCGCGGAAGCCAAGCCACATGAGCACGAGCGCGGGGCCGATGGCGGCAAGCTGGATACCGACGAACTCGAAGAACCACTTTGGTGAGTAAGGCGTTGCCTGCGCCGTGGGGGGGCGATCGCCACCGGGGAGCTTGGCGTGGCCGAGGAAGTGAGAAATGGCCGGCCAGCCGCTTTGTGAATTCCAGATGGCGATGGGGAGCAGGCCGAGCGCGATGCAGAGAAGGACGATCGAGATGCGGAGAGGCAGGGGGCGTGCGATGCGCAGGTTGGGACGATCGAGGAGGTAGGCGAGGATCAGACTGGGGATGAGGAGCGCGATGGTGTACTTGAAGAGGAAGCCGATGCCGAGCGCGAGGCCGAGAACGAGCCATGCGCGGCGCGAGGCGCGATAGAACGCGCGGAAACCGGCCCAGCAGGCGATGGCCCAGAGCGCGAGCATGGGGCCGTCGATGGTCATGAGGAATGTGCCGCTGATGATGAAGGCCGGGATGAGGTAGAAGAGCGCGGCGCCGGCGAAGGCTGCGCGGCGGTCGCGTGTGGCATCGGCGCTCAGGCCCGCGATGGCGAGTGCGGTAATCGCGGCGTAGAGGGGCGCGAAGGCGCGGACGCCGAACTCGGTGTTGCCGAAGAGGTGTGTCGAAGCCCAAATAGACCAGGCGATGCCGGGGCCCTTGGAGTAGTAGGACCAATCGGGTCGGGTGCTCCAGACCCAGTACTGGGCCTCATCTTCGACGAGGTTGTAGGGGCAGAGGAACGCGATGTAGACGAGGCGCGCGAAGGTGATGAGCGCGATCAGAAGCAGGGCCTTGCGCGAGAAGCAGGAATGCCAGGCGGGTGCGTCCGGGAGCGGATCGCTCATTGGGAACGGTATGGGGGAATGTGGGATGTCGGATGTGGGATGTTCGGATTTCGGATTTGGGATTTCGGAATGCGGAATGCGGACTGAAGGACGCGCGACTCGGGGGCTTGGTTTGAGTTCCGCGCTCCCAGTTCCGCGCTCCGAGCTCGGGCCTAGTGCTTGCGCACGATGAGGTAGGTCCAGAATGTGTAAAGCGCGAGCGCGGCGACGCCGGCCCAGAGGAGGGGGAGGCCGATCCAGCCGCTGGAGCGGGCGAATTGCTGGCCGCCGCTGATGGTGATGACGCAGACGAGGGCGGGGAAGAAGCTCCAGAGGTAGACGGTCAGGGGGAGGCTTTTGCTGAAGCGCAGGGCGGTGATCGCGCCGGTGAGCATCATGACGAGGCAGCTCGCGGCGACGGCGAGGCGTTCTTGCTGGCGGCTGGTGATCTCGTCGTTGAGATAGACGAGCATGTTGCGCAGGTCGCCGGCGCGGAGGGCGATGTTGCCGTCTTTCTCGGCGGGCGCGGATTCGATGAGCAGAGGCAGCGTGCCGAGCTTGAGGAGCGAGGCGAGCTGGTCGTTGGGCGCGAGCAGGCCGGCGAGCGGGAGGCGCTCGCGCTTGGTGGATTCGGAGGTGGTTCCTTCGTTGAGGGGCGAAGAGGCAACGTCGCGGAGTTCGAGGCGGAGGGCCATCTGGCCGTCGGGCCGGTCTTCGGTGGTGTCGGGCGCGAGGACGACGGAGCGGGCGAGGTGGCGTACGCCTCCGGTGCGGGAGAGGCCGGCGCCCTCGGTGCGGAGCAGGTCGATCTCGACGTTGCCGCCGTTCTTGGGGAGGATGTTCCAGGTGCGGTTGTTGCCGGGCTTGATGGAAGCGGCGCGAACGACGATTTGGCGTCCGGCGGCATCGAGGAGCGTGAAGGAACCGGCGGCCTCGAGCGAGCGGGTCATGTCGTCGAGCGTGCGGCGGAGCGCGAGTTCATCGGCGAGGCGGCGGCGCCGGACGTCGATCCAGCTCATGCGTTCGGGGTGACTGCGCAGGTCGCGGAGTTCGTCGGAGCGGAGGAACTTGGGGTCATCGGAAAGTGAAGAGGGGACGGTGATGGAGACGGGGAGCGTTTTGCCGGTGACAAGGCCGGTCTTGACGTCTTTGCTTGCGAAGTCTTCGAAGCGCATCGCGACGCGGGTGGAGGGGCCCGAATCGGCGGAAGAAACTTCGGGGAAGACCCAGAGCGTGGCGCGTCCGGCGCTGCCCTCGCTGACGACGTTGCCCGCATCGTCGGTTTCGATGACGGTGGGGCGTGCCAGGACGAGGGCGGTGCGGGCCTCGGAGCCGGGTTCGAGCTCGATGGGTTGGGCGCGGTCGGCGAAGACGATGAGCTTTTTGAGTTCGACGCTCTGGCCGCGGTTGATGCGGGTGGCGAGGAGCTTGGCGACGTCCTCGGTGATCATGGTCTGCATGGTCACGAGAAAGCGTGGGATGATCTGGGCGTTGAGGGCGAGCATGCCACCGAAGAGGATGAGGCCGAGGAATGCCGCGGGAACCAGGAGTGAGCGGTGGCTGATGCCGCCGGACGCGGCGGCGACGAACTCGTTATCGCTGCTGAGGCGGTGATAGACCAGCGTGCTGGCGAAGCAGCCCGCGAAAGGGAGCGCGTACGCGAGCATGGGCGGGATGGCGAGGAGGAGGAACTTGAGCGCTTCGAACGGAGCGAGGCGGCCGTCGGCGAGGGGCTTGATGGTTGCGGAGAAGGCGATGACGGTGACGAGGACGGCCGTGGCGAGGAGCAGATTGCGCGTGAGCTCTCCGAGGATGGAGCGCCAAAGGGTGATGGGTTGGGGGCGGGCCATGTGGGGGTGCGGGCGTGACGTCGTTCAATAATTCGCGGAAGGCAGGCCAACCCCTTTCTTTGGGGTCTTTGCGTCGCAAAGTCATTTTCACCGCAGAGTCGCAGAGATCGCAGAGAAGAAGTCACGCCATGAACAGTCGAGCGAAGGACACGAAGTTGGCGTTGAAACTATTTCCATTCTTTCCGGCTTTCTCTGTGCTCTCTGTGACTCTGCGGTGAACGTCTTTTGCCTTCAAGTATTTCTTGCTGCGGGTACGCGGCTTGGGAGATGAGACTCTAAGCCGATGGGTCATCCGGCGGTCAGACGCGCGAGGATGGCTTCGCGGAGAGTTTTTGCGTCGCCGCTGCCACCGGAGTGTTTCATCGCGGCGCCGACGAGGCGGCCGACGGCGGCGAGCTTGCCCGCTTTGACATCGGCCGCGGCCTGGGCATTTTCGGCGATGGCCTGATCCACCCATTTGGACATGGCGGCGTCGTCGCGAACGGTGAGCATGCTGCGGTCTTTGGCGAGCTGCTCGACTGAGGGGAAGACAGAAGAGGCATTCACCACAGAGACACAGAGGCACAGAGAAGAAAGAGGAGTGGAAGGGGAAGAAGGCGCGGCTTGAGAAGAATCTGAGTCAGTATGTCCTCTCTGTGTCTCTGTGTCTCTGTGGTGAATGTCTTTGCAAAGCAGCCCGAAGAGCTCGTCCGCGTTTTGGTTATTGAGTTTGCCATCCTCGCGGAGCTTGCCGATGGAGGCGACTTGTTCGGGGGAGATGCCGAGCTGGTGGATCTCGACGTGCTGTTCGTTGGCGCGTTTCGCGCCGGATTGCAGAAGGATGTTGGCGGCGAGTTTGCCGGCGCGGGCGTGGTCGATGCCGAGTGATTCCATGGCAGCGAAGGTGCGCTCGTAGAAGAGGCAGACATCGCGCTCGTCGATCAGGGCGGCGGCTTCTTTCTTGCCCAGCGCGAACTCATCCATGAAACGGGCGAAGCGGGCGAGGGGAAGCTCGGGGATCGTGGCGCGGATGCGCTCTTTCCACTCGTCGTTGACGACGACGGGGACGAGATCGGGATCGGGGAAGTAGCGGTAATCGTGGGCGTCTTCTTTTTCGCGCTGGAGGACAGTGGCGCCGCGGCCGCCTTCGGCGCGGTCGTCCCAGCCGCGGGTTTGCTTGGTGCCGGGGCCCATCTCGCGGCGCTCCGTGAAGTAGCGGCGGGGCTGCTCCTGAAATTCGTACTCGATCGCGGCCTGAACGGACTTGAAGCTGTTGAGGTTTTTGACTTCGACGATCGGCGTCTTGATGAACTTGCCGTCCTTCATCGTGATCTGAAGGTTGATGTTGGGCTCGAAGCGCATGTGCCCCCGCTGCATGATGCCTTCGGTAACGCCGAGGAAGCGGCAGATGTTGCGGAGCTGCTTGCAGAAGGAGACGACCTGCGCGCTGCTGGTGAATTCGGGCTGCGTGACGATTTCGAGGAGCGGGGTGCCGGCGCGGTTGTAGTCGGCGATGGAGCCGTCGATCGCCCCACCCGCTCCGCCTCCCGGCGCTTCGTGCAGGAGCTTGCCGGCATCTTCTTCGAGATGAGCGCGGAGGATGCCGATGCGGGTCGGTTCGCCTTCGAGATCGACCTGGCCTTTGTCATCGACGGCAGGGACATCGGTCGAGCCGTCGAAGCAGATGGGCAGGTCGTACTGGCTGATCTGATAGGCCTTGGGAAGATCGGGGTAGAAGTAGCTTTTGCGATCCCACTTGGTGATCGGCGCGATCTGGCACTGGAGCGCGAGGCCGACCTTGATTGCCATGTCGACGGCGGCTTTGTTCATCACCGGCAGCGCGCCGGGGAGAGCGAGAACGGTTGCATCAATCAGCGTGTTGGGCGTGACAGAGGCGTTGTCGTGCGGATCGAACTCGGGACAGGCCGGGCTTGGTGCGCGGCTGAACATCTTGGTGCGGGTCGCGAGTTCGACGTGGACTTCCATGCCGACGATGAGCTTGATGCGGTCGATATCGGCGGCGGTGTAGGACATGCGGAGGGATGGTATCGGACGAAGGCGAGAGAACGCGGGGAAGGGGGAATCGATGTCAGAAGTCAGATGTCGGAGTTGGAGCGCGGGGCAGAAAGGGTGATGGGTTGACGATGAAGAAGGCATCGAGGCAAGAGGCATCAAGGCATCGGGGCATCAAGTGGGATCAGGGGCGGATGGCGTGTTGGAGTTGGGATGCGGCGCGGATGCGGGTGAGGTTGAGGAGCTTTGCAATTTCAGGGATGGTGTGGGGCCGCGTGCTTGCCCATCCGAATCGAAGGCGGAGGAGCGCGACGAGTTCGGGCGGGCGGGTTTCGAGTTGCGAGCGGAGGCGCGCGGGAGAGAGTGTTGCCTGCCAGGGCGAAACGTGATCGGTCCAATCGGGGATGCTGCCGGGCGCGCGTGCGGCGCGGGTTGAGCCGCGGAGCCGGAGAAGGCGGAGCTCGCGTTCGTGTGACTTGGTCCAGTCGGAGAGCGCTCGCGCGACGTGGAGGGCGATGGGCGCGGCGAGCGTGCCGCCGATTTCGCGCCGGCCGGAGGAGAGAGGGGTGAATCCCTCGATGGCGGTCGATGCGGCGTGGACACCGGCGAAGAGCGCATCGGCGAGGAGGTGGGGTTCGGAGCGGAGGAGATCGATGCTGCCGGGGCCTGGGAGGAGGGATTCGAGCGAAGCGACGATGACGGCGCGGTGTGGGCGGACGAGCGCGGCGCGGAGCTTTGCGGCCCAGCGGAGCGCGGACTCGGCGAGATCGGCGGAGTCGGCGTGGGCGCGGCTGTTTGCCGCGGCGAATTGCATGCAGGCGTGGTGCGTGAGGACGAGCTCGGTTTCGGTTGTTCGATCGGGGACATCGCGGGCGCGCATGGCGGCGAGGAGCGAATCGAGATCGGTCTCGGCGGGGTGCAGGACAAGGGAGGCGGCGCGGGGGGAGCGCGCGGCGAGATCGGCGAGCGAGTTGGGTGCTTTGGAATTGAAATCGAGGGGGAGGCGGGTGGCGGGGTCCCAGCTTTCGATGCGGGACTGGCGGGCGAGGTTGAGCGCACGCACGATCGCGGGGCGGGACTTGCGTGCCTGGCGCGCCAGTTCGCCGGTGCTGATTCCGGATTCCCAGCGAGCGAGGAGCGCGTTCTTCGCCTTGTTGGATTGGCGTGGTCGGCGTTCGGAACGCCGTGGCGCGGGCAGAGCGCGCTCGATCGCGGCGCGGGAGCGGCCGGTTCTCTTTGCGAGGTGAGAGGAGAGGCGCGAGCGATTGACCGGGGCGCGTTCGCGAATCTTCGCCGCCCGCTCTCGGATTTCGGCGCGAGAAACCTGATCGACGCGGGAGAATGCGGCGGCTCGCTTGAGCGTTTGCGCCTGCGCGGATTCGAAGGCCTCGGTGCTTGCCTTGGGGAAGAACAGCGAACTGCGTCCGCGCGCGGAGAGGACACGCACGGCGATGAGGCCGCGGGTGCGGTAGCGCTCGAGCGATTTGCGGCTGATGTTCCAGCGCTTCAGGAGCGAGGGCTGATCGAATCCGGGTCCGAGCGGGCGGAGGTCATCGGCGGAGAGACGCGACTGTGCGCTCAGGCGTTCGACGAGGCGAGCGAGCTGGGGCTTGAGAACGGAGCCGAGCAGCGGATCGGCAATCTGCTCGGTGCGGTAGCCGGTGACGCGGAACGCGATCCATTCGGCCGGGTAGGGGGTTTCGGGCTGGATGAGTCCGATGGTTTCGATGGTGCGTTGGATGTCCTTGACGAGCGCGGCCTTGGGCGCGAAACGGAGCTGCTCGGCCAGATCGGCGAGGAGGGGGATTGAGAGCTTTGGCCAGCCGGGCATGCGGGCGTTCCGGGGTGAAGTCGATCAAGCCCAGCGGACGCGGGCGGCCTGCTCGCGCGTAAGGATGTCGCAGGCGACGGCTTCTTCGAAGAAGCGGGCGACTGCCGCGTGCTCGCCTGGGCCGACGCGATAGCGGAGCAAGTCGCCGATGTATCGGCGTGCGAGATCGGGGGGCCAATTGAAGTGGGCGGCGTGATCCTGGATGATGCGATCGAGGCGGGTGAAGTTGTGGCGGAGCTGGCGATCGAGCAGAGACTCGGCGAGACGGATGCCCGGGGCCTTGGCGGGGTCTTCGAGATCGGCGGCGCGGCACATCCAGAGCGCGTAGACGAACGGGAGGCCGGTGAGTTTTTTCCAGGCTTCGCCCAGGTCGAGCTGGTGGACGAAGCGGCTGAGGGGCGGGCTGGACGAGATCACCTTGTCGCCGATGAGCAGGACCGAGTCGGGCCAATCGGAAGGCTGCTTGTGGGAGTGGGCGACGTCGAAGGGTTCGATTCGGACGCGCCGATCGAAGGTGCGATGGAGGATGATACGGGCGAGCGCGACGGAGGTGTGGCTGTCGGTGTCGGAGTAGAGCGTGGAGATCTGGTCGAACGGGACGGCGGAGAAGACGCGGACTGTGAGGGTGGGTCCGTCGCAGCCGATCATGCCGCAGGGAAGCATCGCGAGCGGTGTCGAAGAGAGGGCGGCATCGATGATGCTGACAAGGGCGAGATCGGCGGAGTTGTCGCCGAGCATGTCGCTGAGTCGAGAAGGTGGCGCGGGCGCGAGCGCGAGCTGCGGGATCTTGTCGAGCCCTTCGACGAGGGGGACGGTGTTCAGGAACTTGACGATGCCGATGCGGAGCGGGTCCATCTGCGGGGATTCTTGGACTCGCGCCGGCGACGTGCAGAGGGCTACGGGCAGAAGAGCACCTCGTACGCCTGGACGAAGAGCACGAAATCGGCGTCGTCCACGAAGCCGTCTTCGTTGAAATCGGCGGGGCAGGAGGGCGGCATCACGGGATCGGCACAGTCGAGGATGTTGTACGCATCGACGAAGATGGGGAAATCGGAATCGCTGACGATGCCGTCGCAGGAGAGATCGGGGCGGCAGACGTGGGTATTGGCGACAGGGGTGATGGTTGTGCCGCAGGACCCGGTGATGACAACATCGAAGTTTCCGGCATCGTCGAAGGAGAAGCCGAAGATGCGCATGAGGCGGGAGCGCGATCCGGCGACGACGGCGCCGGAGGGCTGCGGGCCTTCATCGAGGGGGATGCCGTTGCGGCGCCACTGGTAATTGAGCGGTCCGGCGCCGACGGCCCGAACGGAGAAGGCCGGGCTGCCGCGGAGGCAGGACGTTTGCGCGAGCGGGGGCTGGATGATGACCGGCTCGCACGGGAGCAGGAGGAAGGGGACGGTCTGGCCGCTCTCGTCGGCTGGGCTGATGCCGGTGCCCCGGCCGACAATGAATCCGCCGTCGCTGACGGCGAGTGCCGCGGTAAGGCGGAAACCGGGCGCACGGGGCGCGGGCTGGAGCAAATCGGTGAGCGGGACCGGTGCAACGTCGCCGGAGTACCAGATGACGGCCTGGCCGGTGGGTTCGTCGCCGGAACGACCGACGATGTCGGTGTTCCCGTTGACTCCGAACGCGCAGGAGCCTTCGAGGAATCCGCCGATGGAGTTGAGCTTGATGATCTCGGTGCCGAGCCAGAGCGCGGGGTGGGTGCGGCCGGAATCGGAAAGATCCTGGGCGCTGCCGCAGACGTCGCTCTGGGAGCTGATTGCGAGGGCGATGCCGGACTCGAGCGGGCTTGAGAAAGTGGGCAGAGGGATCTGGCTGTCGTCATCGCAGATGAACGGGCGCTCGACGAGGAGGGGATCGACGGGCGAGCCGACGTTCATCAGGGCGGAACCGGCGAGGATGCCGGCGTCGTTGATTGCGAAGGCGGAGCTGGGCGCACACTCGAAGTTGCTGCCGAGCAGGGGTGTCACGAAGAAACCACCCGGGCTCCAGCGGCTGCCGAAGCCTGTGGATTCGGAGAGGGAGCAATCGAACGTGCTGATGCCCGCGATGCTGCCAAGCGAGTTGATCGCGCGGGCCTGTGCGCTGCCCATCGGAGTACGGACGGTGGTGTCGCGGGTGATGTCGATGCGGGCGCCGCCTGGGGCGATGAGCAGGGCGTGATCGAAGGGGTCGTTCTCGACTTGCATCGTGCCGACGATCCAGCCCTCGTCGTTGATGCCCCAAAGGCCGTGTGTTTCGGAGGGGCCGAGCGGGCCGAGGTCGATCGGCGTCGTGTCGGAGGCGGCATCAAACATGAAGCCGTGATACACGCCACCGATGAGGCAACGTCCGATTGCGACGCCCTTGTTGTTGACGCTGACGGCTTCGCCGAAAGTCGCGCCGGGCAGGAGCGGAATGGCGAGCGCTTTGTACACAGGGTCGGCGTGAGCGGCAACGCCGGCGACGAGCACCGTGCACGCACTCAAGATGGAACCAAGCCCCGGCATGAAAGCCCCACCCTCACACACGCGTCGCACGACAATTCGGTGGCCGCGGGATTCCGGAAACAAACGGAAAGCCCGGCCGGACAATAT
Source organism: Planctomycetota bacterium (assembly GCA_017303555.1). Lineage (GTDB taxonomy): Bacteria > Planctomycetota > Phycisphaerae > Phycisphaerales > UBA1924 > JAFEBO01. Next base: position 62,658 of record JAFLCN010000003.1, read on the forward strand.
GTTACGAGATTTTGCAGGATCGCGTACGCGCTGAAATATCACCCCGAAAAGTGCCAGCGTCGGTCAAAAATGAGATTGGGGAGAGTCCGAGTTGGGGAAGAGCTGCCGGAAGGTTTGGGCACGGCTCTGGCGGTGCAGGGGCGGCGTGGTTATTGGGGCCGGGTTCCAAAATCGATGATCGCGAGGCCGGCCGGAGCCTCGGCCGGGCGGATTGGCAAACCGGCTTGAAACGGCGGGGGGAGCTCGGCCAGAGCCCCGGAAAGCGCGGGGGCAAACTGGACCTCTGATCCAAACTCGAGAGCCAGCGCTGCGGAGGCCTTGGCGTGCGGCGAATCGGCGGGTCCGGCAAGGACCAGCCGCGCGGGGCGGAGCGCGCGGATGACCTCGGGCGTCCCGAGGAATGCGTGCGGATCGGTGGTGTCGAGGATGAGTGTGTCCAGCTTCCAAACGCCCAGGTGTCGGGCGACCTGCGCGAGATCGCACCCGCGGGCGCGGGGTGAGGATGTGCCGGCATTGACCATCGCGGCAAAGCCCCGGGTTCGGACGAGCGTGCAGTTTGCGGGGGCTTCATCGAGAAAATAGATGCGGGCAGCGATGCCGGTTGGAAGGCGCCGGGCGAACGTGAACTCAAGCGCCGCCCACGCTGCGAGCACGGCGGCGGCGATCGCGAAGCGGGGGCGACGAAGGCGGGTGCTTGTGAACCAGAGCGCGAGGAGCATGTTCCCGCAATGCGCTCAGGTCGGCTTGAGCACAGGAAGGCAGCAAAGCAGCGGCGACTTGCTCGCGGCCAAATGTCAATGCCACTTTTGCAAATCCGAAACTGGGTAATACAACCAGAGCCTTTTTATCATGTGCTTGATACGGCTGCAATTTGAAACATTACCGTTATTCACACACGAAAATATTATATTCGGCAATAAAAATTCCAAAGTCGACATCGTCAACCACTTCGTCACAATTAAGATCGGCCGGGCAGTGGGGAAGCATCGCCGGGTTCGAACACACCAAGCGATCATACTCGATCACAAAAATAGTAAAATCTGAATCGCCAACGAATCCATCGTGATCAAAATCAGCATGGCAAAGCGGCCTAATGTAGTAACGAGCAATTCCGTCGAAGTACTCGTAATTCTCTCGAACTATGCCGCCAACGGCCACCAACTCGTCTCGATAAACATGCAAGTCTACCACAGCTCCTGAGTAATTGGGATGCAATCCTGCACTTTGCCATTCGTTCCCGTCCCACATGACCAAGGAACCACAGGGGACGCCGCCAATAGTCGGCCCATTGGTCATTGAGAGAAATACTCTGCCGTTATATGCCTCTATGGCAATCTGGAGCCCGACGGGTTGCTGTTGCCCGATCTTTGCCCACGCGGTTCCGTCCCAAGTTGACACGCGGCTTTGTGTAGTGTCGGGAAATATTGCCGCTCCTGCAACTAAGAGCTTGTTGTCGGCTACCGCAAATGAAACAACAACCGACGGATACAGCAACCCGCCCGCGATCCAGTTTGAGCCCGTCCAGTACGCAAGGCCAACTGTGCTTACCCCACCTGCGTCGTAAATGTTTCCGCCCACATAGAGGTTGCCTCCATACGACGCAACTGCAAAAATACTGCTCCCGCTAATTCCTGATCCAAGTGGAGTCCATGCGTTTCCGTCAAACAGGGCAATATTATGCGCAGAAACACCGCCAATTGATTCAAATGTTCCGGCAACTACAAGTTTGCTATTATGAACTCCGATCGCAGTTACTTGGCCGCCAACGAGGCTGTCTAGAGAGACCCAGTTGGTACCGTTCCATTTTCCAAACCTATTAAAGCTGCTTCCGTCCGAAAAATAGCAAGATCCAGAAACATAGAATTCGCCTTGATAGTAAGCGCTACCTCTGATGTCGGAATTGGTCGCCCTAGGGCCGATATTTGTAAATTTCTTGCCGTCAGTGGTGCTCGATAGCACCATGGGTGCTGCACTAATAACATACAATGTCTCATTCACTTCGCACAACGATGAATTACCAGGTGGCACACCGCCGGAAAAAGGCGTCCAAATACCATCAACAAGTTTGGCTGCTCCATTTACATAGGTATCGCCAATACTCTTGAAGGCCCCACCCACGACAAGTTCATTCTGATATGCAGCCAAGCTGGCAATCGTGTTGTTGGCACCGGTGTCAACGCTATGCCAGGCGCCGTCCCATCGAGCGAGATATTTAATGGGGATGCCGCCCGCCGAAAACACGCCGCCGCCAACATAAAGAGAGCTGGCATGCTCAAAAATACAGTGGGGAGCACTATCCAAGCCGCTTCCAAATGAGCTCCAACTTGTTCCATTCCAAGCAGCAATTCTGGCCGCAGATGTGGAGCCAGCATTGCTAAAAAATCCTCCGGCTATCAATGAGCCGCCGAAATGTCCAATCGTAGTCACGCTACCGTCGAGTCCACTGCCCAAGCCGCTCCAAGAAGACCCATTCCACTTAGCAATCCGGCTGAGTGTGCTTCCACCGGCGACTGTGAATGCGCCGCCTGCTATCAAGCTGTTGTCAAAACTTGACAAGGCAAGAACCTCTCCGTTCATACCGCCTGCCATATTCTGCCAATTCGTGCCGCTCCACTTTGCTATTCGACTTAATGAAGTGCTTCCGTTTGCAGAAAATAGCCCGCCGGCGTAGAGTTCTCCATTTAAAACATGAACCGCGTTTACGACGTTGTTGAATGTGCCGCCTACGTTCGCCCACGAAGTTCCGTTCCAGCGCATGACGCCGCTGCCTCCACCGTAGCCCGCGGCGATTAAGTCCCCTTGATGAACTGCAAGTGAAGTTATCTGCATCGGCATGCCGACGCCGATGTTGTGCCAATTCGTTCCATCCCACGCGACGATATTCATTTGAGTGGATGGCGCGAGTCCCTGAAAGCCGCCGGCAACACGTTCGCCGTTTCCAGCGAGAATGAGCCACGGCCCAAGCGGCCCCGGACCGTCGGAATCCCAAATGGTGAAAGTTGCAATATTGCCACGAAGCCCGGACATTCCGTTTCCCGGTTGCCATTTCCCTGCACATGGATCTGCGATTGCATGCGTGGCAAGACAGGCAACTGCAATCGTGGCAGTGATTTGTGCGAGCTTCATGAATACTCCATAAAAAATTAGTTCGCGACGATGATGTCGTCGAAACTATCGAGGACGTTGATCGAAGTGGACTTGCCTGCGGCATCGACGCGGAGGGTGTTTGCGCTGTCCTTGATTCCCATGCCGTAAAGGACCGACTTGGCACCGTTGATGAAGAAGCGGTTGCCCTGGCGCTGCGAGAGGAAGACGCCGTCGGTGCCGGGGGCGTGGAAGATGATCTTGCCGCGCGGAGCGCCGGGAAGGATCTCGTTCACGTTTGCGGTCTTGGGATCGGGTGAAGAGTTGGGCGAGCCGGGATTGCCGACGATCGCCATGAGCGTTGCAAGCTCGCTGGTGTTCGTCCGGTCGGTGGGGGAGGAACCCGAGACGTGGTAGGAAATCAGGCTGACATTCGGGTTCTCGTCGCTGCTGCCGACAGCCCTCGTGTCGAGAGCGAGGCGGCCCTGTGCCTTGCTGCGCAGAATCCCGGCGTTGGAACCCCAGTAGAAGCGGGACGCCGTGCTGCCGTCAGATCCGGAGTTGACGCCGACGAACGAGTTGGTGCCAGCGCCCATATCGATGGGGAGGCGGCAGGATTCATCGAGCTGCCAGGCGAGGATGGGCTGGCCATCGGCATCGACCAGATCGGGCAGCTGCAGGTTGTCCGTGCGACCCGCGACCACAACGCCGACACGCTGCTTCGAATCGTCTCCGGCTTCGAAGCTGACGAGGCTTTTCTTGCCGGGGTTGAAGTATGACTTGGTCGCGCCGATCAGTGTCGGGTTGACGTTGACTCGGGACGCTGCGGGCGTTCCGTCGATGGGGCCGACATCCTTCAGGTACTCATCTTGGTTCTTCGTGCCGAATTCGGTGCCGACGACCACGGAATCTTTTCCGGCGAGATCGATCAGCACGTTCTGCATCGCGGTCATGCCGCGGCCGTCGGTCGCTCCCGTTCCGGTATTGGAACGGAGCGCCATTTCGCGCGGGGAGAAGTAGCCCGGAGCGCGCCGGTTGTCAGTCTCGAATGCCGCGGAAGCGCCGGCCATCTGGGTCAGCAGTTGTCTATTTGCCTGCGCCCGGGCGACCTTGCGTGCACCGCCGAGAGCGGGGAGCAGGATGCCGATGAGGATGCCGATCAGGGCGATCACGACGAGCAATTCGACGAGGGTGAAGGCGTGACGATCGCCGCGCGGGTGCTGAAGTTTCGATTGCATATTTTCGACCGCCCTGTGTGCCGCGGATGGCCGATCGGATGAAGCCGGATCGGCTGGGTGCGGCGGAAAATCCCGGAGCCCTCACGAAAGGACCGCTCATCCTATTCGGGCGGGGGGCGTACGGGTTCCAAGAGCAGGGCCGTGCATCTCCCGAACCTGTGGGAGTTTGGCTACCTTTGGGTGTGGCAGAAATCGTCCAGTTATCCGGATTGAAGGCGAAGGAACGGGAGGCGTTGGCGGCCCGGGCCGCGGCGTTGATCGACCAGGGTGCGTTGGTGCTGTTTCCGACCGAAACGGTGTATGGGTTGGCGGCGAGCGCATCGCAGCCGGACGCGCTGGGAAAGCTGGCGGCCTTCGCACCGGGGGTGAAACGGACGATTTCGGCGAAGGGCGTTGGGCCGAACGGGTTTACGTGGCATTCGGGCGATGTCGAGGCGGTGAAGCGGGCGGCCGGGGTCCGCGCGGCGACGCACGAGCGGATTTTCTCGAAGCTGCTGCCCGGGCCGGTGAGATTGTTGATCGAGGGCTCGTTCGAGAAGCCGGTGGCGGGCGAGATTTGCGGGGCGTTTTGGGCCGGAGGGCCGTTGTCGGTCCGGGTTCCGAGCCATGCGTTTGCGCGCGAGGTGCTTTCGAGAGCACGGACGCCGGTGGCGATGGATCGGGTGCCCAGCGCGATCAGTTCGAGCGGGAAGTTGCTGGATGGTGCGGATCTGAAGTTGAATCTCGATGCGGCGGGCGTGGCGCTCTGCATCGATGACGGGGCGACGGAGTACGGGGGCGTTTCATCGGCGGTGCGGCTGACGCGGGCGGGCGGGTATGCCGTGGAATCGGAGGGCGCGTTGAGCGCCCGGGAGATCGATGATGCGGTGGTGACGCGGGTGCTGTTTGTGTGCTCGGGGAATACCTGCCGCAGCCCGATGGCGGAGCGGATCGCGCGGGACGTGCTGGAACGATCGCGGTCGGGGCCTATTCGAGCGGAATCGGCGGGGACTTCGGCATCGGAAGGAGAGCCGGCGACGCGCGAGGGGGACGAGGCGCTGTCGGAGCTGGGGGTGCAACCGGCAGCGACGAGACATCGATCGCGCGGGTTGACGCGGGAGATGGTGCGATCGGCGGACTATGTATTCACGATGACGCGCGGGCATCGGGAGGCGGTGCTTGCGATCTCGCCGGAGTCGGCGGACAAGGTGAAGGTGCTGGATTCGGCGGGTGACATACCGGACCCGATCGGATCGGGTCTGGAGGCGTACCGGAAGACGGCAGAGCGGATCCGGGCGGGTATTCTGCAGCGGTTCGCCGAGGCGAAGCTGGTGCCGGGTGAAGGCGGGAAGAAGCAGCGGGTGCGAGCGGCCGGAGAAAAATCATGAAGATCGGACTGGGCGCGGACCATCGCGGAGCGGCGTCGATCAAGTTGCTCTCGGAAAAGCTCAAGAGCGAGGGTCACGAGGTGCGGATTCTCGGGGATTCGTCGGGCGAACCGTGCGACTACCCGGAGCCGGCGTACAAGGTCGGGCACGCGGTCGCGAAGGGAGTGGTGGAGCTGGGCGTGCTCATCTGCGGCACGGGCATCGGCATGAGCATCGCGGCGAACAAGGTGAAGGGGGTTCGTGCGGCGAACGTTCACGACGAGATCACGGCGCAGCTTTCGCGGAGCCACAACAACTCGAATATTCTGTGCCTGTCGGCGGATCTTCTTGGGCAGCGGCTGATCGAGAAGATCGTGGAGCAGTGGATCCAGACGCCGTTCGCGGGCGGACGGCACACGCGCCGGATCGAGAAGATCTCGGCGATCGAGCTGGAGAAGGACCCGTCGAGCGTGAAGGACTGAGCGTGCTCAGCGGCTGATGTGATCGACGATATCGAGCACGCCGTCGATCTCCTCGTGCGGCGAGACGTAGTGGGCGTGCGGTTTGAGCTTGTCGTCGGCGTTCTTCGGGCACGCGAAGAACGAGACGCGCTCGGCGATCGCGAGGTCGGAGAGCGAATCGCCGACGCCCGCGAGGCGCGATTTGTCGAGGCCGGAGCGGGCGATCAGGCGGGCGATGCCCGTGGCCTTGCTGACATGGGCCAGATCGAGATTGATCCAGCGGACGGTGCGGCTGACGCGGATGGGCCAATTCCGCTGGCGCGCGATGCCGGCGATGGTCGGCATGAGAGCCATGAGGTAGTCGGTGTCGGGGTGGTAGATGGAGATGCTGGCGGACTTGCCGGGCTGCATGACGATGCCCGTGGGCGCGAGTTCGGTTGCGATCCAATGGGTGAGGGCGGAGATGGATTCGAGATCCGCGGGCGTGACCTGCGGATCGATGATGAAGTCGCCCTGCACCGGGTCGTAGAGCCAGACGCCGTTCTCGGCGATGCAGGGAACGGTGGTGTTGGCCATGAGGCGGCAGAGGCACTCGACGAACGGGAACGGGCGACCGCTGGCGAGTGCTATCACGGGGACATCGCGCGACGAAACGGCGCGCCGGTTGTGCCGGGCGAGATTGGCGAGTGATGCGGCATCGAGCGGATGGTGGCTTTCGGGGCCGAGGCAGCCATCGATGTCGCAGATAACGGCGTCGAATCGCACGGGAGACTCCTGGGAGCGAGCGTAGGAAAACGGCTTCGGGTTGTGGTGGAGCGGGAAGCACCTCCGACGGGTGTGGTGCAGGAAGTTCCGCCCCTTTGCTAACCTTCGGGCCATGATCCGCATCTTCGGCGCAGCCATTTTCTTTTCCGCGGCGTTGCTTTTTCTGATTCAACCGATGGCCGCGAAGCTGGTTCTGCCGATTCTGGGCGGAACCCCGAGCGTCTGGAACACGGCGATGGCGTTCTTCCAGACGATGCTGATTCTGGGATACTTGTACTCGCACCTGCTGACGCGGAAGCTCCCTCTGACGGCGCAGTTCGGTGTGCACGCGGCCGTGCTTGCGTGCGTGGTGCTGACGCTGCCGATCGGGCTGCCCCGGGTGCTGTATTCGGGGTTGACACCGACGGGCTGGCTGCTGGCGACGCTTGTGGTGATCGCGGGGCTTCCGTACTTTGCGGTGGCGACGACAGGCCCGCTTCTGCAGAGCTGGTTTGGCGCGACAACGGACCCGCGCGCGAAGGACCCGTATTTTCTGTATGCCGCGAGCAACGCGGGGAGCTTTGTCGGGCTGCTGTGCTTCCCGTTCGTGATCGAGCCGAACTTTGCGCTGGACGGGCAGGCGGAAGTGTGGACGGTGGGCTATTGCATTCTGGTGGCGATGGTGCTGTTGTCCGGGCTGCTGACGCTGAGGAATCGGCGTCCGACGGAGAAGACAGCGGCGGAAGAAGCAAGGGCGGAGCCGGTGACAATCGGCAAGGGGCTGCTGTGGATCGCGCTTGCCGCGGCGCCGTCGAGCATGTCGCTGGGCGCGACCGCGGCGATCACGATGGATGTGGCGGCGATCCCGCTCTTGTGGATTCTGCCGCTGTCGATCTACCTGCTGACGTACACGCTGGCGTTCTCGAGCCGGTTCAAGCTGAGTTCGGGCAAGGCGGGCTGGTTTGCGATCGTGGCGGTGCTGGCGGTTGCGATCAACGACATCGCGAGCCTGAAGTTTCCGCTGCTTTGGATCGTGGGTGCGCACATGGCGGCGCTGGCCGGGTGCGCGTACGCGTGCCATCGGCGGCTGTACGAAACGCGACCCGGGGTTTCGCGGCTGACGGAGTTCTACCTGCTGGCGGCCGTGGGGGGAGCGATCGGCGGCGTGTTCAACGCGATCGTGGCGCCGTCGGTGTTCCGCTCTTTTGCAGAGTATCCGATCTCGATGGCCCTTTGCGTGATCCTGATCGCGCCGTCCGCTGCGTCGCTTCGAATCCGCTGGTGGAAGCACGTGGTGATGACGATGCTGGGCGCGGGGATTATCTTCGGCGCCGGAATGCTGATGCTCGGGCCCTTCGAGGAATGGGCGTCGGTGCCGGTGTTTGCGGGCGTGATGGGGACGTTGTGCCTGATGCTCGCGCTCCTGCCGGTGCGGGGTGGGGGCAACTACCGCGTCGCGGCGGCGGTACTGACGGCGATCTTCTTCACGCATGCCGTGCGGGAGTGGCAGCGGGGCGTCGTGTTCGGCGGACGCTCGTTCTTCGGGGTGTACGCCGTTTACAAATCGGATAGCCGCCTGCGGATCTCGCACGGATCGACGCTGCACGGCGAGCAATTTCTGGCGCCGGAGCTGCAGGATGTTCCGATCTCGTATTACCACCGCCTGGGGCCGCTGGGAGATATTTTCGCGGCCGCCCGGGCAGAAGATCGCCAGTTGAGAATCGCGGCGGTGGGGCTGGGTGCCGGAACGATTGCGGCGTACACCGTGAAGGGCGACGAACTGACGTTCTTCGAGATCGATCCGCTCGTCCGGTCGATTGCCGAGCACCCGCAACTGTTCACGTTCATCGGGCGCGCGCGGGAACGCGGCGTTAAGGTCGAGACGATCATCGGTGACGGGCGTATCGGGTTGAACGTAACCGACAAGCAGTTCGATCTCATCATCCTTGATGCGTTCAGTTCCGACTCGGTTCCGATCCACCTGCTCACGCTGGAGGCATTCGAGACGTATAGGGAGCGGCTCAGCCCAAACGGAATACTTGCCGTGCACACATCGAACCGGTACTTTGAGCTTTCGGCGATGGTGGTAAACGTCGCGGCACGCGTGGATCTGGCGTGCGCATTCCGACTGGACCGGATGGCCCAAACCGATGCGAGCGCGGTGCGGAAGCAATCGACGTGGCTCGCGCTGGCGCACAACAAGGATGTTCTCCGCCCGCTGCTTCAGCGGCCCGAATGGTTCGCTACCAAGCCGGATCCGAAGCAGCGCGTTTGGACGGATTCGTACTCCAGCATATTTGATGTGCCGTGGAGGTGACAGGCGGCGGGTCGTGCGTGGAAGCACCCTCTGAGCCGCCTGCACCGTCAACGCGAGGGTTGTCGGGCGTGGAACTCCTTTGATTTCTCTTTTGATTGCGGACGCCCGCTGATAGGCTGAGTGATTGGTTCTTCCGGCCGATGCAGGCCGAAGGGGGCGATATGTACGCTGTGGTCAGAACGCTGCTGGCTGTTGGGTTGGCTGTCGGGTTGGCTGTTCTCGCGGAGCCTTCGCTCGGGCAGACCTTTACCAGCAACACGCCGATCACGTTTGCGGGTTCTTCCGGCGGCGCTCCGGCCAGCGCGTATCCGGCCGGGCTGGTGGTTTCTGGTGTTGGAACGGTTCAATACATGACCATCAGTCTGAACGGGGTGCAGTCGACCTCGGGTTCGCTGGATGCCTTTGCGGCGCTGCTGGTCGGTCCGTCCGGAATCAAGTGCGATCTCGGCTCGATCTCAACCGGGCCAACGAACGCCCCACTTTCATTCACGATCACCTTCGCCGACGATGCGTCTGGAACTGCTCCGAATCCGGTGGTCGCGAGTGCTGCATTCAAGCCGGGTGGAAACGTTCCGCTCTATCCACCCCCCGCACCGGCGGGTCCGTACTCGAGTGCGCTCAGCGGATTCAACAGCGTGAGCGCCAGCGGCACGTGGAGCCTTTATGTTCTTGCCAACGGGAATGCGCGCACGATCGCTTCGGGCTGGTCGCTCACATTCAACGGCGCTCGTCAGCCTCAACCGATTGGGACGGCGTTCACGTATCAGGGACGACTCGAGAAGAACGGTGCGCCGGTACACGGGACGGCCGATCTCCGCTTCTCGCTTTGGAACAACCCGACGAGCACCAACACGAGCAATCGGATTGGCGGCCCGCTGACCAAATCGTCTGTCGCGGTCGACAACGGCGTCTTCACGACTTCGCTGGATTTCGGCGGCGCGACGGACGATGCCACCGGGCTTTGGATGGATGTGGAAGCCGCGAGCCCGCCCGGATCGGGCTTTGTTGCGATCTCGCCGCGCCAGCTTGTGGGCGCAACGCCTCAGGCCGTGCGTGCGAAGGTTGCGACGGCCGCGGAATCGTTCTCGATCTCGAGTGATTCGCGGCTGAATGACAAGACGCTGTACCTGCGATCGGGCAGTGACATCAATCACGGCCTGGGGTGGTTCGGTTCCGGTAAGTTTTTTGCAGGCCAGGCCATCGATGGCCCGGCGATCTTTGGGTACTCGGGCGGGGTGCTCGGCTCGAAGAACGGACAGACCGAGCGGAACGTCCTGCAGTGGACGTCCTCGGGACGGGTTGGCATCAATGTTCAGTCGCCCGATGCGCGTTTGCACATCGAAGGGGATTCAACCAACGACCTCGGCCTCCTGATCGCTGCGAGCGGAGCGGGCTGGGGGAGTGGGCTGCGGCTGGAGAACTTCGGCGCGGGCGGGCGCACCTACGGCATGTATTCCGCATCGGACGGGACGTGGCAGTTCGTCGATCAGACGGCGACGGCGACGCGGATGGTGATCAACAGCACCGGGAACGTGGGGATCGGTACGACATCGCTTCCTCAGAAATTGAACGTCAACGGAACGATCCGTTCGACCGGCGCCGACTTCATGCTCGCCGGCCGCGGCGGCGGACAGGGCAATAACGGGGGGAACGCTCGAGCCTTTGTCGATGCGGGCTGGACCGGCAACCCCGGCGGCGTGGTCGATGGTGGCGGGCTTTACATCAACTATGCGAACGACTTTGGTCGCGTCGTAGTGGGGAGCAGCCTGGTCGTGCAGGGCAACATCAACGCGTCGGGCACGATCACGCCGTCGAGCGCGAGGTTGAAGGAGCATGTGGCGCCGATCGACGATGCGCTCCAGAAGTTGCTGATGCTCGATGGTGTGCGTTTCGACTGGAAGGGTGATGAGATCGCCAGGCGGGGCGGACGGGTGCACGACCTGGGGTTTGTTGCGGAAGACGTCGAAAAACTGTTTCCGGAAGTTGTGTTTCGGGATGAGACCGGCAGCGTGGTGGGGATGGACTACGCGAGGCTGACGGCGGTTACGGTGCAGGCAATCAAACAGCAGCAGGCACAGCGGGAGGCCGATCGACGGGAGATCGGAAGGCTCGCCGGCGAGAGCGCGGCGAAGCAGAAAGAGATCGACGATCTTCGCGCCAGGCTGGAGCGGTTGGAAGCGAGCCTGAAATGACCGGGCAATATTGTGGTCCGACATGAGGGTCGGCGCGGCCAGTTCCCGCAGAGTCCCCGGGGCGACTTGCCCTTCATAGGGGATCTGCCATGCGCATGTACTCTTTGCTCGCGAGTGTGGTTTGTGGGTTTGCCGCGTCGGCTGGGTTGGGTCAGACGCTGAAAATGCGTACGACTCCGATCGATGAGCAGACGCAACAGACGCTGGCGAGCGTCTTCGACGACCGGTCCGGTCCGCGGCTGTACCGACACGACACGACGCCGCCGGCGCAATTTATCTCGGCGACCGTGGGAACGGAGTTTGTCGGCATCCACGGCTTCGATGCGATCGGCGGCAAAGACGTCCTCACATCGATCTCGTGCATCTGGGGCGACAGCACCAATGGTTCGGCCGGACGGATCTTCGTGTGGCAGGCAGACAGCCAGGGGAACGTGAACACGGCGGTGCCGCTGGTCGATCAGACGGTCACGGTCAAGGACGCGCTGACGGGACGGTACTGCGAATACGCGCTGACGACTCCGGTCACCGTGACGGGGCGCTTTTACATCGGATACGCGGCGGTCGTCAACAGTTGGCAGTCGGCGTATCTGGTCTCTACGAACACGGCTCCGACGCCGCCCGGACGGGCATGGGTGAGCGGTGGCTGGCCGGGCGGCAGCGCCCAGTACTACGCGAGCATCGCCGGACCGCTTGATCCTCTGAACTTCTGCCTGCCGCTGCGTGCCAGCGGCGCGTCGGGCGCGATCACGTATCAGGGGCGGATATCGGATGGTGGGGTGAACATCACCGGGCCAACCGACATGCAGTTCAGGTTCTTTGACGGTCCGAGCGCGGGAACGCCCCTCTCGCCCCAGTTCACAAACCCAGAAGTGCCGGTGACGCAGGGTCTGTTCACGCTCGAACTGCCCGGCGATTCCGCGTGGTTCGCGAGCGCGCCGGATGTGTACCTTGAGATCGGGGTGAGGCCGGTGGGGGGCGGCGCCTACCGCACGCTGTCGCCCCGCCAGCGGATCACGCGAGCGCCGGCGGCTCTGCACGCGGTGCGTGCCGCCGCGGCCGATTCGGCAGACTCGGCGACCACGGCTGCGACTGCCACTTTCGCGCAGAGCGTGCCCTGGAGCGGTGTGACTGGGGTTCCTGCGAGCATCTCGAATGCGTTCTCACCGTGGAGCGCCGCGACTGGGGGCATCGCGTACTCAGGCGGTCGCGTCGGCATCGGCACCGCGACGCCGGCGGCGCCGCTGCACCTGGGGAGCGGGGCGGTCGGCACCGGTTGGCAGGTCCAACTGACGAATGCCGCGGCGTCACCCACATTTGAGTCCGGGATGCGGCTGTCCGATGGCGGGTTCTTCGAGATAACCAACCGAATCAATGGCTTCACGAAGTTCGCACGACTCGACAGCAACGGGGGTTGGTCCGCCGTCTCCGACGCACGCTTGAAGACCGATGTGACCCCGCTTGATGCAGCGCTCGACACGGTGTTGAGACTGCGTCCGGTGCGGTTCCGGTGGATCGGAGACGGGGCGGCGGACTACGGCTTCCTCGCGCAGCAAGTCCGTTCGGTGCTTCCCGAGACGGTGAGTGGCGACGAGACGCAGGGTTTGCTCACGGTGAATTACTCGAAGCTATCAGTCATCGCCATCGGCGCGGTGCAGGCCCAGCAGAAGCAGATCGAGGCGCTGAAGGACGAGAACCGCGACCTGCGAGCGCGACTCGAGCGGCTGGAACGGATGGCAATCAGCCCGCAATCGGCCGCTCGCTGAGGACCCCGGGCGAAGCCTGCGCCTTCCCCGCCCTTGTGCCCGGACCACATGCCGATCGGTTCGGCAACGGGTCCGGGCGTTCATACACTTGGCCCGCATGCCCTTCCCCCCGATCAATCCGAATCTGAGCGGTCCCGTCCTCACGCAGCGCATTCCGTGCTGGCCCTATGCCGATCCGAAAGGGCGGCACATCGTCAGCTACGAGGAATACACCCGGCCGGGCCCGCACGGCGCGGGGTACGAGTCGCTGCGCAAGGCGATCGGCATGAAGCCGGATGCCGTGACCGAAGAGGTGAAGAAGAGCGTGCTGCGCGGGCGCGGTGGCGCGGGCTTCCCGACCGGGCTCAAGTGGACATTCCTTCCGAAGCTGAAAACAAGCGAGGCGGGGCAAGAAGATGATCCGGGCCAGCGCTATCTCGCCATCAATGCCGACGAATCCGAGCCCGGCACGTTCAAAGACCGGCTGCTGATGGATTTCGATCCGCACCTGATGCTCGAGGGCATCGCGATCTGCTGTTATGCGTGCCGCATCAAGACGGCGTACATCTTCATCCGGGGCGAGTATCACCATCAGGCGAAGGTGCTCGAGAACGCTTTAAGAGAGGCGTACGCAAACGGGATTTTCGGTGGCAACGGTTTGTTGAATGGCGCGAACACGGCGCGGGGCGGCGCGTTCAAGGTGGATTGCTACGTCCATCGTGGCGCGGGCGCGTATATCTGCGGCGAAGAGACTGGTCTGCTCGAAGCGCTCGAAGGCAAGCGCGGCTGGCCCCGCATCAAGCCCCCGTTCCCGGCGATCAAGGGCCTCTTCGGTAAGCCGACGATCATCAACAACGTCGAGACGCTGGCGCACCTGCCCAGCATCATTCATCACGGCGCCGAGTGGTTCATGAAGCAGGGAAAGGTGAGCACCTTCCCGAATACGCCGCCGAGCCACGGCACGAAGCTGATGGGCGTTTCGGGCCACGTGAATCGCCCGGGCGTCTTTGAGCTGGAGCTGGGCATCACGCTCCGGCAGCTCATCGAAGATCCGGGTCTGTGCGCCGGCATGCGCAACGGCAAGAAGTTCAAGGGCGCGATCGCGGGCGGCATCAGCATGGGCATTCTCGGCCCGGATCAGATGGACGCCGAGATGGATTTCGACATCGGCCGCAAGAACAACGTGCTGGGCTTGGGCACGGCCTGCCCGACGGTCTTCGATGAAGACACCGACATGGTGGCGGTCGCGCGCAACATCGCTCGCTTCTTCAAGCACGAAAGCTGCGGCCAGTGCACGCCCTGCCGCGAGGGCAGCGGATGGTTGTATCAGCTCCTCACCCGCATCGAAGGTGGCGACGGGCGGACGAAAGACCTCGACCTCGCGCTCGAGATCGCGACCAGCATGGGTAGCATGCCCGGCACCACGATCTGCGGCCTGGCCGACGGTAACAACTGGGCCGTGCGGACGATCATGAACAAGTACCGCAGCGAGTTTGAGAAGCGGGTGAAGCCGACGAGCGTGGCCGTGAAGATGACGGTGGGGGCGGGGGCGCGGTAAAAATCGCTTCGCGATCGAGGACATTGCGTGCTTGAGCTCGCCAGAAGTGCCTGGTTTTCTGCCGCGTAGAATATTGCTATGAGCGGCGTCGGCAGCCATCCCCGGATCACCATCGACCCCAACATCATGGGTGGCAAACCTTGCATTCGGGGATTGCGGTTCCCCGTCTCGAGGCTGCTCGGTCTGCTTGCCTCGGGCGAGAGCGAGAAGGAGATTCTGTCAAATCACCCCGATTTGCAGCAGGAAGATATTCGTTCCGCAATCGCATTTGCGGCGGCGCTCGCAGACGACCGTGTGATTTTCTTGAAGTCGGCCTGATCTGCTTCTCGTCCATGTGGCTCTCAAAGCATGCGATTTCTCGTCGATCAACCCGTGAGTCCGCTGTTGTCTCAGTGGCTGCGGAGCGTCGGTCACGATGCGCAGCATGTCCGTGATCGCGGCATGTCGGCGTCGACGGATACGGCGATTCTTGATCTTGCGCGAGCGGAGCAAAGGACCCTCGTGACCGCCGACTTGGACTTTGCGCGACTCATCGCTCTGAGCGGGCAGGCCCAGCCGGGTTTGATTCTCTTTCGGGCGGGAAACATCTCAGACGTGGAGATGCTCAGCCTTCTGCAACGCGTCCTTGTTGAAGTTGCGGAGCAGGTGATTACCTCGTCGATTGTTGTTGTCGATGCGTTTTCGATCCGTATCGCCGGGTTGCCGATCCGCGGCGCGTAGTGCAATCGGCGACATCCGGTCGGCGCGCGGGCTCCCAACGATTGCAAATGCTCCACCTCCTCCCCTCAATTCGCTCGCTCTTCCCCGGCCTTTCGTCCAGTCTCGAGAGCGGCACCATCATGCTCGACAACGCCGGCGGATCGCAGTTGCCGCGGTGCGTGATTGATGCCATGCGGGAGTACATGGAACATTCGTTCGTGCAGTTGGGTGGCGACTATCCGCTTTCCAAACAGGCGACCGCGGTCATTCCACGGGCGCGCGAGGTGGTGAAGGTGTTTGTCGGCGGGCACGAGGCAGCAGGGGGCAAACCCGCGGGGTCGGGTGTCGGCGCCGGTATGGGCGAGGTCTTCTTCGGATCGTCATCCACGGTGCTCTGCTACGAACTCGCGTCGGCGTACGCCGATGCGCGAGATGCCTGTCGGAACCTCGATGCGGCTCCGGTTGATTTGCGCGACCACTTTGCGAAGCAAACGAACGCAGGCGCGCATGGCACACTCCGTGACCGCTTGCTTACGCGTGACCAGATCGTCGTCTGCACCGCCGGTCACGAAGCAAACGTCGGTCCGTGGATGCGGCTTGCAATTCGAGGCTACACCATCGTCCCTTGGAACGTCGAGCCCGTGCGAGATGCCGACAGTGGGCGTGCGGGAGAGGCTAGTTGGCGTCCCGCGCTCGACACACTGAAAAAGCTCGTGAACAACCGCACGCTGCTCGTGCTTATGCCGCAGGTCTCGAACATCCTGGGCGAAATCTGGGATGTACGCGGGGCGGCAGAGATCGCGCACGCGGCAGGCGCGCGCATGGTCGTGGACGGCGTTGCCTATGCGCCGCACCGGGCTCCGCGCGTGGGCGAACTCGGCTGCGACTGGTATGTCTACTCGACGTACAAGGTCTTCGGCCCGCACATGGCCGCGATGTTCGGCACGCACGAGGCGATGGGCGAACTGGTCGGACCGAACCATTACTTCCTGGACAGCACGGTGCCGTACAAGTGGGAACTCGGCAATGCGAGCCATGAAGCTGCCGCGGGAGTTGCGGCGCTTTGGGATTTCATGTGTCAGTTGGCGGCGTTCTCTGAAGCCCCCTCCCCGATGGGAGCGAGGGTTGAGGGTGGGCTGGCGTCGCGCGGAGCAGCCTCAAACTCAAGTCGGTCAACGTTGCCGATCGAACCCACCCCCTGCCCCCTCCCTCGGGGAGGGGGTCTAGGACAGCGTGATTGGAGCAGGCCGCCAACGCGCGATGTGTTCGATCGCGCCTTTGCCGTCGTTCGAGCTCTTGAAGATCAGCACACCGCGCAGCTCATCGAGTTTCTGTTGAGCAAGCCGTCGGTGCGCATCGTCGGGCCGCGCCACGCCGGCGCGAGCCGCGTCGGCACGATCTCATTCACGAGCACGAAAGCCAGCCCGGTCCAGATTTCACGCCATCTCGGCGCGCGCAACATCGCGATGCGTCAAGGGCATGCGTATTCAAAGCGGCTGATCGAGCAACTCGCGACGGATAAAGGTCTCAATATCGATCCCGCGATCGGGATTGCGCGGCTCAGCATTCAGCACTACAACTCGCCGGAAGAGCTTCGCACTGTCTGTTCGGCGCTCGATGACATCCTGTAGTCGCCCTCGGTCGCCGATCAAAGTTTGGTTCGCAAGGCAACTTACGACTCACCGATCACGGCCGGCGGCTCGCCCCGAATCACCAGCGCCGCCCAGAGCAGTACCGGCGCGAAGAAGATCGAAGATGCGGGCCAGACGATGAACGAGGGAAGAGTGGATGTGGCAACAAGCCCGATCGGCACGCACCAGTACACGATGCAGACCGGTATCACGGTCCAGCGCGGCGTGCGGCTGGCGACTTTCCATGTCGCGTTCTGAATCGGCACCGAGTGCCGCTTGATCTCAAAGGTGAGGCGCGCTGCCCATGCAAACTCGCTTGCGAGAATGGCGAGTCCGATCGGCGCGAGCACGGTGAAGCCGGGCACGGGCAAAGGCGAGAGCAGCACGCCGAGCAGGATCACGGCGGTCCCCGCGATCAGAATCCAAAGCCGCCAGATATTTCGCCTGAGCAGGGAGATCGCCGCGGCACCGTGGACGCGGGCGAGCGTGAACTTCGTATCGAACACGCCGTAGACCAGCACGCACGCAACGGTCGCAAGCAGGATGAGTCCGAGCCAGAAATCGAAGATCTCAAGATCGGATGCCGCGGCGATCTGTTCCACTCCGGCGACCGTCGCGTTGCTGATCTGTGAGGCGGGTTCGGCCATGGTGTGTTCGCGCGTCTCCGGTAGCTGGCGGATTGTTGCACGCGCAAGGAGCGTCACCGGGCGAGATTACTTGCCGGCCGGTGAACCGGCATTGCCGGCCGATTGCGGGCTCGGCTTTGGCGCTGCCGATGTCCGAAAGACCATCAACGCCCAGAAAATGAACGGCGCGAAGAGCACCGACGCCACGCTCCAGATGGCGGGTTGCGGAAGCGAAGTGAACGAAGCGAGCGCGGCGGGAACGCACCAGTAAAGCAGCAGCGCGGGCACGACAATCCAGCGGGGCGTGCGGTCCGCGACGTGCTTGGTGGCGTTCTCGAGTGGGGAGGCCCGGCGTTGAATCTCCTGCTTGAGCCGGCGGGCCCACGCGAACTCCGTCGCGAGGATGCCCATGCCGACCGGCGCGAGCAGGATGAAGCCCGGACCCGGCAGAGGGGAGATGATGATGCCAAGCAGAATCAGCCCCGTGCCGGCGATGAGGATCCACAGCCGGCGGGCGTTTCGACGTAGAAGATCGACCGCCGCCGTTCCGCCTTCCACCGCGATGCGGAATCGCGTCTCGAAGATGCCGTAGATCAGCAGGCATGCGAGCAGGGCGAGAAGAACCAGCGCGACCCAGAATGAAGGCGTGCGAACATCCGTCTCAGGGACGGGCGGTGTCGCGGCAGGTGGAGGGGCGCTGGCTTGAAGAGTCATTCGAATGGGTTGCCCCGAACATGCTTCGGAATTTGCCACCCCTCATTCCGACCCCAATCCAATTCGTTCTCGGACGAGGCGGATGTTCAAGTGGGGCAGAACAATACTTGGGTCACAAGGGAGAGCGTGATGCACCTCGCGGCGAAATTTCTAGGCCTTCTTGCGACCGCGACGTTCATCTCCGGTGCCCTCGCGCAACAGCCCCGACAGAACGTCGTTTTCTCCATCAATCAGACAACAAACGTCGGCCAGTCGGTCTTTGTTCTTGGAGATCTCGCGGAACTCGGCAACGGCGACATGCGTTACGCCGTCAAGCTCGAAGCTTCCGCGTATCCGACTTGGCGCACGACGATCAGCCTTCCCGCGAATCGCAGTTTCACCTACAGGTATGTGCTCCGCAATGATGCCGCCGGGCAGACGAGCCAGAGCGCGAACGGCACGCAGATCGGCGGCGTGATCGCGGCGACGACGAGTGCCGCACCAATCGCGCCGACCACCAAGTCGATTCTTTGGACCACCAATTTCACGAATCCGATCCTGTGGTGGAGACAGGGCGCGGGAGCCTTTCAGCAGGTGCCGCTCCAGCGCTACGGCCCCGGTCGCGTGCGAGCGGGCAACATTCAGGAGCAGATCTGGTTCGCGTGGAACATCGGTGCCGCGGCAAAGTCGATCGAGTTCTACCTGACCGATTCAAACGGTGCAAACCGCTCGCCCACGTTCGGAAACTTCAACACCGAACTCGACGCCGTTTTCGTGCAGGATTCCAAGCTCTTCTCGTACATGCCGGCTGCGAGCGTGAGCGTGTCGAAGCGTGACTACTTCGCGACGACGCCGCCCAGCATCTTCTCGACCAATCTCAACGAGTCACGCAGGTATCGCGTGTATCTGCCCCGTGGATACGCCGAGCACCCGACGCGCCGCTACCCCGTGCTCTATATGCACGATGGCCAGAACATCTTCGAGAACGGCACCTTCGGCACTTGGGCCATGGCCACGCCGCTTGAAACACTGACCAACGGCGGCCAGATCCGCGAAGCGATCGTGGTGGGGGTCGACAACACTGCAAATCGCTTGAAGGACTACCTGCCTCCCGGCGACACCATCAGCGGCAGCGGCGCAGGCTGGGCCGACAAGTACGCCCGGTTCCTCCGCGATGAACTCAAGCCGTTCATCGATGCAAACTACCGCACGAAGACGGGCGCTGCCGACACGCTCACGATGGGTTCGAGCATGGGCGGCGTGGTGTCGCTCTATCTCGGCTGGGATTTCACCAGCACGTTCGGCAAGATCGGCGCGATGAGCGGCGCATGGTGGACATCCACCAACTTCCTCGCGCGCGTGAAACCCATCGCCAATTTCCGCGATATCCGCATCTACATGGATCACGGCGACAGCGGCACATCCAGCGATGATTACGTCAATTCCTACAACCTCCGCGATGCGCTGGTGGGAGGTGCCGCGGCACGCTACCCGCTCGAAGGCACGCTCCGCCACGTCGTCGGTTTCGGTCAGCAGCACAACGAGGCCGCGTGGTCGGCGCGCCTGCCGGGCTCGCTCCGCTTCCTGCTTCCGCCGTCGGATGAGCCCAACGAGATTCTGACCAGCGTGTTCAACCCCGCCTACGACGTGAACGGCGATGGCAAGATCGATGTCGAGGACATCCATGCCCAGCACGGAACGCCGAAGGATTTGAATGGCGACGGCCTGATCAATTCCGCGGATGTGCAGCGGCTGACCGATTTTGTGAGGCGGAATGAGATCGAAGAGATGACCGAGGGGCGAAGGCAGTAGCGCGACAGCAGCCCCAAACGCGTGATTCGCGTCTGCGTACGACGCCTTGCTCTGTCCATGATCTACCCATGATCGAACCTTCCGGCTCAGATTGCCTGATCCGTCTCAAAGTCGTCCCCGGCAGCTCGCGCGATGCCATTTCCGGCGCCTTGGGCGATCGCCTCAAGGTCAAAGTCGCTGCCGCGGCAGAATCGGGCAAGGCGAACAAAGCAGTCTGCAACCTGCTCGCCCGCACGCTCGGCGTGAAAGCCCGAGACGTTGAGATCGTCAGCGGACAGACGTCGCCGGAAAAAGTGGTTCGCATTGCGGGAATCTCCGCAGAGCAGGCAACGGCGAAGCTGAAGATCGATTGATCACGCCCGCTCGTTGCCCGCTAAACTCGCTCGCGCATGGCCAAGCGAACGACTCAATTGTTAAGACGCAAGACCGGCTCGCCCCAGGTCGGCATCATCATGGGTTCGAAGAGCGATCTCGAAACCATGCGCCACGCGGCCGACATTCTCGATGAACTCGGCGTTCCGTACGAGATCCTCGTCGTCTCCGCCCATCGCACCCCCGATTGGCTTTTCACCTACGCACAAAGCGCGGAAGTGCGCGGGCTTCAGGTGATCATCGCCGGTGCAGGCGGGGCCGCACACCTCCCCGGCATGGCTGCGAGCAAGACGGCGGTTCCAGTCCTCGGCGTGCCGGTCGAGAGCCGCACATTGAAAGGACTTGATTCGCTGCTGTCCATCGCGCAGATGCCCGCCGGGATTCCCGTCGGCACGCTCGCGATCGGTAAGGCGGGCGCGATCAACGCAGGCCTACTCGCCGCGGCGATCGTCTCAAACGGCGATGCCGCACTCCGTCGCCGCCTCGCCGCGCGTCGAGCCGCACAAACCAAGTCCGTGATGCAATCCAAAGACCTCAAGAACGAAATCCGCCGTTTGCGCAAGGTCTAATCGCTTGATCCAAGAACACCTTCAACTCTTGCCTCTGATCCAAATTTCTGTCTTTCTCTGTGCCCTCTGTGCCTCTGTGGTGAAAATCTTTTTCTTCCGTGGTGTCTCATGCTGATCGGCGTTCTCGGTGGCGGCCAGCTCGGCATGATGCTCGCGCAGGCGGGCGCTCGCCTCGGCCACACCTTCCGCTTTCTTGATCCATCTCCCGAAGCGCCCGCGCGAGGCGTCGGCGATCTGCTCGTCGGCGAGTACACCGATCTCGCCATGCTCAAGCAGTTCGGCCGCGGCCTCAATGTCGTGACGTGGGAGTTCGAAAACGTCCCGACCAGCGCTGTTCAGGTGCTTTCACGGGCAACACCTTCGTATCCCGGCGTGGCCCTGCTCGAAATCGCGCAAGACCGTCTGAGCGAGAAGACAGCATTCCGCGAGATCGGTCTTGCACCTGCTCGCCACCTACCCGTCGCCAGTCACGCCGAGCTCCGCGATGCCGTGAGCGAAATCGGCGTCCCGTGCATTCTGAAAACCCGGCGCATGGGCTACGACGGCAAGGGCCAGTTCGTGCTGCACAAGCGGGAAGACCACGAGGTCGCGTGGCGCGAGCTTGGGCGCTCGGGCCAACTGATTCTCGAAGGTTTCGTCGAATTCGAGCGCGAAGTCTCGCTTATCGCGTGCCGAGCCAAAGGCGGCGGTATCGCTTTCTATCCGATGCCGACCAATGTCCATCGGGGCGGCATCCTCCGCGTTTCACGCGTCGGCGAAGGCGCCGAGATCGAGCCCGAGCTTGAACACGCGGCGCGTGCCGCAATGAGCAAACTCATGGACGGTATGGACTATGTGGGCGTTCTCACGTTCGAGTTCTTCGTCGCGAAAAAGCTCGATGGCGGGCGCACGCTGATCGCAAACGAGATGGCGCCCCGCGTTCACAACAGCGGGCACTGGAGCATCGAGGCCTGCCGCGCGAGCCAGTTCGAGAATCACTGCCGCGCCGTTTCGTCGATGGAACTCGGTTCGCCCGTGCTTCTCCATCCCGCCGCCGCGATGGTGAACGTGGTGGGCGAAGCGCCGCGCCCCGAAGAGGTTGCCCGCGTACCGGGTGCGACCCTTCATCTCTACGGGAAAGAGCCGCGCGCGGGCCGCAAGCTCGGCCACATCACGCTCGTCGGGACGCGCCAGCAGGTCGATTCAGGCCTTGCCAGCCTGCGCGGCGTTCCGGGCACGATGATCGAGCCCTAAGCCCATTCTTCCGGCCGCTCATTTTGTGCAGCCGGTGCGGGTATTCCGATGAAAGAAGGTGCCCGCGGGCGTGTTCGCGCGAACCCGGGTGCGCCCCGAATCGCTAGACTCGGGCTGGTATTGATCTGATCGGTGTATTGAAAGGAAGCGTTTTCATGCGATTTGGAATGTTCGCCGCGATAAGTGCCTCCTCGCTCGTGCTCATGGCCGGAATTGTTCCGAGCCATTCCTTCGCGGCTCCCAAGCCCGAAGAACTCCGCGATGAGATGCGCGCGATGGTCCAGACCGCACGCGACAAAGTCTTTCCGGCGCTCGTGAACATCTCGGTCGTCACGACCAGCTTCGAGGGTGGCGAAGAGTCCAAGGGCGGCTCGACCGGCAGCGGCACGATCATCAGCAAGCAGGGCCACGTCCTCACGAATCAGCACGTCGTCAACGACGGCAAGAAGTTCAAGATCACGCTCGCCGATCGCACCATCGTCCCCGCCAAGCTCGTCGGCGAAGATCCGCTGACCGATCTCGCGATCCTGCAGATCGATATGAACGAACTGCCGAAAGGCACCGAGCTTGCCGTTGCCGAGTTCGGCGACTCCGAAAAACTCCAGATCGGCGACACGGTGATGGCGATGGGCTCGCCCTTCGCGCTCTCGCGCAGCGTCACGCTCGGAATCGTGAGCAACACCGAACGCGTCTTCACCAGCGGATTCCTCCGTGAAGAAGTCGAAGAAATGCAGGGCGAGGCGGGCAGCACCGGTCAGTTCACCCGCTGGATCCAGCACGATGCCGCCATCAACCCCGGCAACTCCGGCGGCCCGCTCGTCAACCTCGAAGGCAAGATCGTCGGCGTCAACACGCTCGGCGGCAGCAACATGGGCTTCGCCAGCCCCGGCAATCTCGCCCGCCAGGTTGCCGATTCGATCATCAGGGACGGCGAAGTCATTCGCTCCTGGATTGGTGTGAGCCTCAAGAACATCCGCGACACGGGCTATGAAGACGGCGTGCTCGTGAATGCTGTCGTTGAAGGTTCCCCGGCGTATGAAGCGGGGCTGCGGGCCGGCGACCGCATCGTCGAGATCGACGGCAAGCCGATCACAATCCGATTTGTGGAGGAAGTGCCGCCGCTGGTGAAGAGCTTTGCTGATCGTCCAGTCGGCAGCGCGATCAAGGTTGGATACGTCCGCGCCGGCGAGAAGAAAGACGCGACGGTCACGACCAAGAAGCTGCTGCGTGAGCGGGGCGACCGTGCCGCGCTCCGGCTCTGGGGCGTGACGATCGCCGAGATCACCGAGAAACTCGCCGAAGACCTGCACCTGACGAATCGAGACGGCGTGTTCGTCACCGGCGTCAAGGGAGGCAGCCCGGGCGAACTCGCCGAACCGAATCTCCAGGGAGGCGACATCATCAAGTCGATCGGTGGCAAGCCGGTCAAGAGCGTGCATGATGCGATCGAGGCGTACAAGTCGGTGATGAATCCCGACGGTGCAAAGGGTCTGACCCCGACCGAAGCCGCGGCAAAGATCCCCGAGTTTCTTCTGATCGAGTTTGATCGCCGGGGCAAGAGCCAGGCCACGCTCATCAAGCCCCGCCCCGACAAAAAGGAAGACCCGCCCCGCGAACTCGCCAAGGCCTGGCTCGGCGTCGCGACACAGCCGGTTCTGCGCGAACTCGCCCGCGAGATGGGCCACGAGGGCCAGACCGGGTATCGCATCACCCGCATCTACCCCGGCACGCTCGCGGAGAAGAGCGGCCTCAAGGTCGGCGATGTCATCATCGGTATCGACTCCGACAAGTTGAGCGTCAAGGGCATGCAGGATGCCGGTGCCCTGCAGCGCAAGATCCGGACGATGAAAGTGGACGGCGAAGCGATGATCAAGGTTCTCCGGCGCGGCAGCGACGGCAAGCCGTCTCCCGAAGAGATCAAGATCACCCTCGAGCGCACGCGGCTCTCGCCCGAAGAAGCCCGTCGCGACAGCAACAAGGACTTCGAGCTCAGCGTCCGCGAACTGACCTTCTTCGATCGCGACGACAATCGCTGGGAAGAGTCTGTGCAGGGCGTCCTCGTCGCGGGTACGGAGCAGCTCGGCTGGGCGGGCGCCGCGGGCATCCGCTCGGGCGATCTCATCCAGCGCATCAGCGTCCCCAGCGATGCGGCCGGCACCGAAAAGTGGAGCGAGACCATCGTTGACCTCGACGGCTACCGCAAGGTCATGGAGCGCCTCGCGAAGGAACAGCCTTCCCGCGTCATCATGGGAATCCTCCGCGACAACCGGGCCATGTACCGCTATCTGGAGCCGGAATGGAAGCCGACGGTGCAGGGGGATGGCGCGAAGGACGGCGAAGCCGCTCCCGCATCTGAGAAGAAATAAGCTCGCCAGAAACAGGACTTCCGTGGCTTACTATTCGATTCGCACGGGCGGCCGCGATGATTCGCAGCGCCCTTTGGAGTCTCGCATGCTGGGTTCCCTTACTCGCGTCCGATCCCTTGTCGCTTCCTTCGCGATTCTCGCGGTCTCGGCCGCGGGCGTTGCGCACGCCGACACCGACCCCGTCTTCTCCAAGCTCACCGAGGCCAAGAGCCCCGCGATCGTCACGATCAAGTTCGTGCTCAAGATTAGCATGGGCGGCAGCGATGAAGAACGCGAAACCGAGATCGCCGGCGTCATGATCGACGAGGGCGGTATGGTCATGGCCAGCAATCTTCAGTTGGGCGGTGTTTCGGAGGCCATGCGCTCGTTCATGTCGCAGGGCATGAGCATGACCCCGAAGGACATCAAGGTGCTCGTCGGCGAAGACACCGAAGGCGTCGAGGCCAAGCTCGTCGCCCGCGACAGCGAGCTCGATCTCGCCTGGGTGCAGATCGCAAAGAAACCCGAGAAGCCCTACGCCTCGATCGACTTCTCCGCCGGCAGCAAAGCTGTTCAGGGCCAGACCCTGTACAGCCTCGAGCGCCTCGGCAAGTTCTTTGATCGCACCCCGACCGTGAACAGCTTCGAAGTCGGCGCGGTCGTCGCCAAGCCCCGCAAGTTGTTCGTTCCCAGCGAGCGTATCGGCGCGGGCCTCGGCACCCCGATCTTCTCCAGCGACATGACCGTCGTCGGCGTCACGGTTCTTCAGCTCCCCAGCAAGGAAGAGCTCGAAGCCGAACAGGGCATGATGGGTGCATCGCGTGGCGTGGGCGAAGTGATTCTCCCGTGCGAGGATGTTGCCAGCGCGATCAAGAAGGCCAAGGAAGCCGCGGCCAGCGGCAAGCCGGTCGATGAGCCCGCTCCTGCCGCCGCGGCAGAAGAGCCGAAGGAAGCGAAGTAAATCTTCGCCAAAGTCGAGTGTTCACAAAGGCCCGCAGTCGCGGGCCTTTTTACTTCGTGGCGGCGGCCTCGAACTGGCGCAGCCACTGCCATTGCTTTTCGAGCCCCGCGTCGAATGAAGTCTTCGGTTCGTATCCCAGTTCATCGCGCGAGCGCGTCGGATCCGCCCATGTCGCCATCACATCCCCAGCCTGCATCGGCGCACGCTCGATCTTTGCAGGCTTTCCGACGACCTTGGCAATCGAATCCACCATCGCATCGAGCGTGATCGGCTTGCTGTTTCCGAGGTTCCAGATGCGATAGCCAAACTTCGGAATGCGATCGAGCGCCGCCAGAATGCCGCCGACCGTGTCTTCTACAAACGTGTAATCGCGGCTCGATGTCCCATCGCCGAAAAGCGTCAGAGTTTCTTCGCGTGCGATCTTGCCCATGAACGAGCGGATCGCAAGGTCCGGGCGCTGCCGCGGGCCGAAGACCGTAAAGAACCGGAGCATCGCAACCGGCTGCTTGGTGAGGTGATGGTGCGTGTACCCGATCAACTCGCACGCCCGCTTCGTCGCGGCATACGGGCTGATGGGCCGGTCCACATTCTCCGTTTCCGAGAACGGCCGCGACCTCTCGCCCGGCGCGAGCGTCCCATAGACCGAGCTCGAAGACGCGATGACGACACGGTCGATGCCGTGCTTCGCGCACTGCTCCAGCAGCACGCTCGTCCCGGTCACGTTCGCGTGCGCATACCCGGCCGGATCAGCGATGCTCGGCCGCACCCCGGCCCTCGCGGCAAGGTGAATCACAGCGCCGGGATGCGTGCGCTCGAAGAGATGCGCCATCGCAACACGATCGGTGATATCGCCGGGAATGAACTCGAACCCGCCGCCGGTTGTCACCGCGGCCTTCTCGACCTCGGCCAGGTTCAGTTGCTTCAGGCGCTGCGGATAGAACGGATCGAAGTTGTCCACGCCCACCACGCGCCGGCCCGCCCGCAGCAGCGCCTCCGCCGTGTGCGACGCGATAAAGCCCGCAACGCCCGTGATCAGAATCGGTCGATCGCTCACACACCAACCTTTGCCGTTCGATGGGCCGCGATCAAGCTCCGGCCTTTCCGGAGTTCGATCGCGAGATCAACCGGTGAGACCCGGTCAAGACAAAACTCGTAACTTCATCGATTCTCAGGAATGAAGCAGGGCACTATCGCTAGACAGTGCCCCGCTGGAGGAGAGAGAGATCTGGTGAGTATACAGATTTATCGGTCCACACCGTCTTTCTGTTCGATTTACGCCCTTTGACGGTCCCCCAATTCGGCGAAAAGCGTCAAAATTGACGGATAGTTCTGGTTGTGTTTGGTAAAAAACAACCCGCTCGGTGAGCGGGCTGGTTCAAAACAGTGACGCGCTTCTGAAACGTTTCACTCTGCCGGAGGAGGCGGAGGGGGTGCCCCGTCTTGCGGCGGGCGGGGCCGGCGTCGGGGCGGTGGCAATTCCTTGCCTTCTTCACGCGCCTTTTCACGCAGCGCTTCGATCAAGACCCGGCGCTCTTCGGGGGTCATGCTTTCCCATGTTTCGCGCAGGTCCGGCGGGAGCGATTCGATGCCCTGCGGCGCCGGTCGCTTTGCGCCATCGCCGCCGCGGCGATCACGGAAGCGCTGCAGCGCTTCCTGCTTCTCTTCCGGGGTCATGTTGGCAAGGCGTTCCTGAAGCTTGGGTGGTAGGTTGTCGGGATTGAAGTTTCCCCGGGCCCCATCGCCGTTCTGCTTCTGGATGCGGCGGCGCACCTCTTCGCGTGCCTTGCCTTCGAGCCCGCGCTCCGCCATGTCCTTCTTGATCGATTCGAGCCGTTCCTGCACCAGCGGCTTCTGCTCGTCGGTCAAGACCGCGAAGATCTTCGCCTGCGCATCCTTCGGGCTGGGCGCAAGCGCACGAAGTTCTTCGAACTTCTGGCGTGCAGCGCCGTCCGGACCCTTTTCTGCCGCGGGAGGAGGCGGCTGCATCGCATCGCCGTCCGCCGGGGGTTGATCGCCTTTTCGGGGCGGGCGGCCGCGATCTCCGAACTTGCCCCGTATCTCCTCGAACTCGCCTTTGTGCGCCTCACGGAACGCACGCATCGACTGCTCGAACTCCTGATTGATCGCCTTGATCTTGGACTGCTGCTCTTCGGTCAGGCGCAGATTCTCGGGCGTCTTCTCATCGCGCAGCACGCCGACGGCGCGCATGAACTCCATCTGCGGCATGGGCCGATCGGCCAGGCGCTGCTTCGGGTCGCCCCCCTGTCCATCGCCGAACGGGCGGCGCGTGCCGGGAACTCCGCCATCAACCACCTTCGGTCCCTGAAGCACCGGCTCGGTGCTCGCGGGTTCGGCGAGCGCGTATGGCATGCCGCAGGTGACGACCAACGCGAGAGCAAGGAACTTGGTTTTCATGTTGAGGCTCCACCCAGAGAAGGAAATCGTGCAAACACGGTATTGGATGACATCGGTCAAACGCGGGTGCGGGGCGTCTATTGCTTGTCCGGCCTTCAATCGCGGCAAAACAAAGCCCAAATCCGTGTGAACGGGCGGGTCTGTGCGGAGGGTGCCGACCGGGACGGCTAGCATGGGCGAACACTCAAACCCGCGGCATTTGCCGCGGAAAGGCCGATTGCGATGTCCCTTTCCAAAGACTTTGTAACAAGCTGCCTGACCGGCGTCGCGGACCCGGTTCGGGGCAAGGATCTGGTTTCTTCGGGCGCGCTGCAGTGGGTGAGCGCGTGCGACACATACGCATCGATCCGGCTGTTCATGCCTCCGGAAGCGGGCAAAGGGGTGCTGCAGCAGGTCGCGCAGTTGGCGCACACGAAGCTGCAGCAAGTCGCGCAGCGCAACGGCGAAGCGGTGGATTCACTGATCGTCGAGTTCGTGGACGATGCGGGGACCGTGGTGCACACGGCTCGATTCGGGGGCATGGTGCAAGGAACGGCACCAGCGAAACCGCAGCCTCCGGCCGGGAGCGCGGGGCACGAACCGATCCCGGGTCTTGAGAAGAGCGCGAAGCCCGCGGGCCAGCACGGTTTGCCCGGTGTGCGCAGCATCATCGCGGTCGGCGCGGGAAAGGGGGGCGTGGGAAAAAGCAGCATCGCGCTCAATCTCGCGGTGGGGCTGGCTCGCCGCGGGCACGCGGTCGGGTTGCTGGATGCCGATATCTACGGGCCCTCGATGCCGACGATGCTGGGGCTGAACACGCTCGAACAGGCGGTCGTCGCCGGGCGATTGCAGCCGTTCTACGTGCACGGTGTCAAAGCGATCACCATCGGCAAGCTGGTGGACTCGGAGCGCCCGCTGATTTGGCGCGGGCCGATGGCGCACGGCGCGTTCAAGCAATTGACCGAGCAAACGGGCTGGGGCGAACTGGACTATCTGATCATCGATCTTCCGCCCGGAACCGGCGACATCGCGCTGACCATGGCGCAGACGCTCAAGTTGAGCGGGGCGGTCGTAGTCTGCACGCCCCAGAAGGTGGCGCAGGACGACGCGGTGCGAGCGGCCGGAATGTTCAAGCAACTCGGGATCGATGTGCTGGGCGTGGTGGAGAACATGAGCTGCTTCGTCGGCGACGATGGCAAGAGCTACGAGATATTCGGCCGGGGCGGGGCGGAGATGATGGCGCAGAGATTGGGCGTGCCGTTCCTCGGAGCCGTGCCCATCACGATGTCGCTCCGTGAGAACAGCGACGCGGGCGACCCGAGCGCGAACTTCGAGGGGACGGATGCGCCCGGCGTGCGCCTGCGCGAGTCGCTCGAGAACCTGGTGACAAACCTCGAATCGCAGGCGGCGCTCGCCGCGATGCGGAGCGGGGCGCAGAAGCCCGTGCTCACCATTTCCTAAGTGCTGAACGACAAGGCGCTTGAGAAGATTCTCGCCGCCCGCACAGAGCCGCCGCTTGAGTTCGGCGCGATCGCTCCAGACAGTGCGCCGCACCAGGAGGAGCAAGGAACATGGCGAAGAAGAGCAAGAAGAAGACACGTCCGCCAGCCCGCCGCGGCACCAAGCCCGCGAACGCAGCCGGCAAGCGGGCCGGATCGAAAAAGAAGAGCGCGAGCAAAGCCCCGAAGCGCGATCCGTTTGCGCCCGTCGCCGTGAAAACCGGACCCGGCATGTCTCCGATGGAAATCGGCAGCAAGCTCGTCGCCGATTTCAACGCCGGCAAGATGCACCTGAACGAGATGTGGTCGCCCGCGATCGTTTCGATCGAGGGTGTCGGCGTCAGCCAGGCATGGAACGGTCGCAAAGCCGTTGATGCGAAGAACGCCTGGTGGGCCAGCGAGCACACCGTCCACGGCGCCAGCGCCGAAGGCCCGTACGTGGGCGCGACCGGCTTTGCCGTGAAGTTCGTCATCGATGTGGAGACCAGGAGCACCGGCACGCGCGAGATGATGACGGAGATCGGCGTCTACTCCGTCAAGAACGGCAAGATCGTCCAGGAAGAGTTCATGTATCGCGCGGGCTGATCGGCGGGGGGTCGCGAAGGCTCACCGGGTCTGCATGCGCCTTCGTTCGCGCTCGACCCCGATCGCCTTGATCGCTTTGCCGAGGGCATCATCCAGGTGTTCGTTGACGAGAAACAGGTCGTAGACGCCGCAGGTCCGGGCGTGCGCGATCTCGGCCTTGGCCTGTGCGAAGCGCTTCTGGATGGCGGCTTCTTCTTCGCGCCGGCGGCCCCTCAGGCGTTCGAGCAGGCTCTCTTCGTTGGGGGGCAGAACAAAGATCGCGAACGCGTCGGGAATCTGCTTTTTGACGTTCACCGCGCCGACGATATCGATCTCAAGGATGACCAGCCGCCCGCGCTTGAGTTGCTCAAAGACCCAGCCCTTGGGCGTGCCGTACTTCTTGCCATAGACACCGGCGGTCTCGAGAAACTCGCCCTTGTCGCGCATCGCCTCGAATTCGTCGTCGGTGGCGAAGTGGTAATCCACTCCTTCGACGTCGATACCGGAGGAGGGGCGGGTCGTCCACGAAACGGAAAAGACCGCATCCGAGATGGAACGCTCGATGCCGCGGGTGATCGTGGTCTTGCCGACTCCGGACGGGCCGGAGATGATGACGGCCATGCCGTCGTCGGTGTCGGTGGGCAGGCGATGATTCGGCGGGAGGGCCATCAGGCGGAGACTTTAGCGATTTGGGCAGAGAATGTCAGGCCCGAAAGCGGCGGCAGCGAACAATTCAACCGTGAGGAGTGCCGGGAGCCGCGTGTTGTACAAGCGCTTCATAAGAAATGTGGTCGGTTTCGGCGCGACGGTCGTGGGGTTCCTGGCGATCACGTGCGTTTCGTTCGGCGCCGAGCCGCCGCGGACCAAAGAAGCCAGCCGAGCGGACGTCGCACGCGAGTATCTGCTGACGGATCGCGCGTTCACCGGACTATTGATCCGCAGCGGCGGCGTGCCCGATGGCAAGAAGCTCCGTGAGATCAACGCCCGCTTCGACTGGATCACCAACCTGTTCATTCAGTCCAAACTGAGCAGAACGGTCGAGGAGCTGCGGCTTCTGACGAAGGACATCGCGGCAGCGAGTCGGGCGCCGGGACAGGATTGCATCTTCCCGAACGACGATGCCGAATCCGATCCGGTGGCGCGAGCGGATGCCGAGTGTCCGGAAGCGGATCGTGAACGCGAGAGCCTTCTGAAGCGTCTTGGGGCGATCACCCCCGTCAGCGAAGCGCACCGCACGGTGATCGAGATCGTGCGGGCGCGTGCGGCGCTCATCACTCCGCGCCCGGATTTCTCGAATTCCGAGTCTTTTCTCCAGCCGTGGAATTGTGACGGGCTTGGCGCGCGGGTGGGGTGGACGGCCGATGGACTCGAGAAGGGGCAGCTTTTCGGGTACACCAGCCCGCAGGGGTACTGGCCGCTCATTGTTCCGGATGCGCCGCCGATCGCGATGCGGCTGCCCCAGATTCAGATGGAGCACGAGCCGGACCCGGTGCGGGACGCAGCGATCGAGCGGTCCGGCAGACCGGTCATTGTCGCTTTGCACGGTGTTGGGGGTGACGAAACAATCTTTGAGTTCGCGTACGGGCGTGGACTCCTGACGCGCGAGGCGCAGCGGCGCGACGCGATTCTGGTCTTGCCCCGAACCGAGTTTTTCGGGATGTATCCGGATGCGCTCCCGATGCTGCTCGATCAACTCGAACTGTTCCACAAGATCGATCGGTCACGCGTGTATCTGATCGGGCACTCGATGGGAGCGCAGGCGGCGCTCGGTCTGGCGCGCAAACATCGCGACCTGGTTCGTGCAGTGGTGCTGTTCGCGGGGGGCGTGGGGATTGCGCCCGGCGCCGGTGCGAAGCCGGAAGATCTGCCGCCGATACTCATGATCGGTGGAGAGTTGGATCGGGTTTTTCGGGCGGAGACGCTCCGGAACGAGGCGGCATTGGCCGCGGCGGGCGGGTTCAATGTTGAACTGCGAATCAAGCCGGATTACGGGCACGTACTGGTCGTGAACGGCGCGCTGCACGAGGCCATGCTTTGGCTCGAATCGCAGGCGTTGCCGCTGGCGCGGGACAAGGGCTGGTGAGCCGGGCCGGTGGCCCCGTCGCGTGCTCCGCCGAAGAAACGCGATTCAATCGAGCGCCCGGGCGCACGTTTCAAGCACCGCCATGCGGACGCCGACGCCCACCGTCACCTGGCGGAGAATGACCGAGCGCGGCCCGTCGGCGACTTCCGGATCGAGCTCGATGCCGCGATTGATCGGGCCCGGGTGCATGACGACCGCGCCGTTCTTGAGCCGGTCCGCACGCTCGGCGGTCATGCCGAAGAGCGATCGGTACTCGCGCACCGAGGCGATCGCGGGAGAGCTCTTGCCCTGCGCATCCGCTCCGCCATCGTGTCTTTCAAACTGCACCCGCAGCATCATCACCGCATCGACCTTCGGCAGCACCTCATCCAGTTCGTGCGTCACGGTAACGGCACCGCCCCTCCCCCCGAGCGATTCGAGGCTGCGCGGCGCCAGCCCGGCGGGGCCGACGCAGATCACCCGAGCGCCGAGCGCGGTCAGGCCCGCGATGTTCGATCGTGCAACGCGCGAAGACACGATGTCGCCGACGATCGCGACCGTCAGGCCCTTCATGTCGAAATCGTCCAGGCGTCCGTTCGCTTCGGCGAGCGTGTAGATATCAAGCAGGCCCTGCGTCGGGTGCTCGTGTCTGCCGTCTCCCGCGTTGATCACGGGGCACTTCACGTTGGCCGCGATCAAGCCCGCGGCACCCGCCTGTCTCGCCCGGATCACCAGCGCCCGCACGCCCATCGCCTCCACGTTGCGCGCCGTGTCGATCAGCGTCTCGCCCTTGGTCACGCTCGAGAACGCTCCGAGCAGATTGGAGACGTGGGCCCGCAGCCTGTGCGCCGCCGTGGTGAAACTCGTCCGCGTGCGGGTCGAATCTTCAAAGAAGAGATTCGCGATGGTCGTCCCGTGGAGCACGGAATCTTCGACATCGCTACGGACATCGACATACGCCCGCGAAGCGAAAAGCAGGGCGCGAATCTCGTCCGCCGGCACGCCCTGCAGCCCGATCAGGTCTTTGCTCGACCAGCGGGTGTTCGATCTTGCTTTCTCACGGCGCGGCTTGACCATGGGGCGCATGGTAATGCGATCTCGAGCGTGCCGGTGCTTACTTCTCTTCGGGCGAATCAACCACCTGCTGGCCCGACTGCGGACCCGATTGCTGGCCGGGCTGTACCGGCAGCTCGTCGTCCACGGTGTTCGCGGGAAGCGGCCGGTCGGCCGGCGTGCCCGGAATGTGCAGCGCCGGGGGCTCGAGCACGCCGATCTCGTATTCGCTCGATCCGGTCACGCGCCACGGCTCCCAGCCGCCGGCGAGACGAACCTCGACGCCGCGGTACACATGGCCTCCGCCCGGCTTCTCGGCCACTTCAAAGACGGGGCGGATAATGTCGATCCGGGCGATCTCGCCCCGGAGCCAGACGCGGGTGACGTGGTACACCGGAAGCGTCTTGGCGTTGGCCTCGCTGATGGGCTGCGCGCCGTGGCCCACGAGCGAGACGATTCGCTCGTAGGTTTCTTCGGAAGAGCCGGCGGGCAGGTTGATCGCGAAGGGCGCGTTGTCGCCACCGGGCGGGGGATAGCGCATGGCGGTCCAGCGGAGTGCCGCGGCCATGGCGTTCTTCATGTTGAAACTCGCGTTCACGTTCTTGGTCGCGAAATCGTCGCCGGTGATGGGGGGGTAATTGGCATACTCGCGCGTGCACGAGGCGAGCGCGATGGTCCCGGCGAGCGTGATCAGGGTCGTGAGGCGCAGAAACGTGGAGTTCATAGCGTCTTCCTTCGGTCCGTCGGGCGTTCGGGCGAGAGTCCCAAAGCCCGCAGCAAGCGGGAGAATAGTGGGTTCTTGGGAGAAAGGGGTCAAGGGTCGAATCGCCGGGGCCGGCCCGGGCGAAAGATCGGGTGTGGCAAAGCGCTCCGATCGTACAACTGCTTCACCGACCCACCCGGCGCTCGCCCGGCGGTTTGTTGTCGGAATTTCGGGTGCCTCGGGAGCCTGGTACGCGCAGCGGTTGCTCGAAATCCTGCTTTCGCAAGGGCACGAGGTGCACCTGGTCGTCAGCGATTACGGCAAGCGGCTGTTGTTCGATGAATCGGGGATCAAGACCATCGATTTGGCCTCGCTCTGCCCGAAGCTGGCGAAAGGTGCGAAGGCATCGGAAATCTCGAAGAATCTGTTCATCCATCCGAATAAGGACGTCGGTGCGGTGATCGCTTCCGGCAGTTTCCTGCACGACGGCATGGTCGTGATCCCCTGCTCGAGCGCGAGTCTGGGCGCGATGGCAACAGGCGGCGGCAGCAACCTCTTGTGCCGCGCCGCGATGGTGACGCTGAAAGAGCGCAGACCGCTGATCGTCTGCCACCGGGAAATGCCGCTGAGCCTGATCGACATCCGGAATATGGAAACGCTGGCGCTGGCCGGTGCAACGATCTGCTCACCGAACCCGGGGTTCTATCTGCTGCCGAAGACGGTGGAAGAGATCGTGGACTTCACGGTGGGGAAGGTGCTCGATCTGCTGAAGGTGGAGCACGGGTTGAAGACAAGGTGGGAGAGCGACTGAGATTCAGTCGGGCTTTTTGAGCGATTCGGTGTCTTCGGCTTCGATAATTGCGAGTATGTCTTTGGCCATCCAGTCGCGGTCGCGCTGCTGTCCGGTGATCTCGGTCAGAATTCCAGCCTTTTCCAGCATCGCGAGGTCGGAGTAGGCCGTCAGCTTCGCGACACCCCCCAGAATCTTGCGGGCTTCGTCCGCGTTGACAACCGGCACGGCGAAAAGGTGATCGACCACAGCGAAAGTGCGGGACTTGGCGTTGAGCGTCTTGAGCTGCTCGTAATAGCGATCACGCAGATCGATCAGTAGTTCGCTCCTGACGATCGAGTCGATCGCGGAGATCAGAATGGCGTCGATGATGAACTCGATCCACGAAGCCCAATCTCCGTGCGTGCTGACGCGGAGCAGCAGCTCGTTGTACTTGTCTTTGTTCCTGTAGATGTGCGCGCTGAAATACACGGTCGGATGATCGAGAAGCCCTTCTGTGACCAGGCTTCTCGACATCAGCACGCGCCCCACACGTCCGTTCCCATCCCAGAACGGGTGAATTGCTTCGAACTGATAATGCTCCATCGCGATCGCAATCAGAGCGGGAATATCCCGTGGGCGGTTGTTTGCAAAGGTCTCGAACGCATCCAGGCAACGAGAGAGTTCATCGCCCGGCGGCGGGGGCACAAACTTCGCATTCTCCGGTCCGAGTTCGTTGGTGCCGATGTAGACATGCACGCGCCGGAAATCGCCCGACGGCATCTCGCGACCCCGGTCGTCCGCGATTCCTTCGAGTAACTTCTCGTGAATTTCTCTGATGAGTCGCTTGCTGGTCGGCAGCACCGAGTGGACGCCGTGCTCGAGCGCGACGACGTAGTTTGCGCTTTCTTTGCCCCGGCTGCGGACCGGCAACGCGCGGCTCGCCCCGCCCAGCACCAGTTCTTCCGCCGTCGTGTGGACACCTTCGATTTGAGAAGACAGCTTTGCTTCACGCATCCAGATCGCACGGAGCAGTCCCGCGGAGTTCTGCACACGCTTGTGTAGTCCGTTCAGCTTCCCAAGCGCCAGCAGAGCCTCGGAATGGCGGTCAAACAGTCGGAGTTTGAGCTCGCGCCAGTCGAGCGCCGGGGGTAGCGGGTTGGGGACGAACGCGACTGTTTCGACCGCCTCGGTTTTGATGCGACCGCTGCGCACCGTGGTGCGGGGAATTCGGACGTCAACCAAGTTGCCGGGTGCCAGTGGCGTGAACTGGTTCCGATTCATGGTTCAAAAGTCTATGACCACAAGAATGACTAGTCCATTTTTTGCAATATTTTGGACTAACTCCGCGGACGAACTGGATTTCTAAACCAAAAAGTTATAGGACGTGATGCTTATTCATCCGAATCGTTCTTCTTGAACTTCTTCTCCCACGGCTTCTTCTCGTTCAGCTCGACCGAGACGCCTCCGACGATACGGGCGCTGGCAGGGCCAAGGGCGGATTCGATGTCCGCGAGAAGCTGGGGCTTGAGGCCGACGCGCAGGCCCGGGGTCGTGAGAATGGCCGTGTGCGTCATCGTGCCGATGGCGAGTTCGACGGGGAATGGCGTGAGCGCGTGACGGGCGAGGACTGCTTCAAGCTCGCCGTCGGAAGCACCTCGGGTGGCGGAGGAGTTGCTTGCCGCGGGACCGGCCGCGTGCGACTTCAGAACCGTTGCGAGCGATTCGACGGCGGGGATGCTCGTGCCGTTGAGTTTGCGCTCGTCGATGAGCACTTGCAGCCGCCCCGGGCTGAGGGGCACGCCCTCGATGGGGACAAGGCGATCGACGATGAGCTGGGGCTCGCCCCGCGAGAGATCGGCGCGGCCGAGCACAAAGATGATCTTGTCGGCTTCGATCAAGTGACCGAAGCGCTTGTAGCAATCGGAGAAGGCGACGCAATCGAGCGTCCCGGATTGGTCTTCGACCGTAACGACCGCCATTTTCTCTCCGGCACTTCGCCCCGATTTCACGATCAGAGTTCGGATACCCTGCACGATTCCCGCCAGGATAACCCGGGCGTCCTGCTGCACGGTCTTGACGGCGGCAATCGGGTGCGTGGTGAACACGCTCGACCAGCGTTTCCACGCGTCCATCGGATGGCTGCTGACGAAGAAGCCGAGGATTTCCTTCTCGAAGCGGAGCGTTTCGCTTTCGATCCACTTGTCGGCGCGGGCGAGAGCGGTTGCGGACGAAGACGCACCGGCTGAAGCGGGCGGCTCGGAGCCTCCGAAACCGAAGAGCGCGCCCTGACCGGCGGCGCGATCCGCGGCGATCTTCTGCCCGGCGTTGATGGCTTGCTCGATGGTCGCAACCATCGCGGACCGGTTGTCGCGCCCGTGCACGCTGTCGAACGCGCCGCACTTGATGAGCGATTCGATCGCCGACTTGGTGATTGTGCCCTGCGGGATGCGCTCGCAGAAATCAAAGAGCGAGGAGAAAATCGCGGGTTCGGAAGATGCCGCATCCGCCCCCGGCGTTTGGCCGTTGCGTTCCGCGATGATCTTCTCGATCGCCTTTTCGCCCGTCCCCTTGATGGCTTTCAGGCCGAAGCGAACGTGGCCCGCGTGCGCACTCTTTTCTTCGCCGGGCAGGAACACGACCGCAAAGTCCGCGTTCGAGAGGTTGATGTCGGGCGGGCGGACCTCGACGCCGGTCTTGATCGTCTTGCCGATGGTCTTCGGGTTGCCCGTCGGCTCGACGAAGCGGCACTTCTTGCAGTCTTCGAGATACGAGATCCACTCACTAGCCTTCTGCGCCTGGCTTTCAAACGTCAGGAACGCCGCCATGTACTGGTTGGGGAAGTAGGTTTTCAGGTACGCCGTCTGATACGCGACGATGGCGTAACCGGTCGAGTGCGACTTGTTGAAGCCGTAGCCGGCGAACTTCAAGATGAGATCGAAGAGATCCTGCGCCTGTTGCTTGCTCAGGCCCTGCTTGTTCGCGCCCTCGATGAACTTGGGGCGTTCCTTGTCGATCTTGTCGTGCTTCTTCTTGCTGATGTTCTTGATCAGCGTGTAGGCATCGCGGAGCTTGATGCCGCCGAGGCCGTGCACGATCTGCATGACCTGTTCCTGATAGACCATCACGCCGTACGTCTCGGCGGTGTAGCGATCGACGATCTCGTGCACCTTGGGCACGGTCTCGGTGCCGTGCTTGCGCCGGTTGTAATCCGGGATGAGATCCATTGGGCCCGGACGGAAGAGCGCGTTGGCGGCGATCAGGTCTTCGAGCCGGTCGGGCTTCATCTCGACCAGCAGGCGGCGCATGCCCGGAGATTCAAACTGGAAGACGCCGGTGGTTTCGCCCCGGCGGAAGAGTTCGAAGACAGTCTGATCGT
This sequence comes from Planctomycetota bacterium, assembly GCA_017303555.1. GTDB lineage: Bacteria > Planctomycetota > Phycisphaerae > Phycisphaerales > UBA1924 > JAFEBO01. The sequence continues at coordinate 100,704 of JAFLCN010000003.1, forward strand.
CGAAGTTCAGACGATCGAGATCAAGCGGATGCGGGCCGCCATCGCCCGGTTTGCGGCCGACGGCTGCGTAAATCGCTTTCTCATCGAGCGCCTCGCGGATGAGTTGCTGGCAGCGAGCGACGATCGAGATCGTGCGCAGGCCCAGGAAGTCCATCTTGAGCAGGCCCATCTTCTCGCAGGTGGGGCCGTCCCACTGCGTGACGATTTCGTGCTCTTCGGCCTGGGGCTGCTTATAGAGAGGAACGATTTCGTGCAGCGGGCGGGTGGCGACGATGACGCCTGCCGCGTGAACGCTGGCGTGGCGGGCCTGGCCTTCGAGCGTGCGGGCGTTGTCGAGCAGCCGCGCGATGCGCTGGTCGTTCTCGTAGAGCTTGCGAAGATCGGGCTCCTTCTCGAGCGCATCTTCGATCGTGATGTTGAGCTGCTCGGGAATCAGCTTGGCGATCTTGTCAACTTCGGACAGCGGCAGGCTGAACGCACGCCCCACATCGCGCACCGCGGCACGCGCCTTCATCGTCCCGAACGTGATGATCTGCGCAACGTGCCCGTACTTCTTGCGGACGTAATTGATCACGTTCGCGCGGCCATCCTGGCACAAGTCGATATCGATATCGGGGTATTCGCTGCGATCAGGGTCGGTGAAGCGTTCGAAGAGCAGGCCGTAGCGCACCGGGCACGCGTTGGAGAGGCCGAGCACGTAACCGACCATCGTGCCGACGCCCGAACCTCTGGCGAGCGCAGGGACGTTGTTCTGGCGGCCCCAGTTGACGAAATCCCAGACGATCAGGAAGTACGCCGCGATGTTCTTGTCGCAGAGGATCTTCAGTTCGCGTTCGAGGCGTGCGGTTTTGTCGGCGCGATCCGAGTTCGTGTCAGACTTTGCCGGTCCGTACCGCCAGATGAACCCGGCTTCGGCGAGCAGGCGCAGGGCCTTGTCGCAGTCCTTCTTTGTCTGCGCGATCTCGTCGGCGGTCGGTTCTTTCTCGAAGGGAAGCAGTTCGAACTTCGAGCAGTAATCGCGATACCAGGCGGAAAGGTCGCCGTTGTACTTCTTGTCGTCGTGTTTGGGAAGATCCTTTGCCGCGGGTACGCGGATCTTGACCATCGGCGCGTGGCTGACGCCCAGGGGCAATTCGACATTGCATCGCTCGGCGATTTCGACGGTGGCATCGCATGCGGCTTTGCCGACCGCGCCGTACTGCTCGAACAGCTCGCGCATCTCGCGCGGGCTCTTGACGTAGAGCTCTTCCGGATAGCGCATCCGGTCGGTGTCGTCTTTGTTCCGCGCCGTGGAGATGCACACCAGCGTGTCGTGCGCGTCGTGGTCTTCGGCTTTCAGGAAGTGTGCGTCGTTGTCGCACACAAGCTGCAGCTTCAGTTCCTGCGCCAGCTTGATCAGGTGCTTGTTGATCGAGTTCTGATCGCGAACGTGGTGCTGCAGCTCGACAAAGAAATTCTTCTTGCCGAGCGCCTTGGCGTGCCACTCCGCGCTCTCGACGGCCAGATCCCAGTACTTGCGATCGCCCGAGCTCTCGAACGCGAGCAGATGCTCGCCGATCTCGCTACCCAGGTGGCCGTTGATCGCGATCAATCCCTCGGAGTGCTTCGCAAGCAGTTCGCGATCGATACGGGGCTTGTAATAAAACCCGGTGACATACGCCTCCGAGCAGAGCACAAGCAGGTTCTTCCAGCCCGTGAGATTCTCCGCGAGCAGCACGAGGTGATACCCGCCCTCGCCTCCGCCTGTGTATGTGCGGTCCTGGCGCGGCTTCCCCGGGGGCGTGACATACGCCTCAACGCCCAGGATCGGCTTGATGCCTTTGTCTTTGCACGCCGTGTAAAACGCAACATGGCCGAAGATGTTGCCGTGGTCGGTGATGCCGACGCTGGTCATCCCGAGCTCGGCGACCCGCTTCACCAGCTTGTCGATGCGGTTGCCACCGTCGAGCAGCGAGTACTCGGTGTGCAGGTGCAGGTGCGAAAACTGCTGCTCCCGGGGGAGGGCGGGTGTCGCAGGCTTGGAGTTGGCGGGGGCTTCCGATGCCATCGCCGACAGGATACTCCGGGTCGAAAAGTGCGGTCCCGCGTCCTGGGGGCTTTTCTGTCAGTTGATCGGAAGTCGCCGAATTCTGAGCCGGGCGTCTTCAAAAACGACGACGCTTCCAACAGAAAGGTCCGCCTCGAGCGCCGAGAGATTTGCACGCAAGAGCGGCGCGACGGCCTCGGTCGATTTCCGGCTGGTGCGAATCAGTATGACGGAGGGCTTGCTCGCGCCCCGCTTTGCAAGCAGTGTTCCGAAGTCGGTGTCGGCCGCGAGCAGAATCCGACTCTCTTGGGCAGCAAAGGCAAAGACGTCGTCGTCCGGCGCGGATTGAATCATCACATCGCGAACATGCAGCGCATCGTGTCCCATCGAGCGCAATTCGTCGCGAAGCCGTGGTGACAAACTGTTGTCGATAAAGAATTGCATTGCGCCCGTGGTCTCGGATCATCCGGCGAGAGGTAGCTGTCGCTCCTGCACCGCTGCCGCGGCATACGCGAGCGATTCGAGGACATCTTCCCTGGTCAGATCCGGATAGTCCTTGAGAATCATCTCAAGCGTCAGGCCTTCCGCAGCGAGACCGACGATCGTCGCAACTGGAATGCGCAGGCCGCGGACGCAGGGCACGCCGCCCATCTGCCGCGGATCGATCGAAATGCGGGGAAACCTCGTCATTCCGAATTGTTGGCGCGCACGATTGAAACGGCCTTCGGCTCCGGGTGGGCTCGGGCTTGGGACATTCGCTCCGTTACGGGCACACCAACTCGTTGTAAGCCGCCGCGAAGATGGTGAAATCGGCATCCTCGACGGTGTTATCGCCGTTCAGGTCCGACCACGGGCTTGCCGGGGGCACCAGCAATGCGTTGTAGTCGGAAGCGAAGACGACGAAGTCGGCATCGTCCACGGCCAGATCACCGTTGAGGTCGGCCGGGCAGTTCGATCCGCCGGTCGCCTCGATCGCGAAGATGTCGGGCCAGGGCATGGTGGCGCTGGCAGTGAAGCCCGCCGTCAGCGAGATCAGGTCGACCACGGTGCCGCCCCCGGCGAAGGCGAAGCGCCGGGCGCCCAGGGCGCTCGAAATCTGGTTCGCGCTCCGCGAGAACGGGCTGGGCACGTTCGGCGCAGCATCGAGCGTGCCCTCGAAGACGTGCGAGTCGGAATCCAGCGTGATCGACCGCACGGTGCCGGCCAGGAGAACATCGCTGCCGCGGACGATGGAGAACGGAGTATCCGCAAACACGAACGCGCTCCCGGAGATCCCGATGAACACGATCGGCGCGATCATCAGTTTCGCGCCCACCGCAGGGTCTTCTGCCGGGCGATACGTATGGCGCTTCTCGCTGTCGCGCATCATGGCCAGATCGGGCGGCAGCGCGAGGTTGGTGTTCTCCACCATCGAGAGCGTGCCCGCGCCGGCGTCAAACCGCCAGATGCACGCTCCGCGAAGCCATGGTTCGCCCGATGGTGCAACCGACGGCAACATCGGCACGATCATCGGGTCGTCCGCCATCGTGATCGCTTCGCCAGAAGGTTTCATCACGCCGTGTGTCGCGGCAAAGAACAGAATCGGAGTCCGGCCGGAGTACAGCGCGTTGGTGTACTTGCCCTCCCAGTACATGTCAACGAGTCCGAATGGCGACATCGATCCGGCCGGCGTGCTGCCGAACTCGTTGAGCGAGCCGGTGTTCGGGCCGGTCGGCATGCCCGGTGCGACATCGAACGAGCCGATTGTTTGCGCGAACGACGTGATCGAGACGCTGAATGAGCCCGGCGGGACGCCCGGTGTAAACGATGCTGTAGCGGTGCTGGAGAACACCGGGATGAGCCAGTTGGTGCTGCCGCACCAGGGGGGCGTTGTCAGAGCGACAACGGCTCCCGGCGGCATGTCGCCCGGCAGATCTTCGAAGCCATCGGCAACCATCGTGAACGAATTGATACCCGGGAGCGCGACGAGCGCGGTCGGCGCATAGCGGCAATAGAACGGGTCCCAGCCGTCCTCTTCCTTTTTCTTCTCTTCCGCTTGTCGCTTTGCCTTGATGCGGTTCAGTGCCGACTTGAGTTCCTGCACGGCCTTGAGCTTGCGTTCGAGTTCCTGAGCCTGTTGACCGGAAGCGCTGGTGAGTTGGACGAGAAGCTGCCGATCCTGAAGCCCGCACCACGTCTCGAGCCCGGCAACGGCGATGCTGTCCGCGTTTTCCGCGGCGGTGACCAGAGGTCCGAGCACGGTCGGGATCGGCGCGTGGACGGCTTCATTGAGAACCGAGATGGCGATGTCGATGAGCGAGACGGCGTGAACCGAAGGCGGAAGGAGCGCCAAACCGGCGCACGCAGCCGTCACGCGAACGATTTGTGAACGCAGCATGGGATCCTCCAGTTCTCTTTCAGAGCACAGAACCGCGCCGCGCGGCGACTGGGCGCTTCGCCAGAGCAGTGCCCGCATCTATTTCACCACGCCTCCGCTCCGGGCGAATGAGGCCAATGCCCTAATCGTGGGGTGATTCGAGAAATTCGGAGTGGGCCCCGCGTCCGGCAATCTCGCCGCCCGGGCCGATTCCCGGTTCATCGGTGCCGCCTTTGACGCTGGTAGCGGCGCAGTCGATGCGTCGGTCCGTGCATCGTCGATCTGCGGGGGGTGTCGGATGCCGGCCGTGCTTTCTGATGGCATGGTTGGGTGGTCGGGCGGTCGTCGCCCGCGGAAGTCCGGCAATGGAAACTGCCGGCATGGCCGAAAGGCCGGGCTCAAGGAAGGGGAGAGAAAATGAAGAACACGATTTTCGCTGTCGCCGGTATCGCCGCTATTGCTTCGTTCGCCAATGCCGCGACGACTGTGAGCGTGAAGTACCTGGGCAAGGGCGCGGGCCAGGACGTCAAGATGACGTATAACGGCAGCACCAAGACGGTGTTTGCCGGTCAGTTGAATCACCAGCTCAGCAACGCCGGCCCGGGTTACTCGTGGCTGAACGGTAATCATCTCACGTACTGCACCGATCTGGCTCAGTACGTTACCAGCAGCACGAAGACGTACACGATCGAACAGATCGAGAACATGCCGGGCGCTTCGCCGATGGGCCAGGCCAAGGCCGATGCGCTCCGCGCTCTCTTCGCCGTCGCCAACGGCGCTCAGGCCTCGATCGCCGCGACAAACGACTACGCAACCGCCTTTCAGCTCGCGGTGTGGGAAATCGTCACCGACTTCAGCGGCTCGTCGTTCACCATCAACGCGAACAGCTTTACCACCGGCAACTTCAAGGCAAAGAAGACCAACAACAACGCCCTTTCGAGCGGCGTGGTGAACACCGCTTCGTCGCTCTACACGAGCGCCATGAACTTCCTCCAGACCAGCGGTTCGAGCACGCAGCTCCTGGGCATCGCCAGCGGCAGCTACCAGGACCAGCTTGTCCAGGTCCCGGCCCCCGGCTGTGCGGCCCTCGCCGGTATCGGCGGCATCCTGGTCGCCCGCCGCCGCCGTCGCTAAGCCAAGCCTCTTCCTTGATCCACACGCACACGAACCGCCGGCCGATCAGGCCGGCGGTTCGTTTCATCGGTTTGTTCGAATTCCCCAGCGCACGATCAGGACAAACGGCACCCACCAGACCAGGTCATTCGCGATCGCGCTCCAGAAAAACTCGATCGGCACATTCTTCTGGATGAAGCAGCCGACCGCCGTTCCCAGAAACCCGAGCACCTTGCTCGCCAGCCCGAGGGCGACCAGGCCCCAGTGCCTCGCCGGGTCGTACGACGCGATCCAATACCCGGCGCCGAAAAGCAGGATGAGGGAGCCCAGCCCCGCCCACAGAAATTCGTGGTTCGGCCGAGGTTGCCCGATCCAATCCCACCAGGTATTCGGGAAGGCCATCATGAAGATGCCCCAGGCGGCGTTGTAGATGGCCGCGGCACGGAGCGTCCATTTCATCCAGCCGGGGCAGGTTTCTCGAATTGGAAGAGGCGTCGTCAAGGCAAAGACTCCAAAGAGGACCTGCGAGCGTCCATCTGGGCATTGTTTCGGGTCAATCGGATGCCGCGGATCGAACCCGGAAGTGGCCCCGCGCGCTTGACGGCTGAAAGACAGCACCGCCCGAGCGTGGTAACGTACTGCGTTCTTTGCCTTTCTCCTCGAAGCCGGCGGAGCCGGTGGGTGGGGCGGGCGGCGGTGCGGCTTTCGCGTGTGCGATTTGCCGTTTCCGACGCTTCCAGCACGGAGTGCGCCAGTTATGAACCGCGCCGAGCGCGTTTTTCGCCAGTCCTGCCTTTCGATCCGGCCTGCCGCGGCACTCGTGATCGTGGTCGGCGCTGCTGCTGCGTTGGGTCAGGAAACCCAGAGCCCGCGTCCGGCGACGCAGCCGACCCAGTCGCAGCCCGCCCAGTCGCAAACCACTCCCGCGCCCACCCAGACCCCGTCCGGGTCTGGAACTGCACCGAGCCAGACCACGCCGGCCAAGCCCTGGACAAATCCGGGTGCGGCACCGGGATCGGCAACGGCGCAGCCGACAGCGCCGGGTGCGAGCGGCACTCCGATGCCTCCGAAGGCCGCGCCGGGCGCGACTCCCGCGATTCAGAATCCGGCCCCGCACGCCCAGGCGGGCGAAGGTTTGGTGCGGGAGAACGCGGATTCGAAGCACGAGTCCTCGCCGGACATGATCGAACTCGCGGCGTTCAGCCAGCCCGTCGAGCTTTCGGCGCTGGTGGACATGCTCGTCAAGCAGTTGAACATCAATGTTGCGGTGAAAGGCTCGCTGACGGGCCAGGTGAGCTTCAACGCGCCGGTTTCGGTGCCGAAGGAACGGTTTTTGCCCCTCGTGAACGCGTTGCTCGAGCAGCAGGGCTTCACCATCACGCACGACACGCTGACGGGTTTCTACCTTGTACACCCGATCAACGAGGTTGCCGTCGGGATCGGCGGCGACGCGCCCGCGACGCGCGTGATACCGACGCCCAACGTGCGTCCGAGCGCACTCAAGCCCGCGATCGAGGCCCAGTTCGGTTCTGCCGGAGGTGGAGGCGGCGGGATGCCCGGGGGTGCGCCGGGCGGCGGCGTGACGACGGGCTCGGGCGCGCTCGCGCAGGCGGCGTACATCGACGAGCTCGGTGTGATCGTGCTGACGGGGTCTCCCCGGCGTCTTGAGGCGGTGGAGTCGCTCGTGCGGCTTCTGCTGGACGAGTACGCACGGGCCAAGTTCATCCGGCTGGAGCTGAAGTACGTCGCGGCATCGATCGCGCGGGAGCGGGCGCTGCAGCTCATCGGCCAGGCGCCCCAATCGAACTCCCGCCAGAACAACATGATGAACAACGCGGACCCCAACAACCCCGGCGCGGGGATGGGGCGGGCGACCACGCTGGACAATCTGGCCGATCGCCTGACGGTCGATCCGCAGGGCAACGCGCTGATCTTCCGGGGCGTCGCCGACGAGGTGACGCGCGTGCGGGACGTGCTCGACACGATCGACGCTCCGAGCGGATTGACCTCGAGGAGCCACTACGTCGGCACGGCGGCGAGGCAGATCGCGGACCTGGCCAAGCAGCGCGGGCTCGGCGACGTCACCATCATCGCCAGCACGCAGAACCAGACCAGCAACCAGATCGGCCGGTTTTTCAACGGCGGCGAAGATCCGTCGCAGCGCAACCAGCGACAGACATCGGTGAGCGCGGGCGGCCCCGTCATGGTGGTCGATGAGGACCGCGGGACGATCGTGTACTACGCAACGACGCAGCAGCACACGCTGCTCGAGGAGCTCATCGTCGGGATGAATCTCGAGGACGATGTCGTTGTCGTCAAGGAATACAAGCTGCGGTTCGCCTCGGCCGAAACGGTCGCGGAAATCATCAACGGCCTGCTCACCAACACCACGCCCGCGGGCGAGGCGAGCTTGCTGCCGGGTTCGACGGGGTCCACCAACTCGCCCGGCAACAACAACGGCCGATTGAACAACGGGCGGAACAGCCAGCCGGCGCAGCCCAACGTCTTCCTCGGGCCCAACTTCGGCACGCAGAACGCCCAGGTCGATGCGAGCGGCATCGGCTTCTCCGGCGGGAACAACGTCTTCGTGCTTGCCGACAAGCCGAACAACCAGGTGCTGGTCAAAGCGCCGCAGCGACAGCAGGCGCAGTTTGCCCAGCTCATCGAGCGCATCGATCTCCGTCGCCCGCAGGTCTACATCTCGGCCAAGATCGTCGCGGTCACGGCGTCGGATGATTTCCAGCTCTCGTTCGAAACGCAGCTCACCAACCTGTTCGGTGAGGGCATCGACATCAATACGGCCTTCGGCCTCTCGACGCTCAGCAACATCGGCACGGCCAAGACGGTGAACACCGGCCTGACGGGCCTGACGGCGGCGGTTGTCAAGAGCAACTACGTGCCGATCATCATCCACGCCCTGGAAACCACAACGGACACGCGGATCCTGTCCGAACCATCGCTGATGGTGAACGACAACGAGAAGGCCAAGATCGAACGCGTCGATCAGCAGCCGACCACCACCAGCAACCAGGGCACTTCGACCACAACCGTGAGCTTCGCCGGATACGAGGACGCCGGCACCGACCTGGAGATCACGCCCCGCATCAGCGGCAACCTCGTGACGCTCGAGATCCTGTCGAACCTGTCCGCGTTCGAGGGCTCGGGATCGAACGGCATCCCGCCGCCCAGGAACAAGGCGAGCATCGACAACAAGGCCGTGACGGTGCCGAGCGACATGACGGTCATCATCGGCGGCATCGTGCTGGCGACGCGGACCGATACCGTGCGCAAGCTGCCGCTGCTCGGCGATATCCCGCTTGTCGGGTATCTTTTCCGCGATACGAACAAGTTGTCGCGCAAGACCGTGCTGTACATCTTCATCACGCCGCGCATCGTGATCGATCCGAACTTCGAGGATCTGCGTCTGTTGACCACCGGCCCGCAGAAGGAAGTGGACATCGCGCCGGACCTGCCGCGGCTGAAGCCGGTGCTTGTTGATTTCTTCGTGCCGCAGCCGGTGGACTCCGCGAAGCCGGCGCTGTTCAACCCGGTGCCCGTCACGCCGGCCGCCAATTCCGCCCCCACCCCGGCGCCGGCGGTGCAGAGTCCGTCAACGATCTCGTCCGTGGCTCCGAGCCGGTAAAACATGGCCAAGGTGATCTCAGAGAAAACGCTCGCGACGTCGCTTGTGAACGGCAAGGCCGATCACGCTGCGCCGGCAACGGCCGTGGCGGTGCGTGAGTGGTCGCGCGTGGCCGAGGCCTTCGGAGCGCTGCGCGTTACGGGCGATCAGCTCCGCGCGTTCCAGCAGTCCGAAAGCTCGGATGAAGAGCCGTGGGACACGCTGCTCAGCACGCTGGCGATGGACGAGCACGTCGCGCTCGAGCTGCTCTCGAAGCGGACGGGCCTGGCGTTCGTGAGCGAGCCGCGACTGCAGGAGAGCGCCGCCAAGTTCTTCGAGACCATCGCGCCGGATCTTGCGCGCCGTCACAGTATCGCGGGGATCGAGAGCGACGGCGTCACCATGACGGTCGCCACCAGCCAGCCATTCCAGCCGACGGTCTTCAACATGCTCGAGGATCTGCTGCACATGCCGCTGCGCATCGTGCTGACACCCCGGGCGAGCGTGGCGAACCTGATCAACCGCGCGTACGAGCGGCGGCAGGATCTGGTCACCGAGATCATCGACGAGATGCCGCTGGACGAGCGGACGATCGCGAGCGTCGCCGGCAGCGTGGGCAGCGCGACCGACCTGCTCCAGCTCGCCCGCCAGACGCCCGTCATCCGCCTCGTGAACATGATCCTGTTCGAGGCGCTCCGCCGGCGGGCCAGCGACGTCCACATCCACCCGATGGAGAACAAGCTGGTCATCCGCTTCCGCGTGGACGGCATGCTGGTGGATGCGTTCAGCCCGCCGCTCTCGCTCGCGCCCGCGATCAGCTCGCGTTTGAAGGTCATGACGGAACTGGACATCGCCAACCGGCACAGCCCGCAGGACGGACAGACCAGCGTCCGCATCGGCAGCCGCAAGATCGACATCCGTTTCTCGTGCATCCCGACGGTGTATGGCGAACGCCTCGTGCTGCGACTGCTCGACCAGAGCCAGACGCAGCTCAGCCTTGATGCCGTCGGCATGACGCGCACCATGCAGGCCGAACTGCTCGATCTTGTCGAGCGCCCGACCGGCATCATCCTCGTCACCGGCCCGACCGGCAGCGGCAAGACGACCACGCTGTACGCGGCCCTCGGGCGGATCGATCGCACGAGTCGCAACGTGATGACGATCGAAGACCCGGTCGAGTATCACCTCGACGGCATCAGCCAGATGCAGGTGAACGTGAAGCGGGGCGTGACGTTCGCCGCGGGCCTTCGCAGCCTGCTCCGCCAGGACCCGGACGTGATTCTCGTCGGCGAGATCCGAGATGCCGAAACCGCGCAGCTCGCGATCCAGGCTTCGCTCACGGGCCACCTGGTGCTTGCGACGCTGCACACCAACGACGCCCCGAGCGCGATTACCCGCCTGATCGACATCGGCGTTGAGCCGTACCTCGTGACGAGCACGCTCCTCGCGGCGCTGGCGCAGCGGCTCATCCGGCGCACCTGCCAATCCTGCAAGGGCAGCGGCGTCGGCGAGCACGTCGGCATGAACGGCAAGTGCGATCTCTGCGGCGGCAGCGGCTACAAGGGCCGGCTGGGCATCTACGAGATCATGAAGATGGATGACGAACTGCGGAAGTTGACGCTCCGCAGCGCCGATGCCGTCGCCCTCTACGAGGCCGCCGTGAGCGCGGGCTTCCGCACGATGAAGGACGATGCGGCAGAAAAGGTGAAGGCGGGCCTCACCGATGAGGCCGAAGTTTTCCGCGTGCTGCACTGAATCGAGGTTCGTCCGTTCGTTCGGTAAACTCCCCCAATGCACTCCAGATTGCGGGCATCTTTCTTCCTCCTGGGTTTGACGATCGCGCTCTGCGGCTGCGCCACCTCGCGCCCCAAACTCACCGAGCAGGAACTGCTCGACATGCGGACGCAGACGCTCGAGCAGATCAGGACCGATCAGGTCTTGGCCGCCGGGAAGTTTGTGCGGCGGATGAAGACGGAGCAGGATGAATACGAAGCGGCACGCGCACGGGGAGAGAATCCGCCCGAACCCGTTTTCAATGTGCTTGTCATCTCGGGCGGTGGCGATTGGGGCGCGTTCGGTTCGGGCTTGCTCAAAGGGTGGGGGAGTGTCACCGGCGATCGAGCCCGGCCGGAGTTTGACATTGTGACCGGCGTGAGCACCGGCGCACTCATCGCGCCGTTCGCGTTCCTGGGCACGGAAAAGGACTACGAGGCGATCTGCGAGCTCTATCGCAACCCCAAGCAGGATTGGGTCGAGGTGAAGGACTGGCTTTTCTTTCTACCGTGGCGCGAAAGCTTCACTACGACCAAAGGGCTCCGTCGCGATGTCGAGGTCGCGTTCAACAAAGAAGCAATCGCACGCGCCGGCGAAGCAAGCCTGCAGGATCGCTCGCTCATCGTGGGTACAACGAATCTTGATTTCGGCGTGAACCGCCCGTTCCCGCTCGGAGAGATCTGCGAGCGTGCCACCATCAGTGGCGATGACAGCCTGGTCTACAACGTGCTGATGGCCTCGAGCGCTGTTCCCGCGGCATTCCCGCCTCAGGTGATCGATGGCCAGCTTTATGTCGACGGCGGCACAACCGCCAACATGCTCGCCGGCGCGAACATCCGCTCCGAGAAATCGCTCGTCGGTCTCTGGAAGAAGATGTACCCGGATCGGAAGATGTCCAAGATCCGGATCTGGGTCGTCATCAACAACCAGATGTCGGATGTGCCGAAGGTCGTCAGCCCGACGTGGCCGAGCATCACCGGCGCATCGCTCACCACCATGTCGCGATTCTCGAACATCGCCAGCATGCGCCTGCTCGATTTTCAGACCGAGCTCATGCGCAAAGTCGATGGAATCGACGTGCAGTACTTCTATGTGGCCGTTCCCGATGACTTCCGCGTGCCGGTGCAGGGGACGTTCAAGCAGGAAACCATGCGGGCGCTTTCTGATCTTGGGTACAAGATGGGGCTGGAGCCGGAGAGCTGGAAGACCTCGCTGGCGTTTGAGTAAGAAATTCGCTTCGTTGGTGACGAAGGGCCGTTTTTGACGCGACATCGACGATTTTTGGCCCCGTGGCCGAAATCGTAGCCATTTGTAGCCGAAAGATAATTGGCTACAATTGGCTACGATTATGGCTATGCCTCGCGCAACCTCCATCCAGATCACCCCCGAAATCCTCGGGCTGATCGCCGAACTCGATGAGTTCAAGGGTGCGTGGCGTGCCGCGGCACATCTGGCTCCCGATCGACTGACAAGGCTGCGAAAAGTCGCGACGATCGAAAGCGTCGGGTCTTCGACTCGAATCGAAGGCTCCAAACTCAGCGACCAAGAGGTCGAGGCACTACTCGGGCGCATCGAGGCGAAGTCTTTCGCGACACGCGATGAGCAAGAAGTCGCCGGGTACGCCGAGGTCATGGACACGGTATTTTCGAGCTACGAAGCGATCCCGATCACCGAGAACTACATCAAGCAGTTGCACGCTATGCTGCTGCGCCACTCCACCAAGGATGTACGTCACCGCGGCGAGTACAAAAAGCTCTCGAATCAGGTCGAGGCTTTTGACGAAACAGGGAAATCGGTTGGTGTCATCTTCGAGACGTCGACGCCATTCGAGACCCCCCGCGACATGCACGACCTGATCGCGTGGCTGAAACAGACTCGCGAAGAGAACGCGGTGCACTCGCTCCTTGCAACTGCCGTCTTCGTAGTCGTCTTTCTCGCGATCCATCCATTCCAAGACGGCAACGGGCGTCTCTCAAGAATTCTGACAACGCTGCTTCTGCTTCAGGGCGGATATGTGTACGTCCCATACGCATCGCTCGAGAGCGTTGTGGAGCAAAATAAAGAGAGCTACTACCTTGCGCTCCGGCGCACTCAGGGAACGCTGAAGCGAGACGCACCCGACTGGCAGCCGTGGATTCTGTTTTTCCTCCGCGCGCTGCAAAGGCAAAAACGAGCGCTCGAAGCCAAGATTGATCGGGAGCAGATCATGCGGGTCGCAATGCCCGCCCTCGCCACCACGATCCTCGATCTTGTTGCCGAGCACGGCCAGATCGGAGTCGCTGAAATCCTGAGAGTGACCGGCGCTCCGCGTGCAACAATAAAAAAGCGGATTGGCGAACTGGTCAAAGGCGGCCACCTCAAGCGGATCGGCGACGGTCGCTCCAGCCGATACGTTCGCGTGTAAGGATTGATCATGGCAACGCCAGCGCTCCAGATTGTTCCCCTCCGAGGCCGCTTCATCGACATGGTGCCGCTGACCGAAGCGCACGCGCCGAGCCTGCTCAAGAACACCACGCGCGACTCGTTCACGTACTTCAGGCACGACGATCCCGAGTGGACGCCCGAAGGGATGGCCAGGTTCGTGCGCGAGTGCATCGACATGCCCGATCGCGCTCCGTTTGCAACCGTCCTCAAGGCGACCGGCGAAGCGATCGGAAGCTCTTCGTACTGCGATGTCCGGCTCGCGAACAAGGGCATCGAGATCGGTTGGACCTGGCTCGGCAAGGACTTCCGGGGCACGAAGGCCAACCCCGAGAGCAAGCTTCTCCTCATGACCTACGCCTTCGAAACACTGGGCTGCGTGCGCGTGCAGCTCAAGTGCGATGCGCGGAACCAACTCAGCCACAACGCGATTTCCAAGCTCGGCGCGGTGCGGGAGGGCGTGCTGCGGAAACATGTCATTGTTCGCAACGGCTTCATCCGCGATTCGGTCCTCTTTAGTATCACGCAAGAAGAATGGCCCGCCGTGAAGGCCGGGCTCGAGAAACGGGTCGCGATGTAATCGCCGCGGAATGAGTCGATTGAAACCGCACCCGCGTTTTGGTTAGTCTGCGGGAGTGCAGCCCCGCTCGCCATCTTCGACCAAAGCTCTCATCGCCGCGTGGCTGGGTTGGGCCTTTGATGGCCTCGATGGCTACCTCTACATCATTCTGGCCGTTCCGCTCGTCACGAAGCTGCTGACCGAGGAGAACGGCGGCCCGCTGAGCGCGGAGCAGATGAAGGATGTGGGTTGGAAGGCGGCACTGATCCAGGCGACATTCCTGGTGGGCTGGGCGGTTGGCGGCGCGGTCTTCGGGCGCATCGGCGACCGGCTCGGTCGCGCCCGCACCCTCACGCTGACGGTCCTCACGTACGCCGTGTTCACAGGCGCGGTCTACTTTGCGACGTCGTGGTGGCACCTGCTCATCTTCCGCTTTATCGCGGCGTTGGGCATCGGGGGCGAGTGGGCCGCGGGCTCGGCGCTCGTCAGCGAAACCCTGCACAGCAAGCATCGCGCGTGGGCGAGCGCGACGCTGCAATCCGGGTACATCGTCGGGTGCATCGCGGCGTCGTTTGTCGTGAAGGCGATGGCGGATCTGGACCCGCGTGCGCCCTTTCTGGTCGGCATCCTCCCGGCGTTGCTCACACTCTGGATCCGCAGCGCTGTTCCCGAGCCGGAGCACTGGGTTGAGGCGGTGAAGTCCTCCGCACCGCCCCGGATTCGCGAGCTCTTCACCGGCGCGCTGGCCCGGACGACCATCCTGCTCACGCTGCTCACATCCATCGCGCTCACGACGGCGTGGGCATTCCTCTTCTTCGGGCCGCAGTTGGTGCAGCGCCTGCCGGAGGTTGCGGGCAAGCCCAAGCCCGAGGTGCAGAAGCTCGTCTCGTGGATCTCGATTATCTATCTCACGGTCAACATCTTCGCGAACTACTTTGCAACCTATCTGGCCCGATTCATCGGTTACCGGTGGGCGTTCTTCCTGCTGATGGGTGCCTCGCTCGTCGCGTTCTGCATCGCGTTCCGTGCGCCACCCCGGCTCGAGAACATCACACTGCTGTACTGCATCATCGCGTTCTTTGCACTCGGGCTGTTCGGGCTGTTTCCGCTGTATATTCCGCCTCTCTTCCCGGTTCTGGTGCGCACTCTGGGCGCGGGCTTCACGTACAACGTGGGGAGGCTCGTTTCTGCCGCGGGCACGCTGCTGGCCCTTGCGGGCGCGAGCAGCCTGGCAACCGCCGACGGCGTGGTACACGCCTTGTGGTGGATCGGCCTGCTGTTTATTCCGGGCATGTTCGTCTGCCTCTTCCTCCCCGAGCCGCCGAAGGACGGAGCGGTTCGGGCGGCTTAGCCTTTCGTCGGCACGCATCTGCGCACACCGAACGCTTCGATGGCTGTTTCACCATTCAAACTCGACGCCGTTTCCCGCCTGCTCGCGCAGGGCAAGTTCGCGCAGGCCGAGTCCGAGCTGCTCAAGCTCGGTCGGATTTCGCCCGGCGATCCCAACGTCGCGGATCTGCTCACAAGTCTCTTCGCCGAAACCGGCCGGTTCGAGCAGGCCGCGTTCGCCGCGGAACGACGGGCCGCGCTGCTGCCGCACGACTTCCTGGCCCAATCGACGGTGGTGCAGATGCTGCTGGCCGCCAAGAAGCCGGAAGAGGCGCTCGCCCGCGCCCGCGCGGTCTTCGAGCGATCGAGGTCGCAACCGGGCGCGGTGCTCGTGCTCGCTTCGGCGCTCCTCCATCTGGGGCGGGGCTCGGAGTGCGCCGCCCTCGTTGCGGAGCGAGCGGCCGCGGGAATCCACAACGATGATCTCCGCGGCATGCGCGCCTCGGCGCTGCTCGCGATGGGGCGCACGCCCGAGGCCGAGGCCGAGCTTCGCCGCATTCTCCAGAACAGCCCCCGGCACCGATCCGCGCTCAGCCTGCTCGCGACGGTGCTCAATTACGTCCCGGGGGCCGATCTCGACGAGCTCTTTCAGATCCATGTCCGGTACGGCAAGGAGATGGAGAAGCTCCATCCTCCTGCGCCGCGCCGCGCACCACCGACAACGCGATCACCCCTCACCGTTGCGATGCTCTCGCCCGATCTGCACGAGCATTCGGTTTCGCGCTTTGTCGAGCCGATCGTGCGCCACGCCGATCGCGCGCGTGTGCGCATCGTGCTGATCTCGATGGGCATGACCTCGGACGCGACCAGCGAGCGTCTCGCCTCGCTCGCCGATGCCTGGCACGACCTGCGCCCGCCGTCGTGGCAGCGGCTCGCCGACATCTGCACGCAGGAGAAAGTGGATGTGCTCATCGAGCTCGGCGGGCACATGACCAACACGCCGCTGCCCTACATGGTGCCCCGCATCGCGGGCCTGCAGGGCAGCGCGATCGGCTACCCGAGCACCACCGGCCTTCCCACCATTGATTTCCGGATTGTGGATTCCATCACGGATCCGCCCGGAGAATCCGATCGGCGCGCGACCGAAAGGCTCATCCGGCTCGATCCGTGCTTTCTCTGTTTTCAGCCCCCGATCGCCTCGCCGGAGGTTTCGGCGCTGCCCGCGCCGTCCAAGGGCTTTGTCACGTTCGGCTCGTTCAACGCGTTCAGCAAGATCCACGACGGCGTGCTCGCCGACTGGGCCGAGGTGCTCCGCCGGGTCCCCGACTCCCGTCTGCACATCAAGGGGCTTGTCGCCGATGACCCCGGAATCAAGCGTGATATGCAGGAGCGCGCCGCAGCGGCCGGCATCGCGCCCGAACGTCTCACCGTGCTCGGCAAGGAAGGCACAACCCGCAATCACCTCGATCGCTACGCGGAGATCGATATCGCTCTCGACCCGTTCCCCTATCACGGAACCACCACGACATGCGAGGCGCTCTGGATGGGCGTGCCGGTGGTGACGCGGACCGGTACAACCCACGCCTCGCGCGTTGGCGCCAGCCTGCTGAACGCCGTCGGCCTGCCGCAGCTCGTCGCGGCCGACCGCGAGGGCTATCTCAACGCCGCCGCAAGCCTGGCCGGCGATCTGCCGGCGCTGGCATCGATGCGTGCCGGCCTGCGCGAGCGGGTGAGAGCAAGCGTGCTCTGCGACGGTCCGGCCTACGCCCGCCGGTGGGCCGAGGCGTTGATCCAGGCGGCGGCAGCGCCCCGCCCCTGACATTCGCGCCGTACCGTTCGCCCGTGCCCGTCAGCCCCGTCAAATTTCAGCAGGCGATGCAGCTCCTCCACGCCGGGAGGTACGAGCCGGCGATCGAACTGCTCCAGGTGCTGCAGCGCGCCGATCCGCGCGATACCAACGTCTGCAACGCGCTCGGAAAAGCCTTCGCCGAGACCGGCCGCTACGACCAATCCGTGTACTACGTCGAGCGCTGCCTCGCGCTGAATCCCGGCGATCGCGTCGCCGCCGGCAATCTCGTCCACATGCTCGGCCTGGCGGGCAAGAAGAAAGAAGCCGCCGCGAAGGGCGACGAGCTCTACAAGCGCTTCGCCGGCGACGGCCACTTCGTGCTCGTACTTGCGTCCACGCACGCGGGATTGACGCACTACACCACGGCTCGGCGCATGCTCGCGGAGTACATGCGTTCCTACGGCCCCAATGCCGCGATGGTGCGCTACGACGGCAGCATCCTGCTCAATCTCGGGCTGCTGCGCGAAGCCGAAGCCGCGTACCGCGAATCGCTGCGGATGGTCCCGGACGAGCCGACCTCGATCGGCCTGCTCGCCGCCACGCTGAACTACGTCCCGTGGGCCAATCGCACCGAGAATTTCGAGCTGCACCGCTTGTTCGGGCGCAGCGCCGAATTCGGGCACGCGCCGGTCGATCCGCTCTCGTTTCCGAACGAACCCGATCCCAGCCGTCCCATTCGCGTCGCGATCATCTCGCCCGATTTTCGCGAGCACCCAGTATCCCGCTTCGTCGAAGCGCTGATCCGCTTCCGCGACCGCGCCTCGATGCACCTCACCGGCATCTACATGTACCCGACCGATGACGAGGTCACGGCCGAGCTGCGAGATCTCTGCGACGGCTGGCGGACGATCCGCACCAGCAAGCCGGGCGTGATCGCCGAAACGGTTCGGGAGGAAAAGCCGGACGTGCTGGTCGAGTTCAGCGGGTTGACGGCCAATTCGCCCCTTTTTTCCATGTCGCCGCGGCTCGCGCCGGTGCAGGTCAGCGCTGTCGGCTACCCGCACACCACCGGCATGAGCGTCATCGACTATCGCATCGTCGATTCGCTCACCGACCCGGCGCCGGAAGCCGACAGATACGCAACCGAGAAGCTCGTGCGCCTCGATCCGTGCTTCCTCTGCTACACGCCCCGGAATCTGCCCCCGGTCGGCTCCGCTCCGGCGAAGGCAAACGGCTTCGTCACGTTCGGCACGTTCAACAAGATCACCAAGTACACCGACGAGGCCTTCGCGCTCTGGTCGCAGATTCTCGCGCGCGTGCCGGGATCGAAACTGCTCATCAAAACCGCGGCACTCGACGGAGCGGACGTCCGCGAGAACGTGTTCGCGCGCCTCGAGCGGTCCGGCATCCCGCGTGCCCGGGTCGAACTCGCGGGGCTGCAGGAGAAAGCCGGCGATCACCTCCGCATGTACGACCGCGTCGATATCGCGCTCGACACGTTCCCGTACAACGGCACGACCACCACCTGCGAGGCGCTCGCGATGGGCGTGCCGGTTGTGGCGCTCGAGGGCGTTCCGCACGCGGCGCGCGTGGGCGTCAGCCTGCTGCACGCCTCGGGATTCCCGGAGAATCTGGCTTCTACCGAGAGCCGATACGTGGAGCGTGCCGTCGCGCTCGCATCGGCACCTCCCGACCGCGCTTCGGTGCGGCAGCGCCTGCTCTCTTCGGCCCTGTGCGACGGCCCCGCGTACGCCGGGCGGTGGGGCGGCGCGATCCGCACGATGTGGCGAGAATGGTGCGAGCGTCGCGCCGCGGCAGCCCGCTGACTCGAAGTTGGAGAAAAGCCAAGCGTGTCGCAGCTCCAGCAGAACTACCGCCTGGCGATCGAGTTGATCAATCGCGGACGAACCGCCGAAGGACGCGCGCTGCTCGAAGAGAACCTCAAGGCCGATCCCGCGGATGGCCCGACATCGTTCGCGATCGCGAAGCTGGATGCGGAAAATCTTGAGTATGCCGCGGCGCTCGCCCGGTTCGAGACGCTGCTCGAGCATCCGGTCCTCGGACCCGATGCCGCCCCGATGATCCTGCATGTGCTCTCGCTCGATCGGCGTGCGCAGGAGGCGCTGGCACGCGGGGTCGAGTTGCAAAGACGGTTTCCGGAGAATCGCGGATTGGCGATGGAGCTGGCCGCGGCATGCTCGACCCTCGGCGAGTTCGCACGCGCCGAAGAAGTTCTTCGCGCCCGGTACGAGCAGAATCCGGATGCCGACGTCGCGTCCGCCCTCTCGTCGGTTCTGCTGAATCTCGGTCGCAACGGCGAGGCGCTCGCGCTGCTACGGGCGGTGCTCGAACGCGACCCCGGCAATGTCGCCTGCCTGGCGGCGCTGGCGAGCGCGACCAATTACATCTCGGATTCGCGTGAAGAGGGCTTCCGCCGGCATCGCGCCCTGGCACGCGTTGCGGAGTTCTCGCTCCCGGTCATCGATCCGCTCTCCTACGACAACCCGCCCGATCCCGAACGCCCGCTTCGTATCGCCCTCCTTTCGTTTGATTTCCGGGCGCACTCCGTGGCCTATTTCGTCGAGGCGATCCTGCGTCACCGCGATCGCTCGCGTTACCACATCACCGCCTATTCGACCTCCGCGATCGAGGACGAAGTGACCGAACGTCTCCGCCCGCTCGCCGACGATTGGAAACGCCATACTTCCGGTGCGCCCCGGATGCTCGCCCGTGAAGTCTTTGCCGCAAAGGCGGACGTCGTGGTCGAGCTCGGCGGGCTGACCGGCGGATCGCCTCTCCCGGCCCTCATCCCGCAGGTCGCGCCCGTGCAGGTCACCGCGATCGGCTATCCCAACACGACGGGCTTCAGCACCGTGCACTACAGGCTGGTCGATTCCCTCACGGATCCGCCCGGGGAATCGGATGCGTGCTCCACCGAACGCCTGGTCCGGCTCGATCCGTGCTTTCTTTGTTTTACGCCCCGCGTGCTGCGCGAGCCCGCACGCATCGGCGCCGGTCCCGAGGTTGTGTTCGCGAGTTTCAACAAGATCACCAAGTACTCGGACGCCTGCCTGCAGACGTTCGCGGCGGTCCTGCGCGCCGTTCCTGGTTCGCGCCTGCTGCTCAAGTCTCCGGCGCTGCACGTCGCATCCGCCCGTGAGCTGCTCAAGCATCGCCTGCTTGATGCCGGCGCGCCCGGCGGCTCCATCGAATTTGCCGCGAAGCAGGAAGACGAGCTCGATCACCTGGCGATGTACGACCGCGTCGATATCGCGCTCGATTCCTTCCCCTACAACGGCACGACCACAACGTGCGAAGCTCTGCTGATGGGTGTTCCCGTCATCGCCCTGGAGGGTTCGACTCACGCGGGGCGCGTCGGACGGAGCCTGCTTGCGGCAGCGGGCTTCCCCGGATTGGTCGCCCGTTCACGCGATGAGTATGTTGCGCTCGCCGCGTCGATCGCGAAGGATGTTGCAAAGATGCGGGCGTCCCGCTCCGAACGCGCGAGGCAATTCCTCGCTTCCCCGCTCTGCGACGGTCCGGCGTACGCCTCACGCTGGCAGGATGCGATCAGATCGATGTGGCGGCTTTGGTGCGAGCGGAAGCGATCTCGATCTTCGCCTTCCGCACCCCGCTGAAGACGAGCGCGGGCGGAATGTTCAGCCACACGCTGCTCGACCGACCCATCTGATCGAAGTACTTCGGCAGCTTCGCGTGGAATCGCCGGCCCGCCGGAGTGTAAAGCCCGACGCGATAGCCGAACATTACGAACTTGCCGCCCGGCTTGAGCGCCCGCAGCGTCGCTTCCAGGATCCGATCCTGCAAGTCGTCCGGGAAGCTCGCCCACGGAAGTCCGCTCACCACGGCATCCAGGCTTTCCAGCCCTTCACGCCGCATGAGCTCGTCCACGATCTCCGCGCTCTCTTCGTACAGCTTCACCTGCGGCAGCCTCTCGCGGCAGATCTTGGCCAGGTCCGGGCTCCGCTCGATCGCGAAGAACTTCGTCCCCGGCTTCATCCGCGCCAAGAGCGCCTTGGTGATCACGCCCGTGCCCGGGCCGTACTCCACGATCGAGTTCACTTTGGAGAAGTCGATCTGGTTCGCGATGCTCTTGGCAAGGCCCGGAGAGCTGGCGGCAACCGCGCCCATCCGCCCCGGGTTCGAGATGAACTCGGCCAGGAACTTGGCGTGGGCCGTCAACGCGGCCGACACGCCCGGACGGCGGGGCTCCACCATTCGGTGGCCCGTTCCTCTCCCGTTGGCTGTTGCGTGCGAGCCGGCATGACCGTTGAGGTGCGAGCCGTGCGGATGAGAATTGCTCGGTGAGTTCAAGGTGGAAGTCCGGCTTCTTGGCGCGAAAAGTGCAGGAACAAGGCTAGGCGTGGAGGAGTCGGCCCGGACGGCCATGAAACAACTGTTTCATGGCCTGCCCGATCAGAAAAAATACCCCCGGCGCCAGCCGTTCAACCTCTGGCGGGACCATGCGGGCTACATCCCCTTCGGCTTTGCGGTTCCGTCGCGATCGCCGGTCGTCGCTGAAGGATCGATCGCCGCGAGCGGATCGGCCGGCACCAGAATGCGGAAGATCGACCCCTTGCCCTCATCGCTCTCGATGATCAATTGGCCCCCGTGATCCTCGGCGACGCGCTTGGCCACCGGAAGCCCAAGCCCGGTTCCCCGCAGCCCCTTGGTCGTGTTGAACGGCTCAAAGACCCAGGCCTGCTTGGCCTTCGCGATCCCCGGCCCGTTGTCGATGACCTCGATCGCCGCCCACGGAGCGCCGGATTGGTTCGCGCCCGTCCCGTTCTTCAGATCCGACGGAACCGCGCCCGGCGGCGCCATCGCGTATCCGGAACGCACGGTGACCACCCCTTTCCCGGGTTCCACGGCCTCGACCGCGTTCGTCAGCAGGTTCAACAGAGCCTGGTGCATCAGGCTCGGATCGATCGCGATCGGCGGCAACTCCGGATCGATATCGACAATGACCGCCACCTGCTTCGAATCGGTCGAGCCTTTCAGCAGTTCCAGGCAATCGTCCACGAGCTGCTGCATCTTGGTCAGTTCCACCTCGGGCTTGCGATGACGCGAGTACGCGAGCATGTTGCTCGTCAGGCTGCTGATGCGGTCGAGGTTGCGCTTGAAGATGTCCCAGCCACCGTTGGCGATCTTGAGATCGTCCTTCTTCAGGCCAAGTTCCACCACGTCCGCGCCGCCCCGGATCCCTTGCAGGATGTTCTTGATCGAGTGCGAAAGGCTCGCGACCGTCTGGCCGACCGCCGCCAAACGCTCGGTGCGGAGGCGCCGTGCGTACCCCTCCGCGTTCGCGAGCGCCAGCCCGGTGTGCTGCCCCACGGCGTTCATGAGCGCAAGCTGTTCGGCCGTGAACGTGTAGTTGGCGAGCGTGCTGTCGATGTAGATCGCGCCGAAGGTGGTGCCTCGGAAACTGATCGGGGCGCAGATCGCCGAGCGCACGTGCATTCGCTGCACGCTGTCGCCCGCCTGAAAGCGAGGGTCGTTCATCGCGTTACTCGAAAGCACGCCCTCGGCTTTCTTGATCACGTGCTGCAGGATGGTCCGGGGAACGTGGATTCGCGCATCCTCTTCGCTCGCGGGCGCGGTGCGGTACTTCACCACCGCCGGACGCGATTTCTCAATCTCGCCGGACTTGGTCAGCACGATGAACCCGCGCTCCGGCTTGAACTCGCGGAAGACCATCTCCATCACCGACTTCAGCAGTTCGGTCCGATCGGTGAGCTGGCTGGTGAGGCTGGTGAGCTGATAGATAACGCGAAGGTGCGCCGCGGCAGCCGCCCGAGGTTCGGGCTCGGCCATGACCAGCGATTCTTCATTCGGGTTCGCGGCAGACCTCGGGCTGAGCACATCGCCCGCCAGCGTGTGCTCGATCGAGGCTTCGACCAGCCCCGGCTTGGCGATCTTCACGATCTCGGGATCGCTCGTCTCGGTGTAACCAAACACCATCAGCGTCGCGCCCACGCGGATCTGATCGCCCGAGCGCAGTCGCACGCGATCCTTGATCCGGTCGGCATTGATGTACGTCCCGTTCTGCGATTGCAGATCGCGGATGTACCACGCGCCCGAATCCGGCGTCATCTCCGCGTGCCGGCGGCTGACCGTGGTGTCCGAGAGAGGCAGCGCCTCCCCCGACCGCCCGATGAGCTGAGGCTCGTTATCAGGAAGCTGGAAGGTGCGCCCTTTGTCGGGGCCTTGGATGACGGTCAGGATGAGCACGCATCAATTGTACGAAACGCGCCTGCAACGGATGCGTCTGTGACTGCCGCGCGGCAACTCCGAGGCCCCCTCCCTGAGGGAGGGGGTTGGGGGTGGGTTCGTTCGCGCAGAGTTCAACAAAGCCTCGTTTCACATGTGCCTCGCTTTGCAGTCCGAAGGACTGCCGTTGAGTAGCCGGTGGTGAAGCGAGTCTTCGAGCGCCGCCACCGGTTGCGGAGCGCAATCACCCCGCACGCCGAAGGTGTGCCGGTGCATGATCCCACGCTCGCTCAATTGCTCGAAAGGGGAACCGCTCTGATACGCTGCGTCCATGGACCGCACCCACATCGCCAGCTATCTCGCCCAAGCCGACGAACTCAAATCCTGGATCGCGGGCCTCACGCGCGATCAGCTGAATTCGCATCCCGTCCCCGGCACGTGGAGCATTCAGCAGGTCGTCTTCCACACGCTCGATAGCGACCTCGTCGCGACCGACCGCATGAAGCGCATCATCGCCATGGATCTGCCCTTGCTCATGAACTACGACGAGTCGCGGTACGCGGGGCTGCTCTTCTACGACAAACGCGATGCCTCCAAGTCCTGTGATCTCTTCGCCGCCAATCGGCGATACACAGCGGAACTGCTCTCGATGCTTCCGGACGAAGCGTTCGAGCGCACCGGCGTCCACAGCGTGCGTGGGCTCATCACGCTTTCGGACCTGATCACCGGTTACGTCGATCACGTAATCCACCATCGCAAGTTTGTCGTGGCAAAGCGGCAAGCGCTCGGCAAGCCGCTGACGACTTGATGAATTCGTGCCGCAGCGATCGGCATCAGCCCCCCAATTCGCAGAACCAAGAATGCAAAGAGCAAGCTGTTCCTGATCGCTCTTGCGTTGGCGTGCTCGGCGAGACTTCAACCGAATTTCTTGAGGAGAGCAGTAAGCTCGTCAACAGACGGTTCAATCCAATTCGCTTCAAGCCAAGTCCGTGCTCTGGTTCCACTCGGTACGCGAACGGCATATGAGCAGTAATCCGACCAGGTCGAACTTTCACGGCAAAGCCTTAGCCACTGCATCGCAATCTCCGGGCATTCGTGCAGGTGGTCCACCGAACGTTCCGCGACTGTCATGATCAGTGGCTCAAGCGTATTTGGGCGAGATTGACGCAAGGCTTCCACCACGACAATTCGCTGAGTTTCTCTCGGCAGAGATCGCCAAAATTGAGAGTGAAGCACAGCAAAGAGCTCTGCTCCCTCTTGCCAATCAGACTGAACCAATCGTCCGAACAGATGCGAAAGCTCGGATGTAGTTTGTTGGATTTCTGGTTCAGTGCGAGGGAATACGTCATCGAGCCAGCGGTTGAGGCCCCGCCTGTCTCGTTCAAGTACAATCGCGTCGATTGATTTGCCGCTCATAAGAAAGCCCGCCTCACAGCCTTATCCCGTCCCATACATCCGATCTCCCGCATCCCCCAGCCCCGGCGTGATGTATCCCTTCTCCGTCAGTTGCCGATCGAGCGCCGCTGTGTACACCATCACATCGGGATGATCTTTCAGTAGACGCTTTACGCCCTCGGGTGCCGCGACAAGACAGATCATGCGAAGGTCTTTCGCACCGGCCTCCCGCAGCATCGAAATCGCAGACGATGCCGAGCCGCCGGTCGCCAGCATCGGATCGACCAGCAGTACCGGCCCCGCGGCAAGGTCCTTCGGCAGCTTGTTCAAATACGCGACGGGCTCCAGAGTTTCGTGATCCCGCGCGATCCCCAAGTGACCAACCCGCGCTTCAGGCATGACATACAGAATCCCTTCGATCATGCCAAGTCCGGAGCGGAGAATCGGAACCAGCGTGATGTTCGCGCTCAGCCGCCTTGCTTCGGTTGTCTCGAGAGGCGTTTTGACCATCACCGGCGAAACCGGAATCGTCCGCGTCACCTCGAAAACCATCAACCCTGCAATCTGCGCGAGCAATCCCCGAAAGGATCGGTGCCCCGTCGCTTCCTCGCGGATGTACGACATCTTGTGCTGGATGAGCGGATGATCGAAAACGACCAGGTTCTTGAACTCGGGATGCGTCTTGGGCATGGCCTCAGCATAAGGAACAGTGACCGCCCTCATCGATAGCATTCGCGCCCATGTCCGTCCTCATTCTCTACAACCCCTATTCCGGCCGCAACCGCGCCGAGTCGTACGCAGACCAATTGCGGGCCGCTTTCGCTGCTCGCGGCATGGAGTCGTGCGTCGTTTCGGTTTCCGATTCGCCCGATCTGTCCCACTCCCTTGCGGGGTCGAGTGCCGCTGTCATCATCGGTGGCGACGGCACAGTCAACCGCGCCCTCGAAGCCTGCATTCGGGCCGGAGTTCCGATCTATCACTTCCCCTGCGGCAACCAGAACCTTTTCGCCCGCGCCTGCGGCCACACCCGCGATGTCGCGGCCGCCGTCTCGATGATCGTCGGCGGAAAGACCAAATCGCTCGATGTCGGAGTTGTTGCCAAGGTCAATCAGATCGATCAGGCCCGGCGCTTTGCGCTCATGATTTCGTTCGGGCCGGACGCATCGGTTATCGAACGGCTCAGCAGCCGCCCCCGCACGGCCAAGGGGCATTTGGCATACCTGCGGCCGGTCTTGGCAGAGGCTCTTGAAGCCACACTCCATCCCCGCCCCGCACCCCTGCGAATCTGGGCGGACGGCAAGAAGATCGCCGACGATGCGGGCTGGCTGGTCATCGGGGCGAACACCCCGTACGCCCTCGGGCTCGACCCGTGCGCTCAGCGGGAAGCCTCTCCGCCGGGGGATGGCCTGCTGGATGTTGCATTCTTTCCTTTGCGGTTCCGGTTTGGCATCCTCCGCTGGATGGCCCGGTGCGGCATGAAGACGGCTGGTCAGCATCCGGCGATGTTCCACTGCCGCGCCAAGGCGGTGGTCGTCGAAGGGAGCGGGCCGTGGCAGCTCGATGGCGATGCCGGCGGCCGATTGGGAGAGGGTGAACGGCTTCGGGTTGAGTGTCTTGATCGCCCGATAACTTATTTTGACCGGACTTAGGTCTGTATATTTTTGGTATTTGTTTGTAATTTTGAGCCTCAACCGACCTTTCGGGTGGCTGTTCTGATACCATGCCTGTTCCGATAGAACCTACTCGGCTCGCCTTTCCCTCTCTCGGCCCCGGAAGCCGCTGCGTCCATCGACCTCGTGGGTCTTTCGGCGCGTATCGCATCTCGGAAGGCATGTTGAGGGCGGGTTTGACTGGCAAGGCATGGAAGACGGCGGCAGAACTCAGGTTCCCAGCGGACCGGCGGCAAACCCCCGGCGCGAGGAATCGCTGCGCATCGACCTCACCGACGCGACCGGGCGGCTTTCGGAGCCTGCCTGCGGCTGGTTGATGGAGCGACTTTCGGAAGCGCTGCCCGAGGCCTGCCGGCGCGAAAGCGGGCGAACCGACGGCCACGTCCGAGGGGGCGAAGTCCGTGTCCGCATCATCGCCGACGACGAGATGGCCAAGATGCACGAGGAGTACGCCGGCATCCCCGGGACGACGGACGTGCTGACCTTTGACATGTCGGTCGAAGAGGGTGATGGGGGTGGGGGTGGGGTTGCCCCTTTGGATGTGGATCTGGTGGTCTGCCTCGATGAGGCGCAGCGACAGGCGAGCGCGCGGGGCCATGGCGAGAAACCCCAGCTTGAACTTCTGCTTTACACGCTTCACGGTGTGCTGCACTGCCTGGGGCATGATGACCATGAAGAGCCTTCTTTCTGCGCCATGCACGACGCCGAGGATGCGATTCTGACCGCCATCGGCGTGGGGCCGGTCTTTGCCCGCCCTGAGTTCAAACCGGCGGAAGGGGGCGCGGCTTGAGCCAGCTTCTTTCCTCGGGTGCGTGGCTTTTCATCGCGGTGGTCTCGCTGATCGCGACGGCCGTTTTCGGCGCGATCTTCCATTCGCTGCGCGATCTCTCGCGCTCGGCGCTCGAGGAGATCCTCAAGCATCGGGTCGATCACAAGCGGGCGAGCCGTGTGCGTCAGATCATCGACGACCCGGACGGGCATGCCGCGGCCGTCGCGCTGGCGCGGGTGGTTTTCTCGATCATCTCGGCGACCGGCTTCCTGATGTGGATCGTCAACCAGACCGCGGCGCCGAACACGACTGTGACGGCGCTTTGGGTATGGACGATCGCGGGAATCGGCGTGACGTGCTTTGTGATCTGGCTGGCGGGCACGGTTGTGCCGCAGAGCATCGCCAAGCATCTGTCCGAACCGACGATCTACGGGTTTGCGTCGCTGGTGCGTGCGCTGCACGTTGTGACCTCGCCTTTGCGGATGGTGGTCAGCGCCGTTGACGGCACGGTGCGGATGCTCGCGGGCAAGGAAGAGGTGGGCGATGTCGAGGCGATCCAGGCCGAGTTGCTCGACGTAGTGGCGGAAGCGAAGGAAGAAGGCCAGCTCGATGAGATCGAGCAGCAGATGATCCGCGCCGTGGTGCGGTTCCGCGATACCACCGTCCGTGCGATCATGACGCCCCGGACGGAAATGGAAGTGCTGGAACTGACCAACGACCTGGGCCGGATCACCTCGATGATCCGCGAGGGCGGGCATAGCCGCATCCCGGTGTTCGAGGATTCGATCGACCGCATCATCGGCGTGTTCTACATCAAGGACCTGCTGCGCTGGCTGGCGGGCGGCGGCGGCGCGGGCGGCAGCCGCGGCGGGAAGATGTTCGACCTGCGCTCGCAGCTGCGGCCGGCGATCTTCGTTCCCGAATCCAAGACCATTCGAGATCTGCTGGATGAGATGCTCAAGCAGCGCGTACACATCGCCGTCGTGCTCGATGAATACGGCGGCACGGCGGGCGTCGTGACGCTCGAAGATATCGTCGAAGAGTTCTTCGGTGATGTGCAAGACGAGTACGAGCGCCCCGAGGATGCGCCGGGCGCGAAGACGGATGAGATCCGCAAGTTCGCCGAGCTGGATGCACGTGCGTACATCTCCGATGCGAACGTGGCGCTCTCGCGTCTGGGCCTGACTATTCCCGAGAGCGAGGATTACAGCACGGTTGGCGGGTACATCACGGGGACGGCGGGACGGATCCCGGAGACGGGCGAACGGCTTGAAGTTCCTGCAGGTGGCGTCCCGATGCTGGTGAGCGTGCTCGAATCCGAGCCGACGAGGCTGGTGCGTGTCAGGCTCGAACCGGCGCCGGAGAAGACTCTCCCAGCTACGGACGGAGTGGTTACAGAGCCGATCGTCGTGTCCGCGACGCACAACGGATCTGGGTTCGCGCCGTCGCAGCGGTGATGACGAGTGAGCATTCGCGATGCCGAAGAAAGTTGTCGGCGAAGCAGAAGATCGCTTGCAGTTTCAAAACGAAACGCTGATGCAGCTTTTCGGGCTAGTTCTTGTCGCAATTTCGTGGGCACCGACATTGGCGATCATTTGGTTCTGCCGCAGCAATGTAGGAATGACGGAAGACGTCAAGAACTGGAATGCACGCATGTTGAGCCTCGCAATCGGGGCGATCATTGCGATGCCGGCCCCGTGCATGTACTTCGGATTGCTCTGCTTTTCGACACGAGTTGTGACGGCGGTTTGTGTCGCGATTCCCTACACGGGCGTTGTGTGGCTTGTGACCGTTTTAGTTTTGTTGTCGATCTACGGGTTCAACGTTTAGACGTATCGGTGCGTCCTGGCGTAGAGCAGATTTCAATCGCACGAGCGAGTTGCGGATCGTTTCCGGCGGAGTATGGGATCGGGCGCTCAACGCGGACATCGGGTTCGACACCGTGTCCTTCCAGCGATCGACCTTCGACGCGAACGTCGGAGACCGCCACCATGAGTAGTGAGCCGTCGGAGAGGATCGAGGCGGTACCGCCGAGCACCGCGCCGCGGGTGGTTGTGCCGACCAGCGTGGCACGATTCCGGGCCTTGAACGCGTATGCGAGGATTTCCTTGCCGCTGCGGGAATCCGAATCGATGAGCACGGCCATGGGCTTGTCCCAGGTTGTCGCGTTCGAGCGGGAGTTCCAGACGGCCGAACTCCGCATGCGAAACTCCACCTCGGGCGCGAGCGAACCGAAAAGATCCATGTACTGCGCTTGCGCGCCGCCCCAGCCGCCACGCAGGTCGAGGACGAGCGCATCGCATTCGGCGAGCGAGCCCGCGAGGAGCGAAGCGAGTTGCTCCTGATACGACTCGCTCGCGTATGAACGGACGCGTACGTAGCCAATTTTCTTCTCGCCCGCTTCAATCACTTGTGCGCTTTGCTTCATGGCCCGAAGGAACATCGAGCGGGGCTGGAGGCGCTTGGGAACAACAAGGACGTCGGTGGTCGGACCGTCCTTGCTTCGGCGGATCGTGACCGTGACTTCCCGATCCGCCTTGCCGCGGAACGCGTCGATGTCGGACCATGGTTCGCCGTTCACGTTGATCAGTTCATCACCCACCATGATGCCCGCGTTCGCAGCGGGAGCGCCACCGTAGACATCAAGGGCGAAGACCTTTCCATCGATGGTTCTGGTCACGATCCCGATGCCGACGTAGCGCACTCGGCCGTCTTCGAATCGGCCGCGCGAGAGATTCTCCGGGACGCCTTCGGGGTAGAAAACATCGAGCAGCTCCCAGTATTCGCGCTGCGAAGGGATGAAGTGATAGGTGTGGGAAGCACCAAGCCGGGCGAGCGCGCGATTGATGACGGCGGACTCCTGCTCAGGCGTGGCGGCAGCGCGGGCGGCGGGAAGCAACTCATCGCGCACCGCAGGCCAGTCGACTCCGCGCATGTCTTTGTCGTAGAAGGTGCGCTGGACGCGTTTCCAGGCTTCGAGAAACAGCTTTTCGTCGGCCAGACAGGTTGGAGACACCAGCAGAGCAACCAAGAGAGCGGCACGCAAAGTCTGCATAAGCACCTCGTCTTCGGATCGATGCGCGAAACGCGAGTCCCCGGCATGTTGAACAGCAAGTACACTGAAACGATGCGAGCGCAAGATTATCTGGCGGACACCATTCTCGGTAGCCGCGACAATTTCTTTCGGTACATGGTGGGATTTGAAGAAGGCGATCGGGTTCGCGCGGCGCCCGGGCTTCCCAATCACGCGGCGTGGTGCATGGGGCACTGCGCGCTGGTGATGCACCGGATTGCCGAGAAGCTCGGTGCGGGCGGGCTTCCCGATGCTGATTTTCTGGTGGGGGCCGACCGGGGCGATTCGAGGCGGTACGGGACAGAGGCGGTCGCGTTCGGGAGTTCGCCGTCAGTGGAGAGCCAGACGTTTCCGACGCTGGTGCGCTGCCGCGAGATTTTCTCGAACGCGGCGGAACATCTTGCCGGCGCGATCCGATCGCTTTCAGAGGACCAACTGAATGAGACTGTTCAGTTCTTTCCGAAGTACGCTGCGCCGGCGTGGCACATTGTGGCGCGGATGGCCTTTCACAACGGGTTTCACGCCGGGCAGATTGCGGATCTGAGGCGGGCGCTCGGTATGAAGTCGATCTTCGCGTGAGACCGGTTCACGGTTGATCCGGCCGAGTGAGCGGATCAGCCCCCGATTGCCCGGCTCGCTTCATCGAGCAAGTCGTTCGCAACCGCCGCGGTAGGGGCCTCCGCGATCAATCGCATGATCGGCTCGGTGTTGCTTCCTCGCACGTGGAGCCAGGCGCGTTTGCTCTCGATATCCACCCGGACGCCGTCCTGGAGATCGATGCGGTCATTGGCGAAGTGCTTCGCCACCTTGTCGGCCGCGATCTTCGCCTGAGCGGTGTCCGAGAGGTCGACTTTCCGCTTCACGATCGAGTAGGAAGGGATGGAGGCCACGATCTGCGAGAGCGGCTTGCCGAACATCTTGATGAGGCCGATGGTCAGGGCCATCGCAGCGAGGGAATCGCGCACGTAGGTGACGCGGGGCCAGATCACGCCTCCGTTGCCTTCGCCGCCGACGATCGACGTGCTCTTCTTCATCGCCGCGACGACGTTGGCTTCGCCGACGGCCGTGCGCAGGACGGTGCAGCCGTATTTGGCCGCGACGTCATCGATCATGCGGCTCGTCGAGAGGTTCGCGGCAAGCGTGCGGCCCTGGGTCTTCTCGCCCGATCGTTTCATGGACTCGAGGATCGCGAGCGTGCCGAGGACGAGCGTGAACTCCTCGCCGATGTAGGTGCCCTTCTCGTCGATGAGCGCGAGGCGGTCGGCGTCGGGGTCCTGTGCGAAGCCCGCGGCACAGCCGTTCTGTTTCACGGCGTCGCAGAGCCCGCCGGGAGCGGAGAGATTGTCGAGAGTGGGTTCGGGCGGGTGCGGGAAGAGGCCGCTGGTCTGATTGCCCAGGTGGCAGAATTCATCGACGCCGAGCGCCTCGAGCAGTTGCTGGCAGCCCTGCACGCCGGAGGCGTTGACCGAGTCGGCCGCGAACTTGAGCCCCTCGCCCAGCGCCGGCGCGTCGTCGCTCAACCCGACTTCTTCGATCGCCTGGAGCACACGCGCGACGTGGTGCGCATCGGCTTCGGTGTCGGCCGCGACGCTTCCGATGGTGTCCCACTCGACGAAGGCGGGTGTGTTCGCTCGGAATCGCTCGACGATCTTTCCGGCGATCGCGGCTTCGGGTGCGCACGCCGCGGAACCGAAGGTGTCGCGGTTGTCCGCGAGGAGGCACTTCATGCCGTTCCACTGCTGCGGGTTGTGGCTGGCGGTGAGAACCATGCCGGCGACAGGGCCCTTGGATTTACCGGCGAGCGAATCGGTTGCGATCGCAACGGTCGGAGTCATTGCGACGCCGATGTCGGTGACGTTCACGCCCGCGCCGGTCAGGCCCGCGAGCGCGGCATGGTGCAGCATGGCGTTGCCCGCGCGTCCGTCACGTCCCAGGACGACGGTGGGCGTCGCGCCCGGCGAGCGCTCGCGGAGGAACGAGCCGAAGCACGCGGCGAAACGCGCGGCAACTTCGGGCGTGAGCGAGTGGCCCACGATGCCGCGAAGGCCGGAGACGGAGAGCATGAGCGGTGCGTTGGAGGTGGTCATAGGTGGGAGGGAATGAAATGGAGGCAGAACGCGCAAATCCCGGACCAAACGCGCTGCAAACGGAACATTCAAGTTCCGAAAACTACGAGGGTAGGGTTTGGGGGCGGGCGGCACTGGACGATCTGAAAAGGGCGATGCCGGCCGTTTTCAGACCGCCCGGAGGATAATGCGTGTCGCACCGGAGAGGATGTTCCATCTAGGATCGCGGATGTACGAGATCACTGTTCAAACCGAGTTCTGCGCGGCGCACGCCCTGGTCATCGGCGGTCAGCGGGAGAAACTGCACGGGCACAACTGGAAAGTGAAAGCTGTGATTGCGGGCGGATCGCTCGACCCGGACGGCCTGCTCTGCGATTTCCACACATGCGAGGAAGTGCTGCAGGATATCTGCCAGCCGTTCCACAACGAGAACCTTGACGACCGCGAACCGTTTATCAATGGAGTGAATCCATCGGCGGAGCACGTGGCGCGCTACATCGCGACCGAATTGGCATCGAGATTGGATGAGGCGCTGAAGCCGCACGCGCATGTATCGAGCGTGAGCGTGACCGAGGCGCCGGGGTGTATCGCGACTTATCGAGTGGAGAAGAAGTGAGCCAGGCGGAATCCAACTTTGTCAAGCCCGACGCAACGACGCCACCGGCGCTCTCGATTTCGAAGCCGCCCGAAGGCGACGAGGGCGCGTGGGAGGGCCCGCGATTCTTCAATCGCGATCTGTCGTGGCTCGAGTTCAACCGGCGCGTGCTGCGCCAGGCGGCCGACCAGCGCGTGCCGCTGCTGGAGCGGGCCAAGTTCCTCGCGATCTTCACGAGCAACCTCGACGAGTTTTTCATGAAGCGGGTGGGGCTGCTGCGCCGGCTCATTCAGAGCGAGCCGGATTCTCTGAGCCACGACGGGATGACCCCCCGGCAGCAGCTCATCGCGATCCGCGCGGTTGTGAACGAACTGGTCGCCGAGCAGTCGCAGATCTACACGGCGGAAGTGCTGCCGGCGCTGACGGCGGCGGATATCCACATCGTCAACTACAAGGATCTTTCGGCGCGGGACAAGCGGTACGTGGACGAGTGGTACCGCGCGCACATCTTCGCCTCGCTCACGCCACTGGCGGTGGATTCCGGGCACAAGTTCCCGTTCATCTCGAACCTCTCGGACAACATCAGCGTGCTGGCCTCGCCGACGCCGCGTGCCGGGCATCGCGGCGTGTCGCGGGCCGAGGGCGATGAGGAGCCGAGATTCGCGCGCGTCAAAATCCCCGTGGGTGCTGGTGTCCGCCGGTTTGTTCCGATCCCGACGCGCCCGGGCGCACGGGGCGGAAAGCGGGTGGACCGCTTCGTGCCCCTGCTCGATGTGATCAGTCACAACCTGGGCGATCTGTTCCCGGGCGTGAAGATCCTGGAGCAGGCGGCGTTCCGGGTGACCCGCTCGGCGGGCGTGCAGCGCGACGACATGATCGAGATGGGCACCGGTTCGCTGATGCGTTCGGTCGAGGAGGACCTGAAGCAGCGGCGATTCGCGCGCGCCGTGCGGCTGGAACTGGACTCGCGGGCCAGCCAGTCACTGCGGCTGTGGCTGCTGGACAAGCTGAACCTGGTGCCGCAGGACATTTATGAGCACCCGGCGGTTGACTACGCCTCGCTCTTCGAGATCGCGGAAGTGGATCGGCCCGATCTCAAGGATCGTCCGTACCGTCCGGTGATCCCGGCGCGCTTCGCGTCGGCCACGAAGACCGGTGCCGCGGCGTTGCCCGGAGCGAGCGAATCGGCGAGCGCGAACTTCTTCGCCTCGATCCGCAAGCAGGATGTGCTGGTACACCATCCGTACGAGAGCTTCAAGCACTCGGTGGAGCGGTTTATCGCGGCGGCCGCGGGCGACCCGGATGTGGTGGCGATCAAGCAGACGCTGTACCGCACGACGCCGGATTCGCCGTTTGTCGAGAACCTGATCCGCGCGGCGGAGAGCGGCAAGCAGGTGGCGTGCCTGGTGGAGTTGCGTGCGCGGTTTGATGAAGGGCGTAACGTGCGGTTTGCCCGCCAGCTTGAGAAGGCGGGCGTGCACGTGGCGTACGGCGTCGCGGGCCTGAAGACGCACTGCAAGACATCGCTGGTGGTGCGGCATGAACGCACAGGGCTGCGCTGCTACGCGCACCTGGGCACGGGTAACTATCACCCGAAGACAGCGCAGCTGTACACGGACGTGGGCTTGTTTACATGCGACCCCGAGATCACGAGTGACCTTGTCACGCTGTTCAATTACCTGACGGGCATTTCCGCGCCGCAGAACTACGCGCACCTGCTGGTCGCGCCGTTCACGATGCGGGCGCGTTTCAACTACCTGATCGACCGCGAGATGGAGTACGCGCGCCGGGGCCAACCCTGCGGCATCACGGCGAAGATCAACGCCATGGAGGACCGCGAAGTCGCGGAGAAGCTGTATCAGGCTTCACGGGCGGGCGTGCCGATCACGCTGATCGTTCGCGGCTTCTGCTGCCTGCGCCCGGGCGTGCAGGGATTGTCGGAGAACATCAGGGTGGTCAGCGTCATCGGTCGGTTCCTTGAGCACTCGCGGATTTTCCACTTCCAGAGCGGCGTGGCCGATCCGCTCGATGGCGAGTGGCTCATCAGCAGCGCGGACTGGATGTATCGCAACCTTTCGAATCGCGTGGAAGTTGCGGTGCCGATCCGCGACCGCGATGCACGAAGGAAGCTGCACCGGATCTTTGAAGTTGCCCTGCAGGATCAGCGCAACGCGTGGGACTTGCAGCCCGACGGCACGTACATGCTGCGGAAGGCGAGCGAGGACGCGGAGCCGGATTCGCCTCAGGCTTCGGGCACGTTCAACACGCTGATGTGGGAAGCGGGCGGGCAGTGAAGGGAGTTCGGAACGCGGAACTCGGAGTGCGGAGCTGAGAATCGATTTCGGATTTCGGATTTCGGAATGCGGAATGCGGAATGCGGAGTTAGGCAAGCAACGCGCTCAAGTCATTCCACGCGTACGCGGTCTGCGGGTACGACTTGTCTCCGAGCGTGAGCGGGCTGCTGGCGACCGGCTTGCCGCTGAGTGATTCGTAGAACGCGATGGCGGGAGCGTTGTTGCTGAGCACCCAAAGGACGATCGAGTTTTCGCCGTAGCTCTGTGCGGCACGGGCAAACTGCGTGAAGAGTGCGCGGCCGATGCCGCTGCGGTGCAGATCGTGTGCGACATGAATGCCGAAGAGCTCGAACGGATAATTCGTAACAATCGCGGGCGGCACGGCATCGCCCGAGGCTGATTTGGCGCGTGTCGGACCACCCCGCACAAAGCCGACGATTGGATTCGGATGCGATGCCGATTCGGCGACAATGAACGGCATGCGGGGAGACGCGTGGTTGCCGTCAGCGTCGAAGTGCTTGCCCTGATATCCCGCGATGCCCGCGGGTGAGAGCTGCGCGAGAAAGGAATCGTCGAGCAGGCCCTTGTACGCGTGCATCCAGCAGGCGTGCTGCATCGCGCCGAGATTGGGCATGTCGGCGGGGAGAGCGGGGCGGAGAGAGAAGGCGGTGGGCACTGGAGAAGAGTACCTCATTTGTGTTCGAACGAGAATCGGCCGAAGGAGGTAGGCTGGGGGAGTGTCGGACGCAATCTTCATCGCTGCCGGTTGGACGCTGCTCGTTGTGGGCGCTGCGATTGCATACTGGTGGGGCTGGCGAGATCCGCTCTCGCGGATTCGGCGCTGCCCTGCGTGCCGGTACGACATGACCGCGACGAACGGGCGGAAGTGTCCGGAGTGCGGAACCGAAGCGCGAAATGAGAAGGCGATGCACCGGAAGAGACGGCGCTACCGATGGATCGCGGTGGGCGTGATGCTCGCGCTCTCGAGTTGGGTTGCGTTCCGCTGGCCGGAGTATCAGAAGACGAGCTTGAGCACAGGGCCGCTTGCGTTTGTGCCGCGGACGGCGCTGGTGGTGGCGTGGCCGTGGATCGCGAGGTGGCAAGAGAAGTCATCGGACAATCCGGGAGCATGGTGGGCGAAGCCGGATGCGCGAACGCACTGGTATCTGGCAAGCGCGATCAGCGATGACAAGTTGTGGGGGTGGCAGCGATGGCTCAAATTGCGGGTTGCTTCGGCGGAGATTCAGCGGACGACAGCGTGGGCTGTGCTGTACAACGCGACGAACATCATCTGCGAATCGCAGCCGCCGCCCGAGTGGGCGGTGGATGCGTTCATGGCGAGGTACGTTGACCAATCGCTCACCCGATCGCAGTATGGGCAGTGGGACGCGCGGGCCAAGCTCCGAGAGATTCCAGAAAAATGGAAGGAGCCCGTCGCGAAGGCGATTGCCGCAAACGTTCAGATTCTGCTGCAGGATCCGGAAGTGCTCTGGTGGCTCGCTCAGGGCGGGCGCAACATGAACGACATGGCGGAATTGGTGGTGCAGAACAAGTTTCCGCGCGATGTGTTGATCAAGCTGTCGTGGTCGCTCGTCCGGGCAAAGCTTGATCAGCCGCACCTGGCGGCATTAGTGAAGTCGTTCCGCTCGCGGTCGTCGGTGGGGCGTGGAACGGTGATGCAACTGATTGCACGCCTCGACGACCGGGGAGCCAAGTATGCGGGCGATCTTGCGTCGGCGATTGGAGCGGCGGATACCTACGCTCGCATGGACGGTTGCATCGCCGCGGCACAGTTTGGCAGCGCGGAGCCAGTTGTTCTGGAGGTTCTTCGCGCGGCCGGGAATGACAACAACGATGCCGTGTGTGTTGCGGCTCAGATCGCGGAGGCGGTGCTTCTCCGCGACGAAGACGAGTTGCGAGCGGTCGTGGAAGCCGCCTCGGCGTTCGTGTGGAGTGAACGTGATCGCGATCGGCGCTTGTGGATCGTCTATGTGCTTTGCGAGTACGCGGAGAAGGGGCTTCTGCCGCGAGACCTTGCGATTCGGGCGCTGCACGCGGCGGCAAATGGCAACGAGTTCGACAACTGGTGGCATTCGATGCAGAGCATGTCGCTGCTGCTGGATCTTGTCGATGATTCCGATCCCGAAGTCATTGAGTTTGTCGTCGCGCGGATCGACGAGGGCGGCCAGATCGGCAATTCCGCGTGGTCGCACTATGTGAGGAAGGGGAGTGCGCCAAAGAGCATCGTGGATGCGACACGCCGCGCCTCGGTCGGGATGACCGGAAGCCTGGCGGCGGAACGCGAGAAGCAACTGCGTGAGATCGAAGTGCAGCCGTAGCGCCGACGTTCTTACGCCTTCGCGTAAAAATGCACCGCGGTCTGGCGGTACACGTGCGTCTCCGGGCCTTTCAGACCCTCGATCTTCAGCTCGGCGAGTTTGCGAGGGACCTTTGGCAGCGCGGGATCGGCGGGTTCCTCCGGAGCGGCCGCGGCAACTTCCGTGCTCGTCGCCTCTTCGTCCAGCGGGTCGATCTCTTCCCACTCATCGCCAAACGGATCTTCGTGATCGCGTGCCGACCCGGTCAGGAGCGATTCGCGGCGTTTGATTTCTTCGCGCGGGTCAGGCGGCTTGGGAGAGCGGCGGGATTCGGAGATTTCCTCACCTTGCCAGCTTCCGTCCCAGTCGCCGCGCTTCCAGCGGTCTTTGTCTTCTTTCTTCCACTTTCCCTTGGGCTTGCGCACGGGTGCTGCGGTTTCGGCTTCTGCCGCGGCTTCGTAGAAGGGCCACGGCGTGCGCACGATCACGAAGCCGTCGGGCGTCAGGTTCTTGGCGAGTTCCTGCATCGCGCTCGTGATGCGGCGCCAGCCGAGCGGGTCTTCTGCGAGCGGATAGGGCGGGTCGAGGAAAGCCACACGCACCGGATTCGGGCAGCGCGAGATTGCACCGATGCCCAGCGTATCGCCCTGCACGAGTTCGGCGCGATCGCCGACTTTGAGCATGTCGATGTTGTCTTGAAGGACCCGCGCGATCTGGCGATTCTGTTCGACAAACACGACGTTCTTGGCGCCGCGGGAGAGCGCTTCGAGTCCGACAGCTCCGGTGCCGGCGAACCCGTCGAAGATGCTGCTTCCCTCGATGTGGCCCCGGAGCATGCCAAAGAGCGATTCCTTCACGCGGTCCGGAATGGGCCGCGTGATCTCGCCGTCGGGAGGCGTCAGGAGTTTTCGGGAGCGGAACTCGCCCGCGATAATGCGCATGGGGGAGAG
The DNA here is from genome assembly GCA_017303555.1 of Planctomycetota bacterium. GTDB lineage: Bacteria > Planctomycetota > Phycisphaerae > Phycisphaerales > UBA1924 > JAFEBO01. The sequence goes on from JAFLCN010000003.1 coordinate 139,050, forward strand.
TATCAAATCGCCAAATAGCCAAAGGGCCAAAGCGCCAAATTTCTCGCGCGGCTGGCCTAGATCGATTTGGCTATTTGGCCCTTTGGAACTTTGGCCATTTCGCTCAGCGCGCGCCGACGCGAGGCAAGTAAAACTTGCTCTCGGCTAGCGCCCCGGGGCGGAAACCAAACGGGGCACTCGTCGGCGCCTCTCTCCATGCTCGTGCGGGCAGTGACGGTTCTTTCGAACCGGCACGCCCGTGAATGGACTCATTCGAGAAGGGCGTCGCTGGCGTGTGGCGTGAAGATCGAGTCCGGCAACGATTTGCACCGGCTCGTGGCGTGAACAGAACTATTTCGCGAGTGTGTCGATCGAATAGGTCAGGAACGGTGGGTTCTGGATTCCGGTCACCACCCGCCAGAACGGTTCGCCGAATTCATCAGCGAGCCACGAGCGGAAGGGACCGGATTCATCTTGAGCGACTTCGTGCAGCGACGGGCCGCCCACGAAGACCGAGCGGTGGATCAGCAGCAGATCATCGGAGACATATTCCGCTTCGGCCGCGACGCCGCAGAGCGCATCAACGAGCTTGGCGAAGAGATCCGGCTGGAGTTTGAAGAGCAGATCGGCATCGTGCCAGATGTAGTAACGGAACTTGGTGGCGGGCTTGCCGCGGACGGTCATGCGGTTGCGGAGCAGCGCCGCGATGCCGCCGGGGCCATCGATGCGGCGATCGAGCAGCGGGCCGGGCACAGCGCGCTCGAGCTGGTAACAGAACGATTCGAGATCGGTGATGAAGCGTCCGTAGAAAGGGCAAACTTCGGTGTCGCGCTGCATTCCCAGGAACTGACCGAGGCTGGTTGCGAACTGGAGTCGCCTGCCCGGGAAGTCAGAGGTTGCCACCAGGTGGTTCTCTTCCAGGTGCTGAGTCACCTCGGGCTGCCAGTCGGCGACCAGCAGTGGCGAATCGGGTTGTCTGGAAAGTGCGCTCATCGTGACCGATCGGACGAACGGAACGGCACCTATTTCGGTGGGGGCGGGGGCGGACTCGGAATGGGAAGCGGGCGCACGCGAGCGGCGGCCGGCAAGAACTCCGGCGGCAGGACGGACCGACAGAACCCGTGGATTCCCGAAATGGGAGGGTCCCGGGTGCGAACAAAGCCACAACTGTGGCGAGCCCGTCGCTGTTTGCGCGCAACGGGGACGCTAAGCCGCGGCCTCTGACCATCAGTAATGTGCCTCACGATCAGGGGATACGCCACCGGACCGGAGGGTTTATGCCGCGAAAGTTGCGCAATCCGATTATTCGGAATCAATCGAAGAGGCGAATAAGGCAAAATACGGGCTTTGCGCGCTCCAAACCGGGGGATGCATGAGACGTCTTTCGGGGGCGTTCGGCCTTGTCAGAAAGCGGGGTTACGATATGAAAACACTTCCCAGTGAATGGAGGCCCGTGGTGCCAGAATTGCAAGCGTCGCCGGAACGGATGATCGAAGCGATCGAGCGGATCGGGCGGCTGCCGGCGATTCCGACGCATGATTGGTGCGATCAGGCGGCGATGGTGACGGGCGAGGCGCTGCTGCCGCCGAGCGGTTCGGCGGTGCTCGCGATCGGGGTGGGGACCCTGCACAACCAGAGCATCGAGAGCATTGATGCGGTGGGCGTGCACGCGAGCGGAACGTGCGGCGGGCGCGTCGATGAGGTGCGCCAGACGCTCCGGGGGATCGGGACGCTCCCGGCGGCGGTGCGCATCGAAGGAGCGGATTCGAAGATCTCCGTGCTGCCCGAGACGGAGCTGCGCAAATCTCCGGCGTGGGCGAGCTCGACCGCGGGTCGGTTTCTGCTCTCGCGCGGCATGAGCGCCGTGCTGATCGGCGCGGGGCTGATCGCGGATTCGGAGCCGGCGCGGGTGCTCTGGGCGCTTGGTGCAGCGGAAGACGGCGCGCCGATCGTGGGCGACATGATGTTCGTCACGGTGATCCTGCTCGCGCTTCTGCGCCGAGCGCGCCTGGCGCTGACGGGCGTGGGCCGGGAGTCGTCCGATTGGATCAGCCCGCGCGAGCAGGAGATTCTGAACCAGCTCGTGCTCGGCAAGAGCGTGCGCCAGATCGCCGAAGAGACCGGGCGCAGCGCGCACACCATTCACGATCATGTGAAGAGCCTGCACCGGAAGCTGAACGCGACGAGCCGCGGCGAGCTGATCGCGCGGGCGCTCGGTCACGTCACGCGGGGCGTGCGCATCCGCGAGACGAGCCGGAAAATCGGGCGGGTGTAAGGGCGGACACCAGAAGCGGCAGCTGAAGCGGCACCAAGAACGGCAGCTTTTTCGGGCAATTGGCGCACTCGATCAGGGCGAAACCGTCTGCATTGCAGGTGATTCCCCGTTCGTGGGCGGCGGAGGTGCCGGGGTCTGCACCGGCGGCTGCTGCACGTCCGGAACGGGTTCGACCGGTGATGGTTCACGCCGTCCGGCACGCTTGGCCAGGAGGCTCTGGATCTCGGAAGCGATGCGTCCGGCCAGCGCGGGATCTTCGGAGATATCAACAACAACGCGCGAGGGTGCGCCGGGCTGCGTGTCCTCGGTGAGCGACATGAGAACGGTGGACTTGGTATTGGGCCGCCAGCCGAACTGGTAGATGCGTTCGATAAAGACGGCGACGCGGGCCGTTGTATCGCGGGGCTGCTCGAGCAGGTCGGAAGCGTGCTCGCGGGCCTGGTCGGTGCGGAGATCGGGGCCGGTCGATTCGGCGATCGCGGGCGAGAAGACGATCTCGACGCGGCGCTGCTGGTCGTGGATGGTGTCTTCCCACTCCTGGCCGAGCGTGGATTCGTTTCGGCTCCAGGGGGTGAAGAAGCCGGCGCTCTGGCTGGGGTGCGTGGTGAGCACGCCGGCGCGGGCGTCGACGCGATCGAGCGTGAAGCGGTACGAGTGGAGCACATCGCGGGCGGCGGTGAAGGCGTCGGCGTACTCGGCCGCGGGAACGGGCACATCGGGCGAGTGCGTGGCGCATCCGACGAGCGCGGCGGCACCGATGGAGAGCAGAAGAGAGGATGAAACGTTCCGGAAACGCATCAAGTGGAGAATAGCAGGCGCGGAGAGGCCGGAGAGACTTGACGAAACGGCGAACCTCCGTCACCATCGGTCATTCGGGTTCTTGCACTTGTGGCGCGCCGTGCGGGCGTGATGCAATCCGGGTTTCTGGCGGGCGCGTGTCGTTCGGGAGGAAACATGCTTGAGTTGGTTCATGGCGGGCTTTGCGGTGGGATCCTGCTTGCGCTCGCCGATCCGGCCGGCGCGACCGAGCCGAAAGCGCAGATCGATGCGGGCAGCACGGCGTGGATGCTGATGTCGTCCGCGATGGTGCTGCTGATGGTTCCGGGTCTGGCGCTCTTCTACGGGGGCATGGTCCGGCGCAAGAACGTCCTGACCACGATGCTGCACTCGTTTGTCGCGATGGCGATCATCGGGCTGCAGTGGGTGCTGATCGGATACTGCCTGGCCTTCGGCAAGTCGATCGGCGGCTTCATCGGCTGGAGCCCCGAGTACATCGCGTTCAACGGCATCTCGCCCACGGCGCTCTACGGCGACAAGCACGTGCCCGAACTGGTCTTCGCCATGTTCCAGGGCAAGTTCGCGATCATCACTCCGGCGCTGATCGCCGGTGCGGTGGCCGAGCGCATGAGCTTCCGGGGCTACATCGCCTTCATCGTTTTGTGGTCCACCTTTGTCTATTGCCCGCTCGCGCACTGGGTCTGGGCCAGCGGCGGATGGCTGTTTGAGAAGGGCGTGCTCGACTTTGCGGGCGGAACCGTCGTTCATATCGCCTCGGGCGTTTCGGCGCTGGTGCTTGTGATGCTGATCGGAAACCGGCGCGACTATCCGGACGGCGCGATCATGCCCAATAACCTGGTCCTGACGCTGACCGGCGCCGGGCTGCTCTGGTTCGGCTGGTTCGGTTTCAACGCGGGGAGCGCTGTTGCAGTGGAGAGCCCGGTTGCGGGATATGCCGCGGTTCTGGCGTTCACAACGACTCAGACCGCGGCGGCTGCCGCGGCGCTGGTGTGGATGATTCTGGAATGGAAGCACACCGGCAAGCCGACAAGCCTTGGTGTGGCGTCGGGCATTGTTGCGGGGCTTGTGGCGATCACCCCCGCGGCGGGTCACGTGACGCCGATGTGGGCGATCGTGATCGGCGCGGGCGGTTCGTTCTTCTGCTTCCTTGCCGTGCAGCTCAAGGCGAAACACCGTCGCGACGATTCGCTCGACGCGTTCGGTGTTCACGGCGTCGGCGGCATGTGGGGCGCGATCGCGACGGGCATCTTCTGTTTCACGCCGGTCGCGGGGTTGGTCCACGGCGGAGGATTGAAGCAGGTGGGGCTTCAGTTGCTGGGCGTGGGCGTGACGGTCGCGTTCGCGTTCGTCATGACCCTGATCATCGGGTCGATCGTGAAAGCGTTCGTCGGGCTGCGGGTTACAGACAGTCAGGAACGAGACGGGCTCGACATCACCATCCACGGCGAACGGGGGTACCACCTGTGAAACTCATCATCGCGATTATCCGGCCCGAGCGATTGCAAGCCGTACAGGACGCGCTCCAGAAGACTCTCGATGAAGGCGACAACTACCGTCTCACCGTTGCATCGGTGGACGGTCACGGGCGCGCGACGGGGGAGATCGAGTATTTCCGGGGCCAGCAAGTCCGCACCCGCATGGCACAAAAGGCGCAGATCACCATCGGCGTCAACGACGCGTACGTCGAGAAAGCGATCGATGCGATCGTGGCGGCGGCCCGCGGATCGAACGGCGGCGAGATCGGCGACGGCAAGATCTTCGTGCTGCCCCTGGAGCAGTGTGTGCGGATCCGCACGGGCGAACGCGGCGGGAATGCGATCTAGCGTCCGCTCGGATTGCCTTGAAAGAACTGGATCGCCAGCGGCCGGATGTTTATCACCCGCCACTCGTCGCCGGTCTTCTTCCATTCCACCGACCACCAGGATACGTGCGGGAAGTTCCACGCCTCGGGAGTGACACGCACGCGCATCTGCGTCTGCATGACATTGTCTCCGGCCGGGGCGAGCTGGAGCTCCTGGATGCCCCAGTCCTTCACGCGGTATGCCTGCCCGAGCTCCGAGCGCACGGCGGCGAGAATGCCCGCGCGCTCGAGCCCCGCGGGCGACTTGAAGTAGAAAAGGCGAGCCTCCGGGTCGAGCAGGCGACCGAGCGAGGCATCATTGACCGTGGCGGTCGCGCGGAGCAGTTCGTGCATGTTTGCCGCGACGCGTTCGCGATCGGTGACAACGAGACGTGCAGCGAGAAAGAGCAGCGCCGCCAGCCCCGCGCAGCCCGCGAGGAGCGCGAGTCCCTTGCCCCGCTCGCCCCGGCGCCGGAACCATACCGAAGCCAGAAGCCCCAGCGTGAAGGCGACGATCATGAAGATCCATGGCTGCTCGAAAAGCAGGATGCCGAGCCCGAGCGGCTCGGACAACGGTGGTGGCGCGTCGGGCAATTGAAGGGCGTTCTGCATCGGACTCCGGGGAGAGGGACAGCGCACCGAGGCGGGCGTACGCTGGGGCATGACCGCCGGATCATCCCCAGGCTCACCATCGTTCGCCGACATGCGCTTCGCGGATTTTCTGTCGGCGGTTGCCGCGAAGTCGCCAGCTCCGGGGGGCGGCGCGGTCGCTTCGGCGTCGGGCGCGCTGGCGGCGGCGCTGGCGCAGATGGTCGTGAACTACTCGATCGGGAAGAAAGACCTTCTCGAGCAGCAGGAAGAGCTGCGCCACGCATTGGTGAAGTTGGAGCGGGCCCGCGCCGTGTTCCTGGAATTGGCGGATGAGGATGCCGCGGCATACGGGCAGCTCAACGCGCTGCAGAAGCTGCCCCCGGGCGATGCGAAGCGGGCGGCGGAATTGCCCGCGGCGCAGCAGGTCGCCGTGCAGGTGCCTCGCAGCGTGGCGGCGGCGGCGATCGATCTGCTCCGGATGTTCGAGCAGCTCGCGCCGATCACGAATCGGTACTTGCGGAGCGATCTGGGCATCGCGGCGGACCTGGCCGAGGCGACGGTCCGCGCGGCGCTGTGGAATGTCCGGATCAACACCGACGGCTTGCCCCCGGCCCAGCGGACCGAGATCGAGAAGGACGGTGTTCGCGCCGAATCGGAAGCCTCGACGCGCCGAGATCACATCCGCCTGCTGTGCTCAATCTGATCTGCGCCCCAAAAACAACGACCCCCGCTCGCGCGGGGGCCGCTGCACAAAGAGCTTGTTGTTCACTCAGGCCGCGCGGCGATAGCTGCGACGGGCCGTCGAGAATTTGTACGAGAACTTCTTGGCCGTGGTGCGGCGGGTAGCCTTGCGGGTCTTGTTCCACGCCTTCTTCGCGCCGGTCTTGCGGGCGGTGCGCTTGTTCTTCTTGGCAAACTTGGTGAACGAGTAGTTGAACCAGTTCGACGTGCGACGGGCCTTCTTGGCCGTCGTGCGCTTCACGGTGCGGCGGGCAACGCGTTTCGTCGTCGTACGGGCCTTACGGGTGTTCTTGCGAGTCGCCATGTCTTCGGTCTCCGATGTGCCCCGCTTTTCCAAGGGGAAAAGCGGGTGCCTGGAGGCCCACCCAACCGGGCGCCTCCCAACCTCGCGGCCGACCGGCGAGTGCCGGTGTCCTAATAACCGCGAACACATGGGCGATCGGCCTTCTTGGCGCGCTACTTTCGTCTTCACGCGAATTTGTGCGAAAAATCGCCGTCCCGCGCCCTGTGCCACTGCAAAGGCTGCTTCCAGCCGACTCTCTGACGTTCCAGATCCCCTGCGCTCCAACACTGGCCCTCGATTGAAAAACGACTCACCACATTCCGACTGGTCGCCCGATTCCTGGCGCAAGGCTCCGCAGGCGCACGCCGTGCACTACGACGATCCTGCTGCGCTCGCCGTCGCCGAGAAGCAGCTTCGCGATCTGCCGCCTCTGGTCACAAGCTGGGAGATCGAACGCCTCCGAAATTTTCTCGCCGAAGCGCAGGAAGGCAAGCGCTTCGTGCTGCAAGGGGGCGACTGCGCCGAGACCCTGGCCGATTGCCGCAGCAGCACGATCACCAGCAAGCTCAAAATCCTCCTCCAGATGTCGCTCGTGATGGTGCACGGGCTCAAGAAGCCGGTGGTGCGCATCGGTCGCTTCGCGGGCCAGTACGCCAAGCCCCGCAGCAGCCCGACCGAAACGCGCGATGTCGCGGGCTCGAAGGTTTCGCTCCCGAGTTACTTCGGGGATCTCTTCAACTCCGCCGATTTCACACCCGAAGCCCGGCGCCCCGATCCGCATCTCATGGTCCGGGGCTACAAGCACGCGGCGCTCACGCTGAACTTCATCCGCGCCCTAGTCGATGGCGGCTTCGCCGATCTACACCACCCGGAATACTGGGATCTCTCGTTCTTCCATCACGCCAGCCTGTCCGATCAGGTCCGCGCCGAATATCGACGCATGACCGACAACCTCGCCGACGGCCTTCGTTTCATGGAAGCGCTGGGCGAGAAGGCGGTTGACGATCTGACCCGCGTGGAGTTTTTCACAAGCCACGAAGGTCTCAGTCTCGAATACGAGAGCGCTCAGACCCGCACGGTGCCCCGGCGCGAGGGGCACTACAACCTCGCGACGCACATGCCCTGGATCGGCGAGCGCACCCGCGCCCTCACCGGCGCGCACATGGAGTTCTTCCGGGGCATCCGCAATCCCGTCGGCGTGAAGATCGGTCCCAAAGCTTTGCCATCCGATGTCGTCGCGATCTGCGATCACCTGAACCCGACCAATCTCCCGGGCCGTCTTGCGCTCATCTGCCGAATGGGCTCGCCCAACGTTGGGAACGCGCTGCCGCCGATCGTGAAGGCCGTGCACGAGGCCGGCAAGCGCGTCCTCTGGATGTGCGATCCGATGCACGGCAACCAGATCACCACCGCCAGCGGCATCAAGACCCGCTCGTTCGACGCCATTTGCTCTGAGATCGATCAGACCTGCTCCGTCCACGCCCAGCTCGGCACGATCCTCGGGGGCGTCCATTTCGAGTTGACCGGCGAGGACGTCACCGAGTGCATCGGTGGCGGGGCGGGCATCACCGAGGCCGATCTGACCACGAACTACGCCAGCCTTTGCGATCCTCGTCTGAACTACCAGCAGGCCCTGGAAATGGCTTTTTTGCTTTCGCGCCGGCTGGGCAAGCGCCCGGACAACGGCCGGACAGCCTGATTCCGCCCTTCTGTTTGCCGGTGCAACGAAAGTCGGGCCGGGAGGCGTCCGATACGCATGGCATGCACTCCCCGGCATGCGAGATCCCAACTGCCCCCCTCCGTTTCGAGCGTCGGCGCTCCGATCGCCGCGCAGCGTCCGGGTCGGCGGTGGCGGTTTTCAATCGCCCGAATCGTGCGCCACTGCTTTCGAGTGTCCGCGTCGCGGATGCCGCGCCGGGCGGCCTTGGTGTGTTCGCGGATGGTGAGATCAAGCCCGGAACGACGTTCCAGCTCTATCCCGACGACCCGGCACTTTCACGCCGAACCGGGCGTGTCGTCGCCTGCGTTCGTGTGGGCAAGAGCTATCGGCTGGGCCTGCAGTTCCAGCAGGCGCTCGCGGCCTGATCGGCCGCTCAGGCTTCGTTGCGAGCGGCTTGTGCGTTCAAAGCGTTGTCGGCGACCGGCTTCGAACGGGCCTTCTCGCGCTCGCGCATCGTCATTTCTGTGAGCACGATGTGCTTCATCAGCGTGCCCGCCGCGGTGGAGGCCGCCGCGAGAATGCCACGCCACCCGTCCCGCCAGGCGTTCTTGACGACGACCTGCTTCAGGAATGCCGCCGGGGCGGTTGTCATGACATGGAGCACGCCGCTGCGTTCACCCCGCTCGAAGAGCGCCTGCGCCGAGAGTCGCGCGTACGAAACCTGGCGCTCGAGGTGATCGGCGAACGTGCGGAACGAATCGTGACGGAGCGTGCCCCGAAGATCGCGCTCGTGCCCCGACCCGGGCAGCAACTCGAGCCGATCGTGCGGTCCGATCCCGCCCCACGCGGCATACCCCCTTCTCACCAGCCTCAGGCGCGGCTCGGGCTGCCAGCAATGGTGCAGGTACCGCCCCGCGAAAAAGACCTTGCGATTCACGCGATAGCCGGAGATGCGCTGATCGTCCTCCCGGACTGCCCGGAGGATCGATTCGACCAGCTCCGCATCCGGCGGCTCGTCGCTGTCGAGGCACAGGATCCAGGGCTTGGAGCAGCGCATCAGCGCGAGCTGCTTTGTCTTGATGTGGCCGAGCCAGGCGGAGCGGATGACCGTCGCCCCGGCCCGCTCCAGCAGTTCCACCGTTCCGTCCTGCGACCCGCTGTCCACGGCGATGATCTCTCCGCCCGATTCCGGCCCGCCCGCGATGAGCGGGCGCACGGCTTCCAGCACACCGGGAAGCGTGTCGATGTTGTTCTTGCAGACGATGGAGATCGAGATCGCGGGCATCGGTTTGTTCGGCGGGTACCGGACGCAGAATGTTACGAGGTCCGCTAGGCTGATCGCGATGGCGTCCCTCGGGTCGTCCCGCCCGCCTCCACGGAGTGTCCTGAACGGCCTTTACGCATGAACGATCGTCGAAACATCCGCATCGCACGAATCGTGAAGGATTGGCGGGGCCGCGCACCGATGGTCCGCGACCTGATCGGAGCGATCGAGGGCGCGCAAGCGCCGGAGATTGAATGGCTGAAGCGGGGGCAAACCTCGTTTGTCTGCCGCGCCAGGCCGGACGGGATCGGCATCGTGGTCAAGATGCGCGAACTGGTGACGCTGCGCGATCGCGCCAAGTGCGTGCTCCGCGCTTCGCGCGCGTTCCGCCAGTGGAGGGGTGCACGGCGTCTGGCCGCCCGCGGCATTCCCGCCGCTCGCCCGCTCGCCCTCCTCGTCCAGTCCGGCAACCGTGGAAAGCGAATCCGCGAGTGGCTCATTCTCGAGGACGTGCAGGGCGCGACCGTGCTTCATTGGCTCGCGGCTCGCAGGCTTTCTGTCGTGGACCAGCACGCGCTCGCGCGGGCGGTGGGGGTGCAGGTCGGCGCGATGCTCCGCGCCGGGCTTTGTAACCGCGATCACAAACCATCGAACCTCATGGCCTCATTCGACGACGGGGTGCCGATCGTCACGCTCATCGACACAGTCGCGATCCGCCGACGATCCAACCCCGGCGAAATGGTGCGCATGCTCGCGACGCTGCTGATCGAATCGATCGGCGTCGGCGTTGCGCCGAGAGGGGCGATCGCTTTCCGCGTCCTGCGAGACGCCTGCGCCGCCTGGCTTGAAGGCACCCTGGGCCGACCTCTCGGAAGCCACAAAGGCGACCGAAAAGCCCTGCGGGCGCTCGTTCGCTCCACAGCGCGCCGCATCGATCAGTACATTCGCTTTCACGGCGATCCGACACCGAAGGACAATCCGCTCGTGGTTCCGCCGCCGAGGGATGGAGCGCGAGGAAAAGGCGATTTCACCGCAGAGTCGCCGAGCACGCAGAGAGATTCAAAGACATGAGTACCGGTTGTTTGGCATTTCAATGACCCTTTGGGCTCTCTCTCTCTCTCTCTCTCTCTCTCTCTCTCTGCGACTCTGCGGTGAAAACCGCCTTCTCCGCGTCTTCCCTCCGTGGTTCCCCGTGGTCCTCCGGGTTCAATCCGCCCGCACTCGGCCTTCAATCCCTCCGCCTCTCTGCGACTCTGCGGTAAAAACGGCGTTCCGATTTCGCCCGCGCAGTAGCGCGATCCGCCCCTTCCGCGTACCCTCTGCCCAATGACTTCCGCCCCTTCCAAGCCCGCGGCTCCCGCCGAGCGCAAGCGCGTCGCCAAAGCGCACGCCGCATCGCAGGAAAAAACCTACCGAAAGAAGTCGAGCCTGAAGCCGCTGCTCACGCTGAAGGACCCCGAAGCACGCATCTACATCGGCGATTGCCGCGCCATCATCCCGACCATCCCAGAGTGCGCTGCGCAGAAGGTCGATCTGGTCTTCGCCGATCCGCCGTTCAACTGGAGCGTTCCGTACGACCACTGGCACGACGGCATGCCGCGGAACGACTATCTCGATTTCACCTACGGATGGCTGAAGGCCTGCGCCGATTCGCTCGCCCCGCACGGCGCGATGTGGGTGAACATCCCCGACGACACCGCCGCCGAAATCGTGGTCTATCTCAAGCGCATCGGCCTGCACATGGTCAACTGGTGCGTCTGGCACTATCGCTTCGGTCAGAACAACAAGGCCCGGTTCATCAACAGCAAAGTCCACGCGCTCTACTTCGCCCGTCAGGACGATGCCAAGAAGCGCATCTGGAATCCGCAGCGCGTCCTCGAAATGTCCGACCGCGCCAGCACCTACGGCGACAAGCGCACGCTCGCCAAGAAAGACGGCATGCCCGCCGGCATGCGCGTGCCGATGGACGTCTGGTACGGCCCCAACTGGGGACGCATCCAGGGCAACAACAAAGAGCGCCGCCCGCGACATCACAACCAGCTTCCCGAGGTCTACCTCGAACGCGTCATCGAAGCGTGTAGCAATCCCGGTGATCTCGTGATGGACCCGTTCCTCGGCAGCGGCACAACCGGCGTCGTCGCCCACGCCCTCAAACGCCGCTTTCTCGGCTGCGAATTCAGCGTGCAGAACGCCAAGAGCGCCTTCGAACGCATGGAAAAGATCGGCGCAATCAACCTCGGCAAATCCCGAGGCATGAGCAGCGCGATCGCCCCCAAGCGCCACGGGCTCAAAGGCTTCGACCCCAAGGCCGCCGCGGCAGCGCTCTGACGCCATCGCACATCCGGTCGCTCCCAGGCCCCGTTCGAAGGCAAGAACCGCTCCCGAACGTCCGAAAGCCCGAAAAATGACGCCGTGAAGGCAACCAAACCCCTCCGCCGCACGCTACCTCTTACGAGGAAAGGGCTCCCATGACCGAAAGCAAGACCCGTCTCGAAGAGATCCGCGTGCTCATCGTCGACGACGACAAGGACGTCTTGGAGTCCTTCGAAGCCGCGTTCCAGTCCGAGGGTGCCCTGACGCAGCTCGCCATGGACGGCAACGAAGCCGTCCGTATCTGCCACGAGGATCCGCCCGACATCGTCATCCTCGACATGATGCTCCCCCGTCGCTCCGGCTTCCTCGTCCTCGAAAAGATCAAGGGCCACGAAGACGCCCCCATCGTGATCATGGTGACCGCCAACGAAGGCCGCCGCCATCAGGCCTACGCCGAGAGCCTCGGCGTGGATAAGTACCTCGTCAAGCCCGTACCGCTCGCCCAGCTTCTCGATTCCGCCGTTGCGCTTATCGAGGCTGAGGAAGCCAGCGAAGGAAAAGCCGACCAGTAGCCCCATTCCCGTTTCCGCCCGTGTCCCTCTACAATTGGGCAGTGGCAAAGAAGCGACAAATCGTGCTCATGAAAGGCAGTCTCACCGGCGTCGCCGCCCTCGCGGCAGGCACTCGCGCAACCCCCGCGCGCCAGGATGGCCAGGGCGCACCGATGGGCACGGTCAAAGAGGTCAAGGAAATCCTCGCCGTCTACAACACCGCGCCCGATGGCTCGCCCCGCAGCGCCTCGCTCGGCACCGAAGTGCTCCACGGCCCCGGCCTCATCATTGAGCTTCCGGTCAATCAGGATGAAGTCACACAAGCGCTCGTCACCGTGCTCGACGACGACATCGCTTGGCCGGTCCTCAGCCGCGTCTGCAAGGCGGTCGCCTGGAAGATGATGGACGTCGAAACCGGCCGCGTTTTCGGCTGATCGCTGACAACTGACCGCTGAAAGCTGACCCCATGCCCACCTACGTCTACGAAGTCCTCGACAAAAAAGGCAAGCCCACCGGCGAGACCTTCGAGATCGTCCAACCCATGAAGGACGATGCGCTCACGAAGGACGCCAAAGGCCGCCCGGTCCGTCGCGCCATCGTCGCCCCTGCCGTCGCCGGCAAGTGGAGCCCGATCAAAGAGAAGAGCGCGATGAGCAACAAGAACCTTGAGCGACTCGGCTTCACCAAGTACGAGCGCAAGGGCAAGGGCTACATGGAACGCGTTGCGGGCAAAGAAGGGCCGAAAAGCATCTCGGCGGATGACTAAGCAACGATATGAAACGGAAGTTCTTTTCTAGGACGGTTGTGCGAGCGGTTGTGTGCACGTTGACTTGCATCGCAGTATTGGCCGCTTGTGCTGCGGACGGAAGTTCAGGACCGTCGTCAGCCGCAACTGTCCCACCAACGGCCAAGTTCGCACTCGTTCCCGCCGGCCAGCTTGCTCGCGTTCAAGAGTGTCGGATTGAGAGTTCGCGATCCGGCGGAAGCGCCGACAAATACGTTGTTTCGCCTTCGGTGAACGTTGATACCGTCGCAATTTCATTGCATTCCTACAGAGGTCTGGATTTCCACGAAGAAGTTCCATTTGCAGGCGGCTTTCCGTCGTTTGTTGAGCTACTAGTGGAAGGCACAAACGACTTGCTTTCGCGGCAAGCCAACGAGCCGGAAACGATCGAATCGGCGACAACGCTTTCTATTGAACTAGATTTCGTTCAAGTTCGCTGCGCCGTTTCGGTCACATGCTCGCCATCAGACATGTTCGCGCGGATCGAATCTTCGAATTCGCTTCGCAAAGCTCTCGACTTGATTGGAAGTCGTATGGGGAAGGACTATCGAATTTGGGATGAGCCCGGACCTGACAAGGACATGATCAATTTTCATGGCGACTCGACCACTTTTCAGCCGGGTTCGGCGCGATAGTCCTTTGTTTCATACGGCGGCTGCTGTTTCGCGGACCGTCATCTCCCGCGCCACATCCCCCGCATATTCAAGCCCCGCCTCTTCGCACAGCATCCGCGAAGAAATCTGCGACGACAGGAAGATCGTCGGCAATCCGCTCCCCGGGTGCGTCCCGCCGCCAACCAGATACACGTTCTCCGTAAACGGCAGCTTGTTCTGAGGCCGCTTGTGCAGCATCTGTCCGAGGTTGTGTGCGAGGTTGAACGTCGCGCCGAAGTTAATGTTCATCCCCTTCCATGTTTCCGGTGTGTACATCACCTCCGCGCGGATCCGCTCGCGGAAGTTCTTTCCGAGCGCCTCTTCGCCCAGCACCTGCTCCATCCGCTTCAGCGCGATCTCGCGGTACGCGGCCTTTTCCTTCTCCCAGTTCACGCCCGCGGCAGCCGCCTGCTGCAAATTCGCGATCGGGATCAGTACATACAACGCGCTGTTTCCCGGAGGCGCGAGCGTCGGGTCCAGCCCGCTCGGGTTGCACACGTAAATGCTCGGTTCCTGAGGCAGTTCACCCGTCTTGGTGATCTGCTCCAGATTCCCCTGATAATCCTCCGCGATGCAGATCGTGTGGTGGGGCAAGTTCACCTTGCCCTCGATCCCCAGATACAGCATGAACGTCGAGCACGAGTACTTGCGCGAATCAAGCGTCTTCTCCGTGTACGCCCTGCCCGCGGCAGCACGCACATTCTCCGGAATCAGCTTCTTCATCGCCCACGTCGCATCCGCATTGATCACCACATGATCAAACTGCTGGTGCCGCCCGCCCGACACCACAGCCGAAGCCCGCTGCCCCTGGAACTCAATCCGCTCCACCGGCGCGCTCGTGCGAATTTCCGCGCCATGCTCCGTCGCCACCGCCGCCATCGCTTCCATCAGCGCATTACACCCGCCGATCGGATGCCACACGCCGTACTCATACTCAATAAACGGCAAAATCGTGAACAGGCTCGGGCAGTCGTACGGGCTCATGCCCAGGTACTTGCTCTGGAAACTCACCGCCAGCTTCGTCGCCGGATCGGTGAAGTACTTGCCCAGCAACTGATGCACGCTCAAATCCGGCCGCAAAACCGGCCCGACCTTCAGCGTGTCCAGCCACGTGTTCTTGCCGAACAAATCCAGCGGCGACCGCATCGGGTTCCGAAGGATGCTCTCGCTGTGCCGCAGCTTGTACCGGTTGTCCGCGATGAACCGCGGGAAGTTCTCGCCATCCTTCTTGTTGATCTTTCCGAGCCGCCTCGACATCTCGGCGATGTCCTGCGTCGTATCAACAACCAGTGACGACCCGTCCTTATTCCGGCCCACCATCAGCAGCCGGTACATCGGGTCGAGCCGCTTGAGTTCGACGTAATCTCCCAGCCTCCGCCCTGCCGCGGCAAACACTTCTTCGAGCACATACGGCATCATGAAGAACGTCGGCCCGGTATCAAAGTGATACTCGCCGCCGTCTGTCCCCTTGCTCGTGATCCGCGCCGTGCGCCCGCCCACGCGTGCCTGCGACTCAAACACAGTCACTTTCGCGCCGCTCGCCGCCAAAAGCACCGCCGCCGCCAGCCCGCCAGGCCCGGCTCCAACGATCGCCACCGATTGTCCGTTCGACTTCAAATCCGCATCCTCCGCTTGACAGGAGTGGAGGGTACGTCGCTCGTTCCCGACTAGAAATCAGCCGTTCGTCGGGCAAACCAGCGCGTCATACGCCGGAAGGAAGACCAAAAAGTCCGCATCATCCACCACGCCGTCGCCGTTCAGATCCGCCGGGCAGCCTTCCGGCATCGTCGGATCCGCGCAATCGAGCAGGTCGTACGCCGGAAGAAACAGCAGAAAATCAAAGTCGTCCACCACGTGATCGCCGTTCAAGTCGGCCGGGCACGGATGATCCTCCGCGAGCGCGAAACCGACGGAATAGGTCCCGCCCGTCTCGTTCGAGATTCCGTTGCTCACGATCTCCGCCGATGCCGCGATCGCCAGCCGGTACGCCCCGGCAGGAATCTCTCCTGTCGCGCCCGTGAACTCGCCGGAATAGGCAAACACCGTCGCGCTCCCCGATTCCAGCGTGACCACAGTGTTGCCGATCGAGCCCGTGGTCATCCCGGGATCGATCCGCCACGTTCGCGCCGAATCGATCGTGAATTCCACCCATATCCGCGAGAGTGCCGAAGCGCTCCCGAGGATAAATCCCTCGCCCGCCGTCACACTCACAAAGAACGATCCCGTCGCGCTCAGGCCGGTTTCCGACATCTCGAGCCCGAGCTGCGCCCGCGCCAGCACGCCGCTCGTGCCAAACGCCTGATCGGCGTTCG
This sequence comes from Planctomycetota bacterium, assembly GCA_017303555.1. Taxonomy (GTDB): domain Bacteria; phylum Planctomycetota; class Phycisphaerae; order Phycisphaerales; family UBA1924; genus JAFEBO01. The sequence continues at coordinate 155,094 of JAFLCN010000003.1, forward strand.
CCGAGCCCAGAAACTGCGGGTACGCGCCCGCGCCGCCCTCTTCTGACAGGGTGCCCCCGCCAAACCCCGTGTTGATGCTGCTGCTGGCTTTCGCGAGCACGCTCACCGTTGCAGCCTGAAACTGCGCAAACGCGGGCGCAGCGACACCCAGAATCGCTGCCAAGCCGAAAACGCAAACGCCGCGCGACATGACCAACCCCCTGCCGATTCAGCCCGGATTCAACCCGGACCAGCGCCGGGCTCGGACCGCAGTCTACAGGCAGGCACCTGTCCGGCCTACGCCAATTTCACTCCGCCCCCGATCGTGAAACCGAATTTACGGGCAGATCAGGTCGTTGTACGCCGCCGCGAAGAGGACAAAGTCCGCGTCGTCCACAACCTCGTCGGCGTTGAGATCCGCGGGGCAACCCTCTTCGTGACGCCCGCCCGCCGACCCCGGACAAACAAGCGATTCGTACGCCGCGGCAAACTCGACAAAGTCCGCATCATCGACCGCGCGATCTCCGTTGAGATCGGCGGGACAGAGCAACCCCTCGATCACCTCGAACTCCAGCTCGAAGATGCCCACAGAATTGGCCCCGCCCGGCCCGCTCTGCGTCGAAGCCGTCAGCACGATCGTGTAGTCGCCCTCCGGAAGCGCGCCGCGGATCTCGTGGATGTGCAGCCCCTCGTACCGAAAAACCTCGTTGCCCTCGTGCAGCATCACCGCCGAGCCCACGCCGTTCAACTGGCTCACATCCACCGAGTGAATCTCAAAGTGGTGGGGCCCGTGCACGTGAAAGTCGATCTCGATCTTCGACTCGGCTGTCGCGTTCGCCGAAAGCAGATCAGCGCCCGGTGTCACCCACGCGTTCGCAAACCCGTTCGCCAGGATCAGCTTCGAGTTCATGAACAGCGAGAAATCGCACATCGCGATGACGCTGCTCTGACCCAGCGTTTGCCCCGCGTTCGAGAAACCCTGCCAGTTTGGAAACTCGCCGCCACCCCCGGGTTGATCCAGGGCGTTCGAGCCGGCGTTTGTCGCCAGCGTGCTTGTCGCATCCGTCGTCGCCCGCACGATCGCGTTCGCCAGATTCACATGGCCAAACGCCGGAAGCACCGGCAGAGCCAACGCGCACACCCACCCGCCCGCAGCCGCCCGTGTGTCCATGGTCGCATCCTCGTGACGCGGCACCGCCCGCGCGCAGCAGATGTCACCTGCGCCCCGGCCTCTTGCCGGTTCGGGTCATTCCGAGCACCGAATGCTCAATCGCTCTAGCGCCCGCGGCCCGGCATCTTCCCGAACAGCCGCTTCGGGGGCAGCTTCGTCGGAACGATCCCGCCCGGGAACTTCGTCGCATCCACTTTCCCCGGGTCCGTCGCGGGAAGCTCGAGCTTCGTCGCCTGCTCCAGCCGGCTCACCTTCGGCGGGGGCGGGGGGGGCGGCTCCGCTGCACCCTCCGGTCGCTCAAGCTGTAAACCGCCCTGAGGCCGTCCTCCCGGGCCATCGTCTCTCCAGCCCGCGGGCGGAGCGTTGCCCACGAAATCCGGGTACTCCAGCTTCGGAATCTCCGCGTTGATCAGCATCTCGATGCTCGTCAGCAAGTCGCCCTGCTGAGGCGTCACCAGCGAGTACGCCAGCCCGCCCTTGCCCGCGCGGGCCGTCCGCCCGATGCGGTGGATGTACAGCTCCGGATCGTCCGGCAGATCGAAATTGATGACGTGCGAAACACCCTCGACGTCGATGCCGCGGCTCGCAAGGTCCGAGCAGATCACCACGGCCAGCTTTCCATCCTTCAACTGCTTCATCGTGGTGTTGCGCTTGCCCTGGCTCATGTCGCCGTGCATCGCGTGCGCCTCGATGCCGCGTGCCGTCAACCCCTTCGCCAGTTCGTCCACCGTCCTCTTCAGGCGGCAGAAGATCAGCGTCAGCGCCGGTTCCTCGTGCGTCAGCACGTGCAGCAGCATCCGCTTCTTATCCCACGGCGCCACCGGAATGTGGAACTGCTTCACCAGGCTCGCCGTCAGCGAGCCGGCGCTCGTCACCAGCTTCTCCGGATTGTGCATGTGCTGACGGGCGAGGCGCTCCACCTCTTCGCTCAGCGTCGCGCTCACGAAGATCGTCTGCCGGCCCTCCGGAGGCGTCCCCGGCTTCGGGCACATGCTCAGAATCCGCTTGATGTCGTCGCGGAACCCGATGTCGAACATCCGGTCCACTTCATCCAGCACCGCAAACCGGATGTTTTTCAGGTGCAGATAGCCCCGCTGCAGCATGTCCAGCACGCGCCCCGGCGTGCCCACCACGATGTGCGAACCGCTCTGCAACTGCTTCGTCTGCGCCTGGATCGACTGCCCGCCGTACAGCGTCACCGCGCGGATCGGCGTGTGCTTCGCCAGCTCGTTGATCTCGTCCGTGATCTGGATCGCCAGTTCGCGCGTCGGCGCGAGAATCAGCGCCTGGTACTGCGTGTCCTTGCCGCACATGTGGATCAGCGGCAACCCGAACGCCGCCGTCTTCCCCGTGCCCGTCTTGGCCTGACCCAGCACATCGCGCCCCGTCAAAGCCACCGGGATCAGCTTCGCCTGGATCATCGTCGGCTTGCTGAAGCCCATCTCGGCCAGGCCCTTCAGCACGCTGCTCCGCAGGCCAAGCGCCGCAAAGTCCGCGGCATCATCGAACACGTTGTCCTGCGCAACCGGCTTGAAATCATGATGCGTCACCACGCCGTGCGGCGTGTGCTCGCCCGCGTGTGCCGCGCCGGTCATTCCGGCATCGCCGCTTTGAATCTCAGAATTTGGAACGCCGGGCACCGGGGACTCCGCCCCATCATGCATGTTCATGGGCTTTTCGACTCGCAAAGTTGACCGACCGAAGGTTGACAGAAGCACGACCGAAGGTGCTCAAGCCGCCGCCCTCCTGGCGCCCGCCCGAGCGATCAATTCTAGTTCCGGTCGGGTGCGAGTTTCAGCCTCGGTTTCTGCCGATTTGGCCAGTCTCTCAAGTCCCCTCCAGGCCCCCACAGGCCCCCCCAGGCCCGCAAAGCCACTCCAATCGCTCGCTCCGTCCACAGTCACAAACGAGGTACGCGGAGAGAGGCCGAGCGCGTTGCTCGGAGAAATGCAAAATGTCTCTTCCACTGGCCCCAATCCCTTCGCCTTTCCTCCGCGCAACTCCGCCTCACTCCGCGTACGTCTTTCTGCCTTCCTCTTCCGAAGTCATCAGCCTCAGCCCTTCAAAACAAACGCCCGCTCGCGCCAAAGTTTCTCAACCAGCGGCCCCACCGCCCCCGACGGCTTGAGCCCCGGCCCGAGCGGGTTGTTCCCGGCAATCCTCGGGTCCTGCGCACACGCCACCAGCAAATCCACCAGCCCCTCAAAATCGCTCACCGCAATCTGCTCCCGCTCGATCGTCGCCTTCCGCGTGTTCGTCCCTTCCTGCACCGCCGCCAAGTCGCCCATGTTGTGGTAGTTCCCCAGCGGCAGACACACACACGTCGCGTCATATCCCGACGCGCAGAACACCGACGCCTCACACGCCCCGCCCGCCATCAGCTTCCTCTGCCACTTCCACTTCCTGCTCTTATCCACCTTCTCCTTCGCGTGCGGCGTCGATGGCCCGCCCGCCAGCGCCTCCGCACACTTCGCAATCGCCTCCGTCAAACTCGGCGAAAAGATCGATATCCGGTCGCCCACCCGCACAATCGGCCCGCCCCCGATCGGCGAGTCATGAGGGAAACTCCTGCTGTTCTCGAGCGCGATCACGATCGAGTTCCGCGGCATCGTGCCATCGCGACAAGCCGCAATCGCCCCGATAAACCCGATCTCCTCCGCCCGCGTGAAGATCAGCCGCACATCGCGCGCCGTCTCTTTGTTCTCTTCGATGACATCCATCGCAGCCAGCGCCGCCGCGACGGCTGCCAGGTCATCGCACCCCAGCGTGTGCAGAATGCCTTCCGAAATTTCCGCCGGCGGCAAGTCCCACACCGCGACGTCGCCGACTTTCAATCCCTCCGTCGTATCGTGATTGTCGCTGAGTTCCGCCGTGTAGTGCTTGAACGGCGATTCGCCTCCATTCACCGGCGGCGCACTCGCCTCGCCCGTCAGCGTCGCAAAGTGCTTTGTATCCGTCGAGCTCCAGATGACGACGCGCGCATCCTTGAAGTAGTCATCCATCACCCCGCCGCGAAACGAAAGCTCCACGCACGAGGGCGACACCACCCGCTCGATCACAAACGCCGGATGATCCAGGTGCGCTGTGATGTACACCGGCGCAAGGTCCGTCCCCTTCGCATCGCGCATCGAAACCGTCAAGTTCCCGCTCGCATCCTCGCTCAGCGCCAGCCCCGCCCGCGACTTCACCCAGCCCCTGATGTAGTCAATCACCCGCTGCTCGCGCCCCGCCGCCGTCGGCAACTGCGTGACCTCAAGCAACCACTTCCGATGCATCTCCCGCCGATTCGCGCTGATCATGCCCAGATGCTAGTGGCGCCCTCGTGCCACCGGGCTTCCGCCCGGTGTTCTTCGCTTTTTCTCACGCCATCAAAAGGCAATCCCGCCGCTCGAGGTGGCAATGCTCCGTCAATCAAGCTTCTGGTCAACCATTCCGCGCCGCCAACGCACCAACATGAATGCCTCTGCCTTCAGCTGCAACGCAGCGCCAGCCAATAGCCTGGGGCGCGAGCCCCAGGACAGCTTGCGAATGCCAACCTGGGTGTTCTCGCACGCTCACCCCCTCATGCCCGAAAACAAACTCACTTCCCGCGAAGGTCGTGGCCTCATTTCCCATTGCATCCACCCGCCCCTTCTGCGATACTGAACCCACCGGAGTTTCCGCCTCCGTCATTCCGCACCTGAGAAGAGAGAGACAAACATGACCACCGCCCGCCTCCTGCCGCTCGTCGGCGCAGCTATTTGCATGTCCGCCTATTCCGCCACCGCCGCAACCAGCGAATGGCTCGGCTACACCTTCCAATTCTCCTTCCAGGAATCCAAAGTCTCGCATCACCCAAACGTCGTCCAGTTCCACGGCGCAAGCCTCGTCGATTTCTCCGAGACCCCCGACCCCACCGGCATCATCGTGAAAAACCCGATGTTCCAGTCCAAGGGATTGCAAGGCACCAATCCCATGCACGCCGACCGCGGCCGACGCACACCCGATTCCCCTCTCGAAGCCACCGACTTCCTCTCGATCACCGTCACCTTCTCCGAAACCACTCACTTCCTGCATTCCCCCGGCATCGTCCACCGCGATATCGCCGCCCGAAACATCCTGCTCGCCACCACCAAGGGCGTCTACATCAGCGACTTCGGCATGTCCCGCCTCTTCAGCAGCGAAGGCCCAATGGACTACGGCACCGTCGATCCCAAACTCCCCATCCGCTGGTCCGCACCCGAAGTGCTCCCCATGCGCCTCTATCTGAACGGCGACACCAACTCCAGCGACTGGATTGACATCGAAGCCGGCGGCACATTCGAAACCCTCGCCATCCCATCCCCCGCCGGCGCATCACTCCTCGCCCTCGCCGGCCTCACCGCAGCCCGCCGCCGTCGCTGAACACTTCGTGGCACCGGGCTTCCGCCCGATTTTCTTCACCCTCCCTTATACGAAATCACCGGCTTCACCCGCCGCACCACGCGTACAAGTTCGCGCTGCGCCTCCAGCACAATCCGCAAATCTCGATACACGCCCGGCGCTTCATCCAGCATCCGATTCTCCATCCGCACGTCATACGCAACGCCTTCGAGCTGCCTCCGCAGTTTCCCCGCGCTGATGCTCTTCCTCGCCTCGCCGCGGCTGAGCACCCGCCCCGCCCCGTGACTGCTCGAACACAGCGCCTCCTCATTGCCTCTTCCCTCCACATGCGCACTGAACGTCCCCGCCGACCCCGGGATCAACCCCGCCTGTCCACTCGCGGCAGGACTCGCGCCCTTGCGATGCACGATCAGCTCCACGCCTCCATGCTTCTCAACCCGCACAAAGTTGTGAGGCAGATCGATAAACGACTCCCAATCCGCCTTCAGCCCGCATTCGCGCTTCAAGACCATCGCCGCGCTCGCAAGCAGCTTCCTCCGGTTCGCCGCGGCATACATCACCGCCCACTGCTGATCCGCCAGGTAATTCCTCCCTTCCTCCGTCCCGATCGAGAGCGCAAGCAGCTTCCCATGCACATGCCGCGCACTGGTTGTCCGCCCGAGCGAATGCAGCGCCGCGTGCGTGTAGTGCCGCGCAATCACCTGCCCCATGGCCCGCGACCCGCTGTGCACCATCAGCCACACCCGTCCGTCATCATCCGCCTGCACCTCCAGAAAGTGATTCCCGCGCCCAAGCGTCCCAAGCTGCAAAAGTCCGTCGCGCTCCGCCGCCTTTGCGAGACGCTTCTCGCGCAGCATGTCCACCGCCGGCGCACCATCGCTCCAGCTCGAATGCCGCGCCGCTCGCGTCAGAATCGGCACCTCACGCCCAAATTGCTCGAGCACCAGCCGCCGCCGCTTCTCATGCAGCGCCTCCATGCCGAGCCCGTTCAGCGCGACCGTGCTCATGCCGCAGCCGATGTCGCCGCCGATCGCCTGCGGATAAATCAATTCCGAAGTCGCGATCACCGTCCCCACGCAAACATCCGCCGCCGGATGCACATCGGGCATCACCGCCAGCTTCTGCAAATCCGCGATCAACCGAAGCCGGTCAATCGCCTTCGCAGTGGCAGTGTCGAGCCCAGAGGCCAGCCACATCTTCACGCGCGGATCGCTCTCGATCAGCGCCTGCAACGCCTTCGCGCCGCCATCCTGCGGTTCACGCGTCCGCACCGTCTCATCGCCGTCCAAGTTGTCTTCAAACTCATTCATGACCGTTCTCCATCTCCTGCCACGCGTCCGATCGCGATCAGAATCACAACCGGCACGCGCTTGCGCCTCATCGCCTTCGCGAGCGCCGCCCGCATCGCGCCCTGGCGCGCACTCAACCACGCCTGCACCACATCCATTTCCACCCGTGCATCCCAAACAACGCCGATGCGAAGCGAGCTTCCGCCGCCCCGCGCCTCGGCACTTTCCAGCCGCACGCCCCAGTCGATCGCCCGCGCATCCGCGCCAAGCTCGACCTCGATCACCGACCACGCGTGATGCAGCAGTTGCTCCTGCTTCCACCCGCGCGAGCGCTCCGAACGCTCCTCCACTTCATCAAACCTCGGGTTTTCCCCATCCATCTCCCCGGCCTGCGCGCACAGATCGCGCACGCCGCGCTTGCGGTCGTTCTTCAAGTGGCATCACTCCATCCCGCGCGCAGTGCGTCCGCCGTCAAGTGTGCAAGGCAACGCCAATGCACACCGCCGACCAAAACGCCCAAAGCGCGGCCAAAGCCTTCAGAATCTCAATCAACCAGTTGTGAAGTGAGAACCCGCCAGCGCGAACCAGGCTTTAAAAAGCCCACCCGCACGAGGAGTCCAGCAGCTTTGCAAATTTCGACGCAGTCATGTGAACTCCTTTCTCCGCGAGATTGCCCGCGTGAAGACAGTCTATCGGTAAACGCCTGAAAAGCAAGCAAATTTCAATGATTTTGCGAGTCGGCCGGATTGTTCCGATCCATGTTCACTTCGTCGAGTCGAAGCTGCTCTCGGACCGCACACCAGTCGCGCCAGCAATTTTCAGAAACGATATCCGTATATCCACGAGCTTGGGTTATCTTGTGCGCCTCATCCATGCGCAACGCGATCACAATCGCCTTGTCTCGAATGGCAAGCACCTCAGTCTCCGTAAGCGCGCTGCCCTTTTCCTGCTCGTGGTGCCAAAGAATTGAAACCAGGCTCGGAACGAACACGAGTTGAAGCGCAGGATCGTGGGGTTTCTTTCGACCAAATGGCCACATGCTTTGTGCGAGTCCTCTGACAGAAAGCTTATTTGGTGGCAGTCTTCGCCCACTCCAGCGTCCTCTTGATCCCCTCCCCAAAATCCACAACCGGCTCATACCCAAGCAGCCCCCGTGCCGCCGCAATATCCGCCGACGAATGCCGCACATCCCCCGCCCGCGGCGGCCCGAACATCGGCGTCGAATCCACTCCCAACACCTCGCCCATGTGCCGCAGCACATCCAGCAGCCGGATCCTCGCGCCCGTGCCGATATTCACAACTTCCCCCGCCAGCGGCTTCTCCGACGTAGCAGCCAAAAGATTCGCAAGCACAACGTTGTCGATGTACGTGAAGTCGCGCGTCTGTTCGCCATCACCCAGCACGCGTGGCTGCTTCTTCGCGCTCAGCGTATCCGCAAACGCGCTGATCACCGCCGCGTACGGGCTCTTGGGGTCCTGCCGCGGCCCGAAGATGTTGAAGTAACGCAGGCTGATGCACGACATCCCAAAGCACCGCGCAAACGTCCGCAGCAGCATCTCGCCCGTCACCTTGCTCATCGCATACGGCGACCACACATCGGGCACATCCGTCTCTTTGCTCGGCAAGCTCGGCGTATTCCCATACGCCGCGGCACTCGCCGCAAACATCACCCGCTTCACCCCCGCATCCTTTGCGGCAAGCAGCACGCGCTGTGTCCCATCCACATTCACCTGCAAACACTTCTCCGGTTTCTCGACGCTCTCCGGCACGCTGACGAGCGCCGCCTGATGAAACACAAAATCGCACCCGCTGACCGTCCGCCGCAAAACCGTGTCATCCAGAATGCTGGCTTTGACGAATTGCAAAGTGCCTTCGTTTGCGCTGCCGTCCTTCGGTGCAGCCGCCTTCGGCAAGTTGCTCTCAAACCCTCCTGACAAATCATCCAGCACTCGAACATTCGCCCCGCAAGCCACCAGCGCCTCCGACAAGTGCGACCCAATAAACCCCGCCCCGCCCGTAATCAGCGCAGTCTTCCCGCGCAGGCTCGAAGCGACCTTCGGAAACTTCTCAACGATGAAATGCCTGTTGGTCATGCTGTCTTTTTCAGAAACCCCCTCCCTGTGGGAGGGGGCAGGGGGTGGGTGCTGGGGGCTGCGTCTTCTGTGCCGTATCCGTACGTCCTTTGCCACTCATTCGATCGGTCAATCCCCACTCTCTTCTACCTTATCGCCCACTTGAACCACCCGTTCCCGCACTAAACTGATCCAAGCAGTCCAGAAGCGACCATCCGACAGTTCTCAGACTTCCCGCTCTCCCCTCCGCGCCCTCTGCGACTCTGCGGTGAAATCCGCCTTCTCCGTGTCTTCGCTCCGTGGTTCCCCGTGGTTCTCCGTTTTGAATCCGCCCGCAATCCGCAATCCGCAATCCGCAATCCGCAATCCGCCATGCCATCCCCACGCCCCGAAACCTGGTCTCTCTCCGATCGCCTTGCCTGGGCCCGCGCCTTCCGCATCGCCCTCGCCACGCATCAGGATGAACTGATCGACCTCATCGCCCGCGACATGGACAAGCCCGCGTTCGAGGCGCTCATGGGCGACATCCTCCCCTTGCTCACCGCCTGCAAGTGGAGCGAAAAGCGCGCCGGTTCGCTGCTTTCTCCCCGCCGCCTTCGTCACGGCGGCATCTTCTCCCTCGCCAACAAAGCTCTTCTCACCCGCGCCCCGCTCGGCCACATCGCGATCATCGCAACCTGGAACTACCCGATCCAGCTCCTCGGCATCGAATTGCTCCAAGCCCTCGTCACCGGCAACCGCGTCACCGTCAAACCTTCCGAAAACGCCCCGCGTTCGCAAACGCTCCTCCTCGAACTCGCGCGCGATGCGGGCAAATCCTGCAACATGCCCGCCGATCAGCTCGTCTGGACTCCCGCCACCCGCGAAGCCGGCGCGACGCTCTTGAAAGACGCGCACTTCGATCACGTCGTCTTCACCGGCTCGACAGGAGTGGGGGTCGCCATCGCCGAAACCCTCGCGCCGACGATGACCTCCAGCACGCTCGAACTCTCCGGCCGCGACAGCGCATTCGTGCTCGATGATGCCGACCCTGAACTCGCCGCCAGCGCGATCTGGGGCGGCGTCGAGATGAACACCGGCCAGACCTGCATGGCCCCCCGCCGCGCACTCGTCGATGAAAAGATCTACGCCGATTTCGTCCGCCGCATCGCTTCCCGCGCCGGCGCTGCCCGTCCGCGTCCGCTCATCAACGAGCAGGCCGCATCGCAGTGCTACGAACTCGCCCGCGCCTGCCAGTCCGAAGGTGGCCGCTCGCTCGCCGGCGTGATCGAAGCGCCTTCCGCCGATTCCCGCGGCCGTCTCCGCTGCCTGCGTCCGATGGTCTTCGCCGATTGTCCGCGCACCGCCAAGCTCGTCGAAGGCCGCCACTTCGGCCCGCTGCTCACGGTCATTCCGGTCCGCGATCTCGAAGATGCTCTGCGCATTCACGACAGCGTCGATCAGGTCCTCAATACCAGCGTCTTCACCCGCAATCCGGCCCGCATCGAATCCTTCCGTCACCGCCTGCGTTCCACCATCATCACGATCAACGACTGCCTTTTGCCCACCATCCACCCCTCCGTCGGTCTGGCCGGCCACGGCATGTCGGGCTGGGGCATCACCAAGGGTGAAGCCGGCCTGCTCGCCATGACCCGCCCGATCTACACCACCCAGACCGTTCCCCTCTTCCGGTTCTCGATGGAAGCAGTCACGCCGAGCATCGAAAAGGGCATGTCCAAGTTCATCAAGTTCTGGTACGGAGCCCAGAAACCGGCCAACGCCGCCTCCCGTGCGGCCTCCAGCCCCGCTCCTGCTGCGTCCGAGTCTCAGGCTCGACCGCTCCCCCAGCCCGTCGCAAGTTCTGCTGCCGAATAGAAGACTTTTGGGTCCGGAATGAAATACCATGCCCGTCGGTCCTCTTTGCCCCTCTGAAATTTGCCCTTTGGCCCTTTGAGTTTTCACCCCATGCCCACTCCCAACGTCGTCGTCATCGGTGGAGGCCTTGCCGGTCTCGCGGCAGCAGCCGAACTTTCCACAGCCGGCGTCAAGGTCACGCTCGTCGAATCCAACAAGCACCTCGGTGGCAAGATGAACCTGCTCGAAGAGCAGGGCTTCAAGTTCGACATGGGCCCGACCATCCTCACCATGCCGCAGGTCTTGAAAGGCATCATCCGCCGCAGTGGCCGCCGCGTTGAAGACCTCATCGACTTCGTCGATCTCGACCCGCAGTGGCGCTGCCACTTCGAAGACGGCACCGTCATCGACCTCCGCAAAGACGTCAACACCTTCGCGCAGCAGCTCGATCAGCAGTTCCCGAACACCAAGCCCGGCGACGGCTACAAGCAGTTCATCGAGTACAGCCGCAAGCTCTACCGCCTGAGCGAAAAGGTCTTCTTCTATAAGGATCTCGGTGCCGCGACCGACCTCATGTTCAGCCCGCCCAAGGCCAAGGGCATCGGTGGCGACCTGATGACGATGGTCGCGACCATGCACTCGACCGTTGCCGCACAGATCGAAAAGCACGTGCCCGAGCCGCACCTGCGCCAGGTGATGGAGCACTTCCTCCAGTACGTCGGCAGCAGCCCGTTCATGGCACCGAGCATCCTCTCGCTCATCGCGGCAGCGCAGGTCGATTACGGCTGCTGGTACTCGATGGCCCCGAAAAAGGATGGCGTCCCCCTCGACGGCGGCACCCGCTGCGTTGCCCGCGCTCTCGCGCAAATCGGTAAGGAACAAGGCGTCAACTACATCACCGGCCGCCGCGTGAGCCGCATCGTCGAGCGCGATGGCAAAGTCATCGGCGTTGAACTCGAATCTGCCAACGGCCAATCGAATGGGCAGAACGGCAAACCCGCCGATTTCATTCCCGCCGATGCGGTCGTCTCCAACTGCGATGTCCAGCGCACCAATCGCGATCTGCTCGCAGCGCCCGCGGCACGAGCCGAACAGCGCTCGATCGCCAAGAAGTACACGCCCGCCTGTAGCGGCGTCGTCCTCTATCTCGGCCTCAACAAGCAGTACGACCACGTCAGCCATCACAACTTCTTCTTCAGCAAGAACAGCCACGAAGAGTTCAACGACATCTACACCCGCGGCATCCCCGCTCGCGATCCAACCCTCTACATCGCCGCACCTTCCCGCAGCGATCCGACCCAGGCCCCTCCCGGTGGCGAAGCTCTTTACGTCCTCATCCACACGCCCTACATCCGCGACGGCCAGAAGTGGGACGGCCCCGGTGGACTCATGGATCAGTACAAGCCCGTCGTCCTCGACAAGATGCGCCGCATGGGCTTCGCCGACATCGATCGCCACATCGTGATCGAGCGCACGCTCAGCCCCGCTGGCATCGAAAAGATGTACAACGCCGAAGGCGGCGCGATCTACGGCCTCGCCTCCCACGGCCGCATGCACGGCGGCTTCAAGCCCAAAAACCGCTCGCGCGTCTACAAGAACCTCTACCTCGCCGGCGGCAGCGCCAACCCCGGCCCGGGAACCCCCATGGTCATGATGTCCGGAGTCACCGCCGCAAACTGCCTGCTCGAAGATTGGAAACTCCCGCTTCCAACCGAGTCCGGCCGCTCCGTCACATCGATGGTGGAAGCCAAAGCAGAACCAGTTGCGGTGTAATTTGGAGTGACAGTTCGGCCACCGTGGCGGGTAGCGAATCATGCCGAGCATCCTCATTCTCGCGGGACCGAACGGCGCGGGTAAGACGACGATCTCCCGCGAAGTTCTGGCGAACACGCTCGGTATCACCGAATTCGTGAACGCCGATGTCATCGCGGCCGGTCTTTCAGGATTTGATCCGGAGAGAGTCGCCTTCGCGGCCGGTCGGATCATGCTCGCGCGATTACGAGAGCTCGCCGAATCAAGATCAACCTTCGCATTTGAATCAACACTTGCAAGTCGCACGTTCGCTCCGTGGCTTTCGGGCTTGGTCTCGCACGGGTGGAGTGTGTATGTGCTCTACACCTGGCTTCACTCTCCCGAATTAGCAGTGCGGCGTGTGAAGGCTCGCTTTGCGAAAGGTGGCCATTACGTGCCGCCGGATGTTGTGGAAAGAAGGTACTTTCGCTCCGCGGCGAACTTCTGGCATCTGTACCGGCCGATCGCCACGCGATGGGTCTTGCGTGACAACTCGACGGCCGTTCCAATAGAAATTGCCATTGGACAGCGGCTTCAGACCGATCGCATTCAAGAGCCAACAATCTTCCGTTCCTTCATGGAGTGCGCCGATGCCGGTCCGCAAGCAAACGAAGTCGATTGACGAGCTCTTCGCCAGCGGCAAAGAAATCACGGCCGCGATGCGCCGCGCCGTCCGTGCGGCCATCGGTCCGACCGCGCCGAAGCGACAACCCGTGAAGTCGGCCGCGAAGCCCGCGGGCAAGAAATCGGCTTCTCGGTCCGGTCGGCGCGCCGCGTAGATTGCTCCTTATCGTTCAGCATGCTTGAGTTGAACGAAGTTCCGGTTGCTTCGCAGGCGCCTTCCGTGCCGCAGTCCGCGCAGCGCGGCAGTCGGATGCAGCCCGCGTCCCCGTCGGATTGGCCGGGACTCGAAGGCTTCGACGATCCGAAGGTGCTGCAGGCACGCGTCGATCGTGTTCCGGTCTGGTTTCACGAGTTCGAACTTCCCGGAGGCGTCTGGACCCGGGGCTACTACAAGCCCGCCCCCAAACTCCACCGCTTCTGCCTTCCCGAACGCCTCGATGGCCAGCGCGTGCTCGATGTTGGCGCGTGGGACGGCTTTTTCACCTTTGAGTGCGAAAAACGCGGCGCTGCTTCGGTCACGTCGATGGATGTGTGGGACCCCGCGATCAACGCGACCAGCGAGGGATACGCCGTGGCGCATCGCGCCCTGAACTCGCGCGCCGTTCCGATCCGGGGCTCGGTACACGATCTCGATCCGGCAGTTCACGGACAGTTCGATCTTGTTCTGTATCTCGGCGTTCTCTACCACCTGACCAATCCGTTCGAATCGCTCCAGAAACTCCGCGCGGTGACGAAGAAGACGCTCATCGTCGAGACGGCGTCCGACATGCAGCTCACCTCCGGCCCCGCGCTCGCGTTCTATCCCGGTTCGGAACTCAACGGCGACGGCTCGAACTGGTTCGCACCAAACGCCAGCGCCCTCGTGGGCATGTGCAAGGCCGCGGGCTTCCGTAATGCGAAGGTCGTGTGGTCCATGGGTCCGCTCACACGAGCAACCCGCGCCGCCATCCGGTTCGTCCGCGACCGCGAAAACCCGCTCCGGGGCATCGCCCGGGGCCGGCTCGTCGTCCACGCCACGGTGTAAGGCCGGCGCCGTCCGCAGCGCCGATGCTTCTTATCATCGTGTATGGTCGAGCTCAGAGAACCGCCCGCCGCGGCACATCCCGCATCCATTCAGACGCCGAAGGAATTCGGCGGGCTCCGTCAGCCCGCGTCCCCTCTCGACTGGCCCGATCTTGACAATCTTGATCATCCGGCAGCGCTGCAGGCCCGCATCGACCGCGTTCCGGTCTGGCACCACCGCTACCAGCTCCCCGGCGGCGTCTGGACCAAGGGTCCTTTCCTTCCCGGCGATCGCCTGCACCGCATCGGACTCCCCGAACGCCTCGACGGCAAGACCGTGCTCGATGTCGGCGCGTGGGACGGTTTTTACACCTTCGAGTGCGAGCGGCGCGGCGCGCAGGTGACCTCCGCCGATACGTGGAATCCCGAACACCTCGTCACGAGCGAGGGATACGCGATCGCGCACCGCGTGCTCAAGTCGCGTGCGAAGCCCGTGCAGGTCTCGGTGCACGATCTCGATCCCGCCGTACACGGCCGATTCGATATTGTCCTTTTCCTCGGCGTGCTCTACCACCTGACCAATCCCTTCGAAGCCCTGCAGAAACTCCGGGCCGTCACCAAGCACACGCTCATCGTCGAAACCGCATCCGACATGCGGCTGGCCTCGACTCCCGCGTTGGGTTTCTATCCGGGCTCGGAGCTCGAGAACGACAACACCAACTGGTTCGCGCCCAACGCGCGGGCGCTCGAGGGCATGTGCCGCGCCGCCGGGTTCCGCGAGGCGAAGCTCTATTGGCAGATGAGCCTGCCCAAAGCGATCGCGCGGGCCGGCTACCGGCTGGTGCGTCTGGGCGCGAATCCGATCAAGTCGTTCAACCGGGGCCGGATCGTCGTCCACGCGACGGTGTAAGTTCATTCCTCACAAAGAAGCGCGTTGTAGTAGCCGACGAAGAAAACGAAGTCGGTGTCATCGACGAGGCCGTCGCCGTTCCAGTCGCAAAGCTTGCTCGCATCGGGCACAACAAGGGCGTTGTACGAAGGGACGAACTCGACGAAGTCGGCATCATCAACGAGGCCATCTTCGTTGAGGTCGCCGGGGCAATAGGCATCGACGGTCAGCGTGCCGATGGCGAAGCCGCCGCACTGGTTGCCGGTGTCGAACGAGTAGCCGCCGGCATCGGCGGGGATGAACGGGTCGATGACCATGACCTCGGAGATCGCGCCGAGCATGCGGCCGCCTTCGGGGATGTTCACGTCATCCTTTCGCCACTGATAGTGGCGCGGACCGGGTCCGTCGACGAGGCAGCGGAACACTACGCGATCGCCCGTGCGGGGCCGAAAGGGAACGGAGAACTCTGCGGGCGCGAGCGAGCCGCACTCGGTCGTGCTCCAGTCGTTGAAGTTCCACGATTCGATGTCCTGATTTGCGGTTGCGCCGCCGGCGCCGCCGGTGAAGCCGACCCAGGTGCAGCCGCCGTCAAAGAGAGAGTTGCCATCGTCGAGCGTGTCCAGATCGAGCGGGCAGAAAAGGACGGGCTCATCCTCCAGATAGACGAAGAGCACGCCGGGGATGTACTCGATCTTGACATCGAGCGAGATGTTGCCGGCGATCCAGTCGGGGACGATCGCGTGCGCGAGCGAGAACTGATCTTCGGGAGAATTGGAATCGGCGCCGCGCGTCTGCACGCTGATGTGCATGCCGGGGAACTCTTCGGAGAAGATGAAGGTGTCGAACTCGATGGCGACCGAGCGCGGGATGCCTCCGTAGCCGATGTCGGACCCGCCGCCGCCGAGTGCTTCATCGCTGTCGGCCTGAAGCACAAACGCAAAGCCGTCGGCGTTGCCGTCGTTGATGTTGAATCGGAAAGTCGTCACGAAGCCACTGCCGACAGCGGCCTGCGTCGTCTTGTACCACGCAGCGCCCGCGCCTTCGAAACCGGCTTCTGTGAGGCGGAGCTTGTTGTCCGAAATCTGCGCGGTGCCGACGAGCGAAAGCGCGCTCGGGTCGGCGAAGTCGCTGTACTGGAAGACCGCGCCGCACTGGGCGAAAGCCGCGGTGCCTGCGCACATGGATGTCGCGAGGACGATTGAACGAAGGCCGGTATGCATCAGAGAACCCCTTCCGCGGCGGGCCGCGAGGTTGAAGCAAAATGATACTGCATCATGCAAGTGTCTGGAAAGACTCCGATTGCGTTCGAGCGTGTCAAGAGTGCAGATTTCGACGCGGAATTGGGCCAGAGAGCCATTTTTCGGACGTAAGCAGGGATGAAACACTGTCCGCCGGTGTGACCCGCCCAACCATTCCAGCTCTCGATGACGACGCACCCAACCAACGCGCCCGACTTCATCCCCGCGGCGTACTCCGCGCGGTTTATCCATTACTTCAACAAGTTTGTGCGGCGGATGTTTCGGAAGGGGTTTCATGCGGTTCGGATTCTGCCCGAGCATGCGGGCGCGTTGGCGGAGATGAATGGGCGGGATGGGCCTTTGCTGGTTTTGCTCAGCCACAGTTCGTGGTGGGATCCGCTTTTGAGCCTTGTGCTGCACATGCACGATTCGCCTTTGCGTGAGCCGATGGCGCCGATGGATGCGTCGCAGCTGCGCAAGTTTGGGATCTTCAAGAAGATCGGGATCTTCGGGCTTGATCCGGATGATCCGAAGAGTCTCGAGGCGATGGGGACGTACGTCGCGGAGAAGTTTGCGGCGAATCCGAAGTGCTCGCTTTGGATCACGCCGCAGGGGCGATTCACGGATGTGCGAAAGCCGATCGAGATCCGGCCGGGCGGGGCGGCAATCGCGGCGAAGACTCCGGGGATTTCGGTGCTGGTGCTGGCGGTTGAGTATGGGTTCTGGACCGACCAGAAGCCCGAGGTGTTTTTGAGCTGGAAGCCGGTGCACGTTGCCGCGGGGCGTGAAGGATCGACGGCGGCGTGGCATCGCGCGATCCTGGAGGCGATGGGGGAGAACAACCGGATTCTGGCGGAAGCGGTCATGTCGCGCGACCCCTCGAAATTTCTGCCGGTCTTTGACTCCGGCGGCGCGGCGGCGACGAACTGGTGGTACGACCTCTGGCTTCGTTTGCGGGGCCGGTCTTCGCGCGTGGAAGACCGGCACTTTGCCCAGTCCCCATCTGCAATCTCGGCAACCGGTTCAGAAGCGACACCTTCCTCCCACCAATGAACATCCTCGCGATCATCCTGTGCGTGTCGTTCGCGTTTGCTGTGCTGGCGCTGGTGCTGACGGTGGTGAACTGCATCATCTATGCACGCCCTCCGGCGCCGAGTGAAACGGGCTCGCCGGGGTCGTTGGGGCCGCTGAACCCGCTGGACCCGTTGGACCCGTTGATCACGGTCTGCATCCCCGCGCGCAACGAAGAAGAGAACATCGCGGCGTGCGTGCGGTCGGTGCTGGCGAACGGGCACTCCAATCTCGAGGTCCTGGTCTATGACGACCAGAGTTCGGACCGCACGCCCCACATACTGCGCGACCTGATCGCCGCGGACGCGCGCGTGCGCGCCGCATCGACGGTGTCGCTCCCCGCCGGCTGGAACGGCAAGCAGCACGCCTGCTGGAGGATGGCGCAGCAGGCCCGCGGCCAATGGATGATCTTTACCGATGCCGACGTGCGGTTCGAGCCCGAGTGCATCGGGCGCGCGCTGGCCTCGGCCTGGCAGCGGAAGGCGCAGCTCGTTTCAACTTTTCCGAGGCAGATCACCGGATCGCTCGCGGAAGACCTGGCCGTGCCGATGATCTTCTTCGTGCTGTTTTCGTACCTGCCGATGCCGATGATGCGGAGCGGCAACTCGCCGACGGCTTCCGCCGGTTGCGGGCAGTTCCTGATGGTGACGCGCGAGGCGTACGACAAATCCGGCGGTCACAGCGCGTTCAAGGATTCGATGCACGACGGCGTGAAGATGCCCCGCGAAGTACGCAAGGCCGGATTTCACACCGATCTGTTCGATGGTACCGACCTGGTAAGCGTGCGGATGTACCGCGGACTCGCGCAGACCTGGCGCGGGTTCACCAAGAACGCCTTTGAAGGAATCGGATCGCTCGGGCTGCTGCTGTTCTTTACCGTGGTACACCTGATCGCGCACGTGCTGCCCTGGATCGTCGCGTTCATGGCGGGCGCAAAGTGGTTCTCGGGTTCGCTCACCAGCGACTGGCGTGCCGCCGGCGTCGTCGCGGGCGCGTGCGTCGCGCTGAACCTGCTGCAACGGTCCATTCTGGCGG
Source organism: Planctomycetota bacterium (assembly GCA_017303555.1). Classification (GTDB taxonomy): domain Bacteria; phylum Planctomycetota; class Phycisphaerae; order Phycisphaerales; family UBA1924; genus JAFEBO01. The sequence goes on from JAFLCN010000003.1 coordinate 173,450, forward strand.
TCCGGTTCCGGCAGGGAATTGTGCCGGTGATCCTGCATCCGATCGGGGTGCTCTTCATGACGGTGATCCAGTGGTACAGCTTGTATCTGGCGAAGACCAATCGGCGTGCATGGCGGGGGAGGGTCGGGGTAGGGGTAGCAGCAGGTTGAGAGCGGCAGAACAGCAGATTTGCGGATCGCAGATTCGCCGACGGCGAAGCCGCAGACATGGCTTTCCGACCTTGAATTGAGCCACTCGCCTGAAGCAAACGGGAAAATTCCGGAAACGATGCAATCGGCGTCCCCCGGCGGCGTGAACTCCCCAACTAGGGCGGAGAAACAACGCATGGGCGGGACACGTCTATTCCGGGCGCAGTGGTTGTCTTTTTTCGGTACGGGCTTTGGGAATCGGGAAGTCGCGGGCAGGAGGCCGCCCGGCGTTGGTTCTCCATTCCTGGCGCCGGTTGCCTTGGCGGGATGGATCGCCGGGGTTGCGGGCGCCGCGCTGCCCCCTGTGCCGGTGCCGCCGGAAAATCCGATCACCGAGAGCAAGCGTGTGCTGGGCAAGATCCTGTTCTTTGAAGAGCAGATCTCGACGAGCAACGTGGTGTCGTGCGCGACGTGCCACGTCGCGGCGAGCGGTGGTGCCGACCCGCGGGTGGCCGTGTTTCCGGGGCTGGATGGGGTGACTCCGTCTCCCGACGATGTGCAGGGGTCGCCCGGCGTGGTGAAGGCGGACACGTTCAACCGATTCGAGATGGATGCGTTGTTCGCGCTGCGCCCGCAAGTCACGGATCGCGCGACGAACTCGAACATCAACGCCGTGTACGCGCCGGACTTGTTCTGGGACGGGCGGGCGCGGACGACGTTTTTCGATCCGGAGACGGGACAGGTGGCGATCGCTTCCGGCGGAGCGCTCGAAAGCCAGTGCGTGAATCCGCCCTTGAGCAGCGTGGAGATGGCGCACGCGGGGATGGATTGGACGGGAATCGAGCAGCGTCTGCAGCGCGTCCGGGCGCTCGACCTTTCGACGAATATCCCGGCGGATGTGCAGGCCGCGCTGAACACGACCCGTTCGTACCGCGAGTTGTTCCGGCTGGCGTACGGCGACGAGGCGATCACCGGGAAGCGGATCGCGTTTGCGCTCGCGACGTACCAGCGCACGCTCATCTCGGATCAGACCCCGTGGGATGCGTTCCAGGCGGGGAACCAGAATGCGTTGACGCAGAATCAGCGGAACGGATTGCAGGCGTTCCTCAGCACCGGTCCGCAGGGAACCAACTGCACGGCGTGCCACTCCGGCTCGACCTTCACCGACAACACCTTCCGGAATCTGGGCCTGCGTCCGATCGCGGAGGACAACGGGCGTCAGGGCGTGACGGGGAACATCGCCGATCGGGGCAGGTTCAAGGTGCCGGGGCTGCGGAATGTCGGGCTCAAGCGGACGTTTATGCACAACGGGCAATTCCAGACGCTCCAGCAGGTGATGGCGTTCTACGGCGGCGTGCGCAACGTGAATCCGAATCCGGACAATCGAGATCCGGTGCTGAACACGGTCAATCTGCCACCCCAGCAGGGCGGGCCGGTGCAGGATTTCCTGCAGAACGGGCTGCTCGATCCGCGGGTGCGCGATCAGACGTTCCCGTTTGACCGGCCCGCGATCTTCACAAGCCCGGCTCGCGCGGCGAATCAGGCGACCGTGATCGCGGGAACAGGCGTAGTTGGGATCGCGGGTACGCCGCGGATCGTGGTGCAGTCGGCACCGATGGTGGGCAACCGCGATTTCAAGGTTGGCCTCGATGGCGCAAGGCCGGGCGCGACGGCGCGGCTGGGTGTTTCGACCGTTGCACCGGTGAACGGACGCATCACGCCCCAGAGTTTCTTTGATGACACGACAGTCGGCGCGAGCGGCGTGGCTTCTGGTATTGCGACGCAGTTCTGGCCCTTGCTGCCCGGGAAGGTGAGCAGCGGGCAGGTGTTGTTCGCCCAGTGGTTTGTTGAGGATGCCGCGGCTGCGGGCGGGCTCGCTGCCTCGAGCGTGATCCGGATGCCAATCTTCTGCGGCAGCGCGGGGTGCCCGAATGTCTGCTCGATGGCGGACTTCAATGGCGACGGATTGGTGGACGACACCGACTTTGTGCTCTTTGCCGACGCGTACAACGACCTGGTTGTTCCGATCGCAAATGTGCTGGGCGACTTGAACGCGGATGCGTTCGTGGATGATGCGGACTTCAGCGCATTCAGCGTTGCGTACGACACGTTGATTTGTTCGTGAGGCGTGCCGGTTTTGGTGTGGTGAAACTATGAGAGGAATGGAGCGCCCCGCCGGCGACGGTGGGGCGATTTCTTTGGTTCATCCGGTATTCGCGGGGTGCGCAATCGCCCGTCAGGATGGCGAGGGCAGCGCGGCGGGCATCGGCTTTGAGTCGCTCAGTGCGAACGGCGGGTGAGGGGCGCCCGTTGCGGCAAATGAGGGAGTTTTCAAGTTGAGCCGGGGAGCACGGTCTTGCAACGCCATGCAGGGCAATCGCTGTCCCGTTGGGACGCATGAATTGTGAAAAAGGGGCGAAACAACGCGTAAACGTGGGGCAGCGCCGGAACCAGCGCTCGCTTTTGGCGGATTTTTGATGGGGGCGGCGTCCCCATTCCGGTACGCTTTGGTTGGCATTCTGTTTGCATTGCGTGGGACAACGAAGGAGTTTGGTATGCGACTGATCACGAAGGTCTTGGGTGTGGGCGTTGCCGCGCTTTTGGCGAGCGGTGCGTGGGCGGGGACGCTTGCTTGGAAGAACAGGATGCCGATCGAGCGCTTCAGCGCTTCGATGGCGTATGACTCGGCTCGGCACACGGCGATGATGTTCGGCGGTCAGAAGCGGATGACGGGCTCGAACATGTATTTGAACGACACGTGGGTGTGGGATACGAACAAGTGGGTGCATCGCGATGTGGCGGGACCGAGTGCGCGGTCTGCGTACGCGATGGCGTTTGATGCGTCGCGCGGCGTGACGGTCCTCTTCGGCGGGAAGAACGCGAGCGGCGTCAACAACGAAACGTGGGAGTGGAACGGTGTTCAGTGGACGCAGCGTGTTGTGGCCGGCCCTCCGGGCCGATCGGGCGCGGCGATGTGCTTCGATTCGACGCGCAACGTGATCGTGCTTTTCGGCGGATACACGACGACGTATCTCGGCGATACCTGGGAGTGGGACGGGACGACGTGGACGCAGCGCGCGGTGACGGGGCCGGCGGCGCGGACGGGATCTGCCTTTGCGTACGACAGCGTGCGCGGTCATGCGGTGCTGTACGGCGGTCTGCGCGGCAGCCCGGTGAACGGCACGCCGTTGCTGACGAATGAGACGTGGACGTGGGATGGAACGGCGTGGACGCAGCTCGCGGTGACCGGGCCGCAGGCGGTTCAGAATGCGGGTGCGGCGTTTGATGTCGCGCGTGGAGTGATGGTGCTTTATGGCGGCGGAACGTCGACGTCGGGTTTGGGTTCAGCGACGAACAAGATTTGGGAATGGAACGGAACGGCGTGGACTCAGGTGGGAGGCGGCACCGCGGCGACGGGACACGCAGTGGCGTATGTGCCGGGGAATGGCGGAGTCATTTCGTTCGGCGGGGGGTCGACCTCCTTTACGGGCTCGAATCCGCTGGGGAATGTGGGAAGGTGGAACGGCGCGGTTTGGACGGAACTGGCGATTCATGGGCCGCGGGCGCGGACGGATCATGGGATGGTGTACAACACGCTTCGGCAGCGGCCTCAGGTGATCGGAGGCTACTACTCGGATGGCGGACCGGATTTCATTCCGACGCAAGATATGTGGGAATGGGATGGAACGAAGTGGACGCAGGTCGGCGGCGCACCGTACCGATATCGGGGCGCGACCGCGTTTGATTCGGCACGCAATGCGAATGTTTTTTTCGGCGGCGAGACCGTGCCGGGTTACCTGGCAACGGCCGATACCTACGAAAAGGCTTCAGTCGGAGGCTGGGTGAATCAGGCTGTTGCCGGCCCGAGCGCGCGCAAGTGGCCGACGATGGTCTTCGATTCGGCTCGGAACGTTTCGGTGCTTTTCGGCGGCGGAATGCAAACCGGCAATGCGCTTATTGGAGATACATGGGAATGGAATGGTGCTGCGTGGACGGAGCGGGTGGTGCCCGGGCCGGCGCGGCGTTATGGAACGATGATGTCGTACGACTCGGCGCGGGGCGTGACGGTGCTCTTCGGCGGTGTGGTGACGACGAGCGGATCAAACGTGTGGAACGCGGAAACGTGGGAGTATGACGGAACGACGTGGACACAGAAGCTAGTTTCGGGTCCGCCCCGTCGAAGCGTGGGCGCGATGGCGTACGACGCGGCGCGAGGCAAGACGGTGCTGTTCGGAGGCGTGGACGGGACGGGCTCGTCCGTGTTCAAGTCGGACACCTGGGAATGGGATGGTTCTGCGTGGACGCAGGTGATGATCAGCGGCCCGGTGGCGACTGCTGCGCCGGGGATGACGTACGACCCGGAGCGGCGCGTGATGGTGCTTTTCGGGGGTGAATCGACCGCGCTTCCGAATTACTACAGCGGCGAAACCTGGGAGCTTGTGTATGTGTGCCCCGGCGATCTCAACAGCGACTTTGTAGTGGACGACGGCGATTTCAGCGGCTTCGCGTCGGCGTACGACATGCTCGACTGCGCCGATCCGGCGATGCCGCTGGCGTGTCCGGCGGATCTCAACGGCGATCTGGTCGTGGATGATCTGGACTTTGTGCTGTTTGCGCAGGCGTACGACGCGCTGCTGTGCGACTGATCGGATAGGAGCCTGCTTCCGCAAGCGCTTCCCGGTTCCGACCCACGGAATCGGGAAGCGCTTGTCTTTTTGCGACGAGGCGATGCCGGGGAGCGGCAAACGCCCATTGAGGGGATGGCCGGGGGTGTTCGATTCTCGGACTCCGGTCGCTGGGATGGGTCGGATTGGCACCGTCCTGCGTGCATTGCGGCAAATGCGGTGTAGGCTTGAAGAGGAGAACCGCTCTCGCTTACCTCGGAGGGTGCGATGGATGTCGATGTTCGATCGCGGATGGTGCTGCTGGCGTCGGTGACGGCGTGCGCTGCGTGTGCGTGGCGGGCGAGCGCGGGCCCGAATCTGCTTGTCAATCCTGGCGCCGAGGCGGGGCCTTCGGGATCGGTGATTCCGGGTTGGAATACGACCGGGACGTATGAGGTGGTGGGGTACGACGCTGGGGGTGGCTTTCCCACGCTGGCCGATCCGGGGTCGCCGACTCGGGGCATGAAGTTCTTCGCGGGCGGCAGTTCGGGCCCAGAGTCCAGCGCGTATCAGGGCATCATTGTGTCGGCGTACGCGTCGGCGATTGATGCGGGAACACAGAACGGCACGCTCTCCGGTTGGATCGGCGGGTTCTCATCGCAGAACGACCACTGCGATGTCATCGCAACCTACCACAACCAGCAAGGCGACTTGCTGGCCCAGCAGATGATCGGAGGCGTGCGCGCGTCGGAGCGGGGTTCGACGACGGGCATGCTCTTCCGCACCAATACGTGGGCGGTCCCCGTGGGCACGCGCCAGGTCGTGGTGCAGGTGCGCATGACGCGCGAAGCGGGCTCGTACAACGACGGCTACGCCGATGATCTTTCGTTCTCGCTCAGCGCCGCCTGCCCGTGCGACCTCAACGGCGACGGTGTGGTGGAAGACACCGACTTCACGATCTTCGTGGCGGCGTACAACGTGCTCGATTGTGCCGAGCCGTCGATGCCGCCGGGGTGCCCGGCGGATTTCAACCTCGACGGCGTGGTGGATGATGCAGATTTTCAGACCTTCATCGCCGCGTATAACGAATTGGTCTGTCCCTGAGGCCAGCGCACCGAAGTTCAAAAAAAGCTCGTGGGGTATCGCGACGGCAGGCTCAAGCCGCCGCTCCCTCCCGCGGCCGACCAACCGTGAAGTTGTTGCCACCGAAGTTGCAGCGAGCGTGAATCACACCTGCACCTGCTCGAAGTTGATGTTGCTGCCATCGAAGCGGGCGTAGTAGGCCTCGATGTTGCTGAGCTCGGTCACGCGGTGGACGAATGCCGCGGCACGGACGAGGTCGGCTTTTTGGACGAGTTCGAGGCGGGGCTCTTTGAGCTCGAGGCGGTTGCCGTAAAAGGCGCAGCCCTGGTGCGCGATGAGGACGATGCGTTTGAGCTTGTGCACCTGGACGAGGAACTGAAGTTCATCGACCACACCCTCTTCTTCGAGGTGGGCCTGCGGATGTCCGGCGACGCATGCGGGTCCGCCCGGCAGGCAGAGCCGGTCGTAGCGGGGCAGATTGAGGCCGTTCTGGAGGAAGTCATCGAAGTGCTCACCCAGGCGGCCGTCGGAGCAGTAGAGTGCCGCGGCATGGATGCGGGAGGAGTCGTATTGGAGTTTGGATTTGTATGTCATGGGCGGAGGGGTTCTGTTGCTGGGGTTCGACCAGGTGCATGCTACCCGAGCCGGGCCGAGCACGGCTGGCGGGGGCCAACAGGGCCGTAGCGTCCGTCCGAGGCCCATGCATGACGCGCATGAAGTGATCCGACCTCCGGTCGCATTCTGGGTGCGTTTGCATCTTTCCTTCCCCGGTCCCAACGTGGGAGATGTCATCGCCCGGGCCCAACACCACGGTGGCGGAGCGATGGAAGCGAAATGGGTTCGGCGGTCTCCGCGGCAGAATCGCCTTCACGCAAGAACAAAATGGAACCCGTCGATCTCACTTCGCGCGACCACGCCGGGGTTTCGACTCAACGCCCGAACTTCGACTTGCGAGCTTTGACCGGCGCGGTCAAAGGTGCGGTGAGTTTCTGATAGAGATCAAAGAGATATTCGACACGTTGGCGTTCGCTGGTGAAGGGTTGACTGCGATAGCACTTGTCCACGGCGCGGTCGAGGTCTTTGTGGGCGTCGCGCAGGAGTTTGGGCATGGCGAGCGGGTCGTAGAGGTCGGCGAGGGTTTGGCCGCCGCCGCCGTCGGGCCGGTAGCCGCTCTTGATGCGGGCATCGAGCACGGCCTGCGCGGCAACACTCACCGCGTCTTTCTGCTTGGCGGTGGCGTCGGTGGGCCAGGGGAAGTTGTTGTAGACGAGTTTGTTGGAGTAACGGTACCGAGATTCGAGCCGTCCGCAGATTTGGCGGACCCATGCCATGTGCATTTCGCTGGTGAGGATGCCGAAGTGGAAAGGCGTGGCGTTCGCGAGGACATATACCTGATTCGATGCCACGACTTCCGGTGACAGATAGGCCATCGGAATGTATCGGCGGCGCTCGCCCGAGGCGGTCGGAATCGCAAGGTAGTTGGATGTCGGTTGTCGAACCTCTGCGAACAGTGCCGGCGTCTCGGCTAGCTCTCTGGTCGTTTCGCGTCCTCTGCCAGAACGCCAAATTCGCACCGCTTCGACGCGGCGCATGACTTCTGGCATAGCCCGAAGTTCGGAAGCCTTCGCATCTTTCAACCAAAGACAGTATCGCTTGACGCTGTGGATCAGCTCCTCTGCGCCAACAAACAGGCGGACGAACGACTTTGCGGCTGGCTCTAATCGAAGGAGCTCGGCTGCGTCGGCCTCGGAAAGCGTGTAGTTCCCGTCGTCGAGAGCGAAACTCCCGTAACTCACTTCGCTGTCACCTGCCAGCGGCGTCGTCCGGTTGAAGATAAAAATGTCCGGGCCTTCTGTCAGGTACGGCGAGATATGGGACACGAAAGACTGCGTTGGATGGTCTTCGTCGTCGCTGTAGTCCCAGAGGATCGGACGAGTTACAGGCGCTCCGAATCCAATGATGACAACGTGGACGTGGGCCTTCCCGCGGGCTTCGCTCATCCACGCGAACGTGTTGTGAGCGAACCGGATGCTCAACCCGCGAACCTGAAGCAGCTCCCTCCAAAGGATGCCGACCTGTTCCCCCTGACAGATCGAATTGGTCGACACAAAACCGGCGCAGATGCTCGTGCCCTTCATGTACTTGGCGGCGGTGAGATACCAGCACGTCACATAGTCGAGAACGCCCGCCCCTTTCACTTCTCCCCAAATTCGCTCCATGTCCGCCTTCTGCTCGGCGTTCTGCTCCTTCTTGCCTACAAACGGAGGATTCCCCAGCACGTAACTGCACTTCGCGGCGGGCAGCACATCGTTCCAGTCGATGCGGAGCGCATTGTCGTGCACAATCTTCGCGCTCTTCACGAGCGGCAGCCGCAAGACCGGCATGCCGAACTTCTCTCCCACCGCCACGTTCATCTGGTGGTCGATCAGCCACATCGCCACCTCGGCGATCCGCGCCGGCCATTCCTCGATCTCGATGCCGTAGACCTGATCGACGTTCACTTTGAGGTACTGATCGATATTCAGAACGGTCTGGATCTGCTTCGCCGCGCCGGTCTTTTTGCTCTGGCCGTGCAGGCGCCAGAGTGATTCCATCTCAAGGAGCCGGAGTTCCCGATACGTAACCACGAGAAAGTTGCCGCAGCCGCAGGCCGGGTCGAGGAAGCGGAGCGAGGCGAGTTTACTTTGGAACGCTTCGAGTTTGCCCTTGCTGGTGCCGCAGGATTCGAGCTCTTCCCTGAGTTCATCGAGAAAGAGCGACCGGACCAGTTTGAGGATGTCCCGCTCGCTGGTGTAGTGCGCCCCGATCTGGCGGCGTTTCTTCGCGCCCGATTCGCCCGCCATGATCGATTGAAAGAGCGAGCCGAAAACCGCGGGGCTGATGCGCGACCAGTTGAATTCGCAGCAGTCGAGCAGGGCCATCCGCATCGGGCCGTCGAAATCGGCGAAGCCCAAGTCCTCCTTGAAGAGATCGCCGTTGACATAGGGAAGGTCTTTGAGTTCGTCCGGTAGTTTCCCGCTTCTTTGTTTAGTAGGCTCATCGAGCACCTTGAACATCCGCGCGAGCAGGGCCCCAAGGTCGCTGCCGTCGGTATGGGTCTGCTTCACCAGCAATTTGAACTGGTCGGCCTGAAAAATCCCGGTGTCGTCGGCGAAGAGGCAGAAGAGGACGCGGACGAGGAAGCGTTCGAGCTTGTGGCCCTTGTACCCGCCCTTGTCGAGGGCGTCGTGGAGGTTGCCGAGTTTTTCCACCGCCTCGACGTTGATCGGGTCTTCGGGATCGACGGGCTTTGCGCTGTAGCCCGAGAGAAAACCCAGATGCTTGATGTTCTCGTGGAGCTTGGCGGTCTTGAAGGTGGCGACGGGCTGGTCGGGCGAATCGGAATCGAGGTCGTAGACGGCGATCGTCTCGAAATCGGAGACGACAATGAACTGGGGGATCTCGCTCGCGCGGCCTTCGCGGGTGAGCGACTGGACGTAATCGAACGCCTGCGACGACGCCTTGGACAAATCCTCGCCGCGCGACTTGTGCTCGCCCAGCATCACGCCCGAATAGAACACGTCGATCCGGTCGTACGCCCCCTTGAGGTTCTTGACCTTTTCTTCAAAGCTGGCGACCGACCGGCGCTTGATGCCGAAGACCGCAAAGAGGTCGGTCCAGAAAGACTGCGCCTCGGCCCGCTCGCTCGCGGCGTCCTTCCACTCGACGGCAAACTTCATCGCGTTCGCGCGGATCTCGGACAGGGATAAACGCATGCGGGAAAGTTAGCAGGAATATGACGCGGCCACCGGCACCCCTTCGCAGCGCAGGATTGTGCAGGCCGAAGATCGGCACGATGGTGTGCGAATAGCTCCGGTTTGCCGTGCTGAATGCGTGAAACTGCCCACCCCCAACCCCCTCCCTCGGGGAGGGGGTTTCGGAGCGACCGAACTCTGCCGAATCCGGGTGACACTCAGAACACAAACCGCAACCCCGCACTGAACTGAAACTCCAGAGGCGGGCGATGCCGGACGTCTTGTACGACCGGAAGCCCGATGCTGAATTCCGCGGCGAATCGCTGCGCTTCATAGAGCAGGCCCGGCGACAACAGAATCTCGTTGTCGCCGTTTGTTTCATACAGGCCGTTCACTTCGAGCGAGGCATACCAGGCTTCGCCGGAGTTTTCGGCGGTGAAGGCGGACGGCGCGAGGCGGTACATGAATGCCGTGTCGTACTTGAGCGCATCGGCGGGGCCGTCGCCTCCGAGGTTTTTGTATTCCCAGCTGCCGCCGCTGGTGGTGATGGTGTAGCGGATCGACTGCGTGAGTCCGAAGCGTCCCCGGATGATCATCGCGCTGAAACCGGCGTAGGGATCGACGGTTTGGGGCGCGACGTTGTCGTCGCCGCTGGGCATGAGTGCGCCGGCGTAGATGACGGCGCGGATGGTGTCGAGCGAAGAAGTGTCGGATCGGTAGACGCGGAACTTGAACTGCGCATCGACTCGCCCGAGCGCGAAGGAGAGATCGCGGTCGGCGGGGAACGTGCGGTCTTCGATCACCATCGGGACTTTGAGGGAGAAGGAGAGATCCTTCACAAGGCCCATCTGCACCGTCATGCTCGGCTCGGCGCGGGAGACGCCTTGAGTGCCGACGCCTGGCGCGTTTGGCGATGTGCTCGGCGTGGGGTTCGTGCCCACGCCGAAGCGCCAGAAGCGGAACTGCGGTTTGACGTAGATCGTGTTCGGCGCGGGCTGCGTCGCCGATTCGGTGTTGAGGGCTTCCTGTGCGAAGCAGGGGAGTGCGAATGCGAACGCGATGAAGGCGAGGAGTGTGCGCATGGCAAGTGCCTCGGGGAGAAAGAGGGAGAGAAGAAGGAAAGGAAAAAAGAGACGGAGAGAATGAGTCAGCGTGCGATCTTGACGAGCGTGACGCCGGCCGCGTCGGCAGCCGTGGAAAGCTGCTTTGGCGAGGGAGTCTGCGGCCCGGTGAGGTTCGCCTTCACTTTGCCCGTTGAGAGATCAACTTTGATGTCGGAGACGCCGGGCAGCTTTTCGACCTGCTGATCGATATTGGTCGCGCACAGCGGGCAGGAGAGGCCATTCATGTACATCACGATCGGGCCGGGGGGTAGAGGCTGGTCGCTCTTGATGAGCGCGGCCTCTTCGGTCGTTGCGGTGTAGGTCACGGCTTGCTCGGTATCGGCGGATGAGGAGGACTCTACGGATTGATCGGAAGCGCATGCGCCGAGCGAGGCGACGATGGAGCACGCGACAAGGAGACGAGAGGCTGCGGTAAAGGAGTTGATCGACATGGGATGCCTTATCAGAATGCGCGGCAGTGCCGCGCCGAGTTTGCGGATTGAACGTGATCGGTGTTTCTCGAAATGAAGAAGTGGATCCGCACGCGTGAGGGCGCGCGGACATTCGGCGTGCGCGCAGCGAAGGCGCAGCAGCCTCGGCTATGTTCGCCAGATGCAGAGCGAGGCCTGCGGGCGAACGCCGTCGTGTGCCGCGCTCTGGCGGGCAACGGGCTTCGCAAACGATTCGGCGATCGGAAGGGCGATCAGCACGATGGGTCGAAACGGAACCGGAGCGATATCGACGCGCAGGTCCGACGTGGGGCGGGGAGCGATTGGGGCTTCGGGGGCACGCTTCGGTGCTTCACCGGCGCAGGGGCAGACGGGTCCTTCGCAGCACGGGCAGGATTCAGCGATGGGGCAGCCGGCCTGGGGGGCATCTTGGAGGAAGGCGCGCGATCCGGCCAATACCAAAGGCGACGCGAGCGCCAAAGTGAGGGCGAGCAGGACGGAAATGATGGGTCGCAAGGCCATGTTCAGACTGAAGATATCGGTTTGGATGTGCCTGAGTGCGGGACGATCCTTCGAAAGTTTGACATTCGTATTTTGATAGGCATGCGGCAAGCCCAAGAAAACCGACTTGTCGGTTGGCCTCTGGCTATCATTCCCCCCTTCATTCCGGCGCACCCGGGGTTGAGGGCGTCGGTTGCATTCGGCTCGGTGAGTCGGGGGCGTCGGCGGTCGTGACGCCACCGTAGCTCAGTGGTAGAGCACTCCCTTGGTAAGGGAGAGGTCATGGGTTCAAGTCCCATTGGTGGCTTTGGAAGATCAGGCACGAGGCATTTGGCATCAGGCACTCGTGAAAAGGCAAAGGCTTGAAAGGGCATTTGTCGGATTCGTACCGGGTCGCGTCAATTGGGAGACTGAAGCTCGAGGGAGTAGCAGTCGGCGCGACTTGGTGAGATCGTTTGCGTGTTGTGCGCCGTCTGACGCTCGCCTCGGCTCAGGGCCTTGGCTGGAGAGTGTTCGACAACGGCGGCGTGAGCACGCTCGCGAATGTCCGCGGATGTCGCTTTGGCGACCAGCCGCGGGTGGAGCTTTGTCATGGCAAAGGGCGTCTTTACTCGTACGAAACCACACGTGAACGTCGGCACCATCGGTCACATCGACCATGGCAAATCGACCCTCACCGCAGCCCTCTCGGCCCGCTCGGCGGCCCGGTTCGGCGGCGAAATCAAGTCGTACGCCGACATCACCAAGGGCGGCACCGTTCGCGACGCGAACAAGACCGTCACCATCGCCTCGTCTCACACCGAGTACGAGACCAACAAGCGTCACTACGCGCACGTGGACTGCCCGGGCCACGCCGACTTCGTGAAGAACATGATCACCGGCGCCGCTCAGATGGACGGCGCGATCCTGGTCGTCTCGGCAGCCGACGGCCCGATGCCGCAGACCCGCGAGCACGTTCTGCTCGCCCGCCAGGTCGGCGTGCCGCACATCGTCGTCTTCCTGAACAAGGTTGACCTGGTTGACGATGCGGAACTGCTCGACCTGGTCGAGCTCGAAGTCCGCGAACTGCTCAAGAAGTACGGCTTCCCGGGCGACACGACCCCGGTGATCCGCGGCCAGTCGAAGCTCGCCGTCGAGAACCCGAAGGACGACAAGGCCTGCAAGCCCATCGATGACCTGTTCGACGCGATCGACAGCTTCATCCCGGATCCGCAGCGCGAAGTCGACAAGCCGTTCCTCATGAGCGTCGAAGACGTCTTCTCGATCAAGGGCCGCGGCACCGTCGCCACGGGCCGTATCGAGCGCGGCATGGTCAAGGTCGGCGAGACGGTCGAGATCGTCGGCCTCCGCCCCGAGACCAAGAGCACGGTCGTCACCGGCGTCGAAATGTTCAACAAGACCCTGGACAGCGGCCAGGCCGGCGACAACGTCGGCGCCCTGCTCCGCGGCGTTGAAAAGACCGACATCGAGCGCGGCCAGGTGCTGTGCAAGCCGGGTTCGATCAAGCCCCACACCAAGTTCAAGGGCGAGGTTTACGTCCTCACCAAGGAAGAGGGCGGACGCCACACCCCGTTCTTCTCGGGTTACCGCCCGCAGTTCTACTTCCGCACGACGGACGTGACCGGCTCGACCAAGCTGCTCGGCGGCGCCGAGATGTGCATGCCGGGCGACAACATCACCATGGAAATCGACCTGATGGGCAAGCCCGTCGCCATGGAGAAGGGCGTTCGCTTCGCCGTCCGTGAAGGCGGCAAGACGATCGGCTCGGGCGTTGTGACCGAGATCATCGAGTAAGCAGCTGTCAGCGATCAGCTTTCAGCAGTCAGCCCGAAAAACAGGCTGATGCGAACCTAAAGTAACCCCCTGCGGCGGAGGCGAAAACCTCTGCCGCGGCTTGTTCGGAAAAGAAAGGCAGATTGAGTCATGGCGAAGAAGAAATCGATGGCCCGCGAGTTCCTTTGGCTGCAGTGCAAGGAGACGGGCGACCTGAACTACCGCACGAGCGTGAACACCAAGGGCGGCATGCCGGAGGGCCTGAAGGAAGGCCTGATGAAGTACTCGCCCCGTCTGCGCAAGCACACGCTGCACAAGGTCAAGCGCAAGTAAGGCTCGAGGGCAAGGCATCGGGCATCAGCGGAACGCGATTGAAGCTGGATCGAGAGCTCGAGGCCGAGAACTGAAAGCTGGACTTCGTGACGACGAACGCAAACAACCAGAACGGAACATCCGGCGGCGCTGGGCGCAACGGAGATGTCTCGTCTCAAACGGCGGTAGCTCAACTGGTAGAGCAGCGGATTCCAAATCCGCAGGTTGCGGGTTCAAGTCCCTCCCGCCGTGTTATGGAAGCTGAATCGGGCGCATCGCCATTTTACAAGTCCGGGCAGGGGTTCTGGGTCCGCTGGATGACAGCGGCGCTCGCGGGCCTGCTGGTGGCTGCCGGCGCGGGCTGGCTCTGGCAGCAGCTCGGCATTGTCAGCCTGCCCACGCCGACGTGGCGCATGACCGTTCGTGATGCGGGCGTCGAATTTCGCCCCGGACAGCAGGTCGAGTTTGTCACGCGTGGCGGCCAGGAAGGCGAGTTCATCAAGATCGGCACCGGTTCTGCTAAGAGCTGGGAGAGCTTCTCGAAGGGGCAGCACACGCTGGTCGTCGGCGACATCGTGATGGAAGGCACGCAGGTGACCAGCGAGACGCAGGGCATCCGCGACGCGGCCAAACCCGAGCCGGTGCTGATGCTTGAGGGCAAGGCGGGCGGGATTCCGATTTTCCAGCGTGTCTATCTCCAGGCGGGCGGCGCGGGGCTCATGCTCATCGCGGGCGCGATCCTGATCTTCTGGCTCGTGGGCCTGAAGCCCCGCACGGTCGATTTCCTCATCGCCACCGATGCCGAAATGAAGAAGGTCAATTGGTCCACGCGGCGTGAGATCACGATCCAGACCGAAGTCGTCATCGTTGCGTTCTTCCTGATCGCCGCGATCATCTTCGCCATCGACGTCTTCTTCCGCACGCTCTTCCAGCTCATGCACGTCATGCGGCTGTGAGCGGCGCTGCCGGACCGGCAGGTTTTCCAGCAGCCCCGCGAACGGGGCTGTTTTCATAAACGGGGCGCGATGATCGCCGCCATGCGGCCGGTGTGGCCGTTGTCGCGCCGATGGCTGAAGAAAAGGTCCGGGTGTCCGACGGTGCAGAGCGGGATCGTTTCGATCTGCACCAGGCCGGCCGCAAGCAGTTGCAGACGCAGCGCCGCCTGAAGATCCGCGAAGCCTTTCGATTCCGGGTTGTCCGGTTCGACGACGCGGCACGGTGCATGCGTGCCGAAGACACGGTTGAATTCCCGCACCACCTCAGGCCCGATCTCGAAGCACGCGCCCGAAATGCACGGGCCGATGACCGCGTGGATGTCGCGGGCCCCGAGCGAGCGCATGGCGGTGATTGTTTCCGCTGCGACGCCCGCGATGACTCCCCGCCAGCCCGCGTGCACGGCGCCCACAACCCGCCCGTCGCCGCTGGCGAGAAGGACCGGCGTGCAGTCGGCGGTTCGAACACAGAGCACGCGCGCGGGATCGTCGGTCACGATCGCATCGGCCTTGGTGTCTCGAGTTTCGCCGGTCGCGGGATCGGGCGAATCCGGATGGGTCGCGCCGCCCGGGCGTACGACGTGAGCTTTCGCCCCGTGGACTTGAAAGACCTGCACAATCTCTTTGGAAGCGGGGCGCTCGATGCCGGCCCATTCGAGCAGGATCTCGAGATTGCGGCGGATGTTCGAGGGCGGATCGCGACGCTCGCGGGGCAGGTCCGATGGGTTGCCGAAGTTCAGAGAAGCAAAGATGCCGGAGGAAACGCCTCCGCGGCGTGTCGAAAAGGCGTGGGGCACGCCGAGCGATCGAAGGGCCGCACCGGCCAGATGCGGTTCGCTGCTCGATGGAGGCACGGCGCTGTGTGCGGCCGCGATGGGGTCGGCGGCCTTGATGTGTGGAGATGAAGGTGTCACGTACAAGCCTATCGGCCAATGCCTCTGTCGCGGTCAAGGCGGGTCCGGCGTGCGCTCGGCGCGACAACGCCCGCGTTCATAGGATGCACGTCGGAACGCGAGCGGCAAAGTGGAGCGGTTGGGAGTGGCGGGGGCTGCAAGTGGTGTTGGAGGGGGAGTTGCATGACCGAACGGCCGACCGATCCTGAAACCAGAACAGCTTCGTTCGGGGCCGGCGAGACGCTTGCCCAGCCTCGGACGGGCGTGATCGAGACGGGTGAGAAGCCCGGCGACCTGGTCGGGTCGTTCAAGCTGATCAGCGTGCTGGGCGAGGGCGGCTTCGGCATCGTCTGGCTGGCGGAGCGGCGCGAGCCGATCGTGCAGCGGGTTGCCGTGAAGGTGATCAAGCCGGGCATGGATTCGCGCGAGGTGGTTGCGCGATTCGAGCAGGAACGCCAGGCGCTCGCGGTCATGAACCATCCGAGCATCGCCAAGGTGCTGGATGCGGGCGCGACCGCCTCGGGCCGGCCGTACTTCGTGATGGAGTACGTCAAGGGCGATCCGATCACGGCGTACTGCGACAAGGGCCGGCTGACGCTGAAGCAGAGGCTCGAGCTGTTCCTGCCCGTGCTGGATGCCGTGCAGCACGCGCACACGAAAGGGATCATCCACCGCGATCTGAAGCCGAGTAATGTGCTGGTC
The DNA here is from genome assembly GCA_017303555.1 of Planctomycetota bacterium. Lineage (GTDB taxonomy): Bacteria > Planctomycetota > Phycisphaerae > Phycisphaerales > UBA1924 > JAFEBO01. The sequence continues at coordinate 189,724 of JAFLCN010000003.1, forward strand.
GCGGCGTCTGAAACCGAGGGCGCCCCGGGCTTGCCCAAGGTCATCGACTTCGGAATCGCCAAGGCGGTCAGCCAGACGCTCACGGAGAAAACGCTCTTCACGCAGCTCGGTCAGATCGTGGGAACGCCGGAGTACATGTCGCCGGAGCAGGCAAACCTGACGGGCATCGATGTGGATACGCGGACGGATGTGTACTCGCTCGGCGTGCTGCTGTACGAGTTGCTCACCGGCGTGCTGCCGTTCGATCCGCGTGATCTTCGGAGCAAGGGCTACGACGAGATCCGGCGCATCATCCGCGAGGTCGAGCCTCCGAACCCGAGCACGCGGCTGGGGACGATGGTCACCTCCGGGCGTGAGAACGAAGCGCGGACACTCGCCGAGAAGCGCGGAATCCGAGTTGCCGAACTCGAACGCGCCCTGCGCTCCGAACTGGAGTGGATCCCGCTCAAGGCCATGCGCAAGGAGCGCGAGCGGCGTTACGCGACGCCGTCGGAGATGGCGCAGGACATCCGCAATTATCTTGGCGATCAACCCCTGATGGCCGGGCCGGAATCGCGCCGCTATCGGGCGCGAAAGTTTGTGAGCAAGCACCGTATGGGCGTCGGCGTCGGGGCCTTCATCGCGGCAACGCTTGTTGCCGCGACGTGGGTTAGTGTCCGATTCGGTCTCGCAGAACAGCGGGCCCGGCGTGAAGCGCAGACCCAGCGCGACATCGCCCAGGAAGTCAATCGCTTTCTCAACGACGATCTCTTGCTCTCGGTCGATCCGGAAGTTGGCGGCATCGACACCAAGGTCATCGAGCTTGTCACGCCTGCCGCGGATTCGCTTGCGAAGAGATTCGCCGATCGGCCCGCCGTCGAGGCACGATTGGCGTACACGCTCGGTGCGGCGTATCTCGCGCTCGGATCGCCCGAAGATGCAACTCCGCTGCTTGAACGGGCATTGAAAGCGAGAGCCGAAGGACTGGACGACGCCTTTCGCACTGAAGTCGGAGACAAGCTCACCGAGGCGACGTATCGCGTGCAGGCAGGTGCTTCGGCGGAATCGGCGATCGCTCTCGCGCGAGAGCGCTTCGAGGCCGCACGAAAGGCTTTCGGTCCCGACGACAAGCGGACTATCGATGCTCAGAATCAACTTGGCGGAGCGTTGAAAGCGGCGCGGAAGTTGGACGAGGCACGCGTGGTCTACACCGATGTTCTCGCCCGTCGGCGTGCCGCGGCAATTCCATCCGACGTTGACATCCTCATCACTCGTCACAACCTCAACCTAATTCTCCTCCTCGAAGCGCGAGTGAAACGGGCGGAGGATCGCCAGGCCGCCAAACCCATGTTCGAGGCGGCGCTCAAGGAACGTCAGGAAATCACGAAGGCAACCGAGGCGGCGCTCGGCTCGACTCACCCGCAGACGCTCGCGACGCTTGCAGAGGAATGCGGGCTACTTGCGGAGAGCGGCCAACCCGAAGCGGCGATCGCGCTTTATCCGATGTTGATCGAGCGGCAGCGGGAGGTGCTCGGATTCTCACACTGGCGAACAATCGAAACCACCGCCCGGTATGGCTCAGCGCTCAAGCGAGCGGGACGCTTGTCCGACTCGATCGATGAGTTGCTGCTCGGGCTTGAAGGAACGCGGAGCGTGCGCGGGCCGCTCTTTGGTGACACGTTCGGGATCACCGATGTGTTGGTGACGTGCCTCGAAGAAACCAAGCGATTCGACAAGGCTGAACAGCTTCTTCTGCGTTCGCACGACGATGCCGCGAGCGCCAAGGACATCGAGAGCGAAAAGGTCCGGGCGGAGAAGCTTGCCGAGTTTTACGAACGACGCGGGAACGCCCCTGCCGCGGCAGAGTGGAAAAAGATCGCCGAAGTTGGACGCAGTGGAGCATCGGCCTCCGCCCCGGAAGCCAAGTGACCGCAGCGTGCCGTGAAGACTGCATGCTCGTGCCAAGGAAACTGGCCGCGACCGTTCAGGGACAGACCAATGCGTTGTACGCGGGAACAAAGAGCACGAAGTCGGCGTCGTCCACCACGCCATCGTTGTTGAAATCCGCCGGGCACCCTGCGGGCATCTCGGGCTGAGCGCAGCCGAGAATGTTGTACGCGTTCACGAACAGGGTGAAGTCGGCATCATCCACGACCCCGTCGTTGTTCAGGTCGCCGGTGCAAGGCTTCTTGAGCGTGAGCTTCCAGTCGACCACTGTGTTTGCGCAGCCGGTCGCGGTGAACTGGTTGTACCACTCCGAAACAACGCTGAAGCTGAAGACGTTTGCGCGGCCGGCCGCGGAGCCGAACTTCACGCGATACGTCCCGGGCGTCAGCTTCCCGGTGGTCGAACTCGTCGTGGTGATCGAGCCGGTGATCGCCTGAAACGTCACGGGCGTGAACGGGGTGGTCGTGCCGTTCACAACGGTGCGGCTGAGATTCGCAACCGAGTAGTTTGCCTTTTCGGCCAGTGAGAGCACGACTTCCTGCTGCGTGTGCGCCGCGGTGTAGCCGAAGTCTGAGATGTGAGTCGCCGTTCCACTGATTCCCACCAGCGTGTTGGTGTCGGTGTTGGTGATCTCGATGCTCGCTGCCGCCGTCCCCCCGAAGCCGCCTCCGGTGGACCCGCCGCCGGATCGCTTCTGTGTGGTCGAGACCGGGCTTTGCTGGGCGAGCGGTTCGGGGAAGCCCGCGCCGGCGACGGCACCGGATGTGAAACTTGCTGTGACCGGCGAGGCGACAGCAACGCCCGCGGCAATCGACGACGCGGCAAAAGCGAATGCGAAGGTGCAAATCTTCATGTGTGATCCCCTCTCCAGAATCGAACGCGCGGGCTGCTCGCAGCAGTTTGCGCCCGACCAGATTGTTGGCCGGATACAGCCGCCGCGAAGTGTCTTTGTGCGGATGCTTCTCAGCGGGCTTTGTTGGCCGTTTGTTGGGTCAATCGCTTGAATAGGCCCGGGGCAATGTTGTAGATGACTTCCTTGCCTCGTTTGGAAGAGAGCATGAGCCGGAGTTTTACGAGATAGTTGAGGTCGGCGCGTGCGGGCGGCGCGGTGACTCCGTGTGAATTCATGTGGCCTTTGACGGTGTAGTTTGTCTGCGGGTGGCGGAGCGCGTGTTCGAGCAGCAAGCGCTGCCGAAGGTTCAGGGACTTGGCGATTCTGAGCAGTGCGCGGCTGCGTTCGATCGCTCGCTGCTCTTTCTGCGTGGTTGCGGCGAAGCGGTCGAGCGCCTGCTCGATCACGTTCAGGTGGTAGAGGACAAAGTACGTGAGATCGCCGTCATCGAGTTCGGTATCGATGTACGCCTGCGGGTACCGTGCGACACCGTTGCGGATGATCTCGGAGATGGCGAGAAACTCGAAGACGTCGTAGCCGCTGCGGAGCGCGTGCCAATAGAACACGGCGCGGGCGGCGCGGCCGTTGCCGTCTACGAACGGATGCTCATAGCCGATCATGAAGTGCAAGGCCGCGGCTTTGACGATCGGGTGCAGGAAAGCATCGCCGACATGATCGCGGTTTGCAAAGTCGCAGAGGCGCTGCAATCGCGCCGGCAATTGATCGGCGGGAGGCGGAACGTAGATTTCGCCCCCGTCGCGTGCGTCCACCACGCGAACATTCTCGGAGGCGGATCGCAACCGTCCGGCTTCTTCCGTGTGCTTGAGAGTGCCGGAGGTGAGAGTCTGATGCCAGTCCAGCAACAAGTCGATGCTCAGTGGCTTCTGGAGCGATGCTTTCACGTTGCGCATCGCCGCATAGTTGTTTGCGACCATCATCTCGCCGCTGGTCTTTGGGGCACGCTCGGTGCGCAGCAGGTCGATCGCGTTCCGCAAGGTTGTCGCGGCGCCTTCCATGATCGAAGACTCTGCTGACTCGTCCATCAGCATGCGGATGCGCAGGCGATCGCGGAGCGACGCATTCTCGGCAGAGTCGAGGCCGGTCGCGCCGGGTGAGATGCCGATCGCCCGGTCGATCCGGTGAAGCGGCGCGAGCAGGTGGGGGCCGAGTGAGATCCCGAACGGGTGGCCGTCGCTTTGGGTGAGATCGAGCTTCTGCCAGTGTGCGAGCCGGGCTTGCTTGATGAACGCCCACGCTTCCTGGGGCTTGATTTTCAGATCGTCGGCGATGTGGCGGAGCTTTCGCCAGGGTCGGTACTCAGCCAGAAGCTTGCGTGCCGCGTCCGGCGCGGGCGATGCCGCCCGTGGGGCGGGAAGATCGGCGAAGCGGATTGGGGGGCGGTCGCGGTCCATAAGACAAAGAAAGAAGCTACGATTCTTTCTTATCGATTCTAGGCAAAAAGAAAACAAAAGAAACAAGTGCGATTTGTTTCTTTTGCGTCCGCGGCCGAATTCCGGCCGGGTTCTGCGGATTTCCATTCATTGGGAGCGCCGCCCGCACGCGATCCGCGAGATCACGACGTCAGCCATTCACGCTCATCACAACCTTGATCCCCTCGCCAGAAATCATGGTCTTGAACGCCTTCTCGAATTCTTCGAGCGGAAACTCATGCGTGATGATTTCATCAAGCTCGAGCTTGCCGCTCAAGAGCAGCTCTTCCATCTGATACCACGTCTCGAACATGCGCCGGCCATTGATCCCCAGCACCGTCGCGCCCTTGAACACAACGTGCTGCGTGATGTTGAACAGTGGCGGCTTCGCGGGAATGCCAAGCAATGCCGCCGTGCCGCCGTTGCGAAGCGCGCTAAAGCCCTGGTCGTACGCCGCCGTCGAGCCCGACATCTCCAGCAGCACATCCACGCCCTCGTTGCGGCAGGATTTCTTCACATCACTGATCCACGACGAGTTCCGCGGATCAAACACTTCCGTCGCGCCCAGCTTCTTCGCCAGTTCGCGCCGGGCCGGATTCATATCCGTCGCGAAGATGCGACCGGCACCCGCCGCCTTCGCCACCGTCACCGCCATCAATCCGATGATGCCCGTGCCGGTAATCAGCACGCTCTTCGCCGAAACGCCGGCTGCCATCACCGTGTGCACGGCATTGCCGAGCGGATCGAGCACCGCCGCGACCTTGTCCGGGATCTTCGGATGCACCGGCCACACGTTTTCTTCCGGCACGATGACGTAATCCGCAAACACACCGTCCCGATCGATCCCCAGAATCCGCGTGTCGCTCGCGATGTGCGCATTCCCCGTGCGGCTGTTGTAATCCACGCCCGCCGTGATGTGCCCTTCGGCGCTCACGCGCAGACCCGGCTTGTACCGTGTCACCGCATTACCCACCGCTTCAATCACGCCGACAAACTCATGCCCGGTCACGATGCCGACGGGGATGCGACCCGCCGCCCAGTCATCCCATTCCCAGATGTGACGGTCAGTGCCGCAGATGCCGACCTTGGAGACCTTGATCAATACGTCGCGAGGGCCGGGTACTGGTTTCTCACGGGCGGGGTCAAACTTGAGGCCTTCGCCCGCGTGGTGCTTGTAGAGGGCTCGCATGGTTTTCTTGGAAGGGTCCGATGTGCGGGTGTTGGTGGGCGTGAGCGTGGCAGTGGCCATAAGAATGCTCCGGTTCGAGCCGCGGCAATGCGGTGTCCACGCAAGTGTAGAAGCCGCCGGGCACCACAAAAACCCGGCACTTTCCTATCACCGGCGATAGACATCCCGTCGATTGCCTATCCGAACCACCGTCACCGTGACGATCCGGTCCTCGATCTGGTAGATCACCCGAAAGTCCCCGACCCTGATCCGCCAGAGCGATTCCGCTCCGGACAGTTTTTCGCAGCCGTGCGGCCGGGGCGTGATGGCGAGTTGATCGATGGCGACGGCGATGCGAGCTCGATCCCGCGAGTTCACGGCAGCGAGTTCTTTCTCGGCCGCCTTCTTGAAGACAATCGAGTACGTGGACATCGGCGACTCCGTGCAGCAGGGACGGAGACTATCGAGTTTTCGGTTTACAGGCCGAGCCGCTTCTTGACATCATCCCACGGCGTCGCGCCCGGTTCTTTCAATGCCGCTCGCGCCGCCTTCAGGTCATACGCATCTTCCAGGCGCTGAAGCAGTTCCAGGTCCTCAATCGAAATGATCGCCGCGGCACGCTTGCCGCTCTTGGAAAGCACAATCCTCTGTCCGGTGCTCCGCACAAGGTCGATCGTGTCCGCAAAGCGGGCCCGGGCCCGGGCAACAGTCACCGTCGCGTCCTTGGAGCGGCCGGGGGCCGAAGTGCGTGATTTTGGACTGCGTGTTCGTGAGGCGGCCATGAAGGTTTTCCTGTGGCGTTTTTCTTGTACATAATGTACAAAACGCGCAATAAATTGTCAAGGGCTTTCCGGCCCGGCCGCTCAAGCCCGGTTGCTTCCCGGATCCGCACGATTGCCCGAATCGGGCCGAACTTTCTGCGGGAAAGGGCGCTCCACCGCCATAGAGTTTCACGTTGAGCCGCGCGATAACCACAACTTCCGGACGCTCCGGGCCCGGGGGAGGAAGCCCCCGCAAACCCGCGGCGCGATCCTTCCTCTATATGGCCGCCAAACCCGGCGGCGGGCGCGCCATCGGCGTCAAGCAGGCCCGCGATGAACGCCACCTTGCTGGCGAACTCCGCAAAGAGCGCATGGCCCTGCTCCGCTCGATGAAGCTCCCGGTCGCGGTGCGCGAAAGCACGAGCGATGTCAAGCTCAAAGACCAGGCGGAATTGAACACGCAGCTCGCGCAGCTCCTTTCTCGCGGCTCGCCGCTGGTCGAGGCCCTCGAAGTGACCGGCGCATCCGTGTCGAACGCGATGAAGCCCCGCGCGCTCCGCATGCGCGATCTGGTCGCCGGCGGTGCGAGCTTCGCCGATGCCTGCGACCAGGTGGGCGGCTTCGATCGGGTCACGGTGGCTCTATATCGTGCCGCGGAACGCACGGGCGATCTTGCGGGCGCTGCGAAGCAGCTCGCCATCGCCGCCCGCCGCCAGCTTCAGGTGCAGGGCAAGGCCGCGACGCTGATGATCTACCCGGCGATTCTGCTGACGATCACCACGCTGGCCGCGGCGTTTCTCTTGACGCAGATTCTCCCGAAGATCGGCGAAGCCCTGGCCGCGGCCGGCGCTCAGCTCCCGCTCTTCACGCGCATCCTCCTCGCCATCGGCACCTTTCTACGCGACAACCTGCTTCCCGTGCTCATCGGCGTGACACTGGTTGTGGGCGCGACCATCATCTTCAGGAAGATCGTCGGCGCGTTCATCTTCGGCTTCATGCGGAAAGCGCCGGCGATCCGGCACGTCGTGCTCGCTCAGGAATCGGCCCGGTTTTTCAGCGTCATGGCGGCGCTCACCCGGTGCGGCGTCCCGCTGGCCGATGCGCTCGGCATCGCCAGCGGCGCGATCACGCATCCGGAGATGCGGGAGCAGCTCGAAAAGCTCCGCACCAGGCTCATCGAGGGCGGTGTACTGCGCAACCTGATCGACGATGTCGTGGCGCTCCCGATCACGACGCGCCGGCTGATGATCGCCGCGGAACGCGCGGGCGATCTGCAAAGCGCCTTCGACACGCTCGCGACCGACGCTATGGAAGAAGTGGAAACTCGCTCGCAGCGACTCATCGCGATGATGGAACCCGCGGTAATCGTCTTCCTGTTCCTGGTCGTCGGGTCGGTGATCCTGGGCGTGATGATCCCGCTGCTGAACCTGAGCAGCAGTGTCGGCATGGGCGGCTGATTTCGGCCTCCCCGGGGGAATGCGCCGTTCAGCCCGTTTGGCCGATAAGATTCATCCTCTGCAACTTTGGCAGGCGTGATCTCGACCGATTCCGGGCTGTTCGAGCCCCTTTGATTCCCACCGGCGAACCCGATCCATGTCCGGCGCGCTAGAGAAAATACCCATGGCACACCTCAGCAACAACACAAACAAGCCCGTCGTCCGAGCCGTTTCGAAGGCGGGCCTTCGAGCCTCCGCCCGCGGCTTCTCGCTGCTCGAACTGACGCTCGTGCTCATCATCCTGGGCGTGCTCATGGCCGTCGCAGCCGTCAACGTCTTCGGGCAAGGCGAGCGTGCGAAAGCCACCGCCACGCGTGCCACGCTCGCGACGATCAAGAACGCCATCGTGCAGTACCACCTGGAGCAGAGCGCCTACCCGCCCGATCTCCAGACGCTCGTCAACGCGAAGATTCTCGAGGCCGGCAAGCTCAGCGACGGCTGGAAGCGCCCGCTCTTTTATGACCCCATCGGCCCGAGCATCGAGCAGCCGTTCTATCTGTACAGCCGCGGCTCCGACGGCCAGTCTCCCTCCGCGGACGACATCAACGCGTTCGAGGCGGTTGTCACCACGTCCAACCCGTAGCGCTTTTTCCACACACGCGCCGAAACGAGTCTCCATTGCGATCCGCCCGCGGCATCACCTTCCTCGAGACGATCCTCGCCGTGGCGCTCCTCGGCCTGACGACCATGAGCGTCGTTCTCGCCGTCAACTACATCAGCCTCGCCTCGCTCCGCAACGCGCACAGGATGAACCAGGCCGAGATCGCCAACCGCCTCCTGCTCCAGTTCTTTGATGACCCCGCCTCGCTCCCGAGCGATACCCAGCCGATCCAGTATGGAAAGGAAGGCGAGTTCCGATACCGCTGGACGCTGGGCGAAGAGCCCGTCACAGTCGAGTTGCCCACGCCCGTCACGCCCGATGCCGAGGCCGATCGGCGCGAGCAGCAGCTCGCCTCGCTCGGCCGCTCGAGCACCGATCGCTTCAGCCGGTTCCGCGTGGTGCGCGTGAAGGTCTGGCTGGGCGAAGAGACCGGGGGCAGTTTCTTTCCCGATGCGGGCGTGCCGCAGGTCACGCTCTCGCGCCTCTACGACCCAGCGGATATTCCGAACTGGAACCCCGACAAGCTCCGGCGTCAGATCGACAGCGGGGGCGGGCTCAAGGGCGTGCTGGATCAGATGACCGGCGCGAGAAACTCCGGCTTGCGTCCCTCCGTGAGCCAGCAGGATTCGACCCGGCGCCAGCAGTCCGCGACAGGGGCGGGGGGGAGTGGAAAGAAATGACCACCCGGCGCGGCTTTACCCTGCTCGAGGTCGTTCTGGCGACGGCGCTTGGGGCGATGGTGATTCTGGTCTGCCTCGCGCTCTTGCGTTCGATGGAAAGGCTCGAGCGTCCGCTCGCCGTGCGCCAGCAGGAGCTCGCGGATCTGCATCGCGCCCGCACCGTGATCCAGCGCGCGATGTCCACGCTGGTGATGTCGGACACGACGCCCCCGGTGAATCCCAACGCGCGGCGCACAGTCGCGTCCTCGAGTTCCACATCGGAGGATGCGAACAAATCGGCCTTCGAGACGACCGCCGAGGCGACGCAGACCAAGCAGCAGCAGCAAGCCCGCCCGCCCTCGCGCCTTCTGCTCGAAGCCGATCAATCCGATGAGCTCAAGGCGATGCTCCAGCAGGTCGGCATGCCGGCCGATTCCGCCGCGGCGATCCAGCGCATGGAAGTCGTGGTCGATACGCCGCCTATCGCGCCCGCGTTCCGGGCTGAATTGGGCGATCTCATCGCTTCGACCTACGCGCAGAACAAGGCTTCCAGCGGCCAGACATCCGGAAACTCCGGAACATCATCGGGGGGTTCGGGAACATCCGGCCTGTCGAACGCCTCGAACGCATCCGCGGCTTCGATGAGCGGTGCGTCCGGGTCATCGGCGACTTCCCGGTCTTCGGGTTCGGCCCGTGGCACAGCGCTCCGCAACCGGCTGAACAATGCGGCGCAGAGCGGCACCGCCAACGGCAATCGTCGCTCGCTCAGCCTGAACGGGAATTCGGCCAACGCAACGAAATCGGGTTCGCTCCGCGGCGCATTCGAGATCCGACCGATGCTGACCGACGCGAATCTTGAAGCGCGGCGCGACGGGAAGCCCCTCCTGTACGAGCTCTGGTGGAGCCCGCTTCCTGCCGCGAAGGACACGAGCAAGACGAGCCCTCTCAGCGCGAACTCTTCCGGTGCCGCGAACCCGGCGTTGGACGATCCGCGCACGCTCGAAGCGTGGGGCGAGCCGGTGCTGCTGGCGGACAATCTCGTCAAGTGTCGCTGGCAGTTCTTCTCTTCGGGCGAGAAGCGCAGCGCCCACAGCGCCGTGTGGGACAAGGAGCTTCCCGCCTACGTCGAGTTTGAGATCCAGACCAAGACCGGCTTGTACGAGAACTGGATGTTCGAAGTCGGCTGGACAAAGGGGCCGGAACTCGCGACAACGGCCACGGAAAACGCCGGAGGGCCCGACGCGGCGAATCCGACCGGAGGCGGGCCTCTCGATGCCAACGGCAATCCGCGCAACGATGCCGGTGCGGGCACCGATGGCCCGCGCGGTCCCGGCCAGGGCGGCCCGCGTGGCCCGCGTCCGCAGCAGCCTCCCAAACCTCCCACCCAGCCGGGCAGCGGCCCACGGTACGACGTGCTCCCGAATTCAGGCCCCCGATGATTTTCCGGCGATTCACAACTCCGAACCCTGATACCCAACGGGCGTTTGCGCTGCCGGTGGTGCTCATGGTCAGTTTGGCGCTGGCGACCTTGATCACCGTTCTGCTCGACCGCTTTGGGTCGCAGACGCGCTCGGTGACGGGGATTGTGCATTCGTACGAGAACTACCACGCCGGGCGCGGGCTTCATCAACTCTTTGAAGCGTGGCTCCGCAGCATCGCGGGGAACGCGAAGATCAGCGGCAAGCTGGGCGAGCACGGGCTGGCACTGACGGCAACGCTCTCGGAAGGCTTGACTCCGAACGCCAACGGCGCCGAAACGGTCAAGATGTACCTCGCCGACGGTCAGGGGTCGATTCTGGCCGAGCCGGGGTCCCTCCCGGCGGAAGAGGTCGCCCTCGCTCAGGCGATTATCAACGCCGCTCGCGATCTGGACGCTCAGTCGGGCGGATCGGATGGGGGCGTCGAAGGCTCGATCGCCCGGCGCCAGTTCGGACCGATCGCGGTCAGCCTGCGCTCCGCGTCTCCCAGGACGATCCGGGCGGCGGTTTCCGGGGCGACCGCTGGGGAAAAAGTGGACGAGATCGTCGCGGAACTGCTCAAGGCGCGCGAGGATCTGAGCGTCACTTCGACGGCGGTTTTGGAGATCGCGAACAAGGTTGGCCTTGCCGGTGATGTCCGAGCCAACCTGCTGAAGGTGATCACTGTGGACCCCGCGATGTGGAACATCACGGCCGAGGTGCTTTCCGACCGCCTGATCGGTGGCGGGCTGCTGATGAGGTACAAGGGGACAGCCCTGGTCGGTGCCAGCACCGCGGGCGCAACGACGGCCCGGAGCGTCATCCGGCAATGGACCCGGGAAGATGTCCGTTAGTCGAAAGACCGGCGGGAACCGGGGGCGGGAGTTTCGTAGAATGCGGTCGCTGCCGAACGGCGGAGCTGATTCGGAAAGGGATTCGGTTGTTCAAGGACGTGACACGAGATCGGGCAAAGAGCTTGACGCGCGCCGGGCAGGTCGGCGCGCTCACGCTCGCATCGCTAGCCGGAGTGGTGCTCGCCGTCGGGCTTCCGGGTACTTCGGCTCCCAAGTTTGAACGCACCGAAACGGTCGAGCCGACCCGGGTCGCCGATTCCGGGCCCGAGCGGGAGAAGCCCGCGATCCTCGAGCGACGCGCCGTTTCCATCGCGGCAAATCTCAAGCAGCTCGGAAATGCCCCGAAGGAGCCGCCCCCCATCGCGCCCGAAGCCGGCGACGACACCGGCGAACAGCCCCAGGCTCCGGTGCCCGTGGTGCAGGAAACCGCGATGGTTTTCCTCGGGCTGCTCGGGTCTTCGGCGCGTCCGATGGCGCTGGTTTCGATCGATTCGCACCAGCAGGTGCTCGCGGTCGGCGATGTTGTCCGCAAGGGTTCGGGCGAAACGATCAAGCTCGTGCGCGTCGAGAAGAACGGCATCGAGATCGAGACCAAGGGCGGGACGCGGAAGGTTGAACTCGCTCCCCGCACCGGCGCCGCGTACACCACGCTCCAGAATTCGCCATCCGGCGCGGCACCCAACCCCGGCCTCACCACCCCGATGTCGCCCGCGGCTCCGCCCCCCGGCACCGCGACGAATCGGCCGCGCCGCGAGAACGAGATGCGAGCGCCTGGCCCGCGTCGTCAGCGCTTCGATGAATCCGGCGGTGCACGCGAATGAGCGGCAGAGTCTGCTATGTCGCGCGCGCCGATCGGGGAAGCCGCATCGAATCGCTCCGCCTTGTGGGCGCGCGCACGGACGAATTGTGGGCCGTGCCCCTGTCGGTACCCGCGGGCGGCGAATCTTCCGAGCCGGAACTGTTCGACAATCAGGGCCTGGTTGCCGCGGCAAACTGGATTCAAGGACGCACCGTCGGCGAGAAATCGCGTGTTGGCGAGCTCTCGCTTCTGTGTCTCGATGCCGAGGGCTTTTCTACGGGGTGGATTACAAGTCCGAGCATCGAACGCCACATCGTGACGACCGTGGTCGCTTCGGGTGTCGGGAGCGACGAGGCGGGCTCCGCTGTCGGCCCGGGCCTGGGTTTCTATTTCCCGTCGGGGTCCGAGGCGGGCGTGCAGGCCATGACCCTCGCTGCGGAACCCGAGATCAAGCCCGTCAAGGGCAAGGTCGAAGCCGAACCTGTTGCCGGCGCCGCCGCGCTCCGCGTGCCCGTCCTCGCCGGCGCTGATGCGCCCGTGCGGCTGTTGATCGACTTGCTCGACGAGCGCGGTATTTCCGTGGATTCCGTCACGACCATCTGGCACGCCATGGCCCGCGTCTGGGGTGGAAATGATTCCGCCGCGGAACGCAACAACATCGTGACGGAGGATTCCGGCGTTGCCGCGATCATCCTGATCGATCCGCGCGGGCGACTGCTCTGGTGCTGGTCCGCAAAGGGCGAGCTTCTTGCCGGTGGGTCGATGCGGCTCGCAGCGCCCGCCACGGTCGGACGCGTGCCCGTGCCGTCGGCCGCCGATGCGGCCCGTCTGACCAATGACTGGATCGCCTGGGGGTCGCAGATCGGCGTCGTGCCGCGGCGCGTTGCCTGCATCGCCGCGGATGATCCGGTCGGGGTCGGCGAGGATTCGGCATCTTTTCACGCCGGAATCTTCGGAGCCAAGCTCGCCGGTGCGTGGGGCGGGGCGGGCGTGGATCTCGTATTGGACCAGGACCCGATCGGCGCAACGCTCGCCCGACTGGCCGCGGCAACCGCCGACGCGCGCCCGGATGAGCCGGCGATCGCTGGGATTCAGACGCTCTCGCACCGACCCGGAAAACTGCACCGGCGCATGCACACCTGGATCGCGCTCGGTGTGCTTGGTGCCGCGGCACTCGCCGGCGGCGCGGCATGGAAACTCCGTTCGAGCGCCGACCAGCTCGCGCAGACCGCGAGCGAGGAGGACGCCCGCTGGCGCTCGGCCGTTCAGGCGGCGTATCCCAACCTGATGAAACTCTCCGGCGACGTGGACATCGAGGCCGAGCTCGCCAAGATGATGACGCGCCACCAGCAGGAGCGCTCCCGAAACGAGAAAGAGCCCACCCGCCCGATCATCCAGGAACTCGAGACGCTTTCGATGGCCCTTGCCGATCCCGAGATCGAGCTCGAGAGCATCGCGTTCTCCGGCGGGGCCGCGGCGTCGGTGCTCATCACGGTCTTTGTTCCCGACATCAAGGTCGCGGAAAGCGTCTTCAAGTCGCTGACGTCGATCAGCGGCAGCAACATCGAATCCTGGCAACCGACCTACACACCCTCCGGCGCAAAGCTGAAGGCGGCTTTCACAGGGCGATGGAAAAATCCCAAGCCCGGCACGCCCGCGTCGCCCGCACCCGGCCACGCCGAGACCAACAAACCCGCCCCGCCGGCAGCGTCTCCCAGGCCGGCGCCTCACAGTTCGCAGCCGGCCACCGCGCCTCGCCCGGTGCCGACCAAGCCCGTGCCCGCGGTTGCGCCCGGCGCGAATCCGCAGCCCGGGATCGATCCGCAGCCTGTCCAGCCCGCGCCGCTGCAGCAGGAAACACCCGCACCTGCCGAGAAGCCCGCGGACACGCCCGCCTCGCCGGTCGGAGGTGGCGCGTGACACCCGCCGACACAGGCCTCACCCTTCCCGGCACGGCCGAGCAGCCCGCGCCGCGCAGTTCCGCGGCGGTTTCCGACCTCCTCGCGCAGGCCGGCGACCTCGCCGGTCGGACCGAGCGTGCGAACCGGCCCGTCTCGCTCATCTATCTCTCCGGCGCGATCCTGGCGCTGGCGCTTTTCATGCTCGCATACTTCCTGTTCGCCCGGTTCACGGCATCGAGCCGTTTGGGAACCGAGTCGGAGCGTGCAGCCCGCATCGAACGCCTCGTCGCGCGGATGAAGGATTACGACCGGATCAACGAGGAGCGGCGCGAAGAGATGCGTCCGCTGCCGACAATGCAGACGCAGATCGCCGATGCCGCCGTCGCGGCGCAGCTCAAGACCAAGCTCGCGCCCGCCCAGCCGGGCAGCGGGCAGCGAACGGGCGATCTGGTTCGACGCACCTGGAAATACAGCGATCTGCACGAGGAGTCGCTGGAAAAAGTCTTTGATTGGATCTCCCGCTCGCAGCGCGATATCCCCGGCCTTGAATTGATCGGTCTCACGCTCCGCCCGGAAGCCACGACGTGGCGCGTGGAAGTCGTGTTCGGTCGGTGGGAACGAACCGGATCGTGAATGGCGCGCTCCATCCGTGCGGCAATCGGCAGAATCACCGGAGAAGCAGTTGAATCACCCGACCCTCAAACCCACACTCGTTCGATCGCTCGCGGGCGCTCTGCTCGGGGCTTCGCTTCTCGCGTTTGCCCCTGGATGCAACACCGGCAAGAAGGATGTCGTGACGGTGCCGGCGCCGGTCGCGTACGACACGGCGAAGGCGATCCAGCTTGCCGAGCAGGCGCTGAAAGCCCAGCGTGACGGCAACCTGGACAACGCGATCTCGCTCTACAAGCAGTCCATCAACGCGAACCCGGAACTCTCGGGTGTCTGGACCAACATGGGCGTTGCGATGATGGAGAAGCAGAACTTTGCCGCCGCGGCAGAGGCGTTCAAGAAAGCGCTCGATCTCTCGCCGACCGACTCGCGACCTCTTGTCAATCTCGGTGTCGCATACCTGGATCGCGGCTGGGCCGATCAGGCGTATATCTACTTCAGCCAGGCGCTCGACCGCGATCCGAACAACATTGATGCGCTGCGGGGTGCGATCACGGCGGCGCAGCGCTGCGGCCGGGAGGATGAACGGACGCTCGATTACATCAAGCGGCTCCAGCTCATCGAGACCGATCCGAAGTGGAAACAGGAACTCGGGTTCCGGCGCGTGCGGCTCGAGAACTCGCTGAAGGACCGCAGCAAGGGCATCCAGATGCCGTCGCGTCCGAATTCGTCGGTGCCGAAAGGCGCGATGCCGGTCGAGCCCTCGGCGGCGCCGATCCAGCCGCCGGCTTCGCCAGCTCAATAAGCCGAGGCATCATTTCCGAGCGACCGCACCGAGCCGCGATCGGATCAGTTGCAGCACGCGGCTCATCGCCGAGTGGTATGTGTGATTCGCTTCGATCCGGCGGCGCGCGACCGCGTTCCTGCTTTCTCTTGCCGTGCCCCAATCGAGCAGGCCACGGACGCGCGCTTCGAGCGTGCCCGCATCGTGGAAGAACAACTCGGTCTGTTCGCCGATCATGCCGAATGCCGAGGGCAGCGACGTTTCTTCCGGTTCGAGTCGCCCGCCGTGTGCCGTTCGCTCGTCTCCGTTCGCTCCGTCCGGGCAATCGACGCTCCGCAGAATCTCGGTCATCCGCCCGAGCCGGGACGCCTCGGCGCCCGGATCGAGCGTGGGGCCGTCGCCGGATGGAGTCGAAGCGCCGGCGCGCTGCGCACCGCGGACGAGATCGCGCCGGATCATCCCGATCTCTTCCCAGTGCAGTCTGCAAAGCGGGATGCCGCCCGACAGAACGCATTCGCCCAGCCGCGGGTGCGCGAGCATGTGGTAGGTCACTTGCAGGTGACAACCCGCGAGCTGGTAACAGAGCTTCAGATCTCCATCGTGCCCGAGCGGGCCCTTCGCGAACGGTGCGAGCGTCGGGTGATTCTCCCAGCCGCGTCCGTAGAGATGGAATCGCCAGCCGTTCCTGCGGGCCGCTTCTGCGGCCCATTCCAGCGTCTGGTGACGCACGATGCGATCGGCGAGCGGGTCGGCGTATCCGGCGATCAGCCGATCGACAACGTGATCCGGGGGCGTGCCCCCCATGCTCCGCGTGAGCGATTCGACCACCACCGACTTCATGGAAGGAAACGGTTGCGTCGAGAGCGGCAGGCGCACCAGCGCGTGGACGGCATCGCGCAGCGCCGGCAGCGCGCGGATGAGCGAGCACTCGGTCGTCTGATTCCCGAGCAATTCCTTGACGATCCGCTCGTGCTGCGCTCCCGGAGTTTCGCTCTGGTGGCTGACGTAGGCGATCTCGCACTCGAACCGCGCGCGGTCCGAGTCGGTCGCTTCGGAGACGAAAAACTTCCGCTCGCTCGCGGGCACCGGCAGCGCGAGGCTCGACTCGCGCGGATAGCCGTACCGATCGTGCAGCGCCGGCTTCAGGTGGCCGATCGTGAAGTCGAGGTCGGTGAGCCCGCGTCCGACTCGCTCATCAAACAGGTGGGGCATCAGGTCCTGAATCCAGCAGACCCACGGGATGTTCGGTGGCACGAACGCCCCGATCGTTGAGCGCGGATAGTTGATGCACACAACAAGGTCGGGCTGGTAATCATGGAGGGCGCGCAGCGTCGCGCCGGCCGCGAGACAGGAGGAATCATCCGGCTCGATCAGAACCCGGGCCTCGTGCCCGAGCGAAGCGAACGCCGACGCGATGTCGCGGCTCGAATGCTGCACGAACGTCGAGTACCGGCTCGTCGGGATGAGCACCCGCAATGGACGCGTCGTATCGGCGAAGCGGTCGCGCCACCACGCGGCGTCTCGGTCTTTGGAAAGCCCGCGGACTCGTTGCTCCAGGGCGGTCGTCTCCCGCTCCTGTTCATCGATCACGCTCCGAACGTACGCCGCGACTTCCGCTCCCACCGATGGCGGCGCGCCGGGGTCGAGCGCGAGCGTGCCGCTGATGCGAAGATCGATCCGTTCCCGAAGGAAGGCAGCAAAGTCCGATGCGGCGCTCTGCCCGACGAACGCACGCACGTGTCCGTCCGCAAGTTCCTCGGCGATGTTCTCCATCGCCATCGCCATCACGAATCGGTCGGCATCGGGCTCGATCAGGTAGATGGGCGCCCTGTACCCGAGCTTGTCCCTTCCCCGTGCGCGGCACGCCCGTGTTGTCAGCCAATGCGAACGCACGCCCGCCACGATGAACGCCTGGTACTGGTTCTGCTCCCACACCGTTCGGTGTTCGGCGAGAATTTGCATCGAAGCGCTCTTGTGCTCGACGAAGTGCGTTTGCCCGCCCACCCGCGCCAGCAAGTTGCCGTCGGAAGCGCGGAACACCGCTGCGCCAGTTGGCAAGGCCGCATCGCCCCGCCCGTGCAGACGATCGCCAAGCGCCGCCCTGTTCGCGCCGAGGTTGGTCAACAGTGTCGCCCGCTCGATCGCGTCGTTTGGAAGCGCCTCGATCCCGCGGACAAGTGTCCGGATCTCCGGAGCTTCACGAACCTGCTCCGGGAGCGCAGCGATGGCTTCCAGCGCGAGGGTCTTGAGCCCCAGCTTCGCGAGATGGCTCGCCGCAAGCAGCGCAAGGCCGGGGTCGCCCGTGCCGGCGCCGGCCGCTGCCAGAAACTCCCAGCTCCTCGCCGTGCGACCGAGCGCGATCAGGCGGTCCCGTTCGGCCACAGTTGGAGGTGTCGCGGTCAGCATGGGGGCGTTCGCCATTCCATATCGGCACCCGCCCGCACCGGCGCAAAAACGAAAAACCCCGCCGTTGCGGGCGGGGTCTTTGTTCAAGTGGAGGCGACGAGACTCGAACTCGTGACCTCTTCCATGCCATGGAAGCGCTCTACCAAAACTGAGCTACGCCCCCTTGATTGGTCTGCTTTCTTCGGCCATGGGGCCGGGGTTCTTCGGTTGTGCCCGTCACTTCAGGCCATGTCGGCACTGCCGGGACAGGGCCAAGATGGTAGATCCCCCCTCCGGCGAATCAAGACGGGTCCAAAAGTGGCTTTTTTCGGGCCAGACCACGGGCGATCGCCCTTTCAGAGGCCTCCAGAACGCTTTCCAGCGTGATCCCTTCGATCCGGCAACGCTCGGGGTGGTCGTCCGCGACCTCGGATTCGGGCAAAGTTGGATCGGCCACCAGAATCCACTCTCCTCCATCCGGGGTCGGAATGGTCGTCCAGCGTGGATCGGTCGGACCAAAGAGCGAAACCACCGGGACACCGAAAGCCGCGGCGATGTGGCGGGGGCCGGTGTCGTTGGTGACCATCAACGCCGATCCGCGAACGATCGCCTTCAGCGAACCGATGGTGATGCCGAGTCGGGGTAGTCGCACACAAGGGACCGCGGCCAAGTCCGCGATCTGATCCACCAGCTCAGATTCGCCGGGCGAACCGTTTAAGAAGATCGAAAGTCCGTGAGCTTGATGCAGGTGCCTTGCGACCTGGGCGAATCGGTCCGGCGGCCAGCGTTTGGCCGGGTTGTTGCCGCCCGGGTTGAGAATGGCTCTTGGAGAGGCCGGGTCGATTCCAGCCCGAGTGAAGACCACGTCGGCTGCCCGGACATCGCTGGTGGTTACACAAAGCGAAAGCGGAGTTTCGTTTTGTAAAAATGCTCCCTCCGTCAGCCCGATCGTGCGGGCAATGAGGGGCTTGTAGTACGTCACGGCCGAGATCGCCGCGCGTCGTCCATCGTTTCGCGCAGGCGGAACAAGGCGGTCGGTGAGCAAGAGGCCTCTCAAGTCTCGGTCGTACCCGACCCGGCGAGGAATGCCGGCAATTCGGACGATCAGGGCTGTCGAGAATGAATTGGTGAGCAGGACGGCGGTGTCATATCGCCGGGGTCTGATCTTGGCGGCAACAAACTTGGGGCCCATGACGCCGGAAGAGCGGGCGACGTGGACTTCATCGAAGAACGGAAGCCCGGCGAGCAACTCATCCATGCCCGGACGGACGAGCCCGCCGATGAACGCTCCGGGGAGGTTCTCGCGCAGTAGTTTCAGGGCCGGGGTCGCCATGACGCAGTCGCCGAGCCAGGATGGGCAGACGACGAGCAGGCGGAGGGGTTTTGCAGGTCCAGAACCCGACATGGATGGACTGTAGCGAACGGCCGCGGAAGACTGGCGAAGCACGCCAGGTGGAAGCCCGGCGCCACGAAATCAGTCGAACTCGAACTCGGTTCCCGGTGCGGGTGTGCCCCAGAGTGGGCCGTCGCGGTACCTGTCTTCGTACCACTTGTTGGTGATGCGGCGGAGCTCGGCGAGGAAGCCGAGGCCGACGATGCGATCGGCATCGAGGGTGAGGACGATGGAATCGGGTGCGGATTCGAGGGCCGTGAGTTTGATCCCTTCGCGCTCCGCAAGGGCGTGGGCGGTCGATTCCACCGTGCGTCGGGTCGGGCCGTCGTCGAGGGGGGTGCCTTGAAGGGCGCGAAGGCGGACGGTTGCGGGCATCGAGAACGGTATGGGGAGGTGGGAAGGTGGGGGGATGGGGGTGTGGGGGGATGAGTGGCGGTTGAATGGGGGGATGGCCGATTCCAAAGGAAGGAACATGGCACCGGTCGAACCAAACCCCCCTTTGTCGGAGATGCCGCGCGCTCGCTGGCGCGGACGGGTGTTGTGGCTTGGGGGATTTCTGTGTTTGGGGGTGCTTGCATCGGTGGGATTGAAAGCGCAGCAGGAGCGGGCGATCGAACTCGCGAAGCGAGAGAACGCGCTGCAAACCGGCGCGATGAAGGCGCATGTTGTGCGGCATCTGCGGACGTGCGAACTGGTGACGAGCCGCGTCGAGACGATCGTGCGTGCGCAGAACAACGACGACAACTGGTTTGGGAGCGTGGTGGCGACGGTTGAGGCGCCGGCGCGGCTGAGTTACGGGGTGGATCTCTCGAAGCTGGAGTCGTCGCGCGTGGTGTTCAGTCCGATTGGCGGCGTGTACTCGCTGAGAGTGCCTGCGCCGAAGCGGATCGCGACGGAGGTTTTTACGGGGAAAGAGAAGACGGATGTGGCGCTCGCGGGGCTGCGGTTTCGATCGCTGGCGGGGGAGGAGCAATTGGGGATTGCGCGGGCGCGATTGCACGAGCAGGCGCTGCGGCTGCGGATCACCGGGGCGGAATCGGACCGGATTCGGGAAAGTGCCCGAGCGGAAATCGCAGGTTTGGTGAAGCGGATCGTGGGTGAGGGTGCATCTGTTCGGGTCTGGTTTGAAGATGAAGAAGGGTGGAGAACAACGATGGCAACGGGGGAGTAGAAAGGCGAAACCCCCTCCGTCATCGCTCGAAGACTCGCGATGCCACATCCCCCTTTGGCAAAGGGGGAGGACGGAAGGCAAAGGCAGAGCAGCAGAGCAGCAGAGCAGCAGAGCAGCAGAGCAGCAGAGCAGCAGAGCAGCAGATTGACTATGCACGTTCTTTGTTTGATTCCGTTTCTTTGGTCGCGGCGTTGGAATATCACGCGGTTGGTGATTGCGCTTTCGCTGCTCGTGATACTTGCGGTGGATACTCCGGCGCGCCTGGCGCGGTTGACGTTTGCCGCGCTGCCGGAGATGGATTATGCGGGCGAGGTCGCGACGCTGCGCGAGCAGGGGCGGTATGCAGAAGCGATCGTTATCGCGGATGCGGGATTGGGTTGGACCGATGGTCCGGGCACGGGCGAGAAGCGAGCGGAGATCGAGCGGCAGCGGCAGTTGACCGTCGATGAACAGGCGAGCTGGATGCGGCGCGCGAAGGACGTTGGTTGGGGCGCGCTGACTGGGCGGGGTGAGAGCATCGAGCAACTTGTCGGCGCAATCGCGGCGGACATGTTTGTTGTGGGCGATATCCGCGATCTGGCGATTCAGGGCGGAACATGGGCGAGTGGGGGCGAGCCGGATGCGCTGATCGTTGCGCTTTCGGCCGTGGGGATCGTTCTGACAGTCGCGCCCGAGTTTGATTGGGCGCCTGCGCTTTTGAAGGTTGCGCGGAAGGCGGGCGCGGTGACGGATGGATTGAAAGAGTTCATCGTGCGGGGCGTGAAGCTCCGCCGCACCGAGGCGCTGGCGGGAGCGTTTGGCGATGTAACGAAGTTGGCGACGAAGGCTTCACCGGCGGGCGCGATCCGCATCTTGAAGCTGGCGGAGAACGAGAAGGATCTTGCGAAGTTCGCGGCGTTCGTTGAACGCAACGGTGCGAAAGGTGGCGCGGCGCTGCTCATCACCGGACGCGAGGGCGCTTCGCTGGTGCGTGCAGAGTCAGCGGTTGCGGGCGCTGCGCTGCGTGCAAGCGATGATGTCGTGCTGCTCGCGGCACGAAAAGGGCCGGCGGGCGCGCGATTTCTGGCAAGCCCGGCGGCCCGGGTGCTGACGCGGCCTCACTGGATTCTCGGATTTGGAAAGGGTGTGTGGAAGGGAAACGTGCCCGAAGCGGTGAAGCAGATCGCGCGGGCGATGGATCCGTATGGGTGGTGGTTGTTGCCGTTGATGGGCGTGTGGACGTTGTGTGAATGCGGGTTGTTTGTGGGCGCGGGGAGAAGAGCGTTCGGATTGCGGCGCGCGGAGAGCGCTGGCGCGGCAGCGGCGCCGGTTGCTTTGGGATAAGTCCTATAGGACCTATGGGACCTATAGGTCCTATGCCAGAGCGCTCGTTCTTTCGGCGGCGCCGACTGCACTTTCGTGCTCCGATCGCAGAAGCAGGTCAACCTGCTCCAGCGTGAGCGCGTGGGCGTCGGCCAGCGTCTTGATCCGATTGGTCAGGTCCTTGCACTGCGCATCCGTGAGGGTGAGCCCGAGCTGTTCGGCGCGGCTGCGCACGGCGTTCCAGCCCGTCAGCCGGTGCGCGATGTGGACGTAGCGGGTGAGGCCGAAGTCTTCGGGGCGGAGAGCCTCGTAGGTGCTGGGGTCGTTGAGCACGGCCTTGGCGTGGATGCCGGCCTTGTGCGTGAACGCGCAGAAGCCCGTGATGTAGTTGTTGAACGGCACTTCGATATCGACCATTGAAGCGACGGTCTGATCGAGCTCGCGGAGGAGGGGAAGGTTGTACTTGCGAACGGACTGCGGATCGACGACGGCGAGGCGGGCGACAAGGCCACCGAGCGAGGTGATGCCGTTGCGTTCGCCGATGCCAAGGACGGTGGTATCGATGTGGGTTGCGCCGGCTTCGAGTGCGCAGTAGGCGTTGGCGATCGCGCAGCCGGAATCGTTGTGGCCGTGGAACTCGATATCGGCCTTCACGCGGGCGCGGAGTTGCGAGACGAGGTCGTAGATCTGGCGGGGCGAGCCGACGCCCACGGTGTCGGCGACGCCGACGCGATCGACGCCGAGTTCATCCACGGCTTCGTAGACGCGGAAGAGATCTTCGGGGCTGGAGCGAAGCGAATCTTCGGTGCTGAAGCGCACTTCGACCCCGGAGTCGCGCAGGAACGGGATCACCTCGCGGGCGATGCCGATGATCTCATCAATCGTGCGGCCGTGGCTGAACTTGCGAAGCTGCGACGATGTGCCGATGACGACGTCGACGCCGTCCACGCCGGTTTCAACCGCGACGCGGGCATCATCGAGATGGCAGCGCGTGTGCGTCAAGATCTTGGACTTGAGACCGAGGCCGGCGATCGTCGCGCAGTCGTCGCGGCTCTGGGGTGAGGCCATCGGGTTGGTGAGTTCGAGGTATTCGACGCCAAACTCATCGAGCAGGGTCGCGAGTTGGACCTTCTGCTCGGTCGTGAAGAAGGCGTTGACGAATTGCTCGCCTTCGCGGAGAGTGGAATCGATGATGGAGAAGGGCTTGATCTGGGTGAGGGTGTTCGTCGGCATGGGAGACTTTCTGGGATGGGGTGAGATTGATTTCGGATCGCGGATTTGGGATTGCGGAGTGGCTAAATCGGAGCGCGGAACTCGGAGTGCGGAGCGATTGGAGAGCGAGGTCAGTTGGCGGCGGCGATGATGGCCGACGCCATTTGTTTTGTGGTGGCGTTGCCGCCGAGGTCGGGGGTTTTGATGGTGCCCTGTTCGAGCACGCGCGTGATGGCTGCTCGCAAGGCAGTTGCACGCTCGCGATGGTCGAGCCAGTCGAGCATCATGGTGGCAGAAAGGAGTGCGGCGCACGGATTCGCGATGCCTTTGCCCGCAATGTCCGGCGCGGACCCGTGGACGGGCTCGAAGACGGCGTAGTTGTCTCCGATGTTGGCGCTGGGTGCGAGGCCTGGGCCGCCGGTCAATCCCGCGGCGAGATCAGAAAGGATGTCACCGAACAGATTCTCGGCGACAATGACATCAAACTCGCCCGGCCGGCGAACCAGATCCATGCAGGCGGTATCGATGTGGGCTTCGCGGAAGTCGATCGCGGGGTAGCGTGAAGCGACGGCGCGAGCGACTTCGACCATCAAGCCGCCGGTCGCGCGAAGGACATTCGCCTTCTCGACGAGTGTGACGCGGCGGCGACCCAGCGACTGTGCAAGCTCGAATACGCGTGTCACGATGCGCTCGCAGGCGGCACGGGTGGAGATACGAACGGAGATCGCCACATCAGAAGGATCCATTTCGCGAAGGTGGGGGAGCTTTCGCTGTGGATCGAGTGCCGCGAGAAGTGCCGGCGGCGTCGGGCGCGATTCGAGCCCGGCGTACATCCCCTCGGTGTTCTCGCGAACGACGATGACATCGACGGGTGTGGGAATCGAAGTGAATGTACGTGCGGGGCGGATGTTTGCGTAGAGATTGAACTGCCGCCGGAGCTGGACGATCGGTGACGAATAGGTGAAGCCGCGTTCGCGCAGGGCCGGTGCGAGCTCGCGTGTTGCATCGGTTGCGGGCTTGGAAGTAATCGCGCCGAACATGGCGCAGGTCGTCGTGCGAAGCACTTCGAGCGTGCGCTGGGGAAGCGGATTGCCTTCTTCGCACCAGAACTTCCAGCCGATGTCGGCGGGAATGTACTCGGCGCGAAACCCGATTGCGTCGAGCACCGTTCGGGTTGCGTCGAGGACTTCGGGTCCGATGCCGTCGCCTCCGAGCCATGCGATGCGGGGAAGCCGGGTCGTCATCGGGAAACCTCCGCGAGTGCGGGAGAAATCGACTCGGCGCCGCGAAGCTGCGCCTCGATGCCGCCGGAAAGAATGAGCCGCTGAGCGACCGGGCCAAGCGGTGAAAACGCAAAGGTGCGATCGCCGACCCGGATGACCGACTGCGCGAAGTCAATCGTGAGCGCCGGGCCCACGCCAAACGCTTCCGCGCCGGCCAAGAGCAAGTGGCTCGCGAGCGCCGGCGATTCGAGCAGCAACATTCCGTTGTTGAGTGCGTTCCGCTCGTACGTCGCGGAGATGCTCGCGGCGATGACCGCACGGATGCCAAAGGCCTGGAGCGCAGTCGCCGCTTGCTCGCGTGACGAGCCGGTTCCGAAGTTGTGACCCGCAATGAGAATGTCGCCAGGCCGTGCGGTCATCTGGAAGCGTGGCCCTTCATTCTCGAATGCCACGGATGCCATCTGTTCACGCGTCAGGTCGTTGCGGTACGTCCACTTGCCGGCGTAGATCGCATCGGTGCTGATGTCGTTGCGGGCGAGCAGGATCGAGCGTCCTGACAGCGTCGATTGAAAACCCTCGACCAGTTCGGTGCTCGATTCGGATGCAAGCGAAGCGGTTTGAATGCACACAGCCTGCGGAAGCGATGTTCGCCGCGGCGAACTGGCCGGTGCGGTGATGAATCCCTCTCGGGCCGATGCCGCGACGGCAGCGGGAGAGGCGAGATAGACCTGCGCATCGCGATGGCCCATGCGTCCGCGGTAATTGCGATTGGTCGCGCTGATCGCGACATCACCGGCCTGTGCGATGCCTTGTCCGAGGCCGATGCACGGTCCGCAGCCGCTGGGGAGCGCGATTGCTCCGGCATCGAGCAGGCTCTGCCATGTTCCATCGGCTTCGGCGCGCTGTTGTTCTGAGGCGGATGCCGCGGCAATGTAAAGCTCGACATGCGAAGCAACCCGTTCGCCGGCAAGCTCTGCCGCGGCCTGGGCAAGGTCTTCGTAGCGGGCGTTCACGCAGCTCAGGATGTACGCCTTGTTGATGCGGATGCGGCGCGATTCGAGCTCGCGTGCGGCGGAAACGAGCTTGACGTCGTTCGGCCCGGTGATGAGCGACGGGACCTGTCCGAGATCGAGCTCGATAGTGACCGCGTATCGCGCATCGGCATCGGCGCGCGGGCAATCGGACTCGGTGAACAGATGCCCGCGGTCGCGGAGGTAGTTGATCGTGATCGCGTCAACGGGAAAGAGTGCGGAGAGCGCACCCCATTCGGTGCTCATGTTGGAAATCGAGAGGCGATCGGGCATGGAGAGCGAGGCGATACCTTCGCCCGCGAACTCGACGGCGTGGTTGAGAACCTGATCGCGATTGAGAATGCCGCAGAGAGCGAGGATGACGTCCTTACCCGTAATGCCGGGCGCGAGTCTGCCGGTCAGATGAACGCGGGCGATGGGTGGCACGCGCCACCAGGTCGTGCCGGTGGCCCAGATGGCCGCGGCATCGGTTCGAACGATCGGGGTGCCGAGACAGCCCACAGCTCCGTACATGTTCGCGTGCGAATCGCTGGCAACGACGAGCGAGCCCGGTGCCGCGAAACCGCGTTCGATCATGATCTGGTGGCCGATCCCGGTGCCGGCAGGAAAGAAAGCGAGCTCGTTCTCGCGTGCGAAGGACTCGATGCGGGCGTACGACCCGAGGTTTTCGGGGGACTGATTCTGGATGTCGTGATCGAGAGCGATCACCGGCTGTGCACGATCGTGAATCTGGCGTCTGCCGAGGGAGCGGAACTTGGAGAGCACCGATGCGGTGTTGTCGTGCGTCATGACATGACGCGGGCGGATCTGGATGTAGTCGCCGGGAGATGCCGACACGCTGTCGGTGTGGGCGAGGGCGATCTTTTGTGTGAGTGTGAGGGGCATGGGGGAAGTCCTGAATCTTGAAGTCCTGAGTCCTGTGCTTTGAGGGGTGCGATTTGGAGATGGGGTCGCCGCGCTGAAAATCGCGGGCGTTGCTGTGCCAAAAGCACAACGGGCCCGCCGAAACCGGCGAGCCCGCGAGAGTGGTTGATTCAGAAGAGATCAACTACGCGCGAAAGGCAATCGCCGGCCGTTTCAGCCGTTTCGATTTGCCTTTTTTGGACGCGAGGATCTGCATGTGGGCGAAAGGATAGGCGCGCCGATGTTCGTCGGTGAACCCCACGCGCAAGCGTGGGGCGAATTGGCAAAGCGAACCAACGTCTTCTGCCCGTGCAGGCAAGAAATCACATCCGTGGTTCTGCTGAGTCGAAGCATCGATGACATTGGAATCACTGGGAAAGTGCGACGTGCCGCGGAAGCCCCACGCTTGCGCGTGGGGTTCGCTGTCGAGCAGGTCGAGCCGGTCGGCAATAATCGCCCCGATGCCAAATGAATCGGTGCGAGTTGTGGAGCGCTTGTTGGAGCGGGCAGCGGTTGCGTGCGCCGTGACCGGTGCGCAGAAGCTTTCGGATCAACTGCACGCGCTGTGCGCCGAATCGGGTGACGAAGTGGAGTCGAAGCGCCGTGATGATGCCGCGGCATTGATCGCAAAGCTGGGCCCGACCGAACTGGGCGAAGTCCTGCGCTTCATCACCACCCGCTTTTACCTGCTCAACCAGACCGAGCAGGTGAACATCATCCGCACCAATCGCGACCGGGCGAAGCGGGCGACGTTGCAGGCTCCGCGGTCAGAATCGCTGCCCGAGGCGATCGCGAAGCTTCAGTCGCTCGGGATCGATGCCGCGGGTGTGCGCACACTGACCGAGCGGCTCGATGTGCAGCCGACGCTGACAGCGCACCCGACGGAATCCAAGCGTCGGAGCGTCCTCGACAATCTGGTGCGGGCGACCGAGTTGCTGCTGCGGATGGAAGACTCGAACCTAACCGATGCCGAGCGGCGGGCTTCGGAGGCGCGGCTCGAAAGCCTGGTGCAGTTACTGCTGGCGACGGACGATGTGCGACTAAAGCGGCTCGAAGTAATCGACGAGGTGAAGAACGGGCTGTTCTTTCTGAAGTCGTCGATCTGGAGCGCTGTGCCCCGGCTGATGCGCGAGGTGGTGGACGCGGCAAACGAGGCCATTGGCCCCGGCACGCTCGATCTCACCGAGTTGCCCGCGCTGGTGCGGTACCGGACATGGATCGGAGGCGATCGCGACGGCAACCCGCGGGTGACGCATGATGTCACGAGCGGGACGCTCCACATCCTGCGTGCCGCGGCAGTGGAACTGTGGGATCGTGAACTGCTTGAACTGCAGCAGGTGCTGACGCTTTCGAGCCGGCGCGTGCCGATTCCAGCCGCATTTGTCGAACTCGTCCGCGCGGAAGGCGACAAGTTCATCGAGGATCCGTCGTCGCTTGGCCAGCGCGAGCACGAGCCGGTTCGCGTGCGGCTGATGCAGATGCGGGGCCGGCTGAAGCGAGATCCTTCGTATCACGGCGAATTGCTGGTGCAGGATCTGCTCGCCATCCGCGATGCAGTGGAGAGCGCCGGGCTGCGCGAAGTTGCACGCAATGGTCCATTGGCCGATGCGATCGTCCGTGCGCGGGTCTTCGGAACGCACCTGGCGACGTTGGATATCCGTCAGCACAGCCGCGTGCATGAAGCGGTGGTGGGCGAGTTGCTTGCGCTCGCGGGGGTGACGCAGGAGTACGGCGCGCTTTCCGAAGCAAGAAAGATCGAAGTCTTGCGAGCCGAGCTGACGCAGGCCCGCCCGCTCCGCCCGTTCGATGCGCCGCTCTCCGAGCAGGCGAGCGAACTGATGCAGACACTGCGGGTGGTGAAGCAGGCGGTCGCGCTCGACCGTCGCTGCGTGCGATCGTTCATCATCTCGATGACGCATGGTGTGAGCGACATTCTCGAAGTGTTGCTGCTGATGAAAGAGGCGGGGCTGACCCGTGCCGTGCGCGATGGAGGCCGTACGCGCCTGGAAGGATCGCTGCACGTCGTGCCGCTGCTGGAAACCATCGACGATCTCGAACGGGGTGAATCGCTCGTTTCGGGCATGCTCGATGAGCCGCTGTATCGCTCGCACCTCGAATCGCTGGTGCCGGCGGGAATCGCGCCCGAATCTCCCAACAGCGCGCCGCTGCAGGAAGTGATGCTCGGCTACAGCGACTCGAATAAGGACGGCGGCTTTCTGATGGCGAACCTCGCGCTCGAAAAGGCGCAGCGCCGCGTCGCTCATGCGGTGCGCTCGCGCGGCATTCTGCTGCGGTTCTTTCATGGACGGGGCGGGACGGTCGGCCGCGGGGGCGGTCGCGCGGGGCGGGCAATTCTCGGTGCGCCCGCGCCGTCGCGCACTGGGCGAATCCGTTTCACCGAACAGGGTGAAGTGATTTCGTTCCGCTACGCGCTCGCTCCGATCGCCGAACGTCACCTCGAGCAGATCATGCACGCGGCGCTGATCGCTTCTGCCGATCAGCGCGAATCGGAGCGTCCTTCTGAGCTCTCCGCGTTGTTCGAACGCCTCGCGACTGAATCGATGCGGCGGTACCGATCACTGATCGACGATCCGGATTTCTGGTCGTGGTTCGTCAGCGCGGGGCCGATCGCGCCGATCGCCGGCCTCCCGATCGCAAGCCGCCCCGTCATGCGCGCGGAAGGTTCGGGCGTCGGAACGCAATCCGGCTTCGATCAATTGCGGGCGATCCCGTGGGTGTTCACGTGGATCCAGATGCGATGCCTCGCGCCGGGCTGGTTCGGATTGGGTACCGCCCTTGGAAACGCGAGCGACTCCGAATTGACGATGCTGGCAGCGGAGTATCAGAGCAACGCATGGTTCCGCGCTGTCATCGACAACGCGACGCAGGAACTGCTGCGAGCACGGATGCCGATTGTCCGGCGTTACGCGAGCAACGCCGCCGGTGATCGTGCGATCGGCGAGCGTTTTTACGCGCTCTTGAGCGAGGAGTACGGCGCGGCAGTCCGTGCGGCACTCCGCATCAGCGGACGTACATCCCTCGAAGAAGAATCGCCCATCATCGCGCGATCCATCCGCGAGCGGAACCCGTGGACCGATGTGCTCAATCTGATCCAGATCGACCTGCTGAAAAGGCGCCGCTCCGCATCCGGTTCGGAAACGGGCGAACTCGATCAGTTGCTCTTCCAGAGCGTGAGCGCGATCGCGGCGGCGATGCAGAGCACGGGTTAAGAAAAGCCCCACGCTTGCGCGTGGGGTTCTTTGGTCTGTGGTGATGTCGAGCGTCCGGGAGGCCTTACGCCACCGTCACGCCCTTATCCAGATACACATCCTGCACCGCGTTCAGCAGCTTCACGCCGTCCGCCATCGTTTTCTGGAACGCTTTGCGGCCGGAGATCAGGCCCATGCCGCCGGCGCGCTTGTTGACGACGGCGGTGTGCACAGCGTCCTGGAGATCGGCTGCACCCTTGGATTCGCCGCCCGAGTTGATGAGCGGGATGCGGCCCATGTAGTTGTTGAGGATCTGGTAGCGGCAGAGGTCGATCGGGTTGCCGCCCTTGCCGGTTTCGTCGCTGCCGCAGAGCTGCGTGTAAACGCGCTTGTCCCACTTGCCGTACGAGCTGCCGCCGGTGTTGAGTGCCGCGTAGCCGCCGTTGTTTGTGGGGAGCTTTTGCTTGATGATGTCGGCCTTGATCGTCGCGCCGAGGTGGTTGGCCTGGCCGGTGAGATCGGCGGATGAGTGGTAATCGACGCTCTTGCCGTCCGCGCCCGTCACCTTGAAGTGCGCGTTGCGGGTGTAGCACCAGAGCACCGTGACCATGCCGTAGCTGTGCGCTTCTTCGAACATGTCGGAGACGTAGGCGATCTCATCGCGGCTGCTGTCGTTGCCGAAGTAGATCGTCGCGCCGACTGCCGCAGCGCCCATCTCGTAGCACTGACGCACGCTGCCGAAGTACGACTCTTTGAAGATGTTGGGGTAGGTCAACATCTCGTTGTGATTGAACTTGACGAGGAACGGGATCTTGTGGGCGTACTTGCGGGCGACCGAGCCGAGGACGCCGATGGTCGAAGCAACGGCATTGCAACCGCCCTCGATGGCGAGCTTGACGATGTTCTCGGGGTCAAAGAACTGCGGATTCGGAGCGAACGAAGCGCCGGCCGAGTGCTCGACGCCCTGATCAACCGGGAGGATGCTCACATAGCCGGTGCCCGCCAGGCGGCCCGTGTTCAGAATCGTCTGGAAGTTGCGGAGCGTCTGGACGTTGCGATCGGTCTGCGTGAAAACGCGATCGATGAAGTCCGGGCCGGGCAGGTGGAGCTGGTTCTTTGAGACTGTCTTCGACTCGTACGACAGCAGTGCCGCGGCATCGTTTCCGAGGACTTCGCGAACGTTGATCGACGGGGACGCGGCAGAAATCATGGATCGCTCCGAATAAAATCCAAACAGAAATGCGGCACGCTGCCACGAGATACCCGCCCGGGCAGGGTGCGATTCTAGCGCGGCCGCGGAGTTTCGCAGGCCCGAGAAGGTGCGACCTGGCGATCTGTCGCCGGCCGCGGCTCGTACGCAAAAACGCTGAAATGCAGGGTGAATTCAGGTCCGAATACTCGGAAAGAGAACTCGGACCTGTCGGTTAGCGAAATCGGGGTGCCATGTCAAGCCCATTGTCGCGGGCGTCCGGGAAAAAAAGTGGCAAACGCGCACTTTGGTGGCATGGTTGGGGTGTCCGGTGCCCTTGCATCGGACCTGCCGCGGATTCCACAGGGCCATAGAGGCCTGACTGGAAGCCCGGGGCCGCAAAGTTGCCTGTTCTACACCACCGGCGGGATCGAGTCGAAAGATTCGATTCCGTCGTTCTTTTTGCACCCTTTCGGGCACGGGACGAGTGCCGGCACTCCCCTCTGAGCGCCGTCGGGTGTCTGTGCGACATCGGAAGCACGGGTGGCTAAGTCGGGGGGCCATCTCTTCGGGCTGGGTCAGCGTGCAGGGTCCGAAGCCTGCGTCGCCTCGGGTTTCCGCCAGTTGTAATCCGGGTCTTTCTGAAGGACCGCGGCAGATTGCTTCACGCAGCGGAGGCAGGCGATCACGTCTGGGAACTGCGAAAGCGACCAGAGCGGCGCGGGGCGGTTTTCGAGGCAGAGCGTGCACTTGGAATCGGCGGGGGCGATCGTGCGTTTCTCGAGAGCGAGCGTGCGATAGGCCTGGGTCAGGCATTCCGAGCAGATGCACGAGCCCTGGTGCCCCTCGACCATGTGGCGCGTGTCGGTCCACTCGAGCCGACAGAAGTCGCACATCACATCGGACATCTGAACGTTGTTTTCATCGGTGCCGGGGCGACGCATGGAAATTGTCCTGAGTGTCCGTCGATTACGTCGGCGAGAGTTCGGTGCCGACGAGCTGCGTGCGGACGAGCCGCTGGTAGATCTCGCAGCGTCCGAGCAGTTCATGGTGGCGGCCGATGTCGGCGATCTTGCCGTAATCCATCACCACGATGCGATCCGCTTGCACGACAGTGCTGAGGCGGTGGGCGACGATGAGACTGGTGCGGCCTTGTGAGAAATCAGAGATGGCCTCGCCGATCTTGCTCTCGCTCTCGGCGTCGATCATGCTGGTCGCTTCGTCGAGGATCAGGATGGCCGGATCGCGCAGAATCGCGCGAGCGATGGCGATGCGCTGGCGCTGCCCACCCGAAAGGCTGAGGCCTTGTTCGGCAACCGGCGTATCCAAGCCCTGCGGCAGGCGGCGGATGAATTCGAGCGCGCGGGCCTTGCGGGCGGCCTCGATGATTTCGTCTTCGGTCGCGTCGGTTGAGCCGTACGAAATGTTCTGGCGGATTGTGCCGCTGAAGAGGACTGTTTCCTGCGTGACGACGCCGATTTGACGCCGCACGGAGCGAACCGAGAAATCGCGGATGTTGAGGCCATCGATGAGGATGTCGCCGGTCTGCGGGTCAAAGAGGCGGGGGACAAGAGAGAGGAGGCTGGTCTTGCCGCAGCCGTTGGGGCCGACGAACGCAACGGTTTCGCCGTGCGCGATGTTGAGCGTGATGGCATCGACCGCGGGACGGGGCTGATTGGGGTAGGAGAACGTGACGTCTTTGAATTCGAGCGAGCGTTTGTGACGGGGGAGCTTGGCGAGCTTGAAACCGTGTCCGGGCTCGGGAATGGAATTGAGCAGGTCGGCCAGGCGGTCCGCCGCGGCGGTACCGATCTGGACATCGGTGATAACGCCGGTCAGAGGCTTCAATGCGCCGCCCGCAACCCCCAGCGCGGCGAGGGCGAGAAAGAACGAAGTGGGGTCGAGGGCTTTGTCGATCATCGCCTTGATGGCGATGAGGGCGAGCGTGCCCAGGGCGACAATGGCGATGGCTTCGACAAGCGGGCTGGCGAGCGCGCGGGCGGTGCGAACCCGGTTGAGTTCGCGCAGCATCTTCTTGTTCGCCTTGTGGAAACGGCCGACCTCGGCCCGCTCGGCGGTGTGGACCTTGACCACGCGGAGGCCCTGAAGGGATTCGGTCGCGACTCGGTAAAGATCGCTCTGGCGTTCGAGCGCTCCCTTGGAGCCTTTCTTGATGCGGCGCGAGAGTTGACGGATGATGATGCCGATCACGCCCCCCGCGATGACAGCGATGACCGACAATCGCCAGTCGATCACGAGCGCGACGACGATCGCCGCGAAGGCCTTGGTGCCTTCGGCAAAGCCCTTTCCGACGACGTTGAGCATCGCGCCCGACATCTGACCCGTGTCGTTCACGACGCGGCTGATCATGTCCGAGGGGCCGGAGGTGATGACGTCGCGCAGCGGCCGCTTGAGCACGCGGCGAAACGCTTCGCGGCGGAGATCGGTCAGGATCCGATTGACGAGCGTCTGCGTGAGGAAGGCGTGCAGGAAGCTTGTGGCGGCGCCCAGAACGGTGAGCACGCCAAGCCCGATGAAGATCCAGAGGGCCGTGGCGTACGCGCCGGTCGGCAGGGATTCGATCACGCTCTGGGGGATCTGAAGGCGGGGGGAAATCGACTTTGGAAAATGCGAAATGACACGGGCATTGAGTTCGGTCGCCAGAACCGGAAGGTCGCGGATGGTCTGGTCGTGCGCGCCCGGCTGCGAGTTGATGACGTTCTCCAGCACCGGCTTCACCGCGAGTATCGCGGTGCCCAGTCCGAAGGCAGAAAAGAACGCCAGCAGCAAGGCCGCGAGAAGCGTGCCCGGGTACCGGAACATTCGGGTCGAAAAGATGAGGAAGTTGCGCATTGGTGCTGCCGGGGAAGGGTAGCGGCGCGAGGGTGCCCGAGGCGTTTGATTGCGGATGGTGCCGGGGTCGATTCATTCGATCTACGCTTGAATACCGACCGGGCAGCAAACCGGAATCAACGGGCGGCACACGAGGAACGCGCATGAGCAACGGATCGATCAAGACGGTGGCGGTGACGGGCGCGACGGGTTTCGTCGGGAGCGAAGTGGTCGCCGAACTCGTTCGACGCGGATTCGCCGTGCGTGCGCTCGTGCGGGATCGGAAGAAAGCCGCGGCCGTTCTGCCCCGCGCCTCCGGCGGTGCAGCCATCAGCCTGGTCGAAGGCGACATCCACGACGGCGTTTCGGCCGTCGCGCTCCTCGAAGGGGCGCAGGCGTGCATCCACCTGATCGGGATTCTGCGCGAAGGCCGCGGCGGCGTGACCTTCCACCGGATGCACGTCGCGTCCACCCGCATCATCGTCGAGGCCTGCCAGGCCGCCGGCATCAAGCGCTACCTGCACATGTCCGCGCTGGGCGTGAGCGATCAGGGCATCTGCCCGTACCAGACCACCAAGTGGGAAGCCGAGCAGATCGTGCGTCGCAGCGGGCTTGATTGGACGATCTTCCGCCCGGGTCTCATCCACGGCGCGAAGAGCGAGTTCATGAAGACCGCGACGCAGTGGGTCAAGGGCGAGACGCAGCCCTGGTTCTTCCTTCCCTATTTCACCCGCGGTTCGGAAGAAAAGAACGTGCCATTGGGAGGCGTTTCCCGCGTCATCCCGGTGGTGCAGCCGGTCGCCGTCGAAGATGTTGCGAACGCGTACGTCTCGGCGCTCGAGCGCGATGGGGCCGTCGGCGAGACGTACAACCTCGTCGGCACCGAGAAGATCAGTTGGCCCGAGATGCTGCACGAGATCCGCGATCACGTGCACGGTGCCAATGAGTACCTGAACGCGTTCGGCGTCCCGTCCGAAGCCGCGGCGATCCAGGCCACGGCGGCGCAGTACCTGGGCCTTGGTTCTCTGCTGCCCTTCGATCGCGGCATGGCGCTGATGGGCGGACAGGACAGCACCGCCGAAACCGAGAAGGTGAAGGCGCAGCTCGGGCTGAACGCGAGGCCGTTCCGTTCCAGTTTCCGCCAGTACGCCGGTTCGCTTTGAGCAGATTTCAGGCAGGGAACACGAGTTTCTACGCGTCGGGCGGATCGGCCGTTCCGCCAGAGTCGCTATTGTCCCCCCTATGAGTCTGCGTTTTCGCAAGCGGCTACTGGAACATCTCAAACACGACGACTACACGGCACGCAGCGTGGGGCAGCTCCGCGACGACCTGGGTGTTGCCGAGGCCGATCGGGCCGAGTTCGACGAGGCGATCGACGAGCTGAAAACCGAGAAACTGATCGAGATCGCGCCCAACGGCGCGATCGGATTGCCCTCACTCTCCAGCCGCGGCGGATTTGTGGTCGGCAAGTTCCGCAAGGCGATGAAAGGCTTCGGCTTTGTCGAGCCCCAGGAAGCCGTCCGCGAAGGATCGATCTTCATCCCGCCCGATGCAACCAGCGACGCTCTGACCGGCGACACCGTCAAGGTCGCGGTGCGCCGCGATTCCGGGCGCGAGCGCTCGGGCTACGGCGACGGCCCGCAGTTTGTCGGCGAGATCGTCGAGATCGTGCAGCGCAAGCGCAGCCGGTTCACCGGCGAGCTCGTGAAGCGGGGCGGGCAGTGGCTCGTTTTCCCCGACGGACGCGAGGTGACCGAACCGATCGTCGTGCGCGATGCCGCGGCAAAGAACGCGCCCGAGGGCACCAAGGTCGTCATCGAACTGGTGGTGTACCCGCAGGGGCAGGTGCTCGGCGAGGGTGTGATCACCAAGGTGCTCGGCGATGCGGGGCGGCCCGATGTCGAGACCGAGGCCGTGATCGCGGCGTTCGATCTCCCCGGCGAATTTCCGGAAGAGTGCAACGACCAGGCACGCGAGGTCACGGTCGAATACGACCGGCGGATGGCCGAGTTCCACAAGAACGGCGCGAAGAGCTTCGATGCCGAGGGGTGGGGCGGACGCGCCGATCTCACGCAGGACTACATCATCACGATCGATCCGCCGGATGCAAAGGATTATGACGACGCGATCTCGATCGAGAAGCTCCCCGACGGAGGCTGGAAACTCGGCGTTCATATCGCGGACGTCGCGTATTTCATCCCGCCGGGATCCGCGATCGATGAAGAGGCGAAAGACCGCTGCAACAGCGTGTACCTGCCCCGGCGCGTCATCCCGATGATCCCGGAGCTCCTGAGCAACGGCATCTGCTCGCTCCAGGAAGGCGTGCATCGTTTCTGCAAGTCCGCGTACATGACGTACGACAAGATGGGCGTGGTGAAGTCCGAAGGCGTGCAGAACACGCTGATCAAGAGCGCGAAGCGGCTGACGTATCTCGAAGCCCAAGCCTTGATCGACGGCGATTTCAACGAGGCGCGCCGGCATTCCAAGACTCTGCCCAAGTACACCGATCAACTGCTCGAGACCCTGGCCGAAATGAACGCGTGCGCCAAGGCGATCGAGGGCCGCCGGAACCGGCAGGGCATGATCAGCCTGGAACTGCCCGAGGTGGTGCTGATCTACGACGACAACGGGCACGTGATCGATGCGGAGCGCGAAGACTCGGCGTACACGCACAAGCTGATCGAGATGTTCATGGTCGAGGCCAACGAAGTTCTGGCCCGCCTGTTCGAGAAGATGGATGTGCCGCTGCTCCGACGCACCCACCCGGATCCGACGCCGGGCGACGTCGATGGCCTGCGCAAGGCCGCGATGGTGGCGGGGTTCAAGATCCCGAAGAACCCGACGCGCGAGGAGCTGCAGAGCCTCCTGAACGCGACACGCGGAACCCCCGCGAGCCGCGCCGTCCACATGGCGGTGCTCCGCACGATGAGCAAGGCGGAGTATTCGCCCGCGCTCATCGGCCACTTCGCGCTCGCGAGCGAGGCGTACGCCCACTTCACCAGCCCGATCCGGCGCTACGCCGATCTCACAGTCCACCGCGCGCTCGCGGAATACCTGCGCCAGACCCACAACGCAACAAACCGGCCCAAGAGCGACGGCGAGCGCAAAGCCCTCGGCCGCAAGCTGCGCGATTCGGACATGTGCCCCGACGAAGAAACGCTCCTCCAGATCGGGCGTCACGCGACGATGCGCGAAGAGAACGCCGAATCGGCCGAGCGGTCGCTCCGGCAGTTCCTCGTGCTCCAACTGCTCGAAAAGCACGTCGGCGAGAGCTTCAAAGGCGTCATCACCGGCGTTTCGCCAAAGGGCGTTTTCGTCCAGATCGACAAGTACCTGGCGGAGGGCTTCGTGAAGAAGGAAGACCTGCCCGGCGACGTCACGCGCGAGAACCTCGCTCCTTTCTGGAAGGTCGATCCGCGAACCGGCGCTCTGGTCGATCAGCGCTCCGGTCGTTCGTACAACATGGGCGACACGGTCAGCGTGAAGGTGGTGGCGGTGGACCTGCCGACACGCCGCATGGATCTCGTCGTGGACGCCGGCGAATCGCGTGCTGCGGGCAAGGCCAAGCAGGTCGCACCGAAGCTCGGGCTCGGGGGCGGTTTCGCAAAGGGGCAGGGCGCGGGCTTCGGCGATATGGGCGGCCCGGGCCGCACCGGATCGCAACGCCGCAGCCAGAAGAGCAAGAACCGGGACAAGGGCAAGCCGAACTGGCGCCGGGACAAAGGGCGCTAACGATCTTCTTTCGCGACTCGACCGGCGTGCCGCACCTGGTCGCGGCGCGATCCGTAGACTCTCCGCGTGACCGCACGCGACCTTTCCAGCAGCCCGCGCATCCGCATCATCGTCGATCTGCTGCGCGATGCCAGCCTCGCACGCGAACCCGCGGATGTTTTCAAAGTCTTCGGGCCGCGCATGTGGCGCATCCGGCCCATGGAGTTTTTCATCTCGGTTTCGACGCGGGGCCTCCCGACCGGCAGCTACAAGGTCACCCGCTATTACGACGTCCGCGAGTTCCAGCGCCGGGCCGATTCCGGCGAGGGCGGCCTGCCCGAAACCGTCAACCCGAATCCCTGGGCCACTTTTCACCAGTTGCCGACGCACACCAGCGGCTTCGTCGCCGAGTGCATCAAGGGCGGCACGCCCAAGATTTTCACCGATCTCGACATCCCCGACGACCCGGTCTTTGGCTCGCTGCTCTCCGAATACAAAAGCGCGATCGCCAGCCCTCTCTACGACCGGGGCGAGGTGCTGAACTGGTCGATCCAGCTCCGGCGCGCCGCCAACGCGTTCGATGAGCAGATTTTCGAAGACGCGATGATGATGGGAAACCTCATCGGCGCGATCACGCGGAATCTGGTCGCGCTCAAAGAAGTCGAACGGCTGAACACCGCGCTGAACTCGCAATTCGAGGAAGTGGCGC
Source organism: Planctomycetota bacterium (assembly GCA_017303555.1). GTDB lineage: Bacteria > Planctomycetota > Phycisphaerae > Phycisphaerales > UBA1924 > JAFEBO01. The sequence goes on from JAFLCN010000003.1 coordinate 227,331, forward strand.
GGGTCCAGCAATCGCTGCTTCCCGAAAAGATGCCCGATGTTCCCGGTCTTGCCGTCGCGACCAGCTACCTCACCAGCGACCAGGCGGGGGGCGATTACTACGACTTCCTCCCCATGCCCGGCGGCCGCCTCGGCATCCTCGTCGCCGATGTCTCCGGCCACGGCGCGGGCGCCGCGACGATCATGGCGATGCTCCGGGCGATCCTGCACTGCTACTCGGGAGGCGACGGCAGTGCCGCGGGCGTCCTCCGCTTCGCCAATCACCGCCTGCTCGCTTCCCGGCTCGAGGGCAATTTCGTTACGGCGTTCTTCGGTGTCTTCGATCCGCAGACGGCGCGGCTCAACTACGCCTCCGCCGGGCACAACCCGCCCCGCTTTCTGACGGCGGCAACCCGCGCGATCCGCGCCATCGACGATGGCGCAGGACTTCCCCTGGGCATCGCCGAAGACCTCGATGTCGTCAGCGAAGATCTGCAGCTTTTTCCCGGCGATTCGATCCTTCTCTACACCGACGGAATCACCGAAGCCTTCGGGCGCGATGCCCGCCCCGGAAACCCCGACATGTTCGGCGAGGAAAGGCTCGATGCCGCGATCCGCGCCAGCGACGGCCGTCCGGACACGATCATCGAGAACATCCATCGCGCCCTCTTCGCGCACACCCACGCCCGCACGCGGGCGGACGATCAGACTCTGGTCGCGCTCCAGTACGTCGGGCCCGACCGCTGCCTGTACCCGCCCCTTCGACGCGAGGTGTAGAAAGTCCGCGCCGTACGCTTCCGACGTGTCGTACTCCCTGCCGCAGATCGAATGGTTTGCCAAGCCCGATCCGGATTCGGGCGAGGCGGGGCTGCGCTTCGAGTGCACCATGTGCGGCAACTGCTGTTCCGGTCCCGAGGGCTACGTGCTGGTCGACGATGCCGAGGTCCACGCGCTCGCAAAGCGGATCGGCATCACGCCCGCCGCGTTCCTCGCGACCCACACCCGCCACACCATCGCCGGCCGATCCCTGACGGAAAAAATCACCCCGCACGGCAACGACTGCATCTTTCTCGATCGAGAAAAGTTCCCCGGACGCGCCGTCTGCGGCGTCTACGAAGATCGGCCCAAGCAGTGCCGCACCTGGCCGTTCTGGAAGAGCCTGCTCGTCAGCCGCAAGAGGTGGGAACTGGCCTCGCGGATGTGCCCGGGCATCAACAAAGGGCCGCGCTTCGACCCCGAAGAGATCGCGCGCCGACGCGCCGTGGTGGATATCTGAACCAGCCGGTTCGCCCTTCGGCCCGCGCGATCAAGGGCAGCTCAGGGCGTCATACAGGTTCGAGAAAACCACAAAATCCGCATCGTCCACAAAGCCGTCGGCGTTGAAATCCGCGGAGCAGAAGCCCGGCATCGAAGGCTCGGAACAGACAAACGTGTCGTACTGGAGCGCGAAAGACGGGAAATCGGCATCGTCCACCACCCGATCTCCGCTCAGGTCCGCGAGGCACGGCGCGACCGGGAGCGCCCAACTCAGCGTCTGCGTCAGAAGCGAATTCCGGATGACCGGATCCCGCACCATGCTCGTCTCATCCACAACACGCACCGAAAGCGACGAGGCGCCCTTGCGCAGGTTGACCGAAGCGATGTTGAAACTCGCACCGGTTGCGCCCGGGATCGCCTCGCCATCGAGCAGCCACTGAACGCCGAGCGGGTTGCTCGCTTTCTGAAGTAGCGTGATGCTCGCGCTGGAGAAAGGGGTCAGGATCGCGGATGTTGCGGGCGTGGGCGGACCGTCGATCGGGCGGACGATGCTGTAGATCGCAGCGATGAGCGCTTCTGCGGAGGGCAGGTTGAACTTCGGCCCAAGCGCCCGCATCATGGAATTCGGGCTCGGGCGGTACACGCCGGTAAGCGAATAGACCGCACCCTCGTACGTCGAGATCGGCCCGTCGAAGCCGGGAGTCGCATCATTCAGCCAGCGCCACCACTTGGTTTCGGCCGCTCCCATCGGTCCCGATGTCAGCGTGGAAGCGTTCGCGCCCCACGGTTCTTCCCCGTCGTACGCCGCAGGCCCGCCGTAGTCGTATTCATCCTCCAGATCGCCGAGCGAGTGACCCATCTCGTGGATCGCGATCAACGAAGCCGAGCCGTGGCCTCCGGCGGCGGTACCGATCTCGTTGCCCGGATAGCCCGCCCCGCCGTACTTTGTCGAATTCGCGAGCGCCAGGATCTGGTCGAACGGCTGGGGCGAGTTCGCGGCGTACTGATACGCCCGCGAAACGTTCACACAAAGCAGCCGCTCGATGTTCGAGCACCAGTAACGCATCTGGAGGGGAGTGCTCTTGTTGACCCCCGCAGTCGGATCGCCCGAAACGCCCGAAACCGTGCTGATGACTTCGACCCGGAAAGGCTGGAAGTAATTCTTGTACGTCGTGAACGGCTCGTACGAAAAGAACGAGTTGAGCGTGTTGGCGGCGTGTGTCTGGTAGGTGCTCTGCTGCGAGGCAAGGTATCCATCGCCGACGATCACAATGTTGACGCGGTTGTTCGATGCGCCCCGATCGCCGAACGGACTCTCGTTGCCGTCGGTATCGAGCAGCGTGACCGGCGCCGGGATGCGTTCGATCGTGTGCTGCTGTTCCCGCGGGATGCGGGGGATGTCCGACTTGACGATGCAGGGCGTGCCCCCGGCGTGTTGGTGGCCTTGCACGGACGGGCCAGCCGGAGCGGGCTCGTGGGGAAGCGCCCGGCAGACCGACGCGCTGCCGGCCGAGGCCGCGATTGCGAGTGCCAATGGAAGGCCATTTCTCCGAGAACCGGTGCTCATAGTGCGATTCTCCCGCGCGAAGCCCGTGGAGACAAGCGAATCTCGCGATCCCGGCCAATCTTCATGTGCCCGGACGGCGACGATTTTGTGAACGTGAAGCCGGAGCGTCCAATAGGCTTGTTGCATGCCCACGCAGGAAGCTTCACGGTGGCTGGAGGCGATCGATCGCCCTTCGCTGGTCGCGTCGCTGGAGGCGGTGTATGCCTTTATCGCCGATCAGATCGAAGCCCGCGGCCCGGCGTGCTGGGCCAGCGGCCGATGCTGCAACTTCCGCCGGGCGGATCACCGGCTCTACACCACAGGTTTGGAAGCGGCGTACTGCATCGCCCGACTGGAACGACCCATCGAGCCCGGCGAACTCGACCGCGCGATCGAACGCGGAGGCTGCGTGTTCCAGCTCGCGAACATCTGCGGCGTCCACGCGATCAAGCCCAGCGGCTGCCGCGTGTACTTCTGCGACCGGTCGGCGCAGACCTGGCAGAATGAACTCAGCGAGCGAGCGGTGGAGGAGATTCGACGCATCCACGATCGGGAAAGAATCGAGTACCGCTACGCCGAATGGGGGGCGCTGCTGCGGATGTTCATCTAGCCGAGGCGGTACTCTTCGGCGTGCCGCTGGTGCTCCAACACGTCTTTTTCGGCTACGACCGCACCCGCCCGGTTCTCCGCGGCGTCAGCGTGGTCTTCACGCCCGGCAAGCTGGTGGCGATCATCGGACCCAACGGTGCGGGAAAATCGACCCTGCTCAGATTGCTCGCGGGCCTGCGCCGCGCGCAAACCGGAGAGGCGCTTCTGAACGAGGCGACAATCGCCGAGATCCCGGAGCGCGAGCGGGCCCGAAAGCTTGTCTATCTGCCGCAGCAATCGAACGTGGCCTTTGATTACACGGTCGGAGAAGTCGTTTCCATGGGCCGTTATGCGCACGGATCGGGTGCGTCCGGCGCGACCGAGTCTTCGCTCCAGACCGTGGGTCTGGCCGAGCGGGCGGACGATCCGTTTCACACCCTGAGCGCCGGGCAGCAGCAGCGGGCCAATCTGGCCAGGGCCATCGCGCAGCTCGGGTTCAACGCGAGGAACGAAGAGCGGTACCTGCTCGCGGACGAACCGGTGAGCGCCATGGATCCGCACTTTGCGCTCGCATCGATGCTGCTGCTGCGCGAGCTGGCGTCACGCGGCGTGGGCATCGCGGCCGTCGTCCACGATCTCTCGCTCGCGCTCCGCTTCGCCGACGAGGTTGTGCTGCTCGATCAGGCGGGCCGCGTCCATTCCTACGGCGAGACGGCCGATGCCCTCACGCCCGCGGCGCTCAAGGCCGTGTTCGAGGTTGATTTCGAGCAACTGAACGATTCACGGGGCAAGCCCGCGGCATTCGTTCCCGCGCCGCTCTGAACTCACCAAAGCACGCGGACCCGGATCGTCTCCGGAATCTCCGCAAGCTTGCGCCGGATCGCTTCGCCATCGCTCGGGTCGACATCGAGAACAACGTAGCCGATGTCCTCGTTGGTGCGGAGGTACTCGGCGCTGATGTTCGCGTTCATGCTCGCGATCAGCGTGTGCATCTTGCTCAGCACGCCCGGCACGTTCTTGTGGAAGTGGAGTATGCGGTGCGGGCGAACGGTTCTCGCGCCGTCGCGGATGAGCTGCTCGGGAAGTTCGACCTCGGGCACGTTGACCGCGCCCGTCGTCGAACCGATGTTCACGAACTTGATCAGCTTGTCGCAGACGTCGAGCGCGATCGCTTCCTGCGCCTCTTCTGTGCTGCCCCCGACGTGCGGCGTCAGGAAGACGTTCGCCAGGCCCTGCAGCGGGCTGTCGAACTTCTCGCCCTTCGCGGCAGGTTCATCGGGGAAGACATCGAGTGCCGCGCCCGCGATGTGCCCGCTCTTCATCGCCGCCGCAAGGGCCGCCACATCGACCACGCTGCCCCGCGCGTTGTTGATCAGGTAACTGCCCTTCTTCATCCGAGCGAGTTCGGACTTGCCGATCATGCCCTCGGTCTGCTTCGTCGCGGGCACGTGCAGCGTGACAACGTCGCTGACTTCGAGCAGCTCCTTCAGGCTCCGCACCATGCGTGCGTTGCCCAGCGCCATCTTCGAGATGATGTCGAAGAACACGACCCGCATGCCCATCGCCTCGGCCAAAACCGAAACCTGCGAACCGATGTGCCCGTACCCCACGATGCCGATCGTCCGGCCCCGCACCTCGTGCGATCCCGCGGCAGACTTGTCCCAGTCGCCCTTGTGCATCTGCATGGTTTTGTCACCCAGCCCGCGATGCAGTCCGATCGCTTCCGCGATCGTGAGTTCCGCCACGCTCCGCGTGTTGCTGAACGGCGAGTTGAAGACCGGCACGCCCCGCTTGCAGGCGTCATCGATCGCGATCTGATTCGTTCCGATGCAGAATGCGCCGACGGTGAGCAGTTTCGGAGCCGCCGCGAGGATCGCGGGCGTCACGTCGCTCTTGGAGCGGATGCCGAGCACATGCGCGTCGGCGACCATTGCCGCGAGCTTCTTTGCATCGGGCGCGCCGGCCATGCTCTGCACCTGAAAGCCCTCTGCCTTAAAAAGGTCATTCGCCCTCGGATGGATCGACTCCACCAGAACGACGTTGATTTTGGCTTTGGGATAGGAGGTCTTGGAGGTCATGCGGGCGGATTGTTGCATCGGCAACAACCCGACGCACGTTCAGTCAAAACTCACTTGCTTACGGAGACAATCCCCGCCAGTGCCAGCACCAGCAGCACGATCCCCAGCCCAATCCGGTAGAACCCGAATGCCGCTAATCCGTGCTTGTTCAGGAAGCCCACCAGCCAGCGCACCGCGATGAACGCGCTGATCGCCGCGACGACAATACCGATCAGGATCGGCTTCGCCCCGAGCACCTCGAACATGTTCTTGGTTCCCGCGGCCTTGTGCTCGGCGTAGTCCTTGTAGAGCGTGTACAGAGTTGCCGCGAGGAGCGTGGGCATGCCGAGCAGGAAGCTGAACTCTGCCGCAGCGCCGGGCTTGAGGCCCCGGAAATAGCCCGCCGTGATCGTCATCATCGAGCGGCTCGTGCCCGGACAGAGCGAGAAGATCTGGAGCAGCCCGACGGCCAGCGCATCACCCGCCGACATCTGTTCGACGCTCTTGCCCTCGATCCCGCCCCGCATCGGCTTGCGAGAGCGTCGCCACAGTTCGACACCGATCATGTAGATCCCGCCCACGACCAGCGCAATCACAACGGGCCAGAGGTGAAACAGCTTCGCCTCGATCGCCTTCCTGAGCACAAAGCCCATCAGCGCCGCCGGAATGAACGCGATCACGACGTTGGTGAAGATCCGGAATCCCGCGGCATCCTTCCCCGCCAAACCCTTCATCATCTGCACGAATCGAGGGAAGTACAGCGCCAGCACCGCCAGGATCGCGCCGCCCTGCACGATCACGCTGAACGCATCGAACGCCGCCTTCGTCTCCGGCCGGTCCAGCTTCATCAGGTCGCCGGCGATGATCAGGTGCCCGGTCGAACTGATCGGCAGATACTCGGTAATTCCCTCCACAATCCCCAGCACGATCGCTTGCCACGTTTCCATGTTCGTTCGAAGTCCTCGTTCTGGTCGCGCTCCGGCGGCAGGAGCGGGATCGGGTCCAGCCTGGATCAGCCGCGAATCGGCGAGCAAACGTAGATTGCCCGGACAGAGATCGTCGGTCGGGTCGCTTCCCGATCAAGAATGACCGTTCCGATCGACCGCCCTCTCTCGAAGGACTTTGTGGCCCAGCCCAACCTCATCGCGCTCAACGACCCAGCCGACCCGCGCGTCCGCGAGTACCGGGCACTCAAAGAAGGGGATCTTTCCCGGGGCATCGATGCTTCCGCCCCCTTCGGATCCTTTATCTGCGAGGGTGCGCTGGTCGCCGAGCACCTGCTCGCCTCGTCGTTCCCGTGCCGCTCGTTCCTCATCGCGGAATCCAAGCTCGAATCGCAGCGCGCCCTGCTGGAACAAGCGCCCGCCCAAACACCGGTGTACGTCGCGCCCGACGCTGTCCTGCACGAAGTGGTGGGGTTCAAGTTCCATCGCGGTCTGCTGGCCGCAGGTGCCCGGACCGCTCCGCCCTCGCCGGCAGAAGCGAGAAATCGAATCGCCGCGGCACCCGCGCTCGTGGTTCTCGAAGACCTGACCAACCTCGACAACATGGGCGGGCTGTTTCGCTGCGTCTCCGCCCTCGCGCCGGAAGGCACGCTCGTTGTGCTCTCGCCCCAGTCGGTCGATCCGCTCTATCGCAAAGCGATCCGCGTCTCGATGGGCCATTCACTGCGGATTCCATTCGTAACTCTCGCGCCCTGGGAAGATGCGCCGCAGCGCATCCGAAGCGAAGGGTTTGAGCTGCTCGCGCTCACGCCCGATGCGGCCGCCGAAACTATGAACGACGTTTCGGCACAGGCCGCAGCCCCTCAGCGAAAGCTCGCGTTGGCGCTCGGCTCGGAAGGTCCGGGGCTTTCGCGTTTGCTGCTCGCGCAGGCCGATCGGCGCGTCCGCATCGCGCAGCGCCCGGGGGTGGATTCCCTGAATGTCATGGTCGCCGGCGCGATCGCGATGTCAGCGCTTTTCCGGCCCGGGGGCTGAGGGCTTCGACGCACCACTCTGCTTGGCCGTCGCATCGAAGAACACATCCACCGCCTGCCCCGGCACGATGCCGAAGGCGCCGCCCGTTCCATCCGAGCCCACGATCGCCATCAGCACATCGATGATGCGTGTGTCGGTGCGCTCCGAGTTCGCGCCGGAGAGATTGAGCTTCGGGCGCGCGAAGGGTTCGATACGGACGATCTGCAACTGGAGTTCCTGTGGCGAGGCGCCGCGGGTGCGCCCGACGCCCTTGGAATCCATGCCGATGAGGGCGAAATCCTCTTCATCGACCTGCGCGCGGACGTGCAGCTTGGTGAGATCCCCCAGCACAAGTGCCGCGTGAGCCATGCTCGGTCCCTGCACATATTCGCCCGGCTCGACTTCGCGGCGCAGCACGGTTCCTTCGCGTGGAGCGCGAACGGTCATGCGCTCCTTCAAGACCTGGAGCGCCGCGATCTGGGCCTTGGTCGATTCCAAATTGGCCTGTGCGACTTCCAGGTCCGCCTTCCAGCCGCCCGCCTTCAGCTTCGCCAGCGCCGCCGTCGCGGATGCAAACTCCGCCCGCGCAATATCGACGGCGGCTTGGGAAGACGCAACATCGCGTGCCGACATCGCGCCGCTCTTCACGGCGTCGCTTGTGCGCTGCAGCTTGTCTTCGGCATCCACCTGCGTCGCCTTGGCCCGCTGCACGGCAGCCTCCAGCGGCGGGATGTCCTCCGCGCGCGGGATCGCGTGCCACCGCTGGATCTCCGCATTCCGGGCCATGAGCTCGCCCTCGGCGCGGATGATCTGCGAATCGATGTTCCGGGTGTCGAGCTGCATCAGCGGCTGACCCTGGGTCACGACATCGCCCACATTTACCATCACCTCGGTGACAAGCCCCGGCTCGGGCGCCGCGACCTCGATCACGCGCCCCGCGGGCTCGACAATGCCGAGCGCCGCAACCCCGCGCCCGAACGGATTCACGCTCGCCGGCCGCGCGAGAGGCGCATCCGGAATCGTTCGCTTGCCCGTCGTCACGGCCAGCACGCCGATCACAATGCCGATGATCGAAAGCACAATCGTCGCCCAGCGCACCATCGCAGACTCCTTCGCCAACTCTGGCCCACCAAACTTCCACGCACCGCCCTCTCTCTCTCTCTCTCTCTCTCTCTCTCTCTCTCTCTCTCTCTACTTTGTGTCCTTCGTGCCTTCGTGGTTCCCTGGTTCCCGTCTCACGCCGCCCCGAAGACCGCACCCGGACTCACCCCGATCACGCGGCGAAGGCTCAACACGCTTCCCAACATGACTGTCAGCACCATCGCGACCAATGAAATAAGCAGCAATTCCCACGGCAGTTTCGCCGAAAGTTCGCTCTCGCTCCGCACGGTGAAAATGGTGAACGCACCCGCAAGCCCCACGCCGATGCCGTAGCCGATCAACCCGACCACAAACGCCTGCGCCAGTACCATGCCCGAGAGCGTCCAGCCCGAGGCGCCCAGGGCTTTCAGCGTGGCGAACTGCCTCAGGTTCTCGAGCGTGAACTGGTAGAACACACTCGCCGAGAGCAGCAGGCCGACAACAAAGCCCAGCGCGATGGTGATGCCGAAATTGAAGCCGATCCCCGTCGCGATGGTGATGTAGCTCATCGTGCGCTGCCGAAATTCGTCGGTTGTGAGCGCCGAGACGTCGCCGAGGGCGTTGATCCGCGCCTGCACTTCCTTCAGCTCGGAGGGTTCTTTGACCTTGACCAGGATGTACGAGATCGCCTTGCGCCCCACCGGCGTAAAGCGGGTGGCGTTGTCGAACGTGGTGTAGATGATCGCGTTGCTCTCAAAGCCCTGGCGCGCCTTGCAGAACCCCACGACAACCGCCCGCTTGTCGTTGATCTTCAGCGTGTCGCCGATGTTCACGCCGCCGAGCTTGTCCCTGCTCTTGATCTCGACGATGATCGCGTCCGGCGTCCACAGATCTTCGAGTCTTCCCTCCACCATCTCCGGGGGCCGCCCCGCCAGCGTGGTGCGCGACAAACCCAGAATCTGCACCCGCTTGAAGCTGCCGTTCTTCAGTTCGGTGATCGCGTAGTTGCTGAAAAACGGTTCCGCCCACGCCACGCCGGCGACGCTGCGGATCCGTCCCACCTTTTGATCGCTCAGCGGCCGATACTCCGCGACCCAGTCCGTCCCCGGGTCCACCACCCACAAATCCGCCTGCCCCACATTCTGCAGCGGCCCCGTCGCCTGCGTCAGCAAACCCAGAAAGATCGCCCCCTGCTGGTTCATGAGCATCGTCGCAAACGCGAGCGACATCACCAGCGTGATGTACTTGGTGCGGTCGCCAAAGAGCATGCGGAGAGCGATGCGGAACACGGGTCAGGGTAGGTTTCGGCGGGCGAAGCGAACCGGATTCGCTCCGCCCCAAGCGATCTAATTGAACAGATTCCGCTTCACAATCACCGCCACCGCCTCGATCCCGTCCTGCCACCGAATCTTCTTCCCCTCGCTGTACGTCCGCCCCGAGTAGCTCACCGGCACCTCAAAGATCCGGAGCTTGCGCTCCTGTTTCGTCTCTCCATCCTCGATCGTCATCCCCGCCAGCCGCGCAACGATCTCCGGCTCCACTCCGAACCGCTCTTCCTTCAATTCAATCGCCAGCGCCACATCCCGCGTGAACGCCTTCAGGCAGCACTCGATGTCCGACAGGTTCAGATTCGTGAACACATTGCTGAGCGTTGTGATCGCGCGATTCGCCAGCGAATGCCAGAAGTAAAGCACCCGGTGCGTCTGGCCCAAAAACCGCGAGCCGATCACCGCGTCCGCACGCCCATCCAGAATCGGCGCGAGCATCGCGCCGTGATCCATCGGGTCGTACTCAAGATCCGCATCGTGGATCAGCACAATGTCGGCTTCCGCATCGATCGCAAGGTCAATCCCGTGCCGAACCGCGGCACCCTTGCCCTTGTTCGGGCTCGATAGTTCCGACCGAATCTCAACCCCCGCTCGAGCCCGCTCCCCCAGTCGCTTGACGATCTCCGCCGTCCCGTCCGTCGATCCATCATCCACGATCACGATCATCCGTTCGAGCGCGTTCCCGTCCGCACTCTTCGGCGCGGGGCACGCCACGATCCGGTCGAGCGCTCGCTCCACCAGCTTCGCTTCGTTGAACACGGGCATGATGATCGCCAGTTTCATCCGCATAAACATAGCGAACCGTCGGTCCCGGGCGTGCTCCGAATACCATCGCTCCCCATGCCCTCGCGCGTCCGCATCGCCTTCGTCTTCGCCATCATCGCGTTTTGTGCGATCGTCGGCTGGCAGATGCAACTGAACACCGCTCCGCCGCTGCGCGATGAAACCCACTACTGGCCCAACGCTCAGTACCTCACCTCCGGCGGCCTTCCTTCACTCGAAAAACTCCGCACCTATTCCGAGCTCTGCACGCCCCTTTCGCTCATGCTGTTCGGATGGGCAGACCGGTTCACGGGCGGCGGACTGCCCGCCGCCCGCTACTTCAGTTTGAGCGCGGTCTGTGCGACGCTCGTTCTCTTCGTGCTGCTCGCCCGCGGCCCGGATCGACGCGTGCTTCCCGCGGCACTCTGCCTGCTCGCATTCCCGTACTTCCTTGGCGTCGGCATTCACATCTATCCCGATTCCTTTGCGATTCTCTTTACGTTGATCGGCCTGGCGCTCTTCCAGCGAGACTTGCCGTGGTTTGGCGCGATCTTCTTTGCTCTGGCGATCTCCTGCCGCCAGTACATGGTCGCGTTCCCGGTCGGGCTCGCGCTCTGGCAGATCGCCGAACTGATCCGCCTGAAACCCGCGAATGAGCGCATGCGAGCGATCATCACTTCGCCCAAGGTCATCGCGGGGTTGTCGGGCGCTCTCGTGCTGCTCGCATGGATCGTTTTCTGGGGCGGCTTCGGCCCACCCGGCGAGGTGAGGCGGCAGGCCGTGTCGACGGCTCAGAACTCGATCCTCTTCTACCCGCAATACGCCCTGTATGGGCTTTCGTGCCTCGGGCTCTACTTTGCCTTGCCTCACTGGGTGCTGTTCGACAGGAGATTGAATCTGCGATTCGTCTTCTCGCTCCGAGGCGTTTTGCTCATGACCGCGATCACGGTTTGCTTCTGGTTCTTCCCTCCCCAAGACAACTTCCACTACGAGATCGACAACATGGGGTACTTCGATCGCATGATCCGCGGAGCGGTGGGGGCGCATTCGCCCGTGAGGCTGATCATCCTTGCCGCGTTCGCGTGGATTGCAGCGATGGCCTTCTGCCGCCGCTCGCTCGCGTCGACGCTCGTGCTCGTGCATCTGCTCATGCTCGCCAAGGCGCACATCGCGTGGGATAAGTACGAGTTGCCCATGCTGATGTGTCTGTGGTTCCTCGTCGCCGACCAAGCCCGGCGGCCGGATGCGGTCAACGCCGGGGTCGTCGCCGCGCGCAGCTAGACTGGCGCCAATGCCGGCAGCAGAGATCGTCGCCATCGAGTTTGTCGCGGACGTCCAGGATGTCGAGGCCTCGACGCTGCACGCCTTTACCGAGTACACCAAATCGCAGGCCGATCGGCTCGCCGCAAACCGCTCGAAGTCCAAGCGACTCGAGCGCATCATCTACCTCGTCTTGTCGTGCATCTCGTTGGTGTACCTGGTCGCGGTTGTGTGGGGCGGCAGGGAGCCGAACTTCGTCATAATCTGCCTGGCGCCGATCGGGCCCATCCTCTTTGGTCTGACGTTTCTGAATTTCGCTTCGAAAAAAATGAACGAGGCGCTGAAGCGGGAAGCTCAACGTGCCGCCCGCGCCCCGGGCGCTCGCTGCGCGTACGGGCGATACAAGGTAACGGTCGAACAGGCCGGCTTCCGTTACGTTGGCGAGCAGCTCGAGTGCCTGCACCGCTGGCCGATGGTGATCAAGGTCGCGACCGACGACTCCGCGCTGTATGTCGAGCTCGTCAATTACGGGACTTTCCGAATTCCGTTTCGCGCGTTTCCGGATGATGCGTCGCGCGAGCGCTTCGTCGATGCGATCAACAGCCGCATCTCGACGTTTGGGTTTGACATGTCCACGCGCATTCTCGCCTACACCAAGGAAAAGAACGCGCGTTGCCCCGGCTGCTCGTACCCGCTGGCGGATCTCGTTTCCCTTCGCTGCCCCGAGTGCGGGCGCGTCCCCACACTGAACGAATTCCCCGAAGCCGCCCACATGATGGCGCAGTCTTCCCCGCAAATCTGATTCGATTTCACGCCGGAGTGTTCCGCAGCAGCGCGAGGTGCGCGTTGCTGATCCCCACGGCGTGGAGCAGGGTCCCGCGATGCCAGCGCCGGCGCCCCGCGCGAAATGAAGCCGCCGCTTCCGCCGCCCAGGCTCGGAAATGGACCGTTCGATGCGTCGTCTGGAAAATCGTCTCGCTGGGCAGTTGGCTCTGCGCGCTCAAGGTTTGGGGGAGACCAAGTTTCGAGGCGAGCGAAGCAAACTCCGGCGTCGCCGGCTGCCCCGCCAGGCTCGGGGGCTGCCACAAACCCGCCCACAATCCGGTCGCCGGCCGCTGTTCGAGCAGAAACTCGTACTCCCCGCCGCGCGTCTTTCGATACACGACGATGACATCGTGATGAACCGCCTGCCGCTGCGCCCGGGGCTTGGCCGCCGGGATCGTCGCCGTGCTTCCGCTAGCAAGCGCGCCGCAATCGTTCGCCAGCGGGCATTCCCCGCATTTCGGCCCGTCCGGCGTGCACACCGTCGCGCCCAGCTCCATCAACCCTTCATTGAATCGGGCAACCTGCTTCCCTCGCGATGTGAGCGTCACCAACTGCTCGGCGCGGTTCCACGCCCACTCCATCACGTTCTTGTCGCCCGCATGCCCTTCGCGTGCCTCGAGCCTCTGCAGCACGCGGCAGACATTCCCATCCACAATTGCCGCCCGCTCGCCAAACACGATCGACGCAATCGCCCCCGCCGTGTACCTCCCGATTCCTGGCAATTCCTCGAGCAGTTCGATCGATACCGGGATCGCCCCGTCATGCGCACGCACGATCGCCTTCGCGCACGCGTGCAGCAGCCGGGCTCGCCGGTAATACCCAAGCCCCGACCACGCCGCCATCACCTCGTTCTCATGCGCTTCTGCCAGCGCCCGCACCGACGCAAACCGCGCCATGAACGGCCCGAACTTCTCCAGCACCCGCGAGACCTGCGTCTGCTGCAGCATCAGTTCGCTCACCAGCGACGGATACGCCTGCCGCGGCTCAGTCCTCCACGGCAGGTCTCGACCGTTCTTTGCAAACCACGCCGCCAGCGATCGCACGATGCGTCCATCGCGAACAGCTTCGCCCTTGACCGCAGTCTTTGCGCTTTGCTTTTTCGTGGCGCGTCTGCCGACCGACCGTGAGGGTGATCCTGCCCGCGCCATCTCACTCCGCCTCGGCCAACGCCTTCTCGACCCCGTTTTTCACCGACTTCCACGCCGCATCCGCCTTCTTGCCCACCGTCAGCCAGTCGGTCGAGATCAGCACGTTCTCAACCCCGTTCACCCGGAACAGCCGCGCCGCCAGCGGGTCCGCCGCCGCAGCTTCCGCCGACCGATACGACCGCGGCGCGCCTCCCCGCCCTTCGAGCGGCGAAATCGGCCCCTCCAGCACGACCTTGACCGCGCCCGGATTCGGTGTTTCCTGGAACTCTCGCACTCGATAACCCATACAAGCCGAAGAGTAGACTCAAGGGCATTTTGCTGGTGGTCGTGGGGCCGTTGCTCCGCGACTCGCCGGCCGGGCAACTCATCGTGTTCCTCAATCGCCTCAACGACCTGCTCACCCGCCTCTCCGGCTACTCCGGCCTCGTGGTCGCATTCGAAATCGCGATCATCTGGGTCTGCGTCTACGCCATCGTCAAGTTCGTCCAGGGCACGCGCGCCGCCGGAGCGCTCAAGGGCCTCCTCCTGCTCGGCATCATCGTCGGCATCGCCGCTCGCGTCCTGGGCGGCGCGGAAGTCTTCCAGCGCATCGGCCTCCTCTACGACCGCCTCCTCGCATTCCTCGCCATCGGCCTCGTCGTCATCTTCCAGCCCGAACTGCGCCGCGCCCTGGTCCGCCTCGGCGAGACCCCCTTCTTCCGCTCCAGCCCCAAAGAAATCGCCCTCGTCATCGACGAGATCTGCGAGGCCTGCAAAAACCTCAGCCGCGCCCGCTTCGGCGCCATCATCGTCATCGAACGCTCCATCGCCGTCGCCGGTGCCGTCGAGGGCGGCACGCCCATGAACGCCGAGCTTTCCGCTCGCCTTCTCCAGACCATTTTCTTCCCCGGCTCCGCCCTGCACGATCTCGCCGTCGTCATCAAGGGCAAACGCATCGCCGCCGCCGGCGTCCAGCTCCCTCTCGCCGAGCCCGACGAAATGCCCGACAAGCGCCTCGGCTCACGCCACCGTGCCGCAGTGGGGGTCAGCAAGGAATGCGATGCGCTCGTCGTCGTCGTCAGCGAGGAATCCGGCCAGATCCGCATCGCCGAGCGCGGCCGCCTCACCCTCGTCGCCAATTCTGAAGAACTCGAGATCGAGCTGAAAAAACGCCTCCACCCCCAGGCCATCAAGCAGGCCATCGACGACGCCGTCGCCGCGGCACAGGCCGAAGCCGCCGCCGAAGCGCCCGCGCTGAACCCGGCGAACGAGGCAACCAACGCCTTCGAGGCCATCCCGCACGATCAGCAACAGGACGAAACCTACGGCAAAGGTGCCGCCTGACCCATGATCGATCGCATCAAGACCATCTCCCTGGTTTCCATCATCACCCTGCTCGTCTGGGTCTTCGCCGAGGCCGAGAGCCTCCAGCGCCGCGACGTGCGCTTCACCCTCCAGTTCGCTTCCGATGTTCCCGCCGAACGCGCCATCCAGGTCGATGATTCCTTCCGGGGCAGCATCACCGTCGGCTTTTCGGGCAGCGCCAGCGCCTTCGTTCCCGCCGAGGAACTCGCCCGCACCAGCCCGCTCACGCTTCCCATCGGCTCGCCCGGAATCCCCGCCACGCCCGGCGAGTACGTCGTTTCGCTCCGCGATGCGCTCCGCGCCGATCCCGAGCTCCGCAAGCTCGGCCTCACCGTCGATCGCGTCGAGCCCGCGACCGTCCGCGTCCACGTCGAGGCCATCGAGGTCCGCACCGCACGCGTCGTCGTCAGTGTCGGCGATTCCGAGCTCGAAGGTGTGCCCGAAGTCAGCCCCGCAACCGTCAAGGTGTTTCTGCCCGCCGACGCCGCGGGCGCCGCAGGTTCATCGCTCGAAGTCTTCGCCGCACTCCGCCCCGAGGACCTCGCCCGCCTCATCCCCGGCAGGCGAGAGACCGTTCCTCAGGTCCGCCTCGAACTCCCCGCCGCGCTCAAGAACAAACGCTCCGCCCGAATCGAGCCCGCAACCGCACAGGTCACGCTCGCCGTCCGCAAACGCACCTCCTCCCTCGAACTCACCGGCGTCCCCATCCAGGTCCGCATGGCGCCAGGCGAACTCTCCCGCTGGGATGTCACAATTCCCGAACAGGATCGCTTCATCCCCAAGCTCACCGTCAGCGGGCCCGCCGAACTCATCGACCAGGTCAAGCGCGGCGAAATCAAGATCGCCGGCACCGTCAACCTCTCGTTCGAGGATCTCGAAAAAGGCATCACGCAGAAGGAAGTCGTCTTCTCCGAGTTGCCCTCACTCCTCAAGTTCGAGTCCGACACCAAGCTGGTCCGTGTCGGCATCAAAAAGCGGTGAACTCGCCCCCGCACGCCGCCGCCCCAGTTGCCGAATGGATCCCATACTTCCTCCCGCGACTCTCGGCCAGTTCCCAACAATCAAATCTTGCATTTCGCCGCCGATTTCGATACGCTTTTCCTGTGGGCCCTGAAGAGCCCGCTCCGACAGGAGGTGTCTTGTGAAGTCTGCAGTGTTTGCATTGGTCGTGGCATGCGCCGCGGCAAACGCTCCCGCCATCGCTCAGTCGATCTGGTCCCCCCGGATCAACCGGACGAACGGCGTCGCCACGCTCGTGCGTTTTCACGCCGATTTGCCCAGCGCGCAATCGACGTACGGCAACATGATCGCGCCCGCAAACCACTTCGTCTCCGGCCTCGAGTACACGCCGGACGGACGCATGTGGGCAACGGTCCAGGGGCCGGCCGGTTCGCTGCAGCAGGGCCTCTATCGCGTCGATCCCGGCACCAGCGCCATCACGCAGGTCGGGCAACCCATCGGCCTCGCGACCAACGAGCAGATCACCGATCTCTCGTGGAACCCGGTCACCCACCGGCTCACCGGTTCCGCCACAGTCGCGAACGGCGCCTTCACGACCCGCCTTCTCAACTTCAACATCGCCGACGGTTCGATCGCGTCCGCGCAGACTCTCACTTCTCCCAACGTCAAGGTCCTCCCCGTTGGAGTCACCTGCCGCGCGAATGGCGAGTATCTGTTGCTCGATCTCTTCAACAACATGGTCGCCCGCAACGACGACGCCGGCATCGTCTTCCTCGGCGACGTGATCAGCTTCACCGCCGGCTACAACCAGGGCTTCGGTACCGATTTCACTACCGGCACGGTGTGGTACACGTCCTTCCGCATCACCAACGCCCTGCAGGGCGCGGGCGTCGCGGAACTCCGCATCATCGACACGACCACCGGCGCCGACACCCTCGTCGGCTCCCTCGGCGGCAACACCTTCCTCTTCACCGACGCCGCCGTCGAGCCGGATGTGAATCACTGCCCCGCCGACGTCACTTCCGACAGCCAGGTTGATGACGCCGATTTCGTCTCTTTCGCGTCTCAGTACGACGCCCTCGAGTGCGGCACACCTTCCATGACCGGAGGCTGCTCCGCCGACTTCAACTTCGACGGCGCCGTGGACGATGCCGATTTCGTCCTCTTCGCTATCGCCTACGACGTCCTTGTCTGCCCCTGATCGAAACCTTTGTGTGATTCTCATGCCCCGGGCTTCGCAGGCCCGGGGCTTTCTTTTTGGAGTCGGGGAAACCCGCCCGCCGCCTCGGCTTTGATCGCGACAGAGTGCAAGTCCGGCATTTGGAAGGGGTTGCGGTTCGCAGTTGATCGGACAAAAAGGATGACCTCGAAGGGTCGATCACCTATCGTTGCAGCCCATCCGGGAGCCCCAGACGGGCTTGTCTCGGGTGCGGGCAAAAAGGACCCCGCCGTGAAGATCAAGACCGACGAGATCGCCAGCGTTATTCGTCAGGAAATCCAGCAGTTCGCCACGCAGCTCGAAGTGTCCGAAGTCGGACGCGTGATCGAGATCGGCGACGGCATCGCCCGCATCTACGGCCTCTCGAACGCGATGGCCGGCGAGCTCCTCGAGTTCCAGTCCGAAGGCGGCGCGGTCATGGGTCAGGTCTTCAACCTCGAAGAAGACACCGTCGGCGCGGTCGTGTACGGCGACTACAAGAAGATCAAAGAAGGCGACACGGTCAAGGCGACCGGCCGCCTGCTCGAAGTGCCCGTCGGCGAGGCCTTGCTTGGCCGCGTCGTCGATCCCCTCGGCCGCCCGATCGACGGCATGGGCCCGATCAACACCACCGAGTTCCGCAAGGTCGACATCATCGCCCCCGGCATCGCCGAGCGTCAGCCCGTCACCGAGCCCGTGCAGACCGGCATCAAGTCGATCGACTCGATGATCCCGATCGGCAAGGGCCAGCGCGAACTCATCATCGGCGACCGCCAGACCGGCAAGACCGCCGTCGCGCTCGACACCATCATCAACCAGAAGCAGTACTGGGGCACCAAAGACGCCGTCGTCTGCATCTACGTCGCCGTCGGCCAGAAGGAATCGACCGTCGCGGCCGTCGTCGAAACGCTCCGCAAGAACGGCGCGATGGACTACACCATCGTCGTCAGCGCCGGTGCATCCGATCCGGCCCCGATGCAGTACATCGCGCCCTACACCGGCTGCGCGATGGGCGAGTACTTCATGTGGCAGGGCAAGAATCCTTCTGGAAACAAGCCCAAGCACGCCCTCTGCATCTACGACGACTTGTCGAAGCAGGCCGTTGCCTATCGCCAGCTCTCGCTGCTCCTCCGTCGTCCGCCCGGCCGCGAGGCGTATCCCGGCGACGTGTTCTATCTCCACTCCCGCCTGCTCGAGCGCGCGACCAAGCTCTCCGATGAAAACGGCGCTGGCTCGCTCACCGCTCTCCCGATCATCGAAACCCAGGAAGGCGACGTCTCGGCGTACATCCCGACCAACGTGATCTCGATCACCGACGGCCAGATCTACCTC
This sequence comes from Planctomycetota bacterium, assembly GCA_017303555.1. GTDB lineage: Bacteria > Planctomycetota > Phycisphaerae > Phycisphaerales > UBA1924 > JAFEBO01. The sequence continues at coordinate 245,952 of JAFLCN010000003.1, forward strand.
GAGCCCGAACTCTTCTTCTCCGGCGTCCGCCCCGCCGTCAACGTCGGCATCTCGGTCAGCCGCGTGGGTGGTAACGCCCAGGTCAAGGGCATGAAGAAGATCTCCGGTTCGCTCCGCCTCGATCTCGCGGCAGCCCGCGAACTCGAAGCCTTCGCCCAGCTCGGCACCGAACTGGATAAGGCGACCCAGCGCCAGCTCGACCGCGGCCGCCGCTTCGTCGAACTGCTCAAGCAGGGCCAGTACACCCCGTTCCACATCACCGACCAGATCATCTCGATCTTCGCCGGCACCAAGGGCATCCTCGACGACGTGCCGGTCACCGCCGTCCGCCAGTTCGAGCAGGGCCTGATCGAATACATGAACACGCTCGGCAAGCCGGTGCGCGAAGAACTCGACCAGAAGAAAGCCCTCGACGCCGGCCTCGAAAAGAAGCTCGAAGACGCGATCAAGGCGTTCAAGAGCACGTTTAGGGCGAAGTAAGCCTGAAGGCAATCTTCTGCGAAGCACTTCCCCGAGGGAAGCTTCCTTAACTACATTCACGTTCGCACCAACGGAGCCTTTGGGCTCCGTTTTTGTTGCGCTGCCGCCTGATGTGCTTTATTCACCAACGCAAATCACCAGACGGCGGGTGATTCACGCAGAGCTTACGAAGGAATGCTCGCCGAATTCGGCGTCGTCCAGTTCTGTATCAGCAATGGCATCTTCAGTCCCAACGCAACTTCGCGGATGCGCGTCATGCGGTCGTTGGTCACAAGCACCATTGCATGCGCCATTGCCTGTGCGGCAATCCACAGGTCGTTCTCTTGGATGCCCAGGTCTTTGGCCGTCGCGGGATCGACCAACTGTTCGGGGAGCAGCTTGGGCTTGCGGTTGTCGCCCGGCGCGTACTTATTGAAAAGTTGCGCCCGTAACTCCCCATAAGCGGCAGCAGCGTCGGACGAAACCTCGAAGGGCTCCGGCAGTTCTTCCCTCACGAACTTCATGTACGCCGTCTGCGCGGCCGGATTGGGAGCCAGCGCGACTCTGTGCCCGAACTCGATCTCGCCGAGCGTGACAACGGACACGAGCAGTCGGGGCTTGACTACCAGAGGAACAGCCAACGTGCGAAGAGCAGCGACATTCGCTGTTACGGCGGCGTGCTGCGAGCACACGCTGTCGTGCCAATACCGGATCGTCTGGGTATCGAGGAGGAAGTCACGCACCCGGCTTTTCCTCCGGAACAAGGATGTTGTGCCAGTCGCGTGCTTCAACGCCGTAGCGGCGGAAATGCTTCTGGTTGCTTGTCACCACGATGGCAGGTTCTTCCTTCGCCTGAGCGGCTATGAGAATGTCCCAATCGACGTCGCGATCGCTTGCGGTCGGGATCCCGTTGCGTCGGGCGTCCGCCCACATGCTTGCGGCATCATGGAGGTTCCGTGCCGAAATCTGCTGCACCTCCCACAGCTGGCACAACTCGTCGAGTTGGGCGAGCGACTGGCGGGCGTCGCTGCTTCGATCCAGCGTGTACATGTAGCCACGACGCAGTTCATAGTCCGCCACTGCCGAAATGACGAACTCCACATCGCCGCCGGCCCGTCCGTGGTTGAGCCAGCCACGGTACCACTCGCGCACATCCGCATGGCTGCTTGGGTGGCAGAGCCGCAGCAGCATGTTGGTATCGAGCAGAAGTCGCATTACGATTCCGGAAGGTGCCGTGGTGCCGTGTCACGCAATGCCTTCTCGATCTGCGGAGAAACCCGCGCGTCGAAGTCAGCGTTGTCGTGCGTCCACTTGTCGAGCAGCGCCAACGCACGCCCGAACTTCTCCGGTCGGCCTTGGTCCACGCCGAATGCCTCCGTGGCCGCGCGCAGGGCCTCGGTTCCCGCCGACGAAGCATCCGGCTTCATGCGAGCCGCGACCTGATCGACTGTCGAGCCGCGATAGCCCGCCGAGATATACTTGTGTAGCGGCACGAGGGATTTGAAGTTGGGGGGGTAGTAGTCGCCGAAGGTGCAGCCGATGCCCCGGCGCTCCTTTCCGCAGAAGTAGTCAAACAGTTGCCGCTCCAATTTCGCAGGGAGAGAGTACAGACGCATCGTCTCGGCGTCGAGGACGAGCAGCGCTTCGCGAACTTGTGCATCGGTTGGCCCCGTTGCGACCGACGCCGGTGCCTCAAAGAGGGGTGCCGAGTGTTTCTTATTCGAGGCTGCAGCGTGGGTGCTCGCTGCCCGACTCGATGCCAATCTCATGTACTGCTCTGCTGCGGACTCGAGTCGGCCCAATTCACGCAGGAGGTTGGCTCGCGGCAACGGGAGGTCTGCCAATAACGTTTCGCTGTTGTCTCGCTTCATCGTGTCGCAAGCGACGAAGGCGTTGGCGACCGGGGAGTTCAACAACGCCCACAGGGCCAGCGGTGATATTCCTGTAAGTGTCGGGCGAATGCAGAGGAGATTGTTCTTCAGCGCGTGACCCTCTAAGTCCAGCATGGCTTTCAGCCGCCAAGGGTTGCGTTTGATTCGTGTACGGTTGAGCACGATCTGCGGTTGTCCGGTGCGAGCTCCGCTTCGCCAGGGCGATATGGGTGTTCGCGAGGGACTCAGCCAAATCGCTTTCGGCACGCCCCAGATGTCGATGTGTGTGTGGCCGTCGATGAATGCCCGCACCGCATCGGCGGTCTGTCGGTTGCCGAGGCGCCGCGCCTCGTCGATCAAGTCCTTTTTCGCGAAAGAGAAGCCTTGGCCCACATCCGCCACGCTCGACAGCCGCGGGTTCGTGCGCAAGGCCGCCCACACGTCGGGTAAGTCCGGCGATCGCATCACCTTGTCGGCCGACGCCTGGAACTCGGTGACCGGTACATCGGCCTCTGAGTCTGGCATGTAGCTCGATTTGAACCGCGACACTCCGTCTTCCCGGACGCGGCGATACTTCACAGTGGAACAAGGGGTTTCGCCCACTTTCCGACGGCGTCCGATGATGACCACCGACTCCGGCTCGCCCTCCTCAAAGACTTTGTCCGCGAACAGGCAGACCTCGCGAAAATCGAAGTCTCGCAATAACACCTCTCGCGTCGCCCTCGCGTCGGTGCTGTGCAGTACGCTCTGCGGTACAACAACGGCGAAGACCGCCGCATCGGACAAGTTCTTGATCGTCCGGTGCAAGACCTCCACAGCCTTGCCATGTTGTGTAGGCCGGTGCGCAGCGTCGTATCTATCCAGGTCCTTCTTGTTGAACTCCTCGTACGGCGGATTGCTCAGCAGAATCCGGCACCGCTTTGCCTCACGCATCAGCACATCCGACGCGAACATGTCGCCGCTCTGTAAATCCCAGCCGTTGGGATTGGGAATGTCTGCCAGAGTGAGCGAGAGCCGGGCGATCTCGCGGGCGAAGTCGTCGATCTCTACTCCGTGGATGTGGTCCTTCAGGTAGGCGTGGACGTCGTTGTCGTCCTTGTCGTGCATCTCCATGCGGAGCAGCCGCACCATCGACAGGAGGAACGGCGCGTGCCCGCAGGCTGGTTCAAAGACGTGGCGTTCATCTTCGGGAATGGCCCGCACCCAGTCGTACAACTGCCAGACCATGTAGTCCACGAGCCATGGCGGCGTGGCGTGGATGCCGAGCTTTTTGCGCAGTTCCTTGGTCACGAGCGTGTGCTCGTAGACGTATGCCAGCGATTCGGGAGAGACGACCGCGAAGTTGAGCGGTCCGTTCAAGATGGCTGCCGCCGGGCGAAGATCGGAATAGCCGAATGACGGGCGTGGCTCAATCTCTCCCGTCGTGTCGTAGTGCTGCGTGATTGCTTCTAGCAAGTCGCGCGGACTGTTCAGGTTCAGCGAGCTGAACCCCGGCACCCATTTGTCTTTGAGGATCTTTGCTGCGAGCATCCTGAACACGGACGTGAACACTTCACGGACTACTTTGGGCGGAGGCGACCGGCGGCCCATTGCCTTGAGCGTCGCCTCGATCATGGACTCGACTGTGTTGTGAAGTTTTTCTCCCGCTTCCTGGCGTCGCATTGGCAACAGCCCGACATCCACAAAGTCGAGTTGCTTTACCGGGTTGAATCGTGCCAGCGTTCGGCCCTGATAAATGCTGATTGGGTCGAGTTTCTCTCTATGCTCGCGCACCAGCGCGGCGAAGTCGCCCGTGAAGTTTGGCTCAAAACGCTCGGGCTCCTTCTTCTGAATCCACCACTGCGCCGAGCCGTTGTGGCGCACCCAGACGACGGGCGCGGCCAGTTCGTAGCACGAACGCACCGCCGCGATGGGGTCGCTCCCGCCATCGACCACGGCGATGCACGCCGAATCCATGTCGCGTGCGCGCGTGGCGAATCCGACCAACGGAATCTCCACGCTGCCCATCCTGTACTTTGTCTGTAGGCGTGCGCCGGTGTACCCGCACTCTTCCAAGAGCGGCTTCAACGAGGCTTCAGACTGAGCGGAAGGCGGCAAGGCGGCGGTTTCCTCCATGAAATCGCCGGAAAGGCATTTCGATGCTTCCGAGTATCGGCGATGTCGTGGATTGTACGGTAATTGTCCAGAGCGATGTTCGGGGGGCGACCGTTCGGCTGGGACTTATCTTACAAACTTCTGGTTCGCTCCGACGCCGGCAACTACCGCGTCACCTTCTGGAACTCCTGCGGCGAAGCAACTTCCGTGCCCGTCGAAGTCAAAGTCAAAGCCCACATCACCGACATCAACGCCGACGGGCAGGTCGACGATGCCGACTTCATCCTCTTCTCCGCGCAGTACGACCTCATGCTCTGCACCGATCCACTCATGCCCGATTCCTGCTCCGCAGATTTCAATCAAGACGGTTCGGTTGATGACACTGATTTCATGCTCTTCGTCCCCCCCTACAACGCGATGATGTTCTGATAGTCGCGTGTTCTGCACTGATATGCAGCGACCGGCTGCGAAAGACTCCGGGAGCGACGCCACGGAACGGGCCGGGGTGCGGCCTCGCGCCCGTGCGTTTTCGCGGCTTGATTGCGCCGATTTCATTTTGAACCCCGCGAGCCGACTGTTACGCTCGCCCTCACTTCTGGAGGGAACGCCATGAATCGTTCTGCCTTTGTCGTGGCCGCTTCGGCATCCGTTTGTTCCGGTGCTTTGTCCCAGCCGATCCCAATCGTGAACGCGGGATTTGAAGCGCCCGGAATCACCGCCTGCACCTTCCGGGGCTTCGTCCCCGCGACCGACGGGTGGACCAATTTGCCCGGAGGCGCCGGGGGCCTTTGGCGCCCCGGCACCTGCTGGGATCTGAATGCGCCAGAGGGGATTCAGGTCGCGTACAGCAACGGCGGGTCAACGCAGCAGATTCTCTCCACATCGGCGCTCGCCAGCACGACCTACACGCTCTCGGCGTTCATCGGTACCCGCGATCACCCCTGCTGCTCGGCTCGCCTGGTCCGCCTCGAACTCTGGGCCGGAACGGTGAACTTCGGCACGCGCACGATTCTGTCGAGTCAGGTGCCGCCAAACGGAGGGTGGGCGCGCTACACGCTTGTTGCAACCACGCCGCCGTCGATCCCATCGGGCGCGAAACTCGAGATCCGCTTTTTCTCTGATGGCGTCCAGGCCGACTTCGACGATTTCAGATTGAACCAGGGCGGCTCGACCTGCCCGGCTGATCTCAACGGCGACGACCAGGTCGATGATTCCGACTTTGTCCTTTTCGTCAGCGCGTACAACATCCTCGACTGCGCCGACCCCGCGATGCCCGCCGGATGCCCCGCCGATATCAACGGCGACGGATTTGTTGACGATGCCGATTTCGTTGCCTTCGTCGCTGCGTACAACGAGCTGATCTGCCCGTGAACTGAGGCGAATGCCCCCGCGATCATCGCGGGTTCTAGGACCTCTCTCGCCGGCGGCGCGCGATCGAATCCCGCGTAGTACGGATTCCGCTTCCGTCTTGCGTCTCTTTGCCTTGGTCCTCCCCCTTTGCCAAAGGGGGAGGTGGCATCGCGCAGGCCGAACGAAGTGATGGCCGAGCGATTGACGCGAAGGGGGTTTCGGAAGTTGCTGCGGCAGAATCAGATTCACGCAAAGAACAACCGGAATCCGTATAAACTCCCCATTGCGCTTCCCGGGGCGCACCGATTCAACGGAGCAAACGCATGAACCCATCCATCGTCCGACGCGGATTCCACGCCGCCATGCTCGCGGCCTCCCTCGGCGGAGCAGCCTCGACCGCAACGGCGCAGGTTTTCACCAATTTCACCGCCTATCGCGCCGCGATCGGGGGCGAGCCCGAGTATCTCCACACGTTCGATGATCGGGCGCACGAAACCCAGTTGACAAATCAGTACGCCGGCGTGAATTTCGGCGCCACCGTCCGCGTGTGGGATGCGATCAGTTTCGGCGGTGGCGGCACCGCTGTCTCGCCCCGCAACGTCCTGCTCAACTACGGCTCGGCCCCCATGCGCCTCACGTTCAGCGGGCCCACCCGCATGGTGGCGATGTACAACCCAAGCATCTTCGACGTCATCCGCCTCACCTTCCGGCGCGCCGATAACTCCATCATCCAGTCCATCGACATGCCTACCGGCGTCGTCACCTTCGCCGGATACATCGCCTCCGAGAACATTGCCGCCGTCGAAGCGGTGGGGGTCGCCGGCCAGAGCAACGGCACCATCTTCATCGACAACCTCGAGTTCGGCAGCGGCTGTGCCAGCGTGACGCTCCAGCCCGCAAATGCCGCGACGTGCCCCCGCGGCACCCGCACGCTCTCCGCAACGTCTTCCGGCCTTCCGCCCGTCACCCTCCGCTGGCAGGTCGAGGCTCTCCCAATCGGCAGCGATCTGTGGTCCGATCTCGTCGACGGCCCAATCCCAGGAAGCGTCGCCGTCGCCTCCAACACGTCGCAGCCGACGCTCACGGTGTCGAATGCGCAGCTCGCGGCACAACGCTTCCGGCTCAAGGTTTCCAATACCTGTGCCGCCCAGTTCAGCAATCCCGCCACGCTGCACGTGTGCATCGCCGATTTCAACTGCGACGGCCACGTGGACGACGAGGACTTTGTCCTCTTCGCTGCCGCCTACAACCTGCTGCTCTGCGAAGATCCGGCCATGATCGCGGGCTGCACGCCCGACCTGACCGCCGACGGGGCTGTGGATGATGCCGACTTCGTGCTGTTCGTCGCGGCATACAACGAATTGCTCTGCCCCTAGCCGGTTGCCGGCCCGGCCGTCCACGGCCGTCCAGGTTTCCGGATCCCGACGCTCCGCCCCAAAGTCGTGGCTTTTTCGGAGCCAAATCCGGTTTCCTGTGCAATATTGGTAGTGCGCGATTCGTTCACCGCCCAAGTGGTCGCTGGTTTTCGGGCTTGATCCAATAAAGGCCCGCCGCGGCCTCTCACAGCGTGCAACGGGCATCGCCCGGGTTCCGAAGGAGTGCGTATGCGTTTTAGTCGAGTCTGCCGCAATGCCGCCATCGTCTCCCTCGTCGGCCTGAGTGCGGGGATCGCCCGGGCACAGGATTTCTACGACACCTCCGTCCTCCGCACCGTCAACATCCAGTTCCACGATGCCAACTGGCTCGCGCTGCTCAAGGCAAACTACGCCGCGCAGGTCAACATCCTCGCCGACCTGACCATCGACAACGTCACGTACCCAAGCGTCGGCGTCCGCATCCGGGGCAACACCTCGTACACGGCGCTCCCCGCGGGCTCCGAGAAGTTCTCGATCAACATCGATACCGACGCGGTCGATCCGAACCAGGAGATCACCGGGGGGTATTCGTCGCTCAACTTCAACAACGGCTTTCATGATCCGACCTTCTGCCGCGAGGTGCTCTACAACAACTACGTCGCCTCGTTCATGCCCAACATGCGCGCCAACCACGTGATCGTGACGCTCAACGGGCAGAATTGGGGCGTCTACAACAACATCCAGCAGTTCAACAAGAAGATGCTCAGCACGCACTTCCCCGACACCAGCGGTCTGCGAATCAAGTGCGCGAACAATCCCGCAGGCCCGGGTCTCCGCTACAACGGCGCGACCGCATCCGGCTACACCGGTTACGAAATCAAGGATGACGGCGGCCTGGCCGACCCGTGGGCCGCGCACATCGCCGTCTGCAACGCGCTCACCAACGCAACCACTGCGAACTGGCAGACCACCATCGACCCGATCTTCGCGGTCGATCCTTCGATCTGGTCGGTCGTCTTCGAGAACATTCTCACCGACGACGACAGTTACGTGAACAAGGGTGCGGATTTCATGACCTACCGCAACCCCACGGACGGGCGCACCTATCTGCTCCAGACCGACGCGAACGAAACGTTCACGCAGACGACCTGGTCGCCCACGCTCAACTTCACGCAGACAACCAAGCCTTTCCTCAGCCGCGTGCTTGCCGTGCCGGAGCTCCGCCAGCGCTACTTCGCGCACTACCGCACGGCCAAGGCCGACCTGAACTGGGCGTTCTTCGGACCGACGGCGACCGCGCTCCGCACGCAGATTGACGCCGCCGTCAACGCCGATCCCAAGAAGCTCTATTCCTACACGCTCTTCAACAACAACTTCACCGCCTCGGTGAACATGCCCTATTCCGGCCCCGCCGGCGGCACAATCCCCGGCCTTCAGCCCTTCCTGACTGCACGCACCAGCTCCCTCAACTCCATCGCCGAGATGGCCGCGACCGGGCCGGTGATTTCTTCCGTGACGCCCTCGAGCGCAACGCCCGATCCGATCGACACGGTGACGATCACGGCCGCCGTCGCGCCCTCCGCGAGCGGCGCGATCTCCAAGGTCGAGCTCTGGTATCGCCCCTCCCCCTCCGGCACCTACCAGCGCACGCTGATGTCGCTCAGCGCGCCGGGTCAGTATTCCGTCGTTCTTCCCGTCATCGCTTCGCCCGGCCAGCGCGTCGATTACTACGTCGCCGCCACAACCGCCAACACCTACGGCTCGCTCTCCTTCAGCCCCACGCACACCGAGTGGACCCCGCTCAGCATCAACTACTCCTTCGCCGCCAGCGGCGGCATGCGCATCACCGAATACATGTACTCGGGCGCAAACGGTGAATTCGTCGAGTTCACCAATATGTCGGGCGAAGCCATCGACCTGACCGGCTGGAGCTTCGACGATGATCACGCCGTCGCCGGCGCGTTCAGCCTCACGCCTCTCGGCACGGTCCAGCCCGGCGAGTCGGTGATCATCACCGAAGCAGTGGAAGCAACATTCCGTACCGCGTGGGGACTTGGTGCGGGCGTCAAGATTCTCGGCGGCCTGGGCGTCGGGGGCGTCGGCAACAACCTTGCCCGCAACGACCAGATCCACCTCTACAACGCCAGTGGAACGCTCGTCGATCGCCTCCGCTTCGGCGATCAGACCTACACCGGAACCATCCGCACCCAGAACGCCAGCGGCCAGCCCTGCAGCGAATTTGTCGGCGAAGATTCCATCGCCAACTGGCACCTCTCCGTCGTCGGCGATGCGCACGGTTCGTTCGCTTCGTCCGGCAACGACAAGGGCACCCCCGGCCTCTACCTCCCCGTCCGCTGCACACCCTGCCCCGGCGATCTCAACAACGACGGCATGGTCGACGACGCCGACTTCGTCCTCTTCGCCCAGGCCTACGACCTGCTCGACTGCTCCGACATCTCGATGCCCGCGAACTGCCCGTCCGATCTCAACGACGACAACTTCGTGGACGACTCCGACTTTGTCGAGTTCGTCGAGGCCTACAACCTGCTTCTTTGCCCCTGACGATCGATGTCATGAACAAAGACCTCATTCGCCCGGATATTCCGGGCGATTTTTGTTTTGAGAACTGTTTGGTATGCCGCAATGTCGTGATATCTTGGAGATCTCGATGCGAGCCGATCGCGCTTGCAGTGTCGTCGGAAAGAGAACTTCCGTGGGGCGGGAGACTCGTATGGATCGCTGGCGGACGGCTTGGACTCTGATCGCATTCGTGGCGGGTTCGACGGCTCGCGCCCAGCCGTTTGAATGGACCAATCCGGCCGGTGGAGCGTGGAACACGGACACGAACTGGTCGCCCGTCGGCCATCCCGGTGTTGCGGGGCAGAGCGCGCTCATTTCTCTGGCGGGAAGCTACACCGTTTCCACTGTCACCAGCATCAAGCTGGATTCACTCCAGGTGCTGAATCCGACGGCGATTCTGAACGTCAACTTCAACACAGGAATCGAAGTTCTCACTTCGGCCGACTTCATCAACAACGGTCTGGTGGTGATCAATCCATCGAACCTGACGAATACGTACGCGTCCATGTGGTTCAAGGCCGACCTCAACGTCGGGGGCTCCGGTACGTTGCGGCTGAACGCCGCTGGATATTCGGGCGAGGCGACCTTGAGCTTCGCCGTGATGAACCATCTCGCTCCTCACAAGATCACCGGAAAGGGAATGTTGGGCGGAAACGTCATCAACAACGAAAGCCTGATTCACTCAAACTCCGGCGGCGAGATTCTTATCCGGTCGATCATTCACAACGGCCCCGGCGGTGAGATCCGCTCCAGCTCCGGGTCCATGGTCACGCTCGTCGTGGAAACCGAGGTCTACGGCGGGCTCATCAGCGGCGCCTACACATCACTCGGCCATCCGCTGCTGAGCGGGGTCACCAACACGGCACGATGCGTCGGCATGTTTCGCCTCCCCAGTGCCGGTATCGTCAACAACGGCACGATTGAGATTCGCCACCTTTCCGCGGCACAGAAGTACGGCGTGACCGTCCTCGAGCCGGCCACGATTTCCGGAACGGGCAAGGTCACACTTATGGCCCTCTCCGATCTGGACCAAGCTCAGATCTACACCGCCAACGGATCGACGCTCACCAACGGCCCGCTGCATCTGATCAACGGCACCGGACGCATCTACGCGCCGATGATCAATCAGGGCACCATCAACGCCGACGTCGACGACAAGTTGATCGAGATCCGGTCCGCAATCACGCAGCAGGGTTCCGGCATCATCACCGCGGACAAGGGCGATGCCTGTCTTGCGGCCGGCGCATTCATCACCGGCGGCCGCTTCGGTTCGGTCAACGGCGGGCGTGTGCGGGCGACCGGCAGCAGCACGATCAGCGGCGTTACGAATATCGGGACGCTCGCGATCGATCCGGGCATTGTGCTCACCGTGCAGTCCCCGACGTTCGAGAACAACGGCACCATCATTCTCAATACGACCGCATCGACCGGAATCTCACGGTTGCTTTTCAACCAGTCAAGCACCATGAACGGCACCGGAACGCTGCTCATGAACGCAGGCTCCGATTCCGGTCGGGCGCGCCTCACGACCACCGCACCCGCCGTGCTCACGCTCGGCCCGGGCCAGACAGTCCGCGGCACCGGACTCTTCTACGCAAACCTCATATCGAGCGGCAAGCTCAGCCCGGGTGCCATCGATGGCGCGATCAGCACCTTGAGCCCCCGCGAACCGCTCACGCTGACCAGCCAATCGCAGATCGTCATCGACGCCGTCGGTATTTCGTCGAATCAGTACGACAAAATCGCAAGCAGCGAACCCATGACCATCGCCGGCTCGGTGTCGCTGGTGATTTCCGGAGGATGGGCGCCAACCGCGAGCTGCACGTCCGTCAATTTTCTCAGCGCACTTACTCTAACCGGCAAGTTTGATTCCTACTCGGTCAGCGCCCCGCCTACCCCGGGCAAGGTCTGGCGTCTTTATTACAAACCGAATGGTGTCTCGTTCAGGCTGACCTGCCCCGCCGACTTCAACGCCGATTGCGAGATCGATGATGCCGACTTCGTAGGATTCGCGAGCGGGTACGACCTTCTGCTGTGCAGCAGCCCTGAGATGCCCCAGTACTGCCCGGCCGATCTCAACAACGATAGTTTCGTCGACGATGCCGACTTCGTCCTCTTCGTCGCGGCGTACAGCCAACTCGTCTGCCCCTGATCCGCGCACTCACGTGCCGACCGCGAACCGGCATTCCGTCAGCATCTCTTCTCCCGGGTTCAGCACGATCGTTCCCGTTCCCTTCACGCCCCGCGCGCCGAGGTTGAACGCATCGTTCACCTGCGTCTGCGGCTCGACCGCAATGAATGGCAACGGTGTCCCGCTCTTCCCGTTCGCGTGCGGAGCGAACAGAACGAGATGGTTCATACTCGATGATGCTTTCATGCGAAGCGTCACGCCGCTCGAAGGCCAGCGCAGTTCGGCTGTGCCTCCAAACCCCGCGAACACGGTGTCGATGTGCTCATCCGGAATCGTCGCAAGATTGGCAAGCCTTCTCGATAAGTCATCCGGCGCCGCAGGGCCTATCGCGCACGCCGCCTTGAGCGGATACCGCCCGCTCACGGGCGCCCGCAGCTCGATCACATCGCGATCGTCCCACAGCCGACGCGAAAAGTACGGGTGATGCCCGCACCCTGTCGGGAACGGTGCCGCATCCAGATTCCGCACCCGCAGCGAAACAACCAGCGCCGAGTCTTCCAGCACGTACTCCGCTTCGCAAGCGTACTTCCACGCCCAGTTTGAATCCGCGTGGTCCTTGCTCTCGTACGCCAGCGTCACCGAGGCCGAATCCTGCCGCACGATCTTCCACGGCCGCTTGCGCACATCCCCGTGCTGCGCCGTTCCGTCCGCCGTGTTCACCCGCAGCGCGATCTCGCGCCCTTCAAAGACAAACTTCGCTCCCGCGATCCGGTTCGCCCACGGTGCCATGATGAACGACCCCAGCAGCGACGCGTTCGTCTCTTCCGGCGCTGCCCGCCTCATCATCGGGTAGTAAAACCCGCTCGGACCCAGCACCGAAAAGTCCGCGATCCCCGCGCCAAGCTCCGGCGCGATCGACAGCCTCAACATCTTGTTGACCAACGCGATGCACGTCATACCCGTTCATTCTCCACGAAAAGCCTTCGAACCCATCGCCCACACCCCATCACCTCTTCACCTGCTCACCTCCTTGCCTTCTCACCTTCTCCTCTCAGTCGAGGTTATGGGGCCAACACAACTATTGATCCGATCCCACCAGCGCGGTACGTTGGTGCCTCGGGTTCTTCGCGCCCGTGCCGGATGTTTCTCCGCTCCCGGGAGGGGATTTCATGACGCTGCTTCGTTCTTTCGTTCTCGCTTCCGCTTCCATCGCGGCCAGCGCCCACGCCCAGCCCTGCGGCAACATCTACCTGCCCACCGACGGCTACCGGGGAGTTGACGGCGTCGTGTACGCCAGCACCATGTGGGACCCCGACGGCGCCGGCCCTCGAACACCTGTGCTTGTCGTCGCCGGCTCATTCGAGTTTGCGGGCAGCGTCCATACCAACAACATCGCAACCTACGACCCCGCGACCGACGAGTGGGGAAAGTTCGGCGACGGCATCGGTTCTCCCTTCAGCACGCTCATCCAGGCTCTCGCCGTTCTTTCAACCGGCGAACTCGTCGCCGCCGGTGGCCTCACCATCACCGATGGGCCCGATTCCTCCCACGTCGCGCGCTGGGATGCCGCGGCTTCCACCTGGAAGCCTCTCGGCAACGGCCTCAACAACGGCTTCGTCACCGCGCTCACGCCCCTCGCAGGGGGCGGCCTCGTCGCCGGCGGCAACTTCTACACGCTCAACGGCGCTCCGGCCGGACACATCGCCCGCTGGGACGGCGCAGCCTGGTCCAACATGAACGGCGGCGTCTCCGCGCCCTCTTCTGTCCAGGTCTTCTCTCTCACCACGCTCACCAACGGCGACGTCATTGCCGGCGGCCTCTTCACCAGCGCCGGCGGCGTCCCCGCGAACAACATCGCGCGCTGGTCGCCCGCCGGAGGCGGCTCCTGGTCCGCCTTCGGCTCGGGCGCTGACCACTACGTCACCGAACTGACCGCGCTCCCCGCCAACGCGTTCATCGCCGGAGGCCTCTTCTCTTCCATCGCCGGCAACTCCTTCCACGGCATCGCACGATTCTCCGGCGGAACATGGTCCGGCTACGGGCTCGATGCGCCCTCCGCCATACAGACCATCGATCCGCAGCCCAACGGCGACCTTCTCGTCGGCGGCTACTTCACCAACTCCGGTCCGCAGATCACCCCGTACATCGCCCGGTGGGTAGCCGCCTCTTCCTCGTGGCAGCCCGTCGGCAACGGCGCGAACAACGTCGTGCGTTCAATTTCGAGTTTCGGCGACGGCGGTTTCGCCGCCTGCGGCGACATGACCGCCATCAACGGCCTGCCCGGACGGGGCGTCCAGGTCTGGAAAGGTCAGGGTTGGATCAACTGGCCCGGCTTCAACGGCCCCGTTCTCTCGATCGCGCACCTCCCGAACGGCGACACCATCGCCGGCGGCCATTTCGCCGTCGCCGGAATCGGTATCGCCACCCGCATCGCGCGTCACACCAGTGACCAATGGGTCCCGATCGGCGAGGGGCTCGACGGCCCCGCACAGGCCATCCTCGCGCTCCCCGACAACAGCTTCATCGTCGCCGGCGCTTTCAACACGGCCGATTCCGTCCCCGTCTCCAACATCGCACGGTGCAGCCCCTCCGACGTTTTCACGCCGCTCGGCGACGGCCTCTTCGGCGGCGTCTACGCGCTCTGCCGCGCTTCCAACGGCGACATCATCGCCGGTGGCGAGTTCGAATCCAACGTCTCGCGCTGGAACGGATCGAGCTGGTCCACGCTCGGCTCCGGACCCGGCGGCGCCGTCTACGCGCTCGCGCAGCTCCCCACCGGCGAGATCATCGCCGGCGGCTCGTTCAGCACCGACAACGGCGCGCCCGCGAACAACATCGCGCTCTGGGATGGCGATGAATGGCTCCCCCTCGCCGACGGCTTCAACGACGAGGTCCTCGCCCTCGCTGTTCTTCCAAACGGGCACATCATCGCCGGAGGCGCGTTCACCAGCACCGGCGAAACCGAGATGAACCGCATCGCCCGTTGGGATGGCTCCGCCTGGAACACGCTCACCTCCGGCACAAACGCGACCGTCCGCGCACTCGCTCTGCTCCAGAACGGCGAACTCCTGGTCGGCGGCGATTTCCAATCCGCCGGCGGGTTCTACACCGTCGGCCTCGCCCGCTGGAGCGGCGCCGATTGGAGCTTCATGAACTTCGGTGTGAGTGGTTCTGTGTACGCGCTCGCCGCGGCACCCGGAAACGCCGCCCACTTCGGAGGCTACTTCCTGGGCATCGGCAACGGCCCCTTCAGCGGCGGCGACACCTCGCCCTACTTCGGTTCCTGGGTCAACGCCGAACCGGCGATCACCCAGCAGCCCCAGTCCACGAGCAACTGCCCCTCCGGCACTGCGTCCTTCCACTTCGGCGTCACCGGGGGCGACTTCTCGTTCCAGTGGTTCTTCAACAGCGACCCCGTCGACGGCAGCCTCAATCCCTCCGCGCTCACGGCAACCCTCGTTCTCGATCATCCCGCCCCGGAACAGGCCGGCTGGTACAGCTGCATCGCGGTCAGCGACTGCGGCCCGCTCTTCAGCGAGCAGGCCTACCTCGATATCCAGTCGTGCTGCCCCGCCGATTTCAACTTTGATGGCCTCGTGGACGATCTCGATTTCCAGATCTTTGTCCCCGCCTACAACGAACTGCTCTGCCCCGATTTCCCGAGCACCTGCACGGGCGATCTCAACTCCGACGGCCTCGTGGACGACGCCGACTTCCAGCTCTTCGTCCCCGCGTACAACGCCCTGCTCTGCCCCTGACCCCCTGTCTCGGAATCTCCCGATGCGTTCGACCCGTTTGCACGCGCCGATGTTCCCGCTTGCGCTGCTCGGCGCCGTGTTCCTTGCGCCCTTCGCCCGCGCCGGCTTCACCTCCGGCGATCTGGTTCTCCTGACCGCCTCGTCCGGCGCACCGGGCAACACGCCCGCGGCACTCCTCATCAAAGCCTCGCCCCTCGCCGTCTCCATCCTCTCGCAAGATTCCGGCATCACGGGCGACGGCGCGTTCGATGCCTACCGAAACCGCGTTGCCGCCCGGCGCAGCCCCGATGCCTTCGGCTGGCGCATCTCGCTGCTCGATTCCGACGGCTCGTGGACCGATCTGCCCTTCACCGGAAACCGCGATGTCTCGGCCCTCGCGCCCGCTGGCGACGGGCGCATCTACTTCCAGCGCCCCGGCAAGTTTTCATACATCGATGCCGCCGGAGTGACGCGAGACGTCCTCAACACCTCCGGCTCGAACATCTATGTCCCCCCGCGCGCCTGGTCGCGCATGTATTTCGATCTCCCGACACAGAGTCTCTTCCTGGGCGACAGCCAGGGTCTGTCCGCGCTCATCACCAGGATCAAGCTCACCCCCGACGGCTCGCGCGTCGCCGGCCCGCCCGCCGACACCGTCTTCGTCACCGCCAGTCTCAGCAACCCCAGGGTCGTTGGCATCACGCAAGGACCGAACGGGCACCTCTTCATCAAGCTCGACGACAACTCGAACAACACCGCCCCGCGCATGCTCCTGATGAACCCCGCGACGCTCGAGGTCGATGTCTACGCGAACAGCGGCTACTTCGGCGTCGCGAGCGAGATCGCCGGATGCTTCAGCCCCGCGCTCAACGCGGCGCTCGCGGTCGATAGCCTGAGCGATCGGCTCCGCATCTTCACGTCCGGCGGCTCGATCGAGGGCGCCATCGTCCTCGCGCCGCTCGTTTCATCACCCGGCGGATCCGGAGAGAATGCAACGATGTTCCCTATCACCGCCGCCGATGCGTCTTGCCCCGGGGACATCAACAACGACGGCCAGGTCGATGATTCCGATTTCGTGCTCTTCCTCACCGGCTACAACCTGCTCGACTGCGCCGATCCGGCCATGCCCGCCGGCTGCCCGTCGGACTTCAATCACGACGGCTTTGTGGACGACTCCGACTTCATCATCTTTGTCGTCGCATACAACGCGCTCGTCTGCCCCTGATGCGTTCGCCCCGCTCCGGCCCTCGCGCCGGACAAAGGTGTACGTGCGCACTTTGCCAGCCAGAAGTGCGCGACAAACACCGCGCGATGCCGGATTTTGAAAATTTCGTATTCCCTTTCAACGCAAGGAATTGGCGCGGAATCTGCCCCGGCGCAGGTGCGGGTTTTCCCGGCCAGAACCGCACGCGGACCCACAGGTAGAGGAGCGTGCCGCTCCTCCAAACCACGGAGCCCCGCACCATGATCACCGCATTCTCACCCGCGCCCGAGCACATCGACTCCATTCTCGTTTCGCTTTGCGACCCCGAGCGATCCGTCGCCTCGGTCGCGGGCGAGAACCAGACCTCCGTCGCCGCGTTGTGCATCTGGCTCTCTCTCCCCGAGATCGCCTTGCTGCTGGAGAGCATGGCCGCATCCTTCGCGCGGCGCGTCCGCCTCATCGCCTCGAATCAGATGGAGCTTGTTGCCGAAGCCGCCCGCATGATCGTGCAGGGCTTCGTGCGCGACGAGGCGGCGCACGCGGGCAGACCCGCCGATCCGGCCGCCATCGCCCGGCACACCGCCGCGCGGCGAGTCTGCATGTCCGCGATGAAAACCCTTCAGCAGCTCGCTTCCTTCGGCCTTCAGCCCGTGCGCAGGCCGGCCGTCACCTCGCACAATCCGCCCACGATCCTGCCGGAAGCCGACCGGGCGGATCGGCGCAGCGGCACCGGCCGTGCCGGCCCGCGGGGTATCGGGGGTCCGCACGCGGGCAACTGAGGCCAGTGTTCAACTTTCAGGTTCGGTCTTGCACCGTTCCGGCTGTTGCTGCTAGGCTGCGTTGCCGCGATCGATCGCGCAAAGGGGGCCCGACATGAAGAGGTTCCGCAACGCGTTGGCCGGGTTCGCCTGCTGCTTCGGGACGTGCGCCGCGCTGGCAGCGCCCGAAGTTCTCGAGATCGACCTGCTCGAAGACGCGAACACCGCGATCGCGCACACAACCGAATTCTGGACGCCGATCGATCCGCGCCTGGTGCTGCGCCGGGCCCAGAAGTACGCCTTCACCATCACCACCAACAAGGATCAGCCCCAGCAGAACTGGAGCATCTTTCCCTCCGCCAAGCGGCTCTGGGACAACACCGGCATCGCCATCTTCCCCGGGCCCGGCCTGCCGCCGTTTCCGGATGATGAGTGGTACTTCAAGGTGAGCCCGGGGTTCGTCGGTTTCGACACGCAGGAATTCCTCCTCGAGATCTCGATCCCCAAAGACGCCGAGATCGGCCGGTACGAGTTCCGCATCGATGCGATCGTCAGCGTCGCGCCCGCGGCAGCCCCCGGCGCGGCACGCATTCCCGGGGTCAGCGTTCAGAAAATCTTCCCGCAGGACATCGTCCTGCTCTTCAACCCGTGGAAAGCGAACGACACCGTCTACATGGCCGACGACAAGGACCGTAAGGAGTACATCGAGAACGAGGACGGCAACCTCGTCCTCCTCGGCGCCGGTCCGGTGGATTTCGCGTGGAAGTACAACCAGTTCGACGAGGTCACACTCGACTCGCTCATGTACTTCCTCGACGAGACTCCGCTGCTCGATCGCACCAGCCCGGTCGATGTCACCCGCGAGATCGCCGGCGGCTGCAACTGGCGCGACTGGAACCAGGGCGTGCTCGTCGGGCGCTGGCAGGAACCCTTCGCCCCGCACAACGAACCCTTCCACTGGACCAGTTCCGGCCAGGTCTTCGATGCCTGGATGAGCGCCGGCCCGCCCTACGCGCCCGTGCGCTACGGCCAGTGCTGGGTCTTCTCCGGCATTTCGACCTCGCTCCTGCGAACGGCGGGAATCCCGGCGCGCCCGGTCAGCTCGATCGGCACCGCCATCGACAACACCAACCCCGTCGATGGCCACGTCGATCAGTACTACACCTACAACGCCTTCACGATGAAGTACAACCGCAACCGCGCGCTCGAAACCGACAACGAATGGAACTACCACGTCTGGACCGAGTGCTGGATGCAGCGCCCGGACCTGGGCGCGCCGGCCGACGGCTGGCAGGTCATCGACGCCACGAGCCAGACCGCCGGCGTCGGCCTCACGCGCATCGGGCCCGCCTCCCGCGAGCTGATCCGCGCCGCCGCGGCGCCGCCCGCCAGCGATTACGACGCCGGGTTCATGTGGTCGAGCGCCCGCGCCGACAAGCGCATCTTCGGCGATACCAAGGCCAATCCGGGCATCTACGCCGTCGCCATCACCGACGACAACGCGAAAGCCAAGTACGGCGAGTTCATCTGGACCAAGAAGCGGGGCGCCGCCGGCCGCGTCGATATCGCCGCGGATTACCGCCCCGTCGGACCGCGACCGTCTACGAGCCCGTCTCCAAGCGAGGCCGAACGCCTTTCCAATCCGTACTTCACCGTCGAGTTCAACGCCCCCGACGCGTTCAACGCGGGCCAGGATGTGAACGGCACCGTCACGATCACCAACGGCCCGGGCGAGCCGCGCACGTTCTACGTCACGTTCGGCGCTGCGCTCCATTACTACAACGGAGATCTCGACACCATCCTCGCCGATCCGGACTGGCCCGAGATCACGCTCGATCCCGGACAGGCAATCGATCTTCCCCTCACCATCCCCGCCAGCCAGCTCGCGATCAACCTCGGACCGACGCAGGAGTTCGTCCGCTTCTTCGGCGCCGTGAACTGCGACGCGATCAATATCGTCGAGTTCATCGGCGGCGGGGGCGGCTACGGCGTCTCGTCGCCCGGCCTCAGCATCTCGCTCAACCCGCCCGGACCGCTCAACGTCTACGGCGTCTCCAACGGAATCCCCGCGTACACCAACACGTCCGGCATCCCGCTCACGAACGTCAAGCTCGTCTGGACGCTCTCGTCGCAGCTCACGTTTGGCGGCAGCCAGACCCTCACCGTCCCGCTCCCGGATCTTGCGCCCAACGCATCGATCACGCCCGTCGCGGCGCCCTTCTACGCCGTCTCGGCCGGAACCGCAACCGTTTCGGCTTCGCTCCAGTGCAGCCAGCTCCCGCCCTCGCTCGCCAGTGCGCCCATCAAGGTGGCGGCCTGCGTCGGCGATTTCACCGGCGACGGCACGATCGACGACGACGACTTTGTCCTCTTCAACGATGCCTATACCGTCTACTCGTGCGACCATCCCGACATGGACGAGGGTTGCATGTGCGATCTCCGCGCGGACAACTCCGTCGATGAACTCGATTTCGAGATCTTCGCCGCCGCGTACAGCCAGTATTTCTGCGATCAGCCGCCCGCCCGCTGATCCGGGTGTTCGAGCCGGTGGCCTCGTGCAAACCGCCGAACGGCTTCCGGCCGCTCGGCTTTTCTCTTGCAATCCCTCTCCGAACCCGAACAACCGACAAAGAAAACCCTTGATCTGGGTGCCGCCGCCGGTTAGGTTGAACACCCCGGAGGGTGCGGATTCCTCTGTTTTCAGACTTCGCGGAAAAAGGGAGTGGATGTATGCGTTGGAAGGTCCTCCGTCGGAACGGCGGCACGGTCGGGCTCGCGGCAGCGTTGGTTGCTTCGGCCGGGCTGGCCGCGTCAAGGTCGCACGCTCAGGTCTCCACCTGGAACAACGGCGGCGGCACCGGGAGCTGGAATCTCGCGACAAACTGGTCGCCCGCCAACATCCCCGACGGAGCCGGCGAGAGCGCGCTCATCAACCTCGGCGGCACGTTCACGATCACGGTGACCGGAAGCCCTTCGCCCGATTCGGTCCAGTTGCTCAGCACCGGCGCGACCCTTGATATCGCGAACAGCTCGTCGCTGAGTATCGGCGCCGCTTCGGGGCTCGTGAACGACGGCGTGGTCCGCGTCAACGCGACGGCCGGCTTCAACTTCACCCTGCTCCGGTTCGGTGTGCCCGCACCGCTCTCGGGTTCGGGCGTGGTCCGCCTCAACGCCTCCAACAACCTCTCCACCGCGTACATCGAAACCACCGGTCTCGGCGTCGTGCAGCAGCAATCGCCCCACAGGATCGTCGGCACCGGCCGCATCACCGCCAGGGTCGAGAACGCCAGCGCCATCGTTGCCGATGTCTCCGGCGCCACGCTCGAGATCAATGGACAATTGACGCAGACCGCGTCGGGTGTACTCCGCGCCGATTCGGGCATCATCAGCCTCGGCAACGGCGCCGAGATTGTCGGCGGTTCGATCAACGGCTTGAACGGCGGTTCGTGGTCGGTCAACTCCTCTCCGTCCATCAGCGCCGTCACCTCGAATCTCACCGGGACCGTCCTCAACAACTCCGCGCTGCGGATCCTGGCCGGCGGCTTTGCCAACAACGCTGTGCTCCACGTCAACAACGCCGCGGGCGCCAACTTCACCCGCATCCGCATCGAAGCGCCCTGCACACTCTCCGGCGTCGGCTCGGTCAATCTCCGCTCGATCGACAATCTCGACACCGCATACTTCGAGAGCACCGATGCTTCCGCCGTCCTCACGCAGGGCCCCAGCCACCAGATCACAGGTTCCGGCCGAATCTACTCTCCAATGGTCAACCAGGGCACCATCCGCGCGACCGTCCCCGCTCGCGCCCTCGAAGTCCGCAGTACGATCACGCAGTCCGGCGCCGGTTCGATCATCGGCGACAACGCCGACGCCGCGCTCGGCAACAGTGCGTTCGTCTCGGGCGGTTCTCTTGCCACGGTGGGTATCGGACGCGTCCGGGTCACGGGCGAGGCTACCGTCTCCGGAGTCCACAACCAGGGCAAACTCACGCTCGACAACAACACGATCCTGCATTTCAAGAGCCCCGGCATCTGGAACTGGGACACGCTCACCGTCAACACCACCGCCGGCGTGAACTTCACACGCATCAAGGTCGATGAGTTCTCCTCGGTCTTCGGCTCCGGCTCGATCGTCCTCAACGCCGGCGCCAATCTCGATACCGCCTACATCGAGTCCGTCTCCGCCGACGCGAAGCTCTGGAACACCACCCCGCACACGATCCGCGGCACGGGGCGCATCTACTCCCCCATGCTCAACGACGGCGTGATTCGCGCGGATGTCGCCGCCAAAGTGCTCGAGATCCGCAGCGAAGTCACCCAGACCGCCGGCGGCATCATCGAGGGAAACCAGGGAATCGCTGGCCTGGGCAACGGCGCGATCATCCGCGGCGGAATCCTCAACTCCGTTGGTTCCGGCGTCGTGCGCTCCACCGGCAACGCCGCCGTCGATGGGGTCAGCAACACCGGCCTCTTCCACCTCGCCAACAACACCCGGGTCGGGGTGCTCGCGAACGGAATCACCAACAACGCCTCGATCCAGATCAACGACGGCGTCGGTGTCAGCTTCACTTCCCTCACCGCCGATGCCGCCGCGTTCATCAACGGCACCGGCACACTCACTCTTCGCGCAAACACCAACCCCGACACCGCCTACATCGACGGCCTCGCGAACGGTCTAACCAACGGCCAGTTCCACACCATCACCGGAAACGGCCGTTTGTACGGAAAGCTCGGCAACCACGGCAAAATCAAGGGCAGCAACGTCGCCGGCGAGATTGTCCGAATCCGGGGCGCACTCACCCAATCCTCCTCCGGCTCGCTCATCGGGGGCGTCGGAGCCGTCGCGCTCGAATCCGGTTCGGTCACCGGCGGCGCGTTCGAGAGCACGGGCGGTCCCGTCCGTGTTCTCAGCGGCGAAAGCAGCGCGGCCTCCGTTGAAAACAAGGGACATCTTCAGATCGACAACAACGGACGCCTCGTGCTCACGGATTTCCTGAACAACGGCACCGTGACCGTCAACGACGGCGTCGGTGGCAACTTCACCGCGCTCGTCTTCCCGGGCGTCCAGTCACTCGGCGGCCAGGGCTCCATCACCCTCAACGCCAACGCGAACCTCAATACCGCGTACCTCGAAGTCACCGGTGATGGCTCGGTGCTGACAATCGGCGAGGGGCAGACCCTGCGCGGGACCGGCCGTTTGTACGGCACGTATGTGTCCAAGGCCCTGCTCAGCCCCGGCCTGACCGAGGGTGCGATCGGGCGATTCGAGCCGCGTGGTCCTCTCACGCTTGCCCCCGAGTCCCGAATTGACATCGATATCGCCGGTGGCGATCCGGGCCAGTTCGACGCGATTGCTTCGAACAGCGCCGTCGCGATCGGGGGCAGCCTCGATCTCGCCATCACCGGCTGGGACCCGTCCGACCCCTGCATCTCGATCCCGATCATCTCCGGCACGGTCATCACCGGCGAGTTCTTCGCGATCACCATCGACTCGCCCGAACCGCCCGCCGGGCGGGTCTGGCGGCTTGATTACGAGCTCAACAAGGTCTCGCTGCGCCTGACCTGTGCCGCGGATCTGAACGGCGACTGCATCGTCGATGACCGCGACTTCACCAAGTTCATTTTCGCGTACAACCTGCTCGACTGCGCCGATCCTGCCATGCCGCAGAATTGCCCGTCCGACCTGAACCACGATGGCGTGGTGGACGATGCGGACTTCACGATCTGGATCGTCGCGTACAACGAATTGATCTGTGCCGCGGACTAAGCAAAGGAGTCGTTCATGAAGGAGCTCTCGATCATGCAGCAAGGGCTGTGCGCCATCGGCGGCGTGCTGGTACTCGCTGCCGGCGCGTCTGCGGGCATCTCGCAATTGACCCTCGTCTCGCCCGGCGGTTTCGTGCAGGCGGGCTCGACGCTCACGGCGCAGGGGTCCATCGGCTGGCCCGGCGATGATCTCGCGCCCTTTACGTTGAACGCGGGTTCGGACTTTGAAGAAGGCTCGTTCGCGGGGCTGGGCGTTGTTGCGCGGAACGCCGCGAGTTCCGGAGCAAACTCGAACAGCAGCTCCAGCGGCACCGTCGGCATGGGCTACGCCCTGCTTGATGCTTCCAACAACGCTCCCAATTCAGCGCAGGGACCGTTCGGCCTGGCCAATGGAGGCTGGAAAGAAACGTTCACGATCACGCACCCGTCGCACAACGGGCAAGCCGGCACACTCCAGTTCACCGTGGATGTCTCGGGCTTCCTCAAGGCGACCGGCTTTGCGGGCAGCGCATCCATCCGCATCGCGCCGTACAAAAATAACTCGACGATCCTCGCAAGTTCCTTCTTCGATCCCGGCAATTCCACGCTGCTCAGCACCGATCGCCAGTACGGCAACTGGGCGATCTCGACCTTCACCGCCAACGGCCTCGAGACCCTGCCCGTCAACGGGACCGCCACCTTTGGTGTCCCGTTCACGTTCGGCACGCCGTTTACAGTTGGCGTCTACGGATGGGCCCGTGCAGGGATGCGATCGCAGAGCGGCGTCCAGGGCAACTCAACCGCGCTTGTCGAAAATGCCGTCATCACCTGGGGCGGCATCCTGGGCGTCTTCGCAGGCTCCACCCCTGTGACCGCCGGCAGCACCGTGATCGGCGCTTCGGGCAAAGACTGGGGCCCCGGCACGCAGCCGCCCGATCCCTGCCCGGGCGATTTCAACAACGACGGATTCGTCGATGACGCCGACTTCGTTATCTTCGTGAATTCGTACAACATCCTCGACTGCGCCGATCCCGCAATGCCCGAAGGCTGCCCGGGCGACATGAACGGAGATGGGTTTGTCGATGACGCCGACTTTGTCGATTTCGCTTTCGCGTACAACAACCTTGTGTGCATCTAGAAAAATCGGGTTGCACCGATCATCGTTGTCGGCGAGTCTGTCTCAGCGCGCCGGCGCGTACTTGTCCACCTGCGGCAGAATCGCCTCGGCCCAGATCTGATACCCCTTCTCTGACAAGTGCAGGAAGTCGGGCATGACTTCCTTCGAGATCGTGCCGTCCTTCTCGAGGAACTTGTCGGAGATATCAAGGAAGTGAACGCGCGACATGGCGCGTTCGCCATCGCCGCCCTCGCCGATTGTCTTCAGCAGTTCGTTGGTCTCGATCAGGGTCTGGCGTTTGGCATCCGGCTTTTCCGAACGCGGGAAGATGCCGAGCACGAGGATGTGCGCGCCGGGGATCTTGTCGTGGATGGCGTTGACACAGGCGCGGACGCCTTCGTTGATCTGCGCGGCGCTGTTGGATTGATCCGCCGCGGGACCGCGGACTCCGCCGGTGTTGTTGGTGCCGATCATGAGTATGGCGAGCCGGGGCGCGTTGCCCGCGTCGGGCGTATCAAGGCCATCAAGATTTCCCATCGAGGCGCGATAGAGAACGTGCTGGGTGCGATCGCCACTGATGCCGAAGTTGGCGGCGTTGCGCTTGGCGAAGTGCTTCTCCCAGACGGGCTTGCCGGCGCCTTCCCAGCCCTGCGTGATCGAATCGCCCATGAAGACGATGTCGATGTCGCCCTTCTCGGCGCCCTGCTTCGCGCGGGCGTTGAGCTTCGCGTTGCGGTCGATCCACGGCTGGTCCTTGCGCGGAGCGGGAACGGCGGCGAAGTTGACCTGGGGCATTGGGTCTTGTGCGCCCGGGGCGCTGTTCGAGAGCGGGTTTGCGGGTTGCATCGAAAGCGCGGCAAGCAGGATGAGGTGGAGCATGAGCACAGCGTACCGCACTTGCGGACAGTATTTCAACACTCAGAAAACCGGGAGAGAACGCGGAGCACGCAGAGGTTGCGGAGTCGCGCGGAGGGGAAGAATGGGGTCGGCGCTCGGTCACCCGTCAGGTACAGCGACAAGTCCGCAGGCACGCATGGAAAGGCGCGGACGTTCCGAGCGTATGAAAAAGCATTCTCTCTCGCTTTCTCTTTCTCTTTCCTTCTCCGCGCAACTCCGCAAACTCCGCGCACTCCGCGTTCTTGTATGTTCCTCATCAAGCAGACCGCCCCCTCGACCCATCGCCCGTCGTGGGTCGAGGGGGCGGTCTGCGGCCGGCCGTGTGATCCATCCGCGTTCTGGTCTTCATGACCGCGTGAGAGCTCGATCCCGGCCGGCGTTTTTCGTGTTTGCCCGAACAGTCGCCTGGGCCTCCGCGTTCCCGCGTGCCCCCATCGCAAGAAAGGGCTTCGGCATGATCGATTCCTCCTCCGTCGTCGGCATCGATGTCTCCAAGGCTTCGCTCGACGTCGCCTTCGGACTCGAGGCCTCCGTTGAACGCTTCGACAACTCCCCCAAGGGGTGACCTGCTCCCCAAATCCTGATCCATGCCTATGAGAGTCTTGCACGACCCTGACGGGGTCGAGGAGACTCTTGAAGATGAAGCGGACGAGACATTCGGCGGAGCAGATCGTGAACAAGCTGCGTGA